>QENB01000001.1 GCA_003331065.1 Candidatus Tokpelaia sp. JSC188
TTTTTAAAGGTTTTGTATACCTACAGTTAGCGATTTTATCCATATTTTTAATTATCAAACCACAAATAAATCGCCTTAATGTCTGATTATCTTTGTTGAGCAGGGATCTGCTTAGCACCATTCATTCCTAGGCATGTATAATTTTGATACAATTGTTGTCGGATAAGTTTTAGGTATGCCAATTTAAGGCTTACGAATCAAAGAAGAGCTATCAAGATAGACAGTAGTACCTACATCTGCCGCATAAAGCTTCTTGGCCTCTTGAAGCATGGGTACGTTATAATAAGAAGAACAATTTTTTAATAAAACACCGGTCGCTAAATTTCCGTTCAATCTTGGAAGATTGCAACAGAGCTCTACGTTATGACATAAGTACTCAATTTTCTATACCGTAAATTTCATTGGCTCGTTTTTCAAACGCATTAGTGAATTTGCAAAAGATTGCATCAAACATTGATCCCATCATCAGGCTGAATATCGAATTTTTGAATTCATATTCAATGAAAAATTCAAGCCGGCAGACGTTCTTATTTTCCATCGGTAAAAATAGCCAGCGGTTTTCAAGATACCGGAAAGGACCATCAACATACTGCACATCAATCCGATTTTCTTCCGGTCTTAAATAAACCTGTGTGGTAAATGTCTCACGAACGAGCTTATAACCAACTGTCATATCCGCAATAAGAAATGTCTTGCTATCTTGTTTCTGACTAGACCGAATAATCAAGTCCTTACACATAGGTAGGAATTCAGGATAGTGCTCAATATCCGCAACCAACGCAAACATTTTTTCTCTGGGATGATGGATATATTTCTCCGTGTTGAAACGTGGCATTATCATTCAGCGCCTAGAAGCAAGCTGTGCTGCACGAGCAACCTTCAGTTTTTCAAAACCGTCACTTGCATGATGAGAGGAGCGAGTCAATGGACTTGATGCCATATACAGAAAACCTTTGCTCTTACCGATTGTCGCGTATGAATTAAATTCATCTGGAGGGATAAAACAGATAACTGGATGATGTTTGCGTGTTGGCTGAAGATATTGGCCAATAGTCATGAAATCAACATTAGCTACACGAAGATCATCCATAAGCTGAAGCACTTCATTGCGCTCCTCGCCCAAACCAATCATAATACCCGATTTTGTAAAGATAGAAGGATCAAGCTCCTTGACTCGTTGCAATAAGCGAATAGAATGAAAATATCGAGCACCTGGCCGCACACTGAGATATTTGGATGGCACAGTTTCCAGATTATGGTTAAAAATATCAGGGCGTGCAGCGACTATGATTTCTAATGCACCCTCCTTATGTCGAAAATCAGGAGTTAGAATTTCGATTGTTGTCTTTGGTGTCTGCTTGCGAATAGCCTGAATAACTTCAGCAAAATGCTGCGCACCACCATCAGGCAAATCATCACGGTCAACTGAGGTAATTACCACATGCTTTAGACTCATCTGCTGAATTGCTCTAGCGATCCTCTTCGGTTCATCTTTATCAAGAGGAAAAGGAATACCAGTTGTCACATTACAGAAAGCACAGGCACGGGTACAAATTTCACCCATGATCATAAAACTTGCATGACCTTGATGCCAACATTCGCCCATATTTGGGCAAGAAGCCTCCTTACATACCGTAACCAATTTGTTTGCATGAACAATATCGCTAGTCTTGGTATAAAGCTTTGATCTTGGTACTCGGACACGTATCCAATCCGGTTTTTTCAGTACTTTATTATCTTGCCTGTGCGCCTTTTCCGGATGACGGACACGTCGGTTGACCGTATCAAGCACCGTAACCATGATTTTTCCTTATAATTATTGCTCATAGAAGAATCTTTTTTATGTAGACATTTTCTTTCTCATTACTGAAGTTATGCATTCAGCGCGATGCCATAAGCATTTAGTACACTTTCCTTCATCATTTCTGATAAAGTCGGGTGTGGAAACACTGTATGCATCAGTTCTTCTTCGGTTGTTTCAAGATTCATAGCAATCACAAATCCCTGAATCAGCTCCGTTACCTCTGCCCCAACCATATGGGCGCCAAGAAGCTGACCATTCTTTTTATCAAAGATAATTTTAACAAACCCTTGATCCTCACCAAGAGCGATGGCTTTACCATTGACTGCAAAAGAATAGCGCCCGATACGAATATCATAACCAATTTCTCTTGCTTTTGCCTCTGTCAATCCAACTGAAGCTAGTTGTGGCATGCAATAAATACAGCCAGGAATTTTATCCTTATCTAGTGAACGAACTGTTTTTAAACCAACAATCTTTTCAATACAGATCACACCTTCTTCCTCTGCTTTATGGGCAAGCATCGGTGGCCCTGTCACATCACCAATTGCGTAAATACCAGAAACATTGGTACATCCCCATTCATCAACAATAATACAACCACGCTCGGTTTTAACACCCAATATTTCAAGCCCAATATTTGCAATATTTCCCTGTACACCAACTGCAGAAATTAGACGTTCTGCACTAATAGTCTGCATTTTGCCATCAACTTCAATATACACAGTAACGAAATGACCTCCTTTATCCACCCTATCAATTTGTGCCCTGGTTAGAATTCGAATACCGCGCTTTTCAAGCTGCTTATGAGCAAACGCAGAAATTTCAGCGTCTTCAAGTGGCATAATCTGCGCTAACACTTCAATTACCGTGACCTCACTACCCATGGATCGATAAAAAGAAGCAAATTCGATACCGATTGCTCCTGATCCCACAATCACTAAGGATTTCGGTATTGTTTTCGGTATCATTGCCTCAAAATAACTCCAAATTAGGTTACCATCTGGTTCCATGCCTGGAAGGGTTTTTGGGCAAGCACCGGTAGCAACAATAATATGCTTTGCTTCATAAATACCTTCACCCAACACTTCCTTTGGAATGGGATGTTGCGGCTCCATGGCTAGTTTCGACGAATTTCCGACAATAATTTTAGCCAACTGTCCGCTGGTTGCAGCACGTACTAGCTTTGCTTCTCCCCAGATGAGATTAATTTTATTTTTTTTCATTAGAAGATTGATACCGTTGTTCAAGCGACCCGAAACTCTACGTGAACGCGCGACTATTGCTTTGATATCAGCACTGATAGAACCTTCAAGTTTTAGACCATATTCCTTAATATGTTCAGCGAGATGCTTAATCTCAGCAGAACGCAATAGGGCTTTAGTCGGTATGCATCCCCAATTCAGACAGATTCCTCCTAGATGCTCACGCTCAACAATAGCCGTTCTAAACCCTAGTTGTGCCGCACGGACTGCCGCTACATAGCCACCTGGACCAGAGCCAATTACGATTATGTCATAAATTCCCGACATAATTTTCCTCCATGGAGAAGTATTCTATTATTTAAGATTTCGGAAGATACTACACCTGCAGTGTAAGATGATCATTACAGTTAGACCTAGATTAGTATTGTCAATGGATTTTCAATTAATCTTCTAAAAGTCTGCGCAAGCTCAGCCGCTAAAGCACCATCAATTACCCGATGGTCAACCGAAATTGTTACTGACATTACAGTTACAGCTTTAATGGCATCATCCTTGACAAGAACTCTTTTTTCTCCTGAACCAATTGCAAAAATTGTCGCTTGTGGTGGATTGAGAATAGCAGAAAATTCCTTGACCCCGAACATACCCATATTAGAAATAGCCGTACTGCCACCTTGATATTCTGCAGGCTTGAGTTTACGCTGTCGTGCTCGCTTGACCAGAGATTTCATTTCATTAGAGATTGTCTGCAAAGATTTCTCATCAGCGTGGCGCACAATCGGCGTAATCAGCCCATTAGGAATCGCAACTGCCACTCCAATATCAACACAAATATGGCGTAGTACACCACTGTCAAGCCATGAAACGTTAGCATCTGGAATCTCTTTTAATGCTAGAGCAACTGACTTAACGATCATATCATTGATTGATATCTTATAGGTCGGTATAGAAGCATCATCTGTTTTTTTCATAGGAGCTGCCTTATTGATACTAAGTCTCAGCTCCAACAATGCGTCTAATTCACAATCAATCGTTACGTAAAAATGCGGCACAGTCTGTTTTGATTCAACCAATCGTCTAGCAATTGTCTTACGCATTCCATTATGTGGGATAATTGTGTATTCACCTGGTGTAAAAAGTTTAAGAATAGCATCATTAGAATGTGCTAAAGGCGGTGTACAATGCTCTTCTATCTCTGGTACAGAAGAATGATCCCTAAGCTTTATCATGCTTTCAACATCACTCTTCACAACCCGTCCATGCGGGCCACTTCCTGGAATTGAAGCAATGTCGATATCCGCCTTCGCTGCCAAACGTCGGGCTAGAGGAGAAGAAAATACCCGTATCTCTTTTTTTACATCACTTAACATCATGGCATTGACAGAAAGGTTTGTCGCTACTTTTAGAACCTTAGGCTCTTGCGGAGCAGAAATTTCAGCAATGTCTTTAACATCTCTATCCTCTTCAACAAGCAGGGCAATGACAGAATTAACCTTGATTCCCTGTGTTCCGTCTGGAAAAATAATCCTGGCAAGGACACCCTCATCTACTGCTTCGATTTCCATTGTCGCCTTATCGGTTTCAATCTCGGCAATTATATCACCTGGATTTATTTTATCACCTTCCTTGACAAACCATTTTGACAGATTTCCTGCCTCCATTGTAGGAGAAAGCGCAGGCATGGTAATCTCTACTGGCATTTAACTCCGCTCCTTTACAATTTATAAGTAACGGCCCGAACAGCATCAATCACTTCGGAAACACTTGGCAAGGCAGCCTTTTCAAGATTTGTAGCATAAGGCATAGGCACATCCTTGCTGGCAATGGTTAGAATCGGTGCATCTAACCAATCAAAAGCCTGTTGCATAACACGAGTTGCAATTTCCGTCCCGACAGACGATTGCGGAAAACCCTCCTCAACAGTCACAAGACGGCCGGTTTTTTTTACTGATTCAATAATAGTCGATATATCCATTGGCCGGATGGTACGAAGGTCAATAAGCTCTGCGTCAATATTCATTTTCATCAACTCGTTAACAGCTTCGACTGCATAACGCATACCTGCACCAAAGGCAACCAATGTGACATCATTACCAACCTTATGGATACGTGCCTTACCGATCGGTAGCACAAAATCATCAAGCTTTGGTACTTCAAACTGATGGTTGTAGAGCATTTCGTTTTCAAGAAAAATAACAGGATTGTCATCACGAATTGCGGCCTTGAGAAGACCTTTGGCATCCGCCGCTGTATAAGGCATAATTACTTTCAATCCCGGAATATGCCCATACCAAGCGGCATAGCACTGTGAATGCTGAGCGGCAACGCGTGCTGCAGCACCGTTAGGTCCCCGAAATACCACCGATGCTGACATTTGTCCGCCAGACATATATCGAGTTTTAGCAGCAGAATTGATAATCTGGTCAATTGCCTGCATAGCAAAATTAAAGGTCATGAACTCAACAATAGGACGCAACCCGGCGAAAGCAGCCCCAACCCCAAGGCCAGCAAAAGCATGTTCGCTAATTGGTGTATCAACAATACGACGTTCACCAAATTCCTCTAAAAGGCCCTGTGATACTTTATAAGCTCCCTGATATTGCGCAACTTCCTCACCTATAAGAAAAACATTTTCATCGCGCCGCATTTCTTCAGCCATGGCATCATGCAACGCTTCACGTACAGTTAGCATCTGCATTTCCGTATTTGGAATACTCGCAGATTGAACAGGAATAGAAGATAAAGATGTAGGCTTTAATACTGCATGTCTATCGATATCTATTGCACTTTCTCCTTCTTGCAAGAGAACAGCAATACGCGTATTCACCTTCACGCCTTCCGTACCTTCTGGCACCAGTATCTTACCGATGATACTATCATCAGTGGCTTCGATTTCCATTGTTGCCTTATCTGTTTCAATCTCGGCAATTACATCACCGATCATGACCTTATCACCTTCTTTTTTAACCCATTTGGAAATCGTACCTTCTTCCATCGTAGGAGAAAGCGCAGGCATCAAAACATCTATAGCCATATCTTCTCTTTCTTCATACCAAAATATCCGTATAGAGCTCAGAAACATCTGGTTCAGGATTGCTTTGTGCAAAACTTACCGCGTCCGCAACAATTGCACAGACGCCTTCATCTATTTCCTTTAAAGCACTTTCGATAATCCATCCTTTTTCAAGCAAACGCTGCCTTACTTGATTTATAGCATCATGCTCAGTACGAACTTTTTGAACTTCTTCCTTACTGCGATATTGCGCTGGATCGGACATAGAGTGGCCACGATAGCGATATGTTTGCATATCAAGAATGATCGGCCCATTTCCGGCACGTGCCCAGGCAAGAGCTTCATCAGCGACCGCCTTGACTAAACGCACATCCATACCATCAACTACAATGCCAGGAATCTCGAATGAAAGACCTCGGCGAGATAAATCTGTTTCTGCTGATGCTCGAATAACAGATGTTCCCATAGCGTATTGGTTATTTTCAATCACATAAATAACCGGCAACTTCCATAATGAAGCCATATTAAAACTCTCATAGACTTGCCCTTGATTAACTGCTCCGTCACCGAAAAAAATTAGGGAAACATTGTTATTGTTACGATAATGATTTGCAAAAGCAAGCCCTGTACCAAGCGGTACCTGGGCACCGACAATACCATGACCGCCGTAAAAATTTTTGTCTTTCGAGAACATGTGCATAGAACCACCTTTGCCTTTGGAAAAGCCATCTCTACGCCCCATAAGTTCTGCCATAACACCACGAGGGTTCATTCCTACAGCAAGCATATGTCCATGATCACGATAGGAAGTAATAATTTGATCACCCTTTTTAGTAGCTTTTAACATACCTACAATAATTGCTTCTTGTCCAATATAAAGATGACAGAATCCACCAATAAGGCCCATACCATAAAGTTGACCAGCTTTTTCTTCGAAACGTCGGAGCAGCAGCATTTCGCGGTAGACATCAAGTTCTTCTTTTTTCGTAAATTCAACAGGTTGAAGTGGTTTGATTGCACTAGATAGAGCGCTCTGTACTGCCTTATCAGACATTTCCTGAGTCTTCGCTGCCATATTCTACTCCCTATGATAGATTTTCTCAAAGTACGCTGTCGTCAATAAAGTTACAAGCGGGTAGTGGGAAATTAACAAGTGAATAACCTAATGTTTTTATTATTTTTTCAATCTTATTTTATTTAATTTATAATAGCGGATTTAGATATTATGATGCTAAGCTCGTTAGGAGACGCGAGATTTAGATTCTTTCTGATATACTCATCCAACATATCTTTCTCAATCGTACCATCACGAAGGGAAGAATTTTTTCTTTCAAGCAAGCTGCGCAAATCTTCGAGTTTTTTTAGTTCAAGATTAAGAAAAGCAATGCGTTTTTCGAGCGCAATACGCGAATAAAGACCATATTCACCATGATAAAGATGATAACCAAAATAGGAAAGAACGCCAAAAGTCAAAACTGGAAGAATAAACCGACTCCTGTTTGTTCGGCGTTTTTGTTTGGTCCACATAGAATAATATACCCTATTTGCAGTACCCCTTCTCCCAGATTTCACCAAATCTGAATAGAAATCTCCCTACTGATCTTTATTTTATGTATTTAACATCTGTTCCATAATTTTAGCAAAATACACATCAATAATCATTGCTGAGATTATTAACATGGCCAGCCCATGACTTCAATATTTCCAATTCACTGCGTGATCTAGAAAACATCTCACAATGGTTTAACTGACTCACAATGGTTTAACTGACTGACTCACAATGGTTTAACTGACTTACTATACTTAATTCCTTATCTGATACGAAAAGCAGAAACACCGGCATAATGCGCCTGTGCCCCTAATTCCTCTTCAATACGGATAAGCTGATTATATTTGGCAAGGCGATCGGAACGGGCGAGCGAACCTGTTTTTATCTGCCCACAGTTTGTTGCGACGGCAAGATCTGCAATAGTTGAATCTTCTGTTTCACCTGAACGATGTGATATGACAACAGTGTAACCCGCCTTATGGGCTACCTCAACTGCATCGAGACTTTCACTCAGAGTACCTATCTGGTTGACCTTAACCAAAATAGAATTTGCAATCCCCATTTCAATACCATCGCGCAAACGAACCGAATTAGTCACAAACAGGTCATCTCCGACCAACTGGCACTTTCTACCAACAAGATCCGTTAGCTGTTTCCACCCTTTCCAGTCATCTTCAGCCATCCCATCTTCGATAGAGATGATTGGATAGGTATTAATGAGCCTGTTCAGGTATTCTGCTTGAGCCTCTGCATCACGTTTTATCCGCCCGCCTTCATAGATATATTTGCCATCCTTAAAAAATTCTGTCGCGGCACAATCAAGACCCAATGCAATATCTTTACCTGCCTGAAATCCCGCTTCCTGGATTGATTCCATAATAAAATCAAGCACAGCCTCGGCATTCCTTAGATCAGGAGCAAAACCACCTTCATCACCAACATTAGTATTATAACCCGCACTCTTTAAACGAGTTTTCAAGACATGAAAAATTTCTGCACCGTAACGCACCGCTTCTTTAAAATTTTTTGACCCTACAGGAAGAATCATAAATTCTTGAAAGTCAATCGCATTATCAGCGTGTACTCCACCATTGATGATATTCATCATTGGAGTTGGCACTATATGGGCTTGTGTTCCTCCAATATAGCGGTAAAGTGGCAAACCACAGGAAGCAGCTGCAGCCTTGGAAACAGCAAGCGAAACGCCGAGAATGGCGTTAGCTCCTAATCGAGCTTTGTTTGGCGTGCCATCAAGTGTAATCATGGTTTGATCAATATTCATTTGTTCCTTAGCATCCAATCCAACCAGTTTTTCTAAAATTTCACCATTGACAGCCTTAACAGCTTTTTTGACACCTGTACCCTGGTAACGTGCACCACCATCACGCAATTCAATTGCCTCGTAAGAACCAGTCGATGCACCTGAAGGAACTGCTGAACGACCAAAACGACCATCTTCCAGCAAAACATCAACTTCAACCGTTGGGTTACCACGGCTGTCAAGAATTTCCCGGCCAATAATATTAACAATGACACTCATGGAGTGTATCCTTTCTATCAAATCTTTTTAAATTAAACGCTATGAAAAAAATGCCTCCTAGCATTTTTGGATAAATTTTATTTTTCTTTTACTCATATGCTTTTTTGAAGAGAGAAATATCCGGCACTTGGACTCATTATCATCAATTAATTATATCCCGAAAACTTTTTTGCAATCCGATCAAAAGCTTGCAATCTTTCAAGAAAGCCGAAAAGATCGGTAAGTTTTAACATATTTGACCCATCAGATGGCGCGTTATCAGGATCTTGGTGAATTTCAATAAAAACACCAGCAACACCAACAGAAACTGCAGCTCGTGCTAATGGTTCTACAAACTTACGCTGGCCACCTGTAGAAATACCTCGATCACCTGGCTGTTGAACAGAATGGGTAGCATCAAAAATAACCGGTGCCCCAAAACTTGCCATGATCGGCAAGGATCGCATATCTGATACGAGTGTATTGTAACCAAAAGAAACACCACGTTCACAAGCCATCACATTATAATTGCCACTTTCTGTCACCTTTTTAAGAACATTTTTCATATCCCAGGGCGCAAGAAACTGTCCTTTTTTGACATTGACAACTCGCCCTGTTTTAGCAGCTGCAACGAGAAGATCTGTTTGGCGGCACAAGAAGGCTGGAATTTGCAAAATGTCAACAACCTCACTCACCAGATGACACTGTTCTTCATTATGAACATCTGTTAAAATAGGCAGAGCGAAAGCCTTCTTCAGCTCTGAAAAAACATGCATTGCCTTTTCGAATCCGATGCCACGCTTCGCATTCAGCGATGTTCTATTCGCTTTGTCAAAGCTTGATTTATAAACAAAGCCAATACCAAGACTATCAGTTATCTCTTTCAGGGCGCCTGCCATATCAAACGCGTGTTCACGACCTTCCATTTGACAAGGACCAGCGATCAATGCGATCGGTGCATTGTTGGAAAAAGTAACATTACCTACATTAATAGTGGTATTTGGTTTTGACATATACTTCCTAAGAATAACAGAATGAACTATTCATCCAATGCAGAGAACTCACAATAGCTGAATGCTTCTATATTTTAAAGAGAATTCAAGATTCTCTGTCAAAAAGGAATCAAAAGAACTGACCTTTTGACATCATTCTCTTATCCAACAGTAGTAGGATTACTGCTATTTAGCGGAGCAGTAGTGTTTTAGTGAAGTGCTTTGACAAGTTTATTGATCACTTACTAGTTAGCTTATTTGATAAGGCTAGATATATCTTATTTCTTAAAATATTGATTGGGCCAATACTACATAAACATTTTGGTTTTTAGAACCAAATAGAGAGAATTAGTCCAAGGCATTCAAAAAACTACGGAGCATGGTCTTGATAATTATTTCCCACTTTTGCAGACAATCTCAACACAGCTGCTAACCGAAATCATTAATCACTACATTCTAATAAAAAAACGCTCAACTAGTGCATACAAACGTAATCACTTAAATTATCCCTCTTTGACAAATTCTGCAAAAAACCGCTATAACGGAATTAGGCTCTACTATCAGTCAACAAATTTTCTCGAACAAACAACTTCTATGCCTTTAAAGCTGAGTTTTACAAAGCTAAGTTTTTCGAATCAAAAAAACTAAAGACTAAGCCTCTTTAGAGACTTAGAAAGACGCGAAACCTTTCTAGATGCAGCATTTTTATGAAGAAGACCTTTGCTTACGGCATGCATAAGTTTTGGTTCGACAGCTTTAAAAGCGCACTGCGCAGCTTCCTTATCTCCCTGGGCAACAGCATCTTCAAACTTTCGAACAAAAGTACGAACTTGTGAACGACGAGCCTTATTGACCTCAGTACGTAAAAAGATCCTTCGCACTGCCTTTCTTGCTGAAGGTGTATTGGCCATAAATTCTCTCTCTTTAAATAAATCAAAATCACCGACGGTCAAAAATAAAAAGCATACTAGCACTATTTTTACTAAATCACAACAAAAAACGCACTGAAATTCATAAAAAACGCCAATAATATTCTTGCATAACTGAGTAAAAATGAAGCAAAAACACGCAAATTACGAGGATAAAAAAGTCTTTATATCATAATTTCGCAAGCTTGTGCAAAACATATTGAAGTATACCGCCATTGTGAAGATATTCTAACTCATCCACCGTATCAATACGGCAAATCAGCGGAACAACCTTGACAATACCATTGGAAAAAGTCACCTCTATTATCATCTTTTGTCGCGGCTTAATCGCGTTTACCCCTCTAATTGTGATGGTTTCATCCCCCCTAAGTCCAAGAGATTTCCAACTCATCGCTTCTTCAAACACAAAGGGAATCACTCCCATACCAATAAGATTTGAACGATGTATCCGCTCAAAAGATTGTGCGATTACAGCTCTTATACCAAGCAGATTAGCACCCTTTGCAGCCCAATCTCGTGAAGAACCATTTCCATATTCAGTTCCAGCAAAAACAACAAGAGGCACTTTGTCCTGTTTATAGAGCATGGCTACGTCGTAAATCGACCCTTCCTGCCTGCTAGGATAGTGTACGGTATAACCGCCTTCGCAGCTGTTGTCACCCATCATGAAATTACGTATACGAATATTAGCAAAAGTACCGCGCACCATTACCTCATGATTACCACGACGTGTACCATATTGGTTAAAATCTGATGGTTTAATACCGTTTTCCATCAAATATTCACCTGCAGGTGAATCAGGTTTAATCGAACCAGCAGGAGAAATATGATCCGTTGTAATCTTATCACCAAAAAGCCCCAGAATACGAGCGTCTACAATATCATCTAGAGCGTTAGAGACCTTTTGCAAGTTCTCGAAATAAGGTGGATTACGAACATAGGTCGAATTGTTATCCCATAAATAGGTTGTTCCTAACGAGGTCTCAATAGCTTGCCAATTCTTATTACCACTAAAGACATTAGCATACTTCTCTGTGAAGAGCTTACGGGTAATATTTTTCTCGATGAACTCCTGAATTTCAAGCGAACTCGGCCAAATTTCATGCAAAAAGACTGGATCACCATCCTTGCCAATTCCAAGGGGCTCCTTGGTCAAATCTTTACACACCGTGCCGGCAAGAGCATGTGCAACAACTAGCGGTGGCGCAGCCAAATAATTAGCCTGAACATCAGAAGAAACTCGCCCTTCAAAATTACGGTTTCCTGATAGAACGGCGGCCGCAATTATCTTTTTTTCGTCAATTATTTTGGAAATAGCAGGTGATAATGGTCCGGAATTACCGATACAGGTTGTGCAACCAAAGCCAACTAGATTGAATCCAAGTGCGTCAAGGGCTTTCTGTAAACCAGAATTGACCAAATAAGCTTCAACAACCTGCGAGCCTGGCGCCAAGGATGTCTTAACCCAAGGCTTTGTTTTTAGACCTCTAGCTACCGCATTGCGTGCAAGAAGTCCTGCGTTGATCAATACGCTCGGATTAGATGTATTTGTACAGGATGTGATTGCGGCAATGACAACATCACCATGGCCAAGATTAAAATCTTCCCCCTCAACATCATAACGCTCCTCCTGTCTATAAATCTTTTTGTATTCACTTACTAACGCGGTTTTAAATTCTACTCCTACTTTCTCCAACGCCATACAAGCTTCAGGACGCTTTGGCCCTGCCATCGAGGAAACAACACTGTCCATATTAAGCTCAAGAACATCGCTAAAAACCGGTTCTGGTTGATCAGTATCACGCCACATGCCCTGTGTACGAGCATAAATTTCAGCTAGCCGAGTACGATGCTTATCGCGTCCTGTCATCTTTAAATAACGTATGGTTTCGTTATCAATGGGAAAAAAACCGCAAGTCGCACCATATTCTGGCGCCATATTACTAATTGTCGCCCTATCGGCCAGCGTCATATGATCTATCCCAGAACCAAAAAACTCGATAAACTTACCGACAACACCTTTTTTACGTAGTATCTGTGTTACGGTCAAAACAAGATCGGTCGCGGTTACTCCTTCCTTCAGTCGTCCTGTCAAACGAAAACCTATAATCTCAGGCACAAGCATAGAAATCGATTGACCAAGCATAGCTGCCTCGGCCTCAATTCCACCAACCCCCCAGGCAAGCACACCAAGACCATTAACCATTGTGGTATGAGAATCTGTGCCCACACAGGTATCAGGATAAACCACTATCTGATCATCTTCTTCGTTTATCCAAATAGTTTGAGCAAGATACTCGAGGTTAACCTGGTGGCAGATACCAGTACCTGGCGGTACCACACGAAAGTTCCTAAAAGCTTGCTGTCCCCATTTCAAAAAGCGATAACGTTCGCCATTGCGCTGGTATTCAAGTTTCATATTATGTTTAAAGGCAAGCGAATCGCCAAAACTATCAACAATCACTGAATGATCAATAACCAGATCAACTGGTACTAAAGGGTTTATCTTCTCTGGATCACTGCCAAATCTGAGCATGGCATCACGCATAGCAGCCAAATCAACCAAAGCAGGAACACCAGTAAAATCTTGCATTAAAACGCGCGCCGGACGATAGGCGATTTCAGCACCAGCACAACCTTTATCAATTAACCAATTGGCAATCTTTTGAATATCTTCCTTCTTCACTGAGCGACCATCTTCAAAACGCAAAAGATTCTCCAAAAGTATTTTCATAGAAAATGGAAGCGATGAAATGCCTTCAAGACCATTCTTTTCTGCCTCAGTTAAACTGCAATAAACGTATGTCTTATCATCGACATCAAGAGTCTTACGGCATTTAAAACTATCAATTTGAGGCATAAACTTCGTCCTATTTATAAGGGAGGCCCTCTTGGTCTATTATCAAAGCAGGTCTAAACATCTCAAAACATGCTGCTCACTAGCATGGTTCGATAATCTCATATTTTTTTGTAGAGCAGTTTCAAAGTATACATTTCAAATTATAGTATTCAAGTATTTTATTTTATCGTAAACGGGTTAGAATATAGGAGTCTTTGTGAAAAAACAAATGCGACTTATCGGTACAAATCTGACAGCAGCACAAAGTGGGAGAATTCTTTTTTCTGCCCTAGATTTTTTTCTTGATTCCGGTAATCTTTTAACGGTTACCGGGGCGAATGGTGCAGGAAAGTCTACACTTTTACGAATTATTGCAGGTTTAGATAGGGCTATTACAGGTTCAATCCATATAGAAGAAGATGGGACCATGTTGCCCAGAGCGATGTTCTGTCATTATCTTAGCGACAAAAACGCCATGAACCCTATGCTTTCAGTAGGAGAAAATTTGTTTTTCTGGAAAAAGTGGTCAGGTATGTCAAACTATGATCCATATCAGGCGCTTGAAATCCTGGAAATAGCTCACAGCATCCACATTCCCTACGGTATCCTCTCCACAGGTCAGAAAAGGCGCGTGGCCCTTGCACGTCTTCTGATCACTTGGCGTCCCTTATGGATATTGGATGAGCCAACATCTGGTCTTGATGATGGAGCAGTTGACCTGTTCAGCATTATTATGAAACGTCATATGCAGTCCAGTGGCATGATTATTGCGGCAACCCATCTACCGCTTGGTGTTGGTGAAACTTCAAGTATTACATTAAAGGATGACTAAATATGGAAGGACTGTTTATACGGGACATTAAACTGGCATTTGCTTCCGGTAATAATCTGATCACTGGTTTAATGTTTTTTTTTCGGTTGTCATTACCACGCCATTTGGTATCGGACCGTCAGATAAAATACTTTCTCATACTGGCCCTGGTATTATATGGATTGCCAGCATACTCTCTATCTTGCTTGGTCTTGAGCGCCTTTTTCAAGAAGATAAAGAAGAAGGTTCTCTCGATGTCATGATTATGGGAAAAAATTTCCTTACCATTGCGCTTATCATTTTTATAAAATGTCTAGCACACTGGATTAGTACGGTTTTGCCACTTATCATCGTAGCGCCTTTTTGCGCCATTCTGTTAAACATGGAGTTGTTTGCTATCAAAGCAACGGTGATAAGCCTTTTATTTGGTACCTTCGCTATTACGCTCATCGGTGCAGTTGGAGCGGCTTTGACGATTGCCTTACCACGAGGCGGAATGATGCTCTCGATTATCGTGTTGCCGCTACTTATACCTGTTCTCATTTTTGGAGTTTCTGCTGTTCATGCAGCAACAGAGACAGCCGTAATCCCTATCACACCGTTTCTATTTCTGCTCGCAATCACACTACTTTTCAGTATTTTTGGCCCTATTACAGCTGCAGTAGCATTAAAATGCACATCTGGATAAGTTTTAAAACGTTATGCCTATTCGCATACTTGACAAAGTGTGTGCTTTCCACAAAATATTAGTTGCTTTTACTTCATTAATATTCTACGTGGGCTTTCATGGAAGAAGTGGGCGAATGCAAGTGCTGGAAGAGGTTAGTTGATCCCAGTCAATTTATGCTCATGTCGGAAAGGGCTCTTCTGCCCCTATCTGTTACAGCGGTTTTTCTTTTGACGCTTGGGCTTTATTTGGCATTTCAGTCCCCTGTGGATTATCGGCAGGGTGTAACAGTCAAAATCATGTTTGTTCATGCGCCATTGGCTTGGATTGCTGTGCATTGTTATACAGTAATGACAATTTCTGCTATCAGAGTACTGTTTTGGCATCGTTCATTTGCTAGTATAGTACTTAAAACAGCTACTCCCCTTGGGGCTATTTTTACAACGCTTGCACTTATCACTGGCTCGCTTTGGGGAAGGCCTGTGTGGGGTACATGGTGGGAGTGGGATGCGCGACTAGCGTCCATGTTTATCCTTTTTTTGATTTATGTTGGTATTTTTGCGTTTTCACGGGCTTTTGAAAACGCTAAGATATCAGCAACGCGCGCTACTGCGATTTTGACTATTTTTGGTTTTATTAATATTCCCATTATCAAATTTTCTGTTCAATGGTGGAACAGTTTGCACCAGCCTGCTTTGATTCTGTATAAAGGAGGATTTTCCGTTGATTCGGCTATTCTCATGCCGCTTGTACTCAATGCATTTGCTTTTGCGCTTGTTTTTGTCATATTTTATTTCATAGCAATTCAGAATGAAGTATTGCGCCAACGCGTTATCGCAACACAACGCTTGATTGCTCAAAAATCACTCAAAGCAGACATGCTATGACACATCTGCAGTATGTAATTATGAGTTATGTTACTACATTTGCTGGCTTCGGTGGCATGCTTATTTGGTTGTTGGTTAATAAACATCGACAGCGATCAGCCCTGCAACAACTTCGCCAAAACAATAAAAATGTTACTGAAACAGAAGACTATGATTGTAATTCATTCTTGGACCTTTAGACGATGGAATGTCTTGCTTTGCTTTCTTCCATTTACTTTGTTTATTGGTTTAGCAATCATTATTTTTATCCATATTAACAACACCTTTTCAGAAGTAGACAATCAACCACCTAATGCTTTGGCAGGAAAGCAAATGCCAAATACTATTCTGCCTGCGCTCTCATATGGTGATACCGTTGATTCAATTTTTGATGTAAAAAATTTTAAGGATCGTGTAACATTAATAAATTTTTGGGGATCTTGGTGTTTCTCTTGCCGAGAAGAACATTCCTTTTTGATGACACTTTCCAATAATCCTTTGTTTGATTTTATCAGTATTAATTATGGAGATACAGAGGAAAACGCTTTACGTTTTCTTGGTACTTTTGGTAATCCATTCCGGATTAGTGGTTTCGATCCAAACGGACGAGCTGCTATCAATTGGGGTATTTATGGAGTACCTGAAACTTTTATCGTCAATAAAGAAGGTATTATTCTCCATCGACATATCGGTCCACTGACGCCTATGCTATTTAAAAACAAACTGATGCCCATTATCATCCAGTCTAGCAGGTAAAAGGTATGTTTATTTATCCGGATTTTTTAGTGCATAATCTTAGTGGGGAAGAATAAAAAAGCCCGCTTACTGAGGTAAGATCCAGGTTTTTTGAGAAATTACTTTGCGATTTCTCAGTACAGAACTTATTGTATCTGCTTTAATGATTTTGATTGACCTCTCTCTCTAATTATATGCAGGACAATCGCCTCCATCTATACATGCTTAGGAATGAGTGATGCTAAGCAGATCTCTGCTCAACAAAGACAATCAGACATTAAGGCGATTTATTTGTAGTTTGATAATTGAAAATAATAGAACAAAACCCCTAAAAGTATAAGATATCAAAATATTATTTAAGCAAACTGGAAATTCTCCTATTCAATTCTTTAATTTTTAGAGAATATGCTGTACGTTTCCGGATTTAAGCTCTTTTAAATCGAGTAATGAATATCATGTATTGCAGCACTATAATTCGAATATAGGGAAAATGCAAAATTTTCAAAAAAAGAAAAACGGATAAATAATGCAGAAAAACGATACCAAAGCCTCTGAAGGTTGGGTCAGGATAAAGTCAACAGCTCTGTTAGTTCTAGCAGATGGTACAGTTATTAAAGGTAAAGGCATTGGGAAAGTCAACATAATTGAGGCTGAAGTATGTTTTAACACTGCAATGACAGGATACGAGGAAATCCTTACTGATCCTTCCTATACAGGTCAAATTGTAACTTTTACGTTTCCGCATATCGGAAATGTCGGTACTAATCACGAAGACATAGAAACATTGAACCCCGCTAATTCATTTTGCGCTGTTGGTGCTATTTTCAAGGCTGATATCACACGCCCATCAAATTATCGATCGATAGAAAATTTTGATGCATGGCTTAAGGCACGCGGCATTATCGGTCTCTCAGGCATTGATACTCGTGCCTTAACAACCTTGATTCGAAAAAAAGGTGCCCTTAATGCAATTATTGCTCATAATCCAAGGGGGAATTTTGACATTGAGATGCTTAAGAAGCGCGCAGCTTCATGGCATGGTCTTAAGGGATTGGATTTAGCGAGTGGTGTCAGTTGTGAGCAACCTCAACATTGGAACGAGACACCTTGGATTTGGAATAAAGGATATGGTGAAGAAAAGAAAAGAGAGTATCACATTATAGCTATAGACTATGGTGTAAAGCGCAATATTCTGCGCTTATTGGCCGCGCTTAACGCGAAAGTGACTATTGTTCCTGCTCGTACATCAGCAGAAGATATTCTAGCAATGAAACCAGATGGAATTTTTCTTTCCAATGGACCGGGAGATCCGGCAGCAAGCGCTTCCTACGCAGTCCCAATTATTACCAAATTGATTGAAAGTGGTACTCCACTCTTCGGTATCTGTCTTGGTCATCAAATGTTAGCACTGGCAAGCGGAGCTAAAACAGTTAAAATGTATCAAGGGCATCATGGTGCTAATCATCCGGTTAAGGATGTTCATAGCGGAAAAGTGGAAATTGTTTCTATGAACCATGGTTTTATGGTTGATACAAAAACATTACCGACAAATGTTGAAGAAACCCATATCTCGCTGTTTGACGGTTCAAACTGTGGTATTCGTTTGAAAAGCAAACCTGTGTTTTCCGTACAATACCACCCAGAGGCATCACCCGGTCCACAGGATAGCCATCATCTATTTAGACACTTTCTTGAGTTAATTAAGAATTATAAGCGAGTAACATAAAAAGCTAAAGAATCTGCAAAGTTACTTTGTGTAGATATAGTGTTTTTCATTTTTCAGAGGTTTTTGCTTTTTTTGGACGAACGAAGCAGACCATAACAAGCCAAGAAATAACAACAAAAACAGCAGCTAAGAAATAAGGTGCTCCAGCAAAATGCATTAACGTGTCCATGTCAGTTAAATGTGCGAAAACCCATGTATACATGATTGGCCCACCCATGGATGTAAGGCTGCTAATACTAGTCAACGCACCTTGTAGCTCCCCTTGAGCTGAAGATGGAACCTCGCTTGCTGCAATCGCTCGCATTGGCACGTGAGCTAAATGTTCAATACATGTCAAAACAAAAATAACCGGTATCATCCATCCCTTCGAAGCAAAGGCATAACCGATAAGCCCAAATACGGCAAATGTAAGACCCATAACTGATATGCACCAATCATTCCAGCCCAACATCGTGAGACGTGGCAAAACAAGAGTAATTATCACAATCTGACCAACGCCGAACATACCCAAAGACAATCCAATTAGCCTTTCATTCCAGCCATAGCGGTAGCTGCTGACAAAAGGCCAAACAGAAGGCCAAACAGCCTCTCCCATCCAATAAAAAAAGAAAGCAAGAACAACCCAGAATACGGAAGGGTATTTGCGCATCCGATTTAATGCAGAGAAAGGGTTGGCACGTCTGATATTAAATCGGCGACGGCTTTTCATCGATAGGGTTTCCGGTAACATAACCCAAGAAAAAATAAAATTAATAAAAGAGAGTAAGGCAGCAGTATAAAAAGGAATACGCGGGCCAAAATGTCCTAAAAGACCTCCAATTATCGGCCCAAGAATAAAACCTACACCAAAGGCAATACCGATTAAACCAAAATTGCGAGTACGAGTTCTATCATCGGAAATATCGGCAATGAAGGCCGAGCATGTAGCAAAACTAGCTCCACTTATACCTGCTAAGATGCGTCCAGCAAATAACATCCAATAACTAAATGCCAAAGCGCAGATCAAGTTATCAAGAGCAAAGGTCAGAATTGAAACAAGTAACACCGGCCTACGCCCAAAACGATCAGAAAGATTACCGATCAAGGGAGCAAAAATAAACTGCATGGCAGAATAGGTCATTAATAGAAAGGCACCATCAACCGATGCCTGGCTAATAGAATCACCAGTTAACTCACTTAAAAATTTAAGCATAACGGGTATGATAACAGCAATGCCGATAATGTCGAGCAGCAATGTGATAAACACAAAAATAAGACCGCGTCTGGTAGATCTTGTACTCAAAGGTTGCATTATTGTCATTCCTAGTTTTATATCCGGTTGTGCTTCTCAGCCCAGCTATCACACTAATTCTGTATGCAATACCATAGAACAAGACAGTGGCTGATATGGTAAAATTACCATCCACCCATGCGTACTGCATGATCTTCGTTGTATCTAAAATTTTATAAAAGCACGCTAGAATCAGCAAAAACGCTGCTGATCTGCTGGCAATGCACCGTAGAGGCCCCCTAACCACGATCATACCTTCCCTAACTCTACTACATCGCAGCGCGGCATTAGACGAATAGGGTAGGCCAGTAGAACTGGTTAAAAATATTTTGTCAAGATAGATCTTATATAAGATGAAGAACTCAGCTACACATCTTGAATACCTGATACCATGCACTTGGGACAAAAACTAATAGATCCTAAAGAGATTCTTCCATTATTGTTTGCGGAAATACGCTTATGCTATCCTTTGCATAAAAAACAGAAATGTGCGTTTTTAGGGTTACTTTTGGCACCTCTTTTTATATAAGGTAGCTTTGATCTTAATTAGAAAAACAATACCAACCTGGCAAATATTTTTGATATTTGCCCTCTAGGAAAAACGGCGATGCCAAAGCGCACAGATATAAAATCCATTCTTATTATCGGTGCAGGTCCTATCGTTATTGGGCAAGCGTGTGAATTTGATTATTCAGGTACACAAGCATGCAGAGCATTGAGAGAAGAAGGTTATCGCATTATCTTAATCAATTCAAACCCGGCCACTATTATGACTGATCCTGATTTGGCAGACGCAACTTATATTGAACCGATTACCCCTGAGGTCGTAACAAAGATCATTGCTCATGAACGCCCAGATGCATTGCTCCCAACCATGGGAGGTCAGACAGCACTCAATACCGCGCTCTCACTCAAGCGTATGGGCGTGTTTGAACGCTATAAGGTCGAAATGATCGGTGCCAATGCTAAAGCTATTGATAAAGCAGAAGACCGGGCGCTTTTTCGCGAAGCAATGAAAAAAATTGGTCTTGAGACTCCGCAATCTATGTTAGCTAATGCAACAGAGATCAAGGAAAAAGACCGCCGTCATCATGAGCGTGCGTTGCGTAAATTGAAAGAAGAATTGTCAGGTAAAGTTCTCGATAAAGCACTTGATGCCCTTGAAACTAGATGGCAGCTCAGCGCTGTTACTCGGAAGCAACGCTACATAGACCATGCCGTAGGGAAAGCTGGTCAAGCGCTTAACCATATCGGCCTACCAGTTGTTATTCGACCTTCTTTTACATTAGGTGGTACGGGCGGTGGTATTGCCTATAATCGCTCTCAATTTTACGAAATTGTTGAAAGAGGGCTTGATGCTTCCCCCACTACCGAAATCCTGATTGAGGAAAGTGTCCTTGGCTGGAAAGAATATGAAATGGAAGTTATTCGTGATAAAAAAGATAACTGCATTATCATCTGCTCTATTGAAAACGTTGACCCAATGGGGGTTCATACTGGTGATTCAATTACAGTAGCCCCCGCTTTAACTTTAACCGATAAGGAATATCAGATCATGCGCAATGCTTCGATTGCAGTATTGCGGGAGATTGGTGTTGAAACAGGCGGTTCCAACGTGCAATTTGCAGTTAATCCTGAAAACGGGCGCTTAGTTGTTATTGAAATGAACCCTCGTGTTTCACGCTCATCGGCATTAGCCTCTAAAGCAACGGGTTTTCCTATTGCTCGCATCGCTGCTAAACTCGCCGTAGGATATACGCTGGATGAGTTGAAAAATACCATTACCGGTGAAGATATACCAGCTTCATTTGAACCATCAATTGATTATGTTGTGACCAAAATTCCACGCTTTGCCTTTGAAAAATTTCCAGGCGCCTCACCGGTATTGACAACAGCAATGAAATCTGTTGGTGAAGTGATGGCTATTGGCCGTACTTTTCAGGAATCGCTGCAGAAAGCCTTGCGCGGGCTCGAAAACGGTTTGATGGGTCTTGATGAAATTACTATACCTTCCCATGAAGCAGGAGACGAAAAAAACGCTATACGTGCAGCTATTGCCACACCTACGCCAGACCGCCTTCGTTTTGTTGCCCAGGCCATCCGTATGGGACTTGCTATTGCCGAAATTCATCAAATAAGCCGTATTGACCCATGGTTTTTAGAGCAGATTGAAAATATCATTTATATGGAGACACGCATTCGCACCAATGGTCTTCCAAAAGATGCCGAGAACCTGCGGATGCTGAAATCTATGGGGTTTTCCGATACTAGGTTAGGGATGCTAACAGGAAAAGACGCTGCGGATGTTGCATCCTTGCGAGCGAAGCTTGGTGTCAAACCTGTATTCAAGCGGATTGATACAAGCGCAGCGGAGTTTGCATCATCCACTGCTTATATGTATTCAACCTATGAAATTCCTTTTGCTGGCCACGACTACTCTGAAGCAGATGTTTCCGGACGGCGTAAGGTGATTATTCTTGGCGGTGGTCCAAATCGTATCGGGCAGGGAATTGAATTTGATTATTGCTGCTGTCATGCTGCCTTTGCACTGCGTGACTCTGACTTTGAGGCCATTATGGTTAACTGTAATCCTGAAACAGTTTCAACTGATTATGATACATCTGATCGATTGTATTTTGAACCGTTGACCGCAGAGGATGTGCTTACTATTTTGGAAGTGGAAAAGGAAAAAGGCGAACTTATCGGTGTTATTGTACAATTTGGCGGTCAAACACCGTTAAAATTAGCCAAAGATCTGGAAAAGTCTGGAATTCCAATCCTAGGCACTTCATCCGACGCAATTGACCTTGCCGAAGACCGTAATCGTTTTCAGAACTTGCTGATCAAGTTGGGTTTAACTCAGCCGAGAAATGGTATCGCTCATTCGGTAGAACAGGCGCGCCTCATTGTTAATGAGCTTGGCTTTCCACTTGTGGTGCGTCCTTCTTATGTTCTTGGTGGACGTGCTATGCAGGTTATTAATGATGAGCGAGCTCTACAGGTTTATTTGCTTGATACTGTACAAGAACTAGTGCCAGAAGATATCAAAGCTTATTACCCTAATGACAAGACAGGGCAAATAAACACTCTGCTTGGTAAGAATCCTTTGTTATTTGATACCTACCTGAGAGGAGCTATTGAGGTTGATGTTGACTGTTTGTGCGATGGCAAAGATATAATGATTGCTGGTATCATGGAACATATTGAAGAAGCAGGTATTCACTCTGGAGACTCTGCTTGTTCACTGCCAATTCATACTCTTTCAGCATCTGTTGTAAAAGAACTAGAAAGACAGACGATTATCCTTGCTAAAGCGTTAAACATCGTGGGCTTGATGAATGTGCAATATGCCATCCAGAACGAAATAATTTATGTTCTTGAGGTTAATCCACGCGCATCACGCACGATTCCTTTTGTTGCTAAAACAATTGGTTTACCGATCGCCAAAATTGCAGCCCGTATCATGACAGGTCAAAAACTCAAAGATGCACTCGGAATCTATGGTGGGAAACCAGCAAAACCAAAACGGGCGCATATTGCTATTAAGGAAGCTGTCTTCCCATTTGCGCGTTTCCCAGGTGTGGATACACTACTTGGACCGGAAATGCGCTCAACAGGCGAAGTTATGGGTCTTGACTACGACTATGCTCTTGCTTTTGCCAAGGCGCAGCTTGGCACAGGTATTGATTTACCACGTAACGGGACACTTTTTGTTTCTGTTTGTGATGAGGATAAAAGGCGGGTGCTTGCTCCGGTAAAGCAACTTGCTGCACTTGGTTTTCGTATTATGGTAACAGGCGGTACACAAAAGTTTCTGGCAAAAAACGGTATTAAGACCACTAAAATCAATAAAGTGCTTGAAGGACATCCACATGTGGAAGATGCTATCCGCAATCGACAGATCGATATTATTTTTAATACGACGGATAGTGCAAGCGCTATATCTGATTCAAAATCAATACGCCTTGCTGCTTTGCTACAAAAAGTGCCATATTACACCACTTTAGCTGGGGCTGAAGCTGTAGCCAAGGCCATTGTAGCTTTAAATGCAGGTTCTTTACAAGTGCGTTCTTTGCAAGATTATTTTGGAAATTGATCTTTTGTGAGCTGAGTATTATCAACAAAAACCCATTGTTTGAAAAAATATGAGTGGTTTAAAACACATAGGTTTTGCATTATTAGCCATTATACTTCTTTTAGGCACTTGGATGGGAATAGAGCAATTTGCTGGTAATTTTCATGAGGTTATTCCTGGAGAATTCTATCGTTCTGGCCAACTTAAGCCAAAGGACATAGCTTATTTTCATCGTCTTTATAATATTCGTAGCATCATCAATCTGCGCGATGATATTTCCTCTGCAGAGTTGGGTGATGAGAAAAATTTCGCAAGAAAAGTGGGTATAGTATTTTATCATTTTCCCTTTTCTTCAAAAAAAATTTTGCCTGTCAACGAAATCGAGAAACTGATGGATATTATGAAACAGGCTCCTAAACCACTGCTTATCCATTGCAACCATGGGGCCAATCGTACCGGGCTTGCTGCTGCAGTTTATATGGCAAAGATTGCAGGGCAAAGCAATTTGTTGTCGGAATGGCAGCTCTCTCCTTACTATGGGCATATCTCTCTTCCTATTTTTGGTCGTTGCATGATGAATAAGAGTTGGGATCTTTATGCAAAACATACGGTCTTTGGAGGCGACTCCTGAAAAATATTAAACTATTGCACATTAATTTTTTGGTAAAATTTTTCATTAATATGGTTGACTAAATTGAAAAATATGAATATTTTTATCAAGTTTTATTTTCTAGGGAAGAGTTTCTCATGAAACTGAGTCGTTATGTTGTTTCTTTTTTATTTGTTCTTTTTACCTCTCCAACACTTGCTGTTGAATATCCAATTGGAAAACCACAGTTCTGCGGTGGTATGGAGATCGCGGCAGTTTACCTACAGCCCATTGAAATGGAACCAGCCGATATAATGCATCCACCTGCTCAGTCAGACATTCATCTCGAGGCTGATATTCACGCTACCGAAGATAATACAAACGGTTTCCAAGAGGGCAGTTGGATACCTTATCTGCAAATTACTTATGAACTGATAAAACAGGGTAGCAATGAGACTTTGAAGGGGATGTTATACCCAATGGTAGCAAATGATGGTCCGCATTATGGTGACAATATCAAAATGCTAGGTGTGGGGAAATATCAGCTAAAATTTATTGTTCATCCACCGTCAGAAAAATCAGTGTTTGGTCGACATGTTGACAAAGAAACGGGGGTTGAATCTTGGTTTAGACAATGCAACAGCAAATATGATTTCGTGTATGCAGGTACAGGTAAGAAAGGTGGTTATTAGAGCAAGTTTGCATTTTCTAATGGAGATTTGATGGTATACTAGAACTTAGAAAACTAGGTTCTGCAGAATGCGTTGAGAAGTAAACGAAAAGCTCATTTCTTCCTAATTAATATGGATACTAGTCGAGATAGTTTAAATGCGTATTCTATTCTTCGTGGTTCTTTGGCTTTTGCCGCTGTTGCCAACGCATGCTGTTTCTCTACCTAATTACAACATTACTATTAAAAATGGGAAATTTAACCCAGAAAAAATTGAAGTTCCTGCATGGCAAAGATTTAAAATTACAGTGCAAAATACAGGAATAAGCCCGGTAGAGTTTGAGAACCTCGCCTTGCGTGTTGAGAAAGTATTGGGACTGGATATCGGGTCTTTCGTTGTTATTCATCCGCTGAAACCGGGTACGTATCATTTCGTTGATGAATTTCATATAGATATGGCTGGTTTTGATATTATTGTAAGAGAATAATGAAAGAAGGGTTATGATGCAAGCACCTCTCTTTATCGTTTGGCGCGAAAGTCTTGAAGCTCTTCTTGTTATAGGTATTCTTTATGCATGGCTTAGACGTGAAAATTTATTATTGCAAATTAGCCAACTATGGATTGGTATCGGTTTTGGACTTTTACTTGCAGGTATCCTGGCTGTAATTTTCTGGATTGCTGGACAGTGGTTTTCAGGCCCAAGTGGCGAATGGTTTTTCACCTGCATAATGATTTTTGCAAGCATTCTTATTCTGCAAACCGTTATCTGGATGCATTGTCATGGAAACGACATGAAGAAGCGGCTTGAAACGAAAGTCAATGAAAGTATGAGGCAGCGAGGGCAGTTTAGTATCATGATACTTGCCATGATTGCTATTGCCCGTGAAGGTTCGGAGACTGTCGTATTTCTAATCGGGATAGGATTTGAACACCATGGAACATCACTCGCTCTTTTCATGCTTAGCAGTGCAGCCGGCTTTGGGCTTGCTATTCTGACCTTTATTTGTCTGCAAAAATTCTCTAGTACCATTCCTTGGGGATGGTATTTTTGCGTCAGTGAATGTGTGCTGCTATTTATTGGTTGTGGGATGATGATCAATGCCTGTGACAAAGCAGCCGGCCAACTTTCTGCATATGAATTACCTGAATGGTTATATTCTTTTATGGATACCCCATTATGGAGCACACAGTGGTTTCTGGCTGATAATGACGCTCTTACATCATTGATAGGCTATCATGCTGATCCGTCAATGATGCAAATTGGTACTTTTCTATCATACTGGATAATAGCTATTTATTTTATGTTCAAGAAGGAATCAAACACACAGTTAGAACGCCCGATAGAGTGATGAGAGATGAGGCAACATTTTCTTGTATCTTATTTACATTCTTTAGGGTTTGTTATGCAGAAGCATCGGAAGACTATTCAAGTTATTCAATGGGTAACTATCCTATTTTACCTGCTTCTTCTTATTATCCCCGCCTTTATGGCATTGCCTCCTAGACAAGCACATATTCTCAATAATTTTACTCTTTTTTCCCAATTCGTTTTCTGGGGCATTTGGTGGCCTTTTGTTATTTTTTCCATGCTACCTTTCGGTCGTCTGTGGTGTGGAATTTTCTGTCCAGAAGGAGCTTTAAGCGAATGGGTAAGCCGCAAAGCACAACTTAACAGAACTATACCGCGTTGGTTTAAATGGCGAGGTTGGCCTGCAACCACATTTGTTTTTACAACACTTTATGGACAGCTTATCAGTGTTTATGATTACGCCCAAGCCACTCTTCTCATTCTTGGTGGATCAACTGTTGGAGCCATGATGATTGGCTTTTTCTTCGGTCGTGGTAGACGGGTATGGTGTCGTTACTTTTGTCCTGTCAGTGGAGTGTTTAATCTTCTGTCTCGCTTATCACCAATAAGTTTCAAGACAGATGAGAAAACTTGGAACGAATATAATGATCCTCTGGCATCAGCTCCTGAATGTCCGCCAATGATCAGTATTCGCCAACTTAAAGGCATTTCGGCTTGTCATATGTGTGGGCGTTGTACTGGATATCGCAATGCAGTTGCACTTAAGTTGCGCTCCTGTAATGAAGAAATTATGAAATATGGTGATCAGAAAAACAATGTATGGGAAATGCGTCTTTTGCTCTATGGTATGATCGGTATTGCCATTGGTGCCTTTACCTGGACAATCAATCCATGGTTTGTACAGTTTAAGCTAGTTTTTGCCAGGTGGTTGGTGGAGCGTAATATTTTGTGGCCACTCAATGCTACCGCGCCATGGTGGCTTTTAACGCACTATTCAGAAAATAATGACAGTCTCAATTGGCTTGACGGTTTTTGCATTACTACTTATATTTTGGGGAGTGGTTTGCTTTTCGGTAGTGTCCTTAGTTTTAATCTTAGTTTTGTTACGTTCCTCATTCATAAGGGGAGAGCAGTAATCAAACAACATCTTGCTCAAACATTTCTACCACTTGCTACAGCAAGTCTTTTTTTAGGATTAACAACAACCACTGTAAAGCTATTGCAATATAGTGGCATTACCTTTTATTGGCTTAATGGCGTGCGTGCTTTCATTTTATCTGGGGCAAGTCTATGGAGTCTTTATCTTGGAGCCAATGTTCTTACCTATTATCAGATAACTATAATCCAGTGGGTGGCCTGCTTCTGTATTATCGGTTTTTCAGTTTTAGCTATTATTATGGTATGGGTTTTGACATTCTGGGTTTGGTAAAAAAAGGAAAGCGGAAGAAAGATGCTAAAGATCTGCATCTCTTCTTTTGATTCATAAATCTTCAACGACTAATGATGGAAGTCCACTGCAAGTAGCTGTTTTAAAGAGAGCAAGGCTGGACACTTCTAAAGATAATAAGTATTTTTTATTACCGGTAACACGCTGGGCTGATACTGTCAGCACGGCCTATAAGCTTCTTCCAATAGTTCACCTTAGTTATTTTTGCTTGTCTTCTTAGCATGAGAGTGGTTATAACTAATCTGCAATGATTGTAGTGGGACTATGCACTGTTATGACAGATTCTGAAATTTTCTGAACCGAGAATGCTTTTTACGTCGTCACGACCTCGATAGCAATACTTGGTGAGAAATATGAACAAACCTGCCATAAAATAGTAATATAAGAATCTTATTTGTTCAATTTATGTTTTTGTATAAGTCAATAATGTCCAAAAAATATGCAGAAATTCTGTGATAAACTGCTTATGCAAAGCAGAAGTTATGGTATGATGGCTTTTACCCCTGTATAATAATCTTTAATTAGGAGAAGTAAGTTGTATTTGTAAAATATATCATATTCATATAAGGATTTCTTCCTCTCTTAAAATATTCTTTCGCTTATAATTCGGAGAGGCTTATTTTAAATTCTGAAGCTTGAATCCTTAAACTGCATCTGGCACAAAGGATGAACCATTGATAAATGGTCCGTGGCTTACTCGCCACGATTTTTATAGCAGAACGATTCTGCCATTCTGAAAAGGTGAAAGGCATTTATCACTTTTAGTGAACGTAGTGTACGCCATGAGCAAGCCAGGAGAGACAATATCAAATCGCTTGGATTTTTATGCAAGTTAATAGTCGTTGCAAAGTGCACTCAGCAATAGTTGACATGCAAAAGTGAGCGTCTCATAAACAAAAATTGTCGATAACCAGAATCAATTGACATAGTTGAGGCATTTTTTTGATCCACCCAGGACACCCCCAAATTGCATTGCTTAAAATTTAAAGAGGCAGATCCATGCTACATGACAGAAAAAAGCTTCTGCTTGTTCTTATCGCTTTTGTTATACTTATATGTATATCTTTATGGATAAAATCCACGTTTTGGCCTATCCAAGACATCAAGTACATGACTGTTGTCGTCAACAGGGGAGACATTGAATCCAGTGTTTTAGCGACCGGTACGATCAAGCCACACCGATTGGTTGCAGTTGGAGCCCGTACAACGGGTCGGGTTATTTCTTTGAAAGTAGTGCCGGGGATGCAAGTAAAACAGGGTGAACTGCTTGCTGTAATTGATTCCATAACCCAAGAAAACGACCTCAAAAGCAAGAACGCTATCCTTGCCAACAATCGCGCAAGACTTTCCGAACAGGACACGCAGCTTCTACTAGCTAGACATACTTTTGAACGACAAAAAAAACTAATGACTGGTAATGCTACTTCACAAGCAGATTTTGATAATGCTGATGCACAGGTCAAAGTGCATATCGCACAAATTGATGCTCTCAAAGCACAGATTATTCAGTCGAAAATTGATGTAGAGACTGCTCGCGTCAACCTAAGTTATACTCGAGTTACTGCCCCTTTTGATGGCACCGTATTGGCAACTGTTGTACAGGAAGGCCAAAACGTTAACGCTGTGCAATCGGCACCAACTATTGTTATCCTCGGTGATCTTTCAATTATGACCGTACAGACAGAAATTTCCGAAGCCGACATTGTCAACATTCATCCAGGTCAGGATTTATATTTCACTGTCATCGGAAACCCTAATCGTCGGTATAAAGGTAGACTCGAAATCATTGAACCAGCACCGGAAGAGATTCGGAATGATATCAGTTTTAATACCAACGCTGGTGCATCAAGTTTGACCACTTCATCAGCGGTTTATTATAATGGCATCTTCAATATTGATAATGCTGATGGAGAATTGCGTACTTACATGACAGCAGAGGTCCATATTATATTAGGACAAGCTAAAAATGCTCTCCTTATTCCAACAGATGCTCTTAGAAAGCGCAAAAAGGACGAATCTTATGTAGTGCGTATTTTGGGAAGTAAAGGGGAAATAATTGAAAAAAAAGTAAAAATTGGTATTAATAACAAAGTAATGGCTGAAGTTCTGTCCGGTCTTGATGAAGCCGATATGGTAATCACAGGATCAAATGAAGTGATGGATTCAAGTAGTTCTGACCGTAATAGTATCAGGGTATTGTGATTTTTATGCTTAAGAATCAGAAAGAGTTTATATCCTTAAAAAATATCTGGCGAAGTTTTTCTGCTGGAGAAACAACGGTAAATATACTTAAGGGCATTGATCTTACTATTCAGCGTGGAGAAATGGTAGCAATTATCGGTGCGTCAGGTTCAGGAAAATCTACATTAATGAATATTCTTGGCTGTCTTGATCGACCTTCACATGGTAGTTACTGTATTTCAGGCCGAGAAACAGTCATGCTTGATTCTAATCAGCTTTCAGAACTTCGGCGCAACCATTTTGGTTTTATCTTTCAACGTTATCATTTATTAGGAGAGCTAACAGCATTAGGAAACGTAGAAATTCCTGCCATTTATGCTAGTCAATCGTCAGCTGAACGTAAGAAACGGGCGCGCATTTTACTTGAACGGCTTGGTATGAGCGAGCGGGTTGATTACAGACCCAATCAGCTTTCTGGAGGTCAGCAGCAACGTGTATCCATTGCACGAGCATTAATGAATGATGCACAGGTCATTCTTGCAGATGAGCCAACCGGAGCGCTTGATAAAACCAGCGGCGAGGATGTTCTCCGCATTTTGGAAGAACTTCATACTGAAGGCCATACAATTATTATTGTAACCCATGATATAGCTATTGCCAAACGCGCAGAACGTATTATTGAAATTAGTGATGGAGAAATTCTTTCAGACCATACCACAAGACTGGTTGAAGGAATGTCAATTTCAACAAATATTAACATAGAGGATGTTCTTCCACGGAAACAAATCAACTTTTGGCATTCATTAATGGATCGTTTTTGCGAAGCGTTCCGCATGGCTATTCTATCGATGAATGCTTATCGTATGCGGACTTTTCTGACAATGCTAGGCGTAATTATTGGTATTGCTGCTGTTGTCTCCATGGTCGCACTTGGAAACGGAACACAAAAACAGATTCTTGAAAACATCAGTCAATTGGGTGTTAATACACTGACAATTTTTGCTGGGAAAAGTATGGCCGACGTACGTGCAGCTAAGGTGACAACACTAGTTGACGCTGATGCCAAAGCTCTTGCCGCGCAGCCTTATGCTGCTGCTGTCACGCCCATGGTTGCGACATCAAGCACTGTGCGATATGGTCCTATTGAGCTAAATGCTTCGATCTTAGGTGTTAGTGATCAGTTTTTTACTGCTCAAGGCGCTAAGTTGATTGAAGGGCATCTTTTTGATGCGGCAAGTGTGATAAACCATAATCTTGACCTTGTGATTGAAAAAGATGCTGTTCAAGCTCTTTTCCCAAATGGAGCCAATCCAATTGGCCAGATTGTTTTGATTGGTAAGGTAGCAACACATATTGTTGGCATTATCGAAATGCAGAAATACGGTTCAAACAGTGATACCCTGTATCTTTACTTGCCCTATACAACATTACAGACACGCTTTCTAGGAAATACAACTGTACGTTCTATTACCTTGCTTGTTGCCGATAATGTTGATTCCCGCCTGGCAGAGACTGCTGTAAGGCGTTTTCTAATCATGCGGCATGGCACTGAAGATTTCTTTATCCGAAACAGCGAAGAATTTCGTGAACAGGTCATGCAGAGTACTAGAGTATTGACTTTGCTTGTTGCTTCCATCGCGTTGATTTCACTAGTTGTTGGGGGAATCGGTGTGATGAATATTATGCTAGTAACTGTCTCTGAACGAATTAATGAAATTGGTGTGCGTATGGCAGTTGGTGCTCGTCAAGAAGATATCTTGCAGCAGTTTCTGATAGAGGCAATTCTTGTTTGCCTAATTGGCGGCATACTTGGAATTTTGCTTGGGCTTTCAGTCGGTATATTTTTTGATCTTGTCGATGCGACTTTTAAGCTAGCTTATTCTCTATCATCTATTATAACGGCTTTTATTTTTTCAACAATCACTGGTGTTGCCTTTGGCTACTTGCCTGCACGCAATGCTTCAAAATTAGACCCTGTAAGAGCCCTCTCCAGAAATTAGATCTCTCTCTCTGTTAATGTAAAAGATTATATTAAGAGATTACGGATGGATACATTCAGAAATTTTATGTATTCCACCATCAAGATTCGCAACCATTTAAAAAGCTGCCACCAACTTTCCATCTCATGATTATTTTTTTCAACTGGATATGGAATAAGCTCTATACTAGGTGCCTTGCGTTGGAGTTCGCTCAAACTGCGGGGCATATGATAGGCATTCGTAACAATAAAAACTCGCTGATAATCATTTTTTGCAATCCAGTCAGCCCCTTCCTCAGCATTCCCAATTGTATTCGCTGCTTTACGACCAAGATCAACACAGCATTTGAAAAGTTGCGGATCGGCATGAATCGCTTGAATCAGAACATCCTTTCCAGTTTTCGGGTTAACTCCACTGACAAGTAATTTATGCCCTTTTCTTCCTTTAAGAAGTCTTAATCCAGTTTCCAGTCGAGCATTACCGCCAGTGAATACAATAATACCATCTGCTGCCCTTAGTGGCATAGGTGGTTTGAGTTTATTCACCTTTTCACTAAAAAAAGCAAAACCTGCAATAAAAACTACAAAGCAAAAAACAGAAATCAATCGATACAGATGCTGGGAGGTTTTGAGCAATACACAGGCACTCCTTTTTTCTGTATCCTTATTTCTTTAGTTTTTAGCCCAACTGATTTATGCTTATCATCTCATTTAAATGTATGGAAAATCATTACGATTGTGTTACAAAAAGCAGTTATTTTCTCAGTAATGAACTGATTTCATTAAAAATAATCTGTTTCTTTTTTATCAATTTCATGCAGTTTCCGGACAACTGTGTAATGGCTGGTAAGCATTGTTAGTATTGAAACAAAGATAATAAGTACGAGAATTTCAGCGTAGCTGATCCAACTCATTGAAAAACTGCCAAATAAAGCAGCCATCTGATTACCTTCAAGAGTGGTCATATTATAGGATAGCCAAGTAGATGTTAAAAAGAACATAATAATTGCACAAAAGCCGCCGAAGATCGCGCCCTTCATCCCTGTGCGCAAAAAACAGAAATCAAACTGATGTGCAATAAAACCGGCATCTGCACCGATAAAATAAAGCACTTCAATGATATGCCCATTGCTGGATAATGCACCACGTGTTGCAAAAATAATGCTTAAAATCATTGCTATCAATACAAGAAGAAAAATAACAATGTTGACAGCTATTATCCCCTGTGCCATCGATACAAATCGATCAATCCATGTTTTATGGTTATCAAAGCGCGCACTTGGAATGTTTTGTGTCAAAGCACCACGAATACCATCAAAATCAGGCAATACTCCTTTTTGCAATGTTACGATAATCAGTCGTGGAACAGGTAGTGCATCTATATCAAATCCACTTCCAAGCCAAGGCTCAAGCAAATGCTCCATTTCTGAACGACTGACAATACGTGCATCTCTAACGCCGGAAAAGGATTTGATAATAAGCATCGCTTCGTTTAAAGTTTTTTCCATATTCATTCCTTCAGTAGGACGAATCTGTATTGTTGCCTCTCGTGAAATCTGGCTTTTCCAGCTGTGGCTTGAATCGTGAACGAAATTTACTTCACCTAGCGTCAAGCTAGCAAGAAATGTCATGATAGCAATGACAACAGCAAGAGCGAGATCGCGTTCACCTTCTGGTACAATAGGTACAAAATCCGTATTTCTTCTGCAGCTATACAGCCATTTTTTTTTATGTAGGTGCCAGTCAGTCATAAATCATCAAGCCTCCGTTATCCAGAATCATCCGACGGGCATCCAACTGATCCATCAAACTAAGATCATGTGTCGCTATAACAACCGCCGTACCAAGGCGATTAAGCTCAACAAAAAGTCTCAGCAAGCGGCGGGCAAGCGGCGGGTCAACATTGCCAGTCGGTTCGTCAGCTAGTAGAATTTCTGGCTGATCGATTAGAGCACGAGCAATCGCTGCTCGCTGTTTTTCCCCACCGGAAAGGACAGGTGGTAAAACATTCAGACGTTCTCCTAATCCAACCCAGTGCAAAAGCTCTTCTACCTCGGCACGATAAGTAGCCTCCTCGCGCCCACGTACATGTAGCGGAAGCGACACATTTTCGTAGGTTGTCATATGATCTAGTAACCGAAAATCTTGAAAAACAATGCCAATGCGTTTCCGCAATCGAGGCATCTCAGTGCATGCTAATAAGGATGTATCTTTATCAAAAATAGTAATGAGGCCACGTGTCGGCTTGAGCGCTAAAAACATCAAGCGCAAAAGTGTTGTCTTTCCTGCCCCTGAAGGGCCAGTCAAAAATTGAAAAGAACCGGAAGGAATATTAAAGTTGATATCGCGCAATACCTCGGGTCCCATACCATAGCGCAATCCAACATTTTCAAAACGAATCACCTAAATCCCACCGCTTTTCCTACATAAAAATACAATCCATCCTAGGTTTAGTTTTTGCAAAAAAGCCTATCTCAAAATAAGCTATAGATTTTACCTCATCAATGCAGCAATTTTATAGTATAAAACATAAATCTGTTTCCAACCATAAAGAATCGCCTTACTAATACTATTAACCCACTATGAGCGATTTATAATTTAATATCTGAAATTTCCCATATTATATCAAGAAAGCCGTTTCTAAGAACAGGAATAAAAAACATGCTTTACAAAACTTATTGCATAATGCTTCAAAGGAAAATTCGAAAAATATACAGTTGTCCATATAAATTTACAAAGAAAGCAACCCAAGTCAATTAATGAAGGTCCATCATCATAATTTATAGTATTTTATATTCTTCTGTTTCAGATTTGCTAGAATCCGCTTTCGATTCGACCATACACGTATTGTGTAAAAGTATAAATCTGAGCACCGATAAAAGGAGCAGAAAAAACTAAAACAACAAGAATTACAACAATTTTTGGGATAAATGTCAGGGTCATCTCTTGAATTTGAGTCAGCGCTTGGAACAAGGCTATGCCGATACCTACCAGCATAGCTGAAAAAACCGCCGGACCGCTGACAAGCAGCACAGTCCAAATGGCAGAGGCCACCAAGTCTATGGCATCTGCTTCATTCATGCTGCTTCTTCTTTTGGCTCCTTTGCAGGCGCCTTATCACTTACTATCACACCAGGGCCAATAACCAATTCTTCGCCATTATCAAGCGTAGCCACAACACCATCAGAATAAATTTTTACTGATTTGACGATACCAGAAATTTTCCCATCCTCACTTTCTACGTATTTACCGATGTAACTAGTTGCTAACATAATAGGAGCATTAACCAGTATTTCATCAATTTTTTTGTTTATCTGCAAAGTTTGTTCAACCGCTGAAAAACTGGCAAGTTGTGAAACATACTGTGTAGCATCTACAGGCTGTGTTGGATCTTGATATTTCATCTGCGCAATAAGAAGCTTTATGAAGGTGTCATAATCAGTTGTTTCGGCTGTCCTATTTTTATCCAAAGTATTGCTTGTATTATTCTGATTATAATTACCGATGAGGCGTGTCGTCGCAGCCATGGATATACTCTCTCTCTCTAGGATTCGTAACGCAAATCGCATTATCATTTAATGTTTTACCAAGAATTTTAGCTTCTTGTAAAAATAGGCTGCGGATAATTTTCAATATATGAAAAATATGCCTTTCTTCAGCTAACCGAATACAACTACGCAGGCCCTCCAGGATAATTATATCTGACGTCGTTTGCAACAACTTTTTATGCAGCTTCAAAAACATATAACGAGCGCGATCCGCATTAGAAGGATCGATCATCATAATCTGAGCAGCAAAATAAAGCTGTTTCAGCGGCGTATCCGCATCTTCAACCTGAAGAATGTGTGTCTCAAGTAAGAAAATGGCGTCATTAAGCAACTCAAGCCTGGTCTTACGATCAGCTCGCAAAACAGCGCCATTTAAATACAATCTCTCACCAGACCGAAGAGTAAGATACATGATATCAATTCCATTCAATTGGTTATCTTTGTTGTAATTAATCCATCACAAATAGACTGAGAAACTGCAATTACGGCATCAAAATCGATCTTCTCTTCCTTTTCTAATCTGTCGATTTCCTTTAAAATAAAGAGACCTACCGAAATTATTGAAGCTTTCATTTCCTTGGAAAAAGCGTTGCCACTTTTACTCAAATCTTCGATCAATATTCCCCACAGATTACGCACGAACACAACGGCATCAAAAATCTCTGGTGATTTTGACTCTGCTTTTTGAGCTATTTGCAATAACTTAATACAGCGCTTAAAGAGCAAAGCCTCGCGCTCACGTGCATCCTGTACACTTTCTCCTATTGTATCCTCATATCGCATTTGATACATGAAAAGCTCACAAACAAACGTTTGCCTTCTATTTAAGATAGTTAACTAGGTTCAACCGAGAAATCTGTACTGTTAATTCATTGGAAATAGCAATCATAAGCTTTATCTCTTCCAAACGAGAAGCAGCCTCATTCTGATCAACACCAATAAACTGTGTGCGAAGATTTTGCAGAATGGATAATTGCGATTCAAACTGTTCATTAACAGATTGAACACGACTTTCCAAAGCACCAAGATGCGAAGAAACAAGGGTGATTTTGTTTATAGCATCACCCATCGAAGTATTAGATGATTTCTGTGCTTCTTCCTTTACCGCTGTCACTGCATCTTCTGAAAGGCCAGATTCAGCAAATTCAGCTACGAGAATGAGATTCTTCATCGCTTGACGAAAACCATTTTCATTAGCTGATACAGAAGTGTTAACAGAAACACCATCCGATGAAATACAATTTCTTTGTGGGGTATCATCAGCTTTGGAAAAATTAATACCCCAGCTTGGATCTTCAAAAAGATCAGAAAATGGACCATCAATGAATTCTTGCATCTGGTCTTTTGTTATACTCGCTGCTGCAGGATCATCTGGAGAAAAACCAAAATATCCCTCAAAGGCGTCCCTTACAACTTTGCTTGCCCCTTCATTGCTACCTGCCTTATAATAACTGAGTGGGGGTTCACTAGTATTGACTCCACCAAAAACAAATTCACCTCCAATGTTAGTGTTAAGTGCAGAAACAAAGGCATCTAGCGCTAATTGGGCTTCTTGTACTAAACCTTTGGAAGTCGTTTTAGCAGAAGAAACACCTAGCAAAATATTGTTAAAACGAACCAAAGCGCCCTCTGGGTCTTTGTCATTCGATCTGGGGGCATAAACAAGACTCCCAATGGCAGCCTGACCGGCTGCCATGCGCTCAACAATAAGACTATTTGTAGTTTTTAACTCATTAAGCAAATTCATTTGGCTTTCGATATTAAAAAATCGACCAACCTTCCCTCCAAGAGCTAACCCTATATCAGAAACTCGACTGTTAACCAATTCATAGTTTGCTTTTAGAAAATCCTTCTGCTGTTCCATCAATGTTTGACGATTGCAGTTATACATCACATGGGTAGAAATATTACCTATTTTCATCACACAATCACCTTATTGCCATCATTAAGTCATCAAGCATCTTGCTAACTGTATTAACGATGCGAACTGTTGCAGAGTATGTATTTTCCAACTGCATCATTAACACCATTTCATCATCAGTATTGACACCTGTTTCATTGGAAAAAACCTCATAAGCTCGCATAAAAACTGCATTATGATACTGAGCATTATCAGCAGCATCCTTACGTATCGATTCAAGCCAGGAGGTAGAGCCTTCTGCAAATTTCAGAATATTCGGTGTGCCAGCTATACCAGTTCCATCGCCGTAGACACGGTCCTCTTTAAACTTATCCAAAAACTTTTTAATATTATCGCGATCTCCAAGAGCAGCAGGAGAACCACCTTGGTCTGTATCAAAATCCGGATTAATTGATAAACGACCGGATAAACCTGTTATAGACGAATCGCCTCCATCAAGAAACAATGCAGGATCCCCTTGAAACATATCTAGCAAGGCTGCTGCAATTTCATCAAGCTGCTTTTGATACTGTGGCGCAACTTCATCACGAATCTTAAGAAGGCCACCAAGATTACCACTACCATTGGGATCCTGAAACGAAGTGTGGCTAAGAGGTACTCCATCGATTAAAACCCCTCCACCTACTACCCCAGCAGGTAGTACCATACTTGGCTCAAATGTAACATCGCGTGGCGTTTTATCATAAAGTGTACTGCCATCCATACCATAAATGGTCATGGTGCCATCAGAATGGGTGACTGTGTTAATACCAATCTCCTGAGATAAATCTTTCAAGATTCCATCACGTTGATCCATATAATCATAAGCATCGCGCCCGTCAGCCGTTGCCTTGACAATCTGCTGTTCTAAATCATTAAACTGCTTTAATAGATCATTGATATGATCAACGGATGTTTTGATATCTGCATCAACATCGCTTCGCAACTTTTCAACTTCTCGCGAACCTCGATTTAAGCTCTCTACAAGGTCTCTCGCCCGCGATATTGTTGCCTCGCCTGTTCCAGGTTTATCATACTCATTGTAATATGTTTGAAGAGCATCCCGAAAACCTGCAAGAAGTTTTGCAGGCGAATGAGCAAAATCATCGCCGCTATGAATTGACGACAACCGATCAGTCCCTTCGACAATAGCGTTCCATGTCGTCATATGGCTAGATTTTTTTAGATAATCACTTAAGAGGTTTGTATTGCTATTGCGTTGGACAACAGCACAAACAGAGCCAGCATAATTATTAATATAACTTATGCGACGAGTATAATTTGGATTCCGCGCACCGGCCATATTTTGCGATACGACACTAATCTGCCCTGTTGTTGCTTTCAAAGAATTCCTTGCTGTTTCTAATACTGAACCTAGAGACATAATGAATATTCCTTAATACGATTCTGATAAACCATTGAAGATTAACGTTTAAGATTGACAATAACATCCATCAGTTCCGAAGCGGTCTGAAAAACCTTGGAGTTTGCTGTGTAATCGCGTTGCGCCTCTATCATATCTGTTAAATCGTCACCGATATCAGCGTTTGATTTTTCTAAAACATTACTCTGAAGTTCTCCAAAAAAACCTTCTCCTGGACGTCCTGTAATTAAAACGCCAGATGCATTGTTTTTTTGAAATACTGTTCCACTTAAAACTGTCAACTGATTAGGGTCTTGGACGGTCGCCACGCCAACAACAGCTTGAGAAATAATCTTACCATTGCTGTAACTCACTTCAACACTACCCTCTTTATTAAAGGTAAAACCACTATAATAGCCAGGTGGCATGCCATCAGCATCGAGAACAAAAGCATAATCCGCCCCCATCTGCGTTACTCGCCTTTCACCGTCCTCGCCAAAATTAAGCGTAACAGGATAACTCCCACCTGTGGAATCAGGCAAATTCAACTTTATCTTGCCTTTTGGTGTTATTAAATCACCATTTCCATCAAATTTTAAAACCTGTTCACTAGCTGAATCAGCAATGGGATCGCCATTCCTATAAACCACCATCTTCCATTCATTATCACCGGTTTTAGTAAAATACATATCAAGTGTGACAGCACTGCCCTGCGCATCGTATGTTTCCACAGACTTCTTCTGATGATAAGTTTTCGGATCTTTCGGATCAAATTGTCCAGTAAAAATCTTTTCTTCGGCTTTTAGATTAATTCCCAAGTCAACATTCGTTGTAATTTCCGGAGGAACAAGACCCGCTTCTCCATCCTTAACCTGTATACGTTGACCATTGTCATCTAGTAGATAATAGCCCGCAGCATTCTGTAGAAATCCATCTTTATCACGATCAAAAGAACCAGAGCGTGTCATATATTCTGTACCGTTCGAATCTTCAACACGGAAAAAGCCGTTTCCATTAATCCTAACATCTCCAGGTCTCATGGTTATGTAGGAAACTCCCTCTTTTAAGATATCATAACGTATATGTGTATTAACAGCACCAGATTGGTAGGAAGAACGGCTTGAAGAAACTACAAGAGTGGAAAACTCTGCATCTGAGCGCTTATATCCTACTGTGCTAGAATTAGCAACATTATCAGCTACTATTGATAAACGATTGCTCTGTGCGTTCATCCCAGAAATACCCGTCCACATCATCCCGTTTATACCCATTATCTTCTCCCTATCCAGCAAGACAAAAGTAGAATTCAAAAATCGTTTCTTTTACAAAACTAACTAAACATGGATATTATCTTAGCTTATTCAGAAAAGCTATTTTAAAAATCTTCTAATTCAATATAATTTTACTTTCTCTTTGGATACATTCGGTTTATGTTTTAGTGAGCTACAGAAGCCCTGATCTGTAATGGGTTAGTTCAACCTGAATTTAGATTATTGCTCCTTCCTGAATTTTCGAAACGACCTAATTAGCTAAAACTGAATATGCTTCTTAGTATCCTATAACTCCTTAAAAACACACATCAACATGGATTTTTCTGAGATCATGGGCTATATGCTTTATTTGGCGAGTTCTGCGAATCACTATGTAGATACAAAAAACATTTAATCTTTAAAAACTAGCTTATAACCTAGGAAACGTTTCGAATCTATCACATCATACCCAAGTAGATTTTTGAGTTTCTTACGCAGCTTACTGATATGACTTTCAACTACATTTTCCTCAACTCCCTCATTAAATAATCCATATACTGCACTAAAAATCTGGGTTTTACTCATGCGTTTGTCACGATTGTTAACAAGATACTCGAGAATACGCCGCTCCCGACGTGGCAATAATAACATTCTACCATTAACCTCAGGATCACGTCCATCATTGAAAACTCGTATCGGTCCATCTTTCAATGTTTTTTTTATACTATATGAATCCGTATCCATTCTACGGCAGATCGCCGCGATACGAGCAAGGATCTCACGTACATAAATGGGTTTGCGTAACACATCGTCCACTCCAAGATGAAATAGCTCAAGTATCTGTTTAAGCGAATGATCTTCGGAAATAGCCAAAATAGGAATTGAAATACGTTTACGAATCTCTTCTGACAACTCAAGAGGATTATCGCAATCACCGAGCAAAAAAGCTTCAATTGCCAACAAATCTGTTTCTGGAACGCTAAGCATCCATTCTTTGAAATCACCAGATGAAAGACCTGTTATAGAGACTCCCTCTTGCGCAAACAAAGCTGCATAACGATTAACAATCGGCCGCCGTTCATCGACGATAACAATCATATTCTCCTCACGAACTTTATCCCTCTATCTAAAATAATCATGAGGATTAAATGTTTGCAAGCAATAAGACTATAATTAAATAATATAAAAAACAATGAAAATTGTCATCGATCTTGCATTGTATAAACGTGAATCTAATTTCATAAGGACAAAAAAATCCTGGAAAGCCACATTAGATTGTGTGTATCTAAATGAGCTGGTGAACATTTATTGCATATTGACTCTGCAGAATTCTTCTGATTCCTTTGTCCATCTTCCAAAACCTGTGGCAATCATATTACGAATCACTCGGCAAATATAACGTTTCTGGGCAGGCTCATTATCAGATCCAGCGTGATATCTCGCAATGGCAGCAGTCCAACTTCTCTGCTGATCATAAAGTGAACGCAACAATCGTGCGGCGTAATCAACGTTAGCAGCAGGTTGTAACATAGCCCTTGGAGAAGAAAATTTTGCAGCATGATAATAGTAGTTAATCTGCATGCAACCAAGATCAATCAGCCTTGCTCCTTTTTTGCGGGCGTAATTAAAGATCCTCAGTGCTTCACCTTCAGTATGGGCAAAAACTGTTTTACCTTCAATATTTAAGGCATAAGGTTGTAAAGAATCTTCATATCCTGTCTCTGTTAGTCCTACGGCATAGAGAATACCAAGCGGCACACCATAGCGTCCAGATGCCGTAATCATCTCAGCTTCACACGCATTGTGTGCAAAAGAATGACTGATAACACATAGATTAAATAATAAGATAATAGGGATTATGATATGCGTTGTCATCATGCGCAAGATCATCAATTTCACGATTTTCAAATGAAAAATCTTTTTTTGAATCGTCTGAGAAACGACGTCCATTTTGTCCAAAATCCTGAGAATTAGGCTTTGCCTGATGTTCACCTTGATACTGATTATCAAAAACCTGATCACCCGGCTGCGAAACTGTTGAAGCGGTATGAATCATATTATGTGCAGCTCGATCAATAACCGCAACTGAAATTCGATTATGATTCTGCAAGCCAAAGTCTTTCAACGTTTCAAGCAACATTCGGTGATCAGCGGCAAGCAAACGGGCAACTTCGGTCTGTTCTGCCCGAAGCTCAATATGCAGCAAGCCATTAGATGTCATGCGCATACGCGCCTCGATACTGCCAAGATTTTCAGGTATTATCTTAAGATGCAGGATACGCAGATCACCAGATTTTCTATTTTGGACAATTTCCAGCCCATCAATACGGGTTGTCTGCGAAACAGCAAGAGGATTAGGTTTTAATTGAACTTTGTCACCGACTTTTAGCGACTCCCTCATCTCTATCTTATCGAAGATTATATCAGAAAATAAAGTATGCATTATAGGTGATTTATTATGATGACCTTCTATTGTATTTTTTTGGCTTTCTGACCTTAATACATCCTGATTCAATTCATATTCTTCTACACCGGTGGTGAACATTGATTCATTTTGGCCCAACATAATAATTTTGCCTGCTGCTCCCATGTGATCCATATCAAGAAGTGATGTATTATCAGCACCATCTTCTATCTCAGATGCATTCATCTGCAACATCCTATCTGTCTTTTGAGTTTGTTGTAAAACTGCATAAGCTAATAGTACGTCGCCTATCCCTATCTGCACGGGCATGTTGATAGCTTCGTCTTTTCCCTGATCTTCCATTTCTAGATTTTCAACAACTTCGGAATCTTTTATATTGCTATACATTTGATCAGATGAAATGCTTTGCTTAATCAACTTCTCAAAGTCAGTTACGCGCTCTGCTAAGCAAGATATGGAATTCGAATTTTTATTCGGTAACTTTGTGGAGGAATTGCATAAGGATGTTGCCGTATTCAATGTTTCCATAGTCATTATTTCACCTCTTCCTTTAAAAGTTGATCAACAGCATTCAACTTTTTCTGTGCCTTTTCAAGGAAATCTACAATCTTATGGCTTTTATCGCTACTATCCGACAAAACGAAAACATTCTCTGATTTTTCTACTTCCATATCATGCCATGGAGAACCATTATTATCGCCATTACTCTTCTTTTCCACCAATTGGGCGACAGCAATTTTTGCTGTAGGATAATCCACTACACTCTTTGCAACAAATTTGGCTGCACCCAGTAACAAACGATTCCGCTCTTCTAAATCATCAGCTCGGATTGTTTGTAACATTTTGATAGCTTTGAGCGCTTCTGTTGTGCTGACCTGACTCGCCGCATAGTAAAAGCGGGCGTTTGTATTATCTATCTTAAGTTTTACGGCAAGCCTATTAGCTTGTCTTGCAGCATGAGAGGCACGCTCCATATGCCCATTAATCAATTCAGTGCGAGCAATATAAAGGTATGTAAGATATTGTATACGAAACGGTGTCATAGAAACCAGCTTATCCAAGCTGATATCTGTTAATCGATTATCAAGTGTTGGCAAAACATATGCAAGTTCATTCCAAAAATTATCCGCATATGGAGAATCTGAAAAACGATCAACATAACTACGGACCAGCAGATGGATTTTTTCTAAATCATTTAAAGTAGCGGAAATCATGATTTGTCTATGAATAGCTGCTTCTTCAAAAAGCGATCCAGGTGCTGTCAAGCGGATATAATCAAGTCTTTCAGAAGCAGATACGGGATCTTTGCGTGCTTGATCTGGTACCAGGCTAAGATAAATTGACAAACACAAGGCCTCTGGCCAATTTTTCTTTTCTAGAGTAGGCATTGTAAAAATGTTTAGAAAATCATCCCTGCGACCATGTGCATAAGCAAGTGCCCCTTTAATCAGATAGTGAGAAACCTGACTTTCAGGTATCTTCTGTAATAGATTTGCAGCAATATTCGGATCACCACCGCTGAAAAGATATGTAATCAAAGCATAAATATTTCTAGCGTCATTAAATACAGACAAATCAGTTTGCTGCAATTGTGCATTAAACGCAGCAAGCGCACTTGCCTGTTTCATCAGAGCATCTGTTTTTCCAGTAGCAACATCATCTTGCAAACGGTGCAAATTCTTTAACCTCTCATAAGGAGAGAACTCATTAGAATGCACTGGTGTTGAAACCGCAATTGATAGGAGCATAATCAAGAAAAAAGATAGACAGTTTCGCATTACGATATCTTAGTTTTCGCTAATTGAAGAAAAATGGTAATACGCCGATTCTCATCAGCATAAGAATCCTGACTATTTTTTAAATTATGGTCAGCATAACCTTCAACGCGCAGAATACGGCTTTCATCAAATCCGCCACGAATCAACATATAACAGGCCGCTTGTGCTCGCGCGGCTGATAGTTGCCAATTATCATAATGACCTGCTTTGTAGGGTCGAGCGTCGGTATAGCCACTTATGATAACCTGCCCTTCATATTTCTCCATAATTTTCGCAATTCCATCAAGAAGAATTGTTACTTGCTGATCTGGTTTAGCAGAACCAATCGGAAACATACCATAATTCTGACTATCAGTCAGTTCAATTATAACACCATCGTCGACGATGTGAACGTGAACCTGAGGATAATCAGCCTTTATTTCACTTTTTATTAGAGCAGCAATATCGGTTGAAATATTATCAGCGAGCCTAACATATCTGCCTTCATTGCTAGCTACAACATTATCAGTTGGATGGGTTACCTTTTCTGATTCGACTTTTTGTTCGATAGATATCTGATTTTTTTCTTTAGCACTTTTATCTTGTTCATTTTGGTTTAACTTGTTATCAATGGGGAAAATTCTATTAAATGATATACCAGTATTCCACTCAGGATTAAATGGATCTCTATGCAACTTTACAGCATCTACTCCCTTTTGTATGTGCAAATCCCGCATCTGGTCAGATAATATTGCATGCGATTCCTCTTTAGGACTATGATTCATGGCTGTTGTTTTTAAATCACCACCGGTCTTCTGCAAAGTTTTACTTTGTTTATCCTGATTCGATTTTATCTTGTTTGTGACATCATCAATACCGCGAGGACTGCTCTTGAATTCAACAAGATTGATTGGATTGAAATAATGAGCAATCGCAATCTTTTTGTCATTATCGATGACATTGATTAACCACATAATCAGAAAAAAAACCATCATTGCTGTCATCAGATCAGCGTAAGCAATTTTCCATACATCTCCAGCATGCCCATCATCATCATTATCATAGCTACGGCGTATGATAATGATTTCGTTTTGTACTTTAGAATCTGTCGATTGCATTAGATCAACTCCCTAAGCTCTTTAAGCCTCGCTGCAAGTCGCGTTGATAAAATAGCTTTACCATGAAAAACACGAATTTCATTGGCATTGGTCGGTCTAAGCCTATAGCGGGACTTATCAAAGTTTGGCAATTGCTGAAGGAAATCAAGCAATTCCTTGTTACCTTCAATAGTCAGCGGTTTTCCACTAGCAATGCTCTCAGTAGCAATAGTGTCCGCAAACTGCTGTACAGCTTTCTGTGTTAGTCGCTCATTCATAAAAACCATAAGAATTTTAGCTATTTGTCGCGATAAATCCGTTTCAATTTTCTTCAGACCACTTTCCACTCCTCTTTCAAGATCTTCAGCCAAATTTGCTATATGTTCTCTTAATCGATCAATCTCTGTACTATGCGCTTCTTCAATCAATTTTAGACGCGCAGAAAAGCTCGCTTCCATCTCCTCACGTTGTTTTTCTTCACCTTTTTCAAAGGCCTCCTGCCGCAAGGTTTCAATATCAATAGGCAACGGCACTTCAACTGATGGATCCTCCTTTGGAAAGTCTATGGAGAAGCGCTCAAGAAAATCTGTCGAAGGATTTTCTACAGCAGAAAAATCCTCAAGAGGGTTATCTGGTTCATCGCTAAAATCTGGTAAAACTCGAGCGAGCGCCAATCCTTTGCTCTTTTGCGCATTTTCACACAAGCCATGCATATAAGGTTCAGATTTCATCATTTCTATTTGACCATGATGTCTCTTCAATTGACTACAGGTTCTTCTTGACGGATCCAATCACGCAGAACCGCAACAAAACGCTCTTCATCAAGTTTTATCATGCGTTCAAGACGAACCTGTGGAGGAACACGCATACGCTGACGCAGGTTATTTAACATATTTTCAGATGTATCAATTACTTCATCGGTAGTGGGCGAAACTGGTCCATTATCAGAAGCGATAGAGGTGTCAGTTGTCTGCATATCCTCAGGCGTACGTATTTCATATAACAAAGGACGCACTCCAAAAAATAAAATAAGTAAAACCGCTACAATCATGGCTACACTGCCGATTAACACAGGCAAATAGCGCACAAGGGAATCCCATACATATGACCCAGATGATATATTGCTATCCTCCTGTTCAGAAATAAAATCAACCGCTGCCACATTGACAATATCACCGCGCTTCGTATCAAGATTGGAAGCAGCAATCACTATCTGACGGATGCGATTAATCTGATCGTTGACATATTGAACAGACGCAGATGAACCAGCTTTATCTGCAATAAGGCGATTTCGGTCGATAACAACAGCTACAGCCAACTTTTTAATCTGATAACCATCGCTGATTATTGATATTGTTTTGGAATTGATCTCGTAATTAATCGTTTCCTCACTACGATTGTGCTTGTCAGAAGAATTTTCGCCATTCTCACTAGTAATCTCTTCTTGTGGAATATTCTGTTCAACGCTAACTGCATCATTGCTATGACTGTTTTGACTATCGTGTTGATCACGTATATTGCGAACAGAACGAGCTACCTGTGAATCAGGATCATAAGCCGTTTCATTAACCTGCCTTCGATCTGTATCAAGCTCAAGCTGAACACTACTTTGGAAATGATTTACTCCGAGATAAGGTGCAAGCTGTTTACGGATGTTCTCGTCAATCTGTGCTGCAAGGCGGTGTTCAAGCGATGCCATGTGCACAGATGAACCATTAGACTCATCATCACCTGAAGCAAGTAGTTGACCAGCTGCATTCAGCACAGTCACAGCACTTGTTTCGAGTGAAGGCACTGCAGCAGAAACTAAATAGCGAATTGCCTGTGCAGATTCTGGTAAAAAACTGTTGTCTGTGCGAATAACAACCGAAGCGGTAGGTTTATGGGCTACTCGACGAAATGATCCCTTGTCAGGCAAAACAATATGAACACGCGCTGCCTTTACACCCTGCACCACTTGAATAGTACGGCTGATCTCACCCTCAAGCGCGCGCTGACGGGTAATTTCTTGCATGAAAGAAGTCAAACCAAGCGAACCCATCCTGTCAAACAACTCATATCCGGCATTGCTAGATGTCGGCAATCCTTTTTCAGCCAGCAACATGCGCGCCTTTTCTAGCATGCCGACGGGTACTTGTACTGCTGCGCCATCGGTAGAAATATCAAAAGAAATACCTGCTTCGCCAAGTACTACCCCTATACGATTTACATCATCGCGACTCAAACCAATATACAGAGGTTCATAGTTCGGGCGAGTGAGATAAAGACTTGAAAATAACAGCGTCGCAGCAAGTATAACACCGAGTAACCCCAACAAGACAAGACGACGTATCCCAAGTTTACTCAATGCATCGCCAACGGAGGATAAGAAATCACGAACTTTTTTTGGCATTTCATCTTTTCATTAAGATGTTACAAGATAACACCTAGAAAGACCGCCTAAAAGGCGGCCTCTCATAGTTATAAAACAAAGGGCAATAGATCAATTGCGAAACAAAGTAAGAATATTCTGACTGTTTTGGTTAGCAATCGCTAAAGACTGGATAGCAAGCTGTTGCTGCACCTGAAGAGCAGAAAGACGAGCAGATTCAGCGTTCATATCTGCATCAACTAGCGCGCCTATACCTTTATCAAGAGAAGCTGTCAACTTGCTAAGGAAGTCAACCTGAGTGTCAATCCGCTTTTCAGCAGCACCAAGTTCCGCACCAGCAGCGAGAGCATTATTAGACGATGCGATGGTTATTTCCTGAAGATGTGAAGCAATACCCTCAAGAGCAGCCGCATTGATGCCTTTCAGATCAAGATTAACAAAATCTGTAAGCGTCATATCGCCTATTGCATTTTTCAAATCTTCCTTAGCTTTCTCAAGTTCTGCCTTAGCTGCATCTTTGGCCGCATCATCAGATGCTGCTGCTAAGTCTTTTTGGGCTTTTTCAACAGCCTCACCAGCTGTATTAATTTCACCCATCTCCTTCGAATTAGATCCTTTACCAAAAACGTTTTTGAAAACACCACCAGTAAGATCAAACGAACCACCAGGAACTGGCTTACCAAAATTAAGGTTAGGACCACCTATTTCTATCATATCAATATAAAGCTTGTCTCCTTCACGGCGATATGATCCAGAAATACGAACAATGTTTCCATCATCCAGGAGCATATTTTTTTCAGCCATGGCGGCAGAGTAAAGAGCCGTCTTGATACCATCTATATGTGCACGGATATCATTCTGGATCTTTTTTAGATCACCCTCGCCTGTTCCAAGTGCAATTGCCAGAGATTCTTCAATTTGATCAAGATATTCCTTTGATTTAACAACTGATTCATAAGCCGTATGCACCTGCTCCTTGCTAAGATCCATAACATAGGCAATTGAACCAAGGGCAATCTTATCAGTACGCATCATCGAAGAAATTGACCAATAAGCAGTATTATCCATCGCCTGATTGATACGCAGACCCGTCGAAATACGTTGCTGCGTTGTATTCATGGACCTATCGATCTGACGCAATGTTTGCAGTGCAGTCAAAGAAGATCGGTTTGTAAGAAGACTTGAACCCATAATATATCCCTTTCTAAATATGTTAACTTCTTGGGACATGCCGACAGTAAAGCGGCTAAAGCGGAGCGATATCATATCTATCCGGTAAAAACCTGACCCGCTTCTTAGAATGTAGCAGATTTTTATATAAAAAAAAGCTTTAATTATATTTTCTAAGTCAAAATATTGATTAAAAAATATTTCTCGTGAATTACAAAGTACTTTGGCAAATAAAGGTGAACAGGATAAGTGCAAGGCCCTTAAGAAAAAGAACGGATCAAACTTCCTACAAGCAAGTTCCAACCGTCGATTAAGAGAAAAAATAGAATTTTGAACGGTAATGAAATAACTGTTGGGGGCAGCATCATCATACCCATCGACATAGTTAATGTCGCAACTACTAGATCAATAACTAAAAAAGGCAGAACAATCAGAAAACCAATCTCAAAACCACGCTTCAATTCTGAGATCATAAAAGCTGGTATCAGCACACGAAAATCAACAGGATAACCCTCTTTAACTTTGAGGGGAGATGAGGCCAAATCAGCGAAGAGGTTAATATCTTTTTCACGAACCTGCGACAACATAAAAACACGGAAAGGCTCACTGATTTCCTTAGCTGCCTGGCTTTCTGTGATTTTATTCTCTATCAAAGGCTCAAAACCATTTAACCAAGCTTGATTGAAAACAGGTCCCATGACATAAAAAGTCATGAAAAGTGCTAAAGAAACCATTATTAGATTGGCTGGAGCCGTTTGCAATCCAAGACCAGATCGAAGCAAAGAAAATGCAATAGCGAATCGGGTAAAACTCGTCACCATGATTAAAAGACCAGGTGCTATGGATAAAATAGTCAACAGCCCAAAAAGTTGTACAATGCGCCCACTAGCCGATAGCTTTGCAAACTGCTCACCTATCGATGCACTCTCATTCACATTAAGCTGTTGGGCCAGAGCTATACCAGAGCTAAAACAAATAACAAATAACAGCAGACTGATAAACAAAAATCGCTTCATTTTTCAATCACTAAACTCGAAATTAGAATACTCGATACTTTCCCTCCAGAACGAATATTAGCCCTTTCGAGTAGATCTTCACGCAAATATAAAAGGCCGGTTGATCCTTTGATGCTATCGAGAGAGCATTGCCGCAGATAAGAAAGAAAATCATTAGAAATCTTAACAGCCATATCCTCGGTAATCTTCTTTTTTGGTTTGCTAACAAGAGAAATCGCAACACGGATCCAATTCGATTCAGGCAAAGCCAAATTAGTTAGGATCGGAGGTAAAACAACGACGTTACCATGGTCTGTAATAACATCAGTACTGACTTTATCGGCTTTGTTTAAAATCTTTTCCGGTAAAGGTGAGATAATAATTTCACTGATCTTTGTACCAATAAACCAGTTACCCAAACCAACGAGAAAGGTCAGTATAGTAACTGCAGCTATTAATATTCCAGTATCTGATCTTTCATTTTTGGTTTCTCTATTTTTCTGTGATGGATAAGCTACCATACCCTAAAATCCTCTCGAATTCATACAATTTGGATTTAAAGATCAAATTAAACTACTCAGAATGGGGATACCCGATTGAGAAACTGTTGACCATAAGGTGGTTGCTGAACATCACTCATTCTACCGCGCCCTCCATAGGAAATACGAGCCTCGGCAATTTTGTCATAATTAATTGTATTGTTACCAGCAATATCGCGAGGACGTACAATTCCAACAATATTAAGCACCCGTAGTTCATAATTAACTCGTACCTCCTGTGAACCATTAATAAGCAGATTGCCATTAGGCAAAACAGCAGTTACTACAGCCGCAACAGAAAGCCGAATATCTTCTCGTCTTTCTACTTTGGCATCTCCTTTGGAATTGAGTTTTGAAGCTGTCTTGACATTACCACCTGCACGAAAGATTTTTCCGAGATCGCTTCCAAGTAAATAACCTGAATCGGAATTGCGTTTTAAATCGCTTTTATTGTTTAAATTAGCACGGTCATTCATGGAAATTAGTACTGTCAATACATCGCCAGGCCTCATTGCTCGCGGATCACGATAAAAACTGGGGACACCAGTGCGATAAAGCGAATATTTGCTTTCAGACGGACGCTGCAAATAATAGGTAGGATCATTGGCCTTATCATGACCCAGGTTTGTTCGAACATCTGAAAATTCAGGGGCACGATTAAAGTCTTTGCCAATCAAGCCACACCCTGAAAACGCGAATATGATGCAAACAGTGACAAGCATAAATAAAAATGAACGACAGATACGAACAAAAAAAATCTGATTTAAGATTTTTGCTATTATCATGGCATACTCGTTTTTACAGTAGGTGTGCTTTTGCTGACTTTCTCAAGCGGAACTTTTTGCACACTCACAAGAACACGCATAAGATTAGCAGATTTTTCAGCCTGTAACTCATTCATGATTGCACTGGAAATGCGCGGCTCAAGCTTAAGAATGATCGATGCAGCAGCAACCTCATCAAGAAGAGAAAGTTGTGCGGCTGCTGCATCTGGTCGCATTCTTGAAATAATGCCAACGAAGGAATCTTGTGTTTTAGTCAGAAAAGCATTGCGTCGAGCAAGCCAATCGTCATATTCTTTGCGTTTCTTTTCCAATAAATTAATCCGCATTTCTATTTGATTTCGCATCACATCAAGTTGACGCAATTGTAGTTCAAAACGCGCATCCTGCGCTTGGCTAGCAATATTCTGACAAAAACGAGCAACTTCACCAGAGGTGCTGTCAACTGCTTTGACCTCCGAGGAGTTCTCAGTTTGCACCTGTGCTGAGGGCAGCCTGACAGAGGTAGACTGATCATCAGCCATAGATGAAGCAGAAAAGCTCATAAAGCCAACTAATAAAAAATAAAAGATCTTTTTTTTCATCATTGCACTACAAGTTCCGCGTGAAGCGCGCCAGCTGTTTTTATTGCCTGCAAGATTGCAATGATGCCGCTTGGTTTGACACCGATTTGATTAAGACCCTTGATTAGATTATCAAGATCCGTACCACCTACAATAGCAATGCTGGCCATATCTTCATTAGCTTTAATCTCTGTTTGTGGTAAAATCACAGTTCTACCAGATTCGCTAAATGGGTTAGGCTGTGAAGCGTAAGGATTTTCTGTTACTCGTACGGTAAGACTACCGTGCGAAATTGCAACACGAGATACTCGCACCTTTTCACCGATAACAACCGTACCAGTACGCTCATCAACAACAACACGAGCAATCTCATCGGTTGGAATAGGTAACCCTTCTATTTCTGCAATAAAACGTGCCATAGACAGTTTATCAGGTTTATGTAAAATAACTGTTTTTGCATCCCGTTCATTAGCGACATCCTGCTTGTAACGATTTGACGCAAATATATTGATTAGGTCAGCCACTCGGATAGCAGTAGAAAAATCTGGATTACGCAATTCAAGAATAATTTGTTTGTCAACGCTAAAATTACCAGAAACAGCCCGTTCTACTAAGGCTCCATTAGGAATGCGACCAGATGTCGGTACACCTTGTGTCAAAGATTGAGCTTGCCCTTGAGTTCCAAACCCAGAAATAGTTAAATTACCTTGGGCAACAGCGTAGGTATTGCCATCTGCTCCAAGCAAAGAGGTCATAATCAATGTTCCACCTTGAAGCGAAGCAGCATCACCAAGAGAAGAAACGGTTACATCAATCCGCGAGCCAGGCGTAGCAAAAGGAGGAAGATCAGCCGTTACAATAACCGCAGCCATATTATTAGCGCGTGTCGCACCGGCAGGTGGGCTAATACCAAGATTATCAAGCATCGCTCGCATTGATTGCTCAGTAAAAGGTGCATTACGTAACGAATCACCAGTTCCATTTAGACCAATAACAAGACCGTAACCGACAAGTTGGTTGGCACGCACACCTTGTATTTCGGCAATATCTTTGAGGCGTGCAACAATACCAGGCTTTGCCAGATCAGCATAGTGCATCTTTGCTGGATCACCACCAGAACCAAGCCAGAGCGCATCATCTGCAGCTTCAGAGGTAAGCCGATGGGTATCAGGATTATCCTTATTTGCAGCAAACGAAATAATCGTACCGAACAATAAGAATAACATAAAGAAGATTAAGCACCTTCCTCTGTGTCTCCAGCAATGTCCAATTACCTTACTGTCTAAGTATAAAACTGCCTTCCACTCTTTCTGGGCGTGTCTTGTCATTGAACACCTACCCGCACATTGCCATTCTGCATGACAGTCCCTATAATTACGCGCCCGGAATCAACGTTGCGCACCTTAATAGGATCTCCTACTGCTCCTGATTGCAACGCAATACCAGTTGCCGTAATACTTAACTCACCTGAACTAAAAACTAATTTTGTCGTCTGTCCCCGATTAATAAGAAGTGGATGACCAAGAGAAGAAAGTGCAACCGGACGTCCTGCAATTAGAGTATTCTTGGCAACTTTGTTCACAATCTGTTCTATGCTGTTGACATAAAGAGAAGCGGCTATATCCTTGATATAGAAAGCTTTTTTATTCAACAGTACTTCACTGATAACTTGCCCGGGATAAATCGTTTTAGCAGGAACAAGAAAATCAACTTTACCCGCAAAAGCCTGTGAAAACGATGCAACTAACGCTAAGAAACATGCTGCCAGAAACAAAGCCCTAGGCATCATTGTTATCTCAGGTTTTTGGAGACAACAGCTGACATCTCGTCAGCAGCCTGAATAACTTTGGAATTCATTTCATAAGCCCTCTGTGCTGAAATGAGTTCAGTTATTTCTTTGATAGGATCAACATTGGAAGCCTCCAGATAATGCTGCATCAACGACCCATAATTTTCTTCACCAGGATTACCAACAATTGGCGCGCCAGAAGCTTGAGTTTCACGAAAAAGATTATCTCCAATTGGTTCAAGACCAGCTTCATTGGTAAAATTCACAAGATTAATTCGTCCCGCCTCCGTTGGTTGTGCATCAGCATCAGCTTTATAATAAACGGAACCGTCTGAATTGATGGTTATCTCTCCATTTTTACCAACCTCAACAGGTAAGGTAATAACTGGCTGCACTAGATTGCCATCAAGCGTAACAATTTCACCGTTTTCGTTAAGATTAAAAGCTCCTGCACGGGTATAGAACGTACTGCCATTAGGATCCTGAATTTCAAACCAACCACGACCACTAATTGCAAGATCAAAAGCATTGTTGGTTTGAATAGGAGAGCCTTGCATGTGCAAATTGCGCACAGCGGCTGTGCGTACACCGAGACCAATCATCGCCCCCTCTGGCACAGTTGCCTGATTCATCATATTCGATACACCAACCATACGATTTGTTGTATACATCAGATCAGAAAATTCTGCACGGGATCGTTTATAGGCTGTAGTATTGATATTCGCAATATTATTAGCAATCACATCCAGATTGGTCTGTTGGGCATTCATACCCGTTGCAGCTATTGATAAAGATCTCATTACCATCTTGTTCACTCTCAATAATTTGCAGAGAAAAGGATAAATATTGCGGATTAAACTACCTATCTAAATAGGGCAGTTAGATCTGCATTCGGCTAATTTCGAGGTATGACTGCACGATCTTATCACGGATAGCAATACTTGTGGTTAAAACACGTTCAGCCTCCATGATGGAGTCAACAACATCGCGAATTGCTACATCTTCTCCTAAGGTCTTGCGCATTGAAAACATTTCGGCTTCTTGTAATTTATTAACCGCATCAGTAGCAACCCCAGATAAAACTTGATCAAAACTTTTTTGCCCTACTACTACTTGATCACGCACAGGAGCCCATACATTTGGAGAACTGGTAGCATCTGCCCGCTGACTATGCATATCAAAATGTTCAAAGACAGCAGGCACCGCAAGATTTATAATAGATTGAATCATCGTATCCCCTATCCTTTTAAAAGATCAATCGTTTGCGAAACAAGTTCTCGTACCTGACGAAAAACCTGCAAATTTGCTTCATAAGAGCGCTCGGCCTCACGCATATCGGCCATTTCAACAATAGGACTGACATTAGGATATTTCACATAACCACTCCCGTCAGCCGCCGGATGACCTGGATCATACCTGATAATTGGCGGCGACTTATCATACCCAATCCCTGAAACTCTAACTCCCTGACCATCTACATAAGGATCAGCTACAGTTTCAAAGCTCACCGTTTTGCGTCGATAAGGGGCCGCCTCCGCCGTCATTCCAGTGGAGTGGGCATTTGCTATATTCTCAGCGATTACGCGTAATCGAACTGACTGGGACGTCAGACCACTTACAGCAATCCGACTCACTGCCAAAAGTGGATCAGACATGCCATTTACCCTCCTTTGACTGCTGCTATCATCATGCGATGGAATGATCTAACGATAGCTGTATTTAATGAAATCTCACGGTTAATCTCACTGCCTTTACGCAACTCTTCCTCAATAAGGACGCTGTTACCAGAATGGGTTATCTCAGTGGTCTTCTCAGATCGTACTGCAGTAAATTCTTCTTGATCATCGATAGCATCTACATGACCGATATCAGTTTGTTTCATAACAAAAGCCTGCGTATTCGGTACCAAAGAAAAAGGCTCAACATCCCGTGCCTGATAACCTGGCGTATTTACGTTGGCAATATTGCTAGCCATTACTTTCTGGCGAACAGAAAGCCACTCAGCCTGCCTAGATGCTATGGCAAAGAGATGAATCGGTTCAACAAACATATTTCTAAACTCGACATACAGCACTCCTAGATCCAGAAAGTACGATAATCAAAACCCGCACGACCTGTTCATGATCAGTAAATCAGATGCAATTGGTGGAGGATATCGTATTAATCTTGTGCGAGGCTTGCGTGTATGGCAAAAGCATCCTGTTATAGCTAACAAACAAATAATCAGGTTTAATACCTAGATCTTGCCATGCCGAAATAATCAAGAATGTTCAGGACTTCAGTGCAATAATGCAAAAATGTCTATTCTTTCTTTTAGCATGCACTTTTAGAACTAAACCAAACTATATTAGGTAGATCTTAAAGTAGATTTTTAGTTTTTATACATGATTGTAATGGCGAATGTTGCATCTCTATTTGTTTTGGATAGACAATTACTTTAAAAAACTGTAGAATCTTTACCCGTTAGCTTTGCCTGTGTCCTGCATTTTAAGTGCAGTTGCCAAATCGGCGTAAGGATCGCGGACAATTGGCGTATCTGGTTTTTGCTGCATAGCAGCATAAATTAGAGGTACAAGCCGTACAGCTTGATCAAGGTTTACATCAGATCCTGGTTTATAAGCGCCCATAGCGCGCAGATCTCGTGTTTCCTCGAAACGAGAAATCATTTCTTTCAGATTCTGTACTAGCCCTTGCTGCTGTTGTGTCCAGCATAATGGTGCCAATCGTGAAACCGACGCTGGAATATCAACCGCAGGGAAACGACCCTCTTCAGCGATTGCCCGATCTAGCACAATATGACCATCAAGTGTCCCGCGGATGGTATCTGCGATCGGATCATTATGATCATCACCATCGACAAGAACAGCATAAATACCGGTAATAGATCCTCCCTTACCTTCTCGACCTGGCCCTGCACGCTCCAGCAAGCGTGGAAGTTGACTAAAAACACTTGGTGGAAACCCTCGGGAAACCGGAGGTTCACCAGCAGCAATCGCTACTTCACGGGCAGCAAGTGCATAACGAGTAATAGAATCGACTATCAAAAGCACATTATCACTACAGGCAGCAAAATATTCAGCAATAGTTGTTGCCATAACAGGTGCCAATCGGCGCATCATTGGGCTTTCATCACTGGTAGCAACGACTGTGATGACTTTATCACGTTTGCCACTCAGAGTACCGTCAAGCATTTCCCGCACCTCACGCCCGCGCTCACCCACCAAAGCTAATACCACTGTTTCAAAATGATCGATGCGAGTCATCATTGCTAGAAGAGTTGATTTTCCAACCCCTGAACCAGCAAAAATACCCATGCGCTGACCAAAACAAAGAGGTGTAAAAATATCAATAACGTTTACCCCTGTATAAAACGCCTTATCGACACGCGTTCGTTTGAGAGCTGGCATCGCAACACTCTCAACAGCTATGGACTGCACACCCGATACAAGTGGGAGATGATTATCTATCGCCTCACCTAAAGCATTGATAACACGCCCTCTCCAAGAGATATCAGGCGCAATTCGAAATTGTCCATAAGGAAAAACAGAAGCGTTAAGAACAGGCATATTGATCTCATCATAAGGCTTGACTAGTGCATGATCTTCGTTGATATGTATAATTTCTCCACGTACAAAATCTTTGATGCAATCGATAAGAACTGTATCACCTAATGAGACGTCTTGCGATAAGCCTCGAACAGCTAACGCGGCGCGTGAAATATTCACGACAATCCCACCTTTAGAAACTAGGGTAGGAAAATCTAGCTGTTCACAGCTAACGAAAGCCGCCAGTTTGGCAAGGGGCAATGTGTTGCTCGCAGAGTCCATACTTACCGAGGAGAACCAAAGGTTTCTATCATCTTTCCTGACACTTCTTCCTGTTGACGTAACATAGCCTCAATCCGTTCAAAGGCGCGATTGACTTCAATAAGGCGTGTCATTTCAACAACACCATTTACGTTCGAGCTTTCAACGAAACCCTGCATTACACCATTGAGCGGATCATCTAGAACTGGCACTGGATCACGGTTAGGAATAACGGATGAATTCGGCCCATAACGCAACTTCGTCCCGGGTTGAAATTGAAAGAGACCAACTGCGCTAACTTGAACGTTTTTCTGATAAATATTACCATCAGCAGAAATTCTTGGCGCACCGTTTTGTGGATCAATTTGCACCGGTGCTCCGCTTGCGTCAAGTAATGGATAACCTAAAACAGAAACAAGTGCACCATCCCCTGTCATTTGCAAACGTCCATCACGACTGTAAACCTGCCCGACCGGTGTCTGCAGAGAAAAATAGATGTCACCCCTGGTTGCGATATCAAGCGTATTACCAGTCTGGACCAGCGGACCAGGGTCAGTCGTAATATAACTTCTGCCCGCCGTAACAAAATTAACCTTTGTACTATTACTTTCCGCAACAGGAGAGACCAAGGTATCAAACTTTAAAGCTTCAGCTCGAAAACCTGGCGTATTTATATTCGCCATATTGCGCGCAATTACCTCCATTCTCCGCGCTAGACTAATCTGGCCGGAAATAGCAACATAAACTGGATTTTGCATTTCATATACCACACCTTAAGGATTGCATAGCAATCAACGTTTCCTCTGAAATACCCAATGCAATCTGGCTATCTTGCAATAAGCTGAGAGCTGGACTAACATCAGGACGATTCCTTGCATCATACATTGCTGAAAAACGGGCAATAAATTTTTCCAACCTGTGAGGGTCAATTATATCTTTACGAGACATGCGGCTTTCTATCATTTTTTTCTGCGCTTCAATATCGGAAGCGCCAATGTTTTCAGGAATATCAAGGGCTGTAAATACAACTTCGCGCAGAGCCTTATCAGAAATTATCTGATAGCACCAGCTTTCTTCCGACATGCGTTTAGTTCTTACCATCTCACTAACTGTTCGATCAAAATACAAAGCAAGCCGTGTACCTTCATTTTTTTCGCCAGCCTGCACTTCCAGTGTCTGTTGCATGTATTTATTGACAGTGGTACGCGTTGCGGAATCTTTCTGAGTGGCCTCATTGCCATATTTCACAAAATTGAAAGCCTCAGCAAAAGCCTGATAGCGTTTATCAATAAGCCCTCCTGCGAACTCGTGATCTGTCAATACCTTACGCATGAAACCCTTAGCATACGTCATGTCTTTAAGTCCCCAAGCGCACATGGCATAGGAATAAAGGCGATCATCCTTCAAAAACGCATCTACTGAAGTTATACTCATAATGCAACGTGCATAATATTCTGTCTCTCTCTCTACCTGCGGTTGTTTTATAAGCGAATTGAGAGTTCTGTTCATATTATTGACTATGTTCCTATAAGTGGCATATGTACCGATCATGACATCTCTATCCTTAATATTCTTGAAAACAAGTCTAACTTCCAATTTTAAACTTATGATATCAAACTCGCCAGAGACTAAACAACCATAATTACTAAAAAAATGTCAATGTATCGGCACGCAAGTTTCACACAAGAAAATTATCTTAAACGGAGATTCATCTGATTGTGTCATTAAATTTTAGGGAGCGCGTAGTCTTTTGGGAATTATCATCGGTCTAATAATAGCCCTTACTTGCATGCTTGGTGGCTTTGCAGCTATAGGTGGAAAGATTTCTGTTCTTATCCAACCTTGGGAATTTGTAATCATATTGGGATCAGCTTTTGGCATATTTATAACTTCTAATCCTTTTTCGTTGATCAAGGATACGGCCCAGGCCATCGTTGAAGCATTAAAAGAAGATGTCCCTCAACAGAAACACTATCTTTCCATTCTCGGTCTTCTCTATGTGATGATGCGTGAAATGCGCTCTAAACCACACTCAGAGGTGGAAAACCACATTGACAATCCTTATGATTCTCCTATATTCCAGTCTTATCCGGCGGTATTGCATGATTATCTCATAACACATTTCATTTGCGACTATTGTCGTCTTGTCATAATTGGTAACGCTCGTTCATTTGAAATAGAAGCATTAATGGATGAAGAAATCCGCACAATTTTCAACGATTCACTAAAGCCTTGTAAGGCAATACAGGCTGTTGCTGACGCACTACCAGCTCTTGGTATTATTGCAGCTATTCTTGGTGTCATCAAAGTAATGGGTGCTCTCAACGAAGAACCGGAAGTTCTCGGTCACTTGATAGGGGCGGCTCTCGTTGGTACATTTGCTGGTATTTTCTTTTCCTACAGTGTTTTTAGCCCCATTGCTATTAAGATCAGATCTATCAAGTCTACAAAGACGCAAATGTACACCATTATCAAGCAAACTTTGCTTGCTTATATGAATGGTGCTACACCACAAATTGCCCTTGAATATGGTCGAAAGACTATTTCTGCTAAAAATCGCCCGTCTATTGATATAGTGGAACAAGAAGCAATGACAAGCCAGAGCGCTGATACAATGAAAAACGGCTTGAAATTATGAGTGATCAGAAATCAGATATCCAGAAAGCTAATAAAAAACAGGACGTTCTTGCCGCGCACATCTTGCATGATGCGGGGCTGTCCAGTGACGACCTTGTAGCATTTCAACCCATTTTCCGTGATGCAGCAGCTAATTTAGCTACACAATTAACTCTATATAGTTCTGGAGTTCTGTGGGCTGATGTACATGTCCTCGAAACATTACAGCGGCATGATATTGCTGCCTTATTTAATACTGATTCCATAATTATTTTTTTAAAGGCGGAAAGCTGGGGAGGGGAAGTTCTTCTTATGCTTGATTCCAATCTTATCAGCTTTTTAACAGAAGCTTTTTTTGGTAATGCTACTCCAAAAGTGACAGATAGAAATGGGCGACCTTTCAGTCCGATTGAAATGAAAATTGGTGAGAAATTGGCAATTTCTCTTATCGGTGCCATGAATGATATTTTTGGGGTAGCGCAGAGCAATCTATTCGAGTTAAAAAATATCATACTAGTTCAGCAATTTGATGTAGATAATTTTGCTCATTCACAGATGTTTTCTTGTCTGCTAAAAATTGGTTATGATAAAACGGAAACAAATCTACGCATCTTAATGCCACGCAGTTGCCATCGCCCAATCCAAGAAGCGGTTACTCACATGCTTCGGGCACCTTCTAATAGCACTGATCCCTTATGGGCCCGCCGAATGCGCCAAGAAATTAGCCGAACCAATGTAAATATTGAAGCATATGTTATTCAGGGAACCATGACGTTGAAGGAGATTTCGCATTTTATGGTTGGTCAAATTCTACCTCTTTCAACCAATGCACCAAATCAAGTAAGGCTGAGAAGTAGGCAAAAGCCCCTTTATAAGTGTTCTCTAGGAAAAACAGGAAGCAATTTTTCGGTTCGTGTCGATGGTGTTATTGATGAAGAAAAGGAAATGATTGATGAACTGGTTTATAGTTAATATTATTGTCACAGGTTGTTCTACATTATCGCTTGTTGTCCTTCTCATCAGCTTGCGTAAAGCAGCGGAAACTATTCGCTTTGGACGAGAATTGAGTTACCAGATAAAACTTGTTACCTTAAATCTGGATCAGGCTATCAGCCTATTCCGTGACGAACATAAGAATTTTCGTAATGAAAGCTATAAACTTGATGCCCGTATCAAGGAAACTGTTTGTATACGGCATGATATTGATCGCTCTCTTGCGCATATAAAGCAGATGCACGATCAATTACAGCAGAATTTCAATCGATCATCTGGTAGTACAAATATAGTATCCAAGATACCAAGATATGACAAAAACGGCTTTCCAGTTTTCGTTCAGCGCAAGATCAGCAAGACTGTACTGAACAGTGGCTGTTGAGTCGTGAATTATCTCTTAAAATCGCTTTAATCCTCACAAGAAAATACGGTATCTCTATGACAGATGAATCAAAAATACCTCAAGATAAAATTAACCCAACTCTAGGTATAGAAGAAGAGAATGCTTCTACGAATAAGGATGCAACCGATTCTCATTTTCGACCTCATACTGCTCCACAATCACAAGGAAATCCTGAACTTATCATGAATATTCCGGTAGAAGTGCAAGTTGTTTTGGGTTCAACCACCATGTCCGTGGCGACGTTGATGAATTTAGGGAGAGGTGCTGTTATAACATTGAATAAACAAATCGGTGACTTAGTCGAAATCGTTGTCAACGGTCGAGTTGTTGCTCGTGGCGAAGTTATTGTTCTCGACGATGATACATCCCGTTTCGGTATCAGCTTGACAGAACTGATTGGAAAATGAAAGCCCCTTATTAGCTCTGTTCTATAATTTTTGAAAAATTGAAAGATAAAATGGCGGAAACAAATGATAAACTCATCACTCCAGAGGATGGAGCAGGTATGCAAAGTCCGTCAGAGGATGAAGAAACATCAGTAGTGCATACCTTGTCAGGACAACAGAAAGCGACAGCTTTGCTTATTGCTATGGGCAAGCCAACGGCAGCTCGCTTTCTTAAATATTTTACCCCTGATGAACTTCGAAAACTTAGCGGTCAAGCTCGAAATTTGCCTGATATAAAAATTTCGGATTTTGAGAAATTGGTACAGCAATTTGAGGAAGCTTTTGCTGAAGGTGCTTCTTTTTCACGTGCAGAAGAACGTTTTACATCACTTGTGCGGGAAACTCTGCCTGAAGACGAAGCTGCTGCTATTCTTAATCCAAATCAAGATACTGAATTATCTTATGCCAATGTATTTGAGATTATGAACCGTATGACGGCAGAAGAGTTGCATCCTTATCTTACCAATGAGCATCCTCAGATCATTGCCTATATTGTGTCTCGCTTGCCAGATGAACTTGCTGCAAGGGTACTAGTCGCCCAAATTCCAGAGGTTCGCTCCAGTATTGTGCAACGCATTCTTGATTTAAAACCAGTTCATGCAGCAGCAGATGCCATTATCAGTCAAGCCATGTATCCTATTCTTGTCAAACATACTGAAAGCAAGAAAAAATCGCATTACAAACGGATTGCAACGATTCTCAATCAGCTTGATAAGAACGATCTGGATTCTGTCATGACAAGTCTCGAGAGCATCGGGATAGAAGATATGTCAAATATCCAGGCCCTAATGTTTATGTTTGAGGATATTCCACGACTCACTAACAGAGCAAGATTACTTTTATTTGATGAAATTCCACTTGATACTGTTATAACGGCGCTGCGCGATGCTGATACAACTTTGATTGCGCTTGTTCTTGCTAGCCTATCGCAACGCACACGCCGTATGGTTGAGGCTGAACTCGCAACACCTGATATTGGACTTTCGCGAGATGCAATTATCCGTGCAAGACGTGAGGTTGCCAGTACGGCACTCGGGCTAGCACAGCAGGGAAAAATCAATCTAGATGCAGAAAGAACCAGCAGCATAACCACTGCTCCTTAAGTATATGGCTGAAGAAAAATTAGACCAGGAAAGCAAAACCGAAGAACCAACAGAACACAAAATCCGAAAGGCAGAAGAAAAAGGAAACCTACCATTTTCACGCGAATTACCAATTTTTGCCTCACTTATAGGCTTTAGTTCAATCACAATTTTCATTGCTTTTCCGATTTTTTCTAAACTGTCAACTGCACTATTGCAGATGTTTGAACGTCCAGAAGATTGGCAGCTTAGAAATGCTGAAGATGTTAGAAATCTGCTATTTATTATAAGCCGAGTCATCGGCTTGGCACTGAGTCCTGTCTTAATTATTATTATGGTTGTTGGTGCTAGTGCATCCATGGTCCAAAATGCGCCACGCTTAATTGGTGAACGTATTTATCCAAAACTTTCCCGAGTTGCTCCTAAAAATGGTTTTAGCAGAATATTCGGTAAATCTGGTTTCATGGAATTTCTAAAATCAGTAGCAAAGCTTGTTAGCGCAGCCTTGATTATTTATCTGATTTTTTTCCGACATAACACAGTATTTATCGATGCATTGGCTACAAGTCCATCAGCTCTACCAGAATTTATTCGCTTACAGCTTGCGCAATTGCTTCTTGCCAATGTTGTTGCCGTAATTGCGATTGCTGGTTTTGATATCGCTTGGTCACGTATAAACTGGCGTAGACAATTGCGCATGACAAAACAAGAAATCAAGGAAGAAATCAAACAGATCGAAGGCAACCCTATGGTGAAAGCACGTATGCGCTCGCTTTCACGTGATAGAAGCAGACGACAAATGATGGCAAATGTGCCAAAGGCAAGTCTAGTAATTGTTAATCCTACCCATTTTTCTGTTGCTTTACGCTATACGCCACCCATGGATGCTGCCCCGGTTGTTATTGCAAAAGGACAAGATATCCTTGCTCTCAAAATCAAAGAAATTGCGCATAAGCACAAAATCCCCGTTGTCGAAAATGCGATTCTGGCCTATACATTGTACAAACAAGCTCAGATAGAGCAGATGATCGCACCGGAATTCTACCAAGCGGTGGCGGAGCTTATTCGCTATATCAATACGTACGAATACCGACGTTCATAAATAAATGTAAAATTTAAACATTAAAATATTACTGACAAGCGGAGTTTCGCACTTGATCAGCGTTGATGAAATTAAATTGCTCAACTAAAAGATCTTTGATAACGGGACGAGGAAACCGTTGGTTGACACCAGCAATAATTTTCTGCCGGATATCATCAAATTTTACTTTCTCAATTTCGCGGGTATCAGAATAGGCACCGAAAAATATTCGAAAAATCTCATCATTTACAAACATACCAAGTGGTACGGACAAATTGTTTTTAACATCAGAATCCGTAATATAAATAAGTTTAGCTACAACATACCCTTGGACATTGCCATCGGTCATTACAGGAACGCTGATAAGCTCGGAATGTTCCTGCCCAACCTTGCTCAACATTTCTACTTGATTCTCTGATTGTTTATGCCCAGACTTCGTCATCTGCGCTCCGAATATCAACGCGCACGATGCAATTAAGGATACCCAAAGTCCTACGGCTATAAATTTAAGCATCAAAATTGACCTGTATTAAGCAAAAAAGGATTATAGGTTCCGTCTGTTTCCTGAGCTTCGAATGCTGAGCGCAGCATATTAACCAATCCGCCTACTGCCTCAAGATGAATTTTAAGTATATGGCTATTACGCTCAAGCTTTACTTTCAGCATTTTCAGCAAGTTTTCAATTTCAAGATTAAGATTTTCATCAAGATGCTTTGACAGTTCCACCATCGTTCTGTTGAGAATATGCAGATTTCGCGCTTTTCGAGCATTTATATCAGAAAAATCTGGATTGATACGTCGTTCAAGCAAACTAGTCTCACGATCTATCACATCTTCCAATGCCTTAATAGCTGCAACAAATTTTTGCATAGCGAAATTTCGATCGAAAGGATCATTCTTTCCAGAGTCTGACTTGGGTATGATATTTTTTTGTTCTATCAGCATTACTTTCCCTCAAGCTGATAATAAATTTTATCAGGATGTGCCAAACTACACCATCCTAATCAACTTATATCACAGTTTTTGCTTTAGTCTGTCGATCAATTGATGAGCGAGAAAATTCCAATAATTTCTGACGGTTCTCTAACATGTTTGCAACACCAATGCCACCGCTTGCAACCATCTCTCTAGAAATGGTTTCGACTAACATAGATTTCCAAAATTCGCCACCCAATCCTTTACCAAATACAGAAGGCGTATCGATTGTAAACATGTTTTGAATCATAGTTTGAAGCATAAAAGCCTCAAATTTTTGATAGGCCTGAATCGATCTGGTCTCTTCTTTTGCGTTAGCTGGCAAAGAAGATTCTGATTGTACCATATCTGCGAAAGACGTTATCATATCCATATCGTTAGCTGTGTCTTGCATATTACGCAATTTCTGCACAGAAAACTTATGTTGTATAGGATCCGCAGCCTGTGCAACATCAAGAACAAAATCAGAAAGAAAAGTAATAGCCATGATACACCTTAAAAACTAATACATTTCTCCAGTTATAACTGATCAAACTTAAGCGAAACTGGAATAAAAGATGATTTCGCATGCGGAAAATTCTGACAGCGGGCAGCAATATATTCCTCTAGCATAGTAGCAAATTCCTTACACTCTTCTTGATATTGTGCTTCACGTTGTTTGTTTTTTAAAATATCGCATCTTCCTAAAATCCGAAGAAGAGCCTTAATTCCATGCACTATTTTGGCTTGGAGGATGCTTTCATTGTGTCGATTGCGTTCTAAACGACGGCAAAGCAATACGGAATCAATAAAATCAACCTTTGAACCCTTTTCCATTAGTGCACGTAGATAGTTGTTTTCATTTTCGATGGTGATAAGATCACGGCGTGACATTTCAATTTCGATATGATCCCGCATTCTGATAAGATTTTGTATCTTTAGCAATTTTATATAACGACGACTTTTTGCCCGCATCAAAAAATTTCCTTTATCCGAATTTCTAGCTCAGTAGAAAAGAAATGTAGCATTTCAGGAAAAAGGAAAAAGAGCAAGAAAAGGCCGCCAAAGACGATAAAGGGCATAGAAATAAAATAAACCGGTATAGTAGGTGTTAACTTATTGATCAATCCTATCGTAAAGTTAACAAGAATGGCATAAATTAGAAATGGTGCGGCAATGTGAATCTCTGTCAGAGATACACTGGAAAGTACGTCAACTACATCAACAAGTGCTTCTTGAGGTCGAATAGTAAGACTTAGCGGCATAGCGTCATAAGAAGCAATTAGACCACGCAATAGCATAAGATGCATATTTGTGATAAAAAATATCACCAGCGCACCAAGCATAACTAGATTAGCAAGCGGTGCTTCTGGTGTTGTCTCAACCATACCAATACCTGGCTGACCTGAGTACCCCATCGACATAGCAACAACATTGGACATAACTTGTAGTGCAAAAAAAAACGCTTGAGCGAGAAAACCAAATAGTAAACCAATTAGCAGTTCAGACAGTATAAAAAGCAAAATCTTTGCTAGATTCATATGTGCTGCAATATTTTGCAGTTGAAACTCGACAAACGGCAATATAGCCAAAGAGAGCGCAATTGCTAAAAAAAGTCGTACCCGCATAGGAACACGTGCGCTTGACATGCCAGGCATAAGCATCAGGCAGGTCCCTACACGACAGAAAACCAACATAGCTATAACAACTAATTGATCTAGCGGAATAGAAAAACCTAACATCAAACTAGATCCTAGCTAACAATTGAGCCAAGCGTTCGTATTTCTATACCACGAGCAACCTCAGCATGGGAAAGAACGGATAAGGCTGGAAACATGCGTTCGATAATCATTCGTACATAAGGGCGAGTTTCCATAGAAGTGATTAAAGCAAATTGCTCACCTTGTTCCATGCGTTCACGAATCGCTATTGCAGCTTGTGTACCGAATTTTTCTAACTCACGCGGATCAATATCAAATTCGATAATCGCACTTTTTCCATCGCGCTTCAGTGCTTGATGAAAAACGATATCCCAATGACTGCCAAGTCGCAAAACATTTAGTACTCCGTTAATCGCTAAACTTCCACAGATCTGCTGAGCCATACGCATGCGCACATGTTCAACAATTTGTTCTGCCCGCCGCATATGCGGTGCTATTTCGGCAATAGCCTCAAGAATCAAATCAAGATTACAAATTGAAACACGCTCTGCCAACAGTAACTTAAGAACTGCCTGTAACCCCGAAAAAGAAAGATGCACTGGACATATATCTTCAACCAACTTACGATATTCAGGTCCTAATCGGTCCAGCAGGACACGCATATCTTTATAGGATAAAAGCTGTGCTAGATTATTGCGCAGAACCTCACTCAAATGGGTGAGCAGAACCGACATATTATCAGCAACCATATAACCCTCTTGTACAAGTTCAGTATGGAATGTTTCAGATGTCGCGAAAGCGCGCATGCCGAAGGCTGGTTCACGCACTTCTTCCCCCGGTATGTCAGGTACAGGCTTGTTATTAAGTATAATCAATATACCTCCGACAGTCATTTCATAGCTTGCAACCCTAGTGCCATGCAGCTTGATGATATAACTTTTAGCAGGTGTCTGATAATCATCGGAAACTTGCACCTCAGGAATTACAAATCCGTATTCTTGAGCAAATTTACGACGCATCTTAGCCATGCGGTTGATGAGTTCGCCTTGCTGAGGAAGAAGTATCGAGGCAAGTTGCTTGCCAAAAACCAACTCTATTTTCGGTGTTTCTAGAGAAGCTTTAACAGAATTGCGTTCTTCCTCGCGGGCATGTCTTTCAATTTCGTCCTCTTGTTTTTGCCTTTCTATCGCTTCACGCGCTAAGCGACGGGGAATAGAATAACCAACAGCTGCCAAAATCATAGAAAGGCTGAGAAAAGGTAAGGCAGGCAAACCAGGCATAAGCCCCAGAAGTATTAGCAAAATGGCAGCAACAAAAAGTGCTTTAGGGTAACCGCCTAGCTGCCTCAGAACCGCCTCTTCAGCTGATCCTCGCGTACTTCCTTTGGAAACCAGAAGGCCGGCAGCAAGTGAAACAATCAAAGCGGGAATTTGACTCACAAGACCATCGCCGACAGAGAGCTTTGTAAAAACATCTGCAGCCTGCGAAAGCTCCATACCTTGCCGTGTAACACCAATAATGATACCGCCAAAAATATTCACAACCGTGATGATAAGACCGGCAATTGCATCACCTCGGACAAATTTCGATGCACCATCCATTGAGCCAAAGAAGGAGCTTTCCTCCTCTAGTTCGCGCCGACGGTATTGTGCTTGTTTTTCATCGATAAGACCAGCAGAGAGATCAGCATCAATGGCCATTTGCTTGCCAGGAATAGCATCCAATGTAAAGCGCGCACCTACTTCGGCAATACGGGTTGCACCTTTGGTAATAACCATAAAATTCACGATAATTAGAATAGCAAAAACAACAAGACCAATAACAAAATCACCTCCCATGACAAATTGTGAAAATCCTTCAATAACATGGCCGGCGGCAGCATAGCCCTCATTGCCATGAGTCAAAATCACACGCGTTGTTGCAATGTTGAGGGACAAGCGCAGCATAGTGGCAATTAGCAGGACTGTTGGGAAAGCCGAAAAATCCAGTGGGCGTTGGATCCATAACCCTACCATCAGAATTAGAACTGAAAAAGCAATGGAAAAGGAAAGTCCAATATCAAGAACAAATGCTGGGACAGGTAGAAAAAGCACTGTCAAGATAATGACAATACCAGCGGCAAAACCGACATCACCACCAGAAAATCCACTTGTTTTCTGAATCGGCACAGCGCCCTGACTCACATACTTTCTCCTTAGATTTGAGCGCGATAACTGTCTCTATAAAAAACAGCAGATTTTCACGCTCTGATGATAAGAAACGAAACTTGCGCAAAAATAACGCACTTAAATGTTTCATAACGACTTATTGGCGTAACCACTGACATAACGTTCTATTGATAACTGATATAAAAATCATTTTATTCCTTGCCTTGAAATAGCGAACACGATTCGGCATACTAGAAAATGGTTCTCAGTCGTGCCAAAGTCGTAGATTGCAGATAATCGACATCTTTAAATTAATATACAATAACAGATGCACCGACAATGACACGTTTATAAAGATCAATGATATCCTGATTAATAAGACGAATACAACCAGAAGATACTGAATGTCCGATTGAGCACCATTCCGGAGACCCGTGAATGCGATAACAAGTGTCTATACCATTCTGAAAAATATACAATGCACGAGCGCCAAGTGGATTCAGAACACCAGGTAGCATGGCCATTACGATATTTTTCTAATTCTGGCTGACGGCGAATCATTGCTGATGGTGGTGTCCATGATGGCCATTTTCGTTTATATTGCACGTCAGCCCACCCCGACCATTCAAATCCTGCCTTTCCAACACCTACACCATAGCGTATGGCTATCTCTGTCATATTCGGTACAATTTATCTTCGAAATATATGCGGAATCCTCTTATAAGGTATCGCTGGTATATAAAAACCATTTTCATTAACCGCACACCATATACATAGAAACAGAAGTTGTTATAGTAGAATCAATATCAATTAAAGGGGTGTATGGCAGATGAGTTATTATATAACTTATAGAGGTTGATGCTGTTTAAACTAGGGATAGAGAACGATCAAAAACACAGCCGCTAAGTCCAGCAAATAACAACGCACTGGAATTGCGTAAAAACTGACGTTGATTTAAAAAATCTTTCATATTCCAGACATCATGTGCCCAATAACTTCTATCTTAATCTGTGCAGATATTATCTTTGCAGAGCAATTTCAACCGATTCGTTGCTAACGGAATAGGGAATATAAGGAAGCATAGCATTGTAGGTGTGCGTAAAAAGCTAAGGGTATTTTTATGAGATTGTGAAAACAGAACAACTTGAAAACATAAATGATGCGAGAGCTGTTAAAACAGGTTGGACAACAGATAGAACATCTATATCACCTTAGATTCCGATTGTTTTCTTGTTTCTATCAAACGTATCAAGCCGCCAACAATAATAATTGTTGCAAGATTTCTTGGTTATTTGCAACCTAATTTTAAAGCAAGCCGCCTGTCAATATTGCCTATTCGCTTTTCTTCAAAGATAAATTCGGAATTATGTATATAAACTATGGCCGGTTACAATCATTTCAGGAAGAAATTGCTCAATATAGCCCTGGATTTATCATTGATGCTTGCCTGACATAACTAATTGCCTTATTTTCTTGTTCTATTATCCATGAGTATAATACCTACTCATATAAATCACTGATAAAGAAAAATATAAAAAAGACGATGTCTATGCAATACTAGAATAAAAATGGAAAAACGCTTCGTGACGTGCAAGAGGTATAGTTGTATATATGCACACAAGTTATGAGAAATAGCTGATACCAGACAGTAATAAAATTAGTTGGTAGCATTTTGACTATTCCCTGGCATAGTTTTAAAGAGAATAGGCTTGTTTACTATTCTCCAGATAGCAAAGATTAATAAACATCGAAGCAACAGATTTTCTCATCTGGTAAAACATATTAAATCTGTTAACAGGTTAGTATTTATTTGTCTCTAGAAAAAGATGACCTGAATATTATGCAATATACTGATCCTGTATTACTGCTTCAGCAACTTCTACGTTTCCGCTCTATAACACCCAATGAAGGTGGTGCTTTTTCATTTTTGCAGGCATGGGCCGAGAAAATAGGTTTTAGAGTTGAACGCCCTATTTTTCATGATTACGATACGCCTGATGTAGAAAATTTTTATGCAGAATGTGGTAACGATACCGGCCCCCATTTAATGTTCGCTGGTCATATGGATGTTGTTTCTCCAGGGGATGAATCTTGTTGGAAATACCCGCCTTTTGCAGGTGATATTATTGGTCAGATTCTTTACGGGCGCGGAGCAGTGGATATGAAAGGTGCCATTGCTTGTTTTCTTATTGCCTTGGCGCGAGTTATCCGAAAACAAGCAATAAAAGGTATAATATCACTTCTAATAACTGGAGATGAAGAAGGCCCAGCAATCAACGGCACCGTCAAAATTCTGCAATGGGCTGCAAAAAAAGGGAAAAAATGGGACGCAGCTATTGTTGGTGAACCAACTTGTTGTGAAAGTTTAGGCGATATGATCAAGATAGGGCGCCGTGGTTCACTTTCAGGTGTTTTGACAGTCTGTGGCTGCCAAGGACATGTCGCTTATCCGCATTTAGCTCATAATCCATTGCCAGACATTGTCACATTGCTTGGAGCCCTTATCAATGAACCATTCGACAATGGTAATGAGAATTTTCAGCCTAGCAATTTGGAATTTACGAGCATTGACACTGCAAATCAAGCAAGGAATGTCATTCCAGCTGAGGTTAAAGCCAGCTTTAATATCCGTTTCAATGATCATTGGTCAGCTGAAGCACTGAAAGCTGAAATTGAACAGCGCCTCAAAAAAGCTGCAAAAATCGCTAAAAAAGGAAACAATAATCTGCCATTTATCGATTATACCATTGCATGGACGTCCAACCCAGCTTCTGCCTTTCTAACCTATGATAAACAGATAATTAACGCCATATCAGATGCAATTACTAAGATTTCTGGTAATAACCCTCAAGTTTCAACGTGCGGTGGAACATCAGATGCCCGTTTTATTAAAAGTTACTGCCCTGTAGTGGAATTCGGTCTTATCGGAAAAACCATGCATAAAATAGATGAATGTGTAGCAGTTGACGATCTTAAGAAATTAACATCCATCTATCAACTCTTTATCGAAGAGTTCTTTGCTAAACAAAGAAATATTAAACACGTGATTACAAGCGAATTAGACCTTTCCATGTAATACCAAGCTCTTCAAGCCTCCTTACAGCTGTTGGTGGCATCGCTAGCGAGTTACCATTTTTTGCTGCAGAAAGGAGAAGCTTATCACAGGCTTTCTCTATTTCTGTCTCAAGATGACTCATGAATTGTTTTTTCTCTAATCCAGGCTTAATTGGAGGTAGGATACAGCAGCGAATTTTGCCAGGATAACAGCGTAAATTCTGCTTAGGCCAATAAAGGCCGGAATTAAGTGCAACCGGAATAACAGACAAATCTAGCTCGGAATAAATCGAAAAAATACCAGTTTTGTAATGCGGCTCTGCTCCAGGAGGTTTACGAGTCCCTTCAGGGAATATAATAATCTGCCGATTTTCCTGAGCTTTTTTTCGTGAGCCTTCTATAATTGCCCTCAATGCTTTGATCGGTACATCACGATTAATTGGAATCATTCCTGCCTTGGCTAGATACCATCCAATGCCAGGCGTCCGAATAAGTTCGTTCTTTAGAATAAAAGTCGGGTCTTTGACATGCAACACTAGTGCCAAAGCTTCCCACGTGGATTGATGTTTAACTGCAATAATACACGCCCCTTGCGGTAGATGTTCTATCCCTTCAATTTCGTATGTTGTACCTATGAGGTACTTCTGTAGCCAAAATATACTGTGAATCCAAGCATGCGGTACGATCCATGAAATCTTATGAGGAAGAAAGAAATATATTGGTGCAAAAATCACTATTTCGATGATAGTTATAACAAGGCAGGCAACCTTAAAAATTAAAGAGCGAAGAATCAGCAAGTTCATTTCCCATACTTGAGTATTTTTCGATAATTAAAATTAAAGCATTTTTATCTGCTTGAAAATCTGCTCCCGTTACATGATCATTGGTATAGCATTTTGCTGTTCTAGTCAAAATTCGCAATCTGATGACTAAATGACTCACATATGTCTTAAATAATAATGTCAACGCTCTTTGCCAAGGTAGATGCTTTGATTATTTAACTGATTCTGACAAAACTGACACTAAAACATTTGGATCTTGTAGAAAAAATCAATTAGAATTCAGGCAATGAGACTACATAAACCACCTCACACCTAATAGGCCTAGCTAGATAGTAAGTTTTCTAATCAGATAGAGGCAATTCTCGAACTAATGAGCATGTTAAAAATCATTACCATTCAAGATAATGAACTAAAAATACCCCGCCTACGCTTAGCTATCTTACCTAGCGATTATCTATTTAAATGGAGCGGGCGATGGGATTCGAACCCACGACCCCAACCTTGGCAAGGTTATGCTCTACCCCTGAGCTACACCCGCTCACATAATTCTGCAGCAACTACATCCGCAAAGCTACGCCTACTGCGTACAACAATCCCTATGATGCAAAAAGAAATTGATTGCAACATAAAAATCCATTTTTTTAAATTTACTTTTCGCGATAGATCTATCTTGATATGTAGAAAACTTGATTTTGTGATTTCTTAGATTTGTTTACAGAATTTCAAGAAACATTCGATAAATTACGAATAGGCATAAATTCCATCTTGGACTGAAACTGTGGCACAAAAAAAAGCATATGAAGTTGATAATTTCCTTTCCCATCCGCCAAAGAAATATCCTGTTATACTCATTTATGGGACGGATAAAGGATTGATATCTGAGCGTGCCAGTCTATTTGCCAAAAAGACAGGTGTTCGCATAAACGATCCATTTTCAACAGTTTATCTTGATGCGATTGATATCGACCATGATCCGGCACGCCTTATGGATGAGGTATCTACTATTTCACTTTTTGATAGTAATCGACTTATATGGATACGCAATGCTGGATCTCAGAAAAGATTAGCAGATGCAGTGAGATGGTCATTGCAATCTTCCCTAAAACAGACATTTATCTTGATTGAAGCGGGTAACCTTAAAAAAGGGATGGCTTTACGTAATGCTATTGAACAGTCAACTAATGCTATGGCGCTGCCTTGCTATAATGACGATGCACAAAGTATTGATTATTTAATTGATGATGTTCTATCAAAGTTCAATCTATGCATTTCACTCGAAGCACGTAATATGCTGCGAGAAAACCTTGGGGCTGATCGATTAGCCTCACGCGGAGAGCTAGAAAAGCTTTGTTTTTATGCAAAAGGTAAAAAGATAATCAAAATCGAGGATATTTCTCAGATTGTCAGTGACCTAAGTATAATATCGCAAGATGAGATTTTTGACGCGATTATCAGCGGTAATTTATCAGCTTTAAATGACAATTTTGACCGCCAGAAAGATAAAGGCATATCCCTGTTTATCATTTTATATGAAGTGCAACATCAGTTTCATCAGATGCAGGAGCTCCGTTTTATTATGGATGCAAAAAACAAAAATGCATTGTCTGTTATTATCGATGCTCGGCCGCAGATTTTCTTTCGTCGGCACAAGCTTATCGAAGGCGCACTTGCATGCTGGAATGCAAAAAGGATTTCTCGTGCCATAGAGCAGCTGCACAAAGTGACTATTGAAAGCCGGAAGAACGCAGAATTTGCCTATGCTATTGTACGACAGAATTTTATAGCCTTGGCAGTAGAGAAGAGTGTCATTGATAGTGGGTGAATATTCGATGTTCGCGATAGCATCGGGGTAGATAAAGCATAATGATAACACAACTATTTTGATTACACGGCCGCAATCCTACCTTTAAAAAGGATATTGTGGTCGTTTTTCATCAAAGAATTTACAATTCAAAATGGCTTAGTTAAAAAATTTTCAGCAAGATTAATGGTCCCCAATGTATGAGATTCTCCTAATTTCTGTGCCGTTGGTGTTTCGGCATGTGTTACTATCCACCCCATCAGCTGCATACGCCGCATCATGACAAACAATTCAATAGAGGAAATCAGTTCTTTCGAGGGATAAGTTACGGTTGCATAACCGCTGAGCCAAGCCTGTTGCAATTCAGGCATCAGTGGGTGGTCCTCCATAAAACTAACGGCATTGGCAAAATCCAGTGCTTTCCATGAAAAACCACAATCATCAAAATCAATGACAGCAAGATATTCGCTATCGATCAAAAGATTAGCAGTACGCAAATCAGCATGAAGCAAAATGTAATTTTCTCTCTGCCTAGAAAGACGATACAAACGTTTTTTTAAAAGATAATCGCAGCGTTCAAGTAGACGATAAGCCGTTGAATGCAGATTTCTAACCTGGCGCCAGTCACCGAAGTAAGCCTGAGGGCTTGCCATTGTTTCATATGTCCAATGCTTACGGTAAAAACCTAACGGTTTCTGCCAAGTATAGCTTTGAATATGCAGTTGAGCTGTTAATATTCCAAGCTTTTCAAACCATTCTAGTGAGGCTGCATTAAGAGATGGCGTAGAGCCCGATAAATATTCAAAACAAACAATACGCCAACGTATGCTAGCTATTTCACAGATGGTTAGTAATTCACCATAAACCGTGGGATAAATGTGCGGAATGCGAATAATACTGTTTTTTTCAAGTGCTAACATCCATTCGAGCTCAGAAAGTATTTCAGTATCATTGTGATAATCAGGACGGTAAAGGCGCAAGATGCAATGCCAATCGTTAGCATTGGTTACCATAAAGGTTGCATTTTCTGAAATACTTAGAAGAGATACATGGCAATCAGCTCCCATTCCCCAGCATGGCAAATACCGCACTAGCGTAGATTGCAAAGCCTGGAGAAGAGATGTACTATAAAGCATTAGCACCGCAACAAAAAGCAGTTTGTTAGGCAAATAGGTCGATGTACTGCTGTAATAAAGACAGTTTTCTTAAAATATTGCAAAAACTTCTTCCTCGTTACTATAAACTTTCTCTAGTGCCCACCGTGCCGAATCCTGCTATACGAAGAAATTACTTCAAAATTAATCTATAAAGACAGGGATTGAACTCGTTTATATTATTGTATACTAAGCCCCCTTGCCCGCGCTGCTGACTGCAAAAAGCCGTTTACAGTCGAAAACATCATTGGTTCGTTCAATAGAAAAGCATCATGACCCTTGTCTGTTCTGAGTTCGGCAAAAGAAACAGGAGCACCTGCCAGATTAAGTGCATGGACAATAATTTGACTTTCACGCGTAGGAAAAAGCCAATCGGAAGAAAAAGAAACGACAAAGAAGAGCGTCCTCGCTCTGCGAAATGCATGGGAAAGATGTCCACCATATTCGGCAGCAAGATCGAAATAATTCATTGCACGAGTCAAATAAAGATAAGAATTAGCATCAAAACGCTCAACAAAGACCATACCCTGATGACGTAGATAGCTTTCAATTTGAAAATCAGCGTCAAAGCTAAAAGTTACCTCTGATCGTTCTTGGAGATTGCGCCCGAATTTACGGTGAAGCGCAGCCTCTGAAAGGTATGTGATGTGCGCCGTCATGCGGGCAACAGCCAATCCTTTTCGAGGGCTTGTTCCTGCTTCGATATAGTTCCCAGCCCGCCAATCAGGATCAGCCATGACTGCTTGGCGTCCAATCTCATCAAAAGCAATATTCTGTGCTGAGTGGCGAGCGCCACTGGCCACTATTATCGCTGAGAAGACTCGCTCTCCAAAAGCCGAAGCCCATTGCAGAACCTGCATACCACCCATAGAACCACCGATAACTGCAAAGAGCGTATCAATCCCTAATCGGTCAACTAGCATAACTTGCGCCCGAACCATATCACTAATTGTGATGACGGGAAAATCAAGCGCATAAGGTTTTCCTGTTTGAGGATTGATCGCAGCGGGACCAGTAGAACCAAGACATCCGCCAATAACATTGGAACAAACAACAAAATAACGCTCTGTATCCACAATTTTCCCGGGACCGATAAGATTAGTCCACCAGCCAGGTTTGCCAGTAACAGGATGTGGATTTGCAACATGCTGGTCGCAGGTTAATGGATGGCAGATCAAGATTGCATTGCTTTTATTACTATTCAATGCACCATAAGTCTGGTATGCAATTTGGAAAGAAGGCAGCACAATACCACTGGCAAGTTGCAGAGGCTGATCTTTTCCAAAAACGGCAAGTGCACTATCAGGTTGCATTGCCTGAGGAAGTTTGTCGCTATAAGAATGGGCTTTATTCTGGTTCATATTGGCTGCACCATCCGGAAGAAGAAAGAATAGCTATTCGGCTTCATGGCTTGAAGTCAAGAATTTCTCTCGACTTTTACTATAACCTAGCTTATTTTGAAGTCCGCTTCTGAAAATGCGGACCAAGCCATGCAGATTGATACGATAGCAGACTATCCACAGCCGAAAAAAGGCATTTTGGATATTGCTGCTTATGTGCCAGGAACAAGTACTGTCGGTACAACTGCTAAAATCTATAAACTCTCATCTAATGAAACACCTCTCGGACCTAGTCCAGCTGCCGTTGAAGCATATCATAAAGTAGCAGATGCTCTTGAGCTTTATCCTGATGGACAAGCCTATAATCTGAGACAGGCAATTTCTGAGATCTATAGCTTAGAATTTAGTAATGTTATGACCGGTAATGGCTCTGACGAACTTCTAGGACTGTTAGCCCAAGCTTATCTAACAGCAGACGATGAGGGTATTATAACAGAACATAGCTTCAGCATCTATGGAATACAGATGCTGGCAAGTGGTGCAACACCGGTTATTGTTAAAGAAAAAGACTGCAAGGTGCATATTGATAATATCTTGGCCGCGATTACCCCGCGAACCCGCAGTGTCTTTATTGCTAACCCAGGTAACCCAACCGGTAGTTACTTACCTGCAAGTGAAATACGGAGGTTACATGCAGGGCTTCCTAGAAATGTTTTGCTTGTTCTTGACGGTGCCTATGCTGAATATGTGCAGGCCGATGATTATGAAGCGGGGATTGAGCTTGTCTCCACCAATAAAAATGTGGTGATGACACGAACATTTTCAAAAATCTACGGACTTGCGGGGCTACGTATTGGTTGGATGTACGCACCGTTGCACGTAATAGATGTAGTTAACCGTATGCGTGGTCCCTTTAACGTCAGTTCTGCTGCACAAGCTGCTGGTGCAGCAGCTATACGTGACTGGAACTTTGTTAAACAGTCTATCGCTTTTAACAGCAAATGGCGGGCATGGTTGACCTACGAATTAATATCCATCGGCCTTAAGGTTACACCATCAGTGACTAATTTTCTTCTACTTCATTTTCCTATTAGTAAGAAAAAATCTGCAGCCTATGCTGATGCTTATCTTAAAGAGGTAGGATATATCCTGCGCCGTGTTGAAAATTATGGCTTTCCTAATGCATTGCGCCTTACCATTGGCTCAGAAGATGCTAATCGAGGTGTGGTTTGCGCTATCACTAAATTTTTAAAGCAGAACGATGTCCGGTATAAAATTTAATAGGATTGCATTGATTGGCATAGGTTTGATTGGTTCATCACTTGCGCGTATCATCCGCGAAAAAGATTTGGCTGGACATATCAGTATTGCCACTCGTAGTAAAAAAACTTTATATAAGGCACGTGAACTTGTCCTTGGTGACAGCTATACAATAGATAGTGCAGAAGCAGTTAAAGATGCTGATCTTGTTATTATCAGCGTACCTGTTGGTGCATCCGGCATAGTAGCTCGTAATATTGCAAATAGCCTGAAATTCGGGGCTATTGTTACTGATGTTGGTTCTGCAAAAGCTTCTGTCATCTCACAAATGCAACCAGAATTACCAGATCACGTGCATTTCATTCCTGGGCATCCTATTGCTGGTACAGAGTTTTCTGGTCCTTGTGCTGGGTTTGCTGAACTTTTTAGCAATCGGTGGTGTATTCTCACACCAATTCCGGGTACTAATGAAGAAGCACTAGAAAAGCTTAACGCATTCTGGGTTGCCTGTGGGTCAAAAACTGACTGGATGGATCCGGTACATCATGATCTAATTTTAGCTATGGTTTCGCATCTACCGCATATCATTGCCTATAGTATTATTGGGACAGCAAACAATCTTGAAAAAGCGATCCATGCCGAGGTGATCGCTTATTCTGCTTCAGGATTTCGTGATTTTACGCGACTTTCTTCCTCTGATCCGGCAATGTGGCGTGATATTTGTCTGCATAATCGCGATGCCATTTTAGAAGTGCTTGGACGTTTCAGTGAAGATCTTGCTTTATTGCAACGGGCAATTCGCTGTGAAGATAGCGATGCGCTATTTGAGCTTTTTACCTATACACGTGCTATTCGGCAAGATGTTATTGAAGAAGAAAAGAAAAAGAATAGGCCTAGTTGCGGAAATAAATGATCTCTTCAGCAAAAAATGTGCAGCCTCCTTTTCATTTCAAAGGAATATATTAACTTAGAGTTTTGCAAGAAGCAGAAGATTTTATGTTGTAAAAGAGTTTCTTATAGGATTTTTATTAGTCTGATACTGCAAAATTGTTGGGTATAAAAATTATTGACAAAATAAAATAAATAGCCAGACAGATCATTATCTGTTTATCATTCTCATAATTGATAGAATGCACGGACTCTTTCCCAACCTTCAATTGCATTGTCAACAAAACTCAAAAGTTTGACGTCGTCAGGAGAAATTGTACCTTGCTCTGCAAGGTAATCAACATTGAGTGCCTTTTTCCAAAAAATCTTGCCAAACATCAGAATCGGTACACGTTCCATCCGAGATGTTTGTATTAGGGTAAGTGTTTCAAAAAGCTCATCAAAGGTTCCAAATCCACCAGGGAAAATGGCAAGCGCCTTGGCACGCATCAGAAAATGCATTTTGCGCATTGCAAAATAATGAAAATTAAAACACAGATCTGGCGTAATATAGGGATTAGGTGTTTGCTCATGTGGTACAGCAATATTAAAAGCAATACTTGGCGCGCCGACATCCGTTGCACCACGATTTCCTGCCTCCATAATGCCGGGCCCCCCACCAGTTACAATAACAAATTCGCGATAATGAGTCGTGCTTGAATATTGTGAACATAAACGAGCAAACTGTCGTGCTTCATTATAATAACAGGATGCAGCTTCCAAATTTTTTTTCTGAACTGCATTTTCTGCAGCCCAAGCACTATATCCAGGTTCGGGAATGCGTGCTCCCCCAAATAACACGATGGTTGATTTAATATTGTGCTCACGCAGATTGCTTTCTACCTTCATTAACTCAAGAGCAAACCGCAATGGGCGTACTTCCTGGCTTTTCAGAAAATCTTCATCTTTATAAGCAAGTCGATATACAGGAGATGACATCTGTAATGTATTAGAAATAGTACTTTCCTTGCGTATACTCTTGTCAGAATGAAGAAAGGGCATCCAACCATTTTTGTTCTCAACTATCATTAAATAATGTCCTTTTAATCAATCAGCATTAATATCTTAATGCTCTAGTTTTAGGCATTTTCAATAGAGATATATTCGTAGACAATATTTTATTTTATTTTTCTACATCATTCTGTAAAATACTCACACGGTCTCTTAGGGAATATATCAACTCTTATGAAGATGGATTTTTAATAGTTTTGCCTTTATTTAATGGAGATTTTGATGACAGATCTCAATTCAGCCGGACTGGAACAAATAATTGAAAAAGCTTTCAATGAACGTGATAGCATTACTGCCTCAACAAAGGGTGAAGTGCGTGATGCAATAGAAGTTGTTCTTGAATTCTTGGACAAAGGAGAAATGCGAATTGCTAGCCGTCAGGCTAATGGCCAATGGCGTGTAAATCAATGGTTAAAAAAAGCTGTATTACTCTCTTTTCGTCTTAATCCGATGAGCATGATAAGCGGTGGTCCAGATGGCACTTACTGGTGGGATAAAGTTCCATCAAAATTTAATGGTTGGATGGCAGATGATTTTGAACGAGCGGCTTTCCGTTGTGCACCAAATGCAATTGTCCGCTATTCTGCTTACCTTGCTCCAAAGGTGGTCTTGATGCCTTCTTTTATTAATCTTGGCGCTTATATTGGTGAGGGAACGATGGTGGATACATGGACAACAGTCGGTTCTTGTGCACAAATTGGGCGTAATGTACATCTTTCAGGCGGCGTAGGAATCGGCGGAGTGTTGGAACCGCTGCAAGCTAATCCAACAATCATTGAAGATAATTGCTTTATTGGTGCACGTTCGGAAGTGGTGGAAGGTTGCATCGTTCGTGAAGGTGCTGTTCTTGGAATGGGCGTTTTTATCAGTAAATCGACAAAAATCGTGGATCGAGTCACTGGAAAAATTTTTTATGGTGAAATTCCACCTTATTCCGTTGTGATTGCAGGCAGTCTACCTAGCAGAACATTGCCTAATCATGCTCTTGTTCCGGCACTTTACTGTGCGGTTATTGTCAAACGAGTAGATGAAAAGACACGAGCAAAAACGTCTATAAATGATCTGCTCCGTATCTAAGTGATATAGCCTTAAGCAAGAAAAGTTATGATTAAATGCTGTGGAAGGCGTTTCCCAGGTAGCTGGGTTCAAGAAACAATGCCTTATCAATAGTCCTTTTCGTAAAAGATGCCAAAGTTTGAATCAGCATTTGTACTAATCCCACCTTTGAACTTAAGGTTGCTGTTGATATCTAGATTGATTGTTCCTTTTCTGTTGCCGCTAGATCCACTTTCAACTCCTAAATAGATGTTATCACGAATATAGCGACCTGCTTGCAGGACGGTGTTTCCAAGCCTGTCAGACGCAATACCAAAATTATCAAATCCCAGTCCTAAGACTAGTTTCCCGACAAGAGATCTATTTGTGACACCTGTAAGTTCCGCTATGGTATCAACTAGCAGAGCAACTTGAACAGGTGACAATTCATTAACCGAACGCTTGAAAATAAGCCGTGACAAAATTTCACTCTGCGGTAATTCTGGCTGAGACTGAAAGTTAAACGAAATATTGTCAGGTGTACCACTGATGAGAAGAGAAAGGCTGATACCATCATTTTCTGTGCGAGCAACAAAATGAAGATCAGGATTCATATCGCCGGTCAGCGTTATCTGGGCTTCATTCAAAGTCAACCGCTGATTCATAATATCCAACCGACCCCGTAATACATTAAAGTTACCAATCGGATTGATATCTGTTACTAAGCCGGAAATATGTATTTGCCCACCAAGCTCGACATCGAGTCCATATCCGCGAACAAAAAATCGACTAGGTGCTCTGATTTGCACATTAAACCTTGGTACGAAATAACTACTAGGTTGTTTTGAAACAGCAATCTTTCTAGCCCGCATGCAGGCCCATTCGAACGTCCTTGCAATAGGAAGCGTTAGATGTTTGTGGTGTACTTCAATCATTGTTGCACTATTGATAACACCCGACATATTGATTTCGGCTTTTTCAATCAAAACATCACCGGCAATTATCGGATTATGTATCAAAGGTCCGGTTAAAGTTATCTGCCCATGGACGATTGCAGCAAACGTATTACCGTCATTGTAATGTGCATGATTTAAATTCAGTATCAGATTAGCTGGAAAACCTTGTTTGACATTAATTGAGATCGATCCAGCAAGATTTATAGATCCCCCATTTATGCTATCCGCCATCAAAGGTTGGATGATAATTTGTTCCTTGTCAAGATAACCGGAAAACATTACCTTGATCAGATTCAGATTGGTTGCAGGATCAACAAACTGCCCATTCGCAAGCGAAAAACTGCCATTTAGATGCGGATCAGCTAAACTACCAACAATAGATGCGTCAGTCATCAAGATACCGGACAATTGAGTGTTGCGACCAACAAAAAACTGATTAACCAATGCTAAAGAAATAAAGCCATTCGCTTTAAGATCAAGCCCATTACCGACAAATGGTAAATGGCCGGAAACCTTCATTTTCAGATTTTTAGCCACCGTTAAGTCAAGCGTAGCAATATTCAAGACTTTATCTTTGTAAAAACCTGACATGGCAATCTGAAGCGATGTAATACCATTTTTGATCAATGTAGGCGCATTAATACTTTTTTCCTCAAAAAAAAGTTGATGAAGTTGGATGCTATTATCCGTTGCAATCAGGCCATTGGCATTCAAACTGCTATCGGAACCAAAAAATAAATAGTAATCCTCTAGGATAAGATTTCCGATTGGTCCTTTCATAACAATACTAAAAGCCCGTCCCTTGTTAGCTGAACGTAGGGAAAATTTGCCATATAAAGCTGAGTTTTTCGGTGTTTTCATAAGTAAATCAATATCAAGATTGTCAAGATCGCCTTTTCCTTTAAGCAAAAAATTAACTGGCGGACGGTTTTTAATTTTCATAATATTAACACCAATGCCATTGGTAGATTCAGATAGTTCAAGATCAAGACTAAGGTATTGCTTCTTTTTTGAGTAACCTATAAATAGATTAAGATTACCCTTTGGGCCATCAAGTCGTTTCATGTTGGATGCAAAATCCAGCATTCCATTTGCAAGAGTTATATTTCCATCAAAGGAAATGACAGATGTCACGCCGAAGAGTTCTTTGCTGAATAGAATCTGTGAAACGTGAAAAGAAGCAATATTAATGGCGATAGGTAAGTTGAGGAGAGAAGAGAATCCCTGGGTTTTTGATTTCTTTATAGAAATATCCGATAATGGCCTGCGCAGCACTTCTATACGTTCGACATTCAGATAATTAACAGAAAGATATCCTGTCAGTAATGCAAGGAAATTCCAATCTAGTTTTGCATTGCTTAGCTTAAGCCAGATGCCTTGCCGATCTGCTACTGTAATTAGGTCGACTGATGTCCACGAAGCGTTAATATTTGAGATGCGTATTTGCTGATTAGGGCTTGAAAGTTTACGCTCGACAAGAGACAGAAGCCATGATTTTTCTGGCTCCAAACTATTTTGCGATGTAGAAGGAACTTCTGTGCTTACACTTCGTAATAACAGCAGTAGTATTAGAACACTCATAAAGAAGCATGAAAGAAATATTTTTATCATGATTCAAAATGCTTGCCCTATCCCGATATAAAAACCGATCCTTGGATCTCCATCAGAACGGTTTAATGGCATTGCAACGTCAAGCCGAATAGGCCCTAACCCTGTTTTATAACGCCCCCCTAATCCAAGCCCAATCTTAGTTTTCTCATGAAGATCAGGAAAATAGTTTTTACTGATAAGGCCAATATCTAAAAATCCAACAACACCAACGTGTTGCGTCAATAACATTCTGCTTTCTATTGAAGCTTCAATCAGAGAGCGGCCGCCAATAACATCTTCATTACTCGTGCGAACACCAATACTACGATATCCGTACCCGCGAACACCAGTGCTACCAACAAAAAATAAAATATTGGATGGTAATTCAGATGCTTCGACTCCTATAATAGAACCAATCTTCACACGGTCAGCAAATACGAACTGATCGTATTTACCAAATGACCAGTAGCTGCATCCTTCTGCAATAATTTTAGCAACGGAATTGCGATATTTCGTTTCATAAAATGGTTCTGCAATTAATTGGCCATATACGCCGCAGTGAGCATCCATTTTGTTATCTCTAGAATCATAAAGCAATCCACCTAAAAGTCCAATCATTGTAAAATTACGGTCATCGAAAAAATTATCCTTAGTTTTTATTCGTGATATATTCAGATAACTTTGTCCTGAAAGCTCATCTGAAAAAATACGGGTAAACCCGGTATGCAGGTAAATGCCCGTAGAGGTGTAATATTTGAGCACTTCACGCTCGCTCTTCACATTGGTAATAAAATCTGTATCAGTATGAAAATACAAAGCCGTATAGTAAGTTGTTTCCAGTAAATAACTGTATTTTTGCAAATTATAGGATTCCTGATGATTACCTCCAATTTGATTAATTTTTGCATCAAAATGCAAGCGTTGAGCACGGCCAAAGAGGTTGCGATGTAACCAGTATGTTTCTAAACCAACGCCATCAAATGTTGAATATGTAGCGCCTGCACCCACGCGTCGTGGCGAACGCTCCTGCACAATCAAGTTAAGTGGCAACTTGCCATCTAGTTTTATGATGTTCGCTTCCCGAATGATGGCAACACGAAAAACATCCAGACGTGCCAAACGTCTGTTGGCCTTTGCGATATCACTGGGGTTATATATCTGCCCTGCCTGCAACCCTGTCATTCGTGTGACATAGCCTAGATCCATCCGCGGCTGTCGAGATATATTGCGCACTGTCATATCGCCGAAATAAGCACGCTGTCCTTTGATAATCCTGATATCCGCATCAACCTTACGCAAAGCGTGATCAACGACAACTTCACGTCGGGCAATACGCGCTTTTGCATATCCCTTCCGCCGCCAGTCTTCAATAGCTAGTTTTTCCGCTTTAAAAATGATTCCAGATTTTGCAATTTCACCTGCAGCATAGCCAATATTATGCAGCGAGATTATTTTATTTCTATGCTTATTAGCTGATGATGGAAATTCATGAATTACTGCATGGCCGAAATGATATAGGGGTCCGGCATCAATCGTAATAGTAATGGCAACATGATTTGGTAATTTTGTTTTTAGCTGAATATATGCTGCTTCCTTGCCATCAATTGTAATGCTAATTGTGCCACCGTAGCGGCCATCTGCATACAGGGCCGCAAGGATACGTCTGTAATCATTACGTGCCTTTGAAAGCAGGTCAACTGATCCCAAAATAGGCTTTTTCTGCCCAGAAATTAAATTAGAGTTTTCTTTAGCAATTTTAACACCTATCATTGGCGCACCGTCTGGTGCTACAATCTTGAGGCTATAATATTTTATTTCTCCTATCGTATCAAATTTTGCTTGCTTTTTCTTTCCCCATAGGTGGATGTGAAACAATTCAAATGCAACTGCCTGTTGTGAAATGGCACAGAATAGTGAAATCGTAGCTACGAAGATAGTTAATATCATTCTATTTGACAATGTATTTAGTGAGGTATAAGGGTAACTCATTCAACAGCAGGCTTTTCCAATTTATTTGTTAACAGACAGTTTAAAAAACTTACTTTCAAACTGCTTTTTCAAGTTCTTACCCTTCACCATTATTAATGTGATTATAGAGTTTAGAGGGATGAGCTTTTTAGCTTTGTATTTCATATTTATTCTAATAAATATGCAATTTAGCTATGATTCTTCATATAATGAAGCTATAGATGGATTTTATTTTATTTTTTCTGTTCATGGTGATCGAAAAATATTCGTAAATGTCCCAAGTAGTATATCAAAGCCGTGCTGTTTACAAACTTAAAAAGGGAATGAAACTCAGTCGTGCATCAAGTGCGGGAGACATAATTAAAACCTACTGCCGATTAACTCTAGTATACGAGCGTTTAAAAAATGTTATGCTTGTTGATTGAGCGAGAAAACTAGTGAGATCGATTATTTATATTCTCTAAAAAGAATGCTTGAAAGAAAGACTGATATATCCATACCGCCACACCAAAACTCCATATCGATCAATATAAGCAGGTAATAATTTTTCTCACAAATGATCTAGCAAAAGAAGACTATTGCTATAAAAATCTAACCTTCTTATAGCTATGGAAATCTGGTCTGATAATGTTTATCTGTGATCGTGAGAAATTAAAAACCTTATTTTAAAACTTATTTGCTTTTACTGATTCTTTTTAAAAGCATAGACAATAAATCGTCCGAAAGTACCACGTGTAGTAAGGGGGGTGGTTTTTCCTAATCCTGGCAAGCAGACTGATCACTGAAAATGCTTATCGTAACATCGAGTCAATTGATTTTTAATCACTCGTCACCAATTTCAGTGAGATCCATCTTGTAAAAACGCTTGCATTCAAGCGTTTGATAAATGCCTAAGTCTACAAAAGATAAAGTCATGATATAAGTTTAATGCCCTTTAACTCTAGATTTATTTGCTTGAAAGAAGCAAGAGAACATTGCAATAATAGCCCCCATTTCAAGCAGATTTCTTCATATATCAAATTGTTATAACTTTGTTTCTTTAGAAAATGATTGTCGTTTGTGTAATTATCTGCAAATTTTAGCAATTTATATGTCTTGCGTATTTTCTATTTTTCGAATATCCTTTACTCGCTATTCGCTAGTAGCGATTTTGCGAATGGATAGTTTTATCTGAATATTTTACGATGACTCATCTTATCTTTTGATTTTTTTGGAAAAATAGGATCATCGCCATAAGTAACGATAGTATGATAACATTCGAAAATGTCTCAGTTAGCTTTGACAAGCGTGAGATTCTGCAGAACCTAAACCTTTCTCTCAGTGAGAGGCGTATTGCTGTTATCGGAGCTAATGGTTCAGGAAAAAGCACTTTTGTTCGTTTGCTAAATGGCCTTATTCTTCCAACAAAAGGGCGCGTTATTGTCGATGGTCTTGACAGTCGCAGGGAAGGAAAAGCCCTCAGACGCAAGGTAGGATTTGTCTTTCAAAATCCTGACAATCAAATCGTTATGCCTACAGTAGAGGAAGATCTCGCCTTCGGAATGAAAAATCTTGGACTTAATATCGTTGAAATCGAACAGCGTATTGAAACAACTTTGCAGCATTATAATCTTCTTGATTTGCGTAAACAGGCTGCTCATTTTTTGAGCGGAGGACAAAAACAGTTGTTAGCCATCTGCAGCGTTTTAGTAATGAAGCCTAACACAATCATACTAGATGAACCTACAACACAACTTGACCTTCGTAATAAGCGAAAGATCATTGAAGTCATCAATCAATTGCCACAACGTATCATCATGACATCACATGATTTGCCTTTGCTTAAAAATTTTGAACGCGTTCTTGTTTTTAACGACGGACAGGTAGTATGTGATTCGCTACCAACTAAAGCGATTAATTTTTATGAGAATCTATTTGCATGAAAGTTTTTGTAGATAGCACTCCTGCCACGTCCTATTTTCACGAACTCAGGCCAGGAATTAAACTTGCGCTTCTCTTTATCTTCAGTTTTCTCGTATTTTTTATAGACCGTCTTGATATTACTATAGCGGCTTTTGGCATCATTTTACTACTTTATAGAATAGCAGGTTTTTCTTTTACACAATCTTGGAAACAGATCCGATCGATATGGTTGTTGCTTGTTATCCTTTTCATTTTTCATTCTTTTGCCAGCAGTTGGCAAAGTGCTCTTCTCGTTGTACTGCGGTTTGCCTGCCTTTTACTTTTTGCTGGATTAATAACGTTAACAACATCAATGTCACAAATGATGGAATCACTAGAGCATATATTTCAGTTTTTAAAACCCTTTGGGGCTAATCCAAGCAAAATATCTCTTGCCTTGTCATTGACATTACGTTTTATCCCAGTTTTGAGGCAGATTGCCCAAGAAGTGCGTGAAACCCGAAAAGTACGCGGACTTGAGGGCAGTATTGTTGCTATGATCATACCGATCACAATTCGCGCACTGAAAATGAGTGAAAATACTACCATGGCGATTGAAGCGCGCGCTTATGACAGCGACATGCAAAAAACACCTCACAAGAAAGAACGGATGATTGTCGGAGATATTGTTTCCATCGCATTTTTAGCGGCCTTTATCTCTACGTTAGGATTCCTGCCCCTCATATCAATTCCTGGGTTTGCGGTTCCTATCACGGCCCAAACACTTGGCATTATGCTTGCAGGAGCCATACTTGGCGCGAAAAAAGGTCTTTACGCGGTTATCGTTATCTTGCTTCTTGTTGCCGCAGGTCTGCCGCTTTTGTCGGGAGGGCACGGTGGCATTAGCATTTTTTTCGGTCCTTCTGCAGGTTATTGTATCGGTTGGGCATTAGGTGCGTGGCTTATTGGTTTCCTATATCAGACATTCCACCATAGTTTAACATCCTTCAAAGAAATCGTTTTTCTTGTACTTGGCGGGGTTATTGCTATTCACTGTCCAGGCATTCTCTGGCTTGCCTACAACACTGACATATCAATAAGGGAAGCATTTTTTGCAAGTCTGATTTTTATTCCTGGTGATTTGGTCAAAGTGGCGATCACTTATTTTATTATTCGAATTATACGTAAAGTATTTTCCAATGTTTTGTATTGATTTTGCTGTTTCTGCGAATTGGCTTACTTAACAATTATGAGTGATTAATCGCTTGTTGCAGCCCTGCCAACCTGATTTCCTAGAATAAGCCAGTTAACACTGGTGCTTTCTTAGAAAGCTCAATAGTTTTGAAAACAGCAAGTTGGTCTTGAATATGAATGCAAGCGACATTGATCCGGCCTGCTTTATCCTCTGTAATACAGATTCAAAAATCCTTTTACCAAATTTCTATGCAAAAATTCTTAAAGATACCAGAAAGTACAGTTTCAATAGGCTAGAGATGAAAAAGGATTGCTTGGTTTCTGTGATATATTCAGTATCTTGTTTTCTACAAGAAAACCATGGTTGTGCAATAACAATTATACAAAGGTCGGTTATGTAAAAATAGAACTATTAATCCAATAGTAATATGAAACACTGCAGTTGCTTATTAGTTTCAAAAAGGGAAAATATCAGATGCCGACCCCATATCATTCCATGATGAATGAGGCCGCAGGCGTTAGAAAATCAATACTGAACAAAAAATGATAATCGGAGTAGGATTGCATTTGTGTCAAGAAAATCGTACAAAAATCATTCTAGTCCCTAGAAAATTGGTAAAGCTTTGCAAATATGATGTTTGGCAATAAGGCTATGTTTTGCGATACGTTTCTGCTTGCTGCGCTCTTAATACAACTTTCTTTTGCATTAATCCTATAAGTTACGTCCAATCTGCAAATACTTTTCGCGTCGTTCATGACGCAAGCTCTTACCATCCGTATCGGCCATACTTTTGAACGCTGTAGCAATAATATCACCGGTTGCATTTATAACTGCCTCATGGTTACGATGCGCTCCGCCAAGTGGTTCAGGAATGATACCATCAATTACTTTTAGCTCATAAAGATTCTGTGCCGTAATACGCATATTCATAGCTGCATCCTTAGCACGAGCCGCATCTCGCCACAGAATTGACGCAGCCCCTTCGGGAGAAATCACAGAGTAAATAGCATGCTCAAGCATATAAACACGGTTGGCGGCTGCAATAGCAACAGCCCCTCCTGATCCACCTTCACCGATAATGACAGATACAACCGGAATCGTAAGGCTTAGCATTTTCGCAGTAGAACAAGCAATAGCTTCCGCTTGGCCGCGTTCCTCTGCACTTATACCAGGATAAGCTCCTGCCGTGTCAACCAATGAGATAATAGGCAAACCAAATCTTTCAGCTAGCTCCATAATTCGCACCGCCTTCCGGTATCCCTCGGGACGAGCAGAACCAAAGTTATATTTTAGTCGTGATTGTGTATCATGTCCCTTTTCAAGACCTAAATAAGCAACGGATTCGCCATAAAAACGTGCAAAACCTGCCTGTAACGCTTCATCATCAGCAAATTTGCGATCACCGGAAAGTGGCGTAATGTCGCTAAAAAGACGACTAGCATAATCAAAAAAATGTGGACGATTTACATGACGGGCTACCTGCGTTTTTTGCCAAGGAGTCAGTTTTTTATATATAGCGCGCAGTGCTCGCTGAGAGCGTTTTTCCAAGCGTCGAATTTCAACATCCATGTTGACGCTATCTGCGGATGCAAGTTTCTTCAACTCAAAAATCTGACCATCTAAATCAGCAATTAGCTTTTCAAAATCAAGATAATTATACATTTGATTAACTCAATTCACATAAATAGATAACAGAGATATTATCTGTTTTTTAATTAGAAAAATAGATTCAAGTAATTTTTAAACGATTTCTTTACTTTCTAATTTAACAAATATGTCAACTATAAAATCAAAACATAAGGGCTTTTTAGAACAATCAAATTTATTTTCATTTTCGATAATGCCTACTCAAGTATAAATCTGGTTTGTAAAATATCCGAATGACTAAGCAGTTGCTGGACAGATCCGGAGATTTGCTCTGTTTTATAATGGATAAGTTGTAACAGTATAGTATAAAACCATGTAGTAATAAGCACGCAGAATTCTCCGCCAATTTGTGCAGTTAGCTAGTGTGTGATATGAGGGGTGAGAGAGTAGCAGAGAAAGGCTAAAGCGAATTGTTACTTCATCATTTTTTACAATTGTAAGATTGCAGCTAGCTTTGTAGAGCAGCCTGTAACTTAAAGTAGCATCAACCGTTCCTTATTTTACTGCCTTTAAATAACCCAGAAACGTAAACCTCCTTGGAGTTCAGATATACGGCAATCTGGTTGTATAAAGCAATTCGATTAACACATGCAATTACACAATATGTTTTGCTGCAAAATTAAGTAACCAGGCCATCTATGTTTCACTCACTACTTCTGGAAGAAGCCGAGCCCATTTCTGAAAGAATCAGTTTCTATTGCTGGATTATCTCACTGCATTCTGTATATAAAAATTTATAGAGCTAGGGTGCTAGTGCAGAAAGTTAGCGCATCTGCAAGAAAGGAGAAAATCCTTTACTGCCCTGCACCATCAATCCTTCCGCTGCATAGCAGTCTATTTATCATACCAGTTGAACGAAAGCATAAAAAACATCCGACCTGTCCTATTTAAGATTACGACAATAAGATTCTAGTAAAGGGTTGTACTACGTTCGGCACTCAGCATCTCTAAAAATAACAGTATTTACGACATTAACGATGAAGAATAACCTGTTATCAGATTATGAAATAATTGACATTCTTACTCGCAGAAACGCTAAATTGCAGAATATGTAAATCTATATTCAATGGCCCATCTGTCGCCATATTTCCAATATGATTTTTAGAATATTATAAATTTTTTATCTGAAGGTAACTTATGAAAATAATACTACTATTGTTAAATGTTTTTCGACTTTTACATAGCGCAATATTTCATTTTAAGAGCACAATATACAATTCTGTAAATACAGAAGAAAAGTACTACGCAGCAAAAAAAATATCTGCTACCATCAAAGCTGCATTCTGATGTTTTGAAATGCAATCAATCTATTGACTTCATCATGGATAAACATTGGGATATTTTATGACAAACAGCTTGAAAAACAAAATGATATCACGAACGACAGTCCACCTTAAATCACGAATCGCAGAGCGTTCTCTTATCTTCGTCGGACTGATGGGTGCAGGAAAATCTACCATTGGCAAACGTGTTGCTAAAATTCTTGACATGCGTTTCTGTGATTCGGATCATGAAATTGAAGCTGTTTTGCAGATGACAATATCAGAAATTTTCGCGATCCATGGTGAACAGAAATTTCGTGATCTAGAAAAGCAAATCATTTTTCGCCTTCTTAATGAAGGTCCGATTGTACTTGCTATCGGCGGGGGTGCTTTTATGCATCCGGATACAAGGTATGTAATCCGCAAACACGGCCTATCAATCTGGCTTAATGCTGATCTTGATATGTTGATAGAACGAGCATTGCAAAAAAACAATCGCCCACTTCTGCAAACAGAAAACCCACGTGCTGTTATGCAGAAACTGATGTATCAGCGATATCCTGTTTATGCTAAGGCAGATTTAGTCGTGCAGAATCGGAATTCTAACCAAGACGATGTTGCGCGTGACGTCATCAAAACAGCTCACCTCTATCTTAATGCACTTTTATAAAGGGATTTTGTACTGAATGAAGACTCAAATTGTTACTGTCAATTTGAACAAACGTAGCTATAATATTGTCATTGGTTCAAAACTCATCGATAAAGTAGCGCAAATAATTACATCTTCTTTGCCATGTGTACGTGTAGCAATTGTGACTGATACTAACGTCGGTGCGACGTATTTATCAACGTTTCAGGCAACCCTTACGGAATATGGCATAGATACGATACCCATCGTTGTCAATGCTGGTGAAAAATCAAAAAGTTTCATTGTTCTTGAAAGCATTATTGATAAAATCCTTGCAACAAAGCTAGAACGCGGTGATACTATTGTTGCTCTAGGTGGTGGTGTTATTGGTGATCTTACGGGATTTGCTGCCGGTATTTTGCGACGCGGTATCGATTATGTACAGATACCAACTTCGCTTCTGGCACAGGTAGATTCTTCAGTTGGCGGGAAAACAGGTATCAACACAGTACATGGAAAAAACCTAGTTGGTATTTTTTATCAGCCCAAACTTGTTATTGCTGATACGATAATGCTCGATACGCTTCCTTTGCGTGAGTTTCGTGCCGGTTACGCTGAAATAGTGAAATATGGGTTAATTGATCAGCCTAATTTTTTTCATTGGCTTGAAAAAAATTGGCAGGCTATCTTTTCGGGTGGAGCAGAACGTATTGAAGCCATAGCATGCTCTTGTCGCTTTAAGGCAGCTATTGTGGAACGCGACGAATATGAGACAGGAGAGCACCGCGCCCTTCTTAACCTTGGTCATACTTTCGGTCATGCACTTGAAACAGCGACTGGCTATGATGCACAACGCCTTATACATGGGGAAGGAGTTTCCATTGGAATGGTTCTAGCACATGAATTTTCAGTGCGAATGAATCTTGCAAGCCAAGATCTAGTTAGTCGAATTCGTGCACATTTGCATATGGTAGGACTTCCAACACAAATTAGCGACATCCCCGGTAATCTACCAGATGTAGATACGTTGATGACATATATTGCACAAGATAAAAAAGTTATCCGTAGTTCCCTGACTTTCATTCTGACTTGTGATCTTGGGCGAGCTTTTATTGCCAAAGATGTACCACAAGAAAAGATTCGTACATTTCTTCTTGAGAAATTAGCAAAATACATTGATTGAAGCAGGTAAATTCGATAGAAAAATAGATAATAGGGTTCACGTAGCTCAGAAGGATAGAGCACAAGATTCCTAAAATTGGGCACTGCAATAGGGAAACTATGCAGTGGATCTGCTCAAACTCGGGGAAAGCTTCGTCGCTCCGTGTGACATGCCAATCCCGAACCAAGCTCTTTGTTTACAAAGCAATGGGAAGGCGTAGAGACTGGACGGGCAGCACCTAATGATTTTGGTCTATGGTGAAGGGACAGTCCAGACCACAAAACGCAAAGGCTTTTTTGTGGCGATGAAAATCGTAGTGGTATGAATCTTGGGGTCGTGGGTTCGAATCCCACCGTGAACGCCATATTAGTATAGCATGCTGACCTCTGTTTTTGATCGAGTGCAGAAGCTCCTTCATATCAGGATAGGTGCACTATCCTATTTTTGCATTAATACGCACTTATACTTTCCAATACTGCTCTGATACAAATTATAAGGCTACAAAAGGATTTTGTAGAATCATATATCTTCTCAAGTATTTTTTATTGAAGGCAAGGCAATGACGCAGTGTATAAATGAAATAATTATTCATTGTTCCGCCATGCCAAAAGGAAAATATTTACTATCAAATATATTGATTACTAGCAGCATGAAGGCAATTTTGATTGCGTCAGCCACTATTTTGTAATTGCACGAGATGAAAACATCCAGATTAGTCATCCAATTGAAAAAATGGTGCATATGGCCAAAGATCACAACATGAAAAAGCATTGATGTTTGTTATATCAGTGAATTAAAAAAAGGAACTATTTAAGCAGCAAATTACCTTAATAAAGTTCTTTAAAAAGCTACTGGAAAAGCTGTCCGTTAATCAAAAAATTCGATCGCAATGAATATGCAGCCAAGACCCACCCATCATTCAATGTTTGAGATGATCTCAGGCATTTGCCTCGTCTTTGCCATAATTAAAAATAGCATTTGAAGAAAAGATATGAGAGTATGATTGTTTAGGTTACCTTAACACTCTCGAAGAACAGCGTATTATTTGATCGTCTAGAATAAATAATACTAATTGCACAAAAATTATAGAGATCGCTCCCAGCCCTTTTACAAAATCCCTTATTTGCTCCACGAATGAATAATGACTGTATTAGCTATCCTGTCAACAGCCCTGCACCATCTACATGACATCCGTTTCTTTTTCTATTATTTCACTGTGCTAATGTTACCATAAATATTTCTAAGGGTTCTATCCCAAGATGTTTTCGGAATCACTCCATTAAATCTTTAATTAGATAGATAAAAAAACGATTGAATTAGTATGGGCAATACTTAAAAAACTTGGATGGTTTTTAAATCAATATGAATTGTGAATATCCATCAATAAAGTAAAAAAATCTGAGCTTATCGTTTTTATAGCAATATAATGATTGTACATTTCTAGACAGCAATTCAGTAGTTAAATAGTGGTGCCCAGAGACGGAATTGAACCGCCGACACGCGGATTTTCAGTCCGCTGCTCTACCAACTGAGCTATCTGGGCGCATCTGTCGTCAATCAGAAAATTGAATGCATCAGTATATAGTATTTGAATTTTCTGTCCAGAAAAGAATTGAAAAACTTTTTCAAGATAAATTATTTACTAAAGCTTGGGTAGGGCATTGTATTTTTGGAAATTGTAAATTAATCTCTTTTCCGAAAAGATGCGCCCATCGTCTAGCGGTTAGGACACCTCCCTCTCACGGCGGAAACAGGGGTTCGATTCCCCTTGGGCGTACCAATCCGTGCTTGTTTTTGGCATTTAAATGTCATCTGATATGATAGAGCAATAGGATAGTATAATATAAATAAACGTGTTTATTTTATTCCGTAAATCAACTTAAATAAATACTAATTCATAATATTTATCCTATATTTCATATGTTATTAACGGTGAGAGAAAATAAGTTTGTAGAAAAAAGCAGAGATATCTCTTTAGTTTGAGGTGTTTTCCAAGATAATTGTGGTAGCAACGCTATTTTATAACATAGAAAAAATGTAGCGATTGCCGGTTTTACTCTTTGTTTTTTCACATTAACTTCTGGCTGCCGTTCACACGGGCGGGGATATATTTTTAAATTCAGAGATAGTTTTATGATTTTAGCGTGCTGATTTTAAAGGGCAGTTTTTATGAGAGAGATTGAGTCCCTGATCGTGTATCTTTGAATTTTAAAACAATTTTTAGAAATACAGGCATTATAGTCGATGTTTTTTATGACACACACCATGCTTATAGAGATCTTTTTAAAACCAAACTATTGATAATATTAGGCTAAGAGCTAGAGCTAGGATCATCTTTCTCTTACCTAAAATTCTGAGGTTGTAGCTGATTTTCATGATCAAGTACGTGAAGTGCTTGGAAACAATATTCAGTAAGTGACTTAATTTTTGACAGGCCTAAGCTCATGACTCACAATAAGCATTTAGCTTTGCAACAAATGACCAATTGTATAGTCAAAATATATACCATTTCCCCCACTATATAAGAAAAGAATATACATAAAATCTACCATATTACTGCTGTTAGAAAAATGGTTTTTATAAAATTGACAAAATTGTGAACTAACAAAAATGCTTAAGAGGTAAAAATGATCTTATCTTATCGCATTGGCAGCTATGTTCTACTTTTGTTTATTTCCTTTGCAACCGGCTTTTTATGTGGACAAAGACTTGATCATAAATCTACGCTTCAAAGCGCAGTTGTTTCTTATCAAAAACGAGAAAAAATCAATGGGGATGTATCGAAGCTTAGTGATATTGATTTGTGTATTGCCCTTGGTGGGTTGTCAGATAAGTGCGCCTTTATTGTGCAGCGGTTGGACGAAGCCACCAAAAGCAAATTATCCGGTAAAAATGGCCAAAAATGAGCCTGATTTATCCCGTTGGATTATCGCAACGGACCGCTTCGGTCAAAAACAAAAGTGTTGGAAATGAAATGCCAGAAAAGAATTTGCCCAACGAGTGGATAATGACTATATGGGCTATTTTATCAACAGCCATTGCTGGTGCACTCGGTGCGCTTGTTCGACAAATTCACAGCCCAGCCCGAAGATGGCCAAAACGTATGCTCGAGTGGTTTGGTGGGGCGCTATGTGCTATTTACGGCGCCGAAATCGTAGCACAAACAATATATTACAGTCTTACTAAATTCGACCTTATCAACGATAGTCATATCGTACCGGAAAAAATCATAGGACTCGCAGGTTTTCTTTGTGGCGCTCTTGGAGTTTCTGCAATCGACGGATTCATTATCTTCATTAAAAGAAAAATTACCTAAACATCAGCCTTTATTAAAAATCAGCTTTACGCAACATCATAAACTTCCTCAATACGCAACCAGCAGATAGAATATTGGCTAAAATAACTTGAACTCGATCATCAAATAATACCTACTTGCTAAAACTACATGGACTACAAGTAATGAATAATACACAAAACTAACGCGAATGGCGACTATATCCATTCTAGTGAGAGCTATTCTGTTTTTTATCCTGACTAAAGTAATCTCTTTTTTATTATCTAAGCGCTTTGATCGCTTTTTATTCCAATGCACTCGAGTCTTTTATCAATGTTGTCAGTGCAATTACCGTTGTATATGCAACCTTCTTCTATATGAAACCTAGCCGATGAAAACTACCCTTTTGATCATCATAAAGCTATTTTTGAAGGCATACTTATCATCTGTTAAGCATAGATTATTTTAAAACATCCGCGTACACTTGAGAACCCCTTGCTTGAACTAAGTGCTGATTCTAATTGTTAGTATCATCAATGCCGTATAGGCATACCCTTTGATCCGTAGCAGAAAAAACACCGCTGAAGGAACAATAGAAATACATGATTCTCGCAGCATACATGTTATCAGATATACCACTGTTATTGAATTCTACCTGGTCATGCCTACAGCAACGACATTGAAAATGCATAGGAATCATATTGAGCCAAAGAAAAACTATCCTCTAGTATACGAAATGGACTTTTGTAAAACGATTTTTTTATTGCAGAGATTGTAATAATCTATTATATTACATATTGTAAAATTTCGTGAAGATAGGTGATAAGATGAGTGATATCATAAAAACAGCGGTGACCTATTGTTTTGTTATCTTATCGCTTAATGTGGCTGTCGCGGTTGCTATATTAAGTATGGAAGCGATATAAGCGACAAATAGACACGCGATCACTCCTTTTTCTGAGAACGTTAAAGGAGTTTAGGGTTGTGGTAAATTGAGACGAGAGGTTTCTTCAAAAAAATCCTTTCAAAATGCAAGAAAAGCATCGGTGTACTTCATCCAATATCCGTATCTGATTGACTTCACGTGCAATGAAAAAGTGTTCGCTTTAAAGGTCAACTGCAATAAAACGCAATGCCTACTGCATCATTGTCTGATAGTATTGATTTTTCCATGTTGATTCATATACGAAATATATTACATCATAAGGGATGCTAAAAAGCAAGCTTATCCAATCACAAGATAAAGACAATACGCAAATCATTCGATTTTTAAGGCCTTGTTTATCAGGCATTTTGTCAATAGCAGTATCCAATGGAAAATCCTAAAATCGTTAGGTAATCTTCATCATCGTGTTATATTTTTTGGCTTCTTCATATATTTTTAAGTTATTGTGCCCTGTGACTGTATCAGGACAATAGATGACTCCCCTAGTCACAGAAGATGAATATGAAAACAGACCATTTGTTTGTTCTAGAGTTTGAATAAAATTTATATGAGATCGTAAATACCAATGACTAGCAGTCTTATATAATTTCATTTATGTTCAATCATTGCGCAATAATAGGGAGCCTTCATTATGAATATTCGTAAGTATAATGACGGTATCCATATCAGTGGACAAATTTCAATCAAAGATCTACCAGCCCTCGTCAAAATAGGGATTCGCACAGTTATATGCAACCGACCTGATAAAGAAGTAGAAGGACAACGAGAGTTCAGTCATATACAACAGGCCGCTGCAAAACATGACATAATCTCCCATTACATTCCAATAACTTCTACCGGCATTACCGAAGAAAATCTCAATGATATGATTTCTGCACTTATTGAGTCCGAGCGCCCATTGCTTGCATATTGTCGATCAGGGGCTCGTTCGGATCGAATCTACAACCTAACTAAAAGATACCTAGAAGAGAAAAAACAAACTATCGTTCTTTTCTAAGGTGTTGTACCTTTTAAACAGAGAGACTTCGGTATTAATACCAGAAAATTTCCTATTTTTATAATGGTCCCTTCTATAATAATCGTTAGGGAATTGTCTACATAATGCAGCAAGAAACGCCAAGCTACATTATACCTAGATTCTCATTGCAACTGTCTATAATCGCAAAAAGCTCAATTCAAGAGCAAAAAATGATTTTCATCAAGAAAAACAGTGACAATAAATATATTAGTTATTTTATAATAATTTGATAATTTAGTCACCACAACTATATCCTAAAGCTATTTGTCTTAACAAGCCAATCATTTTTTGCAAAATTTCTTCGCACTTTCATTACTTGTTTTACCGCTATCAATTATAAAATTCCAAATCTGAGCCATTCACAGTCTTCAGACATTGCACAGAAAATCAAGCATTTTGCTGCAAGTAGTAGCTAACCCCAAACGTTAGCCTTCCTTAAAATGTCGGAATAGCACTACACCCTAGCAGTTTCTCTAATGGCTTTTTTAAAAAAAAACGAAAATGAAGTACTATTTCATCAATATTGCGCAAAGAAGAAACAAAATTTTTTTGATTATTTATCAAAAATTTTAAAGGGGCAGAAACATTTTAACATTAAAAATTTGGAAAGCAAAGCATAGAGGATAGCTCACAATGAAACTGCATTCTAAAATTCTTGATTTATCATTACCAAAAAACGACCAAGATATCTTGGTTAGAATTCTTGAATATGCGTTAATTATTAGCATAATAATAATCGCAATTATTGCAGAAACATCCATACTCAAGGATCAGATTGCTGTTATAATTTAAAAACTAATGCATACAAATTCATGAAATGTTCAGTTAGCAGCGAACAATCTGAAAATAATATCCCACATATATGAACACAGAATCATAATTATTAATATAGAGCTGCGTTGCCTACACGAATGCTCATATAACAATAATTGTTTGCAATCGAGCTAGCTTGATGATTTCAGATTGCGGTTGATATTACAACATGGCTAACCAATGAATTGGTTCACAAGGATGTGATTGTCGCTCAATCAATTATAACTCTAAAAAAAAGATAATAAGTCTATCTATTAGTTATAATATGGTTGACTGATAAACATCATAAACGCTTATTTTTGAAAACAAAATTATAATCCAACCTGGAAATCGGTTTAGCTTTTGCTAGAATAACACGAGCTTCTGCCTCATCCTTACGCATCTGTGCAATAAGCGAATTAAGATCGCTAAATTTCTTTTCTCTTCTCAAAAACGAGAAGAAGAAAACTGCACAGATTTTACCGTAAAGGTTATCTGAAAAGTCAAAAATGTAAGTTTCAAGAATCGGTTTAGCAACTTTATTGACTGTTGGACGGTGACCAAAACTTGCTACTCCGTCATATATTTTCCCATCAGGACAACGAAACCGCACAGCATAAATACCCAATGCCAAATTCTTTTGCGAAGAAAGCGTCATATTAGCCGTTGGGAAGCCAAGGGTACGACCAAAAGCAGAACCATAAACAACCTTTTCCGAAACTGTATAATGATAACCAAGTAGCTCCGAGGATTCTTCAATAGAACCATGCTGCAGCAATATACGGATACGACTGGATGATATAACTTCTCCATTTCTATCTTTCATGGAATCAACAATACTCACGGAAAAACCAAGTTTTTTTCCAACTTTCTGAAGAAGATCTGGACTTCCTTGGCGTTTATAGCCAAAATAAAAATTATCTCCTGTCACAATACAGTTCACTTTCAGGGTATTGTACAGGATATTCTTCATAAACATTTCTGCCGTATATCCAGCAAATTCTCGGGTGAATGTTTGTTCAATCACTGCGTCAAACCCTATCAATCGGAAAATTTCTGTCTTTTCACTTGCAGATGTCAAGCGAATGATCGGTTTATCTAGATTGAATAGGGTGCGTGGATGGGGTTCAAAAGTCAAAACAATAGCCGGTTTATTAAGCTCATGTGCCTTACTCAAGGCATACTGCAACACAAGTTGATGACCACGATGCACACCATCAAAACTTCCGATCGTAACAACAGCGTTCTTGAAGTCTTCGGGCAAGAGAGAAGGAGCAGATAGACGTAAAAAGCGTTTTCCCATCTGTATCAGCTAAGCTCCATCATGAAAGCAACCAGCCTCGTGTTACTTTTTTCAAGAAAAGCATCAAGTTTTTTCTGATTAACTTTACCATTTTCTACATAATTATTTGTATGAACACCACCCCCAATGAAAAGAACATCAAGGCCATAAAGCTCAGCTCCTTTCACATCAGTCAATATACTGTCTCCAATGGCAAGAATGCGTGATTTATCCAGTGATTTTCCTGCAACTTTCTTAGCCATGCTATACACCGCATCATAAATTGGCCTATGAGGCTTGCCGGAAATAAAAGTACGACCACCAAGCTGTGTATAGATATATGCAAGAGCACCAGCGCACCAGAGTATCCGCTCACCACGCTGTACAACAATATCCGGATTAGCACAGACAAAAGGCAAATTCCGCGCACGTAAGCTTGATAGCATTGGTAGATAATCATCTGGATTTTCATTTTCATCATCAAACAAGCCTGTGCAGACAATCGTTGAAGCTTTAAATTTTTCCACTAAATCAATATCCAGCTTTTCAAAAAGGCTGTAATCTCGTTCTACTCCGATATGGAAAATACGGCGTGGCATCCCTTTTATCAGATCACGCGTCACATCTCCTGATGTCACAATTCCATCATAACATAACGACCAGCCCACCAGCTGTTCAAGCTGTACAGCAACTCCTTTCCTTAACCTTGGTGAATTAGTAATGAAAAAAACATATTTCCCTGCTTTGTGAGCTTCCTCTAAAGCAGTAACAGCTGATGGATAGGCAGCAACGCCATTATGCACAACTCCCCATATATCGCAAAAGAAAATATCATAGCTGTCATATAGCTCAGAAAGCCGATCAAGTTGTTTCATTTTTTTATATTGTTTAAGGTGTTATCAAGAACATCTATATTATCCAATAACACTGTCTCGTCAAAATTAAGAGATTGTTTCTAGTGAAGAATTCCCTGGAGTGATCGAAATACATAAATTTTATCTTCCATTTTCTCCTTTATTTAACCTTCCTTAACAGTTCTAGCGCTACTTATACCTTTCCAAATTTCTGATTTATCTCCTTCATAAAAACGTACCTACGGTACGTTTTATTACGCTGCAGTTCTGAATTTCCTTCTTACATTTCTATTTCATTACTCCATTACCAATAAATTTAACCTTTGTGTTTGTCATCTACAACCAAATGAAGAATTCAAATATCCTTATTATCATAAAGAAAGGATATCTCACCTGTAGCGACAGTTTTGAAGTAGATTTGCTAACTCCCCATCCTAATCACAACTTTAAAAACTGCTACTCTTACGGATAATTATCTGATCTTGCTTGTTTCCCGACGAAACCCATTGCATTTTTGGGGGTTTACAAAATACCTAAATGATTGACATTTGATAATTATTTCTTATTTATAACCAAAACTGATGTGCAAAAGTCTTATATATCAAAATAGTATGAGTAAAATCACTTACCGCGTAGTATCCATGTTGTATTATTCAGCTTAAGATTCTCTCAAAAAACAAAAATTTAGACAGAATTTTGTGCAACCAGATCAGTTGCTTGACGTAAAGCAGTAATCAGACTACGCTCATTTACAGTACCTTGTCCGGCAATATCGAATGCTGTTCCATGGTCAACAGAAGTGCGGATAATCGGTAAACCGAGAGTGATATTTACACCTGCTTCAATTCCTAATACCTTGACAGGTCCATGTCCTTGATCATGGTACATAGCAACTACCATGTCGTAATCTCCCCGACCGGCAAGGAAAAACAATGTATCAGCTGGAAATGGTCCGCAGACATTCCAACCTCTAGCCGAGCAGAGTTTTATGGCGGGGATAATCTTATTTTCTTCTTCACCATAACCAAACAAGCCATTTTCTCCTGCATGGGGATTGATAGCACATACGCCAATCTTTGGTTTTTTAATACCAGTTTTAATCAATACATCATACCCACGAGAAATAACACGTTCAACTAGCTTCGGTTCAATACGATTAATAGCATCAAGTAACCCAATATGAGTTGTGACATGTATAACCCGTAATTTTCCTGTTACTAACATCATCGAAACCTCAGATGTATGTGTAAGATGCGCCAAAAGTTCAGTATGACCAGGGTATTTATGGGAAGCTGCATGCAATGCAGCCTTATTAAGAGGTGCGGTGCAAATAGCATCTGCTTCGCGTTTCATCACAATGTCTGTTGCTTTTTCAATATAGCGATATGCGGCCTCTCCTGAAATAGGTGAAATGACCCCGAAAGGGTGATCTTCAGGTATAAGATCGAGATCAATGCACTGCACATTTTTAAAATCATATTCTATACTTTTTATGTCGTGAATGACATGAATACCTAAAGAGGAAGAGACAATACGCCCTGCAAGGGTTAGCCGTTTCGCATCACCGACGACAATAGGCAAACAGAATTTATAAACTATGGGATCGGACAGAGTTTTCATGATGATTTCTGGACCAACTCCAGAAGGATCCCCCATGCTGATAACAATTTTTGGTAAACTCATTCACAACACCTTTCTTTTTTACTGCGTTTCAATAATCAAGAATCCACGCAATCATGCGCTATTGCAGAATTTTATTAATATTTGGCAATGTAAATCGAATCTCGATCATATGGTATCAGCATAAAGCTGCATTTAGAAGATTCATAAATATCTGCCCAAGCGAAATACCATCCACCATATGGTGTACTCATCATAAAACCATTCCAATAGTACAGGTATATATATCCGATAGTATCAAAAAATTCCTGATTGCGCATTGAATAACCCAATGAAATCTTCATAATCGAGAAAGTCGTCGTATATTTATGACAAGATTTTTCCTTTTAATCCAATTTTCTGGCACCTACTTGCGATATGCAAGCATATCAGGTGCAGCACACACAATATAATAACAATTGTCAGTATCGAAAATCGAGATTGCGAAAAACAATACTGATCACATAAAGGTGATGAAATACGCATCGATTCCTGATCCTCTTCAACTCTGGGAAAATTCAGCCTGAAAAGACAGAGATATTTTTAGTCGCAAAATCTAAGGAATTTATTAGAATTGTATCATAAGTGCATCAGTACAAACTAACTTTTTTGGCAAGAACAGATGTTCTAAAGATCATGATGCATTGGCTCAAACGATGTTGGCGAGTTTGAATTATTCCCACTCGATTGTGCTAGGAGGCTTTGAGGTCACGTCATAAACCACACGGTTAATACCGCGTACTTCATTGATAATGCGTGTTGCCGTACGGCTTAAAAATTCCATGTCATGATGATAGAAATCGGCTGTCATACCATCAACCGAAGTGACGGCTCGTAGAGCACAAACGTATTCATAAGTACGACTATCGCCCATTACGCCAACTGTACGAACGGGCAATAGAACAGAAAATGCCTGCCAGATCGCATCGTAAAGTCCAACCTTTTGGATTTCATCCAAATAGATAGCGTCTACCTTACGCAGTATTTCCAGCTTCTCATGCGTAACCACGCCAAGGCAACGAATAGCAAGACCCGGTCCAGGAAATGGATGACGGTTGATAAAATATTCCGGTAAACCTAATTCACACCCAAGAATACGTACTTCGTCCTTGAATAGCTCTCGTAGAGGCTCAATAAGCTTCATATTCATTCTTTCAGGCAACCCACCAACGTTATGATGGCTTTTGATGATGACAGAAGAATTGTCACTAAAAGAAGCACTTTCAATCACATCAGGATATAATGTCCCCTGGGCCAAAAAATCAGCATCACCTATCTTTTTTGCCTCTTGCTCAAACACTTCGACAAAAAGCCGACCGACGATTTTCCGTTTTTGTTCCGAGTCGCTCACACCTTCCAATGCATTGATAAATAGCTTAGAAGCATCTACATGCACGAATGGAATTGTGTAAGTATTGCGAAACATTGAAATGATCTCTCTTGCTTCATTTTTTCGCATCAAGCCATTATCTATTAGTATACAGGTTAATTGATCACCAATTGCTTCATGAATTAGCAATGCCGCTACAGCAGAATCAACTCCGCCTGATAATCCACAAATAACTTTACCCTTATTGACCTTCTGGCGGATCTTTGTAATTGCCTGTTCTTTGTAAGCTGCCATTGTCCAGCCATCTTTTAGACCGACAATCTTATGAACGAAATTATGGATAAGTGCAGCACCATCAGGTGTATGCACTACTTCTGGATGGAATTGAACTGCATAAAACCGGCGTTTTTCATCAGCAATAGCAGCAAAAGGTGCTTTGTTTGAGGTCCCTATAATAGAAAAACCTTCTGGCAACGTAATCACGCGATCACCATGGCTCATCCATACCTGATAGGATAACCCCTTTTTCCATACACCATCAAAAAGGGGACTATCTGCTTTCACCTTGAGAAAAGTGCGACCATATTCGCGCTCATTGCTTGCTTCAACCCTACCACCAAGCTGGACGCACATCGTTTGTTCACCGTAACAAATACCAAGAATAGGAATATTAGCTTCAAAAATCTCTTGAGGAGCGCGAGGACTGTCCATATTGATAGTTGAATGCGGACTGCCTGAAAGAATTACGCCTTTTGGTTGGATGCGTGAAAAACTCGCAGCTGCGGATCGAACGGAAACAATCTTGGAATAGACCCCCGTTTCACGCACACGCCGTGCAATAAGCTGAGTAAGTTGACTGCCGAAATCAATAATAAGAATAGTGTCAGGATATATCATGATCATAATAGATGATTAAAAAAATTAACTAAAAGCAAGGGCGTTTTACGCTTACATAGGTGCTGGATATAGATAAACGGAGGTTCAGCTTCTTTTTTCCATAATCGAAACAAAAAAACCATCTGTGTCAGTGACAAAAGGAGAAAGCACAAGCCCGTATTTTGAAAAACGCGGCATAGGAACCTGTTCTGATGTCAAATCAGATACTTGATTTTCTCGTACAATGCTTTCAAACCAAAATCTAGACATATTACACATTTGAAAAGCGGTATTATGTGCTAAAAAATTTCTAATCTGCCCATCATTTTCCTCAAACAGCAGAGAACATGTGATGTAAACAAGACGACCACCCTGCCTGACAAATACTGCCGCCTTGTCAAGTACAACTCGTTGCTCCTCTACACACCGTCTAAGCTGGCTTGCTGTCAAGCGCCATTTGATATCAGGACGTCGACGCCATGTACCACTACCAGTACATGGGGCATCGACGACTACTATGTCCATATGACCAGATAAAGCCGTTAGAGCATGAATATTAGTGGTATAAACCTGGGTATTGCGTACACCAGCGCGGCGCAATCTGGCAAAAATCGGGGCAAGGCGGAGTTTTTTTACATCATAAGCATGGATTTGCCCTCGGTTCTTCATATCAGCAGCTAGAGCTATGGTCTTTCCGCCAGCTCCAGCACAATAATCCATAATCTGCATTCCCGGCCGAGCACGACAAAGGTGCGTGGCAATCTGTGAACCCAAATCCTGTATTTCAAACCAACCTTTTTGAAAAGCCGGTTCTATTTGCACATTGAGATAGCGTCTAAGCCCTCCTACCGCTGCAACCCGTAAGGCATCCTTATACCATTTCACTGGGACAGCACCAATATCTATAAGCACTTTTGCAACTTTTTCCGATGTTGCTTTCAGGGTATTAACCCGCAGGTCAAGCGGTGATCTTGCAGCAAGGGCTTTTCCTTCCTCTATCAAGTCCGCACCTAGCACCTTCTCTAGTGAAGCCAAACACCATTGCGGTACATCAGCCTGTATATGAATGGGAGCATCAGCTAGATGGCGATTTTGCCATACGAACTGTCTTTTATCATTAAGCCATGATGATACAAAGCTATCATTGATTAAGCTTTCTCGGACTGTTGCTATATCAATACTTCTATCACATAATAGAGCACCGTATATAATATCATTTACCGACTCACTTTGCATTCGCCAAGCAATGGAAGAACGGTATCGCATAGCATCATAAACGATGTTACCGATTGCAGTACGATCACCAGAACCAGCAAAGCGATGCGATACTCCCCAATTCTTCAAGGCCTTTGATACTGGATGACTATTCTGTTCTACGTCATTCAGAATATCAATTGCCGCCTGAAGACGTTCACTCAGTCGCATCCTTTCTCTCCTATTTGTGTGAAAGCACACAGGTGCTCGTTCTAAAATTTATCTTGCTAATACGCAATAATTAACTTGACGTTTTTTTCTGAAGTCAGGTTGTTTTCACATTAGTATATCTTGATACTAAACACTATGAGCAGACAGAATGAGCATTCTGGGGTAATTTAGACTAGAAATCTTAAAAGTACAGAAAAAAATAAACGATTTCCTTCAGGAACTCAGCCCCTCCCAGGATAATTTGGACTTTCGCGAGTAATTGTCACGTTATGGGTATGGCTTTCATGTAAGGCGGCATTGGTGATACGAATAAATATCGCTTTCTCATGAAATTCAGAAAGATTTCTTGCACCGACATATCCCATTGCAGCACGCAAGCCACCAGAAAGCTGATGCAATACCGTGGCAGCAGGCCCTTTATAGGCAACCTGTCCTTCAATTCCCTCGGGAACAAGCTTAAGCTCATCACATACTTCTTCCTGGAAATAACGATCTGCTGAGCCGCGTGCCATAGCACCAACCGATCCCATGCCACGATAAGTTTTGAATGGACGGCCCTGATACAGATAAACTTCGCCGGGACTTTCTTCTGTACAGGCCAGTAATGATCCTACCATAGTCGCGGCAGCACCGGCTGCAAGCGACTTAGCAAAATCACCTGAAAATTTGATACCACCATCGGCAATAACCGGGATTCCAACTTTATCAGCCACCTCAACAGCCCTCATTATCGCCGTAAGCTGCGGAACGCCCGCCCCTGAAACAATGCGCGTAGTACATATCGATCCGGGTCCGATTCCAACTTTAATCGCATCAGCCCCGCAATCAATAAGTGCCTTTGTCGCATCGGCAGTGGCAACATTCCCAGCAATAATTGCAGTATCACCGGCAATACGCCGCACATTTTTCAAGGTTTCGAGCACGCGTTGCGAATGACCGTGAGCGGTGTCAATTACCAAAACATCAACATTGACGGCAAGTAATCTCTCTGCACGTTCTAACCCATCCTTTCCGACGCTAATCGCAGCTCCAACACGCAGGCGTCCATGCTCATCTTTAGAGGCATTTGGGTTTAACTGGGCCTTTTCAATATCTTTTACTGTTATAAGTCCAACACAGCGATCAGCATTGTCAATGACTAGCAGTTTTTCAATTCGGTTCTGGTGTAAAAGCCGTTTCGCTTCATCTTGCTGCACATTTTCCCGAACAGTTATAAGATTTTTATATGTCATTAATTCATGAATCTTCTGCCTTGGATTCGAAGCAAAACGTACATCTCTATTTGTTAGAATACCAACAAGGAGTCCAGGCGTTTCGCTGCTAGCATACATTTCAACTACTGGAATGCCAGAAATACCATAAGAGCGCATCAGCTCCTGCGCTTCTGCAAGAGTGGCATCAGGCCCAATGGTCACAGGGTTTATAACCATGCCTGATTCGAATTTCTTAACTTGACGTACCTCTTCTGCCTGTTCCTGTGGCTTCATATTACGGTGGATAGTACCCATACCACCAGCCTGGGCCATAGCAATTGCTAGGCGCGCCTCTGTTACCGTATCCATTGCGGCTGATAAAAGGGGTAAATTGAGTTCGATATCACGGGCAATGCGTGTTTTTAGTTCGACTTGATTAGGTAAAACACTGGAATATCCTGGCTGAATTAGTACATCATCAAAGGTAAGCGCCAACGTACTTGCTGAATTTTCAAGAATTTTTGCCATGTTAATTCCTTGTAATCTAAAGATCGTAAGACAGAGAGTACCCGCAAAGGCAACAAATCTAAAAACAGCTTGAAATACAACTAGCAACAAGCACATTTTACTTTATACGAATTAACTTAGATATATCATAAATTGGATCAAAATGAAAAGAATATAGAATTATTTATAGACTGGAACTGCCAATGATCTTCTATACAACGCTTTGATTTCTGTCTGATTAAATATATGTAACACAAGAGATATTGCATGCTGCGTTGCACATAAGCTCTAGATAGAGTTATAAAGAAAAGATGGCGTAATGATGACTCCTCCTTTTTATGCCGAATACTCAATATGCACCATTTTCTGAATTCATTAAAAAATGCATGCACTTTCTAATTTTATCTTGTACTGAGATATGGCCTCAATTGCAAAAAAGATGAAAAACGACAATTCTATAACGTTTTTTCGTGGACGTTTGTCATCTAAAGCATTATTTAATCGTAATTATATCTGATTTAGAATCCAGCTGATAGAGAGAAAAATTTAAATATCAAAATGTGATTCATTAAATTATCAAGAACCTATACTTTCTGTTTATCCAGATAGGTGCATTCTAAATGAAGTATGATAGTTTTTTTCAAGAAGCGATCGGTCGGTTACATACTGAAAAGCGTTATCGTGTATTTGCTGATTTAGAACGCATTGTCGGTATTTTCCCACGTGCTATCTGGCGCAATGGTGGAATGGCGCGTGAAGTTACAGTTTGGTGCTCAAATGATTATCTTGGTATGGGGCAACATGCCGATGTGATTAACGCGTTGTGCCATGCGGCTACTACAGTGGGCGCTGGAGCAGGCGGGACACGCAATATCTCAGGCACTCATCATTATCTAGTAGAACTTGAAAAAGAATTAGCTGATCTGCACAACAAGGAGGCCGGGCTTGTTTTTACTTCGGGCTTTGTTTCAAATGAAGCGTCCATCTCCACCATCGTGCGACTATTGCCGAACTGTCTTATTTTATCTGATGCCTTCAATCATGCTTCCATGATTGATGGCATACGCCGCTCTGGCGCTAAAAAAAAGATTTTTCGTCATAACGATCTTGTCCATCTTGAAAATCTCCTAAAAACGGCTGGGCATGAGCGCGCAAAATTGATTGTTTTTGAATCGGTTTACTCTATGGATGGTGATATTGCACCTGCCGCAGCCATTGCTGATCTTGCAAAAAAATACAATGCCATGACCTATATTGATGAAGTGCATGCTGTTGGCATGTACGGCCCACACGGTGGAGGTATCACCGATCGGGATAATCTAACTCAGCGCATTGATATTATTGAAGGTACACTTGCCAAGGCATATGGTACATTTGGTGGGTATATTACAGCTTCTAAAAGTATCATTGATGCTGTACGCTCCTATGCACCAGGATTTATTTTTACCACTGCTCTTCCCCCAAGTATTGCCGCAGCTGCAATCACAGCAATCCGTCATCTAAAGACATCACAGAAAGAACGGATGATGCAACAGAGACAAGTACAAAAGACGAAAGACGTGCTGACGCAAGCTGCTCTACCCGTCATGCCGTCTGAAACCCACATTGTTCCAATTCTTGTCGGAGATCCTGATCTTTGCAAGAAGGTAACAGATTATCTTTTAGAAAAACATAATATCTACATTCAGCCAATAAATTATCCAACAGTTCCGCGTGGCACAGAGCGACTGCGCATCACGCCAACGCCGTTTCATGACAATGGGCTAATTGAAACATTGAAGAATGCTTTACTTAAAGCATGGAGTGCACTGAATATTCCATTCGCAGATAAGCAACACTATCTCCCTCTTGAAAACAATGATATTATCACTCTCACAGTTTCTCAAGCCGGAGGATGAGAATTTAGTTTATTATTCCTACTGTTATCTATTCAAATATCGTTTTGTAAACTTTGCAAGAAAAGGTTATTATACCGTTCCTCACCGATACGTCCACCAGGACCGTGTCCGCATAAAAAGTTGACATCATCTCCAAGCAATAGAACCTTATCACGTAAAGAGCATATGAGATCCTTATGGTTACCGTATGGAAGATCAGTACGACCAATTGAACCGTGAAAAAGCACATCTCCCATGATTGCAAAGCGTGTGTCTTCAGAAAAATAAATAACATGTCCCGGAGTATGACCAGGGCAATGCAATACCCTCAAGGTATGGTTTCCACAAGCAACTGTATCACCGTCCTTCAGCCATCGATCAGGAACGCAATTACGTACAGGATCATGCACACTATAATCTTCTGCACTTTCAACCAGATGATCAAGAAGGATTTTATCCTCCTCCTGTGGCCCAATAATTTCAACATTGAGCGCGTCTTTTGCATCCATAGCAGCACCTGCATGATCAATATGCCCATGAGTAAGCCAGATCGCCCCCACAGTAACATCGACAGTGTCTATCATCTTTAAAATGCGGGTCAAATCACCGCCTGGGTCAATCAATACTGCCTTTCTGTTCTTGTTATCAAACAACAATGTGCAATTCTGTTGGAAAGACATTACCGGAATAACATGTGTACTCAATTCACCCATATTTTCTCGCTCAATCTTTAAGTGTTAAAGATTATTTCCTATAATAGATGCGATGCTGATAAAATCAGCAAAGAGTCATCATTGCATTTCTACTTTAGTTGGGGATATAAATCTAGGAAATTAGATATTCAATTGGCAATAAATTTGTAATGGAAATTTGTACTGATGCCTAATACACAACATAGGTCTATTTCAGATGATGCTCCACACCTTTTGATTGTCGATGATGACACGCGTATTCGTGGCCTGTTGTCGCAATTTCTCCAACAGCAGGGCTTCCGCATCACTGTTGCATCAGAGGCACGGGATGCGCGCCGCAAATTGATAGGCATTGATTTTGATCTTCTGATTATTGATGTAATGATGCCAGGAGAAAGTGGTATTATGCTAACTCGCTCGCTCAGAGAATCAAAGAATGTGCCTATTCTTATGCTGACAGCGCTTTCTGAAACTTCTAACCGGATCGACGGATTAGAAGCAGGGGCTGATGACTATCTGCCAAAACCTTTTGATCCCCGCGAACTCCTATTGCGTATTAATGCTATTCTGCGTCGAGGAAGCATACCTTCTCAAGCTAAAATTGAACAGATCATGTTTGGGCCTTACACTTTTTTTATTCCCCGACGTGAGTTAAAAAAAACAGGAGAAATAATCCATCTGACGGATCGTGAGCAGGAGATTATGTTTATTTTTGCTGAGCATATCGGTGAAACTATTCCACGACATAAGTTAGCAGGAGGAGAAGGTGAAGTAGGGGAGCGGACGATTGATGTACAAATCAACCGGTTACGAAGAAAAATTGAAGATGACCCAGCTAATCCCATCTGGCTACAAACTGTGCGCGGGATCGGTTATAAACTTTCCGTTGAATAAGTGATAAAATCTAATGAGCGCAGAATGGGAAGAATCAGTCGATGGTTTAATCGGCGGATGCCAAAGCGCCTCTATGCACGTTCATTAATCATCATCATCGCACCGATGGTACTGTTACAATCGGTCATTGCTTATATTTTTATGGAGCGTCATTGGCAGATGGTGACAGAACGTCTTTCTACAGCGGTTGTTCATGACATCTCAGCCATTATTGATATCATAGAGACCTATTCCCAAAACGATAACTATGATAATATCCTTCGTATTGCGCAGCAGCGCATGGGACTTAATATCTCGATCTTACCGCCAGATTCCTTGCCTTCCCCTGGGCCAAAACCGTTTTTTGCTATTCTGGATTATTTTTTGAGCGAAGAAATAACTAAACAGATCAATCGACCGTTCTGGATTGATACGGTTGGAGATTCTAACCTCGTTGAAATTCGTATCCAGCTTGATGATAAGGTTTTACGTGTTTTTGCTACTCGCAGTCAGACTTATGCTTCTAATACTGGAATCTTTCTTAGTTGGATGGTAGGTACGGCGCTTGTTTTATTAACCATCGCCATTTTTCTTTTGCGCAACCAAATTAAACCGATTCAACTATTGGCAGCAGCAGCTGAGAGTTTTGGAAAAGGGCGTCCGCTGCCTAAAGGCTTTAAACCATGTGGAGCTGATGAGGTACGCAGAGCAGGCCTTGCTTTTCTCCGCATGCGTGAACGCATAGAACGTCAGATTGACCAACGTACAATTATGCTCTCCGGCGTAAGCCATGATCTTAGAACAATCCTAACACGTTTTAAATTACAGCTAGCTTTAGCTGGAAACAATTTTGATAGCAAACCACTTGAGCAGGATATTGCTGATATGCAAAATGTGCTTGAAGGGTATTTAGCATTTGCTCGCGGAGAAGGTACCGAAGGAGTTAGTGAACTTAATCTTTCCCATCTCGTAGCGAAATCTTCGGAAGAAGCGCAATTGCGTCACCGTGGTTTTACTTACGTCATCCAAGGAAATCCGATTGCTCAAGTACGTCCATGCGCTTTTTCACGGCTTATTTCTAATCTTATTTCCAATGCTTTTCGCTATGCAGAAAATGTACATATCAATATCATACACAACATAGAAACGTTGATTATCATGATTGATGATGATGGACCTGGTATCCCAAAAAACAAACGAGAAGAGGTATTCAAGCCATTTTTAAGGCTTGATGAAGCACGTAATCAAGACGAAAGCGGCACTGGCCTTGGGCTTTCAATCGCCCGTGATATTGCCCGAAATCACGGCGGTGACGTCAGGCTTACGAGAAGCCCGGAAGGAGGCTTGCGAGCAGTTATTGAAGTGCCAGCCTGAACTTAAGAATCTTTGAGCGTAAAGTGGCCAATAAACTGATTGCAGTGGAGAATTGATGAATAATTATCACCTAACTTCCCACACTATAACCACAGGAGCATCTGGTTAGTTATGAAAGGCATATCATGATAGAAAAAACTTCGTAGGTGGGAGGTATGGAGTCAAGCAAATAAGACGTACACCTTGTCTTCTTTATATAAAAAGGACACATGAAGCCCAGCAATATCCATTGCAACCCAAATGAAATTTTGCTTTACATTGCTCAAAAAATTTGATTACATCAATTTAATTTGTATCGCTACGTTCAGTGCCTAAGAAAGGCTCTCTTTTCATTTTATCTAGATACATTTCACGCTTACTGCGCAGATGATAGCAACTATATTAGTTTAAACATACAAAAGCAACCGATAGATTTTACAACAATCTCTGCATAAATAACTAGGGAAAAAGTGCAGATCATCTTTGAATTAAAAAAATCTCGCAAAAAATAAGATTAGAATTTTCGTTTTAGATTATCTATTAGACTCTGATAATAAAACTTTTCGACTCTACTGATAGCAAAAAATTGGTATTATTTCTAAAATGCTATTTAGGAGAATCCTGCAGTTGCTTTTCAAGTGCTTCCACACGTTTGTTTAATGTTTCATTTTCAGAACGCACCTTGCTTGCCATTTCCTTAACAACCTCAAAGTCTTCACGCTTAACAAGATCGAGCTTGTTCGATACACATTCCACTTGAGAACAAAAAGCCGTTTCAATCTCATCACGCACACCGCGAATTATGCCTGCGGCATCGATAATCAGTTTAGCTAACTCATCCGTTATTCTGTTGGATTCATTTCTCATATTACGTTACCCTTGTACAGCTATCTAAAGTTTGAAACAGCTAGCGAATTACATAATATTTAGTATGCGGACAAAAAATTTAAAGGGAATGACTTGACCACATGGCATCAGTCAATCATTTTCTGCGTTGTCTTAAGAGCCAAAAAATTGATTTTGAATAAAGAACACTTAAAAACCATATATTTATTATCATTCCATCCGCCTAAAAGGCAAAAAGCACCCTTAGGAACAATTCTTATGAACACCATCATGTTCTATTCCGGTCTTCCCTTTCCTAATATTGACCCAGTTATTTTTTCGATTGGACCGATCAAACTGCACTGGTACGGCCTTGGCTACGTTGTTGGCATTCTTTTCTCTTGGTGGTATGGCAAATGCCTTTTGAGAACATTTGCTTTGTGGCAAAATAGCATTACACCAATAAATCTTGAAAAACTGGATGATTTTGTTATCTGGGCAGCAATTGGTGTTATCTTTGGCGGACGGTTTGGAGAAGTTTTTTTCTACGGATCTGACTATTATTTTGCACATGTATCGCAAATTATTGCCGTATGGGATGGCGGCATGTCTTTCCATGGCGGCTTTATCGGTACAACCTTGGCCATGATCTTATTTGCACTGAAAAATAAAATCAGCGTTTGGAGTATGTTCGACACTATAGCTGCTGGTGTTCCAGTAGGATTGGGTGTTGTTCGCATTTGCAATTTCATCAATTCTGAACTATGGGGTCGTGTTACAAACGTGCCTTGGGCAGTCTATTTTCCTAATGGTGGCAACGACATAGCCGGTAATCTACTTGCCCGACATCCAAGCCAGCTTTACGAAGCAATACTTGAAGGTCCTATGCTTTTTCTTATTTTAGCTTTTTTGATTTTTCGTCTGAAAGCGCTGAGAAAACCTGGCTTGGTCGCTGGCAGTTTTACGCTGATCTATGGGTTAGTGCGCTTTTTTTCTGAATTTTTCCGCGAGCCGAGCATTTCCTATGTGATGGGTAAATGGCTTACAATGGGTATGGCTCTTTCCCTCCCAATGATTATCTTAGGACTCGGCATAATTTTCTGGGTAGTGAACCGTAGCAAGCAAAAAATATGAGCCCGTTGCAGAAAAAAATTATCCGATTCATCACTTTACAGGGACCTATTGATATAAGTCAATATATGTTGATGACTCTGGCTGATCCTGAATATGGTTATTATAAAACAGTTGAACCATTTGGAGGCAATGGCGATTTTATAACAGCGCCAGAAATAAGCCAGATGTTCGGTGAAATGATTGCTATATGGGCTTTTTTTGCATGGCAAGGTATGGGTCAACCCTCTCCTTTTCTATTTTGTGAAATAGGACCTGGGAGAGGCACATTGATGGATGATATTTTACGAACAGTTGGCAAGATTGCTCCTAAATGCCTTGCTGCTGCCCGTATTATTCTTATTGAGACCAGCGAACGACTTGCTATAAGCCAAAAAAAAAAGCTGCGTTTGTATGACAAAAAAATCGAATGGATTGCAGATATTGATGCAATACCAAATTTTCCGCTTATTTTAATTGCCAATGAATTGTTTGATGCTCTACCAATCCATCAGTACATGTTAACAAGTCATGGCATATTATATGAAAGGATGATTGCTTTTGACAAAGCCCTCAACTTGTGCTTTGCGCAAAGTTTTGCAAATCCTCACCTACCTTTTGTACCAATTTTAAGTAAAAAGTTTCCTGATGAAACAATTATTGAAATATCTCCTGAGCGTGTTGCGCTTGTAGAAAGCATCAGCACACATATTGCTAGAAAAAGAGGAGCAGCACTGATCATTGATTATGGTGCGTTAGAACCCAGCTTTGGAGATACTCTTCAGGCTATATCGCAACACACTTTCTGTAGCCCATTAGAAAATCCCGGTACCTGTGATCTGACATCACACGTTGATTTTTTCGCCCTTTCCCATGCTGCACGGAAGAAGGGATGCCATACAGCGGAACTGACACAAGGTGACTTTCTAATTAAGCTCGGCCTTTTTGAACGTGCAAGCCGTCTTTCTATCAATAAAAACGAAGCCGATCGCCAGAAGATCGCTAACGATGTCGAACGACTCTGCGCACACAATCAGATGGGGAATCTTTTTAAAGTCCTCTGTATTGCCGATACGAAAACCAGCATGCAACCTTTCTCGTGGGTAAAAGCAGGACTAAATCAAGAGCGCAACTGATACCACAGAATATCTTAACAGCTCTTCTGGCTCCGATATCCAAAAAACAATATGTTCATGATTTTATCACAAACCCTTTTATTTCCTTGAGGTTTATTTCACCGATAGCGAATACTAAATTCATAAGACAATCTCTTACTACGCGTTGCAGAAAATAGCCATACCATCTATAGAAATAGCAGATGTTAAGATACTACGGCTTCAAAATATTGAAAATGTTATTCTATTTATGTGAATGCAGAAGAAGTAAATTCTGCATCTAATTTGCGTAACCTAGCCAGATTAATACCATAAATATAGACTTGATAGCCATCTACTAAATGAAAAACTGGCTAATAAAATCTAGTGCACTGTTGTGCGGGTGCGTTAATTTAGAGGTGCCTCTATTAATGAAATCGTGACATATCGTTCAATGCTTTGCTCTCTTGAGTAAGAAGCGCTATAATCAAAAAAAATAAATCAGCAAGACTGCTGCTATTCTCGTCTGGATATCAACACAAGCGTCTCATTGAGAGACACTTTTGTATATAAGCAATTACTTTAAGATCTCATCGCAATATAGGAATTTGAGTTATCCCAAATGGCACAAAGCAAAATGATTGTTCTCTGATCGTCTATAAATTTAAGGAGAGCTCCAGTGATACCATGTCATTCTCTGAATGCCTGATGCTGCTAACCAGAATATCTATCCTCATCAGTTGATATCGATTAGTAAAGATATTTATAAGTCCAAAAACAATTATTGTCTACTTGCAATCCTCTGGAACGACTTATAATGTGGCGCAAGGTTTAGTTGGATGGTGGGTGTGTTTATGAAATTTTTCTGCGGCAATTCGAATCCTCAACTGGCCAGCGATATTTCAAATTATCTTAATATTGCTCTCGGAAAGGCTACAGTACGTCGGTTTGCGGATCAGGAGATTTTTGTTGAAATTCATGAAAATGTTCGAGGTCAAGATGTTTTTATTCTACAATCGACATCTTACCCGGCAAATGATCATTTGATGGAGCTTTTGATCATGATTGATGCGGTTAGGCGCTCTTCTGCACGGCGTATCACGGCTGTCATTCCTTATTTCGGCTATGCAAGACAAGATCGTAAACCAGGACCACGTACACCTATTTCTGCAAAACTTGTAGCCAACCTAATAACACAAGCAGGTGCCAATCGGGTCTTAACCCTTGATCTTCACGCTGGGCAAATACAAGGCTTTTTCGATATTCCAACAGATAACATTTATTCTACTCCGGTTATCGCTCGTGACGTTATGAGCAACTATTCAACGGATAATGTTATTGTAGCTTCACCTGATGTGGGTGGTGTAGTACGAGCTCGTTCCTTTGCTAAACGCATTGATAGCCTACTTGCTATTGTTGACAAACGGCGCGAACGGCCAGGCGAATCTGAGGTAATAAATATCATTGGAAATGTTTCCGGCAAAGACTGTCTCTTATTTGACGATATTGTTGATTCGGGTGGAACATTATGCAACGCAGCAGCAGCCCTTTTAGAACAGGGAGCCAGCAGCGTAATAGCCTATATCACTCATGGCGTCCTCTCTAGCGGTGCGGTTGAGCGTATCAATAGTTCAAAGCTTAAGGAGCTTGTTATCACTGACTCTATTCAGCCAACATCGAAAATAAAACAATCAGAGAAAATACGCATACTTTCCATTTCTGGTTTTATCGGTAAGGCGATTTCGCGCACAGCGGCAGAACAATCGGTTTCCAGCTTATTTGATTAACATTTTTCTTTCTAAACAATAAACACGCAGATATTTAAAGCGTGGCTATTTTATATCCTTTCTTCCGCCTTCTTACACGAAAAACAATCCTTGTTGCGTTTTTAAACGCAAAAAACTACAACTCTTGCATTATAGCTTTTTTTGTTTTACAGGGTGTCATCTGCGTAGATGCCCTTAGCTTGACGGTTTCCACCAGCACTACGGGCGGCAAGTTTGTTCTAGGCTTTTGGTTATAATGCATGCAAATGTGTGTATATTGAGAGCTTTCCATATGTTTTGAAAGGATATGCTTATGAGCAAGAGCTACACGCTCCAAGCTGAGATGCGCGAAAGGGTTGGTAAAGGGTTTGCCCGAAAGCTTCGTCTTAATGGACAAATACCAGCCGTTATATATGGTGAAAAACAATCCCCCCTTGCAATTGCTCTTCCCTACAAGGATGTCTACTATAAGATTCATAATGGTGGTTTTCGTACTACGGTTGCAACAATTCAAATTGGAAGCGAAGAGATTCAGGTTTTGCCAAAGGATTATCAGTTGGATCCTGTTCGAGATACGCCTATGCATGTTGATTTTTTGCGCGTTTCATCGAAATCGATCGTTCAGGTCAGCGTTCCAATCCACTTTTTTAATGAAGAAGGATGCCCTGGGCTCAAGGGAAGTGGTGTTCTAAACATTATCCGTCATAGTATTGATTTATTTGCTCCAGCAACAGCTATTCCTGAAGCTATTGAAATTGATCTAACTGGCTATCAGATTGGTGAAGTAATTCATCTATCGTCCGTCAAGTTGCCGGAAGATGTAAATATACTCACGCATGAGGAAGATTTTACTATTGCAACAATAATTGCGCCGACTTCTGAAGAAAAATCGGAAATTGCTTCTGTCAATGAACCCAATATTTAATAAAGTCGCTAAGAAAAATATGGACGTTAGGAAAAGGATCATATGTTTTCCGATGGATTTGCTTTCTTTCACTAGCCTGTTTTCAGTTTTTTAAATGCCTATGCCAAAGGTGTGATAATGTTGTTTATTGCAGGACTTGGTAATCCGGGTCCATGTTATGAAAACAGTCGTCATAACATTGGATTTATGATGGTCGATATTATTCATGATTGCCACCAGTTTTCCTCTTGGAGTAGAAAATTTCAAGCTTTACTTGCTGATGGTGTGATCAACGGCGAAAAAATCCTCCTTATTAAGCCACAAACCTATATGAACTGTTCCGGTCAAGCGGTAGGGAAAGTCATGCGTTTTTACAGACGTTTGCCTAACGATCTTGTCATTATTCATGACGACCTTGATTTACCACAGGGCAAAGCACGATTGAAAACAGGAGGCAGTTCTGGTGGTCATAACGGTATCAAATCTATTGATCTTCACTGTAGCATGAATTATCGTCGTTTACGCCTTGGTATTGGCCATCCGGGCCACAAAAGCCTCGTTAACGAGCATGTCATGGGAAATTTTTCTAAATCGGATGAAATATGGCTTGAACCATTTCTTACGACTATAAACAATAATATTGGCTTGCTTGTCAAAGGGGATAATAACAATTTTATAAATCAGGTAATGCGCTAGAAATTTGGAAAGAAAAATCGGATTTGCGACCAGATATTTTAACTCCTAGCTATGTCCCGCAAAAGTAGCAAAACTAAGAAGCCTAATGATGGAAATATTCAACTAAATTGTTTAACAGCGCGCAATATCAGAAATAGGCTGATTTCACTTTATACTTGAGCATAATAATGTAAAATAAGTGGAGAAAAACAAGACCATGGGTTTTAAATGTGGAATTGTCGGTTTGCCTAATGTTGGAAAATCTACGCTCTTTAATGCCTTAATTAAAACTGCTACAGCACAGTCTTCCAATTATCCTTTTTGCACAATTGAGCCTAATACTGGTGAGATTTCTGTTCCTGATCCACGCATAAAAAAAATTGCAAAGCTTGTTGGTTCTAAGAAGATCATGCCAACACGTATAAGGTTCGTTGATATTGCTGGTCTTGTCCGCGGTGCCTCAAAAGGTGAAGGTTTAGGAAACCAGTTTCTAGCTAACATCCGTGAAGTGAATGCTATTGTTCATGTATTACGCTGTTTTGTAGATGATGACGTTGCTCATGTTGAGGGCCGTATTGATCCTGTTTCAGATGCGGTTACCGTTGAAACTGAATTAATGCTTTCCGATATGGAAAGTCTTGAAAAACAGATTGTACAAATACGCAAGCGAGTCATAGCTAGAGATAAAGAGGCCATAGCTACTTTGCCGATAATGGAAAAGGTACTTGGGTTTTTGCAAGCCGGAAACCCAGCACGTTTGTTACTTGGTGATATCTCAATGGAAGAACGTATTATTCTTGATGCTTTTAATCTTTTAACATCAAAGCCTGTACTTTATGTCTGCAATGTTGCAGAAAATGATGCGTCAACCGGTAATAAATTTACTGAGGCCATTGCAACAATGGCTGCAGAACAGAGCACAGGAATTGTTGTCATCTCGGCTGAAATTGAAGCAGAACTAGCACAGCTGCCTGATAATGAGGTCGTAGAGTATCTTAAGTTCATGGGGCTGCATGAATCTGGTCTTGATCGCTTGATCCGTTCAGGTTATCGTTTGCTGAACCTGATCACCTTTTTTACCTGTGGCCCGAAAGAAACCCGTGCTTGGACAATCAAGCGCGGGACAAAAGCACCACAGGCGGCCGGTGTTATTCATTCTGATTTTGAGCGTGGCTTTATTCGTGCACAAACAGTCTCTTATAAAGATTATATCTCGCTTGGAGGAGAAGTTGCTGCAAGAGAAGCAGGTAAAGCACGCGATGAAGGCAAGGAATATATCGTGCAAGATGGTGATATCATGTTTTTTAAGCATAATACCTGAATCAAATCCACTGATTATCTTTCTTTATAAATATTCTATTTCTGTATTATTGAAGGGCTAAAGAATGTTGCATAAATGATTCAATATAATTACTTTAGAATCAGAGAATAAAACATATCATTAGCTAGCTTACAGTAATTCACGGATAGGTATAAAAGAGTTTCTCTGTTCCTTGATTTTATTTATAGATAGTTTAGAAAGTCGCAACTTCCATTTAGAAAGCATCCTGATAGAAAGAAAATCAGGCTACTTTATGATTTAAAACCCTGTACAATTGTTTTGCGCAACTTCAAGTCAGTCTTTTCTAAGTTTTTCAATCTATTTATCCAAATTGCCTTTTATTTTCGAACAAGAGAAAGCAAGTACGTTTTATCGTCTTGAAAACCAAAAGAGATCCACAAATTTTCTAATTCAGTCATTATATTACCGATTTTTGGTCCCTGATTATGATAAAACGCCATCAGATCCTGACCCCTGAGTGGGAAAACTGGTATTTCCCAGTTCTGGGCGATAGAGTCCAGGCGCGAATAATGATCTACTGCGACCAAAGTATCGCTATCATTTGCAATGCCGGCACGTGCATCTGCAAAAGTCAGCCGAAGCCTATCAAGAACTGATTGACGTCCTTCTCGGTAAATGCGCTCTTTCAATTGTTGATCATGAATATCAGGCTGTATTGGGTCGGTCATAGCCCATTGGATAAGACGTTTCTTTTCTGCGTTGGAAAACCGCAAACGTTTAGCCATTGTTTTCATGCGAATAGCATCGGCTGGCATAATACTCTCAAGCCGCAGCATAGGATCAATTTTCCAGGATAAAGCCTTTTCCATCTCAACAAGCGCATGAATAGAAGAACTCTCCCATTTTTTTGCTTCAGGAAGCAAAATTGTTAAAATTCCGCTTCGATACATCCACAGCAAGCTGTACACTGGATTAGGTGCACAGAGCAACTTTTTTAGCTCGCTCCAGACACGTTCAGCTGAAAGGTTACGTAACCCTTCTTTAAATCGGATTGATGCTTTAAGCCCCCGTACATCAGGTTGTTCTACGCCAAGCCATGCAAAAAAACGAAAAAATCTCAGAATGCGTAAATAATCTTCACGAATACGGTCTTCTGCATTGCCAATAAAGCGCAAAATCCGTTTTCTAATATCCTTCAATCCACCGACTTCGTCATAAATTCTGCCATTTCTATCGGCATAAAGAGCATTGATTGTAAAATCACGCCGCTCAGCATCAGCTTTCCAATCGCGCCCAAAACAGACTTGCGCGTAGCGGCCATCAGTTTTTAGATCGGTTCGCAAAGTTGTAATCTCATAGAAATATCCTTTAGTAATCACCTTGACTGTACCAAAATTAATTCCCGTTGGGATAACATGAAACCCAAGTTTCTTTGCCCGCACTGCTGTTTCCTGTGGCAAAGTCGTAGTAGCAATATCAATATCTTTTACGGTTTCTCCAAGCAATGTATCACGTACGGCACCGCCAACAATACGTGCCTCTTCTCCCTCTTGACAGCATGCTTCAAGCAAAGCCTGAAGATTGTTATCAAATAACCAAGGTGCTTCTTGCGGTAAAAAATGTCTCAATTTTATGACCTTTATATAAATTAATATAAAACTATATCAATCATCCACCCATATAAAGTCTGATTCCATCAAAAATACCGCTTCCAGCTATAGCTAGACACAATAGCGAAATTACGTAGTGATTTTCTAAAATTCTTAGGATGAACGACAAGAACATACTGAAGAGTGATTAAATTTATGTACGTTAATCTTAAAAGAAACTTCCATGGCAATAAATTGTTACTATTGAAAGCAGGAATCATGGCACAATAAACTGATATGAGATGCTATGATTAATCTTCTATAACTTAAGAACAAATACTTTCATAAACCTTCGCAAATAACTAAACAGATCACTTATCAATACAGATTTTGGGAATATTTGCCGGTAGGTTTTGTAAAGTATTGTCTGATTATTGTTACGAATTAATATTCTGGCAATCCACAATCTGTGGGACTTATTGCTTAACAAGAGATATCATACTTCTTTACGCGGAATGATATTTGTTGTCCTGATCTTGACTGGATGGTTTTTCATGAGAAGAGCGTAGCTGAGCGTTCTTGGGCGTTGCCCGTGGTCCATACTCAAGGAATAGATGGCAATATGGCCTGCATTCTTTTGGCGTATCAATTTTGAGGTGCACAAAAAGAGCGGCTTTAAAAGAAATTCCTTTTTACATGCTTCTTTTTATCTTTATAGAAATCTTCTTTTCGTAACGACGAATGTATTAGTCTTCACTAAAGGTCCAAAGTAAGAATGGGCTTACCCGTAACTGTGACTCTCATACGGATATATTGATCACTATCGCTTTTCCTAACTCTTATTGTCTTTTCATTTTGATATAGTATTCATGAATATATGCAGTAGTGGGGTGGTATCTACCCTTAAAACTAAAAACTGAATTTTCTTACTACAAATTGTGCGATAAAAGCTGTATAGAAATTTCTGTATTTTTGCGTTTGGAATAATTGCAATCTAGAGAATCGTAACAATACTTCTCTTTAAAACGGATCTTATCAGTTGATAAAAATCGAAGATATCTGAAATTATTTGGAATTTATACATTCCAAATACACTTTACTTTGTTCTGCATTTAAAATCGATGATACTCAACCAACTTTTGGTAATCACGTTAACTTCTTATTATTTATAGTAATAAAACATTTCAGTTAAATCTAATTTAATTTCTTCTGTCTATGTCAGTATAGCGAATTTTAACAGCCTGATTGTTATCATCAGGTAAGATTAGAGCTATCAATTGTAAAATTTTTACTTCATTTCAGAAGCAATCTGTAAAGTATCTGTAACCTTTTGATTTTATGATGAAAGTTTTTGAGTTTATATGCATCTCACAGAAATTTTATAAAATCAATCCTCGAGCGCAGATAACGCATCCTCTTGTGCGAAATGTTTACTTCAGTTTAATGTTCGAGATAATAAGAATAACTCTCCTTTCATCTTTTCCCTAAGCCAAAGGTTAAGAACATATTCCACAAGCAAGAGATTTGCCATTGGCCTTAATTTTTACCAATAGAAAACAAATCGGATTTCTATCATAATCGCATTATATGGCGAAAATAATGGGTTGCAAAATTATCATAACGATAAATCCTGCGATTTTAGAATGGATTCCATGTTGGGTTCAAAGTTAATTTTAGATATCCAGCGCTAATTCCAAATTTTATACCAATACCGGTACGGATAGGAACAAGCAGAATATTATTGCGTTTAAGGACATGAAATCCAAGACCAGCAACAAAATAAGCTGATCCGGAGATACCACCGTAGCGCCCTTCAATATTACCAATATTATCTAGATGATAAACAAGAATCATAACACGTGACCCTTGGCACCCAAAATCCCAGCCGATAGAAGGTCCCTGCCAAAATATTTTATGAACACCAATATTTTTAGTATAAAGTGCTCCTTCACCGTAAGTAAGACCACCTAAAAATGCCCCTGATCCTTCCTCTCCAAGAAGATATCCATTTGGTAAACCGTATTTTTGGAAAATCTTTTCAATAGCGGTGGCAAGACCACCTGATATTTCTCCAAAAAAATTGTGTCCTGAATCAATAATTTCCCTGACAGTGTATTGATTGTTTAAAGATTGGGATCGGATTTGAGCTGCTACTTCAAAGACAAATGAAAAGTTTAATAAAACATAAAGAAAGAAAATGGACATTCCTCGTATGGAATATTTGTTTAAAAATGACATAACACTTTGCCTTAGTTGCTATATAAACCAGTTTATCAAGATATCCAAATACTATTAATTTAAGCGATTACATTGTTTAAATTTTTTAAAATTAAAGAAAAAGTGGCCTATCCCAATTAATATAATGCGAACACAATTATCTTATTTTTTGCGATAAAATTTCGATAAGCTTGACATGTAAAATAAATTTTGTAAACCTGCGAATATTAAGCTTTATTGCAAATGGTAGAAGCGTATTTGAAAACTAGGAGTCCTTTAGTATGCCTCTTGCTATTTTGCTTTCTGCCACAGATCTTAGCGCATTACTATGTAGCCGCATTTGTCATGATCTTATTTCTCCTATAGGAGCCATAAATAACGCTATAGAGCTTTATGATGAAGGCATAGCAAACGAAGATGCCCTACAACTAATTCGAACATCAGGAGTAAGTGCCTCTGATCGCCTACAATTCATGCGTATTGCCTTTGGAGAAGTTAGTAAAAAAAACACTGAAATCAATACCAGTGATGTAAGAAATGTTGCACGACAATACATGAGCAATGAAAAAACAAAACTTTCATGGAATGGACCAGATTTGCTTTTGCCAAAAAAGGAAGTAAAATTACTACTCAACCTAATTTTACTTGCCGATGCCTCTATTCCGCGTGGCGGACATATAGATTTAACACTGCAACAAAAAAACCAGTATTCTAATTTTAGGATTGTTTGTACAGGAACAATGCTGCTTGTTCCACCTAAGTTTATGGAATTATACGGCGGAACTTTTCCAGAAGAATCAATTGATGTGCATAGTATCCAGTTCTATTACACGCTCTGGTTGGCAGAAATAACAAAGATGCCTCTGCAAATTACCATAACTAGACAGGAAATCACCTTTTGTGCTAGGTAAAATATTAGAGGCAAAAACCTAGCATGAATCAGTGCAGAATTTCCTACCAGGATCGACCCATGGCCCTTTATGCGCCATTTTTTTTCGCATAACTCCATCAATGGGCTCGCGTAGTATATAGCCGCGCCCCCAAACAGTTTGAATATAATTCTGTCCACCAGACATAGCATCAAGTTTCTTTCGCAATTTGCAAATAAAAACATCAATAATCTTGAGCTCAGGTTCATCCATTCCACCATAAAGATGATTAAGGAGCATCTCTTTAGTCAGAGTCATACCTTTACGTAAGGATAAAAGCTCAAGAATTTGGTATTCTTTAGCAGTTAAATGGACTGGATGGCCCGCAACTTCGGCGATCTTGGCATCAAGATTAACCAGAAGATCGCCTGTTATAATAATCGACTGAGCATGTCCTCTTGAGCGTCGTACAACGGCATGGATACGTGCAACTAGCTCATCTTTGTAAAAAGGCTTTGTCATATAATCATCGGCACCGAATCCCAACCCACGCACTTTATCTTTAATTCCGTCCATACCGGAAAGAATAAGGATCGGTGTCTTTATCTTTAAAAGACGTAACGTACGCAACACTTCATACCCAGAAACATCTGGTAGGTTTAAATCTAGAAGAATGATATCATAATCGTATATCTTTACAAGATCGATACCTTCTTTACCAAGATCTGTTGTATAAACGTTAAAGCTTTCTAACTTCAGCATCAGTTCGATACTCTGTGCCGTTGTGCTATCATCCTCAATTAGTAATATGCGCATTTCATATTCCCTTTCCGCTACCAGAATTGGGATGTCATTTCGACGAATCACGCTGCAAGTAGATCCTTAATTAAAAATATTTCGTCAAAATAATCTGCTGAGCAAGATAAACTCACCAGTTTAGTAGTATGCAGAACGATTTTGAAACGAGGAGTTGAAGATAACAAAATCTTTCCCTCGGAATCTATAATTTAATCTAGTATTAAGATGGTATCAATACCAATACCATTAGACTTTTTTATAAAATTCACTTAGATGACTTATTGGTGCAGTTTTGATTAAAGTGATTATATTATTCTTGATAGCCGACTCGGTTATCTACTGACATTCGTTTGCATATTTCCTATAATTTACATGTACTTAATGAAAATAATGCGTTGAAAAGAACTTCAAAAATCAAAAAACGAATGGATCCATATTTCTTACCTACAATCATAATATTATAGAATAAGAAAAAAGCTTAATTATTCTACATAATTAGGCATTTTAATAACTTCTTCTTAACAAGGACAAACTTCAAGAATCACCCAAGCCAATCCAAAACTCGAATCTACCATGTAGAGAATAAAAACCACACGCTAATGCATCATTATTAATAAAGAAAAACAAACTTAAATTTGCAAATATTTTGATTTTCCATAGAATTTATAGAATAAATGGAAAGTACGAAAAAACATTAATTATACTTCACAAAAGTGATAACACAAAAAGTCTTTTGACAAATCAGTTTAAATATAGATTGAAATAAAAATCCACCTATTTTGAAAGGTAACGTTTATGTTTTTAAATAGCCTTGATCTACCAAAGCGGCCAGAAGACACACGGGTAATCGTTGCTATGTCCGGTGGTGTTGATTCTTCAGTTGTTGCAGGTTTACTTAAACAAGAAGGCTACGATGTTATCGGTGTGACATTACAGCTTTATGATCATGGGGCAGCAGCATATCGGACAGGATCATGTTGTGCAGGAGAGGATATCAAAGATGCGCGACAGGTTTGTGAAACACTAAATATTCCGCATTATGTTCTTAATTACGAAACACGTTTCCTTGAAGCGGTAATCAATCCTTTTGCAGAAAGCTATATTCACGGAGAAACACCGATTCCGTGTATTGCCTGTAATCAGAGTATTAAATTTACAGACCTTTTGGAAACAGCACGCGAGCTTGGAGCTGATGCCCTTGCAACGGGCCACTATATCCGCAGTGCAGTAAACGGTGCGCATAGAGCTCTTTACAGGCCGTTTGATACAGAGAGGGATCAGAGTTATTTTCTGTTTGCAACCACACAGGAGCAGGTTGATTATCTGCGTTTCCCTCTAGGGAATCTTTCCAAAGCTCAAGTACGAAAACTTGCTAAGGAAATGAAAATTTCTGTTGCGCAAAAGAGTGATAGTCAGGATATTTGCTTTGTTCTACAAAGACGTTATTCAGACACAATAACACGTTTAAAGCCAGAGGCAGCTAATCCTGGCCATATTGTGCATATTGATGGGCGTATACTTGGAAGCCATACTGGTGTATTGAATTTTACCGTCGGACAGCGTCGCGGCATAGGTATTGCAGCAAGAGATCCTCTTTATGTTATTCATCTTGATGCTGGGAATGCTAGAGTTATCGTTGGTCCACGTGAAGCACTGCAAATACACAAAATTTACTTGCGTGACACAAACTGGCTTGGTGATGAAGATATAACTACTTTTTCCACTTATAGAGCAAAAATTGCCGCCAAAGTTCGCTCCACGCGTCCTCCATGTACAGCCATCCTAAATCATGATAACACAGGATTCTGGGTGGAACTTCCAAATGGTGAAAGTGGTGTTTCTCCAGGACAGGCATGCGTCCTTTATTCCAGCAAAAGCAGCCAAGCACGCACTCTAGGCGGTGGTTTTATTACTCACTCAGAACGTATACCTAGTTCTGAAGCTATGTTAAGCCGTCTTTTAACCTAAATAGAGACAGAAGCTAACAATCATAAAAAACATAAGATCGCATAACATGCACCCAATTGTTTAGTTTTTTTAAAAACATTCTGAGCATCTACGACCAGGGAAAGCGGAGACAGACGATATATCTGAACTACTTTTTAATAGACTCACTTCGAATCCTTGTCCCTGACTTCCGGGAAAATATCTCATCCAATGTTGCCAAAACCGGTATGATCATAGGTGATGCAACAGAATAATAGATTGTCTGCGCATCCCTTCTAGTTGAAACCAGTTTTAAAGCACGCAATTTTGCCAAATGCTGCGAAAGGGCTGACTGGCTAAGGTCAACTTTTTCAGCAAGCATGCCAACTGATAATTCCTTCTCGGAAAGCTCGCATAAGATTTGCAAACGCTTTTCATTGGCCATTGCCGTCAAAAGGCCACTCGCCTTTTCTGTATTCAAGACCAAATTTTCGAACGTCAGTTCACTTGTCATTCAATTATCCATCATACCGAAAGATTACAGACACAAACACGCACAAATACGATTGGCTATGCTTGCGTCAACCAAATAACTAGCCTTCAATCCAGCTTTTTAAACACGTGAATTGATAATCAAGGCTATGCATAAAACTACGCACCCCGCCGCTAGCCGCCACTAATTCCAGCCATCTATAAACTGCCGCAAAATTCTCCTCGAAAAGAGAATCTCGTTCTCGGACCCCACAATCTAAAGACGACCAACTCCTATAGTTATTTAACTCAACGATTATTGTCAAACAAAGAATAGCATATAAGACACATCAATTATAAAAGAATTGCTATAAATCTATAAGAATGCAAACAAAAATCAAAAAATCAGATGCCAAAAATATAAGTAAGAGTTAAAACGTTAATATCTTTTGCAATTTGCTATATGTGCCACAATATCTTCTGTGGATACAATCCCAACAAGAATACCTTTATCAGAAACCCCAATATTGCCTGGCATGCGACTAATTGCTTGAGCTAAATCGCCAAGAGATGTTTCAGCTTTTGCCATGGCTGATAGATTATTTTTTACAGCAGCCTCTTGAGTATAAGGGCGCATAATATCTGCTGCTGTTAAAAACGTCAGTGGATTAATATGGCAAACAAATTCTGCCACATGAGAATCAATCGGTGTAAGCACGATATCTTTAGGGCTTCCACTCTGGATAATGCGTCCATCTCTCATTATAGCGATTCGATCGCCCATTCGAATGGTCTCATCAAGATCATGGCTGACAAAAATAATTGTCTTTTTCAAACGACGCTGCAGCACACGCAATTCATCTTGAAGACGTTTTCGGATGAGCGGATCAAGCGCCGAAAATGGCTCATCCATCAATAAAACTGGAGCTCCGGTTGCAAAAGCACGAGCAAGACCAACCCTCTGCTGCATACCACCTGAAAGCTCCATTATTGGCTTATCAGCCCATTCTTCTAAGCCAACAAGTTCAAGTTGCTCCATGATAATAGTTCTGCAACGTGCTTTGGCTATTCCAGCGATTTCTAAGCCTAATCCTACGTTATCTGCAACACTACGCCACGGCAGAAGAGCAACGTGTTGAAATACCATAGAAACTAGGTTTGTACGTAAATATTGCAATTGTTGCGGTCGCAATTCATTAACATAAAAAGTACGGTCTTCATGATCAATCTTAACTTGGCCACGTAAAGGTTTTGTCAAACCGTTTACTGTTCTGAGCAGTGTTGATTTTCCAGAGCCAGACAGTCCCATTAAGACAAGAGTTTCGCCCTCTTTAATTTGAAGCGTACAATTATGTACTCCTAATACGGTTCCTATTTCGGCCTTGATTTGCGCACGAGATAGGCCACGATCAGCGGCATTTAGTGTAATATCCTTTTTCTTACCAAAGATAACAGAAACGTTTACAATGCTGATTGATACCATATCAACATCTCTTTCCGGGACGGAATATTCGATCGAGAACAATAGCTAGGACGACAATGACACATCCGGCTTCAAAACCAAGAGCTATATTACTTGTTTGCAATGCGCGATAGACTTTAACACCAAGCCCATTTCCGCCAACAGTAGCTGTGATGACAACCATTGACAAGGACAGCATGATTGTTTGTGTCATACTAGCACGAATAGCAGGTAATGCGTGTGGCAATTCAATCTTCCATAAAAGCTTCCAACTGCTTGCACCAAATGCTTCTGCAGCTTCAAGAAGTGTTTTCGGGGTTGATGATATACCAGTTTCTGTCAGACGTATTGGTATTGGCAGAACAAAAACAAACGTCGCAACTAGGCCTGGTACCATACCAATACGAAAAAAAAATAGAGCTGGTATGAGATAAACAAAAGCAGGCAACGTTTGCATTAAATCAAGAAATGGCTGTAAAAAGCGGCGAAAAAGAGGATGATGCGCCGCAAAGATACCACAAGGCACGCCAATACCCATGCAAAGAATACAGGCCCATAATAGAACACTAAGCGTTTCCATGGTATCTCGCCAGTATCCTTGGTTGATAATAAAAAGAAAACCAGCAATGGTAAGAATAACAACCGACCAGCTCTTTTGCATAAACCACGCCAGAATTGCAAAAATTGCGATCAAGGAAAAAGACAAAGGTATATATGCCCCAAGCCAAAAACGATCTATGACTGCTAAAAAAATGGTGATAAAGGCACACCATAAATGATTTTGTGATAAATTCCACTTATCTTGCATCAGTAGCGCAGCAGTCATGATGCCGATCATTGCAGCAATCGTGAATAGATGCATGCCAATAAGACAATAATAATCCAAAAAAACAAGGAACAGTAAGCTACAAACAACAAGTGCACGCCAGAGATAGTTTTGCACAAGCGTATTTGAAAAAATTAGTAGAAGCGCTACAAGAAATGGTGGATACATCAGAAAATCAAACGTAGCACCAAGACAGATACTCAAAAATGCTCTTATGAAAGTAAATAGTTCTGAGGCATGATACTTTAACCAAATAACAGTGGCATTCAATAACCATCCAATAGGTATTTTGCAGGCCGTAAGAGCTTCCACATACATCTCCTGAAAACATCTCTCTGACCTTAAATAAATATGCGCAACATACTCGTACCTCTTCCTCAAGATTATCAGCACGAACCGGCCAGTGAAAAGCTATATGATTATGACAAACTAAAAAACCAACATGCAAGTTGATAACTTGCTCGTTCCATAACTCTTATACTTCAATATTCAAACAAAGATCTCACATTTGTATAAGTTTTAAAACAAATAAGAAGTGCACACCCCATTAGAAATGGCAGTCAATAATCCGTTAAATTTCGGAAGCCATAGCTTTTACAATTTCTGATCTTAACGGCTAAGCGACGCTTGCATCGCAATAAGCCCACTTTTGCCATTCCATGTCTTAACACCATCAAACCAACGATCAAGGGAAGAACGATTTGCTTGCAACCAATCTTCAACAGCTTTCTCAGGTTCTTGACTTCTATAAAGGATATTTTTCATAATCTCATTTTCCATATCAAGGCTGAATTCCAGATTTTGCAGTAGACGACCAACATTGGCACATTGCTGTAAATAACCTTTGCGTACATTAGTGCTAACTGTTGCCCGGCCGTAATGAGGGCCAAAAAAATCATCTCCTCCTGAAAGATACGCTATTTTAAAGCGCCTATTCATAGGATGCGGTTCCCATCCCAAAAATACAATCGGCTGGCGCATGGCAATTCGTGCTTCTACTTCTGAGAGCATAGCTTGTTCAGATGATTCAACCAAATGGAAATCTCTAAGACCATAAGCCCCTTTTTCAATGATAGACAGAATAACGCGGTTGCCATCATTACCTGGCTCAACGCCGTAAATAGTATAGGCAAGTTTATCAGAAAAACGGGCTATATCATTAAAACTTTTAAGACCTTCATCATAAATGAATTGCGGAACTGCCAATGTATATTTAGCCTCTTTCAAATTAACCCGTACGATCTCAACTGTTCCACTTTCAATATAAGGCTTTATATCTGGCACCATAGAGGGCTGCCAATAGCCAAGGAACACGTCAGCATCTCCCATGGAAAGGGTAGCATAAGTAGCAGGTAAAGACAAAAAACGCTCTTCGGTTTCATAACCAAGAGCATGCAAAATGCGCTCCGTCACTTTCGTAGTTACTGCAATATCTGTCCAGCCTATTTCCACAAAACGAACAGTTCTGCACGATTTAGATTCCTGCGCTGTGCTGGAAAAAGCCCAAAGAAACCCTAACAAACAAGCAACCATCCTATAAAATATCATTTTGCATACCCATCTTAAAATCTTTTATCTAAAGGATGCAGTTAGCATACATAGAAAAGCTGTCAAATATTATCTGGTGAAATTTACGAATATGATATTCGAATATAAGGATGAATTTAGTTTATAAAAAACTAAAATCGAAGATATAAGAGCACCCGTTTTTAATAGACTCTTGATTGAAAATCAAATCTTCTATCAAAAGAATATCCAATGCAAGGCTGAGATGAAAATGTTTATAAATGTATGCCATAATTTTGTTTATATTACTTGCAAGTTGCATAAGTTCCAGATTGCTTACGAATGGCAAAATACACTTTGAAGACTGAGGTTACTTAGAATTGTGAGTTTTATTTTCTATCTGAGTGCCAATGGTAGGGATTCTCTGTTTTTGTGCCTATTCTTTATATGTAAGTTCTAGATTTCCTTTAGTTATTTGTTACCATAGATAATCTAATTTATTATTGAAGAACTCGTCATTCAATGAATAAAGAGTTTTATTTTTGATACCATCGTTCTCAGATGAGAAAAATAGCCGTGTCTTGTGGATATTTGTTGCTGCTTTATTTATTTAGAACTGCTTAAGATTGAGAATTTCGACAGATATCAAAAATTAATTGCATTGTCATGCTGATGACATATAGTGAAGGGAGGTTGTGGTTATTTTTCAACAATCAAATTTAGTAGTTGGGTCGCTAGATGTGGCCTACACGGGATTGTTATGCATGACCAGTGAGGCCGCGACGAAATTCCGAGCGGCCTTTTGTATTTCTTTCTGACATTCGTTCAAGAAGAAGCAAAGGCATTTTTGGAAGATCAGTTACGAATTTTATGGCAGAGACTGCGGTGGAGCAGAAGTGTACAGGAGCAATTAGAGAATTTAAATAACGGAAACGGAATGGCTATGGTAAATACAGTTACACATTATGAAACTAAGGTAGGTATTCTTGTTTCTCGCTATCGTGAAGAAATTGCTTATGAGGGTGCTATTGATCATATAGTAGAAAAATTGGATAGTCGGCGTGGCGCAATATTTTCCTCTAATTATGAATATCCTGGCCGATATATCCGATGGGACACAGCTGTTATTGATCCGCCAGTTGTTATCAGCGCCCGCCAGAGACATGTTACATTTGAAGCGCTGAATGAGCGGGGCAAGATTCTACTGGAAGCAATTCTTCCAGCCATGCAAAATCTTAATGATGTACAAGTTTGTGACTCTTTTTCAGATAAACTTAGTCTTGATGTTGCTTTGCCTTCTGGCAGTTTTCCCGAGGAAAAACGATCACGCATACCTTCTGTTTTTACAGTTCTTCGTGCTGTCATGGAGTTATTTTTTTCAGCTGAAGATAGCAATCTTGGTCTTTTCGGCGCTTTTGGCTATGATCTTGCTTTTCAATTTGATCCTGTTACACTCAAAATTTCCCGCCCAGATGATCAGCGTGATCTGGTTCTTTATTTACCTGACTCCATACTTTTGGTTGACCATTACATGGAAAAAGCTTGGATTAATCACTATGATTTTGAGATCAGCAAAAAATCAACCAGAGGAATGCCACGTGAAACAGAAGATATGCCATTCCGGAAAACAAAGAATTCTCCTCCGCATGGTGATCATCAACCAGGTGAATATGCTAACCTTGTTCGTATGGCAAAAGAAAGCTTTAAGCGCGGTGATTTGTTTGAAGTAGTACCTGGGCAAACGTTTTATAAACGCTGCATAAGTAGCCCTGCTGCTATCTCTCATACGCTAAAACAGAATAATCCTTCCCCCTACTCTTTCTTTATCAATCTTGGTCATCAGGAATATTTGGTCGGCGCTTCACCGGAAATGTTCGTGCGAGTTTCAGGTCGTCGAGTTGAAACTTGTCCGATATCAGGAACAATTAAACGCGGCAAAGATGCGCTTTCCGATTCCAAGCAGATATTAAAACTTTTGAATTCAGAAAAAGATGAATCTGAATTGACTATGTGTTCGGATGTTGACCGCAATGACAAAAGTCGTGTCTGCGAACCGGGATCAGTGCGAATTATCGGTCGCCGCCAGATCGAGTTGTATTCACGTCTTATCCATACGGTTGATCATATTGAAGGACGCTTACGTGAAGATATGGATGCCTTTGATGCTTTTCTGTCTCATGCTTGGGCTGTTACTGTTACTGGTGCGCCAAAACTATGGGCTATGCGGTTTATTGAAAATCATGAAAAAAGCGCGCGTGCTTGGTATGGTGGCGCAATCGGCATGGTTTCTTTCAATGGAGATATGAATACCGGTCTGACATTGCGCACAATCCGTATTAAGAATGGCATCGCCTCTGTACGGGCGGGTGCGACATTGCTTTTTGATTCTGTACCAAAAGAGGAGGAAGCAGAAACAGAACTAAAAGCCTCCGCCCTTCTTGCTGCTATTGCTGCGAGCGAAACAAAAAATATAGATAATACTCGACAAGAAAACAGGCAGTTGGAGAAAAGTATACGTATTCTTTTAATTGATCATGAAGATTCTTTTGTGCATACTCTTGCCGATTATTTCCGTCAAACAGGGGCAAAAGTGATAACTCTCCGGGCACCTGTTTCCGATAATATGTTCAAGCAGATTAATCCGGATCTTTTAATTCTTTCCCCTGGTCCTGGATGGCCGAAAGATTTTGATTGTGCTACCACGATCGCTAAGGCACGCAGCCAACGTTTGCCTATCTTCGGTATCTGCCTTGGTCTACAGGCTATTGTAGAATCCTATGGTGGTAAATTAAAGCAATTAAGTGTACCAGTTCATGGCAAATCTTCACGCATCCGCATCATAACACCGGGTACTGTCTTTGCTGGATTACCAGAGGAAATAACTGTCGGTCGCTATCATTCAATTTTTGCTGACCGAGCACATCTTCCTAATGATATTATCGTAACTGCAGAAACTGAAGATGGCATTATTATGGGCATCGAGCACAGGTATGAGCCTGTTACCGCTGTGCAGTTTCATCCTGAGTCTATCATGACGCTTGGAGACAATACCGGAATGCGGATAATTGAAAATGTTATTTCTAGAATAACAGAAAAAATTGATAGCAGAAAATTACGCGATCAGCAGAAAAATACTGCTCATACTCCGAATAATGTACAAACAGGAAAGTCAAAACAGCAATTGAATCGGCTGAATATATTGATATAGCTTTGAACGACAGTCTCGAAAGTATAGAGAATTTAACGTAATATTTGATTATATGTATGGTAGTAGAAATTTTTCACCTCTAATCTCTGTAATTTTCTATGATTAGATACGAGAGTTGAGCGGCAGTTGCTTGTTGTATCGCTGGAAGTTTTATTTCTTGCATACGACTTTTGCTTGCGCACAAGTATGAACTATACTTCCATTTTAGAGAGATTATATTTACATTCGCCTAATGTTTAATAGAATTAAATCCTAAGTAGTTGAAGTCTTCAATATGAATAACGCCTGTAGAAAATCTTGAATTAATAAAGCAACCTTTGATATCGATTTAGTGATTGAGGAACTTAGCTATCGAAATGATGCGATAATCAATCATCATTACCATAAGTATTTTGTCTTTAGCGACTTGTTTAGCAATATCGTATTTATGCAAGCATCATAGCCTTGATAACTTGAACATCATCTGAAGATGAAATGGAAAAATCAAGTGCTACACACCAATTTTGGAAAAGCGATATTTTATCTGTATGATTCAAAGAATTAAAGATATATTGCTTCCACTTCAATATCCGCGTTAACAAATGACCAACACCAGCTATCTGATAGCTGTAGAAAAGCCACATACTGATTTACAATATTAATATGACCAAAATATCACTAAAATTAATAATAAAATAGTAAATAGATAAATTTATAACCAGATATCATGTCAATAAACCTAGAAAACTATTTTTCTAAGGCTTTCAGCGGTACTAACGGTATCTGAACCAAATATAGCACCGATATAATTTCGAAAACTAAGACATTTTGCAGCAAAATTTATATTTAACATATGAAAATGCCTAGAGGTAGCGTCAGACAATAGGCTAAATAAATGAACCATGACAGTGTTTGTATTTCTTTTTGGAGCCGCAGGGACAGAGATCATTACGTCCTACTTTTGTCCATTTCATAGTTTTTTTTGAGTTATGTTCTTCCTGTTTATGTGAGATCAAAAATGTGTTATTATCTTTGCTTGCAATATCAAAGATCGGGTGATCATCTGTATGTAACTTCGATGGGATCTTGGATTCCTGCAGGAGCTCAAAACGCATAAGTTTTGATGTAACATCGCGACGCAGAGAGACAAGCATCGCTTGAAAAAGCTCGAAGGATTCGGTCTTGTATTCATTGAGGGGATCACGCTGAGCATACCCGCGGAAAGCAACAGTTGAGCGCAGATGTTCAAGATTATAAAGATGTTCACGCCATAAAGTATCGATTGTTTCCAGTAATATGATTTTTTGGAAATACTCTACGATCTGAGGACCGAAACGTTTTGTGCGCTCAGTTGCTTTTTCATTGACAGAATCACAGACAAGCTGAAGAATTTGTTTTTCGTTAATACCGTCTTGACTTGCCCATTTGGAAATGGGCAATCTGAGATTAAAGAATTTGCATAAATCATCTGCAAGGCCATCAGGATTCCATCGCTCAGAATAAGTATCTGGTGGAAAATGGCTTTCAACTAGATCACAGACAACAGTTTCTCGCATTTCATTAATCATTTCTGTTAAATCTGTACTGTCCATCACTTCCATGCGTTGTTCAAAAATGACCTTACGCTGGTCATTTATCACATCATCATATTTAAGCAGATTTTTGCGAGTTTCGAAATTGCGTGCCTCAACCTTTCTCTGTGCCTTTTCAATGGCCTTATTGATCCAGGGATGAATGATGGCCTCATTTTCTTTCAAACCCAGTTTCTGTAACATGCGCTCCATGCGATTCGAGCCGAATATTCGCATCAGATCATCCTGGAGAGAAAGAAAGAATTTTGAGCGACCAGGATCACCTTGGCGACCTGATCGTCCACGCAGTTGATTGTCAATACGTCGACTTTCGTGCCTCTCGGTTGCTAGCACATAAAGACCGCCGGCACAAAGCGCTTTTTCTTTGAGGCGGGTTGCATCCATGCGGATTGCCTCAATGCGAGCTTTTCGTTCAGGTCCTTCAGGGACATCTTTTAGTTGTTTTTTGATACGCATCTCAACATTACCTCCAAGTTGGATGTCTGTACCGCGGCCAGCCATATTAGTGGCAATTGTTAGTGTCCCGGATACACCTGCTTGTGCAACAATGTATGCCTCCTGTTCATGATAACGAGCATTAAGAACCTGAAAATCGCGAACACCTTCCTTGTATAGCCGTTTTGCCAATTGTTCTGATTTTTCAATAGAGATAGTACCAACCAGAACAGGCTGGTTTTTAGCAAGAGATTGACGAATATCACGGATAATCGCTTGGTATTTTTCTTCTTCTGTACGATAAATTTCGTCATCTTCATCAATACGCTGCACCGGAAGATTGGTAGGAATCTCAACAACTTCGAGATCATAGATACTGCTGAATTCTTCTGCTTCAGTTACCGCCGTGCCTGTCATACCAGCAAGTTTCCCGTACATGCGAAAATAATTTTGGAAAGTGATAGAGGCAAGCGTTTGGTTTTCTGGCTGGATTGCCACATGCTCTTTGGCTTCAAGTGCTTGGTGTAGTCCTTCTGAATAACGCCTACCAGGTAACATGCGCCCTGTAAATTCATCAATGATGACGACTTCGTTATTACGCACGATATAATCCTTATCACGCTGGAACAACTTATGCGCTCGCAGTGCATTATTAGCGTGATGAACAACTGTAACATTTTCAATATCGTAAAGACTTTCACCTTTGAGATAGTTTGCTTTAGAAAGCATCTTTTCTATCTTTTCTGTTCCAAATTCCGTAAATGTCGCTGTTTTCTGCTTCTCGTCAATGTCATAATCTTCCGGAAAGAGTGGTGAAATAAATTTGTCAATCCGATTGTAAAAATCGGAACGATCTTCAAGTGGGCCGGATATGATAAGCGGCGTGCGTGCCTCATCAATCAGAATAGAATCGACCTCATCAACAATGGCATAATGATGCCCGCGCTGCACCATTTGATCTCTCCTAAAAACCATGTTATCTCGCAGATAATCAAAGCCAAGTTCATTATTGGTAGCATAAGTTATATCACAGGCGTAGGCCGCACGGCGTGCTTCATTATCCAAATCATGCATAATAATACCGGTAGTAAGTCCTAAAAAATCATAGATTTCTCCCGTAATTTCAGCATCTCGAGCTGCTAAATAATCATTTACAGTCACCACATGAACACCTTTTCCTGTCAGAGCATTTAAGTAGACAGGCATCGTCGCCATAAGTGTCTTACCTTCACCGGTACGCATTTCGGCAATACCGCGTTTATGCAGCACCATACCGCCGATAAGCTGAACATCGAAAGGTCTCATATCTAGTATGCGTTTCGCTGTTTCTCGTATTGTGGCAAAGGCCTCTGGTAATAATGAATCAAGCTCTTCCCCATCAGATAGACGCTTACGAAATTCTTCGGTTTTTCTTCTCAACTCTTTATCATTCAGGGCTATAAATTTGTCTTCCAGCGCATTGATTTCAGCTATATATGGACGCAATATCTTGATGCGTCGTTCATCGGCTGAGCCGAAAAATCTGCGTGCTAAACCACCTAAACTGACCATTTCTGGTCCTTTCTACTGTACTTACTTTTAACAATTTATCACCTGCTGCGCAGGTGGTGCAAGCATGAGGATTTAAACAATGTTGATAACAATCAAAATATTGCAGATAAACACCCTGGACGCCAAGCTTCCAGAGAGATAAGAATGAGGTCGAATGATGTCAATGTTGGCGCGTTTTGTTTAAGCTAGGGCTTGTGTTTTCTACCTTCGCATTTTGCATGGGATTTAAAGGATAAATACTTAAAATTGAGAGGAAATGTGTCAGAAATTCTGCTCTCCTACCGTTAATCACTATGCCAATGATTTTGAACGTCTGAGGATACTTAAAAAATGAAACACAATTGTAGGAAAATCCTGTTTGCATTATCGCTGATTTTGCTTAAACTACCTGTGCTAAACGCTCATGAAAAATCTTCGCAAACACTTGTTAATTCATCTCATGTTATGGCTGTTATTGATGGCGAACCGCTGACTACCGACATGATCGATGAGTGGACAAAGATTATGAACCGGGAATCAGATCAGACGATAGAGGAACGTCGCTTGCAGACTCTACGTGCTCTAGTGAAGTTAAAAGCATTTTCTAATGCGGCACAGGCTGTAAAACTGGATAAGACGGATGATTTTAGGAAACGTATGAAAATTATGAAAGAATCGGTATTACAGCAAATGTATCTCGATACAAAAATTATATTTCCGGTTTCCGATAAGGAAATCGAAGGTCAATATGAAAAGGAAGTTGGGAATTTATCCAAAGAACTGGAAGTTCACGCTCGCCACATCTTGGTAAAAACAGATAAGGAAGCAGTAGATCTAATCAAGCGTCTTGATGTAGGTGAGAATTTTGAGCAGCTGGCTAAGAAGGTTTCAACTGATGGTTCAGCTTCTTTAGGAGGAGATCTTGGTTATTTTACCAAAGGACAAATGGTTAAACCGTTTGAAGAGGCAGCTTTTGCATTAAGAGTAGGAGAATACACCAAGAAGCCTGTTAAAACGTCGTTTGGCTGGCATATTATCAAGGTAGAGGATATGCGCAAGAAAGAACCTTTATCATTAGAAGATGCTAAGCTATATATTCAGAATATGATTCTACGCGAACGTTATAATGACCTGCAGAAGGAAGTGCTTTCAACCTTGAAAGTTTCTTATCCGGACGAATCGGTTGCTAAGGCTATGCAGAAAGTGATGTCAGATGAAGAAAGTCTAGGTGAATTTGAAGATTAGCATGATAAAATAGGAGTTTTCGTTATGACGATGACTTTTCTCCCTTTTAGCCAGAGTTGTCTTGATATGCCGACTCTTGCTGGTGTGCGAATGGCGACAGCAAAAACAGGAATTAGATACAAAAACCGGACAGATCTTCTTTTTCTGATCTTTGAGAGAGCGGCAGATGTTGCAGGTGTTTTTACACGCTCGCGCTGTCCATCAGCCCCTGTTGATCATTGTCGCTCTATCCTTGCCCATGCTAGGGCTCGTGGGGTGGTTGTCAATTCCGGAAATGCTAATGCCTTTACTGGGAAAAAGGGTAGAACAGCGGTTAAATTGATGTCCGAAGCCGCAGCAACGGCACTTAGCTGTCCTGTCAATGAAATTTATCTTGCATCTACTGGAGTTATTGGTGAACCACTTGATGCAAGAGAACTTGTCCATCTTTTTGCGCCTTTAAGCGCGAAAGCAAAGGAGGATAATTGGTTCGAAGCGGCTAAGGCCATTATGACAACAGATACATTTGCTAAAATAACGACCTGCAAGGTGCATCTAGATGGTTATGAAGTGACAATCAATGGAATTGCCAAAGGTGCAGGTATGATTGCACCTGATATGGCAACTATGCTGTCTTTTATTGTGACTGATGCTCCAGTTTCCGCTCCTATTCTGCAGGAAATCTTAGAAGATGGCGTTGGCCTTAGCTTTAATTCTATTACGGTTGATAGTGATACCTCAACCTCGGATACACTGCTTCTATTTTCAACAGGCAGTGCTACAAAAAAGGGTATGCCATACTTGAATGTACGCAGTGATCCACGATATAAAACTTTTGCCGAAGCAGTTAAAAGTCTTTTGCTGAATCTTGCACTACAGATCGTTCGTGACGGGGAAGGTGCTCGCAAATTGATAGAAGTCCATGTTACTGGAGCAGTATCAGATGTGTCTGCTAAAAAAATTGCGATGTCCATTGCTAACTCGCCTCTTGTCAAGACTGCCGTTGCAGGAGAAGACGCTAATTGGGGTCGTGTTGTAATGGCAGTTGGTAAAGCTGGTGAGGAAGCGGATCGTGATCGTTTATCGATTTGGTTTGGCTCTCAGCGCTTTGCTGTTGATGGTGAACGTGATTCTACTTATTCAGAAACGATAGCCTCCCACTATATGAGAAGTAGTGAAATCTATATCCGTGCTGACATCGGCCTTGGCAATGGTGCAGCGAAAGTATGGACATGTGATCTTACGAGAGACTATGTGATGATTAACGGTGATTATAGAAGTTGAGTTACTGGTTCTTATTGTTGCTGTCTGGGTACTTTGAAACGTTTATGTGATTAAGCTTGAGTGGCGGAAGTTTCTTTTGAGCATAATTAGGAGCCCATAGCAATCGAAGCAATCAAATTTGTTGAGCTGCTTTAATTCCGATAATGGCAATAACGTTGTTATTGTAAGAAAACCATCTTCAAAAGATTTAACTCACAGGCCGGCCTTTACGTAATGTTATTCATCAAAGTCTATATGGAGCCTATGGAAAAATATGAAGAGAAATCCTCTTGTACTTGTTGTGGCTTGTGTATTGATCAATAAAAATTGTCGAATTTTGTTTGCGCAGCGACCAAAAAGCAAGTCCATGGCTGGGTTGTGGGAATTGCCAGGTGGAAAGATCAAGTTGCATGAAAAGCCTGAGGAAACCTTGATAAGAGAGCTTTATGAGGAGCTAGGGCTTGTTATCAGGACCAAATGGATAACTCCTTTTGTTTTCACTAGCTATGCTTACGATACATTTCATCTCTTGATGCCGCTTTATGTATGTCGCAAGTTTGAAGGCACGCCTAAGCCAAAGGAAGGTCAGGTCTTGCGATGGCTTTCAAGTGACGAGTTCGCAAATTACCCGATGCCTGCTGCTGATCTTCCACTTCTTCCATTCCTATGTAAGCTTCTTGCCTAGCCACAATGAAATTATCACTTAAATGAAGTATTTTCTATTTTGATCTGATTCTGTTGAATTTACATGTAAGCAAATCCCGATATGGATCGGTTCTATAAACAATAGGATGAAAACCAAAAATCAAAGATAGAGAAGATAGTGTATCACTTTTTACTTCTGCATTTTTAAAGAGTAGCTTCAACGTTCTCTATAAATTTACGTACGCAAATATCTCTCCTTTTGCATTCAGCAGTAGGAATTTACAGAAAATTCTGTTTGAAGCAGTATTTGGCATATGGATCTTATTAGCCATTGCGATTAGAATTTTAAATCCAAAACCCACAGCCTTGATTATGAGGAATTCTTGATAAATGTCAATTGCATTTTTTACTAATCTTGCCGTTTTTATTGGATTGCTTTTTGGATTGCTTTCAGTTTCACATTTTTGCTCAACTCTTTTTGTAAAAGTTTTTTCTGGATTAATTGGAGGTGTTTTATTTGGAGTTGTTTTGCATTTCATTTATGGAGCAGACAGTGTTGTTCTTGAAAAATCGGTAGAATGGTTCGATATTGTTGGTAAAGGCTATGTGCGTTTGATGCAAATGATTGTCATGCCGCTTGTTTTCGTATCGATTCTTGCCTCAGTTGCTCGTCTTCATGATGCGTCTTCGCTTGGCAAAATTAGCGCCATTACAATCGGCATCCTCCTTTTTAGCGTGATGATTGCAGCGCTCGTTGGTGTTTTTTCTGTTAATCTTATGAATCTTAGTGCACAAGGGCTACTGCAGGAGGTGCCTGAGACCGTTTATCTCAATACACTTGAAACGCATTATGTTAGCCGTATTTCCAACTTGACTGCACCGCAACTTATACTTTCATTGATTCCGAACAATCCTTTTTCTGATTTAACAGGGGCTAATTCAACCTCTGTCATGGCCGTAGTAATTTTTGCGTCATTTCTTGGTTTAGCTGCCATACAGCTAAAGCATGATGATAGGGTTCAAGGAGAATGTATATTTCGGGCAATCAATACACTGCAATTCTGGATAATGAAGTTGGTTCATCTGGTAATACGACTGACACCTTATGGTGTATTTGCGCTTATAACTAAGGTAGTAGCCACATCTGATGCCAATGCAATTCTGAAACTTGGATTATTTATCATTGCATCTTATTTAGCTATAGCAATCACGTTTATAGTGCATGGAGCTCTTCTTGCTATTTCTGGTATTAACCCTATTCGTTTTTTTAAAAAAGTTTTTCCGGTATTAACCTTTGCTTTCACAAGCCGCTCAAGTGCAGCCAGTATTCCAATGAATATCGAAGCGCAAACACACCGTATCGGTGTGCCACAAGAAATTGCAAGTTTCTCCGTTTCATTTGGTGCAACAATCGGTCAAAATGGATGTGCGGGGATTTATCCTGCCATGTTAGCAACAATGATTGCACCAACAGTCGGGATTAATCCATTCGATCCTTTCTGGATAATGATGCTGATTGGTATTGTTGTTGTAAGTTCGATTGGCGTCGCAGGTGTTGGAGGTGGAGCAACATTTGCTGCCTTGATTGTACTACCTACCATGGGGTTGCCGGTTACGCTGGTAGCTCTCCTTATTTCTATAGAGCCGTTGATTGATATGGGGCGTACTGCACTCAATGTTAATGGATCCATGATAGCAGGAACGATTGCCAGTCGAATTTTGGGAGAAATGGATAAAAAGGTTTTTGACGAAGATGACAATTGGAAATTGTCAGAAAAATAAATGAACAAAATAATAGGTTGGTGTGCTCACAGCAGTTTCATTTTTCTCTTTTGATCGGAGATAATATTTTGGCGAATGACATTTGTGCTGTTCCTGGTTTCATCGGTTTTTGCTGATTTATGTGCGGGGTCCAACCAGACATCCAGATAAATGAAAAAGTTGCACGGATACGTCCATCAGGGTCACTGAAATGTTGAGCATAAATTTCTGCAACACGTATAAAAAAGCGACGTGAGACTGGTTGTCGTGAACGCGCTAGCAGCGTATTTTGTATACCCATGGCACGTAAATCAGCGATCAGATCAAACGCTGTATTATACCTCACAATAATATTTTCTATATCAGTTACAGGTATAGCGAATCCCGCCTGTTGCAGCAATGTGCCCGCGTCGCGTATGTCAGCAAAGGGAAAAACTCGCGGATGGACACCACCATAAAGTTCATTTTCAGCCTGCAATAAACATTCACGCAATTCGCCCAACGTACCATTGCCGCACATGACAGAAAGAAATAACCCATCTGGCTTCAATCCATTTTTTATTTGGACAAGAACACTTAGTATATCGTTGGTCATGTGAAGAGAAAGCAGTGAAACAATCAGATCAGCTTGTTGTGGATTCAAAGAAAGCTTTTCACGAGGACATATCACAGAAGGATAGTGCTGTGTTAAAAATTCCGCTGAAGTCTCAATTCGCTTTATTTTAGCTACCTTTCCTGAATGTGCCATAGCGTTTGCAGCGAGTCCAGTATGACCATGAAGATCAATAGCACAGGTGAAGTATCGGTCAATGGTAGCTAAACGTACTTCAAGATCCTTAGCCATTAGGGCAGCTAAAAAATCAATACCAGCTGTTGCTTTTCTGAAAGCCCGCAGACGAAAGTGTTCAATTAGTCGGCTATCAAAAATCTTTGAATTGCGTATCATAGCGATTATTTGAGACACTACCTTACGATAATTTTTTAGTTACAGCACTTGATTGTCTTTGTTCAGCAGAGATGCTGCTTAGCATCATTTATTTCTGGGCATATATAATTTTGATACAGTTGTCATTGGATAAATTTTAGGTATGCAAATATAAGGCTTATGCATAATCAAAATCAGAGAGAAAAATGTCTACTGATTATAAAATCATGCTTTTCTAAATTTCCGAATGCAATCGAGCTATAAGCGACGCGCCCCGATCATTAATGCTATAATTTACGAAAAACTCTTGTCTCTTGCATTTTCTTTCATATCACGCAAAATCTCCTGTACAACTTCAATAGGGTTTTCTGTTTTAATAACTGGACGCGCAATGACTAAGTGACTAGCTCCAGCTTTTATAGCCTGTCCAGGGGTCACGATGCGTTTTTGATCATCATGATTATTTCTCTTCAGCCTAATACCTGGTGTTACCAACATCATTTTTTCACCAATAATTGGGCGCAAAATATGGGCCTCTGCTGCCGAGGCAACAACGCCTCCCATGCCAGCTTTGCGTGCTTGACGAGCACGTTTCAAGACCAACATTTCAGGCGTATCGTGATAACCTGCTTCTCTTAGATCTGCTTGATCCATTGAGGTTAGAACTGTAACACCTAATAAGCGCAGATTTGTTCCCTTAGCCGCAGCCACAGCTGCTCGCATTACTTTAGGATAGGCATGCAATGACAGCATCGATGCACCGATACGCAGAATATTTTCAATACTGCGTGTAACTGTATTATCAATGTCAAGCAATTTCATATCAAGAAATACTTTTTTACCAGATGCAACAAGCTCTTTTGCAAAATCAAGACCATCAGCGAAAAGTAATTGATAGCCAATTTTATAGCAATTAACTCTATCTTCTAATTTTTTAACAATCGCTTCTGCTGAAATAATATCAGGAACATCTAAGCCAATAATCAAACGATCTCGCATAGAATATTGCATAAAAATATTCTCCTTGAAATACAGCATTAAATATTGTGCAATTGCACTGATATGACCATTTCTGACGCACTCTAAAACAGATTACAAAGGACAGATGGGCTATTATTATATGATTTGGATTTCTTAGGAACACAGTTTATGAGTTTTTTTGAATTTGTGCATAGCGTAGTAATGGCCTAAAAGGTTTGTGGTAAATTTATTTCTTTGATTTAACACCATTTTTTGACTGTGAATTATTTTATAATAACTCAAAATTTTCTTTAGCTTTCGCAGCCTATGCGCTATTTTTGATTTTTTAATATTAAATCAGTGCATTGCAAAATGCCTTTAGGAGTTTAAAATAGGATGAATCTTTTTGCCCCACAGCATCTTATTCCGATACTTATTATTATACTTCTGCTGTTTGGTCGTGGAAAAATTTCCGACTTTATGGAAGATTTTGCTAAAGGCCTTAAAAGTTTTAAAAAAGGCCTTAAGGATGATAATGACGTCATTGAATAATGAGTCGCCATCGTCGAATATTGGGAAGGCCATTGAGTTAGATATACAAAAGGCTACTTTTAAGGAAGCTGGTCATTGCTCAAAAAATAGAGAATCCTGATTACAACTGTTTATTTGGATAAAAGCGGTTATGTTTGGAATAGATGCTCTGGAACTATTAGTCATTATTATCGTGTTGATTATTGTTGTCGAGCCCAAAGACATGCCTAGGATGGTGCGAACCTTAGGCAAAGCAATGGTGCGCGTGCGTGCAGCTATCCAGGATTTTCGCGATCATTTGGATGACGTGATTCACGAAGCTAACATGCAGGACATTGAGAATACACTTCATGATGTGGAGAAGCATGATCTGCTTGGCCCATTGAATATAAATGATATCAAGAAAGAAATCTACGATGAGGCTTCCCCAATTTTACAATATCCAGGAACTTTGTCAGAGGAAAATAAATCCAAACAATAAAAGTAGAAAATAGAAATAAAGACTTTAGAAAATCATTTAGGAAAGTTTTAAGACGTGACCTCAGAAGATAGAAAAATTGATGCGAATTCTGCACCTCTTGTAGAACATCTAGTAGAATTTCGTCGTTGCTTGATTGCATCATTAGTTGCTTTTTTTATCGCCTTCATGATCTGCTTTATGATAAAGGATTATATCCTTGATATTTTGCTTCTTCCTTATCAGTGGGCAATGAAATTTTTTAATGAAAGTCCTGAGAACATTCGCCTGCAATCAACTCAGGTATTAGAAACCTTTCTGACAAAACTAAAAATTTCTGCTTTCGGTGGCGTCATACTGGCTTTCCCCTATATAGCATTTCAATTTTATTGTTTTATTGCGCCAGGGCTTTATAAAAATGAGCGGATAATGTTTTTACCGTTTTTGATTGCAACACCTGTTTTATTTTTGATCGGGGCTGCAGTTGTTTATTGTCTTATTGCACCGTTTATTTTATGGTTTAGTCTTTCGCAACAAATAATGCCAAATGGTCATTTTCAAATTGAATTCGTTGCGAAAATCTCTGAATATCTGGATTTCATGACATCGTTTATTTTATCATTTGGGCTAATATTTCAGTTGCCAGTAGCAACCTCTATTTTGACTCGGGTTGGTTTTTTGACATCTGACATGTTAGTTTCTGTGCGCAGATTAGCTATTGTAGTGATCTTTGTTATGGCAGCCATGATCACTCCTATTGATCTGTTTAGCATGTTTGGACTTGCCTTTCCAACAATTCTACTCTACGAAATTTCCATTTTCTTGGCACGCAGAATCGAGAAAAAACAAAGATGATAAACTACAAACTTTTCCTGATGGAGAATCATTGCCAATTATACCTGACGCAGAGGGATTAGTCTCATGAGAGGATGACCTATGCTTGATATTAAATGGATTCGCGAGAACCCGGCGGCATTGGACAACGCTCTTGCTAAAAGAAATGCCGAGCCGCGATCGAGTGCTGTGCTGCTTGCGGATCAGAAGCGCCGTGATCATATTACTAGAATGCAAGAAGCCAGAGAGCGTCGTAATGTAGCTTCTAATGAAATTAGAAAAGCTATGGTGGTTAGTGATGTTACTCGCGTCGAAGAATTAAAGACGGAGGTATCAAAGCTTAATTCTTGGCTTATAAAGGCACAAGATGAAGGACGCCAGTTAAATAACGCGCTTGAGGGTATTTTATCATGTCTTCCCAATATTCCATTAGAGGATATTCCGGTTGGTAATGATGAAAATGACAATGTTGAAATCAGGAAAATTGGTACGCCGCGTATATTTGATTTTACTCCAAAAGAGCATTACGAACTTGGCGCACAGTTGGGGGAAATGGATTTTGAACAGGCAGCTCGTATTTCTGGCGCTCGCTTTTCTATACTTTTTGATGAACTTGCACATCTTGAACGAGCAATCGGCCAATTTATGATTGATATGCATACGCAAGAGCATGGATATCGGGAAGTTTCTCCGCCACTACTGGTACGTGATGATGCTATTTACGGTACAGCGCAGTTACCAAAATTTGCAGAAGATCTATTCCGTACCACAGCTGGGCATTGGCTTATTCCTACAGCAGAGGTGCCACTTACTAACTTGGTGCGGGAGAAAATTCTGAATGCTGATGTTTTGCCATTACGGTTTACAGCTTTTACACCTTGTTTTCGTTCCGAAGTAGGTTCAGCAGGTAGAGATACACATGGTATCTTGCGTCAGCATCAGTTCTGGAAAGTAGAAATGGTATCGATTACGAGTGCCGACTCAGCTCTTGATGAGCTTGAGCGCATGACTCGATGTGCTGAAAAAATTCTTGAGCGCCTTGAACTACCATTTCGCACTGTTGTGCTTTGCACAGCCGATATGGGGTTTTCTGCTCGCAAGACCTATGATATAGAAGTATGGATGCCAGGCCAGGGAGGCTATCGTGAAATTTCAAGCTGTTCAGTATGCGGTGATTTCCAAGCCCGTCGTATAAATACTCGTTATCGTCGTACAGGTGAGAAAGCATTGAAGTTTGTTCATACGCTAAACGGGTCTGGAACAGCGGTTGGTCGTTGTCTCATTGCTATCATGGAGAATTACCAACTGGCTGACGGTCAAATTGCCATCCCAAAGGCGCTGCAGACTTATATGGGTGGATTAAAGAGTATTGAGCCAAGAATTAAAAATATGAGATATTAGAAATAACAATTTCTAAAAAACTATGAAATCAAGCAGATTGATTTTTATTTCGCAAATATAATTGAAAGAAAGGTAACCTCCCAACTATACTTTTTAATCATGAAAATTGTGCTCGTGCAAAGAGTTATCAGCTTTTTGAGCTTTAATATCCTATAGAATTTATGTGTCAAGTAGGTGGAGGATATGAAGATTACTCCGAAGGGAGTTGCAATAGGAGAGGCTTTCATAAGTCTTTTTTTGCGTTTGCGGGCTAAAGGAATTGATAATTCAAGAATTTTTTCTGCCTTAGAGCAGACTCCTCGTCAGCATTTTCTTGACCCTGTTTATGCGGCTTTTGCATTGGATAATTGTATCATTCCCATATCATGCGGTGAATATATCGAACGCCTAGATGAACAGATTATCTTGATTTCATCTTTGCAATTAGAAAAAAAACATAGAGTTCTGGAAATAGGAACAGGATCAGGCTTTACAGCAGCTTTGATGGCGCGATTAGCCGGGCGGATTACCAGTATTGAGCGTTACAAAACATTGTGTGAACATGCGCGACGATGTTTTCAAATATTGAATGTTGACAACGTCATCTTGCGCCAAGCAGATGCCTATTGCAGCATTGTAGAGAGTGGACCTTTCGATCGTATTGTCATTTGGCCGTCACAGCCAAATGAACCACAGCCTTTCATAGAACTGTTAGCTAGCAATGGTATCCTGGTTGCACCAATTGGACCAACTAATAGCATCCAGACCATTGTCCGTTATTCAAGGGTCGGCGGCTGCTTCGAACGTACCGATATGTTTCGGGTACGTTATCAACCTTTTATTAAAGGAATTGCCGCAGCGCTTTAGAATTATTTCCCCTAGTTTCGTATAAATACGCCGAAAATCTAGCATAACACATTCAAAGCACTAGATCTGAAGAAACAGATACTCCCATACGAAACTCCAATGATATATAATATGATTCGATCGTTTAAGTAAGAATTTGCTTTTTTTTGATAGAAAATTTTTCAGATTTTTAACAAAAAAATACTGTCAAGAAGTGTATACAATTACGTAGTTATCAGCAATAATAATCATAAAAGCCTAACTATACATAATTTTATGTATCGTGCATGCGATTGGGCATTTCTTTGCAAAATTAAAAAATAAAGATATCCCCCTTTAATCAGAAGAACAGTCTTGTTATAAGGCAGATTCATGTTTTCGCGCGCGCATACAGGTGTTTTATGAGTAGCGTCAATGAGATCAGATCGGCCTTTTTAGATTTTTTCCATCAAAACGGTCATGAAATTGTACCTTCGAGTCCACTTGTGCCACACAATGACCTGACATTAATGTTTGCCAACGCAGGTATGGTGCAGTTCAAGAATGTATTTACTGGATTTGAACAGCGCCCCTATAATCGTGTAGCGACAGCACAGAAGTGTGTGCGCGCCGGTGGCAAGCACAACGATCTTGATAATGTTGGCTATACTGCGCGACATCATACTTTCTTTGAAATGCTAGGGAATTTTTCCTTTGGGGATTATTTTAAAGAAGAAGCCATTCGCTTGACATGGGATTTGCTAATCAAGGAATTCGGCTTGAAAAAGGAAAAATTGCTAGTAACCGTTTATCATGATGACGCTGATTCTATAGCTTATTGGAAAAAAATTGCTGGATTAAACGATCACAGGATTGTCCGGATTGCAAGCAGCGATAATTTTTGGTCTATGGGCAATATAGGCCCCTGCGGACCATGCTCTGAGATCTTTTATGACCATGGTCCGAAGATTGCTGGCGGTCCTCCTGGCAGCAAGAATGCCGGTGGAGACCGTTTTACTGAAATATGGAATTTGGTATTCATGCAGTATGCACAAACTATGCCTGGACAACGAATTGATCTGCCACGTTTGTCAATTGATACAGGTATGGGGCTTGAACGTATTTCTGCTGTGCTTCAAGGAGTTCACGATAATTATGATATTGATTTATTTCGTGCTCTTATTTGTACCTTAGAAGAAGTGACAGGAGTGAAGGCAGAAGGGGAATTTATAGCGAGCCACCGTGTAATTGTTGATCACTTGCGCTCCTCTGCCTTTCTTATTGCAGATGGTGTTTTACCTTCTAATGAAGGTCGTGGGTATGTATTGCGCCGTATTATGCGTCGTGCCATACGCCATGCACAACTTCTTGGCACAAAAGAACCGCTAATGTGGCAGCTTTTACCTGCATTAGTGCGAGAAATGGGTCAGGCTTATCCGGAATTGGTGCAGGCAGAATCACTCATTTCAGAAACATTACAGCTTGAAGAGATTCGCTTTCGCAAGACATTGGAACGCGGTCTAAGCCTATTTGAAAATGCAACCAGAGGAATGAGAAAAGGTTCTTGCCTTGATGGTAGAGTTGCTTTCAAACTTTATGATACTTACGGATTTCCGTTTGATCTAACGCAGGAGGCTCTGCGACAACGCGGCATTGGCCTAGATATTGATGGTTTTAACAAGGCGATGCAACGACAGAAAACGAAAGCACGAGCTAACTGGTTTGCTGCAGGGGAATCGGCCGTTGAAAGAGTATGGTTTACTGTTCGTGATAAGCTGGAAGCCACTGAATTTTTAGGATATGATACCGAAAGGGCTGAAGGGATTGTAAAAGCTCTTGTCCGCAATAACCAAATTATTGATCATGCTGATATAGGAGAGGAATGCGCTGTCATTGTTAATCGTACCCCGTTTTACGGCGAATCAGGAGGACAGGTTGGTGATGTAGGTACAATTTTCAGTGATGATCTTATATTTGAGGTGTCTGATACAAAGAAGAAAGGGAATGGATTTTTTGTTCATATTGGCTTGGTAAAAAAAGGATGGATTACAATAGACCAGGTAGTTGATCTGAGGGTTGATTCTGTTCGCCGAGCGAAAATCTGTCTTAACCATTCTGCAACACATTTATTGCATAAGGCCTTGTATAAGATACTAGGAAAGCATATTATCCAAAAGGGTTCACTTGTGACGCCTGAGCGTTTGCGTTTTGATTTTTCTCATCCGAAGGCAATGACGTGTGAAGAACTCACACAAGTTGAAGATCTAGCTAACGGCATTGTTTTGCAAAATAAAGAAGTAACAACACGCCTTATGGCAGTAGACAATGCGATTGCTGAAGGGGCTGTGGCTCTGTTCAGCGAAAAATATGGTGACAAAGTACGAGTTGTTTCCATGGGATACGACCAAGGTAAAGATGGTCAGTATTCTAACCATTCTTGGTCGCTTGAGCTATGTGGCGGTACGCATGTCAACCGTACTGGTGATATTGGTCTGATTCGAATTGTATCGGAAGGCGCTGTTGCTTCGGGTGTTCGCCGTATCGAAGCATTGACGGGGCAAACTGCCCGTCAGCATCTGATACAGAAAGATAAATGTGTTCGTGCGATTGCCGCTGCCCTTAAATCAACACCGGAGACTGTAGAAAAACATATCCATTTACTAATGAAAGAACACCGTAATCTTAAGAAGAAATTAAGTAACACACGGTCTGGATTGGTACTGAAGGAGGGTGATACACAGCATGTTACAAGCAATAATAAAATCGAAATGGTCAATGGAATCTTTTTTGTTGGCCAAATTGTTTACAGCATGTCCTCGCGTGAATTAAAATCATTGGTAGATATCAGAAAAAAACAGCTTGATTCTGCTGTGGTAGTTTTTATTAGTATTGAGACAAGTGGTAAAGCCACTATTGTCGTTGGTGTTACAAGTGACCTTATAGAAAAAATCAGTGCTGTTGATCTAGTCCATATTGGTTCAGAAACTTTTGGTGGCAGGGGTGGGGGCGGTCGCGCTGATATAGCCCAAGCTGGTGGACCGAATGGTACTAAAGCGGAAAAAGCCCTTGCGAAGATTCGTCAGAAATTGGAAAAGCTATAGCTCTAAAGGAAAAGTATCGATATGGTTGATTTTTGATCAATATGATATATAAGCATATTTATAGGTATGTAGTATATAAATTTCTTTTATGTAATGGTGTAGGATCTTTTCGGCATGGCGAAAGCATTTGTGTTTCCTGGTCAAGGAAGCCAGTTTGTTGGTATGGGTAAATTATTAGCTGAACAATTTTCACAAGCTCGTGCAGTTTTTGAGGAAGTTGATGATTCTCTTGGACAAAAGCTGTCAAAGATTATGTTTGAAGGCCCTGATGATGAATTAACTCTCACAGCCAATGCACAGCCGGCATTGATGGCAGTCTCTATTGCGCTCATAAGAATAATGGAGGCGCAAGGCTTAGAGTTTTCCAAAAAGCTCTATTGTGTCGCTGGTCATTCATTAGGAGAGTATTCGGCATTGTGTGCTGCGGGTATGTTTTCACTTTCAGATACAGCACGACTTTTGCGCATTCGCGGTAATGCAATGCAGCAAGCGGTTCCTGTTAATAAAGGGGCAATGGCGGCCATTATCGGATTAGATCAGGATGTTGTATCTGATATTTGTGTGCAAGCATCAGCATACGGTGTCTGCCAAATTGCCAATGATAATGGAGGGGGACAGTTTGTCATTTCTGGTAACAAGCTAGCTGTCGAACATGCTATTACTCTTGTTACCAAGAAAAATGTAAAGCGCACCATCATGTTGCCAGTTTCTGCGCCATTTCATTCAATTTTAATGAAACCTGCTTCTGAAGCGATGCATATGGCACTGAGTCATGTTATCTGCAGTAATCCGACTGTACCAGTTATTACTAACGTTTCAGTGAACCCGGAGCAGGATAATGCACGAATCATCGATCTTCTTGTCAAACAAATCATATCTCGTGTTCGCTGGCGTGAGACAGTTCAATGGTTTGCTACGAATGATATAACCGACGTTTATGAGATAGGTCCGGGACATGTTCTTACGGGCCTTATAAGACGTATTGACAAGAATTTGCAAGGAATGTCTGTTGGAGGGGTGAAGGAAATTGAAATGGCACTTAAGGCGCTTGGTGTCTAATTTTTGATAGGGAAATGGATGATGTTTAAACTTAACGAGCGTAAAGCACTTGTCACAGGAGCAACAGGTAGAATCGGTGAGGCAATTGCTCACTGTTTTCATAAACAAGGGGCAATCGTTGGTTTACATGGCACACGTCAAGAAAGATTAGATGCACTAGCTCAGAAATTTGGTAACCGAGTCTATGTTTTCCCGGCTGATTTGCTTGAGCGTGATGCTGTAAAAAAGCTTGGTGAGACAGCCGAGAAGGAAATGAATGGTGTTGATATTTTGGTGAACAATGCTGGTGTTACCCGTGATAGTTTATTTGTACGGATGAGTGATGAAGACTGGGATAAGGTTCTAGCGATCAATCTTACTGCTGTTTTTAATCTGACGCGCACTGTGGCACGTGGAATGATGCGGCGCCGGTTTGGGCGTATTATCAATATTGCATCCATCGTTGGTATGACTGGTAATGCTGCGCAGACGAACTATTGCGCAGCAAAGGCAGGGCTTATTGGTTTCTCTAAGGCGCTTGCAAAGGAAATGGCAGCGCGAAATGTGACGGTGAATTCGATTGCTCCGGGTTTTATTGAATCGGCAATGACCGATAAGCTTAGTGATAAGATAAAGGAAAGATTCATGGAAGAGATTCCAATGAAACGCCTGGGGAGCGGTGAAGATGTTGGCATGGCAGCGACTTATCTTGCAAGCAACGAGGCCGCTTACGTTACAGGTCAGACATTGTGTGTAAACGGTGGAATAGCTATGATTTAAAGAAACTGAGATGTGAAATAAGAAGGGTAAAGGCAGATTAGTGTAACAAAAATACTTTACGTCCTGCCGATACTCGTGGTAATGGCCCCAGGAGCATTTCAAGGAAACACCCTTAACTGGGTATTTGACATGTAGTGCTGCTGATTAAAAAAGGCGATTTTCGATTTATGAGATTCGAAATTGTTTGAGTATCGGTATATATATTGCCGGTCTTCCGTAAGGTGATATTCACAGGATGCGAAAAGGTTTACAGCCATTATGCATCTAATGCTTGATTAGAATACCCATGCCGTTACCTGAGGCTGGGAAATAACTGAAGTCGAGGTCCGACATGAGTGATACAGAAGAGCGCGTCAAAAAGATTGTTGTTGAACATCTGAGTGTAGATGCCGGTAAGGTAACTGAAGGTGCTAGCTTTATAGATGATCTTGGTGCAGACAGTTTAGATACTGTCGAGCTTGTCATGGCTTTTGAAGAAGAATTCGGCGTGGAAATTCCAGATGATGCAGCCGAGACGATTCTTACTGTTGGTGATGCTGTAAAATTTATTGATCAAGCATCATCCTGATGAATTTTGAAAGGCGGAAGTTATTTTGCTTCCGTTTTTTCTTCAATAATTAAATATTTATACAGCTTGCTTTTAATGTGCGTGATTGGAATGTCATGATGAAGCGTGTTGTCATTACCGGCCTAGGTTTGGTCTCTCCGCTTGCTAGTAATGTAGCTTATAGTTGGGAAAGACTCCTTCAGAGTAGGAGTACTGCGCGGCGTGTGACAGAATTTGAAGTAAATGATCTACCTTGTCAGATTGCTTGCTGTATCCCGTTTGGCGATGGTTCAGATGGTACTTTTAATCCTGATTTTCATATGGAATTAAAGGAACAGCGTAAGGTTAGTCCATTTATTATCTATGCTGTGGCTGCTGCTGATGAAGCTCTTAATGATGCTGATTGGCATCCTATTTCTGATGAGGAACAAACCAGTACTGGTGTCTTAATTGGGTCAGGTATTGGAGGAGTTGGTGGAATTGTGGAAGCAGGCTATACCTTGCGTGATTATGGGCCACGGAGGATTTCACCGTTTTTTATACCTGGGCGTCTGATTAATCTTGCATCGGGGTATGTTGCGATTAAAAATCGTTTGCGTGGGCCTAATCATTCGGTAGTGACAGCATGCTCAACTGGTACGCATGCCATTGGTGATGCTTCCCGCCTCATTGCTTTGGGTGATGCGGATGTTATGCTAGCTGGTGGTACAGAATCACCGATCAATAGAATTTCAATGGCTGGATTTTCTGCGTGTAAAGCTTTGGCTACAAATTGGAATACTGATCCAACGCATGCATCACGTCCTTATGACCGTGATCGTAATGGTTTTGTTATGGGAGAAGGAGCGGCAATGCTTGTTCTGGAAGAGTTGGAGCATGCAAAAAAACGCGGAGCGAAAATTTATGCAGAAATTATTGGTTATGGACTTTCCGGGGATGCCTATCATATCACTGCTCCAAGTAAAAGTGGTGAAGGAGCTGAGCGTTGTATGCGAGCAGCTCTAAAGCGTGCGAACATTACCAGCACCGATATCGATTATATTAATGCACATGGAACTTCTACAAAAGCGGATACAATTGAGCTTGCTGCCGTTGAACGGATTTTAGGAGAAGCGGTTTCAAAGGTTTCAATGTCATCAACAAAATCTTCTATCGGCCATTTGCTAGGAGCAGCCGGGGCAGCTGAAGCAATTTTTTCTGTTCTTGCTATCCGTGATAATATTGCGCCTCCAACAATTAATTTGGACAATCCGTCTGTTGAAACCAAGATCGATCTTGTGCCGCATAAACCACGTAAGCGCAAGATTGATATTGTTTTGTCTAATTCATTTGGCTTTGGCGGTACCAACGCATCGCTCATTATGTGTCGTTACAGTAATTGAAGAACTTAAGCGGCTTTGAGAAGCGGTAATAAGAAGTTTGTTTAAATATAGAATCTTTGCTCGAAAAAGAGAATATAAGAAGCTAATTTTTTATTTTCTTTAAAACGGAAAGTCGGAGAATCTTCTGGTATGAATTCGAATAATGGCTGTACTAATCAGACGAATTCTGGAAAAAACAAGCGAATTAAGCCTGCTATTAGTCAGGTAGTTCTTTTTATCGATTTTGTTCTCACAGCATTGCTTTTTATTAATTTAAGTGCTGCCTTGGCGTTTTGTATTATGAACAATATGTTTGAGGAAGTAGGCCCTTCCAAGGAAGCGCAGATTGTTCTGATTGAACCTGGCATGGGAATCCAAAAGATTGGCACTATACTGCAGACACTAGGTGTGATCAGAGATTCGCAGCTTTTCGTTTATGGTATAAATTGGAATCACAAGGCAAAGCAATTAAAAATTGGGGAATATGAGATTCCTGCACGGGCTTCTATGCGGCGAATTATGGATATCATTGTCCTAGGTCGCTCCATTGAACATTCATTTACGATTCCAGAGGGGTTGACGGTAAAACAAATTTTTGAACGCCTTGTTAAAAATAAAGTATTAGTTGGTAATCTTCCAGAAAAACTGCCACCTGAAGGCACCTTAATGACAGATACAATTAGGTTTATCAGAGGCACGTCCCGGGCAGAAGTTATAAAACGTTTACGTGATGGTCAAACTCATCTAGTGCAAGAAGCATGGGAAAATCGTATAAATAACTTGCCACTTAAAAATATAAATGAACTAGTGACATTAGCATCAATTGTTGAAAAGGAAACAGGGATTGCTTCAGAACGGCCGCTTATTGCTGGTGTATTTTATAATCGTTTAAAAAAAGGGATACGATTACAATCAGATCCAACTGTTATTTATGGCCTTTTTGGAAGTGCTGGAAAGCCAGCAAACCGTCCGATTTATCGTTCTGATATTGAAAAGGAAACACCATTTAACACCTATAAGATTACTGGCCTACCACCTGCACCTATTGCTAATCCGGGACGTGCTTCTCTAAAAGCTGCCGCTAATCCTTTTTATACAGAAGATCTTTATTTTGTCGCAAATGGGACAGGAGGGCATGTCTTTTCCAAAACACTGAATGAACATAACATTAATGTCCAGAAATGGCGTATATTCAAAAAAAATCAAGATTCCAAAACAAGGAAAAAGGAAGGCTAAAATTTTATTATTATTCAGTAATAAATGCAGAAAAAATGTGCTTCATTTATATTGATATACTGGTTGATTAAATTCTAGAATTTGTATGATTCAGATATCATTAAAACACCCTAAAAGGGCAAACCACTTGTAAAACCTGAAAGAGAAAATTGATTCTCTCAATCGATAAAATAAATTGCTAAGAATCGTCGGATTATCCTTATGTATAAATACAAGGGATTTTAAAGATTATCAGATATTTTTTCATGTTAAGCACAATCCACATCGCAGGTGAAGAGACTGATAAATATCAGTTGCTCTACGTTACTCAAATATTCAATTTTCTCAAAAAGCTACTATCCTCTGTTTAATATAGGTATTTTTAATGTACTGTTTTTCGTGAAAGATGGTGCCCCCAGACGGACTCGAACCGCCGACCCCCTGATTACAAATCAGGTGCTCTACCGACTGAGCTATAAGGGCAGTCTTCCACAATACTATGAAGGCTGCTTTTTTCAAATGATTTTCTTAAAAAAAAGAAAATCATTTTTTAGATCTTTTACTTAAAGTTCTTTACTAATCTAGTTGGTTTCTTAAAATTCTTTTAATTAGTGTTATTTTGCGCTGGAATTATTCTTTTTTACCTTGATTTTTATCAGGGGATTTGACCCCATCACATAATATTGCATTATAGAATATAGCATCCCTTATCCTATTAATCCGTTAAAAATAGAATACACAATAACGAATAACTCATTATCATTTTTAATGATAGTATCTTTCAATATATGGATTGTGTAATCGATTAAATGTATCCCTATGCGTAATTAAGCTTTATAAGGTCAATTGTAATGCGGCCACAGTATTTATCAGATGAATGTGAATCTATTTGCGATAAACCCTGCAATCTATCATATCCCAAATAGTTCACGATAGCTGATGAAAATGTAAGATATATAGAAAATATGATATTTATAACCTTTACTTTTGGATAGCAGAGAGAAAAATAATCTCTTTCTGTATAATATATACTAGAATTAACTTATATTTATTTTAGTTTAATCACTATTATCTTTATATTTTTAAATAAGTTGGAGGAGAATTTTAGAATGGAGCCCAAAGTTATGGCTGTTGTGCGGCAGTTAAATTTGTTTACCTACATATGTGATGATACATTTGAGAGATTTATAAATACAGGCTCTCTGCAAAAATTTTCTCCAGGGACAATACTCATTCAACAAGATAATGCTGTTAATTTTCTTTATATTCTTATAGAAGGAAGAGTAGAGGTGTTTTCTTCCGTTAATGGTCGGGAGACCACCCTTGATATTGTTGAACCTATAAACTTTTTCATTCTTGCTGCAGTTTTAAATAATGAGGCTAATCTACAGTCCGCCCGCATATTGACTGATTCGCTTGTATTCATGATACCTGCTCAGCAGATCTACCATGCTATCGAAAATGACAATTTTTTTACGCGTTCTGTCATTGCTGAGTTATCGCACTCTTATAATAGGACAGTGAGCGATCTGAAAGACCAAAAGCTAAGAACCAGTAGACAACGTTTAGCAAACTGGCTTTTAATGTTGAATAAAATTCAAAAGAAAGGCGATTATGTTGATCTTCCTATTGAAAAACGCCTTCTTGCTTCATACCTGGGTATGACGCCTGAAAATCTTTCGCGGGTTCTCTCTTCGCTATCTAAGTATGGTATTAAAGTAGATGGCGCGCGCGTTATCTTTGTTAATATGAAAGAATTTCTTCGGTTTGCAAAACTAGATTCACCGATTTGCGGCATTAAGCCATAAAAAGCTTTGTTTTTTGCAAAATTCAAACTTTGGATCCTGGGAAGATTCTGATGATCTTACCTGAAAGAGAAGAGAATCTGAGTGTTCTTATGTCTTGGAATTTTATGCCCAGTGATGAAATGTTCCAAAGCTATAGGGTAAAGACAGTGTTCTGCATGTAAAATACGCTTTGCAAGTGTTTTGCAAGTATCATCTTCAAAAATAGGAACAGCAGCCTGGGCCAAGATTGGCCCAGTATCTATTTCTTCTGTGACAATATGAACCGTGCAGCCGGAAATTTTCATGCCGGCATCGAGCGCACGCTGATGCGTATTCAACCCAGGAAAAAGAGGAAGTAAAGAAGGATGAATATTGAGAATACGTCCTCGATAAGGAGAAATTATACGCATAGAAATAAGACGCATGTACCCTGCGAGGCAAAGAATATCAGGTTTATAACTGTGAAGACATTCAAGAATATCTTTCTCATGCTGTTTTTTTGATAAACAAGCTTTTCGTTCAATAATATGTGTAGGAATATTTCTATTTTTTGCTTTTTCAACCCCCGCGGCTTGCGGTTTATCTGAAATGATAGCAGCAATACGAGCAGGATAATCAGCAGATTCGCTAGCTTTTATTAGAGCTTCCATATTGGAACCGTTACCGGAAATGAAGATGACGATGGTCCTATGATTCATAAATCAAGCTGTCCTTTATAAACAACTGCCTGCTTACATCGCTTTACAACAGTACCAAGATAGATCACTTTTTCTCCCTCCTTCTTGAGATATTCCTTTACTGCTAAAGCTTTTTTGTGATCAACAATAAGAGCCATACCAATGCCGCAGTTGAAGGTACGTAGGAGTTCGTTTGAGGAGATATTTCCTTCCTGTGCAAGCCATGAAAAAACAAACGGGACAATGATAGAAGGCAGATTGATTTCAGCTGCCAAATCTTCTGGCAAAATACGCGGGATATTTCCGGAAAAACCTCCACCGGTAATATGGGCCAGTGCCTTGATTCCTTCTGTTATGTTCAAGATTTTGAGAAGAGGATGTACATAAATACGTGTGGGTACAAGTAGTGCCTCTGCAAGTGAGAGTCCTTTGGCAAAAGGCGCCTCTTCATTAAATCGCAAACCACTTTGCACAATAACTCGGCGAACCAAGGAAAACCCATTGGAATGCAGTCCAGAAGAAGCAAGCCCCAGAATAACATCATCTTCATGAATATTGAAGGGCAACATTTTTCCTCTCTCAACAGCCCCTACAGCAAATCCTGCTAGATCATAATCGCCATTTGCATATATTCCTGGCATTTCTGCAGTCTCACCACCGATAAGGACTGCTCCTGCCCGCTTACATCCCTCTGCTATACCTGCAACAATTGTTGCGCCTTGGTCAGGATTCAGTTTACCAGTAGCAAAATAATCAAGAAAAAATAGAGGCGCCGCTGCTTGTGCTACTAGATCATTAACACACATGGCAACGAGGTCAATTCCTACAGTATTATGTATTTTTGCTTCTATGGCGATTTTAAGCTTAGTACCAACTCCATCACTAGCAGCCACCAAGATAGGATCTTTAAAACCAGAAGCCTTTATATCAAATAAACCTCCAAAACCACCAATTTCGGCATTAGCACTCGGCCTTGCTGTCGTTTTTACTATTGCCTTGATCTTTTCCACCATACTGTTTCCGGCATCGATATTCACACCAGATTTAGCATAAGTTAAATCACATTTACATTTTTCACTGCCAATCCTATTATGGCTCATGATGATGGATCTTTCCAATGTTAAGGGCTATTTATTACGTAAGATACCACAGTTGAACTTTGATAATAAAAACGAATTGTCCACACTATAACACAGAAATTGCAAATGTATACTTGACCATTATCCGGAGAGTTGGATATCTGACAGATAAACACCAAATCGCAAATCCAGAGAAATAGGATGAACAAACGATCCTATGGGAGAAAGGAACGAATCTTTGCAAAAACCGGGTAAAATGATAATTATTTCGTTGGACGGTAATATGCGCGAGGCACTCTTTTGGATTGGAACCTTCAGTTTTTTTGTCGTCTTTCTGATTGTTTTCAGCAACGTCCTTCTTCCTTTTATTGTGGGTCTTGTGCTCGCTTATTTCTTAAATCCTGTCGTAGGATTTTTAGAGATTATTGGTTTTTCCCGTCTATGGGCCACAGTAATGATTATATTTTCTTTTATTATTGCTCTTGTTTTTGGGTTGTTTATCCTTGTCCCAATTTTGAGCGAACAGCTTTTTGACTTTATTAAAAATGTTCCCAGCTATTTCAGCAGATTTCAGACTGCAATAGTCAATCAAGATATGATATGGCTGGGGACTTATATCGGTGTTGACATGAGCAGCCTGCAAAGTAGCCTAAACTCGCTTATCAGCCAAGCTGTAGAGCTTATGAAGACTCTTCTGCCCTCCCTTTGGAATTCAGGAAAGGCTGTAATGAATATGATAATGCTTTTTATCTTTACCCCGATTGTAACTTTTTATATGCTGCTTGATTGGGATAAAATGATTGCAAAAATTGATTCTTGGATTCCGCGTAATCGTCTGGAAACAGTCAGAAGTATTTTTCGTCAGATGAATCATGGTATTGCTGGCTTTATCCGTGGACAAGGCACAATATGTTTAATACTTGCTTGTTACTATGCTGTGCTTCTGACACTCGTCGGTCTCAATTTTGGGCTTTTGATCGGATTTTTAATCGGATTTATCATGTTTATTCCTTATGTTGGTACAGTTGTGGGTTTCACCCTGACCATTGTCCTTGCATGGATGCAATACTGGCCACATAACTGGTCTTGGATTTTGCTGATTACCTGTATTTTTTTAATTGGCCAGTTTTTTGAGAGTTATATATTACAACCTAAGCTGGTTGGCTTATCAGTTAATTTACATCCTGTTTGGTTGATGTTTGCGCTTTTTGCATTCGGATCGCTATTTGGATTTACAGGCATGTTGCTGGCGATTCCTGCTGCAGCGATTGTAGGTGTTCTTGTCCGTTTTGTATTAAATTGCTATCTGACCTCTTCTCTATATTACTCTCCAAATGTTCTGGAGGACTGTAAATAAGGCCTCACACCACAGCAAGTACGTTGGTCTTAGAACCTGTGATCGGCTACAGTATCGGTGATTTTATTGTAATAGAGGCTAATAGTGCAGCTTTCGAGCTACTAAAAGATTAATCTGAATGAGATCATCACCTGTTGTGATGCTGACAGGCTGCAAGGGATCTAGAAGCAGCTACCTGGGTAGCAAAAAGTCTTGCAATGCAGTTTGATAAAGAGAAACTAGAGCCGGCAATTGAGGCAGCTCCTTGCGGTTTTTCTATTTTGCTTAAAGCATATGGCCTCTCTGATTGCTTTGATGAAAAGGAATTATTTCATCTGATCAAGACAATATGGCAAGAACAAGGAAATTTTCCACTTAGCTCTTTTTTTATGACTTCACGGTTCGATACCCGGACTGGCAGATTAGGCCATTAGATCTAGCATCGCGACCTAAAGTTACCCCGTTGATAGAAATTAATCCACCAGATGATGCATTATTTAATATAATTACTACCAAATTATTCGCTGATCGATAACTAGTTATTGAATCTTAGCTTATTTCCTATATGCTAGACTAGGTGGGACGATCTGCGGCTAAAATGGCGAAATTTGTAAAAAAGTAAATCATGCAAGTATTGGAACAGAAAAATGGAATAACACGTCAGCTATTAATGGATATTTTTGTCATCATGCAAGTTCGTATTAATCAATACTAAAAATGCATGATAGGGCAAAGAAATTTTTAGACTTGCGCTGAGGCACAAAAAATTTTAGTGAAGTTCATATTTTGCGTCGGAGCGTAGCGCAGTCTGGCAGCGCACCTGATTTGGGATCAGGGGGTCGTAGGTTCAAATCCTATCGCTCCGACCATGTTCTTGTGAGACAAGTATCTTATATGGGAAAATGATTACAAAGGGTGAATAGTCTATAGTATGTCGAAGGGAGTTATTCATGATTGCGCGTATTTATAGTCCCGCCAAGACTGCTATGCAGTCCGGTGTGGCTAATACGGGTTTTTGGATTTTAAAGTACGAACCAGAAACTGCAATGCTAATTGAGCCATTAATGGGCTACACGTCAGACAGCGATATGAAGAGCCAAATTGCAGTGCGGTTTCATACAAAAGAAGCAGCTATTGCTTTTGCCAATAGATATGGAATTTTTTATCGGCTAGAAGAACCTCATAAACCGAAACATCGTAGAATTTCTTATTCGGATAATTTTCGGACAGCACGTAAACAGCCTTGGACGCACTAATTTTTATTCCTATCTCTGTTTCTTTGTGAATATTCATCGATCAGTTTTTGGACCCTATAGCTTAATTGGATAGAGCAGCGGTCTTCTAAACCGCAGGTTGCGTGTTCAAATCACGCTAGGGTCACCATTTTAGAGAATTGCCACGTTGTCGTTATAATTAATTGATTAAAAACTGTAATCAGGAAAACTATTTATTGCAGGGGTAAGTTTGTTGCTGTCAATCTGAGAATATTTCTCAGATCTTTTGAAAGAAGAAGAATTTTTCTTCTATAAGAAGGTATTTAAAGACTAGATATTTTGCCTTCGTTTCCGTTTTTTACCATAGACCTTGCCGGTTTCTGTTTTGGCAATTTTTGCTTCAATTAGCGCAAGAGCTGTTTCTAATACGATGGAAGTTGGGTCTTTATCCTTTGGTAAGCTTACATTGATTTTGTTCCATTTGATGTATGGACTGTATCTACCATTTTGTATGCTGACTTTACCACCTTCAGGATGTTCTCCTAAATTTGCAAGAGTTGTAGATACGCTGCATTTCTCTCTTGTGTGCTGTTTTTTAGCTAGTAACGCTGCAGCTCTTTCAATTCCAATTGAAAAAACTTCATCTATATTTTCAAGGTTGATATACTGACTATTATGATTAATATAGGGACCATAGCGTCCTATAGTGGCTTTTATGATATTGCCACTTTCAGGGTGAAGGCCTACTTCACGTGGCAAAGATAGTAGTAATGATGCCTTTTGCAAATCTATATCGTTAGTCTGCCAGTTTTTTGGAATGCTGATGCGTTTAGATTCTTTCTTTTCACCGCGTTGTATATAAAAGCCAAACCGACCTTTACGTAGGGATACATCTTCCCCAGTTTGCGAATCCTGTCCTAAAATAATGGGCTCAGCTTTCTGCCTACATTCTTTCTTATAAAAATCTAAGTGGCGACTGTATTTGCATTCGGGATAATTGGAGCAGCCAACAAAAGCACCGTATCTGCTAGGTTTCAGTGAAAGCCGCCCAATATGGCAAAGCGGGCATGAATAAGGCTCACTATTATCTTCCTTTGGTGGAAAAACAATGGGCGCCAAGGCCTTGTTCAATATATCTAACACTTCAGTAACGCGCAGATCCTTTATATCAGCTACAGAAACTGAAAAATGCTGCCAGAAATCACGTAATACATCTTTCCATTTCAACTTTCCATCTGAGATAAGATCAAGTTTTTCTTCAAGATCAGCTGTGAAATCGTATTCGACATAACGATTGAAGAAATTCTCAAGAAAAGCTATGAGAATTCGACCATTTGGCTTTGGAATCAGCCTGCGTTTTTCAACATTAATGTATTCACGCTTACGTAAAATAGAAAGCGTTGGAGCATATGTCGAGGGACGTCCGACCCCTACCTCTTCAAGTTTTTTGATAAGTGTGGCTTCCGAATAGCGTGCTTGTGGCTCAGTTTTATGCTTAGAAACGATGATTTTATCTCGCCTAAGATTTTCATGCACATGAATTTCTGATAATAGAGAGTTTTCCTCAGTTTCTGCAATATCGTCTTCGCATGTGTCAGCATAAAGTGCTAGAAAGCCGTCGAAACATACAATTGAGCCCGTTACGCGCAAGTTGGCAACTGTGCCATTATTTTCAGCCTTTATCTCTATGATCGTTCGCTCAATATCGGCAGCTTGCATTTGGCTTGCTATTGTTCGCTTCCACACCAAGTCATAAAGACGCCAGTTGTCAGAATCAAGGAAACGGTATACAGTATCTGGCGGACAATTGAAATTTGTTGGTCGAATAGCTTCATGTGCTTCTTGTGCATTCTTTGCTTTTGTTATATAATGGCGCGGTTTTTCTGGGACATAATCATTGCCAAATGTTCTATTTATTACCTTGCGCATGCTATCTATAGCTTGTGGGTCTATCTGTACGCTATCTGTGCGCATGTAGGTGATAAGACCAGCTGTTTCTCCTCCAAGATCAATGCCTTCGTAAAGACGTTGTGCAACCTGCATGGTATGTGATGCAGAAAAATTAAAGCGTAAGGAAGCCATTTGCTGCAGAGTGGAAGTAGTAAAAGGTGGTGCAGGGTTGCGTTTAATTAATTGAGACTCAATAGCCTGTACGTGAAAAATTGCCCCCTCAAGCATGAGGCGAATTTTTTGTGCATCTTCTGAAGTCTTGATATCAAATCTTCCAAGGTTTCTACCTTCAAAGCTGACAAGTCGCGCTGTACAAATATTATTATGCATTGTTCTGAGGTTTACAAAGATTGACCAATAATCCTCGCGAATAAAACTTTCAATTTCTGACTCACGGTCACAGATAAGACGCAGTGCCACTGATTGAACCCGTCCTGCGGAACGAGGGCCGGACAGCTTGCGCCACAAGATCGGTGATAGCGTAAAGCCGACAAGATAATCTAACGCCCGGCGGGCAAGATAGGCATCAACAAGGTCAGAATCAATTTGCCGAGGAGTGATCATAGCATCTAGCACAGCTCTTTCTGTAATAGCATTAAAAATAACACGCTTGATCTTTTTACCCTTGAGTATATTTCTCTGCTGTAGAATATCCAGAACATGCCAAGATATAGCTTCTCCTTCACGATCAGGATCTGTTGCAAGAATCAGGCTCTCACTTTCCTTGACTGCTTGTGCAATTTTTGAAAGGAGTTTTTCCGAAGCATTGTTAATGCTCCATTTTATTGCAAAGTCGTTATCCGGTAAAACAGAGCCCTTCTTAGCAGGAAGGTCACGAACATGGCCAAACGATGCAAAGACCTTATAGTCGGATCCAAGATATTTATTAATTGTTTTGGCCTTTGCCAGCGATTCTACAATGACAACATTCATTTTTTATTCCAAAAATCTAGGCACATTTTCTCTCTTAAAAGTTACTATTCCCAATAGCACCTACCATCACATGAATAAGTAAAAAGTTTTGTCAAGTAGCTGTGTATTTTTCTTGGAAAAACAATTTGTAATTTAAAAATTACTATTAATATCCATAGATAACTATTTATCTATTTTAAATAGAAATATTCAGAAAATGAAGAAGATAACCGATATTGACAAAAGATGAACAACCAACCAGGATGACGGGGTATTTGATTTTAATGCAAATATAGTTTACGGTGAGGCGAACTAGAGAGAATTCTAGCTTATTCAGGGGAGAAAAGTCAAGAGTAGTCTTTAAGTATATGCGTATATATCTATCAAATTAAGATCTACTCCCACTGTTAGCTGTTTGTTACAGAAATGGATGCTATATGGTTTTTTCTCATCTATTTTTCCATAAATTTAAAGTTTACTTTATTTAGTTTTTCTCCGATCTTATTTTCTGTTCCTCGGCAGAGTCTTTGAATATTAGTATGATGTTTCAGTACAACAATTATGCTCATTAGAATTATAATTCCTGATATTGTTGTCGACAATGAAAGGAACGCAAAAACTGCTACAGTAATTGTAGCAACAAGCGCAGAAAAAGAAGAATAGCGAGTGATAACAACAGTTATAAACCATACCAGCCCGAAGATAACTGCATATGGCCATGCGGTCCAGGATAGGACTCCTAGATACGTTGCAACACCTTTACCACCTTTAAAGCCAAGCCAAACCGGGAAAATATGCCCCACAAAAGCAAAAAAACCAGCAATGATTTCCAAAGTTTGCCCATACACTGAAAAAACAAGCATAACTAATAATCCCTTAAGCATGTCACACAGTAGTGTAAAAATAGCGATTTTCCAGTTTCCTGTTCGAAGCACATTAGTTGCTCCTGTATTGCCAGAGCCAATTGCTCGTATGTCGCCCAGCCCGGCAAATCGAGTAAAAATCAGACCAAAAGGAACAGAACCAATAAGATAGGCAATAGCTACTGAAATCCCTAGCCAAAGAGAATCTATTACTTCAATATTTAATGGTAGCATATTTCTACTTTATTTCCTATCGCAGCAATCAAATTTCTCTGTTTTCTGAAAACCTGTCAACCCTGATGAATAGACGACCTTGCCGGCAACTATGGTGGTCATGACCCGCCCTTGAAAGCCTACTTTTTCAAAAGTGCTATTTTTCGAACGCGAATGCAGCATATCAAGCTCAAGAATCCAAGGTGTATCAAGGTCAACAATAATAAGATCTGCCATAGCACCTGGTTTTAGAGTTCCTGCATCAAGGCCAAAAAGTTGCGCCGGTCTAGTTGATAAAGATTCTATGAGCCTTTTTAAAGGAATTGAACCATCATGATACAGGCGCAATGCCGCAGCCAACAAAGTTTCTAGTCCGATAGCACCGGGCTGTGCATCTGCGAAAGGTAGGTGTTTGGTATCGACATCCTGTGGGTCGTGCGATGATACAATAATGTCAATAACACCGTCACGTAGAGCTTTTACCATGGCCACACGATCCTCCTCTGCTCGAAGCGGTGGTAAAAGTCGAAAAAACGTCCTATATTCACCGACATCATTCTCATTCAGGCTTAAATGATTGATCGAAACGCCAGCCGAAATCCCAAACATTCGTTCCTTTGCGCAGCATATTGCTTGAGCTGACATATTAGTAGAGAGCTGCGCTGCATGATAACGTACACCCGTCAACTCCGCAAGACGCAAGTCTCTCTCCAATGGGATCACTTCTGCTTCACGTAAAATGCCAGGAAGACCAAGATAAGTCGCTATCAAGCCAGCATTCATGACACCATTATCGATCAAGTCAGCTTCCTGTGTTTCATGCATGATAGGCATGTCAAAATCTCGGGCATAAGTCATTGCCTGCCGCATGATATTAGCATTAGCAATTGTTTTTTTCCCTTCGGTAAACGCAACGGCACCCCCTTCACGTAAAAGACCAAATTCGGATATTTCTAATCCCGCCATGCCACGAGTCAATGAAGCTGCGGGATAAATATTGACAGATGCCATTTCTTTGGCAGTGCGCAATATAAATTCAACTAGTGCTACATTATCAATAACAGGATACGTATCTGGCATCATGATAAATGAAGTAATACCACCTACCGCTGCTGCATAGCTGGCGGAAGCGATCGTCTCGCGGTGTTCTGCTCCTGGTTCACCGACAAAGACACGCGCATCGACCAACCCAGGAAAAATAGCTTTTCCTTTAAGGTTAATTACATTCGCTGTATCCGGAATACCTTGATTACGTGCACTAGCACCTGATGCAATAATCTTTCCGGAGGCCATGATTACGCTGCCCATTTCATCAATATTGCGCGAAGGGTCAACAATGCGCGCATTTTCAAGAACAATTGGCTTCATACGCTTTTTTTGATACCTTTTCTTGGCAATGTTCAATTAGGGCTTCCAGAACAGCCATTCGTACCGCAACCCCCATCTCTACCTGTGTTTGAATAACACTCTGCGGTCCATCTGCAACGCTAGAAGATATCTCAACTCCACGGTTCATCGGCCCTGGATGCATCATGATACAGTCTATTTTCGCCTTTTTAAGCTTTTTTTGATCTAGGCCAAAAAAGCGGAAATATTCTCGTGTAGAAGGTACAAAAGCACCAGACATGCGTTCATTCTGCAAGCGCAGCATCATTACTACATCGGCATCTTCTATGCCACTTTCCATTGAATGAAAAACACCCACACCCATATCCTCTATTCCTTGTGGCAAAAGCGTTGAAGGTGCTACAACCCGCACCCGAGCACCAAGCGCATTGAGGGTCAATATATTAGAGCAAGCGACACGTGAATGCAGCACATCACCGCATATGGCAATTATAAGCCCTTCAAGTCTACCTTTGGTGCGACGGATTGTCAGAGCATCAAGCAGTGCTTGAGTTGGGTGTTCATGACTGCCATCACCTGCATTTATGATGGAGCAGCTAACTTTTTTTGCAAGGAGAGCTGCAGCTCCGGCACAATTGTGGCGAATAACCAAAATATCCGGATGCATGGCATTGAGAGTCATGGCAGTATCGATAAGTGTTTCACCTTTCTTGATGGAGGAATTGTTGATTGGCATATTCACGACATCAGCACCGAGTCTCTTACCTGCAATTTCGAATGAGGATTGAGTCCGTGTCGATGCCTCAAAAAAAAGGTTAATTTGTGTTCGCCCACGCAGAACAATCGCCTTTTTGTCTTTCTGACGTGAAATAGCAACATTGGCATCTGCACGTTCAAGCAAATTGTTGATATCAGAAGGGCTGAGTCCTCTAATGCCTAAAAGATGACGGTGTGGGAAAACAGGAAAATTCCTCTTTTTTATCATTGGCAAACACCTCCAATGTAAAATCAGCATAGCGTGTTATTAATAAGTAGATTGCTCTATACCAGATAGGGTTTCAAACGAAATTATTTAAGGCAAGTAAATGATTTATAGGCGATTTACACATGGGCGAAGTCATTTAAATGTTGTAAGGTAATCGCAATAAAAATCTTCAGCTACACAGGAAAGGAAAAAATGTGGATGTTCATAAATTAAGTGCGCAGAGACGAAACGATTTTTTCGGTGATCCGATTCTATTTCAGATTGCATCGACATTTCATGCATCTCTTGTTCCAGAATTAGCTGATCTTGGGGATTATACAGCCAGTGATGATGCTAATGAAAAGGCGCGTCTCGTAAGCAGTTGGTTACCGCGATCTTGCTTTTATGATGCATGGGGAAATCGGACAGAAAATATGGATGTTCATCCTGCTTATCACAGCCTGCTTATCCGTTCACGTCACGCTGGTATTAATAACTCTCTTTTTGCAGAGGAAGACAAGGAGAAACATATACGGCATCAGGCGCGCGCTGTACGACTATTCCTTTTGGCTGGTCTTGAAAATGGGCATCTTGAGGAATTATGCTATAGTAACGCTGGCTTGCACATTCTGAGAGAAAATGCTGATCTTTTTTCTCAATGGAAACCGCTACTTACAAGTTTGATACACGACCCGTCGCGTAAGCATTTTCAGAAGAAACAAAGCGCAAGCCTTGCTCTAGCTTTAGAAGAAGTTGGCATAACTGCTTCTTCATTGTCAGGCAGTTTTGCAGAACCTATATACGTTGATCAGCAAATAAAACAGAATCTATATAGAATTAGTGGCTATAAACCAGACGTTGTTAATCCGGTTGCAGATGGATTTATTGTCAGTGCAATTTTTGAAGGCAGCCTGTCAATGTTTTTTGTGCCACGTCTGTTGGTAACAGGGCAAATAAATGGTATTTCGTTAGTTTCAAATAGAGATAAGAATGATTTCTCCGTACCACGCTCTCATATTCGCTTTGAACATAGTGCAGGTTGGATGATTGGCTTGCCTGAGATGGGAAAAAATCTACTTGCACAGATAAAACAGAATCTGGAGTTTGATCATGCGGTAATTATTGCGGGGATGATACGCAGTGTTGTGCAGCATGTCGTCATCTATGTACGTCAAAATCATGATCAGAAACGTAGAAAAACTTTAGCTGAACGTGCACTTGCCGACGCAGCACTTGATGTAGCCGCCGCTTCCGTTCTGGTTTTGCGTCTAGCTAAAGCGCAGGATCTCGCAACAAATGATCTGCAAGAAGCAGCTTTCGCAGCTATTATGCGGCCTGTTATCCGTTATTGGCTGCTACATATCCTAGGGCAAATTACTGACTGTGCTATTTCTTTGGTTGGGCGTAATAGCCTCTTCCCAGGAAGTATCTTTTCTCGAGCACAAGAACTAAAAACCCGCATCTTTTCTTTTGAGAGCAGCACTGTGCATTTGCTGCTTGATGTTGTCAATACAATAAAGCAAATACCTGATCTTTTTCAGGCTGTAATTGCGATGCCTTATCATGGAGGCGGTGAAACGGATACTCGGACTGCTCAAATTTTGCGTGTTGTAGCAGATATGGTGCTTAATGACGAAGGAACAAGCTTTTTGCTTGTTGAACAGCTTATTTATGCTTTTGCAAGCGTTGGCTTACGTACTCTTGATTGTAATATTATAGCAACAGCCTACGTCGAAAGTCGACTTAGTGGCCAATGGCGTTCAACCTATGGTATGCTTAGCCCGCATCACAACGCTAGCTTTATCCTTGAAGCGCTTTATCCCTCAAATTGAATAAAGAGAGCTTTCGCAAGCTAGGTTCAGATATTAGTCGGTCAAGTGCTCCTTGAAGAATAAAGGCAGCTGCAACAGAATCGATTCGCTGCGCGCGGCGTTTGCGGGATATATTCATATTAATTAGGCTTCGTTCAGCTGCAACAGTGGAAAGGCGTTCATCCCAAAATACAAATGGAATGTTCGTTAATGCATTCATGTTTCGTACAAAAGCACGTGTTGCTTGTACACGCGGTCCGCTTGATCCATTCATATTGAGAGGTAGACCAATGATACAAATGCCAATCTCTTCTTTCTGAAAAATATTTAGAAGAGCTTCAGAATCTCTAAAAAATTTTGCTCGTTTTAAAGAAAGCCGTGGATTAGCTAAACTAAGCCCTGCGTCGGATACGGCGATACCGATAGTTTTTTTCCCCAAATCCAACCCGGCGATGCGGATACCTGGTTTCAGAAAAGATTCTGTTTCAGTAATGTCAATTACAGGCATTGAACAGTTCCTTATTAGGTTTATGAAGTATAACACTAATCCAGCAAGGAGGATAAAATGAATATTATCTGGCTTGGTCATGCCGCATTTCGTATTGAGACCGGATTATCTGTAATTCTAATTGATCCTTTCTTAACAGGGAATCCCAAAATAAAAAGATTTGATATTAAAAGACTGACCGAAGGTATAACTCATATCGCCCTGACACATGGTCATACCGATCATGTTGGTGATACGATAGCTCTTGCAAAAGATAAAAATGTGCCCATTACTGCCAACGCAGATCTAGGTTCGTGGCTGGAAACTAAAGGAGTGAGCAATGTCATATCTGGCAACACCGGGGGCACGCAAAGGCATGATAGTTTTACCGTTACTTTTGTCAATGCTTTACATTCTTCTGGTATGATAACTGAAAATGGTGAGTCTGTAGCTCTTGGGAATCCAAATGGTCTTGTCTTTCATTTTGATAATGCTCCAACACTTTACCATATGGGAGATACTGACATATTTTCTGATATAGGGCTAATTGGTGAATTACACGAACCTGAAATTGGTCTTGTGCCTATTGGTGATCTTTTTACAATGGGTGGCGCAGTTGCAGCTCTTGCCTGCAAGCGTTACCTTAGCCTCAAGGTAGCTATTCCCTGCCATTATGGTACTTTTCCGATGCTTGATCAGACACCAAAAAAATTTGTTGAAGGCCTTGATGGCTCAGATACAGAAGTGCTTACACCGAAAATTGGGGAAAAACTGACATTCTAAATCCAACATTGCGCTTCTTTCTCGGAAAAGATATAAAGCACGCATAAACAGTGTAACTCTAAAGGTGCGGTTATGCATAAGCTACTTTTTTGGGGTAGGATCGTCTAAATTTATGTACTTTTAAGTAGTGGATAATAGGCTATTTTGTTTGTAATTTTCTCTCTCCCTTTGAAAAGAGGTTTTGTATATGTCTGTTGATCTAATGACGGTTAAACATATTGCGCATCTAGCTCGTATCGCGCTTAATGAGAAGGAAGCACAATATATGAGTGAGGAACTTTCTGCTATGATGGGATTACTTGAACAATTAGATGAGATCGATATAGAAAACGTCGTGGAGCCAATGACTTCTGTTACTTCTATGCGATTACGTATGCGAGAAGACGTTATAACTGATGGTAATAATGCCGAAGATGTTATTGCCAACGCGCCGGTAAAGGAAGAGAATTTCTTCCTCGTACCCAAAATTATTGAATAAAAATCTGCTATTAATTACATTTAAGAACAAACCGAGATTTGAAATGAATGATTTGACTTCCCTGACCATTGCTGAAGCACGTAATCGCTTAAAACGGCGTGAGATTACTGCTGTTGAATTGATAGACGCTTACCTAGAAGAAATTGGTAAGGGAAATGCGAAAATAAATGCATATATAACTGTAACCAAAGATCAGGCGCGTAGTATGGCTGCGAAAAGTGATGTTCTTCTTGCCAGAGGCGAAGGAAGACTTCTCGAGGGTATTCCTCTTGGAATCAAGGATCTGTTCGCAACTTACAATGTGCATACACAGGCCTGTTCACGTATTCTTGATGGTTTTAAGCCACGTTATGAATCAACAGTTACAGCTAATTTATGGGCAGAAGGTGCAGTGATGCTTGGAAAACTCAATATGGATGAGTTTGCCATGGGTTCATCAAACGAAACTTCCTTTTATGGGCCAGTGGTCAATCCTTGGCGCAGGAAAAATTCTGCCGCCGCTCTTGTTCCTGGCGGTTCTTCAGGCGGTTCAGCTGCAGCTGTTGCAGGTCATCTGTGTGCTGGAGCTACGGCAACAGATACTGGTGGTTCTATCCGACAACCGGCAGCTTTCACAGGTACAGTAGGGATGAAACCAACTTATGGTAGATGTTCACGCTGGGGCATCATTGCTTTTGCTTCTTCACTTGATCAGGCCGGACCTATTGCCAGAGACGTGTGTGATTGTGCTATTTTGCTAAAATCTATGGCTTCTTTTGATGTGAAAGATTCAACATCGGTAGATTTACCTGTACCAAATTACGAAGATGCCCTCGGTAAGCCTATCAAAGGTATGAAAATCGGAATCCCGAAAGAATATCAGATTGATGGTATGCCAAAAGAAATTTGTCAGCTCTGGGATAGAGGCAAAGAATGCCTAAAAGAGGCTGGGGCGCGTATTATTGATATTTCGTTACCACATACAAAATATGCTCTTGCGGCCTATTATATTATTGCTTCTGCCGAGGCTTCTTCTAATCTTGCTCGCTATGATGGTGTACGTTATGGTTTGCGTATTCCCGGAAGGGATATGATCGAGATGTATGAAAATACACGTTCGGCAGGATTTGGTCATGAAGTAAAGCGCCGTATCCTTATTGGCACCTATGTTTTGTCATCTGGCTATTATAGTGCATATTATCTCAAAGCGCAGAAAGTTCGAATGTTGATCAAGCGTGATTTTGATCAGGTATTTAAACAGGATATTGATGCTGTTTTAACACCGGCAACGCCTTCTGTAGCTTTTGAAATCGGTGATAAAAAGTTGATGCAAGATCCTATCGCTATGTATCTCAATGATATTTTCACGGTCTCTGTCAACATGGCAGGGCTTCCAGGGCTTGCTATTCCTGCTGGTCTATCGACAGAGGGATTACCACTTGGTTTGCAGCTTATTGGTCGTCCTTTTGGTGAAGAGACATTGTTTCAGCTAGGTTATGTTATGGAGAAGGCCTGTGGAACATTTTCTCCGAAAAAATGGTGGTAATTATTTTCTAAAAAAACATTACAAGGATCAGTGTATTGCTCTTATGCTTAACCTTTAGAGAAAAATCTGTATTTGCTGTAATATTTAAAGAAGAATTGACGCTCTTCGTTACTTGATTTCAATATTGTGCATAAATCTTACATGATATTTTTATTAACTAGATGTTATCTTAGTATAATACCTGTTGCGGAGATAAATTATGTGTGAAGGCGGTAATATACAATTTTTTTGCCATAATGGGTTTCGTTTAGCTTTTCAGGAAAGCGGTCAAGGAGATCCGGTATTGCTTATTCATGGTTTTGCCTCTTCTATTTTTATGAACTGGATTGCTTCTGATTGGTTTAAAATTCTTGTTGATGCAGGATATAAAGTTATTGCCATTGATAATCGTGGTCATGGCCATTCAACCAAAAGTTATGACCCACGCGCATACACATTAGAGCTTATGGCAAGTGATGCGATAGCACTTCTTCGTTATCTGGGGATAAAGAAAGCGCATATTATGGGTTATTCAATGGGAGCAAAGATTGCTGCCGTCATGGCTTTACATATGCCAACAATGGTTCATTCCGCAGTTTTTGGTGGTTTAGGCATTGGCATGCTAACAGAGGTAGGTGATAGGAAAGTTATAGCTGAAGCGCTTTTAGCAGAAGATCCAATAACCATTATAAACCCGCTTGGTTTGCTGTTCCGTAAATTTGCTGATAACACGAAAAGTGATCGCAAGGCGCTAGCTGCTTGTATCATGGTTTCCAAAAAAGAGCTAAAAATTGATGAGATGCACGGCATAATGCAACCTGTACTCGTAGCTGTTGGTGAAAAAGACACAATTGCCGGGGAAGCGCAGCCATTAGCTGCTTTATTAGAACACGGAGAAGTGTTGGTAATTCCAAATCGTAATCATGTGTTAGCAGTTGGCGACAGAATCTATAAAAAAGGTGTTTTAGAGTTTTTTAGACGCTATTCGATGTAGGTTCATATATAAATGGAATGTTAATCTGTACGGTAAAGCTACCTAGACAAAATATCGAGGGATAAAGAAAGGGAGTGTGATGACAGCTTTAACATCCAGAAGAAAAGAATGTTCAGAGGTGAACCCTATCTGGAAAAAAATCAGAAAGGAAGCAGAAGAAGCTGTTCAGGTTGATCGTACGATGGCTAGTTTTTTGCAGTTTACCATCCTAGATCAGGATAGCTTGGAGGAAGCGGTAATAAATCGTCTTGTGGAGCGCCTATTTTATTATGAAATCGATAGAGATGTGTTAAGGCATACTTTTATAAAAACTGCCTCCAAGATCAAAAACTGGTCTGCAATCTTGCAGGCAGATATCAACGCTGTTTTTGACCGTGATCCTGCTTCCTGCCGTCTAATGGATTCTCTTTTGTATTTCAAAGGATTTCATGCAATTCAAATGCATCGCATTGCTCATGCTTTCTGGTGTTCGGGGCGTGTGGATTTTGCCTACTATTTGCAAAGTCTTTCATCTAGTATTTTCCAGACAGATATACATCCTGCAGCCCAAGTTGGTTCTGGAACTTTTCTCGATCATGCAACTGGTCTTGTTATTGGAGAGACAGCTGTTGTTGACGATAATGTATCAATTTTGCATAATGTAACTCTTGGTGGTACAGGTAAATCTAGCGGAGATCGTCATCCAAAAGTTGGTGCAGGTGTATTAATTGGTGCAGGTGCCAAAATTCTTGGTAACATTGAGATTGGATGTTGCTCCAAGATAGCTGCTGGATCAGTTGTATTGTCTAATGTTCCTTCCAATGTAACTGTGGCAGGTATTCCTGCCCGTATCATTGGTGAAGCAGGTTCTAAAGAGCCTGCTCGTAGTATGGATCAGATATTTGTATATGGCGATGGAATTTAGTGAGGGTGTGTCTTTACAATGTAAAACTTTTCCCTACTCACCTTTCTTGAGGTGGGTTAAGTGTTTTAGTTTTTTATTATGGTTATTACTACGCTAGTAGCGTTATCATATATCATATTTTTGAGCAAGATACTTCGTCGAGTATCAGTGGTGTTCTGTATCAAGGTCAAGGTCTAGGCTTGTAGTTGTATTTATGGCAATATTTTAGATACTTTATTGGTGCTTTGAACTGACAGTTGTGTTGTTTTAGGGAAACTTGCTTTAAGGGGAGGCATTGAAGGTGAATCTCAAAGAAATTAAGAAATTGGACGCTTATTTTAAGCGCACCTTCCAGAATCCGTCTCTTGTGGTAAAGACTCGCCCCCGCGAGGATGATTCATGTGAGCTTTATTTCGGTAGCGAATTTCTTGGAGTAGTTTACCGAGATGAAGATGAAGGGGAGCTTTCTTACCATTTTTCAATGGCAATTCTTGAAGTTGATCTCTAAGATCAGTTGATGGCTGAAAGGCGTTTTCTATAAAATTATCGTGTTTACATAGGTATCTTCTTTGCTTTCCGACGAGAATGAGGCACAAAAAATCATGATTTTTTAATCATTGCTTTGGATTAGATTTTTCAAGTCCTATAGAAAAAAATACCCTTTGGAGAAAGAGTAAAAATTTCATAGCCCGTTTCCGTAACTCTTATAGTGTGTTCGTATTGTGCACTGAGCGAACGATCACGCGTAACGGCTGTCCAGCCATCCTTTAGAATCTTTACGCTTGGTTTTCCAAGATTGATCATGGGCTCAATAGTAAAAATCATCCCTTTGTGTAACTCAATGCCATCACACGGTTCACCGTAATGTAAGATATTCGGAGCATCATGAAAAATCTGTCCAATGCCATGGCCGCAAAAATCCCGTACAACCGAACAGCGCTCTTCTTCTGCATAATTCTGGATTGCAGCACCAATCGCACCTGTGCGCACTCCAGGTTTAACAACAGAAATACCCCTCATTAAGGATTCATGTGCGACGTCTATTAAGCGTTCAGCAGCTCGCTTGATTTTTCCTATTGGATACATACGACTTGAATCACCATGCCATCCATCCAGAATATATGTAACGTCGACATTGACGATGTCCCCATTACGCAAGGGTTTATCATCAGGTATGCCATGACAGACTACATGATTGATGGAAGTGCAACAAGCATGCATATAACCGCGATAATTAAGATCAGCGGGCAAGGCCCCATGATCTGCACCAAAGGCAAAAATAAAACGATCAATTTCATTGGTTGTTACACCTGGCTTAACAATTTCCGCAAGTTCATCAAGAGAACAGGCCACAAGCCTGCAGACTTTACGCATACTTGTAAACGCCACTTCATCAAAAATGCGACACTGTCCTGTATATTTTAAAGGTGCTATTCTATAGTCTATGCAAGAAGCCATCAAATATCCACTATTGGTACAGGTTTTTCAGCTACAATACTATTTGTGCTGATTTTACATCGGATAGCATAAATCTCGACACCGCTTTTATGCGCACGCACAAACTGCTGTCCGTAACATGGATCAAGATCATTACATATTGCAAGCCGGTCACAATCATTACGCTGAATAATAAACAGCGCGATGCCGCGATGCCCTTCTTGGACAACTTGCCTGAGCGCAGAGAGATGTTTTGCTCCTCGTACGGTAACCGTATCAGGAAATTCAGCTAAGCCAAAAGTGCGCATATAATGCACGTTCTTAATTTCAATAAATGTATCTCTGTGATTCCTACCACGCAGAAGCAGATCTATACGTGAATTCTTTTGGTAACGTTGCTCGTGTAAAATAATATCATAATCATCATCGCGAATGGCTGGAAGGAGGCCAATACGAATTGCTTCTTCACCGATCTTGTTTGGAAAATTGGTATTGATGCCAACAAGGGTATTCTGTGCCTCTACTATTTCCAGTCGATGACGATATTTCCTTGTCGGGGAACTTGATTCTGAAAGCCATACTCGCATACCCGGTTCTGAAAGACCCAACATGGAACCAGTATTTGGAACAGACGCCGTAATCTCAGTACCATTATCGAGGATAATATCTGCAAGAAAACGTTTATAACGGCGAATAAGCATGCCGCCTACAAGAGGAGTATTAAAAAACATGCTAAAATTGTACGCCAAACTTATTGAAAAGGCAATTTAAAATTCAGGCACCAGAAGATTTATAGACACATATCTTGAAAGCGACCAGAATTAGACCGGAGTATGATGATAATCCCCAGCAATTTTGACAAAAAATCATTGTTGTCAAAGTAGTTCATATTTAAATATATGTAAATAGATCGTTCGTATTAACGATAATAATAGGGGATTTTATTTTATGGTAAGAAGTGGTAAAAATCAGACTTTGACAGAGGATGCTCCTACAATTGTTTTAATCAAACCACAGTTACCGGAAAATATTGGTATGGTTGCCCGTGCTATGGCAAATTTCGGCTTAACAAAGTTACGTTTAGTTCGCCCCCGTGAGAAATTTCCTTGTAAACAAGCTTATGCTGTCGCGAAAAAAGCTGATCATCTTATTGATAATGCTGTTGTATTTAATGATATGCGTGATGCCATAGCTGATATTAATTATGTATTAGCAACAACAGCGCGAGCAAGGGATGGGTTTAAGCCTGTAGCGAGTGCGGTTGAATCAGCGCGTGCATTACGATTACGTGAACAATCTGGGGAAAGGACAGCTATTCTTTTCGGATGTGAACGCTTTGGTCTTTCTAATGAAGAAATTAGCTTGGCTGATGAAATTGTGACATTTCCGGTTAGCCCAACATTTTCTTCTCTTAATATTGCGCAGGCTGTCCTTTTAATGTCCTATGAATGGATGAAATCTAGTTTGATCAAGGATACAGAAACTGTTTTCCGTGCTCCGAGGATATTGCAAGCTGGAAAAGAGACCCTCCATGGGTTCTTTGCTCAACTTGAAGAAATGCTTGATGTTCGTGGTTATTTTCGTCCACAGGAACGCAAAGAGGTCATGATTAGTAATCTTCGTTCAATATTAACTCGGGCTGGTTTTAGTGATAATGAGGTTAAGCTTTTGCGTGGAATTATATCATCCCTTGATCGTTTTTCTCCTCAAAAACCGCGCGGTTCTGGTGCACACAGGATTGTGTCATGAGATACTGAGTTAAAAGTAGTATTTAGCGTAAAATCATGAAAGATCATTCCCAAGCTATTCTTTTTTTTGATAGCGGCATCGGTGGCCTTGGTATATTGCGTGAAGCAAGGATTCTTATGCCAAAACACCCTTTTATCTATGTGATAGATAATGAGGGGTTCCCATATGGTCCTTGGAAAGAAGACAAATTACGTATACGGTTGCTTACCCTTTTTTATCATATTTTAAAAAAATATGAACCACTTTTATGCGTTATCGCTTGTAATACAGCTTCGATATTAGCACTTGATGATTTGCGGGCTGCTTTTCCTGATTATCCTTTCATTGGTACGGTACCTGCCATAAAAGTGGCTGCCAAACACACACGTAGTGGTTTAATTTCAGTGTTAGCAACTCCAGTAACAATCCGTCATGCTTACACAAAAAATCTGATTGTCTCTTTTGCCAGCCAGTGTTTTGTACAATTGGTTGCCAGTGAAAAACTAGCAGGTTATGCTGAGGATTACTTGCGTGGCAAGAGGGTTGATCTGGATGTTATTAGGTCAGAATTATTACCTTGTTTTGTTGAAGAAAATGGAAAATATACTGATATTGTTGTCCTTGCCTGTACGCATTACCCGTTTTTAACTAATATTTTTCGTAAATTTGCTCTTTGGCCTGTTGACTGGCTCGATCCAGCAGAAGCTATTGCACGCCGCGCTCGATCTTTACTTCCGACTTGCAGAAATAAGATTGAAACAAAAGAGGATTTAGCTTATTTTACAGCATCTCAGATAGATTTTGCAATAAAGCGTCTACTTCATGATTATGGTTTTAAATATGCTGGGCTGGTGTAATTTTCTTGACTTTAAGGTGTTTAAATGCTTAGAGGACCTGGTTATAGTATTGTCAGACGCGTCCTATGGATGTTTTTGCTTTGTGAGATCTTGCAACACGTAGGTCCTATTAGTCTTTTGGAAAAAAAGCGGAGGAGGGCGCGTTTCCTAAAAATAAGCTAAATTTTTAGCTTTGATTTTGATATAAAGGGAAATGCGATGAGCAAGCGCGAGTCCGCGAAGTATAAGATTGATCGCCGTATGGGTGAGAATATTTGGGGGCGTCCTAAATCTCCTGTTAATCGCCGCGAATACGGCCCAGGTCAACATGGGCAACGGCGAAGGAGTAAATTGTCTGATTTTGGAGTGCAGTTACGTGCAAAGCAAAAATTAAAAGGTTTTTATGGTGATATTTCAGAAAAACAGTTCCGTAAGACATATGCAGAAGCTGCTCGTCGTCGTGGTGACACGGGTAAAAACTTGATTGCTCTGCTTGAGAGCCGTCTTGATTCTATTGTTTATCGTGCAAAATTTGTCCCAACAATCTTTTCTGCACGTCAATTTGTCAATCATGGTCATGTCAGTGTGAATGGTCGTCGTACTAATATTCAGTCCTATCGCTGCAAGCCGGGTGATGTGATTGAGGTGCGTGAAAAATCAAAACAACTCACTATTGTTCTTGAAGCGACCATTTCGTCAGAACGTGATGTTCCAGATTATGTTACAGCAGATCATAACAAGATGAAAGCAACTTATATACGGGTTCCTGAACTTTCTGATGTGCCGTATGCTGTACAAATGGAACCGCATCTGGTTGTCGAATTCTATTCACGTTGAGTTTTTCTTGCAGTTCTTAACATTCAAGAGGGTTTTAAGACTCTCTTGTTTTTTTAATTATGATAGTCAGTGGTATTTTTCCTCAAAGGATAAAAATGAGGAGGGTTAATCATTGCTGTCTTTCGACAAAAAATCTTTTATTCCCTATAACTATAACTTAACTTATAGAGGCGGGGCATTCTAGCAGAAAAACATTTTGTAGGGAGTAACCTTATTCACTGAATACGACCGCTGACATGTGCCAGCATAGTATAGACCATGCCTGTATCAGATGTCAGATAGTCACGTACCGTATTATTATTACCTTCATTTTTACTTATTTCTCCTAGCAGTCGTTCAAAATCAGCAATGTACTGACCAACAGCGCGTCGAAATTCTCCATCCAGCGCATACTTATGTTTAATTTTTTCAAAGGTTTCTTGTCCTTCCGCCGTATATAGACTATTAGAGGTGATATTGCGTTGGCCTCGGCGATAACGCTGCCAAAGTTGTGTAATCGCACTGCGATCAATGGCTTGCACAATATCCGCGGACATGGAGTTAAGTGTTTCTGCCTTTTGAGATTTTATTTCTGCTGTTGAAGAATAGTCAATATCATCTCTTGATGCCCGTGCTAGTAAATCAGAAACCCAACCACGTGATTGAACGGATTTTTCATCAGATGAAGAAGATCTTAAAACGCCATTCTCTTCTTCTTTCTGTACACCTTGTTTCAGTATTGGGGATAAATTCGCATTTTTGTCTGGTAATTGTGGGGCATTGTTAAGCAATCGTCTTGATTCTTTAACAATTCCTGATAGATTCTTTAGCGCTTCGATTTGTTCTAAAATAGCCTTACGCATAGCATCAGTATATTCTTTGGTCTGCGAGGGAAGTGTAGATATACTATGTTTCAGATCTGCATTAGTACGAACAAGCTCCAAGCGGATCTCTTCTGCAGATTTTCGGATCTCCTCTGTCGCTCCTTCAAATCTTCCTAATGCTCCGTTAATAAGTTCGGACAAAGATTTCTGAAGATGCGTTGTTGAAGATTTAGTACGTTCTTCTGTATGCTTTACAACAGATGTGATGATGGTTTCACAATTTTGTATAACGTTGACGATTTCATCGGATTTACTGATAAGTCCATTTGCCAGCATGTTCAAGGTTTCTTGTCCAAATTCAAGCTTCTCATTCAACTGGCTATTTGAATTATCAAGGACATTTTTCGCTTCTGATAAAAGTCTGGTATGCTCATCAAACTTTTCAGAAAACTTTGAAATATTTTTAAGAGCATTTTGTGATAGATCATTGAAACGATTCAAACCATCATTCAATCCGGTACTAGAAGATATAAAGTTATCAGATAACTGCCCTATATTTTTCTTGAATCCAGCAGCTATATTGATAAGCTGCGTATCAACTTCATTGACATTATCACGAAATATGCCCAATGTTTGCTGAATGGAACCGCTTGATGTATCAAGGCAATTGATAAGCTGACTGACATTGCCTTCAATATCGGATTTCATCAAGTGAACAGCAGTAAAGACATTTTCTGCCCGATTAGAAAAATTGCTAATGAAAACATCATTTTCAGAGCGTAAACGTTCTTCTGTTGCTTGTGTTACTTCTTGGAGTTTTTTATCAAATTCATTTGTCAAAACACTAAGCGAATCTCCGGTTTTTGTTGCCGCATTTTTTAATTGCTCTGTAAGAGAATGAAGATGTTCTGTCCTATCAACAAGTTGATGCGCAGTATTCTGTGTAATTTCTGAAATACGACCACCGATGGAAGTAATGCTTGTATCAATCATCGCTTCCATCTGATGCATGTTTTCCATTAGAGAGCAATCAGATAACTTCCTTTCAATATCTTTTGCAATTTCTGTAACGGAATTAGTCAGCTGACTACCAGCAAAAGAAATTACCCCTTCAGCTTTTTGAGTTTCTTCATTAAGATCTACAATTACCCCGGCTACACGATTTTGAATCATATCGAAGCTAGCGCTGATATTATTCTCGATATTCCAAATGCTTCCTTCTAAGGCTGAACCATGTTCAGAAAATCTCTTTTCAACATCTTCTGCTGCTTTTATAACTGAGTCTGAGAGTTTGTTTCCGACACTTGATATGATTTGTTCCGCTTCTTTGGTTTCCTTTGTTAAAGAAGAGGTGATATTGAGAAGTCGAGTCTCAATGAGCGAAAAATCAGCATCAAGCAGAGTTCCGATTTCATTAACATTATTTCTGAGAAACTGCGCATGCGCTGTGAGCTTTTGATCTGCACCACTAATAGTATCAACGAAAGAATCTAGCAAATTTACTGTGATAGAAGAAAGTACTGCTTCCGCCCGCTGAGTTTCATCATTAATTGTGCTGGATATCCCAGATATCCGTTCACGAAGCGTTTCTGAAAGTGTAACAGCACTGTTTTCCAAGACGCTGCGTACATTATTAACACCAATTTCAATGGCCTTTTGCATTGTTGTGGTACGTTCATCGATGACTGCTGTCTGTTTAACGAATGAACCTTCTAACATCATGCTATTGTGCTCAACAGTTTCACACAATTTTAAAGCACTCTTTTCAAAAAACTTACCTTGATTATCTAATTTATCGTTAACTTCTGATAAAGAGGAACCCAGATTTTTCTGTAATTCTACTGCCTGTTCGGATACAAGCGCGCCATGATTCGCCAACAGATTCTCAATAGATGACTGACTACCAATTAACGAATCTCGAAGCGCGCCAACACGGCTGTCAATAGATTGGAATAATGATATCTGATTATTGCCAAAAGCATTTTTGAGTTGGCCTGTCTGTTTTTCAAGATCTTTAAGATAATCGATAAACATGCTCTTCAGAGTTGCACCATTAGAATTTACTATGCCCTTAAAAATCATAGTATGTTCATCTAGACTTTCGCTGAAAGAAACATTGTTCTTTGAAAGAACCTCACGAATATATGCAATCCGTTCTTCAAGCACACCCGCCTGATCAGTCAAGATTTGGCTGAGCGTTTTGCTATTCAAGCTGAGCGTATCGCATAAAGAATTAGCACGGACATCAACATTTTTTGATTCTGTTTCAATAACTTGCTGGACATGATTAAAACCTTTCACTACTGCTTGCTCGAAAGCAATAGTTTTCTGATTAAGATTATCAATATGCTCAAAAGTGTGTTCATCAAGTACTGTGACGCGTTTCACCAAAATGGTCTCGATATCCGAAATATGCCGAGAAAGCGTATTGATCTGATCATTAACAGTATTGACTATGCGTGTAGTTTCAGTTTCCAGCATATTGGAAAGTTTTTCTCTTCCTTCAACAAACTGGTGAATAAAACCGCCAGCTCTTTCATCAACAAGCTTGCCAATTGTTGTGCCAACAACTTCCATTTCATGAGAAAGGCGAACTTTTGTTTCATCGATAATGGATAAAACATCATTCTGACCATTAGATAGGGTTTCCACAATATCTTGTGTCCGTAGCCGAAATGCTTCATTGATGCGCCCAATATGGGTTTCAAGTACTGTATTTAATTTGTCCGTACTCTTTTCGAGAGATTCAGTTCTCAAGACAAAGGAACGAATAAGAGATGTGTTACGCTCATTGAGGGAATTATCAACTTGATTCAGGCGTTTTTCAAACGCCTGCATAGCAAGATCGGTACTAGAATCAAAATTAGAGGAAAGATTCTTCGATTGCTGTTCTAGCTTGACAATTTGTCCCATGAATTTGTTTAGAGAATGATTACTACGATCAATGAATGCATGATCAAGCTTATCAGACTGATTCTCAAATATCTTAAGCACCTTATGTGCTGCAGCATCGAGGCGAATATCAAAATTGTTGGAACGCGCTTCAATTTCTTTCAAAGAGGTAGAAATCATTTCTGCAACGGCATTTCCATTCTTATTCAGATGACCTGTCAGCTGATTAAACTGCTCTGAGACTTTATTAATCTGCTTGGAAAACTCATCAACCGCTTTCTCCGAAACATTATCAAGTGTTAACGGCATATCGTGAGCGCGCTTTTCAAGCCTGCTTATCTGTTCATTAAATTCCATAAATGAGCGATGGCCACGATCAATAATCGCATCGTCTAACTTCTGAAATTTATCATCAAAATCATTTAGTACTTTGTCAGCTGTTGAACGCAATCGCTGGTCAATGTCATCAGAGCGTTTTTCAATTTCTTCTACGCTTTCATCAACAGATTCAATGATTTTTTTTCCACTATTCGCAAGGCGTCCGGTTAGCGTATTGAAATGCTCTTCAACACCCTCAGTTCGTTCATGGACAATTTTTACAAAATCATCCATCCTAGTGCTGAGTCGTTCTGCAACAGCCTTGCTCGCATCCTCTGTATGTTGATCTATCTGTGCAAAACGGATATCAAGCTCTTCAAAAAAGCGCCCACGTGAATCATTAAAACTTTGTGCTGTGTCGATGAATTTTTTGGATAATTGTTGGGCGATACCTTCATTTGCCATATTAAATTCATCAACAAACTCCCCCCAGCGACCATTTAGTGTCTCTGATAGCCTTGACGTAAAAGATTCAGCTGTTGCATTGATGTGTTCGGCGATTGAATTAAATTCCTGTATTAGCTGATCCTTAGCACCAGTAATTTTCATTTTGACGTGATCAGCATGAGTTGAAACAGCTTCACGTTCATTAGCAAGTTCAACGATAAGAGTACGGATACGTGCTTCATTTTCGCTATAAGCTTGTTCAAGATTATTTATTTCGCTTTGTAATAGCGCCTCAAGTTCGCTTGCTCGTGACATAGTACGGTCGATACCTTTTCCCATGGCAGCGACTTCACGACGAATTATATGGCCTAAACTGTTAACACGATCTTTTGAAGTGGTTTCAGGTTCCAGCAAACGCATCGCCGCATCAGTCATAGTATTTACTACCTGTTGCAGCTCTTTTGTACGGCGAGCAAGCTGTGCAAAGCTCCAGAATATCAAAATAGGTATGATTGTTCCCGCTATGATAAGTATACCTTGAGCCGTTGATAAAAAGGAGCTTATTCCTTGTGGCTCAGAAGAAAAATATCTATAAGCAGTAGTTATGCCACCCACAGCCCATAGGACACTCAAAACAGTAATACTGCGAGATGAGAGATCTTCAAAAAAGCGGAGACCTGTTTTTTTTCTACTAGATTTACCTGCGTTCCAATGATTCTCAATTATTGCGGTCTGTGTAGAAGAACTAGAAGGATTATCATCATTTTCGATGTCAAGCATTTCTGCTTTCTTATTCCCTGCTAAAGAATGTTTTTGAGAAATCTGTCCGTATGCGGCAAGCAAACCGTCTATGGTGGTATTATTTTTTTGCTTTATATCCGAGGCAGTATCATCAAAATCAAAATCGAGCGCTTCCTCAAAAGCTGCTTCAACTTCGATATCAAATTTTTCTGCTTTGGTTCTACGTGCCATAATATGTAGTCTCATTACTAACATTAAATCTAAACAAAATTAACCTGTTTGAGATTAATGTTTCTGCTATTAGGCAATCAGAAAGGAATGACTCTTTCTCTAAATTCAATAGTCTTTAGAGAGATTAGAGGTGTACATCCTCAATGAAAAAAAAGATAGTCATTAAAAAAATAATAATACCGATAAATTATAGTTTTCTTTAAACGATAAAAATACTGTCTATAACTTTTCTGGATAGAGAACAACAATAAAATTGATGAGATAACTCATCAGAGTCAACAAGTATAAGGACTAGATACATTATAACAGAAATAGGTAAATCTTTTATTTATATATGCAAATATAATCTCTAAAAATGTATGAAGTGTATGCTTATTAAAATTCAAGAATACCATTGCAATGGTGTAAATAACATTGATCTAATAGAATCAAATAATAAATGTGAATTTTAAAATGAGTCGCGTCTGGAAACTAGCCCACAACCGAAGTATTGTTTTGTCAAAAGAAGCCATACTTATGGGTATATTGAATGTAACCCCTGATTCTTTTTCTGATGGAGGGGCTTATTATTATATTGAAGCTGCTATTACGGCAGCTCGAAATATGATAGCACAAGGTGCACATATTATTGATGTTGGCGGAGAGTCAACACGCCCTAGTGCAAAACCTGTCGATGCATTGATAGAACAGACTCGCGTCCTACCAGTTATTCGAGCTCTGGCCGATGATTCGAATGTGTATCTCTCCGTTGATACGTATAGGGCTGAAACTGCTCGGATGGCCATAATGGCAGGAGCGCACATCATTAATGACGTTTGGGGATTGCAACAGGAACCAGATATTGCCAATATTGCAAAACAAACAGGGGCTGGCCTTGTTATTATGCATACAGGACGAAACCGCAAACGTGATCCTGATGTTATTTGCGATCAACAGAAGTTTTTTAGAAAATCTTTAATAATTGCTGACAATGCGAATGTAGCGACTAAGCAGATCGTGTTGGATCCGGGCTTTGGTTTTGCTAAAACATTGGAGGAAAATATCATGCTAATGTACCGAGCGAAGGAATTACAGCAATTCAATTTTCCGCTACTGGCAGGAACATCAAGAAAACAGTTTATAGGTATACTTTCCGGAAAGGAAAAAGCTAGAGAACGCGACGTCGCAACAACCGCTACTTCTGTCATTTTACGAATGGCAGGCTTTGACATATTCCGGGTTCATAACATTGCCCTCAACAAAGAGGCACTTGGGATAGCAGACGCAATTCAAATCAAATGAAAAGAAAAAAACGTTTTCGCGCATGGATAGGCCTTGGGGGCAATCTTGGAAACATTATGAATGCTATGGCATATGCATTACAATGCTTTGATAAGCATGACGACTGTTCTACTATCACAGTATCTTCTGTTTATAAAACGCCGCCATGGGGAAAGAAAGATCAACCTTGGTTTTTAAATGCTTGTGCCAAAATATCAACAGGATTGGCACCAGAAGCATTGCTCCAACTTGGTCTTGACATTGAAAATGAAATGGAGCGAAGTCGTGTTGAAAAATGGGGACCGAGGACTCTTGACATTGATTTGCTGTTTTATGAAGACCTGAAGATTTCAATATCTAGTCGATTGCTTCTACCGCACCCGGAGATCGGGAGGCGAGCATTTGTACTGATTCCACTCGCAGAGATTAGCCCAAAACTTATATTTAAGGGGGAGACTATCGCCAATTTGGCAGAACAATTTGAGAATAAACAAATTATTAAATGTCCTACTGGAAGATTATGGTGGAAGGGTAAATTCCTAAATATTTTTAATACAACACAAGAAATTTAAATGATTTTTTTAGTTTTGTTTAAAATCGGAGTATCAGAGATTTAGCTTAAGAATTTATTATTTGTAGCTCCGTGGTGTATACACCCAGTCTTTATTATTTTTTCTGAATATCCGTGTTTTGCTTGATCCAATAAAGATCACAGTTCGACTTGTGACATCCTGCGCACGTAGCTGCTTAAGAGTCATTATTTTTAAATTCTCACCTTCTCTACTAATATCATGTGCTAATGCAACAATTGTATCTGATAATTTCTCTTGATATAAAATTTCTATAGCATTACAAAGTTGTCTTTTTCGTGTTTTGGATACAGGATTATAAAGCGCAAGAACCATATCAGCCCTTGATGCTAACCTGAGACGTTTTTCAATAATCTCCCATGATTTTAAATTATCAGAGAGGGATATTACGGCAAAATCATGTCCAAGCGGCGATCCAAAACGAGCTGCTGCGGCAAAAGCTGCAGAAATGCCTGGTTCAATAACAAGATCAATATCGGATAAAGATTCATCCGCCTGTTCCCACGCTTCAAAAACAGCGCTAGCCATGGCATAAATACCTGGATCTCCGGATGAAATAAGGACAGCATGACGCCCTTCTGATGCAAGCGCCAAAGCATGGTTAGCTCGGGCTATTTCTTCATGATTGTCACTTTTATGGAGCAGCTGATGTTTGGCAAAAGGCTTGGAAAGGTCAATATAAAAATTATAACCTATAATATCATCAGCGTTTTTAAGTGCATTTTCTGCAGAAAAAGTTCTGAACTCTCTTTTTCCAGGACCTAATCCGACAACTGAAACACGTCCTTTCTGGAGAGAAATCTGTTGCCGGAAGGCTAATTCGTTTGCTTTTTCTGAATATGGTTCATCTATCTGCTGCAAAATACGGATAACATGGGTAGCTTTATCCGATATCGGCAAACGGCTATTAAGAATCCATGGATGTGCTCCCTCAATACGTACCGTGGCACCATTCAATAATGCGCTAATAAATTTCTTGGCATGATCTGGATTTATAAGTTTTAGCCCCTTAGGCGGATATAAAAGATTTATGCCAAAACGCCGTTCACCACTTGTTGTGATTGCGGCTTGACAGTCCAATATAAGTGCCAGTTTTTCAGCTAATTGATTTGCCCCTTTTGTTGCACCAAGCAGAGGAATAACACATGAGCCATCTTCAGCAATTGCAATAACAGGAGGCTCTGTAAATTTATTTTTGATAAGCGGAGCTAAAGATCGAATAATAATTCCAGTTGAACACAGGGCAAGTATTATCTTCTTGGCTTTATACTGTTCCTGAATACATTTACCAAATGTATTGTATTGCTTACTATTTTTCGGTACACGCCCGGCTAGACTGTAGATAACAGAATTTGGAAGAGAAGAACGGATTTTCTCTGCTGTCACAAAGGCTGTTTGTGAAAATACAAGAATGGCAATAGAGGCTATATCATCTAATTCCATGATATTCCCGGAATAAGAACGAGTGAAAAATAAGGAGAACTTTCAGTTGCTGCTGCACAAAGAGATATAATACGTTCACTCGCCATAGTTGCACGTTCTATATAAAGTGCCCGTTTGATTAAGCCGGCATTGTAGATGGCTGTGCGCACTTTGTCTAGATTACGGCCAAGTTTTATGATTGCAAACGCCTCTCCAACGGCGAGACGTTTCTCAAGGGTTAGTTGATCTAAAACACCGGAAAGCACCGTGAATGTTTGATTGCGGTAGCATAATGGCACACCAAGAGCAGATGCAGATGCGGAAACAGAAGTTATTCCTGGTATAACTTCTGTTTCGTATTCATTTCCTATTCGATTATAAATATACATAAAAGAGCTGTAAAAAAGCGGATCTCCCTCAGCCAAAATAGCGATAGTTTTGCCATTATCAAGATAATAACGTAGTTCTTTGCTGATTTTTTCATAAAAATCAGCAAGAATGAATTCATAATTTTCATGCGGTGACAATATTTCCGTTGTAGTAGGATACACAAATGGCAGAAGTTGTTGATGCCTTTTGATCCAACATTCAGCAATTGTCAAAGCGTTGCTTTTCTTCCCTTCAGCTTGATGAAATGCGACGATATTAGTCTTCGCAAGTGCTTTCAAAGCTTTTAATGTGATAAGCTCTGGATCTCCTGGACCGACGCCAATACCATAAAGCTTACCGCGATTAGACATTATTCTTTTTCCGAAGCTAAAGCGTTAACAGCTGCTGCAGCTATTGCACTGCCACCACGCCGCCCATGCAGTGTTATATAAGGAATATTTTGATGATGCTGAACAAGTGCTTCTTTCGATTCTGCTGCACCAATAAAACCAACAGGAAAACCAAGGATAAGAGCTGGTTTAAAGAAATCGTCCTTGACTATTTCTAATAAGCGGAAAAGAGCAGTTGGTGCATTGCCAATTACCGCGATACTTCCAGGTAAAAAATCATGCCAATATTCAAGCGCTGCTGCTGAGCGCGTACAGCCGAGTTTTTTGGCAAGTTCTGGAACTTTTGGGTTGTTTAGTGTACAAAGAACCTGGTTCTCTGCTGGCAACCTCTTACGAATAATACCTTCCGCCACCATACGCGAATCGCATAACAATGGCGCTCCTGCCTGTAAAGCTTGTTTGCCAATATAGCCTGCATTATTAGAAAAAGCAAAATTTTTTGCAATATCCACCATGCCACAAGCATGAATAATACGGACAACAACCTTTTCAAGATCATCGGGTATATGAGATAAATCTGTTTCCCTGCGAATAATTGCAAAAGAAAGATTATAAATCTCCTGACCATTTCGAATATAATTGAACATTGTATTTTTCAGTTAAATCTTTGAAATACTATCATTATCATTGCGGATTAAGTGTTGCTAAAATTAGTAGAAAGAACTGCTGCAATTTCACTTATTGTTACTTTATTAGCAACTAAACGGCCAAATTTTGAGTCCTTCTGTGCATCACTGTAATAAATATTATAGTAACCAAAATCCACAGCAAGGAGTGTAATAGGCTTTGACTGTGTTGCCATGCATGATTTACTACAGCCTGTGAGATGAATCGACGGAAATGTTTTCCCTCGCAAGATATATGCTAGGTCATGAGCGTCAGCCTGTGTATCCGCTAAGGCAGAAGCGCAACTAGGCAGACCACTGCAAGATAAGATGTTAGCATAAGGATCTATATTATCAGATATCAGTCCCATGGAGTTATAACTTTTCTCCAAAGCTTTAGCTTCACCAAAAGCGCAATTTGGAAAAATAAGACCCTGCCAAGGCGTTACGTGCACATATTTTGATGAAAGTATTTTGGTGGCAGTATCGGCGATATTATATAGCAACTGAGGTGTGAGACGGCCAAGCGGAGGCTTAATACCTAAATAATAACGGCCAAAAAACCGGGTTTTATGAATACCAAGATCAAGACGTCTTTGCGATGATTTTCGCTGAAAGTAGTGGACAGGGATGATATCAGGTATTTTTTTTCGCAAACACATACTAATTTGCTCACGCCCCCATGCTGATACCAGATGTTTCATTCGCTGAATAGCAACATCTTGTTTCTGAGCTGCAAACAAGAGGTTAAGTAAATAATCAACAACTTCTATTCCTTTTGCAAATGATACGATACCAACAGGGGAGATATCATCTTGGTTAGAAGGCAAGCAAGAAGCTATCCCAAAAGTAAAGAACTTTCCATTGTTAGAAAGTGATAGCCACACATCATTAGTATGTTTCGTAACGAAACACTTCTCACCTCCATCGATATAAAAGGAAAATTTCGGTGATAACAATTGATAATGTACAGATGTCTGCAGATAATGCAATAGGCTCTCTGCAAAGTATATAACAGAAACACTACCATTTCGGTCAAATCCAGCTGTCGGATTAAGCATAATATTGCGAACATCATCACCTTCTATTGTCGATGATCCTAATCCAGCATTTATTAATATATCAATCAACTTTTGTTTGTTATTTGCCATGACTCCGCGTATCTGGACATTAGCGCGTGTTGTCAATTCAATAATGTGATTACCATACTTTTCTGCTGCCTCTGCGAGAGTATACATCTGATGCAAAGTCAAGCAGCCACGGATAATCTTGATGCGGCAAATACCGCCATCCGCAGATGGCGGCATGCGATATAACCCTGGACAAGCCCAGCGACGGTTATTCGGTTGCAAGCAAGTCTTATTAGACATACTCTGTGCTTTCCCTTATAATGTCTCTCAATTTATTTCTATCCAAATGTCGAATCAATATAACATGCGAAATAAAATAAATATTGATTGCTGGCTTACAGTTATAGGCATCGGCGAAGATGGTCTTTCCGGCCTTGGAAAGATCGCTATCAACCGATTGCAAGAGGCTGAATTTATTTTTGGAGGAGAACGTCATCTTGCTTTTCTTGATGCTCACCTTATAGCAAAGGGGATTCCATGGCCTAGACCGTTTTCTGATAGTATCGAAAAAATAAAGACTCTTAAAGGAAGGAAGGTCGTATTATTAGCAAGCGGTGATCCGATATTTTACGGAGCTGGAGCAACTTTCTTGCGTTATTTTTCACAACTGGAAATGGAAATATATCCCCATGTTTCTTCTTTTTCTCTTGCTGCAACACGGTTAGGTTGGCCATTGCAGGATGTTGAATGCTGCTCAGTGCATGGACGACCCTTATCTACTGTTTTTCGTTTTCTTGAAAACGGTGCACGCCTGCTGATCCTTTCCAATGATGGGAGTACACCTACTGCTCTTGGTACGGCCCTAGAGAAAAAAGGGTTTGGCAGCAGTCGAATAACGATTATGGAGCATCTAGGGGGTGCTGAGGAACGTATTATTTCACAAGAGGCAAGGAGATTGACTGAACAATTCTTTGCTGATCTTAATCTGATTGCTGTTCATTGTGTCTGCGATCATCGAAAGTATAATTTTTCACGTTTTTCTGTTCTTCCGGATCATGCTTTTATACATGATGGACAGTTGACAAAACAGGATATTCGTGCGGTAACCTTAGCACAACTTGCACCGAGGTGTGGTACATTACTCTGGGATGTCGGAGCAGGATGCGGTTCTATTTCGGTTGAATGGATGCGTCTTGGAAAGAAGACGCATGCTGTTGCTATTGAGCAAAACAGTGATCGTTGCAATTATATTCGGCAGAATGCCGATAATCTTGGCGTCCCAAATCTTGAAATAAGAGAAGGACGAGCGCCTTCTGCGTTGCAAGACTTAAAAACACCTGATGCGGTTTTTATCGGTGGTGGCATCATTGGACCAAATATTCTGGAAACATGCTGGCGAGCATTAAAACCCGGTGGACAACTTGTTGCCAATGTAATCACACTTGAAAGTGAAGCGATAGCAGTTCGATGGAGTATAGGCAAGCAAGCTAGATTGCTGAAAGTTGCTGTTTCCATCGCAGAACCTTTGGGGGATTTTCATGTATGGCGGCAATCCTTGCCAGTAACCATGTTCATAATCCACAAAACGTGAAGAAAAAGTGTGGATTAGATGACAGTGCTAATTTTGCTAAGATTCGTTATGGAATAAGATGACTTTGACAGAAAAATTACACTCTAGGTCGGCAGACTTCGTTGCACACAAAGCTAGTACAGCCCGTGCCATAGTAATTGTCCCTATACTAAAATGTAAGCAGGAACAGGCAGAATTTCATTCTGCTTCTGCTCGTTTGAAGGAAATTTCTGATCTTGCTCGTGCTATTAAGCTAGACATCATTTATTCTGCGTGGATAGTTGTACCATTTCCAAAGACTACAACATTGCTCGGAACAGGGAAGGTTGAGGAGCTTTGTCAACTAATTAACAGCGAAATGATTAATTTGGTAGTCGTGGACCATTCCATTACACCTACACAGCAGCGCAATTTGGAAAAAGTCTGGAATTGTACGGTTATTGATCGAATAGAATTAATTCTTAAAATTTTTGGAAAAAGAGCAAAGACTAAGGAGGGGGTTTTACAGGTTAAGCTTGCTTATCTGAATCACCAGAAGGGGCGCTTGGTCCGTAGTTGGCGTCATCTCGAGCGCCAGCGCGGTGGTAGCGGGTTTCTTGGCGGTCCTGGTGAAACACAGATCGAAACAGACCGACGCATGTTGCGAAAGAAAATAAACCATATAAAGCGTGAGCTGGATACAATTGTAAAAGCACGCAAGCTACATCAGGTTAAACGTAAAAAAATGCCATATCCTATTGTAGCATTAGTTGGCTATACAAATGCTGGAAAATCAACACTTTTCAATCAGTTGACAGGTGCAAATGTTCCCGAAGAAGATATGCTTTTTACGACACTAGATCCGATCTTACGCCGCATAAAACTTCCACATGGAAAAACAATTATTCTTTCTGACACAGTAGGTTTCATTTCTAATCTTCCAACCCATCTAGTTGCGGCATTTCGTGCAACTTTGAAAGAAGTAGAGGAAGCGGATTTTATTATTCATGTGCGAGATCTATCTAACCCTAATCATATGGCTCATCGACAGGATGTCTTAAATATTCTTTTAGCACTTAATGTTGATATTGATGATTCTAACAAAATTATTGAAGTATGGAATAAAGCGGATCTTCTAGATGAGAATAGCATACGACACCTACATTCTGCTGAGAGCATTAGTTTTCCAATAATTCCTGCATCAGCCTTAAATGGGCGCGGTCTTGATGCCCTTATCAGAGTTGTTGAAAATAAGATAGCTGGAAAAACAGAGAGAATACACATCTATTTAGAATTGGAAGAACTATCACTTCTTGATTGGCTCTACCGACATGGTAGTAACCATCACCAGATCAATTGCGAAGACGGTGGAGTGATTATCGATGTTAATTTAACTCGCTTGGCATGGTATAATTTTCAAAGAGAGCGTAAAAAGATTAAGACTTAGTGAATGTGTATATTATATCTGTAATCTACGTATCACATGATATTGTTGACTTCAAAAGTCATGCCATCATAGGCTGCTTCTACATTTTTTGGTGTTTCTTTATTAATCGTATTGTAATCTAATGAAGTATGCATATGGGTTAATACGGCCCGTTTAGGGGCTAAAATTTTAACCCAATTTAAAGTCTGCTCAAGTGAAAAATGGCTTGGATGTGATTTGTACTGCAAAGCATCAATTATTAACAAATCCAAGCCAATAAGTTTTTTCTCTGTACTATCCGGGAATGCACTAACATCGGTACAGTAAGCAACGTTGCCAATGCGGAAGCCCAAAGAATGAATATTTCCATGAATTTGCATATATGCCTGAAAAGCAATAGCCCCCCCCTTTCCTAAAATGGTGAATTCATTTTCTGAAACAATCTCATGTGCTCTTAGGATTGGGGGATAATTGGAATCTTCTGGCGTTGTGAAACAATATTCAAATCCTTCATAAAGTCGTTGAAAAGTTTCTTTATCTGCATAAACATCCATCAGCTTTGGATAATCGTCTTTAACAAACGTTCTCAAGTCATCAATGCCATTTGTATGATCAGCATGGCCATGTGTATAAATAACGGCGTCAATATGAGAAACACCGGCATTAATCATTTGAGTACGAAAATCAGGCCCTGTATCAATAACAACAATCGTTCTTCCTTGCATTGAAATACGTTCAATCAAAAGTGAGGCTCGTGATCGCCTGTTTTTATTATCAGATCGATTGCACGCACCCCACTCCCCATTAGCACGTGGTACACCAAGCGAAGAACCACAACCAAGGATTATAAAACGCAGGCGGTCAGGCATCTTTCCTCTCTATTGTTTTGCGCATCTTTTTGAAAAGATGCAAGGCATTCTGTGTTGTTAGTTTAGCTGCTTGCTCACTGGTTATATCCAATGTTTTTGCTAATTCTTCTACTATTTTAATTACAAAAGACGGCTCATTGCGTCTTCCTCGGTAAGGAATAGGCGCAAGATAGGGAGCATCCGTTTCAACTAGAAGGCGATCATAGGGTATAGTTTTCGCAATTTCGCGTATTGTCACTGCATTCTTAAAAGTCAGAATACCTGAAAAAGAAAGATATCCACCAAGTTCAATCCCAGTCTGGGCCAATTTCCTTCCAGAGGAATAGCAATGCAAAACAAATGAGAAAGCCCCATTTTTCATCTCATTACGTAATATTTTTTCTATATCGTCATCTGCATTACGGCTATGAATGATAAGTGGAAGTTCAGTTTGTCGTGAAGCTTTGATATGATTCAAGAAATTTTCTTTCTGTGCTGCGGAGGAAGCATTATCATAATAATAATCAAGTCCTACTTCACCTATTGCCACAACCTTTGGATGTTTACTTAACCGTAGAAGGTCTTCCGTTGTAATATCTGCTTCTTCAAATACTTTATGCGGATGCGTACCCACAGAGCAAAATATATTTTCATATTTTTCGACAATAGTCTGTATGCGTGGAAAATCGCGAACGCTGGTTGAAACTGTAATCATAAATTCAATATCACTGGCTATAGCACGCTCTATAGCCTGATCGATATCAGACAAAAATTCATCAAAATGAAGATGACAATGGCTATCAATTAGCATAACAGATTTTTACTTATAATATAAACGTGGAAAAATCATAAAAGGCGGTAGAAGAACCTTGTCTGCTTCAAGTTTATTGTCTGTTATATTTTTCAGCATACGGTGCTCAGGCATAACGGAAAGCAAATCAAGCAGCTTTGATGCTGCTTGCGGTATGAAAGGCAATAACATGATGCCAGTACGGCGTAGAATTTCTGCCGTTATATAGAGTATTGTTGCAAAACGTGATTTATCTACCTGGCATAATGCCCATGGTTTTTCTATTGCAAAGTAGCGGTTTGCATCAGTAATGACGCTAAAAATTGCCGCAACTGCCAAATGTAGCTCTTGTTTTTCCATATTTCCCCGTAGTATTTGTAATGCTTCAGCGGATTTTTGGAGCAATCCTTTATCCTGTAGGGTAAAATTTGATGGGGTAGGCACTCTACCTTTGCAGTTTTTAGCAATTATTGAAAGAGAGCGTTGCGCCAGATTACCGAGATTATTTACCAAATCAGCATTAACTCTGCTAGCGATGGCTTTATAGCTAAAACTACCGTCTTGCCCAAATGGAACTTCCCGTAGAAAGAAGTAGCGTACTTGATCAAGCCCGAAATGTTCAACCATACGGAATGGATCAACCACATTACCAACAGATTTTGACATTTTTTCTCCGCGATTCAATAGAAATCCATGAGCAAAAATACGTTTTGGCATTGAAAGTCCTGCAGACATTAAAAATGCCGGCCAGTAAACAGCATGAAAACGGATAATATCTTTTCCGATAATATGAGCATCAGCTGACCAATATGGCCAATGTATTGCCTTTTTATCAGGGAAACCAACAGCCGTTAAGTAATTTGTTAAGGCATCGATCCAAACATACATGATATGCTTGGAATTACCAGGTACTGGAATACCCCAATCGAATGTTGTTCGTGAAATGGAAAGATCCCGAAGCCCCGAGCGCACAAAGCTAATAACTTCATTGCGCCGCTCAGTAGGGGCAATAAAATCAGGCTTATCTTCATAATACTCCAGAAGCCTCTCTTGATATTTTGACAGGCAAAAAAAATAACTCTCCTCTTCATTCCATTCAACGGGCGAACCAATTTCTTTTTCACGGCGAATGCCATCTTCTCCTATTTCGGTATCTTTTTCATCATAATATGTTTCCTGACGGATAGAATACCAACCTGCATAACGATCAAGGTAAATATCACCTGCTTTTTCCATTTTCTTCCATAGAGATTGACAAGCATTGTAATGACGTTTTTCTGTTGTACGAATAAAGTCGCTATTCGAGATATTAAGCTTTTTTAGCATACGTTGAAATGCTGCTGAATTACGGTCAGCCAGTGTCTGCGGTGTTATTCCCTCCTTTTCTGCTGTTTTTTGCATTTTCAGACCATGCTCGTCTGTACCGGAAAGAAAGAAAACATCCTTCCCATCAGAACGCTGAAAACGAGCTATTGCATCTGTTGCTATAGCATTATAGGCGTGCCCGATGTGCGGATCACCATTCGGATAAAAAATCGGTGTTGTAATATAATATTTTTCACGCATTCGCGAAAACGTAGCAGTTTATCATCATAATGTCACGAAAAAAACGACTCAAAAAATGGATAATAGCTTGTCAGAAATCATTATGCAAGAAGCCATGCACCTTTTGCATCATAACAATAATAAGCTGTTTTTTATTAAGATTATAATTTAAAGATTCTGCAATGTCCTGCTGCATTATTTGCCAGAATTGAGCAAACTGCTCCGCTTTTGCAAGATTCCCTATGAAAGCATTTTTTCTCGCACCTTTTGCAATAATATTCGCAAGATAATCAAGGAAAAAATGAAATTGTCTTTCCGAATTGCGCCCATTTATAATCGATGCAAGATGGTGAATATCACTTACAGGAAATATTGAAATACTAAGAATATCATCAATAATACTAGCAATCTCTAATCCATCGGATATCAAGATTAGTACTGCTTTTCGGATGCTACCTTCCGAACGCTTTATTAATATTTCTGCCAGTGGTTTAGCCGGATCAAAGCCGATTGGGGCAGCAATATAAGACAATGCTCGGTACACTTCAATGCTTTTCAAAGGCTTGAATATCACCATCTGACAACGTGAACGAATAGTTGGCAGCAAGCGGCTAGGATTATGTGAAACAAGAACGAACTGCGTTTTGGTAGGTGGTTCTTCTAGTGTTTTTAAAAGTGCATTAGCTGCGTTATGGTTCATATCATCAACAGAGTCGATAATAACAATTCGCGAATTATTATCAAACTGAGTTTTCTGCAAAAATCCTGCAATCCGCTGAATATCTCCAATTGTGATAGAAGTTCGGAATTTTTGAGTTTTTACATCGTACCCACGCGAGATATAAAGTAAGCTTGGGTGAACATTTTGTCCGATTTTTTTCCAAATAAGAGAAGAGTCATCTGGATGCATAAAATCTTGTTCAACATCTTTCAGAATATTCCACGCAAGATGAAAAGCAAGAGTTGCTTTGCCTATTCCTTGCGACCCTTTAAAAAGAAGAGCATGATGCAATCTCCTTTTTTTAAGCGTCTGTCTCAGAAAGCAAACAACGGAATCATGACCGAAAAAACTAGAGTTCTGAAATGATAAAGGTATACCTTCAATATAATCAAACGCCAATTGTTTTGTCATTACGTTCATATACTTTGCTCGCGGATTTTTCTATCACTGATATCAGCAATCTCGTCAGCAATTATATCAATGGAGCGATTTGCATCAATGATAAAACAGCGATTCGGTTCTATTCGTGCAATTTTAAGGAATGCTTGCCGTCTATTTTCATGAATATTCAGGTTCACTTTTTCAAAATGATCGAGATCATGATGATCTTTTCTCCGCCTTGCATGGATCCGTGCAAAACTTTTTTTGGCCGACATGTCAAGAATAAATGTCAAATGCGGCATTGTCTGATCGACAGTGATTTTTTCTAAAAGAGAAATATATCTCTTGGGTACATTACCTGCTATTCCCTGATAAACCCTAGTTGAATCTATAAAGCGGTCACAGAGGACAATGTTTCCAGCTTTAAGCGCAGGACCAATCAATTCGTCTACATGGTTAATACGAGCTGCAGAAAATAGAATTGCCTCCATTATTGATCCGTAGTTTTGTATTTTGGCATTCAGCAAGATACTCCGAATGGATTCGGCGACAGGTGTCCCTCCCGGTTCCCGAGTTACTACTACATCAAAACCTTCTTTGCGCAAATGTTTCGCCAGATAGTTGATCTGTGTTGATTTTCCAACGGCTTCTCCTCCTTCAAAAGAAATAAAATAACCATTTTTCACCACAATAGAGGCTTTATCCTTTGATAGAATGTTATAAACAATTTAGTATCCTATTCATGAATTGGTACTCGACCAATGTATTCTACTTTGACATCCGTAAGACCATTATTTCGATAACCAAGAAGTTCTGCAGCCTGATACGACAGATCGATAATACGATTTTTAGCGAATGGACCACGATCATTGACCCTGACTACAAGAGAAAAGCCGTTTCTAAGATTAGTCACACGAGCATAACTAGGTAGAGGCATTGTTGGATGTGCAGCTGTTAAACGATGCATATCAAAAATTTCACCATCGGCTGTCAATTTACCATGAAAGCTTGCCCCGTACCAAGAGGCAAGACCAATTTTTGAAAAATCACCTCCCTGATCTGGGTAGTACCATTTATTTTGAATTTTATAAGGCTTATCAAGAAGCGAACCTCCTACCCCTTGCTTAGAAAGCTGTCTATTCTGGACAAATGTTTCATCAACGATGTATCTTGTTGTAGAAAAATTATTCTTCGCTTTTAGGACTTCGCCTTCCCCGTTTAAAGAAAACATTGTACATCCGGTGACTCCTGTAAGGAAAAAAAAAGACCCGATAATGCGGAAAATGCTTACAGAGATTAGTTTGTATACATTCAAAACTTTAAAATAAATCACCACATCCACTTTAAATATGCACTCCAGAAAACATGCCAGATAGACAATTCATACGAGCATCAAGGATGCATCTAAATGTCAAGAAAAGTTAGACTAAAATATCTTCATTAGCACAGTTCAATACATTAATAGAAACCAATCGCAGCCTGTGCTTCTTCTGACATACAATCCGGTGTCCAAGGTGGGTCAAATGTTATTGTTACTTCAACATATGAAACCCCCTCAACTGCGCTAACAGCATTTTCAACCCAAGCGGGCATTTCACCTGCAACTGGGCAGCCAGGAGCTGTTAATGTCATCTCTATTTTGACACTGCGATTATCTTCAATATCAATACGGTATATGAGGCCTAACTCATAAATATCAGCAGGAACTTCCGGATCATAAACTGTCTTAAGTGCAGCAATGATACTATCTGTTATCCTACTAATCTCTTCTTTCGGGATTTTTGAAACAATTGAATTAGGATACTCTAACTTTTCTTGTCCCTCGCTGGAATATATAGATTGTTTGGTTGTCTTATCCGATTCATTCATTTGAAGAATTCTTTCGCTTTTATTAGCGCTTCTGTAAGCTGATCAACATCAGCCTGATTATTATATAAGGCCAATGATGCTCGACAGGTTGATGCCACACCAAAACGCTCCAACAGTGGTTGAGCACAATGAGTTCCTGCTCTTATTGCCACTCCTTGGTGATCAAGAAACATTGATATATCATGCGCATGAATACCAGAAAAATTAAAAGAGATAATTCCACCTTTATCTGGTGCCTTCCCAATAATGTTAAGTCCTTTGATAGCACTAATACGCTCATGCGCATAAATGGACAATGCACGTTCATGTTGTGAAATATTCTTATAACCAAGCCTTTCCATATAATTAAGTGCTACACCAAGCCCAATTGCTTCAACGATGGGCGGAGTCCCTGCCTCAAATCTATGCGGTGGTTGATTATAAGTAATGCCTTCAGTAGTTGCATTTTCTATCATTTCTCCGCCACCCTGAAAAGGACGCATGACTTCCAATCGCTCTCTTTTTCCATATAAAACGCCAATGCCACTTGGTCCATATAATTTGTGCCCAGTCATGACATACCAATCGCAATCAAGATCCATGACATTAACAGGAAGATGCACAGCTCCCTGTGCTCCATCAATAAAAACTGGAATATTATGGGCATGCGCTATTTCAGTCATCTGTCGGATAGGCGGAATTGTTCCTAACACATTAGACATGTGTGTAACTGCGACGAGACGCGTCTGTGCCGTTAGGACTTTTTTAAAATTTTCAATGTAAAGTATACCATTATCATCGACAGGTACAAAGATCAGTTTTGCTCCCTGTCTTTCTCTGATAAAATGCCAAGGAACGAGATTTGAATGATGCTCCATGATTGTGACGATGATTTCATCATCTTTACCGATATTTAGCATGCCCCAACCATAAGCAACTGTATTGATCGCTTCTGTCGCGTTCTTAGTAAAAATAATTGTATCGGCTGATGGTGCATTAAGAAAACGACGCACAATCTCGCGTGCCTTCTCATAGACATCTGTGGCTGTATTAGAAAGATAATACAATCCACGATGCACATTGGAGTAAATTTCAAGATAAAATCTTGACATAGCATCAACAACACATTGCGGCTTTTGTGCTGATGCTGCATTATCAAGATAAGCTAGCGGTTTATCATAAATTTTCTTTCTCAGGATAGGAAAATCCTCACGAACTGCCTCTATATCAAAGAGTTTTTCTGCCTTTTTCTCTGCCATTGGATATACTATCTGCCCTCTTGGAATAATTGCTAGCAGATTTAGATATGAGCTTGGAGGCACTCGTCAAGTAATCTCCACAATACTTTTCTTAATTTTTCCTTATCAAGTTCCTCAATTAGCTCTCTAAAAAATGCCTCCACTAAAATAGCCCGTGCCTTTACTTCAGGAATACCACGTGCCATTAAGTAGAAAAGTTGATCATGATCAATTTCAGAAACCGTTGCACCATGTCCGCAAGAAACATCTTCAGCAAAAATCTCTAGTTGAGGTTTCGTATAAAACTCGGCTTTATCAGAAAGAATAAGGCTATTACAGACCATATGAGCATCTGTTTTTTTGGCTTCTTTCACCACCTGTATTATGCCCTGGAAAACACCGCATGCTCTATCCATTGCTACATTACGGATTATTTCTTTTGATGTTGTATTCTCTGCTAGATGACGAACCACCATAGTTGTATCTGTATGAGTTTTTCCGGATAGAAGATTAATTTCTCGTAGTTGAAAATCTGCTCCTATGCCATTAAGGTTTACATTTATTTCCTGGCGGAGAAAGTGTGAACCGGTATGAATAACATAAAGTTTTAGAACAACATTCTTTCCAAGTTGGGCATTGAATTGGTTAAGCTCAGATGACATTAAGCCGCGCTCGCGAATAATGATCCACAAAACTTGAGATCCTTCAGCAGTATCAAGATTACTGACAGAAGATATAAAGCTGTCTTCATTATTGCCGCTTTGTCGTTCAATAATTGTTACATTTGCATTTTTACCTACTGTAACGGGAAAACGTACATGCGATTGGCCTCCATTCTGAATATTTTGAAGTTCTATGATTTTATCCAAAGAGACATTTTCGAGAATATCTAATTTCCAACCATTACTAACAAAGGCCGTGTTAATCTGTGCAATAACATTGTCATCTGCAAAATCTTGAGGCAACTCAGCCTGGCTATTGGTTAATAATTTGTCAAGTGGCGTAGCACAAAGCATTTCTTTCTTCCATTTCATTTCAGGAGAAACAACAGCCTGACCATTAATAAGCCCTAGAACAATATTATTTGGTAATAGCGGAAATGCGAGTAACCTGTCTGCTTTGGTATTATTGCAGGAAGCTATATGGATAAGTTTTGTGCGCATATCTGTGTAATGCCAACTTTCCATCTGTTTTGAGGGAAAACCGTTCTTGCAGAAAGAATCCATAGCTGCTTTACGAGCGGCCTCAAGCAGAAGACCCCTCTGTGCCATCTCTCCTTTCAATACTGCAAAATTATCAATAATCTTGGCTTCTGCCTGTGTTAAAATGGTTTTCTGGCCTGCTATCATCAGAACCCTCCCCTCAAGTAACTTCGCCGATAATATCAGTGTAACCATTTTGTTCCAGATACAGCGCTAATGATTTATCACCGCTTTTAACAATTCGTCCTTTGTAAAGCACATGCACTGTATCAGGTACAATGTAATCAAGCAGGCGTTGATAATGCGTAATCACAAGAAAAGAACGATCCGCAGCACGCAGAGCATTAACGCCATCGGCAACAATTTTTAAAGCATCGACATCAAGACCAGAATCCGTTTCATCCAAAACACAGAGCTTTGGCTCTAATAATGTCATCTGTAAAATTTCAGCACGTTTCTTCTCACCACCTGAAAACCCGACATTCAGTGGGCGTTTTAGCATAGATATATCCATTTCCAATTTAGCTGCTACAGCTTTAACATGCTTGAGAAATTCAGGTATCTTCAACTCTAGTTCACCACGCGCTTTACGCTGAGCATTCATTGCGGTTTTCAGAAACTCCATCATCGCAACTCCTGGTATTTCCACAGGGTATTGAAACGCTAAAAATATACCAAGAATAGCTCTTTCAGCCACATCCATTTCCAAAATAGACTGGCCATTGTAAAGAATATTTCCACTTTTTACTTCATAATTTTCGCGGCCAGCAAGAATATATGAAAGTGTTGATTTTCCTGAACCATTTGGACCCATAATAGCAGCAATCTCACCCTCTTTAATTGTGAGATTAAGATCATTAATGACTTCAATTTCTGCGATTCGGGCATAAAGATTCTTTATTTCCAACATATGATTTAATCCGTTCATAAATAACGCAGGTCCTGTAATGAGCTAACAAATCATCCGACACTGCCCTCAAGGCTGATACCAATGAGCTTCTGCGCTTCTACAGAAAATTCCATTGGTAGTACCTGAATAACTTCCTTGACAAAACCATTAACGATCAAAGCGATCGCCTCTTCCTTTAGGAGACCTCGCTGCATAACATAGAACAGATGATCCTCTGATATCTTTGACGTTGTTGCTTCATGCTCGAACTGAGCAGTAGCATTTTTTGCTTCTATATATGGTATGGTATGGGCACCGCAGTTATTGCCAATCAATAAGCTATCACACTGTGTAAAGTTACGGGCGTTGGCGGCTCGACGATGCGCCATTACTTGTCCACGGTAAGTATTGTCTGAAAATCCTGCTGAGATGCCCTTGGAAACAACCCGGCTTGAGGTATTTTTGCCAAGATGGATCATTTTAGTGCCAGAGTCGATCTGTTGATGACCATTTGATACCGCAATAGAATAAAATTCGCCGCGTGAACTATCACCTCTAAGAAGACAGGAAGGATATTTCCATGTGATAGCAGAACCAGTTTCAACCTGTGTCCAAGAGATTTTAGAATGATCACCACGGCAATCACCACGTTTTGTCACAAAATTATAAACGCCACCCCTTCCCTCTTTATCACCGGGATACCAATTCTGCACCGTTGAATATTTAATTTCGGAATTTTTCAATGCAACAAGCTCCACAACGGCAGCATGAATTTGATTTTCATCACGCTGTGGTGCTGTACAACCTTCGAGATAAGAAACATAGCTTCCTTCATCAACAATAATCAAGGTGCGCTCAAATTGGCCAGTATTGCGTTCATTAATACGGAAGTAAGTTGAAAGTTCCATGGGGCAGCGTATATCCTTAGGAACATAGATAAAGGAGCCATCGGTAAAAACTGCGGAGTTCAGTGCAGCATAAAAATTATCGGCTCTCGGTACTACAGATCCAAGATATTTCTTTACCAACTCAGAATGTTCACGAATTGCTTCTGATATTGAGCAGAAAATAATACCAAGCCGCGCCAGTTCTTTCTTAAAGGTCGTGACGATAGAAACCGAATCAAATACTGCATCCACAGCAACACCACCTGATGCATAAAGACTGTCATCTAGCTCAGATGCTTCATTTTGTTTGCGCACGCCCGCAAGAATTTCTTGCTCTTTCAAGGGAATACCAAGTTTTTGGTAAGTAGCTAAAATTTCCGAGTCTACCTCATCTAATGATTTCAACCAAGTCTGATTTTTGGGTGCAGCATAATAGTAATAATCTTGGAAATCAATTTCATCATAACTTAGTCGCGCCCATCTAGGTTCTTGCATCTGCAGCCAGCGATGATAAGCTTGAAGTCGCCACTCAAGCATCCACTCTGGCTCTTGCTTTTGCCTTGAGATAAAGCGAATAATTTCCTTGTTTAGTCCTTTAGGGGCTTTTTCGGTTTCAATTTTTGTTTCGAAACCATATTTGTACTGATCAACATCGATTTTACGAACTTGGCGTATAGTTTCCTGGGTAGCAGGCATTTGCTTTCTCCATACCTTTCTGGTATTAAGGACCCGGTGATTTTCAAAGCATTTCCCAACAATTATTTAAAAATTAATCAACTGAAGCAATGCGACTACTCTTAACATTATGAAGAACCATTCTTGATCATTTGGATAAAGATAATGTAGCCTTAGATTTTGAGTGATGCGTCCACTGGACCAAATCAGATAGTGCTCTTGTATATAAAAATGTCAAGAGTTAACATCTCAAAATATGGTAATAATGTTCAAGTGTTATGAGTGTGTTTTGAGCTTCGAAATTTAAGCTGATTATTTTTTCGTGACATAATTTTTTGAAAAACTGTGAGGAAATATTCAATATCGTGCCCATGTGTTTCCCATCCTACTGAAACACGAATAGCTCCATTTGAGTCAGAAACGCCCATTGCCTGTAAAACTGGGCTTATTTCTGTTTTCCCAGATGAACAGGCAGCACCTGCTGAAACAGCAATTCCTTCAAGATCAAACGCAATCTGCATGGTTTCAGCCTTGAAACCAGGTACAGAAAAAAAAGTGGTGTTTACCAAACGCCTGCTTTTACTGCCATAAATAATGATAGAGTCTCGAATTTTTTTTATGCCATCTTCCAATTTTTTCTGTAATTCTGCTAGGTGATTCTGTTTCTGCAAATATTCCTTAGCATCAATTGCCGCAGCTCCAAATCCTGCAATAAGTGGCAATGATTCTGTGCCGGCTCGAAATCCTCTTTCCTGCCCTCCACCGGTAATCAGTGGCTGCGGCATAATAAGGTCGTTACTAAATGCAAAAGCTCCTATCCCTTTGGGTCCACCAATCTTATGAGCAGAAAAAATAAAAAAATCACCGCAAGTATGCGTTACATTCAGCTTTTCCTTTGCAAGTGCCTGTACAGCATCGATAATAAAAAATCCACCTGCTTCTTTTACAATAGGGCCAAGTATTTCAATTGGTTGAACAACACCTGTTTCATGATTCGCATATTGGATGGCAACAAGAGGTAAACCTTTCCTTTTATTGTGTTTAGCGAGAAGACTCCGCAATACGTCAGGCTGGACAATGCCATCATTATCAACTGGGATAACTGTACTCATTCCTTCCGAAAAACGCCCTTTACTGGCAATACAAGGATGTTCTGTAGCAGAAAAATAAAGGTGTGACATAAAAAGTGGTGAACGCTCTATAAAGTAATAGGGCGTTAAAAGAGTCATCGCTGCTTCTGTTGCGCCGGATGTGAAAACAATCCTTCCTGAGTCGCTATGAATGAGCCGTGCGAGTGCACATCGCGCTTTCTCCAAGATACTTTTGGCGATGCGGCCTTCATTATGAATGGAAGAAGGATTGCCGAGCGTATTAAATGTCTCAAACAGGCTATTATAGACACGCACGGATAAAGGTGTTGTTGAATTATAATCGAGGTAAATACGCTTCATGCGTGTAGTCCAATTTATTTAGGCATAAAATTCTGTTTGATATAGCATGCAATAGACGCAATTTACTTGAAAAGAAGGTCAGGAACAGCCTATTTAGCACATGAATTTGTGTGTACGACTAGATTTGTGTTGATAAATTTCAATAATTATCTCTGAGCATAGCAGCATCAAAGATTCAAGAGGCTTTTCTTGTAAGCTAAATTATGGGGTATCGGATGCCTGAAGTGATTTTTAATGGGCCTGCTGGACGTCTTGAAGGTCGTTACCAACCATCATCGGAAAGAAATGCGCCGATTGCTATTGTCCTGCATCCTCATCCGCAATTTGGCGGAACAATGAATAACAGAATCGTTTATGATTTGTTTTATGCTTTTCAGAAACGAAATTTTACAACTCTGCGGTTTAATTTCCGAGGCATTGGTCGCAGCCAGGGGGAATTTGATCATGGTCTTGGCGAATTGTCAGATGCAGCTGCAGCTCTTGACTGGGCACAATCTTTGCATACAGACTCAAAAACATGCTGGGTTGCTGGTTATTCCTTCGGGGCATGGATCGGAATGCAGCTTCTAATGCGAAGACCTGAAATCGAAGGTTTTATTTCCATTGCTCCACAGCCAAACATTTATGATTTTTCATTTCTGGCTCCCTGTCCTTCCTCAGGGTTAATTATCCATGGTGGGCAAGATAAAGTTACCCAGTTGAAAGATGTGCAAGCGCTCATTGACAAACTTAAAACCCAGAAAGGTATTACCATTACACAGAAGATCATTGAAAGAGCTAATCATTTTTTCGCAGACCATATTGACAAACTGATTGAGTATTGCTCATGGTATCTTGATCGTCGTCTTGCAGGCGATCTTTCAGAAATACGGCCTAAACGTCTACGTTGAATATTGCATGAATATAGTGTTAAAAAATATCGACTCTGAAATTACTGCAAACTTCGCTACCGCTCTTGTGGCTGGATATTTCGTCAGATATGTATCATGATGCAAATTTTTTGAAAAAAACAGTAAGAACTTTTTATCTATGAAGAAATCTGTTTGCTGTTATTTGTTGCTGTTTAATACATGAGTTCAACTTACCGTTTTAGATTTGTTATGACGGATTCGCCTGTCATTAAGAAACGGTTTGTATTAGAAGCCAGTCTTAGTAAGTATAAATCGTTTTTAGGTTTGAAGAAAATATAAAGACACAATTTTTTATTGTGATTTCGCCAACTTTGCAGGATCTGGGAGATTCTATGTTTTGTTTTAAGTCTGACTTTCTTCATATTATGGAAGAACGTGGTTTTATTCACCAAGTTTCGAACAAAGAGGAGTTAGATAATCTTTTTGCGAAAGAAAGGGTAACAGCATATGTCGGGTTTGATCCAACGGCTCCGAGCCTTCATGTTGGTAATCTTATCCAGATCATGATGCTGCACTGGATGCAGCAGACAGGTCATAGGCCAATTGTATTGATAGGGGGTGGAACTGGTATGATCGGTGATCCCTCTTTTAAGGATGAGGCTCGGCAATTGATGACAAAGGAAACTATTGCGCAAAATATTGCAGAAATTAGACGGGTATTTTCACGTTATATTCATTTTGATGGTATTGATAATGAGGATAGCTTAATGGTCAATAATGCAGATTGGCTGTGCAACCTCAATTATCTTGAATTTCTACGCGATATCGGCAGACATTTTTCTGTCAACCGCATGCTCTCCTTTGATTCTGTAAAACTTCGATTAGATCGCGAACACTCGCTTTCTTTTTTAGAGTTTAACTATATGATTCTTCAGGCTTATGATTTTATCACGCTCAATAAATATTATTCTGTACGTTTACAGATAGGTGGTTCTGATCAGTGGGGGAATATTATTAATGGTATTCATCTTGGGCATCATATGGGAACTCCTCAACTTTATGCCTTGACTTCGCCGCTTTTGACAACGACATCAGGTAAAAAGATGGGCAAATCGCTCAGTGGTGCTGTTTGGCTCAATGCAAACATGTTGAGTTCCTATGAATTCTGGCAATATTGGCGTAACGTAGAAGATGCAGATATTGGACGCTTTTTTAAACTTTATACAATACTAGCGATGGACGAAATTACTCGCCTTTCTGAATTACAGGGAACAGAAATCAATGAGGCAAAAAAAATCCTTGCAACGGAAATCACAGCGATGCGATACGGCCGCAAGGCAGCTGAGACTGCTGCTAAAGTAGCCTACAAAACTTTTGAGGAACGAAAATTTAGCACTGGATTACCAACTGTTGATATTTTTTTATTTGAAATTAAAGCCGGCATTGGGTTACAGAGATTACTTGTAAAGGTAGGATTAGCGAAATCTAATAGTGAGGCCCGCCGTCATATACAAAGCGGAGGCATAAGGGTAAATGACCAACTAATTGACGATGAGCGCATAATAATTGATAATGCATATATCAATGGTGATGGTCTTATAAAACTGTCCCTTGGAAAGAAAAAGCACTTTCTCATTAATACAGTTGTTATGTCATAGCCATTAATTGGTTTTTTATCACTGCAAGTGTTTTTCGTATACTCAGATTTTATCCCTCACTACTTTAATAAGTTTTTAGGAAATTATCGCTGTACAATGCGGAAATTTTGTCGACAGATTTAAATCTGTTTCAAAATCAAGTTCATGGTAGCGAATGATATTGGTATTTAAAATAATGCTTTCCTAATTTCAGCACCTAAAATTGTTATTTTTGCTGCTATAAAAGAAATAAAATCTATAAATTTAGCATAAACATCCTTAGCTGTTGTAGTATTACCAACAACATCTGTAAATGATGCATCCAAACGCGACAATTATTTGAGTTGTAAAGTCTTTGTAAGGACAAAACTTTTACCTCTTTTACCAATCTTAAAATCGCGACAAGGATCATAATGAACCTGATTAAGAAGAATATTGGAGAATTATGCCGTCATTGAATATATTTGATCTCATTTCTATTTATTTTCCTGAAAATATTTTAATCAATATTCTCAATAGGATTAAAGCCCGCCTGAATGCGTTGCGCTAAGGCAGCTTCTATGAAAGCATTAAGATCTCCATTTAGAACTCTCTGCGGATCTGTATTCTCTACACCTGTTCGTAAATCCTTTACCAATTGATAGGGCTGTAATACGTATGAGCGAATTTGATGCCCCCAGCCAATATCTGTTTTTGAAGCCTCCGCAGCATGAGTTGCATCTTCACGTTTTTTTAATTCTTCTTCATAAAGACGAGCACGCAGCATTGCCCATGCTGCTGCACGGTTCTTATGCTGTGAGCGTTCAGCTTGACATTGAACGACAATGCCTGTTAGAGTGTGCGTAATGCGTACTGCGGAGTCTGTTGTATTCACATGCTGTCCACCTGCACCGGACGCGCGGTAAGTATCAATTCGAACATCAGATTCAGAAATATTGACCTCGACGCTATCATCAATAACCGGATAAACCCAAATACTAGCAAATGATGTGTGACGGCGGGCATTTGAATCATAGGGGGAGATGCGTACAAGACGATGAACGCCGGATTCTGTCTTAAGTAAGCCATGGGCGTTACGCCCTTTGATAAGAATAGTTGCTGATTTTATTCCAACCGCTTCTCCTGTATGTACTTCCATAGCTTCAATCTTCATTTCACGGCTTTCAGCCCAACGTGTATACATACGTAACAGCATGGATGCCCAATCTTGGCTTTCGATTCCACCCGCTCCTGCGCGAATTTCAAGGTAAGTGTCATTAGAATCCGTTTCACCAGAAAGCAGCGTTTCAATCTGTCGCCTATCAATTTCATCTTTCAAAGTACGAATAGTAAGCTCAGCATCAAAAACAATAAAAGAATCACCTTCTTTTTCTCCTAAAGCAATAAGTTCGATAGAATCATCTAATGTATTAGTTAGAGATGTGATACCAGAAATGGATTCTTCAAGATGTTGGCGTTCACGCATCAAATTCTGAGCCTGATATGGATTGTCCCAAAGAGTCTGGTCTTCCGTACATTTATTCAAGTATTCAAGCCTTTTGAGCGATTGATCCCAGTTAAAGATGCCTCCTTAGCAGATGAATAGACTGCTTGATTTCATTAATTAAAGCTTCAATTTCAGTACGCATTAATAACTATCCTGATCAATATCAAAAACATTTGCAAACCGCACCAATGCCCTCGACTACAAAAAATTATGGGCCTGATTCTATTACTTATAGGGTACCTTTGTATTTAGTAAAGACCACCCATTCCACTTTCAATCGCATGATTAACCTGTGGTGATACCAACGGAATCTTCACACCCTCTTGAAAGGATTCAACTCCACCAATCACCTGATAGATATCAGCAGGTCCAGTGCCAGGCTTGAAAGCCTCAACAATTACATTGTTGTCACCTTCTTCAGCTTGCATGCCAGTTTTACGATTAATAGCAATCTGCATCATGCCCTTTGGCGGTTTGAAATCAATTCTTGGTTTACCTGCCATCGCATGTTGCATAAATTGACCGAACACTGGTGCAGCAAGCGCACTGCCTGTACCATTCAATCCAAGTGATCTCGGAGAATCAAAGCCCATAAATATACCAACAACAATATCAGGCGTAAAACCGATAAACCAAGCGTCTTTAGAGTCATTAGTCGTGCCGGTTTTCCCAGCAATTGGCCTATTCAAGTACTGAAGACGGGTTGCAGTACCTCGTTGCACTACTCCTTCCATCATTGATGTAATTTGGTAAGCTGTCATAGGATCCAATACTTGCTCACGCTTATCGATCAGCTTTGGTTCAAGTTGATTTTTCCATTTGCTGACGTTGCAGTTTCTACATATTCGTTTATCATGGCGATAGATTGTATGACCATAACGATCTTGAATACGATCAATCATGGAAGGTTGAATTGAACGTCCACCATTTGCTATAACAGAGTAGGCACTGACCATGCGTAGAAGTGTTGTTTCTCCCGCGCCAAGCGACATGGAAAGCACTGGCTGTAACTTCGCATAAATCCCGAAGCGCTCCGCATATTCGGAAATAATTGGCATACTAAGGTCGTTTGCCAGCCGAACGGTCATCAAATTACGTGAGTGTTCAACACCATAACGCAAAGTTGAAGGACCTGCAAAAGTACCACCATAATTTTTAGGTCGCCAGATACCGAGAAGCGGTCCCTGATCAATTTCAACAGGAGCATCAAGGACAACTGATGCCGGCGTATAACCATTATCTAAAGCAGCAGCATATACAAATGGCTTAAAAACAGAACCCGGTTGACGGTAAGCCTGTGTTGCTCGATTAAATTCAGATTGCGAAAAAGAAAATCCACCAACGAGCGCTAGAACGCGTCCTGTCACAGGTTCCATGGCAACTACTGCTCCCTGAATTTTCGGTGGCTGCTGCAGTAACCAAGATTTTTTTTTGCCTTTTTTTTTCTGAACAAATATAACATCTCCGGCTTTCAAAATAGAAGTTGGGTTCTTTACTAGAGAGTATTGACCTTCTTCATTCATTATCCGCAATGCCCACTTCATATCTGAAACGGTAATGAATCCTTTTTCACTCTCTCTGGGAATAGTGCTTGTAGCTTCTTTTTTAGATTGTAGACCGATTTTAATACCATTTTCTGTACTTGCCAGTACCACAGCAAGGCGCCATTCTGGAACATCCGAAAACGCATTTATTTGAGATAAGGACTTCTCCCAATCATTGTTAAGTACAATATGGCTGTAAGGTCCGCGCCAGCCAAAGTTTCTGTCAAATTTGACCAAACCATCCTGGAGCGCATTCCGCGCTATGATCTGCAGTTGCGGATTCAACGTTGTACGTACAGAAAGACCGCCTTCATATAAAGCAGTGGACCCATAACGCTCAATCAATTGCCGACGTATCTCTTCAGTAAAATAGTCAGCGGCAAAAACATAAGTATCACTACCACTACCTCGTAATGTCACACCAAGAGGTTTTTCTTTAGCAATTGCACCATTTTTAACGGAAACATAGCCATTTTCAACCATTCGATCAATAACCCAATTACGCCGTATAATGGCCCGTTTCGGACATTTAAAAGGATCGTAATTGCTAGGACCCTTGGGTAAAGCTGCAAGATAAGCAATCTCTTCTAATGTCAATTCGTTGACTGATTTATTAAAATAAGTCAGTGCAGCTGCGGCAACGCCATATGCACTGCGGCCAAGGTAAATCTCGTTTAGGTAAAGTTCGAGAATATGATCTTTGGAATAAGTTTTCTCAATGCGCAGTGACAAAATAGCTTCCTTGATTTTTCGCTGAAGTGTTGCATCTGAGCTTAGAAGAAAGTTTTTGGCAACCTGTTGCGTAATGGTTGAAGCTCCCTCCGGTCGCTTTTTTACCCATATATTTTTAATGTTGTTGATAACAGCACGAGCAAGGCCTTCAGGGTCCAGACCAAAATGCTCGTAGAAATTCTTATCTTCAGCAGAAATGAATGCCGCTTTTATTTGATTAGGAATAGCTTGTATCGGCAAATAAAGTCGCCGTTTGTTTGCAAATTCACTCATCAAACTACCATTAGAAGCATGAATTCGTGTCATAACAGGAGGTTCATATTTTTCAAGAAGTGCATAGTCAGGTAAATCATTTGCAACAGTGCTGATATAAGCTATTGCTCCACCTAAACTGATAAGAAAAGCGACAACTCCCATCTTAAATATATAACCTAAAAATCTAATTAACGACATTGTTTTTTGCAACCTGCACATGGTGAAAAGTGTGTTTAATCATTTTATGGTGGTACTTGCATCAAATACACCAAAAAGCCTTTAAGGCAAAATTGGATTTTTTAAGTAAAACCATTCATGGATATTAAATTCTTCAGTCTGCTACGTGAATGTAATGGCCTATACACATATATAGTTTGCGATCTAACGCTTGTGTGAACTTATATAGTCACGCACTGATCTAGCAATCAGTTTTGCCATCTCTTCTCGCCAGAGTGGATCCGAAATTAACTTTTCATCTTCAAAGTTAGAAAGATAGCCTAGTTCAATCAGAACAGATGGAATATCGGGAGCGCGCAAAACCTGAAAACCTGCATAACGATGGGGATTTTTGATTAAACTAATCTTACTTTTCTCTAAGGAAACAATTACCTTTTCTGCGAAGTTGATAGAAAATGCCTGGGCTTCTCTTCTGGTTAGATCGATAAGAATATCAGTAACCTCTGGCGCCTCATTGAATGGTAAGCCGTCTAGAATATCTGCTTGATTTTCATGCTCTGCAAGTGCTTTTGCTAAAGCATCTGATGCTTTATCCGATATTGTATAGACTGTAGCTCCTCTTATATCAGGTAAATCAATATGATCTGCGTGAATAGAAATGAAAAGATCCGCTCCTAGATTTCGTGCTATCTTCACTCTCTCATTAAGACGCAAAAATATATCGTCTTCTCGTGTCAGATAAACGTTTATTCCCGATTCTTTCTGCAAAAGATTTTGCAGTACCTTTGCAAAGGCAAGTGTTATTTCCTTTTCAAGAACACCGTTGACACCTGTAGCGCCATTGTCAAAAGCACCGTGACCTGGATCAATCACAACAGTGAACAAGCAACTATGAGCCTGTTTATCTTGATTCTTATCCCTTGTTTTATCTTCTTGTTTTTTTTGCATCTGCCAAGCTTTAAGTGCATGTTCAAACTCTTGATCAGAAGAGTTAATAAGGTCAATAGTCAGTTGCCATTTTCCATTTTGCAGAAAATTAGTGACCACGTTTTCCAGGCGGAAAGGAGAAGCAGTCTTAAAAATAATGCGGGCGCGCTCATAACTGATCATACCATACCGTACATCTTTCAAAAAACCGGGAGTTTTTATATGATTTTTCTCTATTAGGAATACCGTCTCTGGAAGATTAATAACGAGCCTTGGAGGTCTGGCAAGTGGCATAATGGTGTAATCCGGTCTTGTGTTAAAAATAACAGTAATTCTGACATGATTCATATCACCAGATGCCTGCAGGCTAATAAGTCGTAGAATCTCTGATTCTGCATGGACAGAATGAGAAAGATAAGTTGAAAAAAATACGATTAACAAGAAAAACGCTAGAAAAGGATATTTAAAACAAAGAGATGCCATTTTTCTGCTCTTCTATTTGGAACAGAATGTTCAACACTTAAAAGTCCAAATATCATTCTAGCTGTTAGTATGAGAGATATTACGAGTTATTTGTAAATCTTTGAAAAAGCAACCCGTGATATAAAACAAATTGCTAAATACTTTTGAAATCGATTAAGTTATGAGTTAATTTAATTAACAAACGATTATACTGAAGGGTATTATTGCGGAGGTACAAGCAGGTTTGGGAATTGCCCTTAAATCAGAATGGTTTTTCTTTTTTTACGATAGAAATGTGTATCAACTAGCGCTTTTGCAGTGAAGTGATCGGGGCGCAGCGCCTATAGCCCGATTGCATTCAGATTTAGAAAAGAATGATTTTTATAATCAGTAGACATTTTTCTCTTTGATTTTAATTGTGCATAAGCCTTAAATTGGCACACCTAAAACTTATCCGACAACAATTGTATCAAAATTATACATGCCTAGAATGATGCTAAGCAGATCTCTGCTCAACAAAGACAATCAGACATTAAGGCGATTTATTTGTGGTTTGATAATTGAAAATCCTGTAAAGCTAAACCATAAATGCTGTCCAACAAAATAAAAATAACTACTACAATAACAAACTACATCTTTGAGAAATTTCATCTGTATGAAACGATTTTCTAGTATGAACTCTTGTTATACGTATTCCATTAGAGAATACATAAATCCGATCCAGATATTCAATGTATTGAAAAGTAGAAGCCGAAGTACAGATATCCATCTGCAAGAGTATGGCTGTGTTGCAACCTAGGTAACCTGTTTATTGTTAATTTCTGCCCAACAAGGCGCGATTATCAGTATTTCAGTTTTTCTGATAAGCAGGCAATGCAACGGTTTTAAAATCCCGGGTTTGAATTTATAATTGGTGAAGGGTTTGCCTGTATCAAAGTGCGAATACTGAATTTAGCTTGCACGTAATCCAGTCTATGATAGTTGGGAAACTGTGTGATCAGAGATCAAAAGGAATGCTGAAAATGCCTGTATGTGGGCTTTTACATCATGGTGATGTTGGCGACTTTATAAATGTATCGTTTGAATTTTTTCCACCTAGGACAGAACAAATGGAAAAAAATCTGTGGCAAACAGTAAATCGCCTTTCTCCGTTACATCCGCATTTTGTTTCAGTAACTTATGGTGCCGGGGGATCGACTCGGAAATATACAATGCGTACTGTAGCGCGTATTCTAAAAGAGACAGAGTTGCCTGTTGCAGCGCACTTGACCTGCGTTAATGCGACCTGTAGCGAGGTAGATCAGGTTGCTCGCAGCTTTGCTGCTCTGGGTATCCGGCGCTTTGTTGCATTGCGCGGTGACCCGATCAATACCAGTGGCAGTATTTATAATGCAACCCCTGGTGGTTATGCCAATGCTGTGGAGCTTGTAGCTGGTTTAAAATCCATAAACAGCGATTTTGATATTACTGTTTCAGCTTATCCTGAAAAGCATCCTGAGAGTCTTGATTTTGCAATGGATATTGATTTACTAAGGCGCAAGATTGATAATGGTGCGACACGGGCAATTACGCAGGCGTTTTTTGATAATGATCTCTATGAACGCTACATGGACAAGCTATATGCAGCAGGCATTGATATTCCTGTCCTACCAGGAATTCTTCCAATTCATAGCTTTCGCCATATCAGCAATTTCTGTAATCGAAATGGCACACATATTCCTGATTGGTTAGCTCGCCGTTTTGAAGGTCTAGATAATGATCCTAAAACCCATGCGCTGGTTTCTGCTGTTGTAGCTGCTGAGCAAGTGCTTGATCTTGTGGAACGAGGAGTAAAGGATTTTCATTTTTACACTTTAAACCATGCTGATCTTTCCTATGCTGTCTGCCACCTAATTGGCATTCGCCCGAAAAATGATAGGAACAGCTCCCTATAACTCAATGATATTCACATCATAAAATCTAATCACAGCTGTAGATTAACATTAACAGAAGACAGGCAATGTAATCCCAATAGGCCATTTTAACTATATCTTTTTATCCTAAGCGATATTCAAGGGGCAGTTATATCGAAAAATTACGTGAATAATTGTAGATTATAAGAGCTATTTTTCGTCTGTCGAACACCAAAATGGATAGCATAGCGCTATCGGTGTGCCGACTATGCAGTTATTTTAATAATGATAGCTGAAGAAAATGGGTTCTAATATGCATAACTAGAAAAAAGTAGTTCATACGAAAATGGGGATTTGAATTTGCATTTTAATCAACATTGAGAGGACTCAATCCTAGCTTTCTAGGAAATTTCTCTGATATTTTTGATCTTATTATTAGAGCTAATCTCTCGGTTACGGGATATTATTATTTAACATGGGTATCGGGAAATGCTGTGACAGTGCGATGTCGAAAGCTGTAATACAAGAAAGCTTCCGTTCATAATAACGCTTCACGGTTATAATTATTTCTGAAATTGAAATAATGTGACTCTATGATTCTCAGAAATACTTTTTATTGTTTTAACAATAGAGTTCTTTGCAAAAATCTATAAATAGTAATTGACTAATTGCATTTCGGCAGTTCGAGGAGGATTATCATCGTGATAGGACACATTATAAACTCAGCGTTTTCTTAATTTAGAAAACGTTTGTGAAACTGGCCTCTTGGTGAATTATTGCCAGTAGTTGCCAAGTTAAAGTATCACTCTAGCGCATTTACCAGATGTTGTAGTTTACCTTAAAGGCGAAGATGATTGATAACTATGCAGTGAAATCAGTTTAGATGGTAATTCTTCCATAACCCTTGTTAAATCAATAAGATGGTTATTTTTTTAATTTTTTATTATTGAACTGGTTTTCAGACTTCTAAAATTTCTTTATAAGGCAAGACTGTCAGTTGGCTGGGCAACCGCACTAGACCAATACCGAAAGGTGGACTAGTGAGGAAAGTCCGGGCTCCATGGAAATACGGTGCCGGGTAACGCCCGGCGGGGGTGACCCTAGGGAAAGTACCACAGAAAGTAAACCGCCTGTTTTCACAGGCAAGGGTGAAAGGGTGGAGTAAGAGCCCACCGCGTTGCCAGTAATGGTAATGGCAAGGTAAACCCCACTGGGAGCAAAACCGAATAGAGATAGCGTGTGCAATCCTGAAGGACAATACAGACCCTATTTCCGGGTTTTAGCTATCCGGGTTGGTTGCAAGAGGCGGATGGCGACATCCGTCCTAGATGAATGGTTGCCGCACAGGCTTGTCCTGTCATACAGAACCCGGCTTACAGGCCAACTGATATTCCCGTCTATTTAATATAGAGGATGCGTCTTAACTTTCCTTTAAGTGAAATTATTGCATTTTTGCATCAAGTCTAATAACTGTGCTGAATATACAAAATTCCCAATTAAATTTCAGTCATTGCACATTGTCTTCTTAAATTTAAGGAAGGTTTCCTTCTTTATTTCTATGTTATATTAACAATATTAGAAATCCGATGGACACTTGTGCATTCATTGCTTATATAGGATTCCTAAATTTTGCAAGTAATATTCACTGTTCTTGCCTTCTGGGATGGTTAGTGGAATTGCGATTGCAGTAGGTGGTAAGTGACATTGTAGAGTTTAAACAAAGCAGTTGGGATTTATCTATTTTTAATAATCTGTTCTTAGGTCTATATGACAATAACAGCCGTTTTCTATCTACTTAGAAATTGGGATTATTAAGGTAACAATCCGCAAAAGATTACCTATTATTATTCCAATCACTATGTTGTGGCTGTCTTTGTATCGCCAAAAGTGGTCAATACCGGGCACCTGATTTGAAGTAAAAACTGCTAGATAAAGAAAATTCCCATAATAATATAATCATAAGATCAAAGGTTTATTAAATTATAAATGGATAATACTGCTACACTATTTATTCGATTTATTTAAAAATCTTATGCAATCATTTGCGTATTATTTATTTGTTAAGCATGATGGGTGATTGAAAAACAGCTTACCAACGGAGTAAGCATATTTTTGTAAAAAAATTGATAACAGTTAAAAAACATGATTCAGACATATAATCGGCATATACCAGTTATGCTTGATCAAATTGTAGCGAATTTGGGCGATCTTGATGGCGCACTAATCATCGACGCAACTTTCGGAGCAGGAGGGTATTCGCGCACATTTCTTAGACACGGGGCACGCGTTATTGGTCTTGATCATGATCCCGCTGTCATACGTGAAGCTCGTCCGATTATCGAAAGTGCGAATGGACGTTTGGAGGTCATTGAAGCACCTTTTTCCCATCTTGATACAGTAATACAAGAAGCGCCCGATGCCGTAGTTTTTGATATCGGCGTTTCCTCTATGCAAATCGATCAGGCCGAGCGTGGCTTTTCCTTTTTCAAAGATGGGCCGTTGGATATGCGGATGACTGCGAAAGGTTTTACAGCGGCTGATGTAGTTAATCTCATGAAAACTGATGATCTGGCCAAGATTTTTGCTCTTCTGGGAGAAGAACGTTATGCTCGACGTATTGCTCGTATGATTGAAGCGCGTAGGCAGAAAAAGCTTTTTACTCATACTGGTGATCTGGCAGAAGCAATAGAAAAACTTGTCAATCGTAAACCTGGTAGTATCCATCCAGCGACGCGTGTCTTCCAAGCATTGCGCATTTATGTCAATGATGAACTAAATGAGCTTGCGCGAGCACTTTTTGCAGCCGAAAAGATATTGAAACCGGGCGGTAGGTTGTTGATTGTCACATTTCACTCGCTTGAGGATCGCATAGTCAAACGCTTTTTTCGTGACCGTTCTAGTATAAAAGCTTTTTCACGCCATTTGCCTGATGTCAAGACTCAACCTCCAAGTTTTATGCTACTTTTCAGAGGGATAAAAGTACCGAAAAAAGAAGAAATTTTAAATAATTCACGTGCACGTTCGGCAAAATTACGTGCTGGCATCCGCCTGGATGCACCTTGCTATGAATCTGATCTAACAATATTTGAACTCCCTATCACCTCAACTGTTTTTTGATGGAATTGCGAAATGACTGTTTTTCGGACAAGTGATATTATTCTTGTCATTATCATGTTGTTTTCAGCAGCAATAACCTATAAAGTCAAATATGAGGTACAGAAACGTTCTCTAGAAATTCGGCATATTGAAAGAGAAATTGAGGCACAGAAAGACACCATCAGTCTATTGCGTGCTGATTGGGCATTAATGACACAACCTATTCGTCTACAGCGCCTTGCAAAAGAATATAAAGAAGAGCTTGAGCTTAAAGTTATTCAGCCTGAACAGTTTGTCAAGGCAACAGATATTCCAGTTCAATCCCTTGATATCATTCAAAATGTTATTCGTAGCGATGCAGTTTTAATTGAGAAAGGTAGATTAGAAGATAAAACAAAAAGTCCTATCCGAATAGGGAGTATCCATCCGTGAAATTTGTGGATTGCCTTTTTAGGAAACGCGAAAGATCTCTTTCACAATTTGAGCGGGTACAAGAAGAAATTTTCCTTGTAAGACGTATTCGCCTGCGATTTTTTATTGTCATAGCGTGTTTTTTTGGTATTTATCTTGTGATTAGTATCCGCCTGATTCATTATGGTCAACAAGGTGGAGAAATTGAAGCAGCCAATGGGCCGGCTCAGCCCAGCATGGTTAGTCGCCCCGATCTTGTCGATCGTAATGGGCAACTGCTCGCGATAGATATCAAAACATATTCGCTTTTTGCTGAGCCATATCGAATTATTGATGTTAATGAGACGGTAGGTCTGTTATCGAAGGTTCTGCCTAATCTTAATCGTGATGAGAGCTGGCGCAGATTGAAGAGTAAAAGTGGTTTTGCTTGGATTCAACGTGGCCTCACGCCGCGACAAAAAGCGAAAATTATGACATTGGGTATTCCCGGTATCGGATTCAGGACAGAAACGCGCCGATTTTACCCAGGTGGTCCGGTAGCTTCGCATATCCTTGGCCTTGTTAATATTGATAATCAAGGTATAGCTGGCATGGAGAAATACATTGATCAAGCAGGTTTAAGCGATTTGCGTGCAGCAGGACTGGCAACGCCCTCGTCACTGGAACCGGTAGTCCTTTCTATCGATATTCGTGTCCAGACGATCGTACGTGATGAGCTGCAACAGGCAATACAGCGTTATCAAGCTTTGGCAGCTGGGGCGGTTGTCCTCAATGTCAAAAGTGGTGAAATACTGGCGATGGTATCATTACCGGATTTTAATCCTAATACACCACTTGATGTGCTTAAAAATGACCGGCTTAATCGTATAACAGCAGGCACGTTTGAAATGGGGTCCACAATCAAAAGCTTTACAACTGCTATGGCGCTGGATTCTGGATTATTTCAACTTAATACAATGATTGATGCATCAAAGCCGCTACGGTTTGGCCAGAAAATGATCAGCGATTTTCATGGAAAATACCGCAAGCTCGCTCTTTGGGAGGTTTTTGTTTATTCTTCTAATATCGGTTCAGGCCGAGAGGCTGAAGTCATCGGTATCGCTAGGCATCGAGAATTTCTGAAACGACTTGGTTTGCTTGAGCGTATGACAATCGAATTGCCAGAGATTGCTAAACCCGTTGAGCCGCATCAATGGAAAAAGATTAATTCTATGACTATTGCCTTTGGCCACGGTATGATGACAACCCCTCTGCAAACAGCAGTAGGAGCAGCAGCTTTAATGAATGGTGGGTTGCTTGTTAAACCGACATTTCTTAAACGTGAAAGGGTGGAAACCCTAAAGCATGCAATACGAATTATTAAGAAGGAAACCAGTCGTGACATGCGTTATTTGTATAAATTAAATGCTGATATTGGATCTGGTCAGCAAGCTGTCGTTAAAGGATATCGTGTTGGCGGGAAAACCGGAACTGCAGAAAAGGTTGTAGATGGTAGGTATTCAAAGCACAAGCGATTCAACACATTTATTGGAGCTTTCCCAATGGAGGATCCATCCTATGTTATTTTGACATTTATTGATGAGCCAAAACCCGAGGCAGGTGCCTATTATGCCACAGCAGCCTTCAATGCAGCACCCATTGTTGCTAACATCATTCGCCGTTCAGCAAGTTTTCTCGGAGTTGTACCTGATTTTGATCAAGAAAGTAGACCAATACAGGCTATTGCTGTAGTGGGAGAATAAAAAAACGAATTTCAAATCTAGTTTTAGTTAGATATTTTTAGGATACTCTAAAAAAAAAGTATAATATGGAACTGTGCAAACTAGAAATAATAGATAATGCACCTCAAGTTGAGGTTACAGGTATTACTTCTGACTCTAGAGAGGTTATGTCTGGCTTTGTTTTTTTTGCACTTAGAGGAAATTCAGTAAATGGACGTCTTTATGCGTTGGACGCAGTAAAACAAGGTGCTGTTGCCATTATTGCGGAAAAAGGGACTTTTATACCAAACGTGTCCGTACCTGTGTTGTATGTGAATGATGTTCGCTACGCGCTGGCAATTGCAGCATCCCATTTTTATCATCAGCAACCAAAGGTTATAGTAGCGGTTACCGGTACATGCGGAAAGACATCTGTTACTTCTTTCGTGCGTGAGATTTGGAGTCATATTGATTTCCCTGCAGCAAGCATCGGAACATTGGGTGTCGTATCACCAAGATTTATTAAATCTGGCTTTTTAACAACACCAGGCCCTGTTGAATTGCATCAGCTATTGAAAAAGCTTACCAATGAGAACGTGACATATGCTGCCATAGAAGCCTCTTCACATGGTATCAAACAACGAAGGCTCGATGGTGTGCATCTTTCCGCTGCTGCTTTTACCAATCTCGGACGTGATCACATGGACTATCATGCAACGATCGAAGACTATTTCATTAGCAAGATGAGATTGTTTGATGCTTTATTACCTAGAGGTGCACCAGCAGTCATTTTTACAGATAATAAATATTCAAGTAAAGCGATAGAACATGCACAAAAAGCAAAATGCGATGTGTTAACTGTTGGACGTAATGGCACCTTTATTCGCATCAGGCGGATAGAACATGAGCGTTTCCACCAACGTCTGGAATTTGAATTTGATAGTAAAATTTACGACCTAGTTATACCATTAGCAGGAGAGTTTCAGATAACAAATGCTGTGATTGCAGCAGGGCTCGCCATTGCAACCGATATGCCGCCGATTTCCGTATTCAATGCATTGGAGCAGCTTAAAGTGGTGCCCGGTCGGCTTGATTTAGTTGGAACCCATAAGGGTGCATCTATTTATGTAGATTATGCTCATAAGCCGGATGCTCTAGAAAATGTCTTGAAATCTATACGTTCATTTACTATCGGACGCGTCGTGCTGGTTTTTGGCTGTGGTGGTGATCGCGATAAAGGCAAGCGGGCAATCATGGGCGAAATCGCTAGAAATTTTTCTGATGTAGTTATCGTTACGGATGATAACCCACGCACGGAAAATCCAGTAACAATTCGAAAGCAGATTTTGACAGAAATTCCAGAGGCGATTGAAATCAGTGACAGACGTGAGGCCATTTGTAAAGCGATAGCCATGCTGCAAACTGGAGATACGCTGATCATCGCTGGGAAGGGGCATGAGAAGGGACAGTTTATGGGTGATCGCTTTCTGCCTTTTTCCGATCATGTAGAGATTCGTACAGCATTAAAGGGCATGCATTAAATGATTCCTTTATGGACTAAACGTGCATTTGCTGATGTTCTTGATGGTGAGATGGTAGGGGCATTGCATAATGATATTACGGGCATTTCTATTGATACACGCACATTGCAACATGGAGATGCATTTTTTGCCATTCAAGGTGCACAATTCGATGGCCATGATTTCATTCCGACAGCGATAAAAAAAGGCGCCAGCATTCTTGTTATAGAAAACAAGAGTGCCGTACGGCCGACTCCCATTCCCTTTGTTATTGTTGATAACGTGCTTGATGCACTCAGAAGAGTGGCAACAAGCGCCCGTGAACGCTCACGTGCAAAAATTATAGCCATTACGGGATCTGTTGGCAAGACTACAACCAAGGAAATTTTACGCCATGCGCTTTCGACTGTTGGCAAGGTACATGCCAATCTGGCTTCATTCAATAACCATTTTGGGGTACCCTTAACTCTTTCCCGATTGCCCGCTGATGCAGATTTCGGCATTTTTGAAATTGGTATGAATCATGAGAATGAGATTCGATCACTGGTATGGTTAGTAAAACCAGATCTTGTTATTATAACTTGTATTGCAGCGGTTCACTTGGGATATTTTTCCGGTATTGAAGCGATTGCTGATGCTAAGGCAGAAATTTTTGAAGGATTGAAGGTCGGGGGTACGGCCTTGCTAAATGCAGACGATAAATTTTTTACTTATTTGATGAAAAAAGCACAAAAAGAAAATGTGGTCCACGTTAGATCTTTCGGTAAAACAACGAGAGCAAATTATCGTTTGCTGGATGTATATTTGCACACGGATTCCTCGTGTTTCAAGGTGATGATTAATAGACAGGAGGCAACAATTAAAATTGGTGCGCCAGGCTATCACATGGTGCAAAATGCACTTGCAGTCTTAGCTGTCGGAGATATTCTTAAGATAGATATTGCCCATATATTGATTTCTCTACAAAATTTTATAGCTAAAGGGGGCAGAGGAAAGCGCTATGAACTAGTTTTGTCATCAGGCGGTACATTTTTGCTTATTGATGAAAGTTACAATGCAAATCCTCTTTCAATGAGGGTTGCATTTGCTCTCCTTTCAAACAGTGCTCTTGGAGCATATGGGCGTCGGATTGCTGTATTGGGCGACATGTTGGAGTTAGGATCTTTCTCACGTGAAGAGCATGAAAAACTGGCGAAGCCAATCCAGAAAGCTGGCATTAATCTTGTATTTCTTGGTGGCCAAGAAATAAAGCATCTTGCTAATGTTTTGCATGATGATCTACAAGTTTTTTATTGCGAAAGGATAGAGGATCTTTTGTCTTTAATTTTGCATGAAATCCGTGCTGGGGATGTTGTGATGATCAAATCATCAAATAGTAGTGGTTCATCTCGCATTGTTGCCGCACTTCTTGATCAATATAAGCGCGCTTAGTCCTAAAAAATATAGAGAAAAGGCAACTCCCTATCATGTTTATGTTTTTCTCAGCTTTATCCAATTATCTGCCAGGAGTCGGTGTTCTGCGATATATTACATTTCGCACGGGAGCAGCCATGATTACTTCAGCTATAATTGTTTTTCTATTTGGGCCCAGCATTATTGCTTCACTTAAAGTGCGACAAGGCAAAGGTCAGCCTATCAGGGCTGATGGGCCCCAGACTCATTTTAGAAAAGCCGGCACACCGACTATGGGTGGGCTCATGATCTTAATCGGCATGACTATATCAGTCCTTTTATGGTGCAATCTGCTCAATACCTATTTTTGGGTTGTTCTTGCTGTGACGCTTACTTTTGGCGGTATCGGTTTTTATGACGACTATCTAAAAGTAACAAAGCAGGATCATAAGGGTATTCCGAGTAAGATACGCCTTGGTTTAGAATTTTTAATTGCGGCAGTTAGTGTTTTCATCCTCATGCATATAGGTTCATCCAATCTGGCCTTCCCATTCATTAATCATATGTATCATCTTGGGTGGTTTTTTATCCCCTTTTCAGCCTTTGTCATTGTCGGAGCTGGCAATGCGGTTAACTTAACTGATGGCTTAGATGGGCTGGCCATTGTACCAGTCATGGTTGCTGCTTCTTCATTTGCACTGATTGCTTATCTTTCGGGAAATGCTGTTTTTTCTAGTTATCTGCAGATTCATTTTGTATCAGGCGCTGGTGAATTAACCGTCTTGCTTGGCGCTGTAGTTGGTGCAGGACTCGGTTTTCTGTGGTTTAATGCCCCCCCTGCAGCCATCTTTATGGGTGATACTGGTTCTCTTGCACTCGGTGCGTTGCTCGGTGCTGTTGCTGTTGCAACGAAACATGAAATTGTCCTTGCAGTTATTGGAGGAGTATTTACGATAGAAGCTCTCTCCGTTATCATGCAGGTTGCGCTTTTTAAAGTAAAAAGGCGACGTATTTTTCTTATGGCACCTATTCACCATCATTTTGAAGAGAAAGGTTGGACAGAAAGCCAAGTTGTTGTTCGTTTTTGGATTATTTCCATTATTCTTGCTCTTATTGGCCTATCAACACTAAAGCTCAGGTGATATCATGATCCCTGTTCAATGTTTTAAAGGAAAAAAAGTTGCGCTTTTCGGGCTTGGAGATTCAGGTATCGCGACGGCAAAGGCACTTATTGCTGGTGGTGTTACAGTTGTTTTATGGGATGATAGTGAACAAGCAGTTATAAAGGCGCAGGAACATGGATTTTTTACGGAAGATTTACACAATATTACTTGGAAAGAGATAGCAGCACTTGTTCTGTCTCCTGGTGTGCCGCTTAGCCATCCTGAAGTACATTGGAGTGTAGAACTGGCTGCAGCTCATAATGTGGAGGTGATCGGTGATATTGAGCTTTTCATGCGTGAATATAACGCCTTTTTGCAATTGAAATGCCTACCTGCTCAGAAGTGTCCTTTTATTGCCATCACTGGTACAAACGGCAAATCCACAACAACAAAACTTATTGCCCATTTGTTAAATATAGTCGGATGTGATGTGCAAGTGGGTGGTAATATAGGCACACCAGTTCTGTTTCTTGAACCACCGGCAGAGAAGAGATTTTATGTTGTTGAGTGTTCGTCCTATCAGATTGATCTGACACCATCACTTGCCCCGACTATTGGTATTCTGTTAAATTTGACACCTGATCATATCAATCGTCACGGAAGTTTTGAGCGTTATACCGCTATCAAGGAAAAAGTTGTGACATCAGCACAGACAGCGATCATTAGTATTGATAGCAAACCCTGTCGCAAAATTTATAACCGTCTGAAAGAAAAGGGTAAATGTATCTTGCCATTCGCAGTCGATCATTATCTACAAGATGGTTATTTTTCTAAAGGAAAAAAAATATTCGTTAATACTTATAGCAAGATTGAAGAATTGAGTTCGATAAAAGATGCTGTATCGCTGCACGCTATGCATAATATGCAAGATACTCTTGCTGCACTTGCCTGTTGTCATCTTTTAAAAACGGATTTCCAAGATATAAATAGCGCGCTTTTATCTTTCCAAGGGTTGCCTCACCGCATGGAGGAAATCAGAAAGAAAGAGCATATTTTGTTTGTTAATGACAGTAAGGCGACGAATGCAGAAGCGACAGCGTTTGCACTATCTTCTTTTGATCGTATTTACTGGATTGCCGGTGGTATGCCAAAAAAAGGCGGGATTCATATATTGCGCAAGTTTTTTCCAAAAATTAGAAAAGCTTACCTTATTGGTAAAGCTGCAGTTGAATTTTCCTACACAATTGATGATGAGATTCCTGTATTTTTGGCTGCTACGCTTGCAAATGCCCTACGACAGGCAGTATGTGATGCAATGGAAGATAAGGTAGGCGACGTTGTAATTCTGCTTTCTCCAGCTTGTGCAAGTTTTGATCAGTTTACAAATTATAGCGAACGCGGCGACTTGTTTCGCAAGCTTGTCCAGGAGCTTTAAAGGAATATATTTTCTTTGAATTTAATAGTGATTTACTGTTCCCTTCGGCTTTATTGTATACAAGAAATGAGTTTTGCTTTGTAATTAGCAAAACGATATTACAGCTTTGCATCGACAAGCAAGGTTATGAGCGCTAAGTTCATCGAAAATAATCTATGGTAGAGTAATGTACCCCTTTTGGTATCAATACAGATCGCTCAACATTTTTTATGTTATGAAATTTCGGAAAGGAAAAGATACCATGCTCAGTCGTATTGATCATGGATCGATCGCCAACTGGTGGTGGACAATTGATCGTTCTATTCTAGCTGCCTGTCTTTTATTGATGGGATTAGGCATACTCTTATCTTTTGCTGCAAGTCCTGCCGTTGCACAGAAGATCGGTATTGCTGATAGTTTTCATTTTGTTAAATTGCATATCAAATATACCTTGCCAGCATTTTTTATGATGATTGCTGTTTCATTCATGGCTCCGCATAATATACGCCGTTGCTGTTTATTGCTACTTGCTATTACTGTGCTACTTATGATTCTAACTCTATTCATAGGTATCGAAATAAAGGGCGCAAGACGCTGGATTTCATTTTTGGGGATAAGAATCCAGCCTTCAGAATTTATGAAGCCAGCACTTATAATTACATTAGCATGGCTTTTTTCTGAGCAGAAACGGCATCACAATATTATACCAGCCTACTTTATGGCTATCGTTCTTTGTATTGTTTGCGCCTTCTTGCTTTTTCTTGAGCCTGATATCGGCCAAACCCTACTTGTCAGTGCAACAGGAGGTGCGTTATTTTTCTTGGCTGGTGTTTCATGGGCTGTTATTCTATTATTTTTTACGCTTATTATTGTCGGTAGCATAGGTGCGTATGTAGCGCTTGATCATGTGCGTGAACGTATCAAGGGTTTTTTAACGGGCGATGGCAATACGTTTCAAGTTGATGTTGGACGTGAGGCTATTATTAATGGTGGTTGGTTTGGACAAGGGCCGGGAGAAGGTACTGTCAAGCGTATTATTCCTGATGCCCATACCGACTTTATTTTTTCTGTAGCGGCAGAGGAATACGGAATCATCCTATGTATGCTTATCGTTCTGCTATTTGCTTTTATTGTGATCCGTTCCTTATTTATTGCTACAAAAGAACATGAGCAGTTTACATGTTTTTCCATTGCCGGTATTGCGATGCTGTTTGGTTGTCAATCCATTGTCAATATAGCAGTTAATCTGCATTTAATGCCACCTAAAGGGATGACGCTTCCTTTTATTTCTTATGGAGGTTCGTCATTATTTGCTGTTGCCTTGACCATTGGAAGTCTTCTCGCATTTACCCGCAAGAGACCTGAAGCACGTATGTCCGCATCTTTAAGTAGTATGACTGCGATAGTATGATGATATGAGCATAAGAAGTACGATTATTCTTGCAGCTGGTGGAACAGGAGGACATTTTTTCCCGGCTGAAGCAGTTGGCATTGAACTAAGATGCCGTGGTTTTGACGTGCATCTGTTTACAGATAAACGCACACGAGGTTTTATCGATTCCTTTTCAGGTGATCATGTACATGTAATAAGTTCAGCGACAGTAATGAACAAAAATCCTTTTACATTCATGCGTGCATTGTCCCACTTGATGTATGGCGCATGCCAATCTTTCCGCCTTATTCGGAAACTTAAGCCCTGTCTTGTTGCCGGTTTCGGCGGTTATCCAACGTTGCCACCACTTTATGCTGCTACCACCATGCATATTCCAACATTTATTCATGAGCAAAATGCGGTAATGGGACGTGCAAACAAATTTCTAGCAGCACATGTTAATATTATTGCCGGTGGTTTTCTTAAAAAGAAAGGCAAATTTGCTGGAAAAATTATCATTACTGGAAATCCATTGCGTGCCTCAGTTATTGAGGCGTCCGAAGTACCTTACAGTAAAAGGAGGGGCAAGGAGGATTTTTCTCTATTAATTTTTGGTGGCAGTCAGGGTGCTACTTTTTTTTCTGAAATTGTACCGCAAGCACTCGCACTTATGGATAAACCTACGCGTGATCGCGTGATTATTACACAGCAAGCACGTGATTCTGATATTGAAAAGCTTATAAAATTCTATAAAACTCTCGGGATAAGGGCGGAAATTCAGCCATTTTTTAAGAAAATGGCTGAATTGATCGCCGGCGCGCATTATATTATTTCGCGAGCTGGGGCTTTAACAATTGCAGAAATTACTGCCATCGGTCGTCCAGCACTGCTGGTTCCTTATCCTTATGCGATTGATCATGATCAAATGGAAAATGCGATGGTTACGGCACGTTTAGGTGGCATCAAGATTATTCGTCAGGAAGAGCTTACATCAGCTCGACTTTTGATGATAATCCACAATGCTATTAGTAATCCAGATATGTTGGAAAATATGGCGACAGAAGTGCATACAGCTGGGCGCATTGGAGCAACACAAGAGCTAGCAGATGTAGCACAAGCTTTGGCCACTGAGAGAAATAGAGTAACCTTGGAAAGGGGAATCTGCAATGAAAATGCCATTTAATGTCGGGCTTATTCATTTTATCGGCATAGGTGGTATCGGTATGAGCGGGATTGCCGAAGTTTTGCATAATTTAGGTTATAATGTACAAGGATCAGATTTGGTCGACAATAGCAATATAAAGCGGTTGCGGGAAAAGGGTATCAAGGTTTTTATCGGGCATAATGTGAGAAATCTTGATGAGGCAGAAGTTGTTGTTATTTCTTCCGCAATTCGCGATAATAACACCGAATATGCAGCAGCTCGTGAAAAGATGCTGCCGATTGTACAGCGTGCTGAAATGCTCGCCGAACTAATGCGTTTTCGCCAATCGATCGCTATTGGCGGTACGCACGGAAAAACAACAACAACATCGCTTGTGGGAACACTGTTGGAGGCTGGTGGGTTTGATCCTACCGTTATTAATGGTGGCATTATCAATGCTTATGGTACGAATGCCCGCATAGGAGCAGGTGAATGGATGGTTGTAGAGGCTGATGAAAGTGATGGGTCATTTCTGAAATTACCTGCTGATATTGCTGTTGTCACGAACATCGATCCTGAGCATCTTGAATATTATGGCAACTTTGAGAATGTCCGTAAAGCTTTTTGCCAATTTGTAGAAAATGTTCCTTTTTATGGTTTTGGTGTTATGTGTCTCGATCATCCGGCAATTCAGACTGTTGTTGCGCATATCAGCGATCGGCGTGTGATTACCTATGGTGCTAATCCACAATCAGATGTACGTTTTTTAAACTATCGGATGGAAGGGGAATATTCACACTTTGATGTTATTATTCGTGATCATAAGGCCATCTTAACGATAGAAGTAAACAATCTAATTCTGCCCATGGCAGGACGTCATAATGTTTCCAATGCAACAGCGGCAATTGCAATTGCTCATGAACTTGGTATTTCTAGCGAGGAAATTATAACTGGGCTTTCCTCTTTTCGTGGTATCAAGCGACATTTTACTCATACGGGTTCATGGGAAGGTATAGAGATATTTGACGATTATGCCCACCATCCCGCTGAGATTCGGGCTGTTCTTGCTGCAGCTCGCGACGTCGTTTTAGGTAAGGTTATTGCTATTGTGCAACCACACCGCTTTAGTCGTCTACGTGATTTATTTGATGAATTTGCAATTTGTTTTAAAGATGCTGATGTTGTGATTGTTGCACCGGTTTATCCTGCAGGAGAAGAGGCTATTGACGGTATTGATGCACAGATGCTTGTCGCTCGTGTAAAAACTATTGGCCATTGTGCTGTTTATTATATTAACGGCCCTAAAGAAGTAATGCCCTTGATTAAGAAAATAGCAAAATCCGGAGATAGAATTATTTTTCTTGGTGCTGGTAATATTACACAATGGGCTTATAATTTGCCACGTGAACTTAAAGTAGGCTATGAAAATGAGCAATTTTCATCATATTGATAGTAAAGCTTTGTTGGGGCAGCTCGCGCTTTCCGGTTTACGCGGACGTATAATCCCTGATGCTGATATGAGCAAAATAACATGGTTTCGAACCGGTGGGCCTGCAGAATTACTTTATCAACCTGCTGATGAGAAAGATCTGGTATATTTTCTCAAAAACTTGCCGAAGAGAATACCAGTCTTGGTAATTGGTATCGGCTCTAACCTCTTGGTACGAGATGGTGGTATACCGGGTGTTGTTATTCAGCTGCCCGTTAAAGGGTTTGGCGATGTGCATATAATATCTGAAGATGTGTTTCTAGCAGGCGCTGCTGTATCAGACAAACGTCTTGCCGCTGCTGCTCTTAAAGCCGGTATTGCGGGTTTCCATTTTTATCATGGAATTCCGGGTGGCCTTGGAGGTGCATTACGCATGAATAGCGGTGCCAATGGCATTGAAACTGCGCAGCGGGTAATTGAGGTTCATAGTCTTGATCGTAGGGGCAATCATCGAATACTTTCTTATGATGATATGCAATATTCTTATCGCCAAACAGGTATCTCTGAAAAACTTATTTTTATTTCTGCTTTGTTGAAAGGGGAAAAAGGGGAAAAAAATGCTATTAGCGAGGCAATGGATGAGATACGGCGTTATCGTGAAACAGCACAGCCGGTGCGTGAGAAGACGGGAGGATCGACATTCCGCAATCCTGCAGGCATGTCAGCTTGGAGGATGATTGAGAAGGCTGGTTGCCGTGGGCTTACAGTTGGTGGAGCGCAGATGTCTCAAATGCATTGTAATTTCATGATCAATACAGGAAATGCAACAGGATATGATCTTGAATTTCTTGGTGAAATCGTACGAAAAAAGGTTTTTTCTTGCAGCAATATAAAGTTGCATTGGGAAATCAAGCGTATTGGCCAGTTTTTGCCCGGTAGGACAATTATGCCAGCAATCGGAATGGATGATTAATTTTATAACTGTACTTATGGTTTTTTATTTACAAAGTTTGATTCTGGGTCGCAAACGCCCTAGTTGCAATAGGAGGGCTTGCCAGCAAATCAATTCTCTTATTTTTAAGGTGAGTGGCCTATATAATTGATTTAAAAGCGTGAATTATACTGCGTTTTCTATTAAAGATTGTATTAGAAAAACCACTTCAATTTTAAGGGGTATTTATGTGGCTAAAAAACATGTTGCAGTTTTGATGGGTGGGTTTTCGTCGGAGCGCCTTATAAGTTTGGCTTCTGGGCATGCTTGCGCCGCTGCATTTGAAAAAGAAAAATATCACGTTAGCTATGTTGACGTAGGGCGTGACATTGCTTCAGTGTTAACTGAGCTCAGGCCAGATATTGCTTTTAACGCGCTACACGGTCCTTATGGTGAAGATGGAACTATTCAGGGTCTTCTTGAGTATTTGCAAATACCTTATACTCATTCAGGGGTTCTTTCCTCTGCGCTTGCTATGAATAAGGGACAGGCTAAGATTATAGCTGCTGCAGCCGGGATTTCTGTGGCACCCTCCTGCATCATGAGGTGTTGTGACATAAGGAATAAACATCCGATTGCACCACCTTATGTGATTAAGCCTCTTCGTGAAGGATCAAGTTTTGGTATTGTTATTGTTAAACCTGATCAGCCTATTCCACTGCAGTCTTTTTTGTCATCTGATTGGAAATATGGTGATGAAGTGCTGATAGAGCATTATATTGACGGGCGCGATCTGACTTGCGCTGTTATAGGAAACACGGCGCTTGATGTTTGTGAGATTGTGCCTAAAAAAGGCTTTCAGTTTTATAATTACGACTCAAAATATACGCCAGGTGGCTCAAAGCATATCTGTCCAGCAAAGATTTCATCAAATATTTATCAAAATATACAAAGAATGGCATTAATGGCCCACCAGGCTTTTGGTTGTCGCAGCATAAGCCGATCGGATTTTCGTTATAATGATACAGGCGATGAAGCTCTAGTTTGGCTCGAGATTAATACACAACCGGGCATGATGTTAACATCTTTGATGCCTGAAATTGCAAAGGTTTCAGGATACAGTTTTGGTGATCTTGTCCATTGGATAGTGGAGGATGCATCATGTATGCGTTGAATAATGGATCCGGCATGAAAATGTCATTATCTTTCTTAGGGACTACCTTTTCGATATTCCTGCGGCATCGATGCAATTGTTCTAAGTATTTTCAAATTGCAGATACATACATTCCGCGTTACGCTGGTTCTGTTACTATTTTGGGATTTCTTTCCGTTGTAATAATTTTCGGCGTTTTTGCCGGTGGGCATGCTTATCAGGCTTTTAATGTAATGGCTGCTGTGGTAGGTTTTTCCGTTGAGAAAGTAAATATCAGTGGAAACCGGAAAACCTCTGAAATTGATCTTCTTAGCGCACTGGACGTTGATCGTAGTATTTCTCTTTTTAGTTTTAATGTTGAGAAGGCGCGAGCAGCTGTTTCTGTGTTGCCGTGGGTGGAATCAGTTTCTGTCCAGAAAATTTATCCTAACCAGATTAATATTTCCATTGTGGAACGTCAACCTATTGCTATTTGGCAACATAATGGCAATATTGATGTTATTGACAAACAAGGCAATGTCATCATGCCTTATGGTACGGGTGCCGATTATAGGCTACCGTTGGTAGTGGGGCAAGGTGCTGCTCGTCAAGCAGCAGCTTTTCTCGAAGAGTTAACACCATTTTCAATGATCAAACAGCATGCTCGGGCTTATATTCGTATTGGAGATCGGCGCTGGGATATCCTTTTAGACAATGACGTTCGAATCAAGCTACCTGAGGAGGATGTACCTAGACATCTAGCTACTGTATTGATGATGGATGGCACAAACACTTTGTTTTTTCGCGACATTGAAATTGTTGATTTACGGCTAACTGACCGGATCACGGTTGCTTTATCGACTGAGGCGTTGGCACGTCGTGCTGCCGCTATCAAAGATCTAGAAGACCGAGAAAAGGCAAAGAAAGCAGGATGAGTATGATATCATCTATCAATCTGTCAGGGACTCGTAAAACACGTTTGCTAACCGTGCTTGATATAGGCTCAAGTAAAATAGCTTGTATCATTGCACGTTTGCGTCCGCACAATCGAACGCAGTATTTGCCTAGGCGTACGTATCGTATGGAAGTGCTTGGATTTGGCATTCAACAATCGCGTGGTGTAAAATCAGGCGTCATTGTTGATCTTGGAATGGCTGAACAGGCTGTGAGATTTGCTGTTGATGCAGCTGAGCGTATGGCAGGGTTGGTTGTTTATTCGGTTATTGTTAATTTTTCATCCCGTGGCATGAAAAGCAACCACGTTACAGCAAAAGTGCCCGTTAGCGGACATACTGTGACTATGCGTGATATTCGCCATGTTTTATCTGAAGGATCACATGTGGCGTTTCATTATGACAGACCTATTATTCATTCCCTACCTGTTTCCTTTAATCTGGATGGTGAGCAGAACATGGATGATCCACGAGATATGATAGGAAGTACACTTGGTGTTGATATGCATATTGTTACAACAGATTCGGCTCCTTTGCGTAATCTCGAGCGTTGTATCAATCGCGCCCACCTAAGTGTAGAGCGCATAGTAGCGACACCATTCGCAAGCGGTCTGTCCATCTTGGTAGATGATGAAGCACAGCTCGGTGCAATCTGTGTTGATGTGGGCGGTGGTATGACAAGCATCTCTGTATTCAGTAAGGGCAAATTTATTTTTGCTGATAGTCTTGCCTTGGGGGGTAATCATATTACTCTTGATATTGCTCATGGTTTTTCAATTTCCATTGAAGAAGCCGAAAGACTTAAAGTAATGCATGGATCAATACTTTCTTGTGGGCGGCTAGATAACGAATATGTAATTGTACTTCCACCTTTGCGTGATACGGGCGCTGATGCTTCTCAATATCCTCAGGGAATGTTATCGCGCATCATCCAAGCCCGAGTGGAAGAAATACTTGAATTGGTGCGTGACAGACTTAATCGTTCCAACTTTGGCAATGTAATTGGCAAACGCCTAATTCTGACTGGTGGTACCTCGCAACTTACAGGTCTACCGGAGGTTGCACGACATATACTGAGTTGTAAATTGCGCGTTGGTCGACCTTTAGGGATTTCCGGTTTGCCAGATATGGCCAGAGGTGCTGCATTCTCAACAGCGGTTGGGTTGTTGATCTATCCTCAAGCAGCTGATTTTGATGATCAGAAACTACGCTTTACTTCAGCAGAACGACCAGAAGCGGTCAAGGGACGTTTTCAACGTGTTGGTAGATGGTTGCGTGAGAGTTTTTGAACAAAAAGATTGACTTCGTAGCCTATACGGGATGTCGTGGAAATGTAAGAAGGAAAGAAAATGACAATCAATTTACACAAGCCCGATATTACTGAGCTTAAGCCGCGCATGAACGTTTTTGGTGTCGGTGGAGGTGGGGGAAACGCTGTCAATAACATGATCAATGCTGGTTTGCAAGGTGTTGAATTTGTGGTTGCTAATACGGATGCTCAGGCTTTGACGATGTCAAAAGCGGAGCGGGTTATTCAATTAGGTGCTGCTGTTACAGAAGGATTAGGTGCTGGATCACACCCAGAGGTCGGGCGTGCAGCAGCAGAAGAGTGTCTCGATGAAATTCTTGATCATTTGACTCATTCTCATATGGTCTTTGTGACAGCTGGTATGGGTGGAGGCACTGGAACGGGGGCCGCTCCTGTCATTGCACGCGCCGCTCGTGAAAAAGGTTTGCTTACAGTTGGTGTTGTGACCAAACCTTTTCATTTCGAAGGTCAACGTCGAATGAAAACAGCTGAATCTGGAATTGAAGAATTACAAAAGAGTGTCGATACCCTAATCGTCATTCCTAATCAAAACCTTTTCCGTATTGCCAATGAAAAAACCACCTTTGCTGATGCTTTTTCTATGGCGGACCAAGTATTATATTCCGGTGTTGCCTCAATTACTGATCTGATGGTGCGCGAAGGTTTAATCAATCTTGATTTCGCTGATGTGCGTTCTGTCATGCATGATATGGGTAAGGCAATGATGGGTACTGGTGAAGCTTCAGATCAGGGGCGTGCATTGGCAGCTGCCGAGGCAGCTATTGCCAATCCTTTGCTTGATGAAACATCTATGCGTGGTGCCCGCGGCCTTCTGATTTCTATTACCGGTGGTCGTGATATGACACTGTTTGAAGTGGATGAAGCAGCTAACCGTATCCGTGAAGAAGTTGATCCTGAAGCTAATGTTATTTTTGGGGCTATTGTTGATGAAGCACTTGAAGGTATCATCCGTGTTTCTGTTGTGGCAACTGGGATTGATCGAGTTGTTAATGAATCAGTGCAGTCGACAGTCGTTCCCGTTTATCCACAGCCTGTAAAAAAATTGGAAGTTGCAACTCCGATTGAAGCTAAATCCGAACAATTGCATTCAGATTCATTACTAGAAGTTATGGAAGTACTTGAGGAAGAAATTTCTTCTTCAGCTGAGGAACTTTTTTGTCCGCGAAGTCAGATTTTTGGAAAAATACCACTGTCCAATGGACAAGTAACGACTAAGCCTCCTGCTGCACACCATCAGTCTGCGATTAACCCTGCGTCATTACAGAGTGCATCCAGCCTTTCTTCTTTTGAATCTGAGCAAAAATCTGTTAGAAAAACAAATCTTGCCCATGAAATGACATTGCATGACAGCAACGTGCCAAAGACATATAACTCTAAGATTGATGATCTTTCAGTGGGCAATCAGATAAATACGCATGAACGCCATATCTTTCAGCGAAGGCATGGGTATAATCCTCGTAGTCTTTGGCACAGATTGACTCAGGGTTTTATTCACCGCGATGATGAAGAGCTAGGGGCTCGTCTGGAGCCAGCTCATGTGCAACCTGATGAGCATGGTGTGCGATCCGTTATTAAACAGGAACAAATTTCTCGTCCTATAGTGCAGGATGCAACAATTTATGCGCCGCGTCGTGTATCTAGTGAAACACAGATCCGTGTATCACAATATATTGATGAAAGTGAGGATGAAAAACTCGAAATTCCAGCTTTCCTACGCCGTCAAACCAATTGAAAAGAGCAGGGTTTTCTTATTGTTCTGTTTTCGTGTCTGGGTTGATTAAGGGAAGTTTTCTTGTAGCAATTTAACTAACATAACACCAGCTTCTGTATGGAGCTCTTTTTGTAGCAAGTGCAAATTTTTATTTGAAATTTTCCACTTATGATAAGGTTTGATTGTTCGATGGAAAATTTCCAATCTACGTTAAGAAATCCCGTTACATTGTCAGGATATGGGGTACATACTGGAAAGCCGTCCAGGATTACTCTTAATCCTGCCACCGTAGGCCATGGTATTGTTTTTTCCCGAGTCGATGAGGCGGGAGGTATTCGTTATTTTTTTCCAGCACATACCTTTTATGCAGGGCCGACAGATCGTTGTACAACCTTAGGACAAGGAAATATCCGTATTGATACAATCGAACATCTGATGGCTGCAATTTCTGCAGCAAGCCTAGACAACCTGACTATTGAAGTTTCTTCTTGTGAAATACCTATTCTTGATGGTAGTTCTGCTCCATACATGCAAGCCATCACGCAGGCTGGCATTAAGAAACAAACTGCCGCGCGCAAATATATCCGAGTCCTCGAAACAGTACGGGTTGAATCCGGGTTAGGTTATGCAGAATTTTCTCCTTCTAACGCTATGAGTTTTGATATATCGATTGCCTTTAATTCATCTTTGATCGACAGACAGAATCTGGCATTCTCCCTTGATATGGAATATTTCGTACGTGAAATTGCATCGGCGCGCACTTTTGGTTTTCTAAAAGATGTAAAAGATCTCTGGACAGCAGGGTTAGCCCTTGGTGCATCTTTTAAAAATTCTATTGTTATTGGACCGGATGATGTGGTCCTTAATTCTGATGGCCTGATGGCTGATGATGAATTTGTTCGACACAAAGCACTTGATGCGATCGGAGATACAGCTCTTTTAGGACGCCCGTTTATTGGTCTTTTTCGTTCCTTTAAAGGAGGACATAAATTAAATGCAAAAGCTGTTAAAGCTTTACTTGATAGTCCACGACATTATGAAATTGTGGAAATTACGCCTTAAAAATTGTGTTAAAATTTTGTGAACCTACTTCGTCTGCTTTTATCTAGCAGCGTATTGATTGAGGCAAGGAAATTAACTAATTCGTAGCTTAAAAAATATCAGAAGAAGCTAAAGTAAGGATAACAATGTCTACATCAATGATTGGTTTTGTGAAGAAAGCACGAACTAAAACTGTCCATAGTGCTTTAATTGCAGGATTTATTGCCATTATCAGCCTTTTAGCAGGATGCGCTGATAAGGACAAGAATGTTAATATGAATGCTCATATCAATATGATTGATCCGCCAAATGTGCTTTATAATCAAGCTCTTATCAACCTTGATTCCGGTCACTTTGAAGAAGCATCTAAAAAATTTACGGTAGTTGAGCAACAATATCCTTATAGCGAATGGGCACGTAAATCACTTATCATGGGAGCTTCTAGTAATTATCAGCAGAATAAATATGATGAAGCCATTAATATGGCAAAGCGGTATGTTGCCCTTTATCCGAATTCAAATGATGCATCCTATGCCTACTATATTATTGGTCTTTCCTATTTTCGCCAAATGCCGGATATAACTCGTGACCAGAAGGATACCAGCCGTGCTATTACTGCTATGCAGGAGGTAGTAAATCGTTACCCTCATTCAAAATATATTCCTGATGCAAAGGTAAAAATCCGTTTTGCGCGAGAGCAACTTGCCAGCAAGGAAATGCAGGTTGGAAGATATTATCTTGAACGTAGACAATATCTCGCAGCGCTCAGGCGTTTTCGTTTAGTGGTTAAAGAATATTCTAACACCAGAGAGATTGAAGAAGCACTTTACCGCTTAGTTGAGGTGAATTATGCTATGGGTTTGACAGCGGAAGCAGAAACAGCGGCCTACATGCTTAGGAAGAATTATCCTAAAAGCTCTTGGTGTTCCGATGCCTACAAGGTTCTGCGGAAAAGTGACCTAAGCCTGCTAGAGAATAGGAAAGAATGGTTATCCAGCATTATCTTGGCAAAGATAAAAAACGAGGTCTCCTGATATTCTATGATTACCCAGATTTTGATTCGTGACATTGTCTTAATTGAAAAGCTTGATATTAATTTTGAGAGAGGCTTATCTGTTCTAACTGGTGAAACTGGTGCTGGTAAATCTATTCTGCTTGATTCATTATCGCTTGCTCTTGGTGCACGTGGTGACGCATCTCTTGTGCGTTCTGGTGTCAGTCAGGGGCAGGTCACCGCAATTTTTGATATTGCACTCAATCATCCAACTCGGCAGCTTCTGCAAGATAGTGGTTTTAAGTATGAGGGTAATCTTGTTTTGCGTCGTATCCAATCAGCTGACGGGCGATCACGGGTTTTTATTAATGATCAGGTAGCAAATGTTGGCTTGATGCGCAATGTTGGCAGATTACTGGTTGAAATTCATGGCCAACATGCTGATCGTGCATTGGTGGATACGGGTATTCACCGTGCGTTCCTTGACGCCTTCGGCGGATTTGAGATGGAAATAGAAGAGCTGGAAGTCCTTTATAATAATTGGAAAGATAGAGAGCGGGAACTCAGCAGACACCGTAGTGCAGTTGAAGAAATAACTCTTAAGGCAAATTATCTGCGCTCTTCTGTCGAGGAACTGGGATGTCTTGATCCGCAGAATGGCGAAGAAGAAATCTTGGCTGAGCGTCGTACTCATATGATAAAATCTGAGAAGATCGCAGGTAATATCAATGAGGCTTCTGAAATTCTTTCAGGATTCCACTCTCCAGTCCCGATACTTGCCAATTTAGTGCGACGTCTTGAGCGCAAGATACCTGAAGCAAAAACACTTGTTGAACCGATTGTTATTGCCATTGATCAAGCGCTTGATGCGTTGAAAGAGGCACAAGATGGTATTGATTTAGCTATTCGCACTATGAATTTTGATCCGCATGAACTGGAAACTACGGAAGAACGTTTGTTTTCTTTGCGCGCTGCTGCGCGCAAGTATGCGGTTACGGTGGAAAATCTTCCTCAATTGCGTGAAAAAATGGAAAAAAATCTTTCTGAGCTTAATGCGGAGGAAATAGCTCTTAAACAAATGGAAGGGGATGTTAAGATCGCTCGCACCCTTTATGATACTGTTGCCAGTAACCTTTCCGCTAGGCGCACGAAAGCTGCCCGACATTTAGAGAAGATGGTTATGAAAGAATTGAGTGCATTAAAGCTTGATCAGGCGGAATTTATTGTCAAAATAACAGTAAATAATGAGCAGCGTAGTGCACACGGTATTGATACCGTTGAATATTGGGTGCGTACCAACCCAGGTATGCGCATCGGCCCTATGATAAAGGTGGCCTCAGGTGGAGAATTATCGCGCTTTCTCTTAGCCCTTAAGGTTGCTTTGGCAGATGGTGGCTCAGCACCAACGTTGATTTTTGATGAGATTGATACCGGTGTTGGAGGTGCTGTTGCAGATAGTATCGGTCAGTCTCTCAAGTGTCTATCCAAGCGGGTACAAGTATTAGCCGTTACTCATGCACCACAGGTTGCGGCCCGAGCAGATGCCCATTTTCTGATTGCAAAGGCAGAAACAGGTCGGGAAGGTAGGATTGCAACACGAATCCATCTTATGGAATCGCATGGAAGGCAGGAAGAAATTGCTCGCATGCTCTCTGGAGCTTATATTACCGATGAAGCACGTGCTGCAGCACGTAAGCTTCTAAGGGGCGAAAGATAAGATCGTTTTGCCGTAAAATAATGTTTTCATGGAATTTTTCCCTGGAATGAAATTGATACTGACGCTAGTCTCTATGTTTTGGAAGCTTCATTGATGATTAAAGTTAGTGTTGACAAACTTACAGAGATAGAGGCTACACGTGAGCTTAAACAGCTAGCAAAAAAACTTGCTCGTCATAATTACCTTTACAATACAGAAGATCGACCAGAGATATCGGATGCAGAATATGATATCATGTGGCAGCGAAATCTGGCGATTGAACAGCGTTTTCCGGAGTTGATTCGCAAGGATTCTCCTTCATTTAGAATTGCCGGCCCTATTTTAGAAAAATTTGAAAAAGTAACTCATAAAACGACGATGTTATCGCTTGATAATGCATTTAGAAAGCAAGATGTAGATGATTTTGTTGATCGTATTCGCCGTTTTTTACGTTTAAACTCTGACTATCTGTTTGATTTTACAGCAGAGCCCAAAATTGATGGCCTATCTCTCTCAGTACGTTATGAAAACAGAAGACTTGTAAACGCTGCAACTCGTGGTGATGGAATGATCGGTGAAAATGTTACAGAAAATGCCCGTGTAGTAGCTGATATTCCCGATGTTCTTCAAGGTAATCCGCCCGATGTACTTGAGGTCCGTGGTGAAATATATATGACGCACAATGATTTTAATGCTTTGAATAGACGTCAGCAAGAGGCGGGCAATCCTCTTTTTTCTAATCCGCGCAATGCAGCTGCTGGTTCTTTACGACAGCTTGATTCTTCAGTTACAGCAGATAGAGTATTGCGGTTTTTTGCCTATGCATGGGGTGAAGTTAGTAAAATGCCTGCTGATACCCAGATTGGAATGATTGATTGCTTGCATTGCTATGGATTTAATATCAATTCGTTAACTAGGCTTTTTCATGATGTTACAGGTTTAATGGGTTTTTATAATGAAATTGAGGAAAAGCGAGCAACACTTGATTATGATATTGATGGGGTTGTTTATAAGGTCAATGAAATTGCTTTACAAAATAGGCTTGGTTTTTCTTTTCGCTCCCCGCGTTGGGCTATTGCTCATAAATTTCCAGCAGAAAAAGCCATAACTATTTTGCAGAATATTGATATCCAGGTAGGACGAACTGGAGCACTTACCCCTGTGGCGCGTCTTAAGCCGATCACGGTCGGCGGTGTAGTGGTGACAAATGCAACCTTGCATAATGAAGATTATATCCGTGGCGTTGATTCAGATGGTATATCATCTATCCGAAATGGTCGAGATATTCGTATCGGAGATACAGTTGTTATTCAGCGTGCAGGTGATGTAATTCCGCAAGTAATTGATATTATTCTGGAAAACCGCCCATTTGATGCGGTTCCTTATGTGTTTCCTCATATCTGTCCTGTCTGTAGCAGCCGCGCGGTACGCGAGGAAGGGGAGGCTATATATCGTTGCCAGGGGGGATTGATTTGCTCTGCGCAAGCATTGGAGCGTATTCGCCATTTTATTTCGCGTAATGCGGTTGATATCGAAGGATTAGGAGATGAGCGCATTGAATTTTTCTTTCGTTCCGAAGATGAGTCTATCACAATCAAGTCACCAGTGGATATTTTCACTTTAGAGCGAAGACAGAAAGAATCGATAACAAAACTTGAAAGGATAGAAGGGTTCGGCGCAGTATCTGTGCGCAAACTTTACGATGCGATCAATGCACGTCGTAAAATTACACTCAGCCGGTTTATATTTTCTCTTGGTATCCGTTATGTGGGAGAAGTAAATGCTCGCCGTCTAGCTCGTCATTATCTGCACTATGATGCTTTTGTAGAAGCAGCCAAAAATGCAAAAGTGCCACAAGATAGGAGAGATAATGGTAATAAGGCATGGCAGGATATAATAAGTATAGAGGGAATCGGTTCTACCGTAGCTTCTGCTATTGTAGATTTTTATAGTGAAAAGCATAATACCGAGGTTCTTTGCAAGCTTTTGAAAGAAGTGAATGTTTTCAACGAAGAATATTCAGCATTATCTAATTCTTCAGTTGTAGGAAAAACTATCGTATTTACCGGTGGGTTGCGGCGTATGTCACGTGATGAAGCAAAGGCAATGGCAGAGCGGTTTGGTGCTAAAGCAGCAAGTTCTATCTCAACAAAAACGGACCTAGTTGTTGTAGCTCCGGGAGCAGGTTCAAAACTTACCAAAGCAAAGGAGCTTGGGATCAGAATCATTGAGGAAGATGAGTGGTTCTCTCTAGTAGGGTGAATAAATGGTCATAAGTAATGCTCTGATTAGCTTTCTTGATTTTTAGAGCTACTTTATATATTTAGTAAATACTCAAATCGATTAAGTTATGAGTTAATTTTAATTAACAAACGATTACACTGAAGGGTATTATTGCCGAGGTACAAAAGGTTTTCCAGCGCGTTAATATGATTTTAGGTCTGCTCCTATATCAGCAAGACTTTTTCTACCGAAAGTCCCGTGCAAGAATAATGGAAGTTTAAAATAAGAAAGCATAATGCGATAATAAGCTTCTAACAGAAATAAGGATTAAAATCACCCATAATCTAAGAATCTGTACTGTAATGGCCTGGAACGCATTGTGATACCCCTATTCTATCGAAGATATACTCTCTAATATCCTGCTCTGATCCTATGTTGGTTCGTTTAGGAAATCAAAACATATTAGCATCGCTAGATGCATAGATTATCTATTAGATTGAATCGTGTTTTATTATAAACACAATGAGCAGATTTGATATTATGTTTGATAATTATCTGACAAAAGTCAGCATGACTCCTCAGTCCGTATTTCTTTCATCTGGTTTAGGAAACGCGCTTTTTTAGGAGAAGATGTGCGAGAATCATATAAAGGCTCGGCTCCTATAACGTTCATTACTGTAATTTTAGTAAGTTTTACTATCCAAGATATTTGATTTTAATATCTATCTTGACTGATCTGATGTAGGAACATCACCTAACTCTTAATTCTTTATATTCGTTCAGTGAATTAAAGAGGAAGGAATTTTTCCACGGATGCTTTTGATGGAATAAAAACATGCTCCGATGATGTATAAATTTCGCACGAATACAAACCCTAGACTATGTCGCTTAACTCTGTTTGCACTACAGGTGCCCGGTAACTTTATCCTTTTAAATATTTCTTATGTAATACAATTTCTTATGAAAAACAATGTGTTACCGATTTTTTCGTTTCATACTTATACGTTGATAATCAATGTTAAATATATCATTAGCAAAGCGTACACCGGTGCGTGTATTGATCAATAGAATTGTTGTTTTAAGATTTTGCCTGTCGATTATTGTCCATTGCCGCAATTCATATGTCTTTGGATCAAAAATCATCTGGATTTTTGATTGGCCTATACTCTTGTCAAGAATAACAAGGATGATAGCTTTTGATTCCTCTCTAAATTCCACGAGATTGTCATTACTGATGTCTATATGCTCACTGAGCAACAGTTTCATAGGGGTTTTTTGAAGTTGATAAAGACTCCAAGTATCCAACTTCCTGTTGTTAACAGCAACAGATTGCCCATCGGAAATAACACGGATTGGAATTTTTTTATAAGTAAAACGGATCTTGCCTGGCCTTTCCATATAAAATGTACCTTCTGTTACTTCTCCACGTGGGCTGAATTGCATAAAATCACCTGTCATTGTGTGAGTGCTGGAGAAATGATTGAGTATTTTCTGAGCATGCACCCTGGTCTGCTGAGAAACTTTTTGAGTAGAAAAAGTCGTAGATGTTTCTAACGTGAGTAAAATAGGAATACAAATTAACACTATTCTGATATGAAAAATAAATTTCATTACACCTTATCCTAATCCTGCATTATTTTTAACATGCTCTATTCGTAAATGTAGAAAGTAGATTTGATTATCAAAATTTTCTTTCTTTTTTAGGAACTAGAATTGCGCGTTTCCCAGCCTGTCTAGCAGGACTGATGATCCCCTCTTCTTCCATGCGTTCAATAAATGTAGCCGCACGGTTATAATCAATGCCAAGGCGGCGCTGGATATAAGATATTGAAGCTTTGCAGTTATGTAAAACAATAGAAACAGCCTGATCGTAGAGATCACTAGATACACTCCAAGTATGCGCATCAACAAAATTGGCTGTATTATTTCCTTCCATTTCTTCCATAACAGCATAAAGGTGTTTTGGTTCACCTTGGGTTTTAAGGTGAGCAACAACCTGTTCAATCTCGGCATCGTTAACAAATGGTCCATGTACACGCTGGATGTGCTTGCCTCTCATCATGAATAGCATATCACCCTGTCCAAGCAGCTGTTCTGCACCTTGATCTCCTAAAATAGTCCGGCTATCAGTCTTGGTGGTGACAGCAAAAGAAATACGTGTTGGAAAATTTGCTTTGATGGTGCCAGTAATAATATCCACCGAAGGTCTCTGTGTTGCTATGATAAGATGGATGCCTGATGCACGAGCCATCCGCGCTAAGCGCTGAACTGCTTCTTCAATATCTTTCCCGGAAACCATCATAAGATCGGCCATTTCATCGATAATTACGACAATATAAGGCATAGATTCCAGCTCAAAATTTTCCGTCTCAAAAAGCGGTTCGCCAGTTTCCTTATCGAAACCAGTCTGCAAGGTACGTGACAAAGCTTCACCTTTCTTCTGGCTTTCTTTAATGCGATTGTTGTAGCTATCAATATTGCGCACACCAAGCTTTGCCATCTTTCTGTATCGCTCCTCCATTTCCCGAATCGTCCATTTCAGAGCGATAATTGCCTTTTTGGGATTAGTAACAACAGGAATTAGTAGATGAGGAATACCATCATAAACAGATAGTTCTAACATTTTAGGATCAATCATAATGAAACGACATTCTTTTGGTGTCCTGCGATAAAGAAGAGACATAATCATGATATTGATGGCGACTGATTTACCAGAACCTGTTGTGCCTGCAATTAATATATGCGGCATTCTAGAAAGATCGGCAATAACGGGATCTCCGCCAATAGTTTTACCAAGTGTTAACCCTAGTTTTGCTTTACATTCCTGAAATTCAGGTGTTTCCAACATTTCTCGCAGATAAACAGTTTCCCGAATTGAATTGGGCAATTCGATACCAATAGCATTACGGCCTGGTACCACTGCAATACGGGCTGAAGTAACGCTCATTGAGCGAGCAATATCATCTGCAAGGCTGACGATTCGTGCCGATTTTACCCCTGGTGCAGGTTCCAGTTCATAAAGAGTAACAATAGGGCCAGTATGGACATTGATAATATCTCCTTTAATGCCAAAGTTTTCCAAGACAGCCTCAAGCGTTTGAACATTTTTTGATAGCGCTTTGCGTAATAAAATTCTGTCCTGCACGATTTTTTTTGATGATGTTAGATATGAAATCTGCGGTAGCTCAAAATTCTTTCTATTACTTTCTGCATTTTTTTTCATATATTTCATTGAATGACTACTGTTTCCAGAAGAGTTCTGTGCGGAAAAACCAGGTATAATTCGCTCTTGATCTGATTCTTCTGCAAAAAGAATATCAGCCTTTATAATATTTTTTTGTTTTCTAATAAGTCGACGCGATAATGATAAAGAATGCAGGAATCCTGCAAAAATACTACCACTCAAATTTGAAATAAAGGTGCTTTTCTTTTTGCCATTCTGTCGTATTACCTTGTTAGGTGGAGTCTCTTCGACCAAAGTTATTCTCTTTAGCGTTGGTTTATTATTACCGATAGCCCCTCCTGCATAGCTAGCCATTATAAACGCCAGCAAGATAAATAACAGGACTAGCATTGATTTTATAATAAGAGATAACCTATCCAGAAAAACATCACAGAAACTGAGAATTTTATCACCCAAAATCCCTCCTAAGCCGATAGGTAGTGGCCAGATTGTAGGCGGAGAAAATATAGCAAGGGCAGCACTGAAAAAAATGATACATAAGAACCAGAAAAAAAACCTCTGCGGAAGATGATACAAACTGCGTTGGGAAATCAGAAAAATACTCCAGAAAAATGGAGGTAATAGTGTGATAACACTGGCTAATCCGAAAAATTGCATAGAAAGATCAGCATAAACCGCACCCCAAAAACCAAGAATATTCGTAACAAGATTATCGCTAGCATAGCTCAATGAAGGATCAGCGATATTCCATGTTGCTAGGGCTATGCTCGCTAAAATGACAATTACTAGCAATCCCAACCCAAAAAAGGTGGAGATCTGGCGATAAAATATATCAAGCAGATCTTTTAATTGATAGCCATCTTCAGCTGCTATATCATAAGCTGAAGGATTTTCTCGCATAATATTTCCTGCCTGAATATCACTGCACTACCACACAGAGTTTCCGCAAATACATATATCTATAAAGAGTTAACGGTCTATAAGCAACTAGAATTAGCAAGAATTTTCTCCTACGCTGCCGTACCAGTTCTATATACAATCGCTGAAACAGGTTCTAGTCTGATAAGTTAATATTGTTTATGGAATATGTATGTGCCCTGTGATAATACTTATCCATCAACTAAAACTTTAGTAAAGATATACTGTATAAAATAAAAAAATGACAATAATAAAAAATCAGGTGCTTCACGAAGCAGATATTATTATCATTGGTAGTGCTTATATAGGGTTATCCTTAGCTATTGCTGTGAAAACCGCTGCACCGCAATTGAATATCATTATTGTTGACGCAGCCAAGCCAAATACATGGAAAATTGATCCGCGTGCTTTTGCCATTTCCGCTGCAGCAGTACGAATGCTTGATCAATTGCAGTGCTGGCAAACGATATTGCCAGAAGCTGAGCCAATCCGTGAAATGATTGTAACGGATTCGCGTGTAAGTGACCCCATTCGTCCAGTTTTCCTGACATTTGCAGGCGATGTCACCCCCGGAGAGCCTTTTGCCTATATGGTAGAAGGCTGCCACTTGAACACCTGCCTCTATCAACGTGCTAATGCTCTGAAAATTCGTATTATTAAAGGTGCGGGTATTAAAAAATTTGATGAGATGCTTCAAAGTATTCGTGTTTATCTTGATAACGGTATTGTTTATCAAACTCAATTGCTGGTAGGAGCAGATGGTTTATATTCAAAAATACGTGAAATAGCTGGCGTCAAAATATTACATCAGCCCTATGGGCAAACGGGTATTGTTTGCACAATTACCCATGAATGTTCACATTATGGACGGGCTGAGGAGCATTTTTTGCCAGCAGGACCATTTGCTGTTTTGCCACTTAAAGGCAATCGTTCCTCGCTAGTCTGGAATGAGCGTGATGAAAATGCGAAACGATTACTTTCTGCAGATGACATGACGTTTAAAATAGAACTTGAAAGTCGTCTCGGTCATCATCTAGGTGTTTTGCAAATTGAAGGTGCCCGGCATGCTTTTCCTACTGGGTTTATGCTTGTGCGGAATTTTGTACGCAAGCGTTTTGCACTTATTGGTGATGCGGCCCACAGCATCCACCCGATTTCAGGGCAAGGGCTTAATCTTGGCTTACAAGATGCCGCGGCTTTAGCAGAGATCATTGTGGAAACTGCCCGCTTAGGTCTTGATATTGGCTCTTTGACAGAACTCAAACGCTACCAAAGCTGGCGTCGCTTTGCAACAGTGCGAATGGGTATTACAGCAGATTTTCTTAACCGTATATTTTCCAATGATATCATGCCATTGCGTGCTATTCGTGACATTGGTCTTGGCTTAGTTGATCGCATGCCTTACCTTAAAAATTACTTTATCCAGCAAGCCGCAGGGCTCAGAAACGATTCTCCTCGTCTTCTACTCGGAAAGCCAATTTAATATCCTCTTTGATTGCTTCTGCTATTCATTCCCTGAACTGATCGTGCTTGCTATCTTAATTCTTGTATCAACTAAAGGCATCACCCCCTCATATTTTTCCGATCTGTCCGATTGTTGCTTTTTTATTACAATAAATGGAGATGGATTCTTAATCTTCTCTCTATTTTAACCCATTGAGAGGTAAGATTCTCTATGCAACACTAGAAAATAACTAGAAACCTTGGTTGCTCTGCTTTTATCAGCTATCATTCTGCTACGATTGGAAAGTAATTTTTCTTTATTTTAAAATGTCCAGTCTCCATCCGTTGTTGCGACAGCCCTGCCAATGACATAAGACGAACCAGAACCTGAAAAAAAATCATGATTTTCATCAGATATTGGTGAAAGCGCCGATAGGATAGCAGGATTTACCGCACAAATATCTGATGGAAATAAGGCGTCAAATCCAAGATTCATCAATGCCTTATTGGCATTGTAATGAAGGAACATTTTTACATCCTCACTCAAGCCTATCGTATCATAAAGGCTTTCGGTATATCTACTTTCGATTTCATAAAGATTGAATAAAAAAGAAACCGCAAAATCCCTGATATCATCCTGTTCGCGTACCGCATGCTTTTTCAATTCTTTCTGGAATTTATAACCAATATAATAACCGTGAACCGCTTCATCCCGAATGATTAAGCGAATAAGATCAGCAGTATTGGTTAGCTTTGCACGACTCGACCAGTACATCGGCAAATAAAAACCTGAATAAAATAGAAAACTTTCCAGAAAGACCGAGGCAATCTTTTTTTTCAATTGATCATTACTTTTATAATGCTCAATGATATAAGATGCCTTTTTCTGTAGATATTCATTCTCCAATGACCAACGATAAGCATCATCGACATCAGGGGTAAGGCATAGAGTTGAAAAAATGGAAGAATAGGAACGCGCATGCACGGCTTCCATAAAAGCGATATTTGTAAGAACTGCTTCTTCATGTTGGGTTTCAGCATCTCTTAAGAGAGAAATAGTACCTATTGTATTCTGCACTGTATCGAGAAGAGTCAATCCAGTAAAGATACGCATTGTTAGCTGTCGTTCATCTCGTGTCAAGGTTGCCCATGATGGAATATCATTTGAAAGCGGCACTTTTTCGGGGAGCCAGAAATTGCTTGTCAGCCTATTCCAGACTTCCAGATCTTTTTCATCTTCTACACGGTTCCAATTAATGGCGCGAATCGGACTTGTAATATGTAGCATGGTATTCACGAATTTTCCCTTACAAACTGCAGGAAACACAACCATCCACCTCAGTGCCCTGCAAGGCAGCCTGCCGGACACGGATATAATAAATTGTCTTGATTCCCTTTTTCCACGCATAGATTTGTGCGCGATTGATATCACGTGTGGTGGCGACATCGTTAAAAAAAAGTGTCAACGATAATCCTTGATCAACATGTCGGGTTGCCGCTGCATAGATATCAATAATCTTTTCCGGACCGATCTGATAGGCGTCAGCATAATATTCCAGATTATCATTTGTCATATAGGGCGCAGGATAATATACCCTGCCAATCTTGCCTTCCTTACGAACCTCGATGCGTGAGACAATAGGATGAATTGATGATGTAGCATGGTTAATATAAGATATTGATCCTGTAGGCGGTACTGCCTGGAGATTACGATTATAAAGACCATGCTCTTCTACAATCTTTTGCAAAGCAATCCAATCTTTTTGTGTAGGTATAGCAATATTGTTACGAGCAAAAAGGGCTGCTACTTTTTCAAAAGCTGGCCTCCATGAGCGCTCGACATACTTTTGGAAATAAGAACCATCAGCATAAGAAGAATCTTCAAATCCAGCAAAACTGCAACCCCGCTCTTGTGCAATCCGGCTAGAAGCCGCAAGCGCGTGGTATGTCACCGTATAAAAATAAATATCAGTAAAATCAATTGCTTCTGGTGAGCCATAATGGATTTTTTCACGTGCCAAAAATCCATGCAAGTTCATCTGTCCCAAGCCAATAGCATGACTCTCATCATTACCCCTTACAACTGAAGGAACAGAGGTAATATTACTCATATCCGAGATAGCAGTCAATGCTCGGACAGCAGTTTCAACTGTTGCACCAAAATTTGACGAATCCATTGCTTTTGCAATGTTGAGCGATCCAAGATTGCAGGAAATATCTACGCCAATATGGCTGTAACTGAGATCGCTTTCAAATACGCTTGCCATATTGACCTGCAGAATTTCTGAACAAAGATTACTCATATTGATACGCCCTGCAATCGGATTTGCTCGATTAGCGGTATCTTCAAATAGGATGTAAGGATAACCTGACTCAAACTGTATCTCGGCAATCGTCTGGAAAAAAGTCCTAGCATTTACTTTCTTCTTTGTAATGGCTGGATTATCAACAAAAGTACGATAACACTCGCTGATCGAAAGATCACTCATTGCTTTCCCGGTTATGCGCTCGATATCATAGGGTGAAAATAGGTACATATCTTCATTATTGCGAGCTAACTCAAAGGTTATATCAGGAATAACAACGCCAAGTGAAAGTGTTTTGATACGGATCTTTTCATCAGCATTTTCCCGTTTTGTATCAAGAAATCTCATAATATCGGGATGGTGAGCATGAAGATAAACAGCGCCCGCTCCCTGCCTGGCTCCGAGTTGATTAGCATAGGAGAATGCATCCTCTAAGAGTTTCATCACCGGAATAATACCGGAAGATTGATTTTCAATATGCTTGATCGGTGCTCCTAGCTCGCGCAGATTCGTTAAGTTCAGGGCAACTCCGCCGCCACGCTTGGACAATTGCAATGCAGAGTTGATAGACCGTCCGATAGATTCCATATTGTCTTCAATTCTGAGCAAAAAACAAGATACCAACTCACCTCGTTGTTTTTTACCAGCATTGAGAAAAGTCGGTGTTGCAGGTTGAAAACGACCGGTGATAATTTCATTAACAATTCCACTCGCAAATTTTTTATCTCCACTAGCAAGTGTTAAAGCCACCATGACAACACGATCCTCATACCTTTCCAGATAGCGCTTTCCATCACGAGTTCTCAGAGTATAACTAGTATAATATTTAAAAGCACCAAGAAAGGTCGGGAACCGAAATTTATAGGAATAAGCATGCTGAAATAGCTTTTTGACGAATGCAAATTCATAGCGCTCCAACACCTCTTTCTCATAATACCCTTCTTTAATCAGATAGTTAAGCTTTTCCTCAAGATTATGAAAAAACACTGTGTTCTGGTTAATATGTTCAAGAAAATACTGCCGAGCGGCCTCTTTATCCTTGTTAAACTGGATATGGCCATTTTTATCATATAGATTAAGCATGGCATTAAGCGCATGATAATCTTGCTTGTGATCAGCTTCTTTCAATCGATTTAACATTTCTGTTTCCAAAATATATTCAATCTACGGCGGACATGGTATACGTCATCGTCAGTGCCTCTCAATTCAAAACAATAGAGACAAGGCACTTGACATTTTTGTGCAATAACAGAGCCTGAAAGCGCATACATTGCTCCAAAATTACGATTACCACCGGCAATAACTGCGCGAATTAAGGCACGATTCTCAGGATAGTTGAGAAAATGTACAACCGCTTTCGGCACAGCATCGCGACCTTCATTATCTGAATAAGTCGGTATAACTAAGATATAAGGTTCATCAAGAATAGGAGATTCTCCCTTACTCTCAATACGCAAGGCCCGTACACCTAACCGGTCAACGAAACTATGTGTATTACCAGTAGCACTTGAATAATAAACGACAAGGCTCATGGACTATTGAATCCTAGTGATCATATCCGGACGAAAACCTGCCCAATGCAGATCTCCTGCAACAATAACAGGGACCTGGCGATAACCAAGTTGTGTGACAAAAGATAACGCTTGACTATCTTGACTAATATCAATAACTCGATAATTGATGCCGAGGCGCTCAAAAGCACGATATGTAGCGGAACACTGCACACAGGCCGGCTTGCTGTATATTATGACGGTCATATGGTTAAAAACCTTTTTTTGTAAGGAGAACAATCAAAAGAAGCCTTTCCAAATCATCTATAGACTCGGCATACATCAGACATATCAGAGGAAGGCCCGCATTCCTGCCTGTATAGATTAAGAGCATTTGTGGCAAATTTAATGATCGATAAAAATAAGCCTAAATCCAGATTGCATCGCATTCCCTTTCTAAAGGACGATAAACCAGCATGCTAAGAATAACTGGTAAAGATATGCCATAACAAGGGTATAAAATAGAATATCCATCATATCCTTATATATTACTGATAAAACCATAACCTTCGCTGTAGAAGAATACCCTATCCCTTGTCTTGCAATACCCAAAGTAACCTCCTGAACCGCAATAATAACGGTGCTCTACCAAAAACTACAAGCCAAACTACCTGTATTAAAGCCAAAGCCGCAGTCACCATTTACAGTCTCGGGAAAGCTTTGGATTTTGGACTAATTTCCATACCAAGGTTCCCTCTTTACCTTCTAATTCAAGAATCTGAAACCAAAAGAATCCTGAATACTAAATACAGTATCTGAAAAGAATACCGACCAAGAAAACGAATTATAATTTCTACCATGATACAAACATAACACAATTTGTCAGAGTGACAAGAACTTGAAAATAAATGTTTACAAATTTGTTTTATACGCAAAAAATAAAAAATTAGACACTAATGTCTCTTAATGCTTTATAAACCAATACCGACATTAGACAAATCTCTCAATATCCCGAATAACAGAAAGCTGATAAAGAAATTCTTCTATTTTATTGCGATGAGCATCTGTCTTCGCAATTTTAAATTCGCTATGGGCTTCAGCAATTCGACGATCAATATCATCTGGGTCTAACTGTTCAATCGGCATAATAGTCGTTGTAAGCAAAGAGCAAATTGCAGGCCTAATATCAACGAAACCACCAAAGACAACAAACACCTGTTCCGCCTTCTCTATAGCCCTAATATGCAGAAACCCAGGTGTAATACGTGTTATTACAGGGGAATGGTTGAGCATAATAGTTAGATACCCCGTACAACTAGGAAGAATAACTTCCTCAACTGTTTCGGAAAACAGCAAATTTTCCGGTGTAACAAGTTCAAATTGAAAGGTCTTTGCCATTTTTGTTTGCCTTTAATCGTTTTTTTGCGTTACAAAAAACAACTTATAAAAGGATATCCAGATGCTAAATTTAGAGGGGCATCCAAAAATTTTCTACCAGCTATACTTAATATTCATTCAACCTCGGTATCTATATCTTGGGCTTTCTCGATTACTTCCTCAATTGATCCAACCATATAAAAAGCCTGTTCGGGCAAATAATCATATTCGCCTGCACAAAGACCTTTAAAGTCTTTGATGGTATCTTTAAGTGCAACAAACTTGCCTTTGGCACCAGTAAAAATTTCAGCCACATGGAAAGGTTGTGATAGAAAGCGTTCAATTTTTCGGGCTCGCGCAACGGCAAGTTTATCCTCTTCAGAAAGTTCATCCATACCAAGGATAGCGATAATATCCTGAAGAGATTTATAACGTTGTAGAATGGTTTGCACTTGTCGCGCAACGTTGTAGTGCTCTTCGCCAACAATCACTGGATCAAGCATGCGAGAAGAAGAATCTAATGGATCAACTGCAGGATAAATACCTTTTTCTGCAATTGAACGGGAAAGAACCGTTGTTGCGTCTAAATGAGTAAACGAAGTCGCTGGAGCAGGATCAGTCAAATCATCGGCAGGTACATATATTGCCTGCACCGAAGTAATGGATCCTTTATTTGTCGTCGTAATACGCTCTTGTAAAGCACCCATATCAGTCGCTAACATTGGTTGATAACCCACAGCTGAAGGAATTCGGCCGAGCAAAGCTGAAATCTCGGAACCAGCCTGGGTGAAACGAAAAATATTATCAATAAAAAAAAGCACATCCTGACCTTCATCACGAAAATATTCAGCAACGGTTAAGCCAGAAAGTGCGACGCGGGCACGCGCACCAGGCGGCTCATTCATCTGACCGTAAACAAGTGCACATTTTGAGCCTTTTGCTGAACCATTATGCTTTTTTGGATCAACATTCACGTGACTTTCAATCATTTCGTGATAAAGATCGTTCCCCTCACGGGTACGCTCACCTACACCGGCGAATACTGAATAGCCACCATGCGCCTTAGCAACGTTGTTTATAAGTTCCATTATAAGTACAGTTTTGCCCACACCAGCACCACCAAAAAGACCGATTTTTCCCCCTTTTGCATAAGGAGAAAGCAAATCGACTACCTTGATTCCTGTTACAAGAATTTCTGCTTCGGTTGACTGTTCAACATAATCCGGAGCAGCTTGATGAATCCCACGGGTTGTGATGGCATTGATTGGGCCAACTTCATCAAGCGGATCACCAATAACATTCATGATACGGCCAAGAGTTGCCTCACCTACAGGCACAGAAATCGGTGCGCCAGTATCTACAACCTCTTGCCCGCGAACTAAGCCTTCTGTCGAATCCATGGCAATAGTACGTACGATGTTTTCACCTAGATGTTGCGCAACCTCCAGTACAAGTCTATTTCCATGATTATCCGTTTCAAGCGCATTGAGAATAAGCGGTAACTGCTTATCAAACTGCACATTAACTACAGCTCCGACAATCTGCTTGATGTGACCAATAACCCCTTTACTTGTATCCAATTTGAATAGAACTGGTTTTTCTGGAGAAGAAGTGGATTTTGTTGCCACTGTCCTAGATATTTTGTTGGTTGCTGCCTTTTCTTTGGCCTTAGAAACTATTTGCTTTGAGGTTTCTGCGCATGCCATTGACCTTTACCTTCCGAGTTAGAGCGCTTCCGCGCCTGCAATAATTTCGATTAACTCTGTAGTTATCCTTGCCTGACGTTGACGATTATAGGTAATCGACAGTTTATTAATCATTTCTCCAGCGTTGCGTGTCGCATTATCCATTGCACTCATCTTAGCACCCATTTCACTGACAATATTTTCAAGCAATGCATGAAAAACTTGGATAGATACGCTATGTGGAATAAGCTCTTCTAGAATGGAAACTGCAGCCGGTTCGCATTCATAAACTGCATTAATACTTCTGTTTGCCTTCATATGATCCGCATGTTGTATAACAGGCAGTGGAACGAGCTGTCTAGCAACCGGCTTTTGGTTGATAACGGACTTGAATTCTGAACACAATAAGGTACAGATATCGAATTCACTAATATTAAAATGGGTAAGTATTTTGTTAGAAATTCTATCAGCGTCAGAAAAAGCAATCTGCTTTATGCCGTGTAGATCAACATGCTCGATCATTAAATGCCCAAATTCACGCTTTAGAATATCCGCACCCTTTTTGCCCACCGTCATAATCTTAACAGCTTTCCCTTCATTTAAGCGATTACGAATAAAATCACGGGCAAAACGTGTAATCTGTGAATTAAATCCACCGCACAAACCGCGTTCCGATGTGCAAACAACGACGAAATGGGTATTATCCTTACCGGTACCCGTCAATCGTATTATATCCTTTGCTTCGATATTTGTCAGAACGTTCTCAAGAACTGCTTCTAATCGCAGAGAATAAGGACGGGCTGCCGCCACTGCCTCTTGAGCACGGCGTAGTTTTGCTGCAGCGACCATCTGCATTGCCTTGGTGATTTTCTGCGTAGCCTTAACCGCAGCAATACAGTCTCTTAAATCTTTAAGTGAAGCCACAAAACTGCCCTTCCCATTTCAAAGGAAATTTTTAGTATAAATATCAAGCGCTGTTTTGAGTCTTTTCTTAAGTTCACCGATGATTTGTTCGCCATTCCGAATATCATCAAGAATATCCCTGTAATTAGTACGTAGAAGCGTTAGGAGTCCCTGTTCAAAGATATTAACCTGCTTGATGGATAGCTTATCGAGGTAGCCATTCACTCCTGCAAAAATTGCGACAACTTGCTCTTCTATCTTCAAAGGTGAAAATTGAGACTGTTTGAGAAGCTCTGTCAAACGTGCTCCGCGGTTCAAAAAACGGTTAGTTGCAGCATCGAGATCAGAGCCAAATTGCGCAAATGCCGCCATTTCACGATACTGTGCTAATTCACCCTTGATCGAGCTGGCAACTTGTTTCATCGGTTTAATCTGGGCAGAAGAGCCAACACGCGAAACGGAAAGGCCAATATTCACAGCCGGACGGATACCTTGGTAAAACAAATTTGTTTCAAGAAAAATCTGTCCATCGGTAATTGAAATCACATTGGTTGGAATATAAGCTGAAACATCATTTGCTTGAGTTTCGATTATCGGTAAGGCGGTCAATGAACCGGCTCCGTTATCATCATTTAACTTGGCTGCACGTTCAAGCAGGCGTGAATGCAAATAAAAAATATCTCCTGGATAAGCTTCACGGCCTGGAGGCCGGCGCAGGAGCAATGACATCTGACGATAGGCAACAGCCTGTTTTGATAAATCATCGTAGGCGATCAGTGCATGCATGCCATTATCACGGAAATATTCGCCCATAGCGCAGCCAGAAAAAGGCGCAAGAAATTGCATAGGAGCTGGATCTGACGCAGTTGCAGCAACAATGATTGAATACTTAAGAGCTCCATGTTCTTCTAAAACTTTTACAAATTGCGCAACAGTTGAACGCTTTTGTCCGATAGCGACATAGATACAATAAAGTCTATCTTTTTCCTCACCATATTCGTGAATTGGTTTTTGGTTCAGAAATGTATCGAGAATAATAGAGGTTTTTCCGGTTTGACGATCACCGATAACCAGTTCCCGTTGACCACGGCCAATTGGAATAAGTGCGTCAATTACCTTTAACCCTGTCGACATCGGCTCATGCACAGATTTACGCGAAATGATCCCTGGCGCTTTGACATCTACACGGTGACGCTTCATTGTCTTGATTGGTCCTTTGCCATCTATCGCATTACCGAGTGTGTCCACAACACGACCAAGCAGCTCCTTACCAACTGGTACATCAACGATAGAACCCGTGCGACTGACCGTATCCCCTTCAAGAATATCGCGGTCAGACCCAAAAATAACTATACCGACATTGTCAATTTCCAAATTAAGTGCCATGCCGCGCACGCCACTTGAAAACTCGACCATTTCACCAGCCTGGACATTATCCAGACCATACACACGGGCGATGCCATCGCCCACTGATAATACACTACCAACTTCAGAAACTTTGGCTTCTTTTCCAAAGTTTCTAATTCTTTCTTGCAGAATTTTAGAAATTTCCGAAGGTTTGATATCCATCAGCCGACCTCTTTCAGTACTCGCTTAAGCGAAGATAATTTGGCACGCAGCGATGTATCAATCTGGCATGAACCCACCCGGATAATCAATCCGCCCAGGATAGCAGGATCAACGTCTACCCTCAAGATAACATTTTTTCCAACTAGCTTTATAAGCACCGCTTTCAATTGCATTTGCTGGTCTACATCCAACGCATGAACTGAAATAATATCGGCAAAAACAGTCCCCTGCGCAGTCGCAACTAGGTCATGAAATGCCTCAATAATGTCAAGTAAGATGAAGAGTCTCTGATTTGAAGCAACAACTCGTAAAAAACTTCCGATAAGAACAGAAGCATCAGTTTTATAGAGATTTAATTTTTTAATAAGTACATCAATTACTTGAAGCTGCTCTCGGACAGAAAAAGTAGGATTTCTTACAAAACGCTTAAAATCACCACTTGCATCAAGAAGTCGAGAAATCACGCTAAGCTCATCGTCGATAATCTTTAGATATCCGACTTTTGAGGCCAGTTTAAAAAATGATCCAGCATATCGCCGAGCTACCAATGACATAGGCCAAGACGTTCTTGCCACAATTATCTCTCTTCATCCATCAAAAGCTAGCCTTTATTAACAGATCAAACTCTATAATTTCATTCAATTTGTTAAAAAATAAAAATTTTCATATTCAAACTTAATACATCAGGTGTGCATCTATCATAGACAACCAGAACTCGCAATATGTGGAAGAGCGGATTTTACCCTTTCCAACCGCTTTGTTTCATTATTTAAATATCCTTTGATTAGAAATATTCCATATTCTCTAATATACATAATACGCAAAATTATGACCAGATACTCAAGAAATTAGTTATGAAATACTTCACGAGTTCAATTTATAAACCACTGCATGATAAGATATCAAGTCTTATAGAAAACTTTGGGGATCAATATCAATCTGAAGGCAGATTGATCTACGTGTAGCAGGAGCGGCAGCCAGAAGGCTCCGGATAAAAGCCTGCATATTCACGCGACGATCTCCATGCAAAAGAAGACGAAAACGATAACGTCCGCGAACCAAGGAAAGCGGTGCTTCAGCAGGGCCAAACACATTTATATCAGATCCTCTAGGAGCAGCTCGACGTAAAGCTCGTGCATAATTTTCCACTTCCTCGCGAGCCTTACCTGAAACAATCAATGCTGCTAATCTGCCAAAAGGAGGAAGTCGGTTTGGTTCGCGCTCTTCTATCTCACGAGCGTAAAATGCTGTGCTATTATTAGTAACAATTGCTTTCATGACCGGATGGTCAGGTTGCCAGGTTTGGATAAGACCACGGCTTTTTAGCCCCGTACGCCCTGCACGACCTGTTACCTGAGATAATAATTGAAAAGTGCGCTCAGCAGCCCGAGGATCGCCATTGGCAAGACCAAGATCAGCATCAATCACTCCGACAAGCGTCACGCGCGGAAAATTATGGCCTTTCGTAATAAGCTGTGTGCCAATTACAATATCAATATGCCCTCTAGAAACAGCTTCTAGTTCAGAGTGCAGTTGTTTAAGTCCACCCTCTATATCTGTAGACAAAACAAGAATTCTGGCATCAGAAAATTTTTTCGATACTTCTTCGGCAATTCGTTCAATCCCAGGGCCACAGGCAACAAGGTGATCTATCGCGCCACATTCAGGACAGACTTTTGGCATCGATTGATGATAACCGCAATGATGACACTGCAACCGAGAATAATGTCGATGTTCAACCAACCAGATTGAACAGTTAGGACATGAAAAACGATGAGCACAGACACGGCACAATGTCAGCGGAGCATAACCGCGTCGGTTAAGAAAAAGAAGAGACTGCTCTTTACGCTGTAACACCTCCCTTATAGCAGTAATCATCGGGGGTGAAAGAAAATGTTTGGCTGGCGGCGGATTATTCCGCATATCAATAGTTTTGATATTCGGCATGGCTGCGCAACCAAAGCGTAATGGCAAATGAATATAGCGATAACGCCCTTGCTTGGCATTCACTTGACTTTCAATTGATGGAGTTGCTGATGCTAAAATGACTGGAATACCAATAATCTGCCCACGAGCAACAGCCATGTCACGAGCATTGTAAAAAACTTGACCTTCCTGTTTATAAGCCGCATCATGTTCTTCATCGACAACAATAAGGCCAAGGTTTTGAAAAGGAAGAAAAAGGGCTGAACGTGCACCAGCAATAACCTGGATTCGCCCTTTCGCTACCTGTTGCCAGATACGTTCACGCCGGCGTGGTGTAAGATCAGAATGCCAATCAATAGGAGCTACGCCAAAACGCGCATAAAACCGATCAAGGAATTGCTGTGTTAAAGCAATTTCTGGCAGAAGAATCAAAACTTGGCGTCCTTGATTCAAGGCATAGGCTATGGCCTCAAAGTAAACCTCCGTTTTTCCGGAACCGGTTACACCATCCAGAAGGCATACGCTAAAGCGATTTTTCAAAACTGCATCTTGCAAAACGTTTGCTGCCTTGCGTTGGTGATTTTCAAGTATGACGGACTTACAGGTGATGTCTGGCAAAGGAACGATCGACGCGGGAGGCAATTCAGCTCTTTCAAACACACCTTTCGCCTTAAGCCCATCAACGACACTGATAGATACGTTTGCAGCACGAGCAAGAGCTGTTCGGCTCCAGACTATCCCGTTGCGTGACAGCTCAAGTACCCGCATACGCTGAGGAGTTATACGCTCAGGCATTCGACCGGAAAAGCGAATGCCCTTTAACATTTCTTCAGGAGTAAAAGTTGTAGAAACGCGGAGCACCATACGAACTATCAAGCCAATTGGTGAAAGCGTATAAGATGAAACGAAGTGAATGAACTTCATCAACTCCAACTGGATAGCGGGATAATCAAATACTTCAGAAATTTGGCGTAGCTTTTTAGCAGAAAAATCCTTAGTCGTAGTCGTAATATCTGTCACAATACCAACCACCTGACGTGATCCCAACGGCACACGAACAATTGATCCAAGAATAATTTGTTTTTCATCCGGCACAATATAAAAATACGGTCGCTCGGTAGGCGCTGAAAGTAGAACAGCTACAATCTTTTTGTCAGATGTCGAATTTTTTTCCATATTGATCCTCAACCATGAATTATAGAAAAAATCCATTAAGTGAGATATTCGATGATTTTATGCTTGTTATATCTGCAAGGATGCATAAAACGCGTACTCTCGCTGTAATTCTTTCTTTTGGCTAGCAATAATTCTCGAATACAAGACCGTTTCATACTCTAAAATTCTGAAAAATGCTTTGTAGTATGGCTTGCTTTTCCTTTGCATAATGACCCATATCGATGAACAATCTTTTTCATGGAGAAGAAAATGAAATTTTTCATAGATACAGCCAACACTGATGAAATTCGTGAACTGAATGATCTAGGCCTTGTTGACGGTGTTACTACTAATCCCTCGCTCATTCTGAAATCAGGCCGCAACATCAACGAAGTTATCAAGGATATTTGCAACATTATCAAAGGACCGGTTTCTGCTGAAGTTGCAGCTACAGATTATGATAACATAATGCGAGAGACCAATCACCTGCTCAAGATTGCAGAGAACATCTGCATCAAACTTCCTCTCACTTTTGATGGCCTACGCGTCTGCAAGATATTGACGGAAAAAGGTCGTAAAACCAATATGACATTATGTTTTACAGCTAATCAGGCATTGTTAGCAGCAAAAGCCGGCGCAACGTTTGTATCGCCTTTCATCGGCCGGCTTGATGATATCAATCTCAATGGTATGAAGCTTATTAGTGAAATCCGCACCATTTTTGATAATTACGCTTTTAGGACTGAGATTCTTGCCGCCTCAATCCGTACTGCCAATCATGTCAAGGAAGCCGCCCTGATCGGTGCCGATATTGTAACGATGCCTTCTATCATACTAAAACAGTTGATCAATCATCCGCTGACCGATAAGGGGCTAGAAATCTTCCTTGCAGACTGGACAAAAACTGGCCAGAAAATCGGCTGAATATTATATTCTGCAAGAATCAAAAAATATCTGATATTTGCAAGATTATTGTAATCAAATACCTGGCTCTTCCAGGAGCGAAATATCTTTAATTGTTAAGCTGTTTATAATAATTTCACCTAACAGCAAAAAACTTCAAATTACGTGATCAGTATTCCCAGCTCGATTAAATCAAGATTCAAATGACAGGCTACCAGCAAAAGCAGATGAATATAGGACAGCTTTTGAATCTGTATAGGTATTGCATCGCTACTTTAAAAAGCTATTTTTTAATCTTTTAACCTAAAGATAAGCCATAATTAAATATAAAACAGTCCATCTTTCTAAGAGGAGAGCATCCATCTATAAAAATTTCAAAGGCAAATAATTCTCGCTTAATAGCAAATATTACTTTTATCTTCAGCATTCAATAATATTAAAAAACGTAGAAGCTACTATAGTTCTATTTGAGATGCCATATGTAATAACGCATCAGTCTTTTGCATGCTTGCCATCGGCACCAGATTAATGGTTTGCTTTAACCAGGCTTGATAATCCCTTGAATTTTCCTTAATATGGCCTCCCAGCATGATCGACCAGGATCAAAAATCTGATCTACTCGCTACGCTCGCTCCTTTTCTACGCAGTTTTTATCCTATGCTTTCCCTTCTTTATTCTAATGAAATAGTTACTAAAAGTGTTATAAATATATATGCTTTGCCCATATTTCTCATCTTAAATAGATAAACTTGACAATACAATAAATGAACGTTTTTCGAATTATCCTTTAAATCCATAGATAAAGTTTTGAGATACCTATAAAAGCATCCTGTTGCATCAGGTTCATCAACCTATGCAGCATTACTTTCAAAGTTGCTTTAGCATGATATCCAGAAAATTGTTATCGAGTTCTCTGTCAAAATTATGAAATATTCTATGACTAGAGCAACATACCTATTATCAAATTAGAGTGACTGCTTCAGCCAGGAGCTGTTTTAATTTTTCTACTTTACTATAGTATCTGAGAATTATTTCTATGAATTGACTTCAAACAAAAAATCGCTAAAATTTTTGTAGCCTAATTCGCAGTTTAGTGTAGAGGTATTATGTTTTGCGAGGACACAAAAGGGTTAACATGATTAGATCATTTGATTTAATTTAGGAAGATGTGCGTGGGGCTAAATCCTATCCCTCAGAAGGTTGCCATTTTATACTACATCTGAAGTAGTTGATCTCTGCGTTTGCTTTCCTTTACTGATTGGCCAATACACCAACTAGGGCAGTTGATATTCTCCCTTCGCCACCCACCCTCTCCTGGGAGCAGGCTTGGGATAAAAATTCTTTAGACTGCTGAACTTGGATATTTATTTAGGGGAGAGGAGGAGCAGGAGTTTTAAAGACATGAGTTTCAAATTCGCAGTTGCCGGTGCTACCGGCAGTGTTGGGCGCGAAATGCTCAACATTCTTGAAGAACGAGGGTTTTTAGCCGATAAGATTATACCACTTGCCTCGCGACATAGTCACGGAACAGAGGTTTCCTACGGCAATAAGACATTAAGAGTGCGGGCACTGGATAATTACGATTTTTCCAGTACCGATATCTGCCTTATGTCTGCAGGTGGCAGTATTTCACAACAATGGGCACCCAAAATTGCAGCGACAGGATGTGTGGTCATTGATAATTCATCGGCATGGCGTTATCATTCAGATGTGCCACTAATTGTGCCAGAAGTTAATCCAGAGGCGATTGTAGACTTCAAGAAGCGTAATATTATCGCTAATCCTAATTGCTCAACAGCTCAACTTCTCGTCGTATTGAAACCCTTACATGATGCAGCTAGAATCAAACGAGTTATTGTCTCGACATATCAATCTGTTTCAGGTGCCGGTAAGGAGGGAATAGACGAGCTATTTGAGCAATCTCGAGCGGTTTTTGTTGCTGACACAATAACAACAAAGAAATTCACCAAGCGCATTGCCTTCAACGTTATTCCTCACATCGATGTCTTTATGGAAGATGGCTATACTAAGGAAGAATGGAAGATGATGGCTGAAACAAAAAAAATGCTTGACCCAAAAATCAAACTGACAGCAACAGCTGTGCGTGTGCCAGTTTTTATTGGTCATGGTGAAGCAGTAAATGTTGAGTTTGAAACTCCTATTTCTGCTAATGAAGCTCGTGAAATATTGCGTGACGCGCCAGGTATCTTAGTTGTAGACAAACATAAAAATGGTGGGTATATGACGCCTTACGAAACTACCGGTGAAGATGCCACCTATGTGAGCCGTATTCGCGAAGATATTACAGTTGAGAATGGGCTTACCTTCTGGGTTGTATCTGATAACTTACGCAAGGGTGCTGCTCTTAATACGATTCAGATAGCCGAGCTGCTCCTTGCCCGTAATTTGATCACACCTAAATCTGCAAAATAAATCTAAGCGGTGGCTGACTCAATACCCTTTTGTGAGGCTTAACAATAAAACAAAACTCCTATATTTAGAAAATAGTAGAAACCAGCTATATTAAGCGTGATTAGTAAAATCACCACCATCAGTACTCTGTTGCATCTCAAACAACTTAAGACTATAGCAATTGTCATCTCTTATCTGGCTCTAAATTGTATTTTCCTTCCACAAAAATAAAAATTGTTTTTCGTTTTCTTAAATTACTGTTATTTAAGTCTACATTAGTCCAATGTCTACAAAACTATAAGGAATCCAGCTGTATGCCATATTTTTCCAAATCAACTCGTAAGATGATTCTAGCCTTTCTGCTAACGCTCGTCGTCTTTAGCATTAGCATACCCGCTTCTCAAGCTGATGAAAAAGATAGAATTAGAGTGGGTGTCATGGACGGTGATGAAGCTGATGTCTGGCGTGTGGCGGTTGAGGTTGCTAGAAAAGAAGGATTAAACATTGATCTTGTCACTTTTTCCGACTACTCTATCCCCAATGAAGCGTTAGATGCTGGAAATATTGATGCAAATGCCATACAACATGAGCCTTATCTTGATGCACAAGTTGAACAGCGTGGTTATAAACTTTCCATTGTAGGACGTACAGCTTTGTTCCCCATGGGCATTTATTCTCGAAAAATCAAGAATCTTTCTGAACTCTATGAAGGAGCAACCGTTGGTATTCCAGATGATCCATCTAATGAAGGACGAGCCCTACGCACCATGGCACAATTTGGGCTCATTACTTTGAAGAATCCCGATGATATTCTGGTTACCCCAATCGATATTAAGGATAATCCAAAAAAACTGAAATTCCAAGAGATGAATGCTGGAATTGTCGGTCGCGCTATTGATGATCTTGATGTTGTTATTGTTAATAATACATGGATTGCAAGCTCTGGCTTAAACCCAGAAAAGGACAGTATCGCATGGGAAAAAATTGAGAATAACCCTTACGATAATACTATTGTCGTACGCACACAAGATGTTGATAAACCTTGGGTTAAGAAATTGCTTTCAGCTTATCAGAATGAAACTGTGCGCAAGGAGCTCAAACGTATTTTTGGAATAGGCTTTGCAACTTCTTGGTGATGAAACATTTTAATACACCTCTTCTTGAACTTAAAAATATTCGCCGTTTTTTTCAGGAGGCGATTCTTGATGATGTTTCGTTGACTATCTACCAAGGAGAAATTCTTGGCATTATCGGTCGTAGCGGCGCAGGAAAGACGACTTTAATTCGTTGTATTAACGGCCTTGATCGTATTGATAGCGGGAAGATATTTTTTGATGGTAAAAATATTACGCAATTAAATGATAGCGATAGGCAACTTATTCAGCGTCGTATCGCTATGATTTTTCAGCATTTCAACTTGCTATCATCACTTCGTGTCATTGATAATGTGGCCTTACCACTTAAGTTTGTCGGTTATCCAAAGAAAAAACGTCGTCAACTCTCACTTGAAATGCTTGACCTTGTTGGCCTTTCTGATAAAGCAAGCTATTATCCTGCACAACTTTCTGGCGGACAAAAACAGCGAGTCGGGATTGCTCGTGCACTGGCTTCTAATCCTGTTATCCTGCTTTCTGATGAAGCAACATCAGCGCTTGATTCTGAAACCACTCAATCAATTCTTGAATTACTTGTCGGAATCAACCAAAAGACAGGGCTAGCCATTGTCCTAATTACTCATGAGATGGAAGTTATTCGCTCAATTGCCACTCGCATTCTTGTGCTCGAGCACGGTAGAATTGTTGAAGAGGGTATGGTTAAAGATGTTTTTGCTCGGCCGCAAAGCACTACAGCACGATCTCTTCTTCAACTCATGATTCCTGCTCTACCAACAAAAATCTCTGAGAAACTTAACCCTTATCATGGTCAGGAAGCTATTATTGAATTGCGTATATCTGGAGCAGAAGCACGCAAGCCATTCCTAAACAATCTTCAGGGTGAAACAGGCGTTGTAGCACGTATTATTCAGGGTGGTATTGATATAATTCAAGGAGAATCTCTTGGGCATTTTTTTCTTGCTATATCTGCAATTGACAAAAAAAAGCTGGAAAAGGCCCGCGAATGGCTTGCCAACCACAGCGATAAAAGTGAGGTACTTGGTTATGTCCAATTTTGAACTGCTTTGCGCCATTGTGCCATCGGCAATTATCGATACTCTATGGATGACATGTGCCTCTTCGTTCTTTGCATTTTTATTTGGCTTTCCATTAGGACTTTTGCTTTATGCAACATCTTCAGGTAACTTATTTCAAAATAATTGGATCAACCGCCCTATTAGTGCGATTGTCGACAGTTTGAGAGCTATTCCCTTCATTATTCTTGCAGCTACTATCATGCCAATTACGCGCATAATTATAGGAAAAGCTATCGGCAACGAGGCCATGATTTTTGTTCTGTCCATTTCAGCCATCCCTTTCTACGCGCGCATAGCAGAACTATCGTTTCGCGAAGTTGACAGAAATTTAATTGATACCGTCCGCGCTATGGGTGCAACACGTTTTCAAGCTATCCGCGAAGTCGCAATCCCGGAAACGCTGTCGAGCTTGATTTCTGGCTTTACTGTAACAGTAATCACTATTCTAGCTGCCACTGCAATGGCTGGTTTTATTGGTGCAAATGGGTTGGGAAAGCTAGCCATTAGTTATGGTTATCAACGCTATAACCTAGTTGTTATGACAATACTTATTATCATTCTAATTATTCTGAATAATGTTATTCAATGGTTTGGTGACCGTATTACCAAAAGAATAATTTTTAGATGTCAAGGATTACAATCAAGCATTAAAAACTTGTCCAAGGACAGGAGCAACATTTTTTTTGAGAAAAATTGAGAAAAATGAAAAACATAGCATTACGCTGCTTAACAGCCTTAATTCATCGGGTACGTTTCATTCCTTTATATGACGCCTTATTTTTCCGATTAAGTGACCACGCTTTAGAATAAGCTTTATGGGCGCATACTTTCTTACCTTGGTGTTCAAGGACCAAGGCTTTGTTAAACCAACTCTCTGAAACATTTGGATTTAATCTGATAGCTGTGCTGAAATCATCAGCTGCATTTTCCCATTCTTGCAAAGCAATATAGGAAAGTCCTCGGCCATTATATGGCATAGGAATATTAGGTTGCCGTGATATGGAAGCACCAAAATCGTTGATAGCTTGCGCATGTTGGCCACGCATCTGCTCAATCAACGCACGGCTATACCAAGCACGTCCATCCAGAGTGCCAAGCTGAATTGCCCTATTATAATCATTAAAAGCAAAATCTAACTGACCAATCTCACGATATAGATTCCCACGACCGATATATCCTAGAGCATAATCTGGCTTAATCTGCAGGGCATGGTCATACTCATTCAATGCAGCATTGTAATCTCCCATATAACGGTATATCAGCGCACGATTAGCATAAGCTGCGTAAAATCCAGGATCTAGTTGTATAGCTATGTTAAAGTCCTTGATCGCATCCTTATAGCGTCCCGCCCGTCCATAAGCAGAGCCGCGTACATTATATCCAGTAGGAGCAGTAGGATTACTACGAATCACAGTTGTCAGTGAAGCAATATTTTTACGCGATCCCTGTGCCTTATTTTCTGAACAGGATATCCCTACACCTGTTGTCCGGCATCCTATCAGAAGCGGAAGAGATACTACAATTAGCCATAAGATACACTTCTTGTTCATTACCTGCTTTTTTCTATAACAAAAAACTTCTGTTATAATAAAAACTGCTTAAGAAGCTTAAAGCTCTACTACTATTCACTGCAATTTCTAGAGCCTACAAGGCTTGATACATTGCTGCGCCAGAGCAGAAAATACATGAGCGGAATAAACACTCCACACTATTACCATTAGCAAAACTTATTCAAAAATAACTTTGCTACAGAATCCAAAAAATACTTAACGTACGTTGGAGCGATTACTAACCAAGCCCTCGCGCTGAGCACGTTTTCTTGCCAGTTTTCGGGCACGACGGATAGCCTCTGCCTTTTCACGGGCACGTTTTTCCGATGGCTTCTCATAATGGCTACGCATCTTCATTTCACGAAAAATGCCTTCACGTTGCATCTTCTTTTTTAGCGCACGCAGCGCCTGGTCAATATTGTTATCGCGAACGAGTACCTGCACTTCTAATCCCATTCCTTACAAAAAAACTAAAGAAAACAGCCAACATGCTGCATCTTTTTTGTGTTTAACACTTAACACATATATAAGCTAATAAACCTGTAAAACCCCTAGACATTATACGCCAATACAAATATAGGGAAATACGAACTAATCTACCATTCTTAGCTGTCTATTTCAAAGAGCGCAAATGGTGCCACAAAATCAATGCGTTTGTCCAGTCTTTTCCTGAGAGGAAAAGCACATTCTTGTATGTGATTCAAATTTTTGTGATTTTGATCATCTTCTGCGCATTATCCAAAATGTCCGATTTATTCTTGTATTAATTCTGGATTTTATCCACCTTCGCTTTCTGACATTAAATCACTTCACAATCAATAGGAGCAGCAAGTAAAAGCCTACTCAAGCTTATATATACCCATCTATTTGAAGCAATAGGATAGTTTGTGTCCTAAAGTTTTCATACTATAAAGTATATCAATCTTCATATATTTGAAAAAAGAAAGTTTTTATCTAAAAGGAAAATAAAAATCTTAATTTTTTGCACGCTTATCATCGATATTTAATAATAAAAAGAAAAAATAAAACGTTAACAACCCTTTGCACATTGATTTTTCGAAATTATTTATAATAGGCGGAGATAGAAAATTATTATACAACCGTTGCTTCTATTATTTAAAGGAGAAGCAAATGACCAGTAATGTCGTCCTTACTGGACTTGCCCGTGATTTGAAAGAGCGTGCGGATAGCGGTAGACCTATCTGCATTGGTCTTGTTGGTTGCGGCGAGATGGGAACTGATATGCTGTCAGCTATGACGCAAATGAATGGCATTAACATTGGTGCAGTGGTAACTCGTACGCCAGCCCGTGTTTTTGATGCTGCTGAAAAAGCTTACCAAGAAGAGGGATATGCAAGCGAAGTACAAAATGCTTCGGCTATGACGCAAGCCATAGAAGACGGTATTATTGCAGTTACCGAGGACATTGATCTAATGCTGCACAATGAACTAATAGATGTTGTTGTGGATGCAACTGGCTATCCTGAAGCAGGGGCACAAATCGGCGTAAAAACGCTTGAAAACAACAAGCATTTAGTTACGATGAATGTCGAAGCTGATATCACTATTGGAGCCTATTTAAAGCATGAAGCGGATAAACGCGGACTGATTTATACGCTAGGGGCAGGCGATGAACCTTCCTCTTGCATGGAATTGATCGAATTTGTTTCGGCTATGGGATACAAAATTATTACTGCTGGTAAGGGAAAAAATAACCCGCTTATTTCTGATGCTATACCGAGTGATTATGAAGAAGAAGCCCATCGTCGTAATATGAATGTCCGCATGCTGATTGAGTTTATCGACGGCTCAAAAACCATGATGGAGATGGCGGCTATCGCAAATGCCACAGGGCTAGTGCCTGACTGCTCAGGTATGCATGGTCCTCAAACTGATCTTAGTATATTGAATAGAATACTCATCCCTGAAATAGATGGCGGAATTCTAAAGAAAATAGGTGTCGTGGATTACTCAACTGGCAGATATGTATCGCCTGGTGTTTTTGTTATTGCTGAAATACGTCATCCACGCATCTGTAAAAGAATGGAAGATCTCAAAATCGGTCAAGGCCCCTATTTCACATTTCATAGGCCTTACCACTTGACCGCAATGGAAGTACCTCTGACCTGCGCGCGTGTCATGCTTTACGGTAAACCTGATATGGTACCGCTAGAAAAGCCAGTTGCAGAGGTTTGCGCTGTTGCCAAAAAAGATCTCAAAGCCGGTGATACGCTCGATTTTATCGGTCTTTACACTTATCGTGCCTGGATAATGACAGTCGAGGATGCACGCGCAGCTAACGCTCTTCCCTGTGGTCTTCTTGAAGGCGCTAAAATAACTCATCCCATCAACAGGGGATGCTTGATTACAACACAGAATACCACAATAAAACCCGGTCAAAGAATTGCAGAACTACGTGCAAGACAGGATAGACTACTACTGAGTTGAGCAAGCAATTGAGAATTTCCAAATGAAGTCAGCTATAAAAAAAGGCAGGGATCTCTGCCTTTTTAACCTCGTAGCGCACGGCTTAAGCATCAAGCGATTTGACAATAGATTCAACCATCTTTTTAGCATCACCAAACAGCATCATAGTATTCTCGCGGGAAAAAAGCTCATTTGTAACACCAGCATAACCGCTCCCCATGCTTCGTTTGAGAAAGAGAACTGTGCCTGCCTTCTCCACCTCAAGGATAGGCATACCGTAAATTGGCGATAATGGGTCGGTTTTAGCAGCTGGATTAGTCACATCATTTGCTCCAAGTACAAAAGCGACGTCAGCGGTTGCAAACTCGGAATTGATATCCTCAAGTTCAAATACTTCATCATAAGGCACATTGGCTTCTGCAAGCAAAACATTCATATGCCCAGGCATACGTCCGGCAACCGGATGAATAGCGTACTTAACTTCTACCCCTTCACATTTCAGTTTATCGCTCATTTCCCGCAAAGCATGCTGAGCCTGTGCAACAGCCATGCCATACCCCGGCACAATGATAACTTTGGATGAATTTTTCATGATAAAGGCAGCATCCTCGGCTGATCCTTGCTTTATAGGACCGTATTCATCCTCGGCGCTGATAGCAGCTGCTCCACCACCGAACCCGCCAAGGATAACCGAGATAAAAGAACGATTCATACCTTTGCACATGATATAGCTTAATATAGCACCGGAAGAGCCAACTAGCGCTCCGGTAATTATAAGAGCCATATTACCTAGCGTAAAACCAATACCGGCCGCTGCCCAGCCCGAATAGGAATTGAGCATGGAAACAACCACTGGCATATCAGCACCACCGATTGGGATAATCATCGTAATGCCAAGAATCAGTGATAGCAATACAATCAACCAGAAAACTGAATGGCTTTCAGTTGCGAGCAGACAGACAACCAGCACGACAATCGATATTCCTAAGATTATATTGACGAGATGGCGTACAGGCAAAAGAATTGGCTTCCCTGATATGCAACTATTCAATTTTAAGAAAGCAACGATCGAACCGGTAAAAGTAACTGACCCGATTGCAACTCCGATAGCCATCTCAAACAGAGCTCGGCTGTGAATAGCAGTCGCTTCACCTATGTTGAATGAGGATGGTGAATAGAGTGCTGCGGCAGCAACCATAACCGCTGCAAGACCTACAAGTGAATGAAATGCAGCAATAAGCTGTGGCATGGCTGTCATGGGAATGTATTTTGCAATATAGGCACCTATACAGCCGCCAATGACAAGGCCGGTAAAAATGAGCAAAAGGCCGCTCAAGTTTGAACCTGCAAGCAGCAAGGTTGTTGTAATGGCAATAGCCATCCCTATCATGCCAAACGTATTTCCCTGACGACTGCTCATAGGATGAGAAAGGCCACGCAAAGCCAAAATGAACAATACACCTGAAATAAGATAAAGAAAGGTTGCGAAATTAATACTCATTACCTTACACTTTCATTTTTCTTTTTTCTTGTACATAGCCAGCATACGCTGAGTCACAAGAAAACCGCCAAAAATATTGACACTTGCCAGTACTAGTGCAAGAAAACCAAAAAATGTTGCATAGCCTGAAAGAGACAGAGCAACTGCGAGTAACGCACCTACCACAATGACGGATGAAATCGCGTTTGTTACAGCCATCAATGGTGTATGTAAAGCTGGCGTCACTGCCCACACCACATAATAACCGACAAAAATCGATAAAACAAAAATCGCAACCTGAAAAATAGATGGATCAATCATGCTGCCACCTGCTGCAGCATATGAACAGCTGCGCTAAAGAAGAAGAACTCTCACTGCCTGCCTCTTTTATGAATGCCGCAGCCTGATTTAATTCCTTTATGGTTTTATCAAAAAACTTTGTCTTCATTTAGTTACCTCCTTTTTTTATGTTTGGCTTTCTTAATGGAATAGCCTGCTGATTTTGGTGATTTTTATTATGAATTTTTACCAGATCTGGGCGCATAATTTCACCACCATGAACAAGGAGAGTTGATTTTACAATCTCATCCTCAAAATTAATCACCAATTTTCTACTCTCCTTATTTGTCATGCTTTCCAGAAAAGCATAAAGATTACGTGCATAAAGCTGAGAGGCTGTTGCAGAAATTCGACTAAGAATATTACTGTAACCAACAATTTTTATTCCTTCAATTTCGGCAATCTGCCCGCATACAACACCTTCAACATTACCACCATGTTCCACTGCAAGATCCACTACAACAGACCCTAGTTGCATATTTTTAAGCATTTTTCTTGATATAAGACGAGGAGCAGGGCGACCAGGAATAAGGGCTGTAGTAACTACAATATCCTGTTTAGCAATATGTTCCAGGGTCAATGCAGCCTGTTTTTCTTGATATGCTTTTGACATTTCTTTAGCATAACCGCGATCACTTTCAGCAGAACGGAATTCTTCATTCTCAATTGCTATAAACTTTGCTCCTAAAGATGCAACCTGCCCCTTTGCTGCTGGGCGAACATCATTAGCCGTAACCACGGCGCCAAGGCGGCGGGCTGTTGCTATGGCCTGCAACCCGGCAACTCCGGCTCCCATAACAAAAACTTTTGCAGCTGGTACCGTACCAGCTGCGGTCATCATCATCGGTATGGCCCGCCCATAAACTTCAGCTGCACTAATAATTGCTTGATATCCAGCAAGATTAGCCTGCGAAGATAGAATATCCATTGACTGCGCACGTGTAATACGCGGAATAAATTCCATAGAAAAGCCAGTAAACCCTGCTTTTGCAAGTGCTGCAATATCGTCCTCAGCCCCATAAGGATCAAAGATTGCAACTATAACAGCACCTTTTTTATAAACGCTAGCCTCCTTCTGAGAAGGTCTTCGAACTTTCAGAATGATATCTGCTTCTTCTGCAGCATAGCCAGAAGTAGAAATTTCAGCACCCATCGCTTTATATTCGTAATCCTTTATACATGAAGCGCAGCCAGCCCCCTTTTCAACGACAACAGAATAACCAAGTTCTGTATATTTTTTTACAGTCTCAGGTGAAGCAGCAACGCGCGCTTCACCTTTGAATGTTTCTTTGCTAACAAAGATAATTTTGCCCAAGTTTTTGTCTCCTTGTCAAAAATGTGTATTCCAAAATCGCCCATATAAGATCGCCCATAAAGGTAGTTTTATTTGCGATACAGATGTCATAACATCGCCCAAAATAGACATGCAAGCGTGTTTCAAACAATAAAGTCTCTGTCATCTATAATAATTATAGGAGGAGGCAAAAGGATTGGACGAATAGAGCAATGTTGATATAAACCCCTATCCCGCATCACAGAGAATTAAAATAAAAATAGTAAAGCATAACACTAAATGTGACGGAGTAAAAAATGGCAGAGGTTATTAACGGTAAAAAGTTTGCTGAAGAAATTACCGAAAAGATAAAAATGGAAACTGCTAAGCTGATGGAAAGTCACGGCGTTCGTCCTGGACTCGCAGTTATTGTTATTGGTGATGATCCAGCAAGCCAGATTTATGTATCGTCAAAAAACAGAGAAGCGGAGAAATGTGGCTTTTCTTCTATTACCTATCGGCCCGAAGCAGATATCTGTGAAGATAACCTGATTCATCTCATTCAAGAATTAAACGGAAATCCATTTATTCACGGCATTTTAGTGCAATTACCTCTACCAGATCACATTCGAACAGAAGCCGTTATCCAAGCGATATCACCCAATAAAGATGTAGATGGTTTTCATTGCATCAATGTCGGTAAACTTGTGACCGGTGCGCATGATGGTTTTATACCCTGCACACCTGCGGGAAGCATGATCATGATTCGCCGTATTCACGGAGATGATCTTTCTGGTCTAGATGTTGTTATTGTGGGTCGTTCCAATATTGTCGGCAAACCAATAGCGAGCTTGCTTTTAGCAGCAAATGCGACGATAACTATCGCGCACAGTGGCACATCGGAATTGCCCGATGTTGTGCGCAGTGCTGATATTCTTGTTGTTGCGATAGGTCGACCAGAAATGATAAAAGGAGCCTGGATCAAACCGGGCGCCACTGTTATTGATGTTGGTATTAATCGTGTTCCGGCATTGAAAAACAGTAAGAAACCTACGCGCCTCGTTGGTGATGTTGAATTTGAAATGGCCTCAATTGTCGCAAAGAATATCACGCCTGTTCCTGGTGGAGTTGGGCCTATGACAATTGCTATGCTAATGGTTAATACTTTAAAAGCTGCATACCGCTCTGCGGGGGTAGTACCACCGATATTTCACTGATTATTTATAAAAAGAATCAATAAGATAACAAAAAATCTCATACAGTTCAACTAATAATCCTATACAAATTGACATATTAAAACATATCAAATGAGAAAACTACAACGTGCGGAACATACGTGGACAGTAGTCCTTTTAATATTCTGTTTAGTTATCTGCAAAAGCATTTTGCGTCGCAATTAAATTACATAAACATTTTGTATCTTCATTTATCTGTACAATTCTGTGTTTTTTCTGTTAGAAGTATTAGGCGAGGATGCTTGAGGCTTAGGAATGGGAATAGAAAAGTAGAATCTAGGGAAATATATATCCTAACAGTCGACAAAATCTGCTTGCGCAATATCAATGCCTTTTCTGAAAGGAAACGGCAAGCGTATCACCATCAAACCCACAAAAATCCATGGTTGGCATTATAGGATGTATCTTTTATTCTAAAGATAAAAAATTGTATAATTTCAATCATTTGCAATAATAGTCGCACCTAAATCAGCACGATTGGCCATTTGGCGAAAAACGCGAAAAAGTTCACGCCCTCCTCCATAAGAATGGTGAGAGAGGTCAGGAATTTCCAAGGAGCGAGTCGTTATTTTTTTTTCATCGACTAGAAGTCGTAAAACTCCCATATTCGCATCAAGACAAATCAAATCGCCATCCCTAACTTTTGCTAACCAAGTATTATCAAGCGCTTCCGGTGTTACGTGAATGGCTGCTGGAATCTTACCGGAAGCACCAGACATGCGACCATCGGTGACAAGGGCTACTTTTTGACCACGATCTTGCAATACACCCAGAAATGTTGTAAGTTTGTGCAGTTCAGGCATGCCATTGGCCTTGGGCCCCTGATAACGGACAACAGCAATAAAATCTTGATCGTCTAACCTTCCTTCCTTGAAAGCCTTCTGTAATTCTTCCTGTGAATCAAAAACTTTTGCTGAAGCTTCAATAGACCAATGTTCAGCTTTAACGGCAGATACCTTGATAATAGCATGACCAAGATTTCCAGAAAGAATGCGAATGCCACCGTCTTTTTGAAAAGGTCTGGTCGTATCTGTTAGAATTTTTTCATTGCCGCTTTTATTCCTTGCCCGTTTGCGTCTAACTTTACCATCGCCGCCAAGCTTTGGCTCAATTGCATAAGCCTCAAGCCCCTCACCACACACGGTGCGAATATCATCATGCACAAGTTTTGCCTCCATCAATGTACGAATCACAAAACCCATTCCACCAGCGGCGTGAAAATGATTTACGTCCGCAGAACCATTTGGGTAAAGCCGGGCGATAAGCGGAACCACAGAGGAAATTTCTGCAATATCATGCCAAGTAATGCAAATACCGGCTGTTATAGCCATGGCAATTAAATGAATAGTATGATTAGTTGATCCACCAGTTGCATTTAAAGCAACGATAGCATTCACAAAAGAGCGTTCATCAATCATTGATCCAACGGGGGTATATTCATTTCCCAGTGCTGTAATCGCAAGAGCGCGCTTTGTTGCTTCTCGCGTTAGGGCATCGCGCAGTGGCGTATTCGGGTTTATAAAGGAAGCACCAGGTAGATGCAGCCCCATTATTTCCATCATCATTTGATTTGAATTGGCAGTGCCGTAGAAGGTGCAAGTCCCTGGCTCATGATAAGATTGTGATTCAACCTCAAGCAATATCTTGCGGTCGATCTTTCCTTCCGCATAAAGCTGACGAGCTTTAACCTTTTTCTTATTAGACAAACCACTACTCATCGGCCCTGCTGGTACAAAAACAGCAGGCAGATACCCAAAGGTTAGGGCTCCCATGAGAAGACCCGGTACAATTTTGTCACAAACCCCTAGATACAGCACAGCATCAAAGGTGTTATGCGCAAGCCCGATAGCTGTGGACATAGCTATCACTTCGCGTGAAAATAGTGAAAGCTCCATGCCACTGAATCCTTGAGTAACCCCATCACACATAGCAGGTACGCCGCCCGCAACTTGTGCAACCCCACCTGCCTCTTGTGCAGCATTGCGGATAATGGTAGGGTAATGCTCAAACGGCTGATGTGCTGAAAGTATATCATTATAAGCTGTGATGATACCAAGATTAGCGACAACATTCTCTTTTAATCGCGCTTTATCAACAGAGTCGCATGCAGCAAAAACATGAGCTTGATTAGCACAACCAAGATGCAAACGATGTGGACGACTATGCTTACCAGCTTCACTAATGTAGGCAAGATATTCTTCCCGCTTTGGTTTCGAGCGTTCAGATATCTTCTCTGTTACCTGACGAATTGTCTGAATTACGCTCATTACACACCCCAATAATATTAAAAAAAACTTTCTTAAACAGAAGGTTCGTGTTCGGAGATCTTGTCTGCTGGAGACCAAAACACCTGAATTGGGCTTTTAGCATGACGCAAAACAGCACGAACTGGCATATCGATCTCTGGACCATTCTGCAATACCTGTTCAAAAGTTACAAGTTTTTCCTGTCCCTCAATATGAAGTGCAATAAAGCGAGCGCTAACAAGTAGTGGTAAGGTTATAGTCAGACGTGCCTCACTAAGTCCCCTAGCATGCATAGGAACCATCAAGGCACGCGAGTTACGATCGAGTGCCTGTCTTAGACGATTTCCTCCCGGAAAAAACGAAGCTGTATGCCCATCAAGTCCCATGCCAAGCACAACAACATCAAACGGCTTTGCAAGTTTGTTGACTCTGTTTGCTGCAGAAAAAGCCGCAAGTTCAGCTGTAACGGCCCTGGTATAAAGTCCAACAAAACGTGCTTCAGTGGCAAAGTTCTGCATAAGATGCTGACGTACTAATTTTTCGTTTGAACGGGAATTATCGGGGGGAACAAAGCGTTCATCTACCAACGTAATAATAACTTGTTTCCATGCAATATCAGCTTGCGATAGGCATTTAAAAAAATGCTTTGGTGTACAACCGCCCGACACAACAAGAACCGCTTGACCACGTTCATTAATAGCAAAACTAAGCTCGATTGCGACTCGCTCTGCAAGAGCAGAAGCAAGTGCATTTGGTGTATCAAAATCATAACGATCAAAATTCATGAGAATCGCTTTTATGCCTCTTAAACTGAATTATTCCATGTTCTGCTGTCTCTTTCAATCATGGCAATCGAACGTAATGGTCCCCATGTACCAGCTTTGTAGCCATCCACTGTCTGACCAATCTTCTCCCATCCTTGATGGATAGGATCAATCCATTGCCAAGCTGCATCGACCTCATCGCGCCGCATGAAAAGTGTTTGGTCTCCCCGCATCACATCCATCAAAAGCCGTTCATAGGCATCAGGATTGCGACCAGCAAAAGCATTGGAAAAATTCATATCAAGTGAAACATGCTGCAAGCGTGTGGTGCCCGGTCCAGGATCTTTAATCATAAGCCATTGACTAACTCCTTCATTAGGCTGAAGACGAATAACAAGCCTATTTGCGGTAATTTCCCCTGCACTTTTGTCAAAAATTGAATGAGGAACAGATTTGAATGTAACTGTGATTTCTGATACACGTTTTGTCATTCGCTTCCCTGTTCTCAGATAAAACGGTGTTCCAGCCCAACGCCAGTTTGCAATATCAATTTTTAATGCTACGAAGGTTTCTGTATTGCTTTTTTCTTTGCCAAGATCTTCAAGATAGGATTTTACAGACTTATCTGCTACGGTGCCTGCCAGGTATTGACCTCGTATTGTGCACTTCCCGACATTTCCAGCATTGATTGGTGCAAGGGAATGTAATATCTTGAGCTTTTCATCCCGCACGGCGTTGGCATCAAGCATAGCAGGTGGTTCCATGGCCACTAAACAAAGCAGCTGCAACAGATGATTCTGTACCATATCCCGCAAGGCACCTGCATGATCATAATAACCGGCTCGATCTTCAAGTCCAACAGATTCAGAAACTGTAATCTGCACATTATCAATGTGATCAGAGTTCCACAAAGGTTCATAAAGTACATTAGCAAAACGCAACGCCATCAGATTCTGGACTGTTTCTTTACCAAGATAATGATCAATGCGAAAAATTTGGTTTTCAGAAAAAACCTTTCCCAGACGATCGTTCAATGCCTGCGCAGTTCTAAGATTGTTTCCTACAGGTTTTTCAACAATAATGCGAGTATCTGATGTGACCAAACCATTAGCGCCAAGACGTACAGCAATATCACCAAAAAGTGCTGGACCAAGGGCTAGATAAAATGCCCGGACTTTTGCAGATTCATTTTCCACCTTTTGCTTCAGCTTATCCCAACCAACATTTGATGTTGCATCCACTGATAGGTAAGAAAGTCGAGAAAGAAACTGTCGAAGTTGAGTCGCGCTAACATCTTCCTTGTTCACATGAGTTTTGATTGCCTGGACAGCAAAATCACAATACTCTATATCACTCATTGGTGAACGCGAAACGCCAATAATCCGTGATGATTCACTAAGCTGCCCTGTACACTGACGATGATAAAGCGCTGGTATAAGCTTGCGCTCTGCAAGATCTCCTGCACCCCCAAAGACAATACAATCAAAAGGTGGAACCGGAATGATCTTTCCTGTCATAAAGTTTATCCTGTCTAAATTATAGTAGGCAGAATCAATCCTGCCGTCTTAAATATATCGGAGGTTATAAACAAGCATGATATAAATAACCCGTTAATTCCATTGCAAAAGAATCGTAACGTTTCTCTTAAATTACAACCCCACAGCTTTTCTGATAAGTCGCGTTTCTCATTTAGGAAAGTTGCAAATACACTGATAAAAAGGGTTTTGCAACAATATCCTAGAAAAAAGCACTAATCCTTTCATTATTAGATAGCAACGGAAATAGCGTTGCTGGTATTAGAAATAGAAATATAAACTTTCATACCACTTCTCTAATACGTAGTGCGCAAGCAATTTTATGACAAAGAATACTTCCCTAGTTAGAATCGCCCTAAGTACAGTTTTCTGTCTATTTAGCAAATATAACCTTTGTACTTAACGAAATAAAACCAAGGCGGTCTGAATCATTGAATTTTTTATTTATTATAAAAGTATCAAAAATCAAGCGTAGGCTGAATTATTACTTTGGCTTCAGCACAAAAGTTTAAAATTAGAAATACAATTTATAGTAAAAAATGACAAATCAAAAGGCATAGAAACAATGGTACGGCCGGTAGGAATCGAACCTACGACCTCAGGTGCCACAAACCTGCGCTCTAACCAACTGAGCTACGACCGCATTTATAAAAAAAGCAATACAAAATATACCTATACATACTGGGTGTCGGCATATGGAGGATAATGACCTCTTGCAAGAAAATTACATAAATTCCTATTACAGTTTTTATGAAGAATCAATTCCAACTTCCTTAATCTAACCCTATAGTCATATTTTTCGATCCGCCCACTTTTCTACATGATAATTACAGTACTCAGCAATGCTCTTTACACCATCTTTGTGGCATATGGCAATCAATTGCTGAAGAATATCCGCAGCAATTCTCGGCCCTTGATAAATCAAACTACTGTAAAGCTGCACTAAATCTGCTCCTGCCATGATCTTTTCCAAAGCTGTTTTTGCATTATACACACCGCCTACGCCAATAATAGGCAGAGTTCCTACTCGTTTGCGCATTTTAGCAAGCACGATAGTTGAAGACTGAAAAAGCGGAATGCCGGACATGCCGCCACTTTCTCTTGCCTGTTTATGTTCCTGCACACCTACGCGAGAGAATGTTGTATTTGAGATAATTAACCCATCAAGCTTACTTGAAAGAACTTCTAAAGCAATATCATCCAGCTCTTTTTCTGTGAGATCTGGCGCTATTTTAAGAAAAATAGGACAGAATCGCTCTATTTTTTTCTCCTGCTGGCCACGCGCTTCAAGCACTGCATCAAGCAGGATGCATAAGTTGTTACGTATCTGTAGATCGCGCAGACCCGGCGTATTGGGGGAAGAAATATTGATCGTAAAATAATCGGCGACATCATAAAAACAGTTAATGCCTTCTACATAATCAGCTACCCAATCCTTGGAATCCTTATTGGCACCGATGTTGATACCAACAAGACGACTTTTCCTATCTCTTTTGACAAGTCGCCTATGTATCAACTCATGTCCTTCATTATTAAATCCCATGCGGTTGATGATTGCTCCATTCCGTACCAAACGGAATAAACGTGGAGATGCATTACCCACCTGTGGCATGGGCGTAACCGTACCAACTTCCATAAAACCAAAACCAAGTTTTAGAGCGGCATTTGGAATTTCAGCATTCTTATCAAAACCAGCTGCCAATCCCAAAGGATTAGAAAAATCAAGACCTGAGATAGAACGTTGCAAAACTTTATCACGAACTTGTCCGCAGCCAATCATCCCAGATTTTAGTGCACATATCGTAAGACGATGAGCCTTCTCAGGTGCTATCATGAAAAGAAATGGTTTTCCTATACGCCAAAAAAAATCCACTAACTCACCTTCACAAATGAAAAATACTTCTTAATCAGACTTAAACAGCATGATAATTGCACTAGATGAATTGGAAAGATGTAAATCTATGCAATATTTTTACTGAGCTGGTCAAGAAACCCTCGATGTTGGAGACTTCACTATTTGTTATGGCAATTTTACTTTGCTGACCGATTTTATTGTCGCATAAAGTTGCTTGCTACTCTTTAAGAAAGTTAATTCTCTAACATACAATCAGATTAAAAAACCTTTCCGCCAAACAAATAGCTTTTTGAAAAAATTAGAAATCTATTAAGCATAATATCTATAGCTAATCATATATCAGATCAACATAAAACGGGATATCATTATGCATCAATGATAAAAAGCTTCATTTCACTCTGTTCTAAACAGTGATTTCTACAATAGTGTCATTGCCAGCTTCAGAATGCAAAATAAAATGAGCATGATTGGCTTCTACCATTGCTTTGGTCATTGACAAGTTCAATGCTATTTTCCAAGCTTTGTGGGTGATAAAATTAGAATCTTTTTGCTCAAAAAGCTTCATAACTTGCTGTATTGCCAGTGGGTTCATACCAATACCCCTCGCGTAGCAGAATTTTATTCACTTGATGACAATAAGCCGAGATGATAATCTCCCCGTCCTGCGGTGTAAAATAAATCGCATTGGAAAGAAGATTGAGAAGAATCTGTTTAACTAAACACTGATCAGCAATGATAGGTGACAAATCATTTTCCACACTGGAGCATATAATAATGCGGTTCGCATTAGTTTTTGGAATCATAAGTCCAAGTACCTCATTAAGAACAGCGGATAGTAATATTGGTCTAATATTGAGGATTGCCTTCTTCACATTTTAAATGTCTCAGCAGATTATTGATCAATGTCGCGATATATTCACTCGAGCGAATAATATTCTTAAGATAATTAAGATAATTACGATACCTATCATTGAACAAATGCTCATCTTTTCCTTCTAACATTAATTGAGATATACTGATTATTGCATTTAATGATGTTTTAACTTCATGATTGATAAAGGCAAGATAACGAGATTGTTTTCTTAAAATTTCTTGCGCATAATTACGCTCCTTAGCAATATCGTTCTCAATCATATGAAAACGGGTTAAGTCACGAATAATCAAGAAAAAACCGTCATCAAATTTCATACGACCAAGATTGATATGCAATTTGCGTATTTCACCATGGGCAGTAATACCATCAATTTTATACCCATTACTTATTTTATACTGGTTTTCCTCATTGGTGGATTGAAAGTTGAATAGAATCCTTTCTAGATTTTTTTCTGAATCTGAAAAAAAACACCTGAAAGGTTTCCCCTTCATGTGATCAGGCGAATAATCAAATATACGCAACGTAGCATCGTTTACTGAAACAATGATTTCTGCTTTATCAAGAATGATCACGCCATCAGAAACCATATTCAGCAATGTCGCAAGCTGGATCGATTTATACTGAAGTGCATCAATCTCTGTTTTGTTCAACAATTGAGGCGCTTCTCGGCGAATAAACGAAATCATATTTGCAGAGCGCCCGTCCTCCCATATAACAGGTTGTATGAATATTTCAACAGGAACAGAATGACTTGAAACGGTATGCAGAGCACTCTGTGGAATCCATACCTGCAAAACCTCTGCTAACACTTCATCCTGCCGAAGATCTGCAAAAGAGGAATAACCACTTATTTCTATAAATGCTAAATTTATAAATAAAATACGATCATCACGATAAACAAGCACAGCAATTGGCAGTTGGTTTAATGGAGACAATGCCCCTTGATGAGTAATATTTATGTTATTCTCTATTGCTTCTCCAGCAACTAATTCATCGACGTTATTCTTTACTTCGTTCTTTAAACTTAATCCTGAATCTGTTTCAGATTCCTTTGATCTTTTTTCCCCCGTGATCGCAGAAATATCAGCTTTGATTTGACGGGCAATCATTGAAAATGCTTCATGTTCTTGCGGTGATAGGCGACCAGCTAATATATGGTATGCATTGATTGCCTCTTCTGTAGTTATTTTAACTACGCTTCTTATTTTACCAAAGCCACGAAAACCAGAAAAAACCCATGCATGAGAATATACAGGCAATGCTGCAAGTTCAATATCCACCCGTATTGCCTCACCTTGTACAGGCCAAAAAAGCGATCGTCCTGACCATGCATTACGACTTTTTAAAAGAGTGCGTACGGCTCCATCACGATCCATCTGCCACTTTTCTGCCAATTCAACAAATGAAAAGCCAACAATATTTGCATATTCCGGCCCTACGACTTCCCTTAATTCCGGTGAAATCTCAGTAAATTTGCCTTCTGCATCAATTTTCCAAAAAAAATGTAAAGGTAGTTTTTGTATGTCAAAAATGAAATCACGTATCAAGAAAGTACTATTTTTTTGAGCGTCTAATTTTGCCATGATCAGCAGAAATATAGGTGACCTATCTCTTAGTTGCAGAAAATCAATTGGTAGATTGTTTTTTTTTAAAAAAAAACGCTTCTTCACTTGAGCGCTTTTATGCATTTTCTCAAGTAGCTTAAATAATTCTCCTTCAAGAAAAAGAGACAAATGAAAATCAGAGGAAGCACGTATAACTCGACCTGAAAGATCAAGAAGAGCAGTTTCTATGCTCACATCATTTAGATCATCTATTAAATCAATAAGACTGTTCTGTTTCATAGATGCCGATACAGAATGCAGAAAAACTACTTCTCCTAGCTGTTCGATCATGACGACATTAACCAGAAAACTTTGTGCTTTTGTTATACCACGTATACGGACTTCACTTTTACTAAGCAGTCCAGCTTCAATCTGGAGACAAGTTAATCGATCGAAGCCGCTGTCAACGTTGATAGATTCTAGAATGGTACGAAATCCCATAAAATGTGCACCGTGCCTGTTTGACCATAGAACAGTTGCGAGATCAGCAGATAAGATGATGGAGATTTCTCCTGAAAGGTAAGCATCACGCACCTGTGGATTTGCCAGAATATCTAGAAAGGCATAAGGCGCAGCCATTTTATTCCACCTAAATTACAAAACTAATAATTTTAACAAACAAACAATCTTATCCACGGAGGCAATATTTTTTTCCATTGGCGCTAAAAATTTTAGCCTATTATCGCAATCAAGGTTATGCATGCAGTCTGCAATTAATAAATACAAATAAAGAAATCAAAATAGCACTCACATTTAGCATCACAAGATTTGAAGAGAAATAGCCTTCATATATTTTATAGGAAGATTACAGAAATTCTTATTTCTGATATTCGCAACTGAGTGGAATGATATAAAAAAACGAACTAGAGATATTAAAAACTATTAGAATCTTTATCAATGGCTATTATCTCTTTTCTTTGGAATTGCTAATTATGTCATACTATGATCTCGATAGAGAAATTGCATCGAGTAAATGGATAATCAAATAAAATCAATGATGATTTGCGTACTTATGTTTTAGAATAATAGAGATAAATTATCATTAAAGTTTAACGGAGTATTTATATTGTATTTTACAGATTACATCTATTCTCTGAATAGCAGGGAAGTTAAATCTTAATCAAAGATACGGAGCTGTGGATTGTGTGCAACAAGGAAAATCCAAGAGATGGAGGTATTAATCAAATATCGCGTAGAATTCTATATTCTCAAGACTATCGTTCAAAGTTGTATCAATAGTTCAGCCAATTCAATTTCAAAAGTTTGATTGTGGACTGTGTTTACCCTGCTTTTTGTGATGGGCATCAGACTGATATTAAGAGTTTAACTGTTTTTTCCTAGAAAAAGTTTTTCTATTTACATTAAAGAACCATTAAGTGAGCTAATATAGACAATAATGCAGAGGGGTTATAGGCACCAGCTTCATGCGATTATTTCCTAAAAAGGCCTTCATCGCGAATGTCATTGCTTGTGTTATCTCTTTATGACCATAAATGATAATGAAAATTATCTTGCTGTTCTACAAAAAACTATCTCTGAAATTATCCGTAACTGATCCGGATGTTTCAAAAACAAAATTAGTAAATCTGAACTCATTGTAATCATATTCAAATATTCCATCAACCGCAACTGTCAATAACATAAAGGTCACTGTATTCGCGGATTGAGTGAAAAGTTACTACAACAAATGTTTTGCCAGTTTTTATCCTTAATTGCCATCTACCATCTAAAGAAATGATACATCAAAAAACGAATAGTTGTGCATTAATCTCCACTTATAACCTACAATTTGCTTTTCCAATAAAGGCAGTAATTCATTTCTATTTGTTATGGCAGAATAGTGTGCAATTATGGTTTTCTGTCTTAAAGATAGTTTATGAGTAAGGACTCTTGAGAGGATTTTCGCTTGACCTAGTCGGCTGTTCTAGCTTCATGAGAGGAAGACAGGACTCGCATGTAGCGAATAAGTGTCCTAATACAATTTTCTTCGATATCAGAATAGGAATTTCTAGATTTCATTGGCTCCGCGATTCATGGCAGCAACGCCAGTACGACAGATTTCGGCTAAGCCAAGCGGTCGCATGACAGCAATAAATTTCTTAAGCTTTGAAGATTTTCCTGTTATCTCAAAAACAAAATGGTTAATTGTCGCATCAACAACTCTGGCATGAAACGCTTCTGCCATATGTAAGACCTCTATGCGGAGCGCTCCCTCTGCTATTACCTTAACTAACGCAAGCTCCCGTTCAATGGGAACATCTTGTTTTAATTCACGGGCATACATATGCAAATCAATTACCTCGTGCACAGGCACGATCCGTTTAAGCTGGTGACGTATTTGAGTGATGATATGCGGGGTGCTACATGTAACAATAGTAATACGCGATAGATGTTGTTCCGCTTCTGTCTCTGAAACTGTTAAACTTTCAATATTGTATCCACGACCAGAAAAAAGACCAATAACCCGTGCTAAAACCCCTGGTTCATTGTCAACTAAAACCGAAAGAGTATGTATTTCTGTGGGATTATTATCTGATTCAATCAAATACGCCGAATCAAGACCAGAATTCTTTGTATTCATTTATTCATTCTCCCTAGAGCACCTTTGCAGTCATATAAAATATTTTACAGCGGCAAAATACCGATAAAAATCTAAAATCGTGAGTTTATTTAAATTTATTACTTAAACAAGTAAGCGGCCTTGAACATTAATCGCATCTGCCATCATTTCATTAGTTGCTTCATCAGACAACAGCATTTCATTATGGGCACGACCTGAAGGGATCATAGGAAAACAATTTTCCAGGCTGACTACACAGCAGTCAAATAGAACTGGTCCATCACAGACAATCATTTGACGAATTTTATCATCCAATTCCTCTGGTTTACTGCAGCGGATACCAACAGCACCATACGCTTCTGCCAATCTAACAAAATCGGGAAGAGCTTCCATGTAAGAATGAGACAAACGGTTGCCGTGTAGCAATTGCTGCCACTGACGTACCATGCCCATATAGTGATTGTTGAGAATAAAAATTTTGACAGGGACATCATACTGAATAGCAGTAGATAGTTCCTGTATATTCATCTGAATAGAAGCATCTCCGGCAACACACACTACCAAATCATCAGGCCTCGCGATCTGCACACCAATAGCTGCTGGGAAGCCATATCCCATCGTACCAAGCCCACCCGAGGTCATCCAGTGATTAGGTTCATCAAACCCAAAATACTGTGCAGTCCACATCTGATGTTGCCCCACTTCTGTAGTGAGGTATGGTTTGTGATCTTTTGTCAAAGCATACAAGCGTTCTATTGCATACTGCGGCATAATAACATCTGCATTGTTGCGATATGCAAGTGATCTACGCGCCCGCCATGTATTGATCTGGCGCCACCATACATTTCGGTCAGGTTGCTTTATATTAGGGCAAATAATTCGAAACCGGGCTATCATATCTTTCAGTATATGTGCCACATCGCCGACAATAGGCACGTCCACATGCACATTTTTATTAATGGATGAAGGATCTATATCGATATGGATAATTTTTGCATCCGGTGAAAAAGCATCAAGACGACCTGTGATACGGTCATCAAATCGCGCCCCAACTGCTAACATGACATCACAATCATGCATAGCCATATTAGCTTCATAAGTGCCATGCATACCAAGCATGCCAAGCCAGTTTTCCTTGCTTGCGGGATAAGCTCCAAGACCCATCAGAGTTGATGTGATAGGGAAATTACCGATGTTCACTAGTTCACGCAGTAGATGTACCGCATCCGCACCGGAATTGATAACACCACCTCCAGAGTAAATAACAGGTTTTCTAGCTGCGCATAAGAGGTTAACTGCACAGTTAATTGCTTGAGTTTCACCGTCAAGCTGTGGCTGATAGCTCATGCGTGGTGTTATAGATTTTGGCTCAGTATAAATACCGTAGGCAAACTGCACATTTTTGGGGATATCAACCAGCACAGGCCCAGGCCGACCACTACGGGCTATATAAAAAGCCTCATGTATAATACGTGATAAGTCATTAACATCTTTGACCAGCCAATTATGCTTGGTGCAGGGTCGCGTGATACTAACCGTATCTGCTTCTTGGAAAGCATCCGAGCCGATAAGCGTGGTAGATACCTGACCAGAAACGCAGACAAGAGGTACGGAATCTAATAATGCATCCTGCAATGGTGTTACTGCATTAGTGACTCCTGGGCCAGAAGTGACGAGCATCACCCCTACTTTACCAGTTGTGCGCGCATAACCCTCTGCTGCATGACCTGCTGCTTGTTCGTGGCGGACAAGAATGTGTCGAACTTTATCTTGCTGGTAAATTTCATCAAAAATAGGAAGTATCGAGCCTCCAGGATAACCGAAAATATGTTTAACGCCTTGATCAGTAAGCGCCTGTACCACAATCTCTGCACCCGACATTTTACGTCTATCAGCTGCTTCTTCTGTTTTATGGTCATGTTTCATTTTCATCATCCACCGTGTTTTATAATAAAAAAGGCCCCCGAAGGGGCCCGTTGCACGCGTGAGACTATTCCAGATAGCTACAGCTATCTATCCCACGCGCATCCACAGTACAAGAATAACATCTTTCATAGGGCCAATTATATCCTGGTCATTATTGCTCGTCAATGTAAAAAGTTTTGGAGTCACATTTCATATCGCGCAAAAATGCCTGCAGAGATTTCTCTGCGTCAGGAAAACATTGCCAAGTTTTATCAAATTGATGGCGAAACCAAGTTCTCTGTTGCTTGGCATAACGGCGCGTCCTAGTTTTTGCTTTTTCAATTGCCGTTTTAAGACTGATTTTACCATCAAGGTAAGTACTGAATTCCTTAACACCTATAGCTTTCATTACTGGTATCTCTGGATCAAGATTCATAGCTCGTAATTTCCTAACTTCCTCAACTACTCCTTTTTCAATCATCATATCAAAACGAGTATTTATACGCACCGCTAAATTCTCTTTTTGAGGCATAAGCACGTGCTTATGGGCACGGATAATATCTACAGAGGGTTTATCGTTTATGCATTGCCATTCTATAAGTGACCGTCCTGTTCCTTCCCAAACTTCAAGCGCACGTAGAATACGCTGCCCATCAGTCGGTGAGAGTCGCTGCGCCATTGCTGGATCTTTTTCAACCAGATATTCGTACAGCGGTTTAATGCCTTTTTCCTTTAAGAATTGGCGCCACTTCTCACGGATTTCTGTTTTTATCGACGGTATGTTGGCAAGTCTACCCAGCAGAGCATGAAGATAAAGCCCTGTACCGCCAACAAAGATGCAGGTTTTGCCTTTCAATTTTTGACTTTGCAAGAGTTTTTGTACTGCTTTAAGCCATTTTCCTGCTGAAAATATCTCTCCTGGTTTTGCAAAGCCATAAAGGTAATGAGGAATACCAGCCATATCATCCTTATTAGGCTGCGCTGTTAAAAGGTGGAGCACATCATAAACTTGCATGGAATCGACATTGATCACAACACCATTACATTTGCGTGCAATTTCTATTCCAAGTTGAGACTTGCCGCTTGCTGTCGGCCCGGCTATCATAACTATGCCATTAGCCTTTTGCTTTCGGGAAATTTTAGCCATGTTAAGTAGTCAACCTTTCATTGCCACTCTGATTGTCAATCCGGAAAACCCCATCCTAACATCTATTCTTGCAGATAAAGCTGCTTGTGCAATAAACGCAATTTCTATTTGTTGGCTCGAATATCACATTGCATGTGATATTCGTTTACCTGATGGTGCACAAGTAAACACAACTTATAAGATACTTCAGGATGTCATTGCTTCCGCGCCAGTTGATATTATCGTGCAACCAATGGCAAATCGCCGTAAGAAGCTGCTACTTGCCGATATGGATTCAACTATGATTGAACAGGAATGTGTTGATGAACTGGCAAAGGAGGCGGATCTAGATGAGCATGTAGCGAATATCACTCAGCGCGCCATGAACGGCGAGATCGCGTTTGAGTCGGCGTTGCGTGAACGTGTATTATTGTTCAAGAATCTACCTCTGTCTATTGTTGACAATGTTCTTAAAAAGCGCATCACATTGATGCCTGGTGGAAGAGAGCTTGTACGAACCATGCGCGCCAATGGTGCCTACACTGCCCTTGTTTCCGGAGGCTTTACCCTGTTTGCCGAAAAAATAGCTTTTGCAATCGGCTTTAATGAATACAATGCTAACATATTGGAACATGATGGTATCCGACTTAACGGCTTTGTGCGGGAGCCAATTCTTGGTAAAGAAGCTAAACTTGAAAAACTGTTAAAACTTTGCGCAAAGTTGAACATTTCTCCTTCTGAAACAATAGCTGTTGGCGATGGAGCAAATGATCTTTCCATGCTACAACACGCAGGATCTGGCATAGCTCTGCATGCTAAACCGATTGTCGCTAAAATCGCATCCTTCAACATTTACTATAGCGATCTTACTGCCCTGCTTTATATCCAAGGCTACCGGAAAACAGATTTTGTAACATGATTTCAGAAACCATGCGTCCTGTTTTATGCCTCTCTGTTTATTAACGTGCATCAACCGGTTGAAATTTACTTTTATCTTTTTCCGGTGAATGTAGATATTTGAAAAAAACCGAATCCGGAGACAGAATCATTGGTACATTCCTGATCTTCTTATAGGCATTTATAGAACGCCAGAATGCGTAGAATTCCGAATCTGATGCTACCGTATCACGAAAAATACGAATACGCTCAGCCTCTCCTTCCCCACGCAAAATTTCTGAGTCACGGGTTGCTTCTGCAACAATTTCCTCATATTCACGATTGGCTTCAGCAACAATACGATCCTTTTCTTCACGACCACGGGCACGTAATCGCTCTGCTACAGCATACCGCTCCTGTTGCATCCGCTCAAACGTGCGTTGCGAAATAGCCTGTGTCAAATCTGTCTTACGGATGCGTACATCAACAATTGTAATACCAAGAGATCTAGCATCAGACGAAATTTGCCTCTGTACCTCACGCATCATATTGCTTCGTGCTGATGATAAAGCATCGCTGAAAGCGCGCTGACCGTAAACAGCACGTAATGCATCATCAAAACGCGGTGCAAGGTTAATTTGCTCAGCCATAGCTGGATGACCAGAAGAAACTGTCTGTAGAAAAAGCCGAGCATCTGTAATGCGATAGGTGAAAAACGCATCAACTTCATAAAATGCTCCACCCCGAACTTGAACTGTTTTTGTTGGAAGATCATAGCGATGCATCCGATCATCAACAATGATTATCTGGTCAATAAATGGCAACTTGAAATAAATCCCTGGCTCTGAATCTACCCGGATAATCTTCCCAAGCCTCTTTACAGCAAGTTGCTGTCTCGGATACACAATAAAGACGGAAAGCCAAAATGCTGTGATGATAAAAGAGCAAGTCCAAAGAGTAATAATCCAAGGCGATCGGTTCATCATCAATTTTCCTTCACTGAATTAGGATTACGCATGATTTCATTTAAGAGCAGATGGGACACGGGAGTCCCTCCTCCTGATTTATCAAGAATAATTTTATCAGGTGAGGAAAGCATTTCTTCAATCGCTTCTAAATAAAGACGGAAACGTGTTATCTCAGGTGCTGCCCTTGCTTCTTTGGCCACGGAAGAAAATCGCTGCGCTTCACCATGAGCTTCTTCTACAATGCGTGCTTTGTAAGCGGCAGCAGCTTCACGAATACGCGAGGCTTCACCATTGGCTATACCACGTTTTTGTGCACGCTCTTGATTGCCTTGCTCGATCGCACGATTACGTTCCTGCTCTGCCTGCTGGACAGAGTTAAAAGCCTCAGCCACCTCATGTGGTGGTGCAGCTTCCGTAATAGAGATACGTGTCACATCAATACCCAGCCCATATTTGTTGAGAGTTGACTGGATAATCGATAATACTTCTGAAGCCACAATCTCACGCTGATCACGGTAAATATCATCGGCAGGACGTCGACCCACCACCTCTCGCATGGCGCTTTCTGCAACCTGCTGAATTGTGCCTTCCTGGTCATTGACGTTAAAAAGATAGGCTGTTGGGTCAATAATGTAATAATAAACTGAAAAATTAACATGGACAATGTTCTGGTCACCCGACAGCATGAGTCCGTCCTGTTCGCGAATACCGATCGTTGCTGTCTGCTCTGTTCGGGGAACTTTACGATAAGTATCGATTGGCCAAAAACGAAAGTGTAGTCCTTCCGTTACGATACCTTCCTTTGGCTTTCCAAAACGTAGTTCAATAGCCTGTTCATTTTGTTGAATAACATAAAAACTTTGAAAAACCCAGAAAATGGTAATAATAAAAATTACTAGGAGAAAAATTCTTTTGCTGCCAAATTGTTTTAACTGCTTCTGTCTTTGACGCAAAATCTGACTTATATCAGGTGGAATTGATTTTGACCCGCTATTGTGTCTTCTTGATGGCCATCTACGATGATTTTTATGATCATCATAATTACCCCATGGGCTTTCATTATTATTTCCGCTATCATTCTGATTGTTCCAAGGCATATCTGATCTCGTTTTTCTACCAATTTTATTATCACCCGTTTATAGGCATGGCATTAGCCTTCAACGTAATGCAAAGAGATTCTCTGAACTTTTAGTAAATTTATGCAAAAAATAAGATTCTTAAATATTCACATATGCGTATTTTGATAATACGGATAATTCCGTACTTTCTAAATCTTCAGTATAGATTCGATTCATAGACAGAATAACGGGTTGGATGACTGTCTTTCTTACTTGCAGGCACCATTTCTGATAGGGCTAGTCGCCATTTTTCAAGATCAAAAATAGGGAAATAGGTATCTCCTTCCAGTATTGCCAAAATTTCTGTTATGTGCAATCTTGCGGCAAAAGGTAGCGCTTCTCTGAAGATTTCACCACCACCAATGACGAAAATTTCGTCTATATTCTTTTTCTTCGCTTCTCTCTGCGCAATAGCTTGTCCTTCTTTAAAAGAGTAAGCAATTATTGCCCCATTGGCCCTGAAACTCCTATCACGTGTAATAATGATGTTCAAGCGATTTGGTAGCGGTCTGGCAATCGAATTCCAAGTTTTACGTCCCATAATCACAGGTTTTGATAATGTTAGTGTTTTAAAGCGTTTTAAATCAGTTGAAAGGCGCCAAGGCATGGCATTATTATGACCAATAACACTATTTTTGCCAACAGCAGCAATGAGAGAAAGAACAACATTCATATTGCTATAGATGCCTTGATATGAGAGGCTGCTACGTATTTTTCCAAAAAAAAATCTTCGTAACAAAAAGCAAAAAGATTATTTACTTGCTTATTAATTTTCATAATAGGTAATGGTCCTGGTTTGCGGGTGAGTTGTTCATATGCTTGATCAAAATGATTGGCGTAAAGATGCACATCGCCAAGTGTATGAATAAATTCACCTGGTTTGAGATTGCATACTTGTGCAATCATCATAGTCAATAAAGCATAAGAGGCAATATTGAAAGGTAGACCTAGAAATATGTCAGCTGAGCGTTGATAAAGCTGGCAGGATAATTTGTCTCTAGCTACATAAAACTGAAAAAGACAATGACAAGGTGGCAAAGCCATTTCATCCACATCAGCAGAATTCCAAGCGGAAATAACCATCCGACGAGAATTTGAATTTGTTTTAATCATATTAATTAGATTGCTAATTTGATCAATATGATGACCATTGACTGTTGGCCATGAACGCCATTGATAACCGTAAATAGGACCAAGATCACCATTTTCATCGGCCCATTTATTCCAGATTGAGACTCCATTCTTGTTGAGCCAAGCAATGTTGGTATCGCCTTTTAAAAACCATAATAATTCATAAATAATGGAACGTAAGTGCAGTTTTTTGGTTGTTAGAAGTGGGAATCCTTGAGTTAAATCAAATCTCATCTGGTAGCCGAAAATAGAACGCACGCCCGTGCCTGTGCGATCTGGTTTATCAACGCCGTTTCTCAAAACACAAGAAAGAAGGGTAAGATAATTTCTCATAACTTATTCTATGTTTGATTTAGGTTATTATCCAGTAAAATTTGCTATTGACTTAATTATTTTGGATCTAATCTCCCTGCCATAGATGTCATTTTTTAAATGATAGACTATCAATTAAGTGTAAAAACTTTTGTATTTGATTGGTAAATAGTATATTCTGGCAGAGTTGGTTTTCTAACTATAGTAATAAACTGGCGACGGAATAAACCTATTGGACCCGGGGGCGGTGCCCGGCGCCTCCACCTCAGTGTGGCTTGTAAGCCGCCTTGAGGTGGGGGCGAAATTAGGATTGACAAGGGTGTAAAGGTCGTTTTTTACTCGGCATTGTACCACCGTTATCGGGCTTATGAATAGTTGCAAACGACAACTATGCGGAAGCTCGTCTCGCTGCTTAAATAGTGGTGTGATTGCTTCAATTTGAGTCTTGCTTCGTCGCAGGAGTAAGCGGGGTCCGAAGGCACCTGGCAACAGAAGCCTTCATCATTTTCCACATCTTAGAAATTATTTTTTTTGCTATTCTCCCTTGTGGCATGAATCCGCATTCTATAAAATTCTGGTTGGCATAAAAATGCATTTTATGTAAAATTCTGTTTATTAAGTGATGCGAAAACTAAATATATCCACTTTTTAGGTTAAAAAATCCAAATGACTCATAATCAAATATGCTACAAGCATCTTATTCAAGATGCGCTGCGCGATGTTATCCGCAAAATATTAGCGGATGTAGTAAGAAAAGGGCTGTCAGGTGATCATCATTTTTTTATCAGCTTTCTTACTAATATGAGAGAAGTAAAAATTTCTTCCAAACTTAAGAAGCGCTATCCCCAACAGATGACAATTGTGCTACAACACCAGTTTTGGGATTTACAGGTGGAGCATGATTATTTCCAAGTAAAACTTTCTTTTGATGGAATTCCTGAAAAGTTAATTATTCCTTTTTCTTCGATTCTGGCTTTTTGTGATCCAACAGCTGCTTTTAAAGCAACATTTGAGATACCTAAAATTACCGAGCACACTGATCTTAATAATTCTGAAAAGATCGTTGATATTAAAAAGAAAATTGCGGATGTAATCTCACTGGATGCATGCCGAAAGAACAAGTAACAATGCCTAATGATTAAATTTAACGACCTGCCCAATAAATACTTAGAATTCCTAAGCGTTAATGCTTGATGCCATGGTTATACGATATCTCTTGCTGTGACAAGTTAGACGGGTTACAGCATCATAAAAGATGGTCACCCGGAAGATATCAAAAGTTTTTTATTTAAGAAATCTTTTCAGTAATACATTAATTTTCTTTTCTTGCAATACAAATTGTTGAAAAATTGATATGAGATTTTTTCAACATCTTTATTGATTAACAATACCAATATGGTCTATGCAAAACCGATACTTTAGAAAACAACTTTAAAACTTCCGATCTTAATTAGCAAAAACAAATTTTTTCAATCTTTTCGTCCATACTACAATCTACACTACAATACAATAGCTTATCATACTTAATGTAAGGCATAATGAGAGAACATGCATGAAATATTTTAATGATAATGAAATTGATATGGATTTAAAAACCACTAACAAACTAACAGAATTTTCTTCTATCAGCATTCTGAAACGCGACGTTTTTTCCGAAATACATCTTGGATTTTTTGTGAATACTCCAGAAATACAGATTATTCGGCGCATTGCTACCGCATCCCCATGGTGGTCACGCCCCCTTGCCTGGTGCTTGCTCAAACGTGAAATCCACACCTTGAAAAAGCTAAAAGATGTGAAAGGTGTTCCGCAACTAATTGCTGTTGATCAACAAGGGCTTTATCGTTCTTGGATAGAAGGGACACCACTACACCTTGCAAGGCCTGCTACGCCTGGATTTTATCGCAGTGCCCATAAAATTCTGCAAAACCTCCGCCGTCTTGGTATAACTCATAATGACCTTGCAAAACCACAAAACTGGCTGATGACTCCAGAAGGAAATGCCACTTTTATCGATTTTCAGCTCGCAAGTGTCCATAAAGATCGTGGTGCGCTTTACTGCTATTTTGCTTATGAGGATTTTCGTCATCTTATCAAGCAGAAAAATAGCTTTGCCCCAAATCTAATGACTCCAACGGAACAGCGTATTCTAAAACAACGGTCATGGCCATCAAATCTTTGGCTTGCGACAAGCAAGAAGATTTATAATTTTTTCACTCGCACGGTTTTTAACTGGTCGGATGGTGAAGGCACAGGCGATCGTCTACAAAATCAAGGACCGAAAATTAGGAAACTTCTCATTAAAAATAATAATATCCATGACATTGCTATAACGCTTTATTCGCTGCCAGCAAAAGGGGTAGGACTTTATATGTTTGTTGAAACAAACAATCTTGACGAAAAAGCAATACGTATCCTTTTATGTGGATACAAGGTTGAATTAATTCAACCGGTACAGATTTTACCCAGGTACGCAGATGGTAACATACGTAAGGATATCCTGCAGCTTATTGCCATGAACCAAATGATAGAACTAGACAATTTGCTGATACGTGAACCAGAACTTGCTGATATTATAAAACCTATTGTTGCTGACAGGCTTAATTTCACCGATCGGCGGCTCAACGAGATTGAAAAAAATCAATGACATAATTCTATTGTTAGACAATTTTCGCATTAATTCCGGTAAAAGCACCATTTCGTGATTAATGATTGATACCTTTAACGGTACTCTTTTTTCTAAAGCAGTAAATTGAGTGTATGGTGCACCGAACTTGATACAATCTTCAAAACCTCAATTCAGATCAACGAGAATCTATCCTGAAAATAGAGGGGCTGCTGTTTCTCTTGCTATCTAGAGGCAGGAATAGGCAAAACCCGAGTACTAACCACACGTATTGCTTATATACTCTCTCTCAATTTTTCTTACCTAAACCAGATTCTAGGTATTACAGATAGCCCATAAAGTGAGAACACGCACGAGTCATTTTTTAAAAACGAACAATATTATCAATTTAATAAGCTCATCTAAGGCTAAAGTTTTTTGTAAAAAACGCCTAGCTAAGGCACATCATTTTGTAATGACGACCAACAGCTGGAAAAAGTGTGTACTCACTCCCAGCCAGATATCGAAAAAGAATGCCTAATCCTTCGGAAATATCCGAGAGCATGAGATTTAGAGGCCTATCGAGAGCGTTTTAAAATTCTGAATGCCTATAATTTCAGCAATTTACTTTTTCCTCTCAATAATATCCAGTTCATGTTACTCGAGACTCAAACGAAGGAGTTCATATCATCTGATATAGAATTATATAGTCGTACTCTTAACAATATTGCCCTAGTACACACATTTTTTTAGATGGTTGCAGAAGAATATTTTACGAATTCATTGAGCCTAAATCATCGTGTGATTGGCGGTCTGCGCTTTTGTAAGCGTCTGGAAATTCGCGATGCGATTACTTATCTACGCTATTTTGTCACACAACCAGCGGATGGCCTTGCTTTTGAACGTATCATCGACACGATAAACCGCGATTTTGGTAATGACTATCCGGTAGATCCAAAATACAGCTCGAAAAAGTGAAAATATTCCGATGCTTGTTTATGCAGCAAAGCTGATTGAGACAAGTGAACTTAACAGAAACCTTACGCATTGCAAAAAGTAGCAGAAAATTTCCAGCACTGATGTAATATACATAACACTACACGCTTAATTGGCTGAAATGATTCTCATAGAATCCAGCCATATAAACAGGTAGTAAGATGATCGTTCAGATCAATGATCTCATCGGCTCAAAAATCTAAAAGAATTTACTTGATTAATAGAGAAGGTTTAAAAACCTACACGACTTTTTAAAACATATCTTTACTGGTCATTGAATAGCTATAATTCTCTGTCACTCCGCTAATGGGGTTTGAATTGGAATTGGAAATAGTTTTTTACCTGATTGTGGAAAAAGCCCATTGCCACATTAGCACCCCCTACATGAAAATTATAGCACTTTAAACTCAAAGAAGCAAAGCGCGCCTAGCGCTTATCCTATGTCGAGCTAACACGATCTAGGAAAAATTTGCACATATCATTTGTCTTGAAACGGATGAATACACAGCTGATGGTAATCTACCATTCTCTCTCGTTTTCTTGATGAACTTCCGGAGCGCCATGTGGAGAGGTGATCAGCGGCATTAACTTTTACCAATGAACACAATCGTATGAAAACGAATAGGAAATACACTGCGCATATTGAGCGCATTGATTATGGTAAAAAAACCAAAGCATACTATTGACATATAGTGTCATTTCTGTAGCAAATTGTCTAGCACATGATAATTACGCAATTTACTATTCTGAATAGCGCACAGGTCATCCGTTATATACACTATTTAAGTTATGGTATTTTTCCATTATTCTAATTATTGTTTTCATTTTAAATGAATATTCTTAGACAAAATAGATATCTAGAATTATGAAAAAAAAATACATTAAACAAGCCTTACAGGTCATTGTCTTAACAGCTTTTTTTATCGCCTGTAGCATTATCTATGCACGATTGACACGACCTGGGCCACTGGGCGCTCCGTTCACTTTGATTGATTCGCGTGGAAGGGTCGTGACTGAGGCGGATATTCGCGTTAAACCAGCAGCTATTTTTTTCGGCTACACGATGTGTCCAGATGTTTGTCCAACAACGCTTTTAGAACTTACAAATTGGCTGGAAAAACTCGGATCTGATGCGGATAAAATCGGTGTATGGTTTTTCACCGTGGATCCGGAGCGCGATACACCGCAACTTATGCATGAGTATATCTCAATGTTCTCAAATAAAATCATCGGTATCAGCGGTGATCCAAAAAAAGTTCATGCAGCCGTTCGATCTTTTAATATTGCCGCAGAAAAAATTGACAGCGGCGACGGCGATTACACTTACGATCATACGGCAGCAGTGCTTCTTTTAAACAAAGGCGGCTACCTGCGTAGTATCATTCCCTATCAGGAAAAAGATGAAATAGCCATTCAGCAACTGAAGAATCTTGCAGAAAGTGTGAATAAATGAATTCAAAACAGCTTTGTTTGCATATTAGTGCGAAAAAGTTTGAAGCAGAAAGAATATACAGCTTAGCGGACGTCGAATTTGAAGATGATGGGTATCCGATTGCTATTACTGAAATAGACGAATTGAATGCGATTTTTAAAGTCTCTATTTATGTTGACGAAGGTTTATTCAGCAAAACAGTAGAAAGGTTGGTGCAATTAACTAATATTGATACCAAGCTTCTAAAGACCGAATTTCTACCTGATATAGACTGGGTACAGTACAGCCTTAAAAGACTGAAACCCATACGCATCGGGCGTTTTTTCATACACGGCGCTCATAATCGTAATAAGATAAAAACCAATGATCTCAGTATCGAAATCGAAGCAAACCAAGCATTTGGTACTGGTCATCATGGTACCACGACAGGCTGCCTTGCAATGCTCAATTTAATTATACGACAAAAGAACCCACGTAATGTGCTAGATTTCGGAACAGGTAGCGGCATCTTGGCAATTGCGATGGCAAAATTGCGACTAGTGCGCGTATTGGCAACGGATATAGACCCCATCGCTACTCGTATAGCGCGAGATAATATCCGCTTTAATGGCGTATTCCAATCTATCGATACTGTTACAGCTTCTGGCCTTCATCATCCGGAAATAAGAAATCGAATACCTTTTGATCTAATTACTGCTAACGTTCTTGCCTCTCCACTTATGAAAATGGCGCCAAGTTTAGCGCGCACTTTGACGTGGAACGGTTCATTAATTCTTTCAGGTATTTTTGAGAGCCAACGTAACAAAGTTCTAGCGGCCTACCGTACGCAAGGCATTTATCATTCTCAAAGCATTCATAGAGATGGATGGGTTACACTTCATCTCAAAAAATAAGGATCCATACTTAATGTTCCAATCATTTGAATTAAATGTAGTGCGAAATGTACAGCTACGCATTGAAAGATTACGGATAGAAATGGCACGTGTTGGGCTTGACGGATTTTTGGTACCGCATGGAAGTGAACACCAAGGAACATGCATGCCACCCCTCAATGCTCAAAGACTAATTTGGCTTACAGGTTTTACTGGCTCTTCCGGTATTGCACTTATTTTAAAAGATAAAGCCATCATTTTCATTGATGGACGTTATACTCTGCAGGTACGTCAACAGACAGATGCTACAATTTTTTCTTACGAAAACCTTCCCAGTACATCACCTGCCATATGGCTTGAACACCATGGTGCTGGACTTAAAATTGGGTTTGACGCGTGGCTACATACTATTTCAGAAACACTTTGTCTACGCAATGCACTTGATACAGTCGGTGGCCATCTAATTGAAGTAGAGAAAAATCTTGTTGACATAATTTGGGATGGACGGCCAAATGCACCTATTGGCCAAGTAACATTACAGCCTATTGAATTCACGGGTAGAACTGCACAGGAGAAACTCAGTGAAATGCAAGAGGCAATTACTGCTGCAGGCGCCAGTGCCACCATATTGACTGATCCTTCTTCAGTTTCTTGGTGCTTCAATATTCGTGGAAGAGATATTGCCAATACCCCATTGCCTCTCTCTTTCGCGATTCTATCTGTGCGCAACAAACCGCAGCTCTTTATTGACCAACGCAAACTTGGAGAGAATGAAACAATCTATCTCCAGAAGCTTTGCAATATTCTAGAACCTACGAAACTTGAAGAAAGTGTCCAACATCTTGCTCAAAGTGGTGAAGTAATTTTATTAGATCCATCATTAACAGCAGAACGACTACGCTCGATAACAGAAAAATCTGGTGGGAAAATCAAGGAAGGTGTTGATCCGTCATTACTACCTCGTGCTATTAAGACACAAGCAGAGCTTACTGGGATGCGTAAAGCTCATAAACGCGATGGAGTATCACTTGTTCGGTTTTTTGCATGGCTTGCCCATCAAAAACCGGGTGCACAAGATGAAATTTCTACCGCACAAAAGCTGGAAGAATTTCGTTCACAAATAGCTGAAACAACAAATTCCAAGTTGGAGGATATTGCTTTTAATACTATTTCTGGCACAGGGCCTAATGGAGCCATCATCCATTACCAGGTTAATACCAAGACAAACCGACCATTAATGAATGGTGAACTTTATCTTGTTGATTCCGGTGCACAATACCGCGATGGCACCACGGATGTAACTCGAACTATTGCTATCGGTGATGTGGAAGAAGAGAAAAAACGCTGTTTTACTTTAGTACTTAAAGGAATGATTGCTATTTCTATTGCCTGCTTTCCGAAGGGAACACGTGGTCAAGACATTGATGCTCTAGCACGTATTGCCTTATGGAAAAATGGTTTTGACTACATTCATAGCACTGGCCATGGTGTGGGTTCCTTTCTTTCTGTACATGAAGGTCCTCAAATTCTTTCGCGTTTTGGCAAACAAGAACTTCTGTCAGGAATGATAGTATCCAATGAGCCTGGCTACTATCGTGACAATTCTTTTGGCATACGGATTGAAAATTTGCTCGTAGTTCAGGAAGCAAAAACTCCCACTGGTGGGGATCTACCAATGCTTAGTTTTGAAACTCTTACTCTTTGTCCTGTTGACCGAAATCTAATTCTTTCTGAACTTTTAAGCGAAGAAGAGTGTAACTGGCTGAACGACTATCATGATACAGTTTACCGCACGCTTTCGCCCATGCTGAACGAAACAGATAGAAAGTGGTTAGCACAGGCAAGTGCTCCTCTTGATCATTAAGTAGTTTAAAAAACGCTAAATAAAATAATACAGGCAGTAAAGAATGACCCTTTCCTTTAATACATGCAAAGATATGTAAGTAAAACTACCGCGAATACAATTCCGTATTGCTCTCCGGTAAAAAAACAATCAAAGTCTGATGTTAAGGTATGCATAAACTAAAATCAGAGATGAAATGTCTATATGATTATAAAATCATGCTTTTCTAAATTTCCGGATGCGGACCCATAGGCGACGCGCCCTAATCATTATGCCATAAAATTTGCAAAAATACTCCCAATGTATATCAAAATACTCTCCTTATATACTGACACTGCCACTAGATAATAATAGTTTAAAAATGTTTATTTTCTTTTCTAATTAAATAGAAAAAAAAATATATAACGTTTAATCTCATTGGGTTCACCCGTTGCCTTTTGCAAATTATCCGACAGTTTTACGACTGGACGACCATTGGCATGAGTTACCTTGCACACCAGTGAAATAGCTTTCAAACTCGATATTTCTTTAGGTGCACAATCAGAAAAGTCGTTGGTAAGATTAGTTCCCCAACCGAAGCTCATGCGTACACGTCCTTTAAAATGGTGGTAGGTTTTTTCAATAGTATCGACATCTAAGGCATCAGAAAAAATCAAAAGTTTTTCACGTGGATTCTTGTGATGCTCCTGCCACCAGCGAATGATGCGCTCTCCCCCTTCAATTGGCGGTGCGCTATCCGGCCGAAATCCTGTCCAGTCAGCTACCCAGCCAGGAGCATGTCGCAGGAAAGATTCCGTACCGAAAGCATCAGGTAAAACAATTAGCAAGTTTTCACCATAATAGCGGTTCCAATCCTGCATTACTTTATAGGGCGCATTGCGTAGCTCCTCATCAGACTCGGCTAAAGCAGCTACTACCATTGGTAGCTCATGAGCATTGGTACCTAGGGCTTCTAAATCCGTATCCATAGCGAGAAGCACATTGCTTGTACCGCTAAAAGAATCGCCTATACCTTCTTTTAACATTTCCACGCACCAGCGTTGCCATAAAAAGGAGTGACGACGCCGCGTACCAAAATCACAAATTTTAAGATGAGATAATTTTTGCAATCGCTCTATTTTGCTCCATATTTTTGCTTTTGCTCGCGCATAAAGCACATCAAGAGCAAAACAACCTAGACTCTTTATGGCATTTCTAGAGCGCAGTTCATTTACAATAGCAAGAGCATGAATCTCCCACATAGTCGTATAAGGCCATGGACCATGAAAATGCAGTTCGTATTGACCCTTATTGCATGTTAATTCATACTCAGGCAACTGGAAGCTCTGAAGCCAATTAAGAAAGTCTGAACGAAAAATATGTTTACGCCCATAAAAAGTATTACCGGCAAGCCAGATCATTTCCTTTTTTGTAAAATGCAAAGATCGTGCATGATCAAGTTGGGCTTCTAACTCGCTTTTGTCAATCTCATCAGCCAAGCGAACATTTTTTGTCCGATTGATAAGCGAAAAACTAACATCGATATCAGAATATAACCCCCAGATCATTTGCAACATAAGCAGCTTATAAAAATCCGTGTCTAAGAGCGAGCGTATGATTGGATCATACCTCCAAGTATGATTATAGACGCGCCTAGCAATATCTGTGCATGCCATAAAAATTCATCCTTTTACAAACCTCTATTTACCGTAAACATTTTTTAGCTTTTTGCCGTTTTTGATGGAAGAATAACAATAATTTCATGCTTTCCTTGATCTTCAAGTGGAATCCCTTTTCTCTTATCTATTTTTTTGCCATTCAGATAAATGCTTTTTTGCTTGAACCTGTGTTCTACACTGATGTTATAAATTGCTTTTTTAAACTGCCAACGAGCAGTATAAGCTGTCCATGCTTTTGGTAAAGCAGGCTCAATGAAAAGAGTGCATCCCATACGTTTAAACCCAAGGATTGTTTCTGTTGCAATGCGATAATACCAGCCTGCGGAGCCAGTATACCAAGTCCATCCACCTTGCCCGCGATGCGGCTCGGTAGAATAGATATCAGCGGCAATGACATAAGGTTCCACTCGATAGGTATCCGGGGCAGCAGCGTGATTAATAGGATTGATCATAGAAAAAATTTCATAGGCCTTCTCTGTCTCTCCCAATTGTGCAAGAGCCATTACACTCCATAATGCACCATGTGTATATTGGCCTCCATTTTCACGAATACCAGGTGGGTACCCCTTGATATAACCTGGTTCTTTCTTGGTTTTATCAAAAGGTGGCCAGAATAAGCGAATCAACCCAGCTTCTTTATCTAGAAGATATTTAAGCATGGATTGCATTGCCTGTTTTTGCTGTTTTGGTGAAGAAAGGCCTGAAATCACGCTCCACGACTGGGCAATAGCATCAATCCGGCATTCATCATTTTCTGCAGAACCGAGAAGAGTTCCATCATCAAAAGTACCGCGGCGATACCAAGCGCCATCCCAACCATTTTTTGTCAGTGCATAGATAAGGCGTTCCAGATGCTGTGTCCATCGCTTGACATGCAGTGTATCATTGCGCCTTTGGGCAATCGGTATAAATTTTTTAAGGACAAAACCTAAAAACCAGCCAAGCCAGATACTTTCTCCCTTAGCATTGATACCGATAAGATTCATGCTATCGTTCCAATCACCACCGAGAATAAGCGGCAAACCATTGCGGCCTGTGCGTTTTATGGCAAGATCTAGTGCTAAGGCACAATGTTTGTAAAGAGAAGCTGTTTTTTTCGAAATGGTCGGCTGAAAGTAGCTGTTATGTTGCCCTTTCTCTAAAATATTACCTTCAATAAAAGCGACAGATTCATCCAGCACATCATAATCGCCTGTCGTAGTTGTGTATTGCATAGCTGCGTAACCAAGCCAGACTACATCATCTGATATAAGAGTTCTGACACCTGCGCCTGAGTTTGGCAACCACCAGTGTTGTACATCACCTTCAGGAAATTGACGTGCACAGGCATTGAGCAATTGTTTACGTGCTAGTTCAGGTTTAAGCAGTAAGAGTGAAAGCGTATCTTGCAGCTGATCTCGAAATCCATAAGCCCCGCTTGCCTGATAAAATGCTGCTCGTGCTACGATACGGCAGGTATAGATTTGATAAGGTAGCCAGTGGTTGATCATAAGATCAAGAGAAGAATCAGGAGTCTGTATCTGAAAACCGCTGGTAAAGTCATTCCAGAATTCTTGCCAGGTTTTTAAAATCATATTAAAATTACTGCTGCAGGCCTGATTAAGCAATTGTTCAGCTTCCTGCAATGAATCCGCGTTTCCGATATAGAAGATAATCTCCTGTGTTTCACCTGCTTGCATTTCGATATCATAAGCAAGAGCAGAACAAGGATCCAATCCCGCTTCCACCTTGTTTGATAACGCGTTACCATTATAGATTGCCATTGGATTCTCGACTGTGCCAGATATTCCGATGAACTCAGCACGATCTGCGGTAATACTGGAAGGCTGCATGGATGCAGACACAAAGCTGGTAACGTTTGTCTTATCGTTATGATACGGGTTTCTGACCAGAAGTGCGCCACGTTTCCTGTCATAAGAAGGAATAATGAAAGGCGCATTTTTAGCCCTGATGCTACCAAGTACCCATTCAACGTAATTATAAAGGCGAAACTTTCGGTTTCTAGTATCCTTATTTTGCAATACTAGGCGAGATAGACGCAATGACTTTATCGGATCGATCGTGTGTGTAAGATTCAGAACTATATGCTCATGCGTTGAATGGAATGATGAAAAACCCCTACCGTGTCGTGCTTCGTAAAGAACGGCATTATTGCGTTCGACAGCTGCAACTGGTGAAAAGCGCTTTTTGCTTTCAAGGTCAACAATGTAAATTGCTTCACCCGGGCGGTTGGATACTGGATCATTAGCCCAAGGTGTCAGTTGATAATCGCGACTGTTATCAACCCACGTGAAAGCGGCTCCTTCTGCTGATACGTGCATGCCGAACTGAGCATTGCTAATAACATTAATCCAAGGATGCGGCGTGCAAGTTATCCCCTGCAAACGGATGACATAAGTTCCATCTTTAGCAAAACCGCCATAACCATTCCAGTAGAGAAGATCGTTACCTTGTGTAGGCTTGGAGCTTTTACCGCCTGCAGTTAGATCGATATGTGTTCGCTGCTTTTGAATAAGCCTAGGTTGATTGACATCTCCATCAGAAGAATTTTGGTTGTTTTTATAGATAACCCGGTTCTTCTGTATTTCTTGATCAGCTATCATAGTCTCCATATATTTTAATTGTTCGGAAAGCGAACCATTGCCAGCATGTAGAATAATACGGGCAGAAGCCAATAACGTTTTATAGCTTTCTTCGCTTATCATATCGGTACGGATCGTGAAGATATGCGGTTTGCCCCGCGTATCATTCGAACGCTTACGATATCCTTCACACAGCCATTCAATAGTTCGTTGGGTAGCTTGAGCATAGGAAGATTTTTGTTCATTGAGGATAACAATATCAATAATAAGGTTATGGGTTTTCCAGTATTCAAAAGCGCGCAACAGACCGTGTAGTACCTTCATATCATTTTCATTATCAAAACGCAGAACAAATATCGGATAATCACCTGAAATAGACATTGGCCATAAATCCGATTGCTTACCAAGATTTCGCGCAATCATATCAGGCGACAACCAGATCCGTTCAGAATAAATCAAATGACCTGCATATTTCTGGTAATCGATCACTTCTTGCGGTCGTAAACCAATCTGATAATTGATAACTTGCGAATTGGTCCATGATTGAGAAAATTCGCAGCTAAAGGCATTAGATTGACGATAATAGGCCATATCATTTTTCAATATTTCAAGAGAAGAGGCTGCTATGGTCCAAAAAACAAGAGTGACCTTTTCGTGAGCAGGAATACACACTTGACAACAAATTGCAGCAATAGCATCAAGTACACAACCTTCATTTCCAGAGAATGTTGCATCATAATCAAAGGCAGCTGGACGTTTTATGGAACGTCCACGTCCGATAAAATGGCGTCGGTCGGTTTCAGCTGCTATTGTACGAATATTGCTTGCAGGATCAGTGACAAAATGGACAACATGAACATCCGCTTCTTCAGGGGCACGTTTGCGCCGCTTAGCGAAGACCGATGCTCCATCATCGGCAATTGTGGTCTCATTAAACATTCGTGAAAAGGTTGGATGAGTACAATCAATATCCTCTGTCGTTAATGCCAATTCAGCATAGGATGTAATCTCGATAAGACGGTCTTTATCTGTTGTGTTGATAACTTCGATTTGTCGACCTTCTCCTGCCCCATAGCTAGTTACAATACACTCGGTTATAGATTTTATCCCTGCTACGGTTTTGTGAAACTCGGCTTTTTCAGCAGTAAAGATTGTTGTTGTTTCCTCTTCAACAATACATGTTGGTTCAGCAGTAGCAGACCACCTGCGACCTGTCCTCACATCATGTAGAAAAAGGAACGTTCCTTGGCTATCTTCAGCAGCATCGGGCTTAAAACGAGTGATACACAAATTGTTCCAGCGACTGTACCCCGAGCCATTTGCTGTTAACATGACGTTATAGCCTCTATTTGACATAAGCAGAGTTGTGCGCGGTTTCAGCAACGGTTTTTTGATAACGCACAATGGCGCTTCTTCAAAATCCTTCGTATTAGAACGCATTGGATTTGCTGTTTTAGCATGCACGACTGGGATTTCACGTGGAGCTTTCTCCTGGAGCAAAATCTCTATTGCTTGAATAATTGGGTCGCTGTGAAAACGTTGCCTCATACGACCATGAAAAACTACATTATTAATAGCAAGTATCGACATGCCATGATGATGAGCATAATAGTTGCGAATGACAACGTGGCTATTGCCCTTTGGTACGCGAGAAGGGGTAAAATCCACTGCGTCATAATAGCCATATTGACCCAGTGCTCCGAGTTTTTGTAGGCGCTTAAGATTGGTAATGGCCTTGGTCGGTATGTATTGTGCTGCAAGCATGCTAGCATAGGGAGCTATTACCGCATTTCGTGATAAACCACGTTGCAGCCCTAAACTTGGGACCCCGAAATTGGTATACTGATAATACATCAATGAGTCTCGGGCATTAAAAGCGGCTTCTGATATACCCCAAGGCAGTTCACGAGTTTTTGCATAGGCAAGTTGTCGACGAATAATAAGTCGATTACTCTGATCGAGAAGGGAGCCACGCGGTTCGCGCATGATTAGCGGTGGCATGAGATATTCAAACATGGATCCTGACCATGACAAAAGAGCACCCTTCCAACCTACAGAGACAAGAGGGCGTCCAAGCTGAAACCAGTGTTCAATCTTGATATCTCCTTTGGCGATAGCAAAAAAGCTTGAGAGGCGAGCTTCTGATGCTAGGAGATCGTAGCAACTTTCATCCAATTGATTATCTTCAATACGGAAGCCAATAGACATGAGTCGCCGTTCCTTGCGTTCCAGGAAATCGAATTTCATATCAAAGGCATACTTTCTGGCCTGTTTACTGAGTTTAAGAAGGCGGGTTCTTATAGCCCGGCTGTTATATTTATCATTGACATCTTGGCTATGGGCACGACAGGTTGCAACGAGTTTGTAAATCCACTCCATGCTGATGCTGCTTCCATCAGTTTTAAGCTCCTTGTCAAGTTTTCTGACAAGCGCTTTGATATTAGCAGCCATAGCTAACAAAATGCCGATATTTGAAGCCACTATTTTCGGTCGCTTGATCATAAGATCAGAAATCTCTCGAAATTCCAAAAGCAGCTTTGTGATTTGCTTATGCAACGGATGGCGATCATTTGCATAAGCAGGAATGTTATTTAGGATCTCTGTAAAAATACTATTGACATCAAGAAGTCCTGAAGGATCGCCTTGTAGGGAAATAAAAGGGGCCTCGGCCCATTCATTCAAAGCAGCAGAAAGGGTAACTAAATGACCTGCTAAATTGCCGGAATCAACAGTTGAAATATAAAGTGGCGGTAAAGGGCAAAGTGTATCAGTTTCATACCAATTATAGAGGTGCCCATGGTATTTTTTCATAGTTCCGACCGTATTCAGTGTATTTTCGATCCGATCCAGTGTTTCATTGAAGCTGATCCAGCCAAAATCCCGTGCGGCAATAATAGAAAGAAGATAAACGCCGATATTGGTCGGCGAGGTACGTTGGACAAGAAGCGGCCTGGGATCTTCTTGAAAGTTATCAGGAGGCAGATGATGGCTTTCTTCTGTAACAAATGTTTCGTAAAAATACCAAGTACGTCGTGCTATCTGGCGCAAAGTGCTAACATCACTTCGACATACTGCTAGAGCATTTCGTTTTTGTGTTGAACGGCTGACAAGGTATGCAATAAAAGGTGAAAAAAGCCACAAGAAAGTAAAAGGAATAGCAATTGGTATGCTAGTATTGTTCTGGAAAGCAGGGAGAGCAAATGAAAAAATACCGATGACAGACGCAGGCCACATTATCACAATATAATGGATTAGTGTATTTGGGGTTGATCTGGTTGCTGCTGATGTGCGCCATTCAAGTAAATGACGGTGAGAGATGCCCATGCGGTATAAAGAGCGGATTATAGCATCCATCATATAGTAAGCTGTATGAGCTAAAAATGTTGTTTTGAGTAGAATATTGGTCGCAACGGTCGCAATATCTATCAAGATTGATTGGCAATGAGCGCGTATCAGACAGTTATGATTTATCGAGACGATATTGCGTACAATACCGAGTATGGAAGAAATATGCATGCTAGCTACTAGAAAAAGTTGCCAGAAGATTGCAATCTCAAACGGCATGAGACACCAGCTGGTAATAGAGGCGATAATCCAGGCAAATGGTGTCAGACTTCGACGCAAATTGTCTTGCAATTTCCAGCGAGTAATCAGGTTAATCTGTCGTCTTTTGAACAGATAAGGCAAAAGCTGCCAATCGCCACGTACCCAGCGATGATGGCGAGCAGCATCCACATGATAGGTTGTAGGATAATCTTCAATGATCTCAACGTCGCTGATAAATGCAGTACGTGCATAGCCACCCTCAAGCAGGTCATGGCTTAAGACAGTATTTTCATCAATCTGCCCTTTAAGCGCGGTTTCAAAAGCATCAATTTCATAAAGCCCTTTGCCGGTGAATGTACCCTCACCTAGAAGATCTTGATAGGTATCAGAGATAGCAAATACGTAAGGATCAATACCGCGATCAACAGAAAAAACCCGTTGCAGAAAGGAAGATTCATCACTAGCATTAAGTGAAGGAGTCACTCTTGGTTGTAAAATGGAATAGCCTTTGATCACGCGTTGTGATCCAATCTTAAATCTTGGCTGGTTAAGTGAGTGGTTGAGTTTGCCAACCATTCGAGTAACCGCGTTAGGTGTTAAACGTGTGTCAGAATCTAATGTCATCACAAAACGAATATTAGACGGTAATCGAGGATCATGTGGAAGAAAGCTGGTTTTCCCGCCTCTCCGCAACAGCTTGTTTAACTCATGTAATTTCCCACGCTTTCGCTCCCAACCCATCCAGCAGCCTTCTCTTTTATTGAAAAGACGGCGACGGTGAAGGAGAAAAAAGACGGGTTGACTATTACCGCAATAATGCTTGTTCAGTTTTGCAATCTCCTCCTTTGCCTGATTAAGTAGAGCAAGGTCGTTGCTGGTTTCTGCTGTCTGTGCATCCACCCAATCCGTTATGAGTGCAAAACTGATCGCTCCGCGCGGGTTGCTCAGATAATGCACTTCAAGATTTCGGATATGCTCATTGATAGAATCATGAGATGTGATAAAGGTTGGTACTACGACAAGGGTTCGCGCATTTTCTGGAATGCCATTTTTATATTCATAACCGATAAGTCTTCTTGGTTTTATAAACCATGAAAAAAGGGTATTAAAGAGTGAAAAAGCCATATCCATTGCAGGGAAAAATGCTAGAGATGTGAAAAGCAAGACCAATTTTTCCGGTGTGCTGCTATACACAAGCAAGCTATATACAGAAGCAATGATAGTTATAGCTAACAGTGAGACTGGCACAATAATGCCCCAGATTTCTGTATTACGATAACAGTGCATAAAAATTTCTATCAGAGACGGACGGTAACTACAGGCCTTTTCCAGTTGAGATCGATCCTTATCAATGAGATACCAACCAATTGAATGAGTAGGATTTTTTCCTTTTCCGCTTTTCGCAGCAAGCATGATCGCTTTTTGAGTTACTTCTGATTCGCTTAAAGGTGAGCGGCGTGCAATTTTTTCAATAATAATACGATAAGCATTGCGTGAATGAAAATCGATTTTATTGAAATCTGTGTTATCCTTCAGCAAGAAATCCACATAACTAACGCTTTCAAACCAAGTGGTCCAGTTAACGTCATCGATGGCCTTAAGTGACTTGATGATGTTACCCATAGTTACACAGCTAGCTGTTTGATAGTTGTGCTCTTGAGCCATGATCTCTTCAATGCTTGTTCCAAATTTTGCGAGATGCTGTTCAAGCCATGTTAGAGGTATAGTTGCACTAATCGATGAATTGCGCAAACGTTGAAGAAGATGACTAGAAAAAGTTTTATCTGCGACTAATTCTTTGTAAAAAGAGAATAGGTTATCCAATGCTTTTTCGTCGCGGGTTAGCACAACTTTATCTGCCATTTGATTGGCAGCCTGACGCATGCGGTGACTGTGCACGATAATAACAGAAAGTCGACGTGCATTTTCAATAAGAACAAAACGAATTGCAGAAGATATAGCCCATAACTCGCCGATTTGGAGAGGGATAATTTTCTGATATCCTTCTATCATAGCAGTTAGTGTTTTTAGAGAGAAATTGCTGTCTGTATGGGCAACATAAAACCAGGCTAAAACAAAAATCTTAGGAAGATTAGGTAAAGTCGAATAAACGGGCAGTTGGCGCAGGAATTTTTTTGGAAAGCACCGTCTTGTTTGTTGGAGTGAATTGTCAATTATATGATAATTATCAATCAGCCAATGGGCGGCAGGGGAGATAGTATCATTATCACGGGCAAAAGCATCTGTCTTGCGAAAAGCATTCAGAGTAATCTTGGCATTCTGGAGTAGGCGTTTCTCAAAGAAAAGTGGTACATACGCTGGAAGCTCAGGTGTTTTATCCGATACCATGCCTTTGGCTAGGTTGTGCAACGCCTTTTCCGTTTTATACGGAGCGCGTATGGGCGGAAGCAGAATAGGTTGTCGCAGACAATATATTTTTTCCCAGTGGAAGAAAAGTCTTCGAGCAAATAATGCAAAGTTTGCCATATGTTAACCTCTAAATGCCAAAATAGACTGGAAATTTACGTCACTTTTCCAAAAAAAACCAGTTTATGATAGTATGGTGGTGGTAGGGTTGTTTTTTAAGACGTTGGTTTCTCTGATTTAGAAGAACTTTCAGAAAAATTTCTTTAGTATTTTGCAAGCTTCGATTATCTCTAATGATCTGAAAACCTTTATAAAGCATATGATTTATTCTTCTTTTATTTTACATCTTCGTCATAGCGAATGCGATGGATAGTGGATTATTAAAACGCAAAAAGTATATTATATAATACCAGAACGCAGGAGCAAAGATTGTCAGGATTTCAAGTTGGACCTATCATATCAACAATTAGGAAATTGAATATCAAGAGTGAAACATCATTGGTCGTTTAAAAATTACTAATTGGACGATGATATTGCCAAAAGTAAAACCGATATTAAATAATGTCTGTAAGGGCGCCGATGAAAGCAAGAATAAATTCTATGACTAATTAAATTATAGAATTGCAATTTGGAATAGTAGTAACTTTCATGAGGACAGTTATAGAAAATACTAAGGTAAGATTCTTGGAAGACGAGCAGAATAATCATTGACGATGAGAACGATTGTGCTTTCAGTTTTTTGGAAAAATGCAATCAGTTTTAATATTATTGTACCACTGAAAGGAAAATTATGTCTGATTACCATGCTCCTGTGCTGATCATAGGATCCGGACCGGCTGGATATACTGCTGCTATTTACGCTGCTCGTGCCTTATTTCAGCCGATTCTGATTACTGGTTTACAATGTGGCGGACAGCTGATGGTTACTAGAGAAGTAGAAAATTATCCTGGTTTTGCTGATTCAATCCAAGGGCCCTGGTTGATGGAGCAGATGGCTCGTCAGGCAGAATATGTTGGAGCTCAAATTATTTATGATATGATTACCTGTGCGGATTTATCGCAACGGCCTTTTACACTTAGAGGTGATTCCGGTAAAGTATATAGTGGTGATACAGTAATTATTGCTACTGGTGCACAGGCACGTTGGTTAGGGCTTGCAAGCGAGCAGATTTTCATGGGAAGCGGTGTTTCCGCCTGCGCGACGTGTGATGGTTTTTTTTATCGCGACAAAGATGTTGTTGTCGTTGGTGGTGGTAATACAGCACTTGAAGAAGCGCTCTATCTTTCGCATCTAGCCAAATGTGTCACAGTTGTGCATCGCCGTAATAAATTTCGTGCTGAAAAAATTATACAGAATCGTTTGTTTGCACGGGAAAATGTGCAAATAATATGGAATCATGTAGTTGATGAGATTACGGGGAATGAGGCATCTTCCCATAAAGTAGCGACTGTAACAGGTGTTCGTCTTAAAAATCTCAAAAATGGGGAAAAAATGACCATTAGTGCAGAAGGCATATTTATCGCTATTGGTCATGCACCTTCTGTTTCACTGTTTAAGGATCAATTACGCCAGAAAAAAGGTGGTTATCTTTGGACAAAAGCCAATTCAACGGCGACGAGTATCGCTGGGGTTTTTGCTGCTGGAGATATTTCAGATGGTGTTTTTCGTCAAGCTATTACTGCAGCGGGAAGCGGTTGTATGGCGGCTCTTGAGGCGGAGCATTTCTTAAATTTACAGATTACGCCAAAAGGATGAACTATAATGGACAGAAGTCTCTAGAAGCGAATTCGTATAACCACTGCTCGATTAGGATGGATTCCGCGTTCTTATACTTCAGTGAACGCCGTATGGCATGGCGGCGCAGATTTTTCTGACTTTCACAGTCGGCATCTTCACACTGAATCAGTGCACATTGAGTAATGTGTTGCTTTTTCAGAGTCATGTCTCCTGTCTGATTTAATTGAGCAGGGTGACTGTAAGCTCTCTACGGTATATTTATCATTTATATTTGTAAAGCTTAAAAATATCCGTTCAAAACTTTCTAAAAGTTAGGAAAACTAAGTGCTCACCTGCGAGTTACAAAAACTTTTGAGGTAAGAGTAGGTTGGTTGATTGGACGCATACCCTAGTTCTTCTGCCGTTATCCAGATGTTTGAACACAGCTTCTTCTTTAATAATGAATCTGACCATGAATTGCGCAGACTGTACTGTTTATTAACATCAACCAAAAAAGTCGATTTGATACAATACCGCCTTTACAACACATACACACGCTTACGCAATCCTCTGATTGCATTTCACAGCTATAAACTGCTTAGAATCAGCTGGATAATATGAACGATTGATCTATGCGTATCTCTCTTTATTGTAATAAATTCTTGCGCAAGATCAAATCGCCATTTTGTCCGTGATTTTGGAATTTCTTTTTTGAAAGCACGTGATTGGTCTATTTAATAATAGGGTAGGATTTTTCATAAGTTGGATTTATCTATTTTCAAATCCTTCAAACGTTATTGATGCCCAGAAATCAAGACTGAGAAGGCGAATTTCTGGATTGAGGGATAATTTTTCAATCTTTGTCTTGTTTTTTGAGCGCAGCACCAAGAATATCACCAAGTGAAGCACCAGAATCAGTCGATCCGTACTGGGCGACAGCCTCTTTTTCTTCAGCGATTTCAAGTGCTTTGATCGAAACAGAGATTTTGCGTGTCTTTTTGTCGAATGCGGTAACGCGGGCATCGACCTTTTGACCAATGCTAAAACGCTCCGAACGCTGCTCATCACGATCACGCGATAGATCAGTACGGCGAATAAAAACATCAAGGTTGTGATCAACAAGCTTGACATCAATGCCATTGTCGTTGACAGCAGCAACTTCACAGGTAACAACCGACCCCTTACGCAGATCATCCAAAATGGTGCCTCCACCGATTTTGCCTTGTAAAAATTGTTTTATACCAAGCGAAATACGCTCTTTTTCAATATCAATATCTAAGACGATAGCCTTAACAACATCACCCTTGCTATATCCTTCAATTACTTGCTCACCTTGGCGATTCCAATCAAGGTCAGAAAGATGAACCATGCCATCCACATCCCCCTCAAGACCGATGAAAAGGCCAAACTCTGTCTTGTTTTTGACCTCGCCTTCCACAACCGTACCTATCGGAAACTTCTCGGCAAAGGCTTTCCATGGGTTTTCAAGAGTTTGTTTAAATCCAAGAGAAATGCGGCGTTTGACCGGATCAATTTCTAAAACAACTACTTCTACCTCTTGTGAAGTAGAGAGAATTTTGCTTGGATGAATATTTTTCTTAGTCCAGCTCATCTCTGAAACATGGATAAGCCCTTCAATTCCAGGTTCGATTTCAACAAATGCACCATAATCAGTAATGTTGGTGACGGCACCTTTTGTTTTCTCAGAAACTGGATACTTTTCAGCAATACCTTCCCATGGATCGCTTTCAAATTGCTTCATTCCAAGAGAAATGCGGTGCGTTTCCTGATTGATACGTATTATCTGCACCTTGAGAGTTTGTCCAATCGAAAGAATCTCGGAAGGATGATTGACGCGGCGCCACGCTATGTCTGTAACATGCAGTAGACCATCAATACCACCAAGATCAACAAATGCACCATAATCAGTAATATTTTTGACAACACCGGAAACAATTTGCCCTTCTTCAAGACTCTGAACAATTTCAGAACGCTGTTCTGCCCGGCTTTCTTCAAGAATTACACGCCGCGAAACAACAATGTTACCGCGGCGGCGATCCATTTTCAGAATTTCAAAAGGCTGCGGATTATGCATCAGTGGTGTAACATCTCGGATTGGACGAATATCAACTTGGCTGCGTGGAAGAAAGGCAACAGCACCGTCAAGATCCACTGTAAAGCCACCCTTAACTTGACTGAAGATAATGCCTTCAACACGTTCGCCATTATTGAACTTTTCTTCTAGACGGGTCCAACTTTCTTCACGTCGGGCTTTTTCACGTGAAAAAACGGCTTCACCTAAAGCATTCTCAACACGTTCAATGTAAACCTCAACTTCATCACCGGGTTTGAGGGCAGCGTTCTTGCCCTTTGTACCAAATTCTTTAAGTGGAACACGACCTTCAACTTTAAGGCCAGCATCGATAATAACCATATCTTTTTCAATGGCAATAATGCGACCCTTGACAACAGAACCTTCACTTAGATCTTGTTTTGCAAAAGATTCTGCAAGAAGGGATTCAAAATCCTCACGTGTAGAGTTGATTTTTGACATAAAATCTCCTAAAATGTGTTCGGTACGGCTTACAGAACACCTGCGCCAAGGTTTGTGTTACAGTTGGCACGGCTTTAACCTACTTCCATGTAGGAAAATTTTGGCGCCAAGGTATAAGCCGTACGGTTTTCAGAACTTGTCTTTACATCGCTATTTGATCTGGAGTAAAATCGAGTTCATATATTGAAGGCAGATTATACACAAGAACAATTTGAGCTTCTTTTTCAGAAACTAGGACAGATCATCCTCCTGTCATCTATTAATTGAGAGGCAACTTCAAAGGTTTCACCTATACTCAATTTTGTTGTATCAAGCAAGTGGGCATCTGCTGCGGAGGTTAAAGGTCCTAAATTGCGTTGCATATCACGTTCGTCGCGCTGATTTAGATCAGCTAAAATATCATTAAAACTTATAGCTGTTTCTGTGGTAATGATTTCATTGTATCGACGACGGGCACGTGTTTCTAGGTCAGCTATGATATAAAACTTTACGGTTGCATTAGGGCAAACAACAGTGCCGATATCACGCCCATCTAAAACTGCGCCTGGCAATTTTTTAGCTACCTGGCGCTGAACGTTTACCAATGTATGGCGAAGACGTGGCAGAATGGCAACTTTTGAGGCTACTTCGGCAATAGAATGGGAAGTAAATAATTCAGAGTTTAGTTGTGTAAGATCAAGTTTTTCAGCAATATCGATTGCAGCTTGTTCATTTGTAAGGTCGACATTATTTTTTAGCATGCTGTAAGCTACGGCACGATATGTCAAACCGGTATCAAAATGAGGCACATGATAATGGGCAGAAAGCCTTTTCGCCAACGTTCCTTTTCCAGAAGCAGCAGGACCATCAATGGCAATAACAAATGGCCTTGTCATGCAAAATTAGCTCCTAGCTCTGTCATGAGATTAATAAACTGTGGGAAGCTTGTAGCTATCATGCTAGCATCATCAATAGTAACCTCATGCTGTGATGCAAGACCCATAACAAGGAAACTCATCGCAATACGATGGTCAAGATGAGTAGTTACAATTCCGCCACCAGAATTTTTGCCCTCAGGACGTCCCTCAATAATAAGATAATCTATGCCTTCTGTGCAGAAAATATTATTTGCCTTTAGCCCAGCAGCGACTGCGGCAATACGGTCAGATTCTTTCACACGTAATTCTTCAATGCCTGTCATGATAGTTTTACCTTCGGCAAACGCTGCAGCAATACTTAAAACTGGATATTCATCAATCATAGATGGAGCTCGTTCAGGCGGGATATTGATGCCTTTGAGATATGATGTGCGCACGTGTAGATCTGCGACATTTTCGCCACCGGTGATCCTCTCATCCAAGAATCTAATATCCGCCCCCATTTCCTGAAGAGTAAGGAAAATACCTGCTCGCGCTGGACTCACTAGCACGTTATGAATAACGATATCCGATTCCGGAATAAGAAGGGCGGCAACAAGCAAAAATGAAGCAGAAGAAGGATCACCTGGCACGTCTATAACTTGCCCTTTTAGGCTTTTTTGACCAACAAGCCGAATTATTCGTTCACCTGAAATAGGCGTTTCCACTTCAATATCAGCACCAAAACTATATAGCATCCTTTCCGTATGATCACGGGTCATAACTGATTCGATCACCGTCGTAATACCTGGTGTATTGAGCCCGGCCAGCAGTACGGCAGATTTAACTTGTGCGGATGCCATTGGTACCCGATAGATGAGTGGAGCAGCCACCCGAGGACCGTGCAGGGTAATAGGTAGTCTACTACCTTGTGCCGCCTTGACTTGAACTCCCATCAATCGCAGAGGTTCAAGTATTCGCTCCATCGGGCGTTTTGAAAGGGAAGCATCGCCGACAAAGGTAGTTTCCATATCGTAGGTGCTGACAAGCCCCATGGTCAGGCGAACGCCGGTTCCGGCGTTGCCGAAATAAAGCGGTTGATTAGCCTGTAGAAGACAACCGTTACCTGTCCCTTGAATGACCCAAGTATCCTTTTCTTTCTGGATAAAAGCCCCCATGGCTTGCATAGCCCTACCAGTATTCAAGACATCCTCGCCCTCAAGTAGGCCGTTTACATATGTTTTACCACTTGCCAATGCTCCGAACATAAAAGAGCGATGTGAAATAGATTTATCTCCCGGTATGCGGACATTGCCTTTGAGCGCATTGGAGCGACGAGCGGTAACAGGCTTTGCAGTGTGTGATGTATTCATTTAAAGAACAACCGAATCTTGAAGTAAAACTAAATAAGCACTTCTCTCTTTTGTATCATAGGGAATTGCTATCGTCAGTAATGAAATTTAACACTTGAAAGTCTATTTCTCTTTGACAAAAACATCATTTTAAGTTTAAGCAGCCAACCTGGAGATTTTCTGTCTTTAAAAATTTATATATCTTATGATAGTAAACCGGAAGAGGCTATACGTGGTAAAAACAAAATTTGGAATCAAACGTACTGACCCAGAAACGGGAAAGAAATTTTATGACTTGAATCGCGATCCGATTGTGTCACCATACACTGGTATTTCCTATCCGCGTTCTTATTTCGAGTCTTCTGTGAAGGCAGATGAGGAAAAGAAAGAAGCCAAAGATGAACTTGAACCGACAATCGAAAAATCGGAATTTGTTTCGCTTGATGATGTGGAGGAAAGCGAGAAAGATGATGAATTGCCTGACCTTAGCGATGATGATGCATTTCTCCCGGAAGAGGAGGGAGATGATGATGTTAGTGGCATTATCGGCGGTGGTATAAACAATGATAATGAATAGCCATACGACATCTGTCTTTAGAATTCAAAAGTTGCTGCGGGGAATTTTTATTCTTTTGCTTTATCAAGGATAATTGGCAAGTTCTTTAGATAAGTTATGGTTCTAGATTTTTTTCGGAAAAACAGTTTTTTGCTTGATTTTTTGCGAGAAGCAATCTATGCAATGCCGCGCATTGGGGCGTTTGATTACAAGAATCCAAGGTGTTTTTTGAGAAGTATGACGGGTTCACAGCTACGTTATTTTCATTTATTAGGGTGTGTTAGCTTAATTCCTAATTTGCAAAGGGGCTATAGCTCAGTTGGGAGAGCGCCTGCATGGCATGCAGGAGGTCAGCGGTTCGATCCCGCTTAGCTCCACCAAAAGTTTTATTTTGGAGTATTTTTCGTTTTTTGAATAACAAAAGAATTGACAAACTGCTGTTTGCATATTGTATCTTTCCCCATTATCACTTTAGTACCAACTGGAAAGTTGTTTAAGACTACGAAAGTAGAATTTCAAGAATCTGAAAAACATCGCGCAAAATCTATGATTTGCGTTTTAATCTACAGATTTTATAAAAATAAAAAATTGCAATCCTTTTAATTGTTAATATTGGCCAGTTGAGCCAAATCCACCTGTGGATCTTGCAGTTTCAGACATATGAGTACTTTTAATTACTTTTACCTGAGCAACGCAAGCGACAATAGCCTGAGCTATCCGCATACCGCGTATGATACGAAATTCTTCTTCGCCATGATTAATCAGTAAAACCTGAATTTCACCGCGATAGTCACTGTCAACAGTGCCTGGTGTATTCAAGCAGGTGATTCCATGTTGTAAAGCAAGACTAGATCGAGGTCTGATTTGAATTTCAAAGTTCTGGGGCACCTCAAAGACAAGCCCTGTCGGCACAAGGACTCGCTTACCAGGAAACAGAGTGATCGGCCTATGATCTGAGATTGCAGCACGCAAATCAAGCCCTGCTGCACCAGTTGTTTGGTAAGACGGCAGTTCAAGATTTGCAGCATGAGATAGTTGGGTAACTAGGAGAGAAAGTTGCAGGACAGACATAGCGAAATCCCTTCTATCATATTATATCCCTTCATTAAAATAATTTTACTATGATATGCAAATCACTTCTTGGTATATACTTATGTTCAAAAACTTCCGATCAGAATGCCAGTTGCAAAAACCAATGCGCCACCTAGAACAACTTGAAAAATTGCCCGGAAAAACAGCGTATCCATAAATCGATTTTGAATAAAGGCAATAATCCATAGTTCTAGGAAAACGATGATGCAGGCAATTGTTGTAGCTAATTTGAAATGCGAAATGAAATAAGGTAAAGTGTGGCCAATACCGCCAAGCGTTGTCATAATGCCATTGGCAATACCGCGTTTAATAGGCGAGCCTCGCCCTGAAATCTTTCCGTCATCATGAACGGCTTCAGTAAAGCCCATAGAAATACCGGCACCAATTGATGCAGAAAGGCCGACAAGAAAGGTTTGTCGCGTATCCCCTGTAGCAAAAGCTGCAGCAAAAATCGGTGCAAGAGTTGAGACGGAACCATCCATAAGGCCAGCTAAGCTGGGTTGAATCCAGGTTAGCAAAAATTTTTTGCGTTCATGCTCCCATTCTTTTTCTTTCACATTTCCAGGCGTATATTTTTTTTCTAGAATTTTAGCAGTATGCTCATGAATATCTTCCTCCATTGCAAGATCACCTAAGAGCTTGCGAGTTTTAGCATCTGTAATCTGTTTTGCTGCTGTCCGGTAGAAACGAGCGGATTGTTCTTCCATGCGCGCTACTTGCATGCGGATATGATCAATACCGAGAGGGCGTACCAACCAATCAGGTTTGCGCTTATAAAACCCCCGTACATGCTCCCGGCGAATAAGCGGAATGTGTTCACCAAAACGTTTTCTGAATACTTCAATCAGATATTGACGATGCCGACTTTCTTCTATTGCCATTTTTTCAAACATCTTAGCAGTATCAGGAAATTCTGATCGAATCCCTTCAATATAATCGAGGTAGATTTGCTCATCATCTTCTTCAGAAGAAATGGCAAGCGCTAGTATTTCTTTTTCGGAGAGAGAAGAAAAAGAGCGACGACTATCAAAAAAGAAACGATTCAGCATTTGGATTTCTTAGGTCTAGAGTTTTGTCTAGCTTCCCAACATCGCTACAAAATGTCAATCAATTTAAGATTGGGTTTCGACTATTATCAGCTTTTAGCAGAAAAATTAACTGATTCTATTATGTAATTATATATACTCTAGATACGTCACTAGTGATAAATTGCAGCGTATCGCATTGTCGTATAATTCTACTAAATGTTGATAGCAATTGTTGCAATATTTACCTGTTGCCTTGGACGATTTGAGCGGTGCGTGGTTAATAAACTAGTTAATGCTGAATTGAAAGGAAAAACAAAAATATCCTTGCTATTTTTCGCATAGATAAAAACCGTACGTGGAATGAAGTTCAAACATTGCAAAGAAATATGGTACGGGTGGTCGGAATCGAACCGACACTCTGCAAGAGAAGCGGATTTTGAGTCCGCCGCGTCTACCAGTTCCGCCACACCCGCAAGTATGAAAACGAAGAAAATCTACGCTAAAAATGCCCTGAAATATAAAAAAGATAGAGTCGCACGTCAACTATTTCAGACTGTCTTTCTGCAAAAAATAAATTACCACACGCAAGTATATTTTTTATAAGGGTTCTTTTGATATTTATAGAATATTTTTTCTTTATTTATTAGGCGCATTGAATGCCTTCATTTGACTGTTATAATGCTTTACCAGTGTCTTTTATCTCTAGCGATTGTAAAAGTGGATTACGTTTTTCCTTGCCTATATTTAATAAATAAGTTTTTTTTGATAAAAACAGGAAAATCCTGATGCCAAAACCTGCATCACACTTTTTTTGCTCTACGCGACTGGTACAGATATTTTTAGCTATTTTTCTTTTTATAGCAATGTCAGGCACAGTGTTGAGCGCTTTGGGTTTTCAGTATATTATCGGATTAATGCCATGTAAACTATGTTTGATGGAGCGAACGCCATATTATATTGGTGCGCTACTCATGATAGTGACGATTATTTTATTTACCATACGTATTTTGGATATTTATATTCGTAGGCTTTTTATCGCAACTTTTCTCCTAATGTTTTATGATTTTGCCTTGTCTGTCTATCATGTCGGAATGGAGTGGATGCTGTGGCTCGGCCCGCGTGATTGCATTTTGTCAGATGATCTATCTATGCTAAAAACTGTCAGCAATCTTTTGGATAATCTTAATACAATGCACCCGAATCTGTGCTCGAAGGCAGTAGGTTATTTCCTTGGTCTTTCTATGGCTGGTTGGAACTCTATTGCCGCTTTTAGCTATAGTGCTATTGCGGCCTTAGCTGTTTTCTTTAGCTATAAATAAATAGCTGTGCACCGATTTTCAGTTTTTCAACCTCGATTCAAGATTATTGGACTGGCATGTAGCTCAGTTAAATTTAAAGTAGTTTTAGATATTCCGTCATGATTATGCTGAGTTGTATAATTCATCTGTAGATGATAAATTTTACTAGTGCTTTTTGTATAATTTAAAGGATGGCACTATTAGAGAATAAATTTGGTTGCGTAGGCATACAAAATTCTCAGATGGATTTTGGTAATTAATGTACCAAAGAAGGCTATTAAATCAAATTATGCATATCCAGACTTCTAATCTGCGTTGCTGTTATTAGCCAAAATTAGTAAACTTCTTGCATATGAATGCTGACATATTCTGGCATTCTGTAGGTACCTAAAAATATTGATGATATGTGCCTTTTAGCGCTTTCCCAAAGCAAGCTGGTGAAATCATCAACTCTATTATAACTTTATTGGTTTCTCCTTTTGCTGTAACAATAGTTCTCTCAATTATCTATTCCCTATCTATGGAGAATAGTCCACAATTCAATCTTAATTATTTGTAAATTTGCTGCTTTTCGTCATTTTTTAAGGATCTAATTGCACCTATCTTTATTCCAAAGTGGGTTATTGAAATTTGTTCATTATTTCAATTACATAAGGCATTTGCAGTGGTTAACTTTTAAATTACATTAGTGAACAAACTTGGATACGTATCGCTATTAGTGGCGGAGAGGGGGGGATTCGAACCCCCGATGGAGTTTACCCCCATGCCGCATTTCGAGTGCGGTGCATTCGACCACTCAGCCACCTCTCCATCTGAAATAAAATCCTGTAAAATATTTTGTTATCGAATCTAGCATCTGCTAGTAGCCACTAACACTGCTTGCTGACAAGTCCTAATTTGTAAAAATTGTAGGAAAATTCTTGACTTACCAACATGTAACCTCTTATAGACTCCGGGATGCGGGTGCGGATTCATTTATATCAAATTCTTTAGTGCCTACCGTAAGGTGGAGCAAGCATGTGTTGCCTCAGTTTGCAGTATATTATGATCATCAAGAATGAAAATCTGCTCTACTGAGGCTAAAAATAAATGGAACGGAAGGCAAAATAAATGTTCGCAGTCATTAAAACCGGAGGTAAACAATACCGAGTTGCCACCAATGACCTTATTAAAGTCGAGAAAATTACCGGTGACACCGGTGACATTATTGAATTTTCAGAGGTTCTTATGATCTGTGAAGACAATAATACGGTAATCGGTTCGCCTATTGTTAAAAGTGCACTTGTTATAGCGGAAGTGGTAGAACAGGGTCGTGCTCGCAAAGTTATCGCCTTTAAAAAACGCCGCCGTAAAAACTCTAAACGAAGCAGAGGTCATCGCCAGTTGTTAACAACAATTCGTGTTTCAAAAATTCTGATGGGTAACGCAAAGCAGAAAAAAGACTGTGATCAAGAAGTTAGTAGAGTAAACAAAGATTGAAGGAGAGTAGAGATGGCACATAAGAAAGCTGGTGGTTCCTCGCGCAATGGTCGTGATTCGGAATCTAAACGCCTTGGTATAAAAAAATTTGGCGGTGAGGCTGTTTTTTCTGGAAACATTATCGCACGCCAGCGCGGAACCAAATGGCATGCAGGAAAAAATGTCGGTATAGGTAAGGATCATACACTATTTGCACTTTCCAACGGTAAGGTTTCATTCTATACTAAATCCAATGACCGCATCTTCATATCTGTTCTTCCAGTAGCAAGAGCGGCGGAATAGAATTTCGACTATTTTTTTGTATGGCCATGGCCATGGTGGAATAAAGATTAAATATATTTGTTGATTGGATATAAAGGGTAGAAGGTTTGTATCTGTTCGTCCTCTGTAGATTAATATAACGACAATATAGTTTCCAGATAACATAAGGTAGTAGGAAGGGGTTTTTATCGCGTGATTTTTCTGCTATTTGTATTCGATATTTGCCAGTCTATAAACCAAATTTAGTGATTTGTTGGCTTTTTTCCAATTATTCTTCGGAATAAGACAATAATAAGAAGAGCAAGAAAACCTGCAGATATTGAAATATAAAATCCTTTTTGCATGCCAAATCTATCGATAACTAACCCTGATAAAGAAATTCCAATAGCTAGCCCCAAGCTCAAACCTGTGCTGGCCCATGTTATGCCTTCTGTCATTTTTTCTCTTGGGACCAAGCTTTCAACTAATTTCATAGCAATAATAATTGTCGGAGAAACGGCTGCTCCTGCAATAAAAAAAGCCAATGTTAAATGCCAGATATTGCTAACAAAAAGAAGCGGTAAGGTCGTTAGAGCAGCGAATGTTATAGCTACAACAAATTGACGAGATAATTCCATTTTTATAAATCGTCCGCCATATACAATCCCAGCAATGAAGGAACCTAAAGCATAGGCTGCTAAAGGATACATAGCATTTGTCATATTTCCTTGTGCTTGGGCAAAGGCAACTGCTGTTACTTCTGCTGTACCAAAAATGCCACCAATGGCAAGTAGAGTAAAAGCAAGTATTTGCACGGGTGCTAATAAGATAACTGATTGTCCATCATTATTCTTTCGAGATAAAATGGAGGGTTCTGTTTTTTTTTGCAGACAGAACAGAACACAGCCTATCATTAGTAGAATGATTGTTGCGCCGAGCCCTGCTTCTGGAAAGAATATAGTTGATAGATAAATAGCAATGACAGGACCTGTCATAAAAATAGTTTCATCAATGATGGATTCATAGGCAAAAGCTGAATGCAATTTTAATGATCCGCTGAAAAGCCGAGACCAGCGAGCCCGAACGAAAGCACCAAAGCTGGGCATAACTCCGATAAGTGTAGAAATAGCAAACAGGCTCCAAGTCGGAGCTCGGTAATGAGAGGCTAAAATAAGCCCTACCATAGCACATGCGGAGATAACACTAGCTGGAAGTGCAATCTTCGCTTGGCCGTAACAATCTGCCAAACGGGAAATTTGCGGCGCAATGAAAGCGCCTGATACAGCATAAGTAGTTGCTACCAGACTAGCCAAGCCATAAAGACCACGTGTCTGTGAAATCATGGTAACAATGCCAACGGTTATCATAGCAAGTGGGTAACGGGCAATAAGACCGGTAATAGAAAAAGCCATCGTACCTGGAATTCGGAATATTTCATAATATGGATTGGCCATTGTGGCTGAACTCTTCTGTTTTTTTTAGAAAGAGAACTTCTGCTCGTGTTATTCGATCTCAAAAATTTGTCAAAAAACCTAAGCACATTCGCGAAAATGTGATTCACAGTAAAAAATACCCTGCATTGCATCAAAAGGCCATTTAAAGAAGCCGCTGTGGATAACCGAAAAGAAGATAGCTTTCTATTACAAAAGGCTTTCTATCATTAATAAAGAAGTACAGGCGTTTTTTATTTATGCAAAAGAAAATATCTTTTTAAAAGGGCAACTTCAAACCGGGAGGAATTGATAATCCATCTGCTAATCCCTGAGTTTTTTGTGTTATAGCTGTTTCAATTTTCCTCTTCGCTTCATTATGGGCTGCTATAATCAGGTCTTCCAAAATCTCAATTTCTTCTGCCTTTATAAGAGAAGTATCAATTTTGATGGCTTTCATATTTCCTTGTCCATTCAACGTAATACTTACAAGATCTGCCCCAGATGACCCTGTAACTTCCAAAGTTGCAATTTCTTCCTGCATTTCTTTAGCCTTTTTCATCATACCCACTATATCACGCATGAGAAAACTCCTTTTATAGGTTGTTATGCCCCTGATGTTCTTTACTGCTATCCTCATCCACTATATCTGGAGTCAAAGTCATCATGGCTACCGTTTTTTATCGATTTATCATTCTGTTTGCTAAAACGTACATCAACAACTTTAGAGCCAGGAAAAGAACTTAAAACAGCAGCAACATCAACATCATTCTCTGTATCAGATAGTAGAGCATCACGTTTTGATTGTTCCTTCTCGGCGATGGTTTGTCCACCGCCCTCGTCAACCATCTTAACAACCCAATGTTCATCTGTCCATTCATGAAGTGTTTTAGCAATTTTCCAGGAAAGATTGTAGGGCGGTTTCTTTGCTGGAGAAAATTCGATATATCCTGGCTTAAAAGAGATAGGGCGGATAAATTCTTTGATGATAAATTTGAACTGAATATCATTTTTTTCATCGGCAAAGCGGATGATATCTTGCAGACTTTCAAAATGCTTCCTCTTTTTATCTACAGCAGGTACGAGTGCCGTTGTACTTTTTTTTGTTAACAAAGAAGATATTAGACTTGAAGAGGTGGGTTTAGATTCTGCAGGAATGGCTTTTATTATCGCGGTATTTGATGTACTGGTGAAAATCTTTAATGATTCATCAAGTGTCGGTAAATCTGCTGCATAAGTTAGACGAATCAATAACATCTCAGCTGCCTGAAACGGTCGCATACAATTTTCAATTTCTGCACTTCCTTTTAATAACATTTGCCAACATCGCGAGAGAACGCGAATCGAAAGTTTTTCTGCAAAGGATCTACCACATAAACGCTCTTCTTCTGAAAAGGCCATATCCTTCGCAACTTCCGGTGTAACCCGCATCCGTGTGACAAGATGAGTAAACTCAGCCAGATCAATTATAATAGATATCGGACATACGCCAGTGTCATAAAGATTTTTAAATACTCGTAAGGCAGCAGTAATCTCACCACTCATGATGCTAGAAAAGAGATCAATAATCTGCGCTCTGTCTGCGAGACCAAGCATGCTTTGTACAGTTTCTCTTCTTACCTCTTCGTTGCCATGGTTTATTGCCTGATCCAAAATAGAAAGTGCATCACGAACTGAGCCTTCAGCTACGCGAGCAATCATGAAGAGTGCAGCTTCCTCAGCTCTAACATTTTCAGCATCAGAAATTTTTTTTAGATGCTGCACCAGTGTGGTTATATCAATTCGACGCAAATCAAACCGCTGACATCTCGAGAGAACAGTAAGTGGTACTTTGCGGATCTCCGTTGTAGCAAAGATAAATTTAGCGTGAGAAGGAGGTTCCTCGAGAGTTTTCAAAAGACCGTTAAAAGCCTGTGGTGAAAGCATATGTACTTCATCAATGATATAAACTTTGTAGCGAGCGAGAATAGGACGGTATCGTATGTGTTCAATAATTTCACGTATATTATCAATACCCGTATGAGAAGCAGCATCCATCTCAAGGACATCAACATGACGACTTTCCATAATAGCTTGACAGTGTTTACCCGGTATCTGAAGTTCAATTGTCGGTTTGTTAACTTTATCTGTTTCGTAATTAAGAGCCCGAGCTAAAATACGCGCTGTCGTCGTTTTCCCGACACCACGTGTACCGGTTAACATCCACGCCTGGGCTATACGACCTGCTTCAAACGCATTGGTCAGCGTACGAATCATCGATTCTTGACCGATTAAACTAGAAAAACCCTCCGGGCGATATTTGCGGGCAAGAATATGATAAGCTTTTTCCGCCGTCTTTATTTTCATATTGTTTATCTAGTTTTGAAAGGTTAATAGTCTTTGATAATCAAGATCAATAGATCTCAAGTCTTTTCGTATTGCCGGATTTTCTATTGCCTTTTCATTGTTTCTATTAGCTTACAAGAGATAAGCCAGCCTATAAACAATGCACAACAATATGCAGGAGACCGGATCAACGTGACCCGTGCAAAACCCACCAGGGCTGCTTCCTTCCAGACCTGACCCAGTTGGCAAGTAGCTCGTCCACCACCAGCCTCCCACCGTTCATATCGCCAATCTTTGCATAAAAAGTCAAGAAGAAGATCAAAAAATCTTCTGAAAGATCATCAAATTCCAATTAATGAGAAGTTGAATTAGGTGCTTTGTTTTTAACAAAGCAATCCATTATTTAGCATTTACAGAATCAATTTGGTATTTAGGATCCATATTTTCAGTAGAGTCTTAGTTCTAGCCATCAAGCAATATTTCTCTCCTTAGAGAAGGGATTTTATAGAATCAAAACTGTGAAACAAAATGGCCCGTGATTATCTTTGTTCTATCCGCTTTCTTATGTGCTGGTTGTTGTAGAATCTTCTCTCTTTTTAAGGATAGTTTTTTCCTGTGTTGCTGGTTGCCTTAATTTGACCATCGGAAAAACGCAGGGTAAGCTTTTCACCAAGGGAAATATCGTGAGCTTTCTTAAACGGCCGATTCTGTGAGTTAAGAACAATGGCAAATCCGCGTTCTAGGATTCTTTTATGAGAAAGTGTTTTTATCAGATGACAAAACTCACCTAAACGCTGTTTTTTACTCTTAAGAATTCAGTGAATTGTTGTTTCTGCCTGTTGAAAAAGCAGAACATACTTCATGCTTATTACATAAAATAACCCATATTAAACTTTTAGAAGAAGAATGTCGGATAACATTTCGGTAATCGCGGCGCTGTCAATCAACTCTGCTAAGCAGAATTCTCAATAACCGTTCAACAGACAAAGTCAAGATGCTCTGTTTTTCTTGTAAAGGATGTAGAATCAAAAAAGATGAAAATTGGCGGGAAAAGGTATTAAAACAGCCTCTTTTTTGGCTAATGCTGATGATAAGTGCACGCGATAAACGACTCACAACTTCATCATGCAGTTGATACGGCAGCAAGATTTGACCGATTGTGGGAAGGGAAGGCCACGTGTTAACCCTGATAGACACTTGTAGCGCGATATATTAGCAAGCGAGAAAGAGCGGCCTCAAGCCGTACATTCCAGGATGAAATAGCAACTTCCAGCTCTACCTTGACAGGAACCGCTATTTCAGCAGCCTCTGTTGGGGTCGTGCACGCTTGTCAGCAACGTAATCAATTAATGTCTAGTCCGTTTCGTGCCCAACAGCTGAAATAATTGGTAAATACGATTGAACAACAGCACGAACGGCAATTTCATATCATTAACTCCCCATAAATCTTCAAGGTTTCCACCTCCACGAGCAACAATGATGAGATCAGAACGCAAAATTATGCCGTCAAAGGTTATTGAATCCGTTGATTGCTGCTGCAATTTCATCTCCGCTTGTTTTCCTTGTACGCGCACTGGCCAGACCAGAATATGGAGCGGGCAACGGTCAGAAAAATCCGGTGAATGATATCATGGATAACTGGGGGATCTAACAACACCAACCACCATAGGCATGAAAGGCAGAGGTTGTTTAGGTGATTCCATCAAATAACCCTTCTTCTCTCAGCCTTTTTTGCGTTCTTCTAAGAGAGCCATTAATGCGCCTGTGCCAGCAGGTTCAAATGTATTTATTATAAACTGATATTTAGAAGAACCCGGATAAATCGTTAATTTTCCGGAAGCAACTATTTCCACTCCTTCTTTGAGTTTGAATTTAAGTTTGCTTATCACACCGCGCTATATAATCGCTTCAAGCCGAGTTTTTCATTTTTTAAGGCAAAATAAGTATGCCCTAAAGCATGTGGATCCCCGGTATCCTGAAATTTCTCCGCGTACACGCACGTAACCGAAAGCATCCTCGATGTGTCTTTTTCAAAGCGCGAGAAAGTTCAGATACAGTAAACTCTGTGGCATTGGATTTTTTTATCAGTTCAAAGAAATCGATCATGAAAAGCTGCTTTATCAGTCATATTTCTACTTTTCCCCGCTGCAGTTAAGACACTCACGGAAGACCGGTTCAACAGAACCGCTCCAGGTATCTCGATACTGTGAAAGCATTTTTTCCGCCTCTGTCTCACCTTTGATAACAATTTCTTCAAGTAAATCAAGAAAAATTGTTTCATCATTGCCAGCATTGTTTAACTGATTACGTTTTTCTAGACCTTTACGAGAAATTTTAAGAGTTTCACGGGCAAATTCAAGCAATGTTGCACTGCGGAAGGGTACCTTTAACGCAAGAACTGCTACGTGATCACGCATTTCCTGAATTTCTTCTAAAGTCCAATCCTGTACCATTGCCTCTACTTCAGCCAGGGAGTCTTCGTTATAAAGCAATCCGACCCAATAAGCTGGCAAGGCACAGATGCGCCACCAAGGTCCACCATCGCTACCACGCATTTCAAGAAATCGTTTTAACCTTACTTCGGGAAAAAGTGTGGAAAGATGATTTATCCAATCACCTATTGTCGCTTCACCGTCCGGTAATTTATTTTTTAGTGCTCCATTCATGAACTGCCGAAACGTGACATCTGTCGTATCATAATATTGTCCTTCCCGAAGCACGAAATACATAGGTATATCAAAAGCCCATTCAACATAATCATCAAAACCGAATTGTGGTGAGAAAACGAAAGGTAAGATGCCAGTTCGGTTGTTATCAGTGTTGCGCCAAATTTCTGAACGCCATGAAAGAAAACCGTTAGGTTTGCCTTCTGTAAAGGGAGAGGAGGCAAAAAGTGCTGTGGCAAGCGGCTGGAGTTTCATAGCAACCTGCATTTTGCGCCGCATATCTGTTTCCGATGAAAAATCTAGATTAACCTGAATAGTTGATGTTCTATACATCATATCAAGACCGTGGCTGCCAACTTTCGGCATGTAATTAGCCATAATTCTGTAGCGGGACTTAGGCATAATCGGCGTTTCAGCTAATGTCCATATAGGACTAGCGCCAATACCCAAAAAATTTATACCAAGCGGCTTGGCAATTTGATGCAGCTGGGAAAAATGAACATGAACTTCACGACATGTTTGATGAATAGTCGAAAGCGGTGCACCTGAAAGCTCAAATTGGCCTCCTGGCTCAAGCGAAATGGCTCCTTGTTCTGTTGGCTCGACAAGGCCAATAGTATTGCCTTCGTCAATAACGGCTTCCCAACCGAGTAGTATTTGCATATTTTCAAGGAGTGCACGAATACCTTTATCACCGGCATAAGGAACAGGACGATTCCCATCCGTATAAAATGGGAATTTTTCATGCTCAGTGCCAATGCGCCACTGATCCGCTGGTTTACAGCCTGCGGCTAGATAATCAATTAATACCTCTTTGCTGTATATCCTAGTATCGTCAATTGTATCATGTGCCATAACGCTGCCTTCTTTACTCAAATCTCTAAAGTTCTTATTCTGATTGAACTTTTTTTCTTCAGCGCGCAAGTGTTGCAATATTTTCGGTTAAATTTATTGAGATTACAGATATTTTAAAGTGACCAAAAGATTTTTCACAGCTTTTATTATTAATAATTCAAAATATGATTTAAAATTATCTGAGCATTTTGTATCATATTTGTGAATAATGAATCAAATAACTTCCATTGCTCTTTTAATAGCTATTCAATAGAATGGAAATAGTATTGCTGAATGTAGAAAATAATGGGAATAGAAGATCTTATCGATACTAATACGTTTCTGTTTTCTTGTATTTTAAATATCGCAATATAGGTTTTTAATTATTTTTACTAAAAGTTTATAAATTTGTAAGCTTGATGTAAAAGCGTGCACTGCTCTGTAATTGATATTTAAGGAGAAATATCGACAATGGAAGATTCAAATTGTTTCGACTGAAAATACTGAAAGAGCGATTATATCGTACTGCCTTGTTGATCGATGGTACAGACCCACATGGTGGGTGATTGTTTGTTTATTAATTTCGATATTCTAAATCTTAATCGTAATTAGGCATTTTTCATCTTTTGAATTATTGCTCTTGAATATCAATCGACTATGGGATAAAATCCTGTGGTACATCTGCACAATCTGTGTTGCAGCTATACAATTACTATTTCTTAGAACAGGCTTATGATATAAAAATCGATTGTAAAGATGTCTCTATATAGGTGTACGATAATTATTCACACTGGTTAAATTTCTCTGCCTATTCCTATTCAGATGAATAGATTTTTAGGCATCTTGTAGGAGATTTATTTAACACAATTTACATGACGTACAAGACCAACGGCTCCCTGAAGAGCGTTTTCAGTTACTTCATAGGCTAAGAGACGCTGCGGATTAACTGGTGCAGGCATCAATATTTTATGACTAAGAGTCTTTTTGAAACCGAAACGACGGTAATAGGGCTCATCCCCAATAAGGATAATTAGCTGATGCCCAGCTTTTTTAGCGCTATCAAGAGCTGTTTTTATGAGTTTGCTTCCAACTCCGGTGTTTTTGCAATCAGGACAGACAACAATGGGCCCTAACAAAAGTGCTCTGCTTGATCCTATAGCAATAGGTGTCATACGCAAAGAACCGATCAGACTTTTTCCTGCAAGCGCGACAAAGGAAAGCGAGAGATCATGAGGCCCCCCCTGACGGATAAAATAAGCGGCGCGTGTATAACGGGCAGGGCCAAAGGCTTCAGCATTTAACTTCTCAATTTCACTGTCATGAGCAGCAAGCTCACACATATAGGTAATATCCAATAATGACATAAAAGATCCGGAACAACTTAACACGGTAAAACCACACCATAATCACTCTAATAAGTAACCTTCCGGCCCATTATTGAGCCAATGAATATCAAAATACAGAAACTTTTCGCAAAATACTCACTCTAACTGATAGACACCTTTACCATCAAAATCAGCTCACTGTAAATCCGTTCTATCCTACTTAGTCAAATTTAATTGAAGATGAGTAAGGATTATTCATCCGATTTGATGAAGGATTTTCAGTTAAAGAGGTTGGTTTATCATTGTCTTGTGATAAGCGATTATCGCGTTTTTCTGCACAGATTTCACTTGTTCGGGATGGGCTATTCATTCAGAGCTGATTTTGTGTTTTTGTCATGCGGAATAATGCTGCAATTATGCAGTTACTCATCCATCGTAACCTATCATAGGCCTCTATAAATAACTATGCTGTAATGGCTATAATTCTAGATAAATAAAATCATGTCTAAACAGATTATAAAATCTGCTAAATTCCTAGAGGTATTGCCAGGGTATGATAGATTTGGTTTTAGATTAACCATTCTCCTATATGGGCTTTTCTGAAAGAGCGAGAATTGACAGACGCACCTTTCATGAACAAGGAAGAATCGCTAAATGCGTAGTGGAGATTATGCGGAATATTGATTTTCTATTAGAAAATTATTTGTCGTTATAGAACGTCCATGCGTTTCTCTGGGTGTTTACGATTATAATCGATAGATGAATAAAATGCTGCAAGAATAAACAAAATGCCGATCAGAGCGGTGATAACTTCTGGAATATAAAGCAGTGTATGAACATACATGATGAGGGCCAGAATAAGAATGGCGTAAAAAGCCCCATGCTCAAGATAACGATACCTGCTAAGTATCCCATTTTTGATGAGCATAACCGTCATAGAACGCACATAAAAAGCGCCAATACCAAGGCCGATAGCAATAATAAAAAGGTTAGTGGACAGAGCAAATGACCCGACAACTCCATCAAATGAAAAACTGACATCGAGTACCTCAAGATAAAAAAAAGTAGCTGCCCCGTTATAGCGTATGGTATTTACCTTTCTTCTTTTGCCATTAACTAATTTCCCCATTCCTTCGACAATAAGAAAGCTGAGAAGTCCATAAAGAGCCGCTATCAAAAATGTTGGCTTTTCAGAAGAATCAAGAAGTTCTGTAAACACAAGAATAAAAACAAGCGTCAAGATAGTTTCGATTCCTCGCATAGATGTGAATTTGCACGCATAGGTTTCAATGATACGAATCCAATGCACATCTTTCTCAGCGTTAAAGAAATATTTTAATCCGACCATCATCAAGAACGTACCACTAAAAGCAACAATTCCCGTATGAGCATCCATCATGATGCGTGCATATATATGGGGATTCCATATAGCAAGCCGAAGTGCCGAAAAGGGATCAATACGCGCGGCACAAGCCACAATAACAAGCGGTAAGATAATACGCACGCCGAAAACAGCAACAATAATACCCCAAGTCAAAAATCTATGCTGCCAGACAGGCTCCATATCACGTAGTACACGCGCATTGACAATCGAATTGTCAAAAGAAAGAGAAATCTCTAAAACAGCTAGCACTATACAAATAAAGAAAAATCTGCCGGCTCCAGCAAAGGTATCAGTATAAATCCACCCAAGCCATGCTCCAAAAAGAAGACCAAAAATTGTAAATAAAAACGCCCAACGGAAATAATGCAGAATGCCCATTTTCAGTCCTTAAACGAATTACCTTGTTAACACGGGCTGTATATAGAATCTCGTAATTTACTGTTTATCTCCTTAATATAAAATATAATATGCTACATTATCAAGAATGGAGAATCAGGCGGAAGCTATCAACAATCACAAAAGAATCTTTAATTTAAAAGCTTTTTGATTAGATATATATGTACCTCCCCAATTGGCTAATTCATAAGTGCCTCCTGTAATGGTAATATGGTCGAGTTATTTTAGCCAAATAAAAGACCTAAACCAAAGAGTCCTCGCTTCTATATTGTAGCTTATCGAAATATACTTGTTATTTGTTATCACCTATGTAATGAGTGTTATCTCTTATAACAGTATATTCTGTTACTCATGAATGCATAAAAAGAGAAAACAGAGAATGGCAGTAACATAACAGAAATAATACTGCGTATCTTGCCAATCTAAAAAAATACTGGATGCAAAACCCTGGCTTACTTATCTCAACTTGATTGCATTGGATGAGCAGTGCCAACGGCAGACATGAATGCAATTCATGTCCGATAAGCACCAAAATGGTGGCAAAAGAAGTAATTTAAATTGCAGGAACTTAATAAATATCCTTCGCTTTGCATGTGAATTACACGACAAAAACAGCGTACTATCTTAATAGAAGACTTAATGGTGGGCCCGGAGGGACTCGAACCCCCAACCGAGCGGTTATGAGCCGCCGGCTCTAACCGATTGAGCTACAGGCCCGACCCGATACCTGCTTAACCGAAAGTACACAGGCAGACAAGGCTTCTTTTAAAAAAATTTGTTATCACCACTTAATTATCAAGGATGATACACCACCAATCATTAATAAAAATAGCACCTCGCATGCTTTTTATTTCTGATGACTTTAGAAGTCAATTAAAATAAATTTGCTATGCAGTCAAAATAGTTTTTGGACTTAATCAATTGATTTTTTGGCATTTTCCCTTCTTTTTCTTAAGATTGTTGGACTTATGAGTTTGTTTCAGAGCTGCCAAAAATTAGATGATGCAACCATCGCAAGTTTTTGTTGTTGAAAATCGGAAGCAATAGATACAGTTTTAGACAATCGGCGCAAGCTTTTAATCACTGCAATAATCGATAATGACTGGCATTAATCAACACTACGGCGGATGAAAAATCAGCGCTTTCTTCATCTTCAGGCCTACAGTGGTGCAATACTGGCGTGACCATCTCCTTTTACTCAATACCTATTTTTATCCAATTTTTGATCTGCAGAAAAGTAGATTAAAATTATTCCCATTACATCGAAATTTCTATCTTATCCTTTTACCAAGTTTACTTAAATGCTGAAAGACTCATGAAATTCATTACATTTTTTATCAAATATTTATTACCTTCCAGTCTTAATGATTATTGCTGATTTTAAGATCAGCAATTAGCGGATTATATTTCTCGTTTAATTTTCTTTTTTACGGATGTAAAAGCGTTTTTAAAACGTTTAACTTATCGATACAACCTTATCATCGTAATTATCATTTGGAGGTGCGGAAATTTTACCAAAAGATAAAAAGCAAGCACAGAGCATAATGCTTTATTAATATATACTGCTCAAATAGCTTTCTGTTCATTAACAATCCAAAATTATTTAATCTTAATCAATTACATATCTTCCAAGTGCACAGATAGTAAATCTTTTTTCCCGCTATAAGATAGGCATGACGACAGACCCCTCCCATAATTAAAAGCTGCGAAAAAGACAACTTCTCAATATTGCATCCAAAATCCTTCAAATATCTTTATTCTATATAGATTAAAAGAAAAAACGCATGCTAAAAAAGGGTTAATGCTTTTCTAATGACAATTTATTGCCGAAAGGTTTATGAATCGAGAAAACTACGCAATTTGCGTGAACGGCTTGGATGTTTAAGTTTACGCAGAGCCTTTGCCTCAATTTGGCGAATGCGCTCACGCGTAACCGAAAACTGCTGACCAACCTCTTCCAGAGTATGGTCAGTATTCATACCAATTCCGAAACGCATACGCAAAACACGTTCCTCACGTGGGGTAAGTGATGCTAGCACACGCGTTGTTGTATCACGTAGATTGGCTTGAATAGCAGCATCAATCGGCAAAAGCACATTTTTATCCTCGATAAAATCGCCAAGGTGCGAATCTTCTTCATCTCCCACAGGAGTCTCGAGTGAAATCGGTTCCTTGGCAATTTTTAGAACCTTGCGAACCTTCTCCAGCGGCATAGAAAGTTTTTCCGAAAGTTCTTCTGGAGTTGGTTCACGCCCGATTTCATGCAACATTTGACGCGATGTGCGCACAATTTTATTGATTGTTTCAATCATATGGACTGGGATACGAATTGTTCGCGCCTGATCAGCAATCGAACGGGTAATCGCCTGTCGAATCCACCATGTTGCATAAGTCGAAAATTTGTATCCGCGCCGGTATTCAAACTTGTCAACAGCCTTCATGAGGCCGATATTACCCTCTTGAATAAGATCAAGTAACTGCAGGCCGCGGTTGGTATATTTTTTGGCAATCGAGATAACCAATCTCAGATTGGCTTCCACCATTTCCTTCTTAGCGATAGTTGCTTCACGTTCACCTTTTTGCACCTGACTAACAATACGGCGAAATTCGCCGATAGAAATACCCGTCTCCTGTGTCAAGATCCGGATCTCGTGACGTAGCGCTTGAATATTTTTTGTTTCGCGCACAGCGAATTGCTGCCAACCGCGCCCTGGCAGAGTTGTAATATAATTAATCCAATCCGGATCAAGTTCCCTATCTTGGTATTCCTTCAAAAATTCTTCGTGGTAGACACCATTAGAATCGGCAAGACGTTTCAGTTTGCCTTCATTCTGAATCAAACGTTTATTAATATCGTAAAGCTGTTCTACGAGAGATTCAATGCGGTTCTGATTCAGCGAAAGTGATTTAACGGCCTTGATTAACCGACCTTTTAATTCTTTGTAACGATATTGCTGACTTGCGGACAGACTGCTTTTATCAGAGCCAGTAAGACCACTTTCAACTTGCTGATTCTGCAATTTGCGTAGCTTAGCATAAGTAACAGCAATAAAATTAAGTGTTTCCATAACCTGAGGACGTAGCTCTTCTTCCATCACAGCGAACGAAAGATTGGCCTCATCATCTTCTTCATCATCTTCTTCATCAACAGGTATTTCACTGCCAACATTGGTAATCTCATTACCATCATGCGTGGTGCAATGTATTGTCTGGGTTGCTTTTTCTTCCTTGATCCTTTCGACAATTGGGACTTCTTTAGCCTCAGGACCTGCATAGGTAGTTTCAAGATCAATAATTTCACGCAGCAAAATGCGCGAATCGTTAAGTTCATCACGCCAAATAATAAGCGCTTGAAATGTCAATGGACTTTCACAAAGACCAGCAATCATCATCTCACGACCGGCCTCAATTCGCTTGGCAATGGTAATTTCACCTTCGCGTGACAAAAGTTCCACCGCTCCCATTTCACGTAAATACATGCGGACTGGATCATCAGTACGATCTGTCGGCTCACGCTTAGCACTAACAGCAAGAGCAGTCCCTGATTCCTCAACGAGATTTCTGCCATCTGCTTCTTCTCTATCAGAATCAAGATTTGCTTCCTGTTCATCATCCTCGATAACATTGATACCTATATCAGATAGCATAACCATTGTGTCTTCAATCTGCTCTGATGTAACCTGTCCAGAGGGTAAAGCAGTATTGAGATCGTCCATAGTGATATAGCCACGCTTCTTAGCAAGCTTGATCATTTTCTTAATAGCATTATCAGAAAGGTCAAGAGGAGAAGCATCTACATTTACCTCATGCTCTATTTGCGCATCCTTATTTTGCTTAACCTTGCTAGACATACCATTCAAACTCCAGATATTCACAGCGTTCGCACAAGCGACAAACTTCTATATTAAAACGCACAGAATCTACTTTCTCTGCTTTCATTTCCGCATGAAACACGAGGAAATATGAAACAACATACTGCAATTACATGATGCATAGCTGCCTTTGTTCAACTTGAGCTTGCTAATATCTAGCCGCCTTTGTGCTTTAAACCATTCGAACATTTTGTTATGCTCTCGTGGCTGATTCACGAAAAAAAAGAGAATCATTTTGATGATTTGTATCCACATCCCATAAACCAAACCCCTCAATTAAGGCATCAGTAGCGTTTGTGCGCTCAAGCTCGTTTTTAACATCACTCAATAAAGCGAATACACTGCTATCCAGGTTTTCGAGAAGCTCTGTTTCGATTTCTCGTAATTGTTTGTGTAGGCAATGCGCCCTCTTATACAAATGCAATGCTTGCTTTAACGCCGCTCTGGCTTCTTCAATAGGAGCAACGGCAAAAGCGCTGCGCATACCAATATTGCGCACAAGTTGCACAATGCAGGCCATAATAGCACTCTTTCCCTTTTTATCCAAGAGTTGGAACATAGAGTCAGCGTTATCAAGATTTTCTTCTGCCATTATATCTAGCATTGCACAATGCAGCTTCGTCAGTTCCTGATTGCTGAATTCCAGAGAAGCTAATGTCTCAAAGTTCTCATTCCATAACTGCGGATGATTAGCAAGGGTTACCAAGATTGCCGCCTCACGTACGAGGATAGGATCTTTACGGTTTTTTACCAGATCAGAATGGATCAGGCTTTCTGAGAAACACAATCGACCTAAGGTTGTATTCTGCGCATTACAACGCTTTGTTTTGCTCTCCTTGTGAAATGGTGCAAAAGTCCATGGCTTGAAAAACATTTGCAACCGCTCGCGGATATCTTGAAGATAATAATGGCGCAGACTTTCATCTTTTATGGTAAAAGCGGCATCTCGTAAACGTTTTTCCAAGGCAGCGCGACTTTCGGGAGTTTTAAATGCTTGACCCTGTATTTCGCGTCGCCAAAGCATATCAGCCATTGGTACTGCTTGCTTAAGCAGTTCATTAAAAATTTCTTTTCCTCCTTCACGGATGATGTCATCCGGGTCCTTGCCGTTTGATAAAAGCACAAAACTTAGTGAAAGACCAACCTTTAAGAGAGGCAAAGCCCGATCGAGCACCCTCAATGCCGCATTGTAACCAGCTTCATCACCATCAAAACACAAGATCGTTTGACTGGAAAAACGCCACAGTAAATGCAGTTGATCTTCTGTCAAGGTTGTGCCAAGGGGCGAAACAGCTTTCTCAAAACCAGCGCTCACAAGAGCAATTACATCCATATAGCCTTCCACAACAATAATCGGCTTAGACTCTACTTCTCCCCTACAAAGTGCTAAATTTGCCTGCTTTGCACGGGAAAAATTATAAAGCGTACGCCTTTTGCAAAAGAGTTTTGTTTCTGGCGAATTAAGATATTTAGCCCTAGTATCCGGGAAAAGCGCTCGACCACCGAAACCGATGATTCGGCCGCTTGCATTTTCAATTGGAAACATGATGCGGTTACGAAAACGGTCATAGGACGCCACATCATCTCCTAAAACAAGCAGACCGGATGTTTCAAGTTGAGAATTGCACACGCCTTTTGCAATCAAAAATTTTTTTAGTAGATTACGACTGTCAGCTGCATAACCCAGTCGGAACATTCTTTGCACTCCAGATGAAAGAGAACGCTCGCGTAGATAGCTACGAGCACAGGCACCTTCATCTTTTTGCAGCAATTGCTCAAAAAAACCAGCTGCTAATTCCATAATCTTATAAAGGGAAGCCTGTTTAGCCTCACGCTTTTTAGTCTCTGAATCAGGTTGAGGCATAGAGATGCCAGCCATATCGGCAAGGCGCTCAACTGCTTCAAAAAAAGAAAGCCCATCAAGCTCGCTTATGAAGCGAAAGTGATCACCACTCACTCCACAGCCGAAACAGTGGTAACGTCCGCGTCGGTCATTACAATGAAAGCTCGGCGTTTTTTCAAGATGAAAAGGACAACAAGCCCAGAAATCCCCACGTGAAGTATTGGTCTTTTCTCTGTTAAAGTTGACACGCGTCCTCACAACAGCTGAAATTGGTACCCGAGAACGGATCTTATCCAGAAAATCTGCCGAAAAACGCATGAATAAAAATTACCATTTCTAAAATCGATTGTTTTTTAAAGAATAGCATTCGACATGAATGCCTACCCTTGCTAACTATACACACATGCGAAAAAATGCAAGAAACTCCCTTTATCAGATGTTTCTTATTACCTCAGTTCGGACTTGACTAAATTCGATAATACTTCCAGTATGCTTTGCTCGATTATGCAATATTATATAGGCACCAATTGTCCATATATTGTATAAAACATCCATATTGTTACTCCAAAAGTATTGCACAGTACCCTCTTACAAGGAAATTTAAAGCATGCAACAAATTATGCAGTTTACGCACAACTCCTTATCAGGATACCCATGGTTAGAAATTTTCATTGGGCTTTTAGGTCTTTTGCTTGCAGCTTTTGTTGTTAATTTTCTAGCGGCTCATCTGATAGGTCGTGCCTTCTTGAAGCTTTTTGCTCTCCTTGATCAGAGGCAGGCTGCGGATGCACGTCTAATGATCAGCCGTCTAACTAACATTGCTCCTGTGCTTGTCTTTTCATACGGGATTGATTTCATTCCTAGTATATCTCCCAACCTGGCTATGGTTGTACATAATATTGCTAATGCCTTTGTTATCTTGATAATAGCACTAACTATTTCTGCACTACTAAACTTTATCGATTTGCTTTATCATTACCAACAGAAAGCTAAGTTCAGGCAGATCAAGGGCTTGATTCAAATTGCCAAGATTATGCTCTATTCTATTGCGGCAATATTGATTGTCGCAATACTATTGGACCGCTCGCCGCTTATCCTACTTTCAGGGCTAGGTGCTATGGCTGCTGTACTCCTTTTGGTTTTTCAAGATACACTTTTGTCTCTTGTTGCCGGCATTCAGATATCTTCAACAGATATGGTACGAGTTGGAGACTGGATTGAGATTTCCTCGATTGGAACCGATGGTAGCGTAGCAGAAATTGCTCTTCATACAATCAAGGTCAAAAATTTTGATAACACCATCACTACGATTCCGATTCGTAAATTGATTACTGATCCGGTAAAGAACTGGCGCGGCATGCAAGAATCAGGCGGCCGTCGTATCAAACGTTCGCTTTATATTGATCAATCGAGTATCGCTTTCCTAACAGAAGACGATATAAAGCGTCTTTCCCAGTATAGGCAGATCAAAAGTTATATCACAAACAAAACGCAAGAAATTGCAGAATGGAACAAAAAGTTTAATGCTGACAAGACCATTATCGGTGATGTTAGAAGATTAACAAATATTGGTACATTCCGTGCTTACGTTGAAGCTTATATCAAAAACCACCCTCGCCTCCATGAGGGAATGAATAGAATGGTTAGACAATTATCACCGGTGGCCGAGGGACTTCCTCTTGAAATCTATTGCTTTGCCAGAACGACTATCTGGAACGAATACGAGGCCATTCAATCAGATATTTTTGACCATCTTTACTCTATTATGCCTGATTTTGGCCTGCGAGTTTTCCAGACTCCAAGCGGAAATGACATACAACAGGCGCTAGCGAACGTAAGTAAAACAGAAGCATGAAAAGCACAAACTGCTGCACCTTTTAATCTTTTTCTTAAGCTTCCTTCTGATAGATAAACCTCTTCATATTCATTTCCTTTCTATGCTAGAACTCTCCGTTATCACTCTTCATCTCGATTCTATTTCCTATTCTTCAAAAAAAATGACTCAATACTATCTTCATTCTCAATTTTGGAGTATAACCTCCGGGAAACCCTGAACAGGAAGAAATCTCTTATTTTTCTATTCTAACATCACAGCAAGAATTAGGATTAAAAGCTTGCAGAAGGCTATGATAGATACAAGATTGCAAAATACAATGGGATCAGTGCAATTAAGAATTGAAAACTTTAGCCTATAAAGATCAAACGTTCGAAAACCATTTTTCTATGCCTTAATTAGAGTAAGGCACAGTGGAACTCTATTCCAAGACTTTGGCATTTCTATTGCAAAGAATACATGATCTCATCATGATAATGAGTCCTGGTCTTTTGGATAAGTTAGCATTAGCTGTTTTCGGTTTTTAGTCTATCCAAAGGTCATACAATACAGAAGATGCTGTGTATGAGAGTTAATTCGTTCTTCCAAAATCTGCTTTAAATGTTATAATCGATCTGGTGGTAATCATGAAGCATTGAATGCATGAAAATATATCCGGGATCGTTCTATTGTTGGAACATGGAGTTGAAGTTGGCGAAATTTACTAATCGCTTTTTCCGTACTCTCTTCTTAACTGCAGTAAGCTTCAGTGTATCTTCCTGTTTTCCCGTGCCCTCAGGCCAGTTATCAAGTTTACATCTGGATAAGATAGATGGGCAATGGGTAGATGACAACGGCATTGTTTCTTCCTTTTATAATGGAATATTTGAGACTCGTTCCCCAGATACTAATGAAAAACTAGCGGAGGGAAATTATATTTCCCGTTCAAATGGCTTGATTGAACTTGAAATTCGTTCGTTTATCCGAGGCACAGTTTCGCATGTAAACTGTTCACTTGCAAATTCCTCTCATTTACTCTGTACATCGCGCGATAGTTTTAACTTTTCTCTAACCAAACATATTTGAAAAATGTTCATATGATAATGAAAGAATTATCAAGAAATCGTGTTGGTGTTCTTCTTGTCAATCTTGGGACACCAAATGGAACTTGTTATCGTAACATACGTCGTTATCTCGCTGAATTTCTTTCTGATCGACGCATAATCGAATGGCCTCGTTTCATCTGGTATCCGATACTGCATGGTATTATACTGAATATACGCCCGAAAAAATTGGGGGTTGCCTATACACGTATATGGAATGATGATCAGAATGAATCTCCGCTGCGCACTTATACGCGCTCTCAGGCTGAAAAGCTACGCTCTTTCTTTAAAGATGACAAAATAGATATCGATTGGGCGATGCGTTATAGTGATCCCTCTATTGCAACGACAACAAATGCCATGATTACCCGTGGTTGTAAAAGGATCGTGATTTTTCCACTTTACCCGCAGTATTCGGCAACTACAACAGCAACGGTAAACGATGTCTTTTTCAAGGTACTACAGAAAAAACGTTTTATGCCAGCGATTCGCACAATTCCTTCTTACCCAGACGATACGGTTTATATCGATGCTCTTGTAACATCGATCAAGAAACATATAAGTTTAATTAATTTTGAACCGGAAATCATCATTACTTCCTATCACGGTATTCCGAAAAGCTACGTCAAACGGGGAGATCCATATTTTTTGGAATGTGAACGCACGACAAAAGCGTTGCGGCATAAGCTTGGTTTAGATGAAAAACGGTTATTGATGACCTTTCAATCTCGTTTTGGACCTGGAGAATGGCTACGTCCTTACACTGAAAAAATAATTGAAGAACTAGCGCGCAACGGTATAAAATCTATCGTCGTACTTAATCCTGGATTTGTATCAGATTGTCTTGAAACACTTGATGAGATTTGTAATGAAGCAGCTCATATTTTTCGTAAAAATGGCGGAAAGAATTTCGCGCATATTCCTTGTCTTAATGATAGCGAAGAAGGCGTACATGTAATTGAGCATTTTGTCCGACATGAACTGTCCAATTGGGTATAATTCTCCCTTGCTCTATCCAACCTTGCCCTGTTTTCACATTCAAGAAAACTGTCTGAAACGAAAATGCCCTTTGCTAGAAGAGCACTACGCTATTATAGATAGAAACTTGGCTATACTTAGCTGTGTAAATCCTGATTGTGCTTCTATCATTGATGATACAGAAAAGGTGCATTTTTATTTCCACACTTATCCTCAAATAAAACAGCACAATTGGAAAAACATTCCATATGGAAAAATATTTCTACCATACTTATCCTCAAATAAAACAGCACAATTGAAAAAACATTCCATATGGAAAAATATTTCTACCATCGCAATAGAAATGCATTTTTTTGGATATTATCCCTTGTTATAATTCTTAACAAACAGTTTCTCACTATGGGCCTTGTAACCTCAAAATTATTAATAATGAATAAGTCATTCACATCCAAAATGGTCAAAGTATTCTTAGTTATTATCATCGGCTGCTTTTGAGAAATAAAGGGCCTTCCTCTATCAAACCATGCCGATCCGTAATAGATCGTGGAAATGAACAAGACCAACAGGCTTATCATCTTCTATTACAACCAGAGCGCTGATCTGGTATTGATTAATTAAGGCGATTGCGGAAGCAGCAATCATATTAGATTTAATAGTTTTTGGTGACTTGGTCATCACCTCATCAACGCTAACTTCAGATAGATTACGGGTGATATTGCGTGCCAAATCGCCATCCGTCACAATGCCTATCAAACTACCCTTTGCATTAACAACCGCAACACAACCTAAATGCTTAGAAGCAAGCACTTTCATTGCTTCAGGCATTAATATTCCGGTTTTGACAATCGGTAAGGCATCTCCCTTATGCATGATATCACTGACATAGCGTAAACTTGCACCGAGAGAACCTCCAGGGTGAAAAATTTTAAAATCATTAGCAGAAAATTGGCGTGATTTTAGCAGAGCCACAGCCATTGCATCTCCCAAAGCAAGCTGCATCACCGTAGAGGCCGTTGGTGCAAGCCCATGCGGGCAAGCTTCATCGACTTTTGGAAGCAGAAGCAAAATATCAGCCTGACGTCCAAGAGAGGAACCTTTACCTGCTGTTAGGGCAATAAGTGGAATACCAAAACGCCGAGAGTGATTAAGCGTCCCTGCAAGTTCAACAGTTTCACCTGACCAAGAAAGCGCTAAAATAATATCATTGGTGCCGATCATACCAAGATCACCATGGTTAGCTTCAGCCGCATGAACAAAAAAAGCAGGTGTACCAGTGGAGGCAAATGTTGCGGCAATTTTTGTGCCAATATGGCCACTTTTTCCAAGTCCGGTTACAACAACACGCCCTTTGCTTACAGCAATACAGCGTACACTAGCAGTAAAAGCTGCAGCTAAACCATTTCTTAAAGCTTCCTCTAACGCTTCTAAGCCGGCTTTTTCAGTAACAATAGTTTCTATTGCTGAGCGTAACACTTTTGTATCTTTAATAAAATTTAAATCGGACATTTTCTTCATAGTCGAAGCATTTCTTATTTGGATAACAATCAGTATTGACATACAGTCCATACGAATTTTATTCTTTAACGCGCTTCTCTTTCAGCAATGCGGTAAGCGGTGCGATGATTTGATCACGCATATCATCTCGTGCTAATGCAAAAGCAACATTGGCTTCAATAAAACCTGTTTTTGAACCGCAATCAAATGTTTTGCCTTTGAAAGGAAAACCATAGAAAGGTTCTGACTGAGCAAATTTCAGCATGATATCTGTTAATTGAATTTCATTATCTGAACCACATTCCTGATTTTCCATAATTCTAAAAATTTCGGGTTGTAAAATATATCGCCCATTAATATAGAAATTAGAAGGAGCCTGATCTTTTTCTGGTTTTTCCACCATTTTAGTAATTTTGAAACCATTGGCGACAACATGTCCTTTGTCAACAATGCCATATTTATGTGTTTCTTCAGGATTACACTCTTGCACGGCAATGATATTACCGCCGCTAGTTTTATGATAGAGCCCAACCATGTCTGAAAGACATCCTTTAGGTGCTTGCATGAGCATATCTGGTAATAATAGAGCAAAAGGCTCATTTCCAACTAGTTCACGCGCACACCACACTGCATGGCCTAATCCCAAAGGCTCCTGCTGTCGGGTAAAAGATGTCATCCCAGGTTCTGGCTGAATACGCTGAAGATGCTCTAGATCTTTTTTTTTGCCACGCATCTCCAAGGTGGTGTAGAGCTCAATCTGGGTATCAAAATAATCTTCAATAACAGACTTATTTCTCCCCGTGACAAAAATGAGATGTTCGATCCCTGCTTCACGCGCTTCATCAACCACATATTGGATAACCGGCTTATCCACTACAGTTAGCATTTCCTTTGGCACAGTTTTTGTGGCCGGTAAAAAACGCGTTCCAAGCCCTCCTACTGGAAATACAGCCTTACGAATTTTACGCAAAAAATCTCTCCTTAATGTTTGTTTTAGTAGAATTTCTGAATCTAATCTCAAAAGGCCACCTTTGTTCTGCAAGCAAGACACAGAAAGTAACGCTATTATAATCATGTACTCTCCCGACATAAAAGGCGTAAGAGGCATTGAGAGAGAAAACAATGTACATTTCAAACATAAACGGAATGCTGATTATATTGGTCATGACCCTCTCATCACTTCCTCTGAGAAGAGGAGCAATAAAAACGCTAATGTATGATGCTACATGAACTCTAACCTATAATCTTCAAGAAATTTAGGATAATGTTTTTCAGCTATCAGACTTATTTTATTTCTCGATAACGCCTTAGATACAAGTGAATATATTTTTTTACGAATAAGATTCGTGCAAGACAAGTTGATACATTCCAGAAAATAACCTAGTAAGAGGTTATCGTTACAAGCTTTAGTCTGTGTAACTAGCTGGCGCAGATTCTGACTTCCTGCAGAAAGCGGAATGTTGGTTATATCATGCCAATCCGACTTGTAATTATTTAAAAATCGAATCAACAGAAAGCCTTTGTCTTCTGAAGATAAGTCCTAGCAAAAATCGTTGAAATAGAGCTCAAATCAATTTTTTGTTAGGAGGGTATCCTTCTATTCTGATCTGTGCAAGCAAATACAGAACGTTCCTTCAGCCATTATAAATAACTTTCAGATCCAGGGGTACATTTTGCCATTACGTTCTTCAAAAGAAGCAATTTCAGGAGAAATTAGCATTGTCAGATCAATATCATCAAGCCCATTTAACAAACAATGACGCTGGAACGCATCAAGATTAAACGATACTATACCACCATCTGGCCTATTTATTTTCATTTTTTCAAGATCAATTGTGAGAATTGCACCCATTCCGCGTAATGCATCTTTCGTGAGCTGTTCTAGTTTCTCTGAGTTTACTATGATAGGCAAAATACTATTTTTAAAACAATTATTATAAAAGATGTCGGCAAAAGATGTCGAAATTACACAACAAATGCCAAAATCAACTAGGGCCCATGGCGCATGTTCACGCGAAGATCCACAGCCAAAATTATCTCCAGTCACAAGAATTTTTGCATGACGATAGGCTGGTTTGTTGAGAACAAAAGTAGAATTTTCCGATCCATCTTCATGATATCGCATCTCTGCAAAAAGTCCAGACCCTAGGCCTGTGCGTTTAATCGTCTTGAGATAATTTTTTGGGATAATCATATCCGTATCAACGTTAGCAATTGGTAGAGGAGCAGCAATACCTGTAATCTTTGTAAATTTTTTCATTTTTCGACCTTCTGGTTGAAAATCTTATTTTTTAATTTACTGTTCCCATTTCAATAAGTCAAAATTTTTTGCTAGATTGCTTTATGCGATTCTAAAAATAAAAAACCTGTTTTTATTCGTGTTCTATAAACTGCAAAACATTAATATATTAAGAAAATTCATCTTTTAGAGGCTTAGAATTTCCTACAAAGTTAAACATCTGAGAAAAAGGAATAATATAAATGCGATTATACCGTTTTTTGACAGGTCCGGATGATGCCTCCTTTTGCTATAAGGTAACAGATGCCCTCAGAAAGGGTTGGCGGCTTTACGGTAACCCTTGTTATTCTATGAACAATACAACTGGTACTATGCAATGTGGACAGGCTGTTACCAAGGATATTACAGAAATTATATGACCGATTTCGAACTCAGCGAGTGTTAACGATTTTTTGCTGTAGAACATTTTGTCAAAAGTGATCAATAAATCTGTCAAAGCACTTCACTAACACACTACTGCTTCGCTAAATAGCAGTAATCCTACCACTGCTGGATAAGAGAATGATGTGTCAAAAAACCAACGTTTCCAAATTACTTTTCAAGAAAGAAAACAGAGAGTATCCGGCGTTTTTCACATTAAGTAGTTCTACTAATCAAGCCCACGCTCTCTGAGTATGGCTTCTGGAGAAGGAAGGCGTCCACGAAAAGCTTTATACAAAACTGCGGGATCAGCACCTCCGCCAGCAGAATAAATATACCGATTCAATTTATCTGCTAGATCCGGGTTAAAGATATCACCACTTTCCTTAAAAGCAGAAAAAGCATCCACATCAAGCACTTCTGACCACATATAAGAATAATAGCTAGCAGAATAACTATCACCCGCAAATATATGTGTAAAATACGTTGGACGATGCATCATAGGCACTGCGTCCGGCATACTAAGTCTTGCTAATTCATCCATTTCAAACTGTGCTGGATCATCAATCACACCGTTACTGTGAAAAGCCATATCAATAAGAGCTGAAGACGTATACTGCACAGTTTCAAAACCGGAATTGAAGGTTTTTGCTTCCTGAATTTTTTCTAGAATCTCTACAGGAATTGCCTCACCGGTCTTATAATGACGAGCAAATTTTTCTATTACCTCAGGTAGCATCAACCAATGCTCGTAAAGCTGTGAAGGTAGTTCGACAAAATCACGTGTAACTGATGTTCCTGAAATAGAAGGCCACCTGACATCAGATAAAAGCCCATGTAATCCATGGCCAAACTCATGAAAAAGCGTATGTGCATCATCAAGCGAAAGCAGAGCAGGCTGCTCTTTACCAGGGCTGGCAAAATTTGTGATGTTATAGACAATGGGGTATGCTCCACCCATTAACTTATGTTGGCTTTGTAATACACCCATCCACGCGCCAGCCTGCTTCGATGCACGAGCGAAATAATCCCCGATAAAAACGCCACGGATACTGCCGTCAGAATTTTTTACAAGCCATAATCGAACCTCGGGATGCCAGAGAGAAATATTCTTTTGTTCTTCAAATATTAGTCCAAAAAGCTGGTTTGCAACCCAGAAAGCTGCTTTGATCATCTGATCAAGCTGTAAATAGGGCTTAAGTGTTGCTTGATTAAACGCATACCGCTCGAGTTTAAGTTTTTCGGCATAATAACACCAATCCCAAGCCATAAGCGTATCACTACCACCGACTCTACTGGCAATACGTCGCAGATCCTCTCTCTCAACCTCTACCTTTATCTTTGCTTTTTCCCAAACAGGTAGAAGCAAGTGCATGACATGATCCAAGGTTTTAGCCATAGTGTTATCAAGTTTCAGTGCAGCATAGGAATCAAAACCAAGCAGCTTTGCCTTTTCATTGCGTAGGAGCATTATTTCAGAAATAATTGCCCAATTATCCGTCTTACCTCCTTTAGCACCGCGACTACTCCAAGCTTGCATTACCGCTTTACGTAGATCGCGGCGGTCTGAAAAAATTAGAAAAGGATCGACAATTGCACGAGTCAATGTTACAGCGTAGGCGTTTTCCCGCCCACGCTTCCGTGCTGCCTCATACATTACATGACGTAGGTCATCAGGCAAGCCAATCAATTCTTCTTCTTTTTCAAGATAAAGCACCCAAGAAGCAGTATCCTTTAAAATATTTTGCCCAAAAATAGTACTTAAAACAGCAAGACGCTCATTTAGTTCAGAAAGCCGTTTTTTATCTTTCATATCCAACTTTGCGCCATTGCGTACAAAACTTTTCCAAGTTTCTTCAATCATATAGCGGGTCTCATCATCTGCTTCAAAAGCTTTTAATTGTTGATATAGCGCATCTATTTTTGCAAATAGGCGTTCGTCTGTCAGAAGCCATGAAGAGAATTGTGACAATCTTGGTGAAAAATTACGCTCAAGATGCTGAATTAGCTCGTTACTGTGCGCGCCAGTTCGCATAAAAAAAATAGCACAGATACGGTCTAACGCCTTTCCTGACAATTCGTAGGGTATGAGAAAATTCTCAATTGTTGGAGTATCTGGTAAACTTATAATCGCTTCAATTTCTGCTTCGGCCGCTTTCAGTGCTGTTTCAAACGCTAACGCAAAATCACTATCATCAAAGGCGCTGAAATCAGGAAGACCAAATAGTCCATTCCATTTATCAAGAGCCTGAACATGTTCGACCTTACCGGTTTTATTGATCATAATATTTTGTTCCTCTTAGATAGTTTTGATACTTCCCATCTCCAAGACATAACCAACCCAACATAGACGATTATACTAATCAAAACATAAAAACATAGCACCGTATAAGCATATCATTAAAAAATCCAATTTTATTATTCCAAGTAAAATAATGTTAAAATTATAGCCAAAACATCCCAAAAATAGTCCAGAGTCTATTTCTAATAGATTGGCTTCTTGACTTTAAAGGAAAAAGGATGGACTTCCAAAAATATTACTGCGACTCTCGATAACAAGAAACCAGGAGGCGACCATATGATTAATCATATTGGTGATCTATCCCGCTCCTCGCCAACTTCACTTGAAGCATTGGCTAAGCGCCTAAGTAAGCTGCATTATGCAGATGCAATCGATATCGTCAATAAGCTTGAATTTGACAATGCAGTCTATGTTTTTGTTCATTTACCTATTGAGTATGCTATCAAACTTTTTGATAAACCAGAACTACAGCGGTCGGCCAGAATTCTTGAAGCGTTATCAAATGAGCATGCGGTTAGTATTCTTAACGGTATGTCAGCAGATGAAGCAACTGACGTTTTTCAGGAAATGGATAACCAGATACGCCAACGTTTGTTCGTACAGCTGCAACCTGTTACACGTACTGAGCTTAAAAGGCTGACAAGCTATCCCGAAAACAGCGCTGGTGCATTGATGACAACAGAATTTATTGCAGTCCCTTCAAGCTGGACCGTGCAACATACTCTCAAGTACATCTGTGATGTCGAAGGTACTCGCGAAACAGTCTATACCACCTATATAGTAGCTCCTATGACAGGTAAACTTCTATCAGCTATATCGCTACGCCGCCTTATCCTAGCAAAATCTAATGATAATGTTCTTGATGCAGCTCAACATATAAAGCCAATTACCATTACAGCATTGACTGACCGAGAGGAGGTAGCACGGCTTTTTCGCCGTTATGATCTACTATCAGTCCCTGTCATCAATGAAGACAAGCAAGTTATCGGTCTTGTGACCGTAGATGATGTACTTGACGCTATGACTGAGGAAATGAATGAAAATACGCATAAGTTCGGTGGAATGGAAACAATTGATCAACCCTATATGCGTACCAGTTTTTTAGATATGCTAAAAAAACGCAGCGGCTGGCTCTCTATTCTGTTCATAGCAGAAATGTTTACTACAACAGCTCTACAATTGTTTGAGGGAGAACTTGAAAAAGCAATTGTTCTTGCTTTGTTTCTTCCTCTTATCACCAGTTCAGGTGGTAATTCTGGTTCTCAGGCAACGTCACTTATTATCCGTGCATTGGCCTTACGTGAGATAACAGTCAAAGATTGGCGAAAAGTTATTGCTCGCGAATTACCAATTGGGCTTGCTCTTGGCGCAATTCTTGGCGTAATAGGCTTTATCCGTATTGCTGTCTGGCAACATGCCGGTATTTATAATTATGGTCCACATTGGCCTTTGATCGCATTGACAATATTTTGCACACTCGTTGCAGTGGTTGGTTTTGGTTCTTTTATTGGTTCTATGCTGCCTTTTATAATGAAAACATTAGGCTTTGATCCAGCGAGTGCTTCTGCACCGTTCATTGCTACATTTGTAGATGTCACCGGAATTATTATCTACTTCTCATTTGCGGCACTATTACTCGCAGATACGTTACTTTGAATGTTAAGCAAACGAGCATAGATACAATATTTGAAAGGAACCCGTCTGTGCTCGTTTATTATTTAGTTCGGCATTTTACCATTATTTTCCGAATTATATAAATTTATATAAATCTTCTAGTAAACTGCCTCTTCCCACACAGGTAAAAAACCTGTATTTGGCTTCAACGATGGGTTTAAATCCATTATTTTTCTGAAATTTTATCACACGACAAAGAAGAATAGCCTATGCAATTGCGTAATATTGCAATCATCGCTCATGTTGATCATGGCAAAACCACTTTAGTTGATGAATTGCTTAAACAATCAGGTCTCTTTCGCGATAACCAACCTACATTCGAACGCATGATGGATTCTAATGATATTGAACGTGAACGTGGCATTACTATCCTGGCTAAGGTAACATCGGTTGTCTGGAAAGATACTCGTATCAATATTGTTGATACTCCTGGGCATGCTGATTTTGGCGGCGAGGTTGAGCGCATTCTCAACATGGTTGATGGGGCAATTGTGTTAGTTGACGCTGCTGAAGGGCAAATGCCGCAGACCAAATTTGTGCTCAGCAAAGCCTTGAAAAGAGGCTTATGCCCTATTGTGGCAATTAATAAAATTGATAGGCTGGATGCGCGCCCCAATGAAGTAATCAACGAAGTATTTGATCTCTTTGTCGCCCTTGGTGCAACGAATGATCAACTAGATTTTCCCATCCTCTATGGTTCAGGTCGAGATGGTTGGATGGCAGAAGATGAGGCAGGGCCAAAAAATCAAGGACTTACCCCGCTTTTTGAGCTCGTCGTGCGCCACGTTCCATTACCAGCAGTTGCGAGCGGGCTCTTTCGCATGATTGGCTCAATTCTTGAGGTAGACCCTTTCCTTGGCCGTATCATTACAGGACGAGTGTATTCAAACTCTATCAAACCTAATCAGACAATTAAGGTATTAACACAGACAGGAGAAGTAATTGAAACCGGCCGGGTTTCAAAAATTCTTGCTTTCCGCGGACTTGAGCGTCAATCGATTGAGGAAGGCGTAGCAGGTGATATTATTGCTATCGCTGGCCTGCAAAAAGGCACAGTTGCTGATACTTTCTGTGACCTATCTATAAAAGAACCACTTATTGCACAGCCAATTGATCCGCCAACTGTAACAATGAACTTTTTAGTTAACGATAGCCCTCTGGCTGGAACAGAAGGTGATAAGGTAACAAGTCGCCTCATCCGTGACTGGTTAATGAAAGAAGCAGAAAGCAACGTAGCCATGAAAGTAGAAGAATCAGCCGATAAAGATTCATTTTATGTTTCCGGGCGTGGGGAATTACAGCTTGCCGTGCTTATTGAAAATATGCGTCGTGAAGGATTTGAACTTGCTGTCTCACGCCCACATGTCTTAATGCAGACAAATGAAAACGGCGAAGTGTTGGAACCGATTGAAGAAGTTGTTATTGATGTAGATGAAGAATATTCTGGAACAGTGGTGCAAAAGCTGTCAGAACGCAAAGCTGCAATGGTTGAACTTAAACCTTTTGGCGGCAATCGTGCGCGACTTGTCTTTCATGCTCCAACCCGTGGTCTTATTGGTTATCAATCGGAACTACTGACAGATACACATGGGACAGCTGTGATGAATCGAATATTCCATGGTTACCATCTTTTCAAGGGTTCAATTCCTGGTCGGACTAATGGTGTCATGGTCTCCAATGACAATGGTGAATCTATCGCCTATGCACTTTTTAATCTTGAAGATCGCGGATCGATGATTATCGATGCAGGTGTTAAAGTTTACCAAGGTATGATTGTTGGCATCCATTCACGTGATAATGATTTAGAGGTTAATGTACTCAAAGGTAAAAAGTTGACTAATATGCGAGCTGCAGGCAAAGATGAAGCTATCAAACTTACTCCGCCAATTAAAATGACTCTAGAAAGAGCCTTATCTTGGATTCAAGATGACGAACTTGTTGAAATAACACCCAAATCAATTCGTCTACGCAAGCTTCATCTTGGTCCGCAAGAACGCAAACGTTTTGAGAAAAAGCGTTTGACCAAAACGGACTGATCACTGTCACTATGACTAATCGACCTTTTCTTCAACTTCTTTAAAAGGAAAGTTTTATGAACATTGATGCGATACCAACTGGCAAAAATCCACCGCAAGATATTAATGTCGTTATTGAAGTTCCCGTTGGCGGTCAGCCAATTAAATATGAGATGGACAAGAAATCTGGTGCATTATTTGTTGACCGTTTTCTTTATACGCCTATGATTTATCCAGGTAATTATGGCTTTATGCCGCATACGCTTTCAGAAGATGGTGATCCAATTGACGTACTTATCTGCAATACCCGCCCACTGATGCCAGGTTGTGTTATCAATGTACGACCGATTGGCAGCTTGATGATGGAAGACGATGGAGGAAAAGATGAAAAGATCATTGCCGTTCCTGCTTCAAAACTAACACAGCGCTATCTTCATATTCATAACTATACCGACATGCCGAAAATTACTCTTAAACAGATTGAGCATTTTTTTGAGCATTACAAAGATCTTGAGCCAGGCAAATGGGTCAAGATTAGTGAGTGGCGAGATAAGAGTTTTGCGCGTGAATTGATTACAAAAGCAATTGATCGTGCTAAAGTTCATAAATAATCAACCGATTTTGTTTTTCACAATAAAATGGAATTTCGTTCTTAATGGGCTTAAAATTTGATTAACGGCGTTAACTTCTACCATTTCCTAGTGTAACGAGGTAAGCCACTATAGTTTGCCTATTATCCAATTAATGATAGTATTTTTGGTGTGTATTAGATGTAATTTTATCATTTTCCATGAGGAAAATGATAAAATGTTATCTATCATGAAACCATCGGGTAGATAGTACGCCACATAAAGATTTGAATAAAATAAATAATCAAGAAAAGGACAATTGGTGAGATATCAATTGCACCAAGGTTGGGCAAGACGCGCCGTACTGAGCGTAAAACCGGTTCTGTTGTTTGATAAAGAAAAATACTGATTATGCGTATGGCTTGGTTGTGTTGATTGATGATATTGAAAGCACATAGCCAAGAAAAAATAGCGTTCGCAATCAGAATGCAGGTATAAGTCTGAAGTGCAAGATCAATCGTTGAGAACAATGCGTACATAAAACTCTCCTAGTGTGCTTATTTATAAGATTTAGCGTACGAAAATACCTAGGGCAAGCCTAGCGTCTGCTATTCACACAGAATAGTAGCTCCGCATCTTGTGATGCTTTTTCTATTCAGTCCTCTTACAAGATGCTAAACACCTGCTTTAAAACTTTTAAGTAATGCAAATAATAGATAAACTGCAATGTTATTATTTATAAAATACATGATTCCTAACTTCTTTAACATCAGCGATAAAAAGCTACACTTAGTATCTATTGGTTAATGTCCAGTCATACAGAACTGTGTAAAGCAAAATACAAATACCTTGCAATAACTTAGAGCCATAAAAAGCCTGTGCTCACTATTATACATGCCTTAGAATGATCAAAAAGAATTTGGAAAATTAGTAATTGGTAGGCAGTAAGCGTATGAATATAAGAAGAACAATTCTTGCTATTACCCAAAGAAGAAAATTTGATAATCAATCATCATTTGATAAAATTATTTCAAGAGTAAGCGATTGTGCGAAATTGAGCAACTACCTTCTCATAAACAACCTGTTTAAAAGATACGACCATGTATGGTATTTCTTCAAGGTCAACCCATGTCCAGTCATCAAACTCAACTTTATTTCCTGTCTGTAGGGGATTAATAGCAATTTCGCTGAGAGGACCTACAAAACGCATGGCAAACCACTTCTGCCGCTGACCACGATATTTACCGTGCAGTGCAATGCCGATAAGCTTATTCGGAAGATCATACTCAATCCAGCCATTACTTTCCCCCGCCAATTCAACGGAATGCATCCCAGTTTCCTCCCATAATTCTCGATAGGCTGCTCTAAGTGGGTCCTCACCATTGTCGATACCCCCTTGTGGTAGCTGCCACAGCTTTGTACTAGTAATTATCTCATCGTGTCTTCTCAAATGCCGCCGTCCGATCCATACCTTACCCTCAAGATTAAAGACAGCAACGCCAACACAAGCACGATAAGGAAGCATTTCAGAACTAAGGGTTTTCTCAATTATCATATTCACCCCTTTCAAAGCATCTCTCAATCGAAAACTATTATAACCGAATACGTTTTCTGCATAAAGAAAATTGGCAGCATAATCTAGTTGATATTGGCTCAATATCCCTGGCTATAGGCAGGATCCCAATTTATCCGGCCTAATTTTTTAAATTAGCCACACTATTTTTCGAATTCTGTGGGACGGTTATATTAGAAATCTTCCCTCGCAAAAGCTTTAAGGCTTCATTCAATTGCACATCATCCTTTGGGTTCTTTGGCACATAAGCTGCAGAGCCCGAACCTCTTTTATCCTCTTCATTGCCCTTGATATGTCCTTTAAGCTCAGATTCACCATAATTAACATCATAATCCTTCAATGCATTTGGAAGCGGCTGTTCAATTGTGATATCCGGAGCAATTCCTTTACCCTGAATAGAACGACCTAAAGGCGTATAGTAAAGCGCAGTTGTCAGACGTAGCGCCCCATTTTCACCAAGTGGAATAATGCTTTGAACCGACCCTTTGCCAAACGATTGTGTTCCCAGAATCGTCGCACGGCGATGATCTTGTAATGCACCTGCGACAATTTCTGCTGCACTAGCTGAACCACCATTGATAAGTACAAAAATTGGCTTACCACGAGTCAAATCACCAGAATGAGCATCAAAACGCATGACATCCTTTTTTTCACGACCGCGGGTAGAAACAATTTCACCTTTGTTAAGAAAAGCATCAGAAACACTAACTGCCTGATCCAAAAGGCCGCCAGGATTAAGGCGCAAATCCAGTACATAGCCTTTTAGCTTATTATCCGGTACCTTTGATTGGATATCTGCAATAGCCTTCTTCAGGTTATTGTAGGTCTGTTCAGTAAACTGGATAATACGCACATAACCTATATCTTTATCTACCCGGTAACGTACAGCTTTAACCTTGATAATAGCTCGTATCACACTAAGTTCAATCGGCTTATCAATCCCTTTGCGAATCAAGGTGAGCTTAAGAATGGTACCAGCTTCGCCACGCATCTTTTCAACTGTTTCGGATAATGTCTGCCCACGAATATCAACCCCGTTAATCTTTATAATCTGATCCCCGGCTAAAATGCCTGCTTTGGAAGCTGGTGTGTCATCGATGGGCGCAATAACTCTGATTAGGTCATTTTCCATTGTAACCTCGAGGCCAAGGCCACCAAATTCTCCTTTAGTTGAGGCACGCATGTCCTTAGCTGCCTCAGCATTCATATAAGAAGAATGCGGATCCAAGGAAGTCAGCATACCATTTATAGCATTTTCTATTAGCTTTTTCTCATCAGGTGGTGTAAAATATTGTGTTCGTACTCGTTCGAATATATCACCAAAAATTGCAAGTTGGCGATATACGCCACCTCCGTCTCGGTCTGGATTATTTTCTGAAGAAGCAGCTATTTGCACTGTAACCATAGATGCAAAACCAAATATGGCACCGGCAAAAACAAGTGGTATTTTACGTGGCATTCTCATTCCTTCCCGATTTACCTCTGCAACCACCAAGGCGCCGGGTTTATAGGTTTTCCATCTTTTCGAATTTCTATGTAAAGCATCGGCGCACTCTTTCCTATATTGAAAGCAGTGGAATCCGCGATAAACTGTGTACCCATAATACCAACTGGCTCACCTTCCAGTAACATTTGACCCTGTACAACATCGATTCTACCAAGACCTGCTAAAATCAAGTGATAATTGTGTCCTAAATCAATAATCAGCAACTGCCCATAGGAGCGAAATATACCTGCATAACGCACGATACCTTCAACTGGTGATGTAACAACTGCAGTCGGCTCTGTTTCAATTAGCTCTCCCTGTGCAGTTTTGCTAAAAGTCTGCACGCAATGCCCTTTAACCGGTAAAGAAAGCAATCCCCGCATGGCAAAAAAATCTGTCTGAATCTGTAGTAGTCTGGAATTGGTTTTATCTGTCAACAATTCTGAACGATGTATAATCTCCGCAAGCAGGTCTTGCAAAGATTTTGCTTTTTCAGCCAATTCGCGATTATATTCCTTTTCAACAATAAAATCCTTTTCTGATTGCTGTTGCAGTTTTGCTTTTTCAGCCAAAAGCAAAGAGAGTCTTTTTTCCTCTATTTGCTGATTTTCAACTGCATTTGCAAGTCGTAGCTGTTCAGCTTTTACGGATTTTGTTATCGCTTCAAGCTCCTTCAAATCGGCAGCCAATGTGTCTGTACGTGCTTGCATTTCTTGCACAACTGAACCAAGCAATACAGCACTACGCACTGATTGCAAGGCGTTATCTGCCCGAACCAATATGGCTGGTGGAGGATTAAGCCCTATGCGCTCGAGTCCAACCAATACTTCTGCAAATTTACCGCGGTATAATTCAAGTACTTTCTTTAAATTGTGCTTTTTTGCTACAAGCACTTTCAGCCTACCCTCGCTTATCCGAATATACTGCCCGAACTCACGCTTAGCTTTTGCTGCATTAATCAGCTCTCTTCCCAAGGTTTGCTGATCTTTCTTTAAATTTCCGATCTCATCTGCAAGGGTTGCAACCCGCTTGTGGGAAAGAGCTATATGTTGTTGAATATCTAAGAGAGCCTTGTTGGTTATCAATAATCGTCCATTGACAGCAGAATCAACCGTATCGGCAAGACTGCTGGAAATGGCAAAGCCTAGATGCTTACCTGTGCTCAACACAATTAAACACAGAGAAAGAACAACACGACCTGCAGGTATTGCCATTTTTTCCTACTACCTGTTTTGCGAATCGGCTTTTCCCAACTGAATTCTCAAAATATTGATTAGCCTATCTGAATTCGCTTATCTATAATCTTAAGAACAAGGACAAATAATATACAAAATTGCTCTATCATTATTCACGATGATAGGGATGATTGCTTAAAACCGTTGTGGCTCGATAGAGTTGTTCACCAAGCATGACACGGGCAAACCGATATGGCCAGCTCATCAAACCAAATGAAAGAACAAAATCAGCTTGCTCGCGCACCTCAGCACTATGACCATCCGGTCCACCCAAAGCGAAGACCAGATCATGCTTACCTTCATCCCGGCAGCTAATAACTTTTTCGGCAAAAGCACGTGATGTCATTAATTTCCCACGCTCATCCAGAACAATAAGATGTATATCCTTACCTAGACCAGACAACATAGCAGCACTTTCCTCCTTTCTGCGTTGATCAGCGAACAAAGCTCGACTTTCAGCAATTTCCCTGATACCAGAAAAGCTAAAACCTAGAGATATTGCTGCTTTTGCAAAACGTTGAAAATAACGCTCATTAAGCTCGTATTCTGGCCCTTTTTTTATACGACCAACTGCAAAAATTGATATACGCACTACTGGCTCACTGCTTTCAATTTTTTTTGATACGTTTTCCAATATCTTAGATATTTTTAAGCTTATAAAAAGCTCGTATTTCAGGGTAGAAAAGGTGAATAATAATATCCTCAGTAGTATTAACTAAAACCCAACAGATTTTGACCTTTTCTCGTCAAAATATAAATTGGTAAAGCATATAACTTCTACCCGCTTAAAGTACTTACATAGCACGCTTTCTCTGGAAACTTAAATGCATTTTTAGCATTTTTTAAAGAAATAAAGAAGCTACTTTATTCTGAAATAATAGAAATAACGAATGATGAAATAGCCACCGTATCGCTCTGTTAGTTATAGGAAAGATTCACAAATCTCGCAATACACTTGATGCCAGTCCTGAACGCCGACCATGAATGAATGTCCAAGCAGGTGCTTTTTTCAGTGCTAGCAAAGCTGCCATGTTTTCTGGGATACGAAAACGTGCAAATGTTTGCGTCATGGGTGCGGATATATCTGCACGCTCGAAACCAGACCGATTTATCACCGCAATGGAAACTATTTTTACAATTCGCCGCCAGTGCTGCCAATGATGAAAGGAAGCTAGATTATCAGCTCCGATGATCCAAACAAAATGCACATCTGGATTATGTTGCAAAATATAAGCGATTGTATCCGCTGAATAGCGTGTATGGATTTTTTCCTCAAAGGCGGTTACACAGATATGTGGGTTGTTCTTTAATTTTTCACTTGCAGCAATACGCTCATCAAGCGGAGCAAGATCAGTCGAATTCTTAAGCGGATTACCTGGTGTTATCATCCACCATAGCCGATCTAGCTTCAAGCGTACAAGTGCTGTATTGGCAACCAGTACATGCCCTTTATGTGGCGGATTAAATGAACCACCGAATAAACCAATAGCCAAGCCTTTTTCAACATGCGGCATGCGCCGGTAATGCTGGGAAAGATATGCATTATTCATGACCTAATCTGCCCGTTGCCGCGCACACGGTACTTAAATGAAGTCAACTGCTCAGCTCCGATCGGCCCACGTGCATGTATTCTACCTGTTGCAATACCAATTTCAGCAGCAAAACCGAACTCCCCACCATCAGAAAACTGGGTTGAAGCATTATGAATAAGAACGGCGGAATCAATATGATTGAAGAATTTTTCTACCACTTGTAGATTCTGTGCAATAATCGCTTCTGTGTGGTGAGAAGAATAGTGGTTAATATGGTTAATAGCTTCGTCAATCCCATCAACGAGCTTGACTGAAATAATGGCATCAAGATACTCAGTATACCAGTCTTCTTCTGATACCAAATGAGCGTTAGTAAATAATGTCCGCACTTCTTCTGTACCACGGATTTCACAACCACAGGTTGTAAGCATGTTTAAAACAGCAACAAGATGCGTTTCGGAGAAAGCCCGGTCAAATAACAATGTTTCTACCGCGTTGCATACACTCGTACGTCGCATCTTGGCATTAGCAACTACACGGCAAGCTGTTTGTAAATCGGCTGATTGATCAATATAGATATGACATAATCCCTCAAGATGTGCAAAAACCGGTACGCGTGCATCAGCCTGCACCCGTCTAATAAGACTCTTGCCACCACGTGGCACAATTACGTCGATTGCACCGTTCAGGCCTTTAAGCATTTCACCCACAGCATCACGGTCTGTTGTCTTTACCATTTGGATGCTTGCAGGCGGCAAATCTACAGCCTCAAGACCTTTGACAATTGCGGCATGAATAGCGGTAGAGGAACGGATTGAATCAGAACCTCCCCGTAGAATTACAGAATTTCCCGCCTTAAGACAAAGGCATGCAGCATCAGCAGTTACGTTGGGGCGGCTTTCATAAATAACTCCTATAACACCTAATGGGGTTCTAACTCGCTCAATATGCAGCCCATTTGGCCGATCCCATTCGGCTATAATATTACCAACTGGATCTGGCAAGTGCGCGATTAGCAATAAATTCTCTATCATCTCCTGAAATCGAATTCCATCAAGCTTCAATCGATCTAAAAACGCAGGACGCATGCCCTCTTTTTCAGCCTTTGTAAGATCAAGACTGTTTTGCTGCAAAATTACATCTCTGTCCTGTCCAAGACTTGTTACTATTGCTTCAAGGGCAGTTGTTTTCAGAGCGTGGCAGGCAACAGAAAGAATACGCTGCGCACTGCGTGCACGATCTCCCATTAATGCCATTTCTGCAATAAGCGGATAATTCTTTTCCATATCTCCTCTCCTTTTAAGATAAACTATGTATATCAACTGATGCTTTAGTAAATCAGGCTCGTACAACAACCATATCATTACGATGGATGACAGTTGAAGGTGCACTATAACCAAGAAGAACAGAAAGAGCATCACTTCTGTATCCAGCGATTTTGTACGCGTCAATTGCATCATAACCAACAAAGCCACGAGCAATCTCATATCCCTGCCGATTAACTACGACAACCATATCGCCTCGCCGAAAATGCCCTTCGACAGAAATCATACCTGCGGCAAGCAAAGATTTTCCTGCAAGCAATGCAAGCTCTGCCCCTTCATCAACCACCAGCTTGCCTGACGGAGACAATTGGCCTGCAATCCATGTTTTCCAGGCATTGACTGACTCGCTACTAGCGCAAAAGAAGCTTGCTCTCTCACCTTTATCAATCGCCTTGAGCGGATTAAACCGCTTGCCTGATGTAATAATCATAGCGGTTCCTGCCACAGTTGCAATTTTACCGGCTTCTAGCTTACTTTTCATACCACCTCGAGAAAGATTGGAAACCGTCACTCCGGCCATTGCCTCAATTTCTGGTGTAATGGATTCAACTAATGGTACAAATTCCGCATGCTTATCTTGATATGGTGATGCAGTATAAAGACCATCGATATCTGATAAAAGAATAAGAAGATCAGCTCTTATCATTGTCGCCACCCGTGCTGCTAACCGATCGTTATCACCATAACGAACCTCATTGGTAGCCACTGTATCGTTTTCATTTACAACCGGTACAACTCCAAATTTTAATAGCATATTGATAGTGGCGCGCGCATTGAGATAACGTTCCCGTTCCTCGGTATCAGCTAATGTAAGTAAAACTTGTCCCGTTCGTAATTCTTGCATGCCAAGATGATCAGCATAGGCGCGGGCAAGCTCTATCTGGCCTACAGCTGCACATGCCTGACTTTCTTCCAATTTGAGCCTACGACTGGAAAATGAAAGCAAAATACGTCCTAATGCAATAGCTCCAGATGAAACAATCAGAATCTCTGTTCCTGCTCGTATCAATGCAGCGATATCGTCAGCAACACTAGAAAGCCAGGTGGTCTTCAAGCCAGAATGGCGTGCAACTAACAGCGCAGACCCGATTTTCACGACAATGCGACGATAGCAAGCAAGCTGTTGCAGACAAGCAGGCATATCATGCCTCCAGAGAAGTTGTATCATGCTTCTGATCAATCATCGATAGGATAAGGCGCAAAACCTTATCAAATCCTTGGTGTGTAGCAGAAGAAATTGGAAGCACTTCTGCTTTGGTTGCCTTTTTAAGTGCAATGATTTTTTCGCGTCGCTTCGTATCACTAATCATATCGCATTGCGATAGTGCGACGATTTCCGGCTTTTTAGCAATCCCATGGCCATAAGCTTTTAGTTCTCTGCGAATGACATGATAGACTTTTGCAACATCATCCTCCCTGGCAGAAACCAAGTGCAGGAGAACATTTGTACGCTCTATATGGCCTAAGAAACGATTACCAAGGCCAACTCCTTCGTGCGCTCCTTCGATCAACCCTGGAATATCAGCGAGAATAAGTTCACGCCTATCAACACGTGCAACTCCTAAATTGGGGTGAAGCGTGGTAAAAGGATAGTCGGCAATTTTTGGTCTAGCTCCTGTTATACTAGACAAGAAAGTTGATTTTCCTGCATTAGGCAATCCGATTAACCCGGTATCAGCTATCAACTTCAAACGCAACCATATGGTTCGCTGCTCACCTTCTAGGCCTGAATTGGCACGACGAGGCGCACGATTGATTGATGTGGTAAAATGCAGATTGCCAAATCCGTAATTACCACCCTTTGCAAGACAGTAGCGTTGACCTACCATTGTCAAATCACAGATGAGTGTCTCATTATCTTCTTCAAAAATCTGGGTACCGATAGGAACTTCCAGGAATGCATCAGCACCTCTGCCACCGGTGCGGTTACGCCCCATACCATGCATGCCGGGTTTAGCATAGAAATGTTGCTGATAGCGATAAGCAATCAATGTATTTAGCCCGTCTACTACTCTTGCCCATACATCACCACCGCAGCCGCCATCTCCGCCATCCGGTCCACCAAACTCAAGAAATTTTTCACGGCGGAAAGAAATCGCACCAGCACCACCATTACCCGCATGGATATAAACTTTTGCCTGATCAAGAAACTTCATACTTCCATTCCCAATTATATGATAGTTCGCGCTTCCCCTTAGTGCGGCAATGTTTACCTAATGATTGATGACGATCAGTGATTTGCTAATTAATATTATATCAATTAGCGTTTTTGCGCCTCTGTGATAAATAATTGAGAATCGGCGCTAACCATCTCTCTACTTCTTCTACCGCCATACCCTTACGTACAGCGTAATCTTCAATCTGATCACGCTCAACCTTACCTACACCGAAATAATAACTTTTTGGATGTGAGAAATAAAGCCCTGCAATAGAAGAGCTGGGCCACATCGCATAATTTTCTGTTAATGTAACACCAATCGCTTGAGACGCATCAAGCAAGTCGAATAACGTGCGTTTTTCTGTGTGATCTGGCTGAGCAGGATATCCCGGAGCAGGGCGGATACCTTTATAAGGTTCACTCATTAATTCTTCAGTTGTAAAACGCTCTTCTTTTGCATATCCCCAAAACTCTTTGCGCACACGCGCATGCATCAATTCAGCAAAGGCTTCTGAAAATCGATCAGATAAAGCTTTGAGTAGAATAGAGGAATAGTCGTCATTCAAGTGCTCAAAGCGCTCGGTTACAGCTTCTTCATTAGAACCCACGGTTACAACAAAACCGCCAATATAATCTAGTTTGCCACATGCCTTAGGTGCTACAAAATCAGCTAAAGCTAGATTTACCTGTGCATTACGTCGACTAAGCTGCTGGCGTAGTGTATAGAAGGTTGCAAGCTTTGTCTTACGATTCTCGTTTGTATAAAGGTAGATATCATCGCCAACACTATTTGCTACCCAGAAACCGATAACTGCCTTAGGTACCAGCCACTTTTCAGCGATAATCTGATCCAGCATGGTGAGAGCATCATCATAAAGCTGGCGAGCTGCCTTACCTTGCTTTTCATCATCTAGAATGGCTGGGAAACGACCGCGCATTTCCCAACTCTGGAAAAACGGTGTCCAGTCAAAAAACTGTACTAACTCAGTAAGATCCCAGTCTTCAAAAACATGTATCCCAAGAAAAGAAGGTTTGGGGGGTGTATAGTCTTGCCAGTCAAGCTTCAAGGCGTTGGCACGAGCCTGCGTAAGGGATAAACGCTTTTTTGCGGCCTCATTTTTCTTATGCTCTTGGGCAATTCTAATATATTCCTCTTGAATTCCGATAATAGTGCTATCTTTTGTTTCCGGTGACAGCAGCTTGGATACAATCCCGACAGCACGACTTGCATCCAGCACATAAACGACTTGGCCACGTTTGTAATGAGGATGAATCTTCACGGCTGTATGAACCCGACTTGTCGTAGCTCCACCAATCAGAAGCGGAATATCAAATCCTTCCTTTTCCATTTCACAAGCGACATTAATCATTTCATCCAGCGAAGGTGTAATCAATCCTGAAAGGCCAATGATATCCGCCTTTTCCTCTTTTGCTATTTGCAGAATCTTAGCAGATGGCACCATGACCCCGAGATCTAGGATTTTATAATTATTACAGGCAAGCACGACGCCGACAATATTCTTGCCGATATCATGTACATCGCCCTTGACAGTGGCAAGCACAATTTTTCCTGCACTATGCCAACCTTGATCTCCATTAGCCTCTTTCTCTGCCTCTATGTGCGGAAGTAGTTCTGCTACAGCATTTTTCATTACCCGCGCGGATTTGACAACCTGTGGCAAAAACATTTTTCCTGAGCCGAAGAGATCACCAACCACATTCATACCACTCATGAGCGCACCTTCAATTACATCAAGCGGGCGATGCGCTTTAAGTCGTGCTTCTTCGGTATCTTGTGCAATAAATTCGGTAATACCGTTAACAAGGGCATGTTCCAAGCGCCTTTCAACCGGCCATCTACGCCAAGATAGATAATCTTTTACCTCGGTTTTCCCGCTCTGCATACCGCGATATTTTTCTGCAAACGCTAGCAGCCGTTCTGTTGCACCTATATCAATATTTAATATCACATCTTCACAGACAGCTCGCAAGTCAGGTTCAATCGTTTCATAAACTGCAAGTTGGTTAGCATTGACAATCCCCATATCCATGCCGGCCTGAATAGCCCGGTAAAGAAATACTGCATGCATAGCCTTTCGCACTAGCTCATTGCCTCGGAAGGAAAAAGAAAGATTAGAGACACCGCCGGAAATATGTACATACGGAAGCGTTGCACGGATTTCGCGTGTTGCCTCGATAAAATCGATAGCATAACTGTTATGTTCTTCAATGCCAGTAGCAATGGCGAAAATGTTAGGGTCAAAGATGATATCTTGCGGTAGAAAGCGGACCTTCTCCGTTAATATTTTGTAGGCACGAGTGCATATCTCTACCCTGCGCTGTCTGGTATTAGCCTGACCTTGTTCATCAAATGCCATAACGACGGCTGCAGCTCCGTAAGCGCGTACCAGTTCTGCCTGATCGATAAAATTCTCCTCGCCTTCCTTCAGTGAAATAGAATTAACAATTGCTTTTCCCTGCACACATTTAAGACCCGCCTCGATCACATTCCATTTGGATGAATCAATCATAATAGGAACACGGGCAATATCCGGTTCGGCTGCCAATAAATTAAGAAAGTCAGTCATGACTGTTTCTGAGTCGATCAACCCCTCATCCATGTTAATATCAATGATTTGTGCACCGTTTTCAACCTGTGCACGAGCGACATCAAGCGCAAGGGTATAATCACCATCGATAATTAATTTACGGAAGCACGCAGACCCTGTGACATTAGTGCGCTCCCCAACATTAACAAAAGGAATATCAGGGGTAAGCGTAAGAGGTTCAAGTCCTGAGAGACACAACAGAGGCTTAACTTCTGCTATCCTATGTGGAGCAAATTCTCGTATTTGTTCTGCTATTGCATAAATGTGATCAGGCGTTGAACCGCAGCAGCCACCAACAATATTGACAAGACCATCTCGGGCAAAACATGCTATATTTTCTGCCATTTTTTCTGGTGTTTCATCATATTCGCCAAAAGCATTGGGTAAACCTGCATTAGGATAAGCGCAGATAAGAGTATTAGCAACTTGTGCAAGTTCCTTGATATGCGTATACATCGCATCAGCACCAAGGGAACAGTTAAGGCCTATAGAAAAGGGACTTGCATGCGAAACTGAATACCAGAAGGCTGTCACTGTCTGCCCTGAAAGGGTACGACCAGAGCGATCTGTTATCGTTCCAGAAATCATAATAGGCAACATAATACTTTTTTCAGAAAAAATTTGTCTAGCTGCAAAAATAGCAGCCTTGGCATTCAGCGTATCAAAGATCGTTTCAACCAACAGGAGATCAGCACCGCCATCGATAAGACCATTTATCTGTTCAGCGTAGGCGATGCATAGATCATCGAAGGTAACAGTTCGGAAAGCGGGATTGTTAACATCAGGAGACATAGAAGCTGTACGATTAGTCGGACCAATTGCACCGGCAACAAAACGTATGCGACCATCATACTTTTCTGCCCGTTTAGCTGCTTGGTATGCAAGGCATGCCCCTTCGCGGTTAAGTTCATAAACCACTGCTTCCATGCCATAATCAGCCTGGGCAATAGAAGTAGAAGAAAATGTATTGGTTTCCAGAATATCAGCCCCAGCCAGCGCATAACGGTAGTGAATTTCTTCAATTTCTTTCGGCTGTGTCAGGCTAAGCAAATCATTATTGCCTTTGAGAGAACGATCCCAGGAAGCGAACCGCTGACCACAGAAATGTTCTTCATGGAATCCACAAGCTTGTATCTGCGTTCCCATCGCCCCATCTAGAATAAGAATACGCTCTTTTGCAATGTCTTGCAGTTGCTCAAATTGACCTGACCTTAATTTTCTCTTAGAAGGCAGCAAAGAAGCTGGATGTACCATAATGTGATTCGTTCTAATTTTTCCAAAATGATTTTAACTGAATTGCAAAAAAGTATTCATAATAATAAAATCCTGCCCACTATCAATCTATTAAGGAAGTTCCCTACACATAAAGGCTATGAAATTCTTTAATTTCTTCCTGCAATTTTATCTGCATCTTTTGGAAAATCATACTTTACCGAGGTGAAATTATAGTTCAACGTCCATACTGGACAATTGATAGCATTACACATAACACAGCTGCAACAGTCATCCAGAAATAACTACGCGGCTTATCAAACAAAATTGCAAAAGCCGAAAACCAACCAATAACAGCTGCTGAAAAAGTGCGAAAAGAAACCCAGGCCTATTCATAAAGACAATATGGAGAGCCATGAAGCTCCCAATAATTAACATGCTGAAAACAATTAATAAACCGATTGCAAATTATTTCATAATCGTCCATAGTCGAGTCGATCCTTGGCAATCCTGCTGAACAACTTTATATCCAACCCTTTGCTATTCTAGCGTATCACGTTCAGAAATAAAAGACTCAAACATATAAATTGCGGCTGAATGACTACCTTACAGCTGTAGAACGCCAAATACGGTTTTGGGAGCTTGTCCGTATTAGTCTTGCTCCAGGCTGATAAAAACCTGGGAAGATCTCTTTTGAATACTCTTTAAGGCGAATCTGTGTCAATTGATGCTTTACCTCAAGCGTGTCGAAACCACATCGTAGCATGTTGGAAACCTGATCGATCAATACATCTCCTACAGCTCGCAACTCTCCTCGATAGCAATAAGTTTGTTTAAGCTGCATTGCTGTGGAATAAGAACGCCCATCACTGAATTTCGGAAAATTAAGGGCAATAACAGACACAACATCTAAAAACGGTAAAAGTGGCTTTATATCCTCACCTGCTTCAGCAAAAATCCCGGTTTTTCTGAGTATTTCTCCATCAATTTTTTCCACTATTTGCAGCCATCTTGTTAATGGCAAAATAACCCAATTGCTATCTACATTCTCAAGGCAATTAGATCGCACATATCTATTTTCACGAAATCCACCAGCTCCCCAAAGTTTTGTATTTTTATTCAATTGCATTTTCTCCATTTGCATAACGCTTTTAAGAGATTTTTCTTGTCGTGCCATAAAGGGCCTGCCTGAATAATTCAATACCGATACGCCGATAGGTATTGATAAATGACTCTTCACTACTCTGACGCAAAGATAGATACGTATTTATAACCACTTCAACTGCATCGACTATTTCATCAGCTGTAAACCCACGACCGGTAACCTCTCCAATTGCGCAATTATTACCTGCACTACCTCCAAGAGTAAGTTGATAAAGCTCAGTGCCCTTTTTCTCTACCCCGAGAATTCCTATATTTCCAATATGGTGGTGACCGCAAGCATTAATACAGCCTGAGATATTTAGCTTGATTGCACCAATTTCCATTTGACGTTCATAGCTGGAAAAACGTGTAGATATTTGCTGAGCAACAGAAATAGAGCGTGCATTGGCAAGTGTGCAGTAATCAAGCCCTGGACAAGCAATAACATCACTAATCAAACCAATGTTAGCACTTGCTAGCCCAGTGGCGAGAAGGGTATCATAAATAGTTTTTAAATCACCTAATGCGACATGCGGTAGAACAAGATTCTGATGGTAGCTTACCCTGAGTTCATTTTTCGAATACTGTTCTGCAAGATTAGCAATAGTATCCATCTGGTCACTTGTTGCATCGCCGGGTACTCCGCCTGTAGATTTTAGGGAAATTGTGACAATGGCGTAATCAGGATGTTTGTGTGCTGTCACATTTTGATTTACCCAGTCTCCAAATGCCGAATCATTTAAGCGTAACTGCTTAAGGTTATAATGCCATTCAGAACAGTCTGTAAGATCAGGAGCACGAAAATAAGTATTGATAGCGTCAATATCAGACTGATGCAATTTTAGCTCACTTGCTTTCAATACTGCAAATTCCTTTTCAATTTCCTCACGCAGCTTTTGAAGTCCGGTCTCATGAATCAGAATCTTGATACGTGCCTTGTATTTATTATCCCGGCGTCCGTAGAGGTTATAGATACGAATAATTGCAGTTGTATAACTTAAAAGGTCTTCTTCTAAAACAAAATCGTGCAAAAGTTTTGCCACCATTGGCGTTCGCCCTTGCCCTCCACCAATATAAAAGGTAAAACCTAGTTTCCCTGAAGAATTCCGTTTTAACCAGAGACCGATATCGTGGAGCTGTATAGCTGCACGATCGGTCTGCGCTCCAACAACTGCAATTTTGAATTTGCGTGGTAGATAACTGAATTCAGGATGCAGAGACGACCATTGCCGTAAAATTTCTGCATAGGGGCGAGGATCAGCAAATTCATCGGCAGCCGCACCAGCAAAATGGTCTGATGTTATATTGCGGATACAGTTCCCTGATGTCTGAATAGCATGCATTTCAACTTCTGCTAATTCTTTCAGAATTTCTGGGATATCAACTAGCCGAGGCCAGTTAAACTGGATGTTCTGGCGTGTCGTGAAATGACCATACCCGCGGTCATAACATCGTGCAATGTAAGCAAGCTTGCGTAATTGTTGGGAAGAAAGCGTCCCATAAGGAATGGCAACCCGTAACATATAAGCATGAAGCTGAAGATAGACGCCATTTCTTAGTCTTAACGGCATAAATTCCTCTTCTGTTATTTCACCTACAAGTCGCCGATTAATCTGATCAGAAAACTCTGCAATGCGGGCAGTTACAAATGCCTTGTCAAATTCATCATAGCGATACACGATATTCCCCATAAATATTCTGATTTTCTGCACATCTGTGAGTGGTAGGACCATTTGCACGAATACGCTCGCGCAGACGCAGAGCAACAAAGCTGCCATTATGGCTTTCAACATTGATCAAGGTCGCATCAACAACTTTATTGCTTGCGATAGCTTGTCTTGCTGCTAACTCAAATAAAGTACAGGCATGAGGTGTATCTGCAACAGCAGCATCGCTGAATTCTTCACTCCAACCGCCATCAGCACAATACCAGACAGGGCGTCCGTCTATAAGCCTGTTTGCCGTCAGTATCTTAAGCGGCATGATTGTTCTCTCCTACCCACTCCCTACACAATTTGCTTTTTTAAAAGCTATCTCGTCCGACCTGCGCACGTAACATATCACTAAGACATCCATCTTTATTTAAAACTGCTGCTGACAAGGAAGGAATAATTTCAACTTTAATATCGTGAACACCTAAAAGTTTAACCTCGGTAGCAAGTTGATCCTTATCTATAATGAGACGTAGAACCTGTTTTCCTTTCCGATAAAAATTTTTTGCAAACTCTGGTACGCTGTAGAGTAATGTTGAAGCGCAGAATAGACATGCGTCTCTGCGTGCCATTCTAAGAATCTCCTTCCCCACATTTATATCATGAATAATAATATCTGCTTCCATAAGTGCTCGTTGCTCACCTAGCGTTAACCAATCAATTACACCATGATTACACCATAAGAAATAAATCACGTTATTTTCCTCCTGGTGACTGGTAAGAAGTCTCTCTGCATGTACTCTTGCGGCAGCCTCATCGCCACGAAATATCGCACAGGCAACTGCACCGCTAAAGAATGTACGCCAGAATCTGCGTCGATTTTTCCCTTTGGTAATACATGTTTCAGCTTTTTTACGAAAACGGTCAGCAAATCGGGCAAGATGCCCAATACCAGGATAAAGTAGAGTTTCAATGCGTAAACGGATTAATTGAGTTAGAACTGGACCAGAACCTTCTGTCCCAATTGCAACAGCAACTGGTGCTCTATTGACAAGTGCTGGCGTAAAAAAATCACACAATTCCGGACGATCAACCACATTGACAAGTATATGCATCCGTTGTGCCGTAGTAGCAATAGTATAATCTTGTTTAAAATCACCAGTTGCAGCAAAAACCAGAACAACACCTTCTAACATTAGCACATCAAATGGTACATCATGCCACTTAACAGGCGCACCCAATTCTGCCAATTCTTTCAGATACGCATAAAGCTGCGGCTCAGGATTTGGTGCAACGACGACAATTTGCGCCGACGTCTGAGCAATCAAACGTATTTTAGCAAGAGCTTCAAGGCCAGAACCCACAACTAAGACATGCTTATTTCTCACCTTAAAAAAAGCTGGGAATACTGAAAGCGGCTGCTCATTGTGGGACATTTATTTACCCCGCGAATAACTTGCTTTATTATCAAACATAAAAACTCGCCAAATAAGAAGAAAAATATGTGTAACATCTTTTAAAAGAGGAATTTTTTCCTAAAAAAATGCATATATAAAAATTATCCTATTAAAAGAAGTGCACGATTTAAAGCTTACCATTAAGGTTTAAAACCCTTTATTTTCAAACAAAACAACCGTCGATTTAATATTAAGAAAAACAAGAACCGCTAACTGAAAAGCAGAAGTACCCCAGCTTAATGATTCCATAATCATAGCTCCTGTAGTCTTATCGCCTGATAGCTTGCTCTATTGCTTCCCTTAATATGCTAATCCCTTCTTTTTTTTCAGAAGATGTAGCTAGAACCCTAGGATAGGCTGCAACTCTCTTAGCGATAGCTTGACTTGTTGTAATTAACAACCTATCAAGCTCCGTTCTCTTGATTTTGTCTATCTTAGTTAGCACTATCTGATAAGAAACCCCAGCTCTATCAAGAAAATCAAGGACGTCAGCATCATTTTTCTTAACACCTAGGCGAGCATCAATCAAAAGATAAATGCGCTTCAGGGTTGCACGCCCCCGCAAATAATCAAACACTAGTCGTGTCCATGCATCGATCTGTGCTTTTGAAGCTTCAGAAAAACCATAGCCAGGCATATCAACAAGTGTTAACGGTGGAAAATTATTCTGTGTGGCAGTATTACATCCCTCAGGAACAAAAAAATTAAGCTCCCGCGTACGGCCTGGCACATTGGAGGTGCGTGCCAACCCACTTTTCCCCACAAGAGCGTTGATGAGCGATGATTTTCCTACATTAGAACGTCCTTTGAAAGCAATTTCAGGTGGACCCTCTGGAGGTAGAAATTTCATTGATGGAACACCACGAGTGAAAACCCAGTTGGCATTAAAAAGTTTTGAATAATGTTTGCTAATTTCCATCATGCCTAACTTTTGTCATGTGTTCTTGGTTTATAGATAAAAAACGCCTTGAGATTATCAAATAACTTAATCTTTGCTCCTTGGCGCTTCATGATAACCGCCTGTTGGATAATTGAAAGGGTATTATTCCATGTCCAGTAAATCACGAGCCCTACTGGAAAATTTGCCAACATCCAAGTAAAAATCAATGGCATCCAATTAAAGATCATCGCTTGCGTCGGATCAGGTGGGGTTGGATTCATACGCATTTGCAAGAACATCGTAATACCCATGATGATTGGCCAAAAACCGATCATCAAGAAATGTGGGACATCATACGCTAACAGCCCAAACAAATTAAAAAACGATGTTGGGTCTGGTGATGCAAGATCTTGTATCCAACCAAAAAATGGTGCATGGCGCATTTCAATAGTAATATATAGCACTTTATAAAGAGCAAAAAAAATCGGGAACTGAATAATCATTGGCCAACAACCAGCAAGCGGATTGATTTTTTCTTGACGGTAAAGCTCCATGATTGCTTGCTGTTGTTTAATCTTGTCATTCTCATATTTCTTACGAATTTCCGTTAGCATTGGATGAATATTTTTCATTCTTGCCATTGATTTATATGATTTATTAGCAAGCGGAAACAGAATGACCTTTAGAATGACAGTCACAAGGAGAATTGCGACACCAAAATTGCCGACTACTCTGTAGAGCCAGTCAATTAACATAAACATTGGCTTTGTGATAAAACTTAGCCAACCCCAGTCGATCAATAGACCAAACTGTTTGATGTTTAGCCTTTTTTCATAAGAATTGATAACATCAACTTGCTTGGCACCAGCAAAAACACGATTAGTTATTGATTTTGTCACGCCTGGCGGAACGAAAAACACTTTGCTAATAAAATCAGACTGATAATGTGCACCGCGCGTGTCATCATAAGAAAAACGCGACTTATAGGAAATATCCTGAGAAGGAACAACTGCTACAGCCCAATACTTATCCGTAATACCGATCCATCCACCGATTGCTTCATGAAAAGGGATAATTCTGTCTTCTCCTCCGGCTGTAGATATAGCATGATATGTTTTGTTTTTTAAGCCTTCATCGCCGATCATACCGATCATACCTTCATGTAGAAGGTAAGTACCACCAGCTGTATCAAGTGATGAAGTACGCACCACTCTACCGTAGGAAGCAAGCGACACCGTTTCTTTAGTTTGATTTCTTATTGAATCTTCAAAAGTGAACATATACTGCTCATCGACCGAAATTGTACGGTGAAATATAAGGCCGCTTCCATTATCAAAAACAAGCCGTACCGATGATGAAGGCGTCAAACGCCGGTTATTTCCTTCAATCTTCCAGCAAGTTTGGTTCCGCGGGATATTATCCTTAGCTATGTCGTTGCTAAAACCAAACTCTACAAAATAGCCTTTCTTGGAACCAAAAGGACTGAGAAGAGCGATATTGGGCGAATTCTTGTTAACAGTCATGTGATAATTTTTCAATAGAAGATCATCAATTCTTGCTCCGATAAGGTTAATTGAACCTTTAAGCTGTGGCGTATCAATCATGATACGCTCGCTATGCGGCTGTGGTATTATATCAGATGATACAGTCGGTCGTGAAACAGAGGTTTCAATAACCGGAGTTTCTGTGCTTGCTTCTATCATCTTCGATACATTATTCTGCTGTGCTTCTTGCTCAATTTTTTTAGCAATTCCAGCTATCTTGTTTTCATTCTTATCTCGCGGTGAAATAAAGAAGAATTGCCATCCGATAATAACAAATAGCGAAAGAACAACGGCAATAAAGTAATTACGAATATATTCCATTTTACAGGGATCCGTCTTAAATTTTTTATATCATCTGGTGATAATATCGAACACATAAACTAAAAGATCAGATTTTTGTTCAAACAGCAAATTTCTTCTAAAAAACCGTGCCGCATTTCCGGACTCTTAGCCTTGGATTTTCATCTGATGTAACGTCTTAACTCACGTATCAGATGATCAAAAGGCACATTCAAAACCTCAGAATGCGCTACTATGACATAATCAGTACCAGCCGCCAAGCTATCTGCAAGCGCAGTCCGCACCGCTTCCCGCAAACGGCGCCTGATACGGTTTCGTACAACAGCATTACCATTCCTGCGCGTAACAGTAAAGCCAACACGCGCCGGATCCTCAGGCCCGGGAATCATACCATACGGCCGTTTTCTCATTTCAAGTAGGAATAGGGATCCACGCCGCCTCTCACCTGCTCGGACAGACAAAAATTCCGCTCTCTTGCAGAGGCGGCGTGGCATCTTTGTCATTGCAAAAAATCAACCATTTAGACGCAATCCACAAAGCTCAAGCCGAAAGCCGCTTGCGTCCACGGGCACGGCGAGCAGTAATAATTCTACGTCCACTCGAGGTAGCCATACGTGCGCGAAAACCATGACGACGCTTGCGAACAGTCTTGGACGGCTGGTAGGTACGTTTCATCTGTTTAAAACCGCAGGAAGCGGCCTTTCTCATTTTTTGTTAACAAAATAATCACACTAGTATCCACTCAAAAGGACATCTTCATTGCGATCAGCTGGCTTGTTGAAAATCAATATTCAGACACTCTGTATATGAACATTCATTATACAGCATGGCTACAGAAAATAAATAGTCTCTATTAACAGAATTTGATTTATAAGGTTGTCATAAATTTTATGTTTTGATGAACGATCAAGTTGACAGATATGATTTAATGTTTATGTTCATCTTGTGTATTCACTCAACATAATATAGGCATCAGCCTGGGTTTTTGTATCTCGTTGATTCAGTTTGCTGTGAGTCCTCGCTTATTCAACTTGAAATAGTTCGATACATGCCAGTAGCTGTCTATGCGCATTGGAAGCATGAAAACCTGCGCGAGCCAGTGAAGCTAAAAACGCAATAAAGAGGAGAACACGCTATAATGTAGTCTAAAAGCATTCAAGATATTTTGCAAGGTAACTTCTCAATTCGAAATTTTGAAATATGCCATTACGTCTACATGAAATTGCAGTTCAGAAATCCAACGATAGTTTTCTTCAAGATAGAATTGCCTTTTTTGTCTTTAGATTACACTGAAGAAAAGAAATCACAGTACGTTATAGACTTTTCAGTTGTTAACTCCACTTTGAATAATGCTTTATAACAAAAGACTGACTATACAGAGGAATAGGAAAAATATGAACCCACTCATTGAACAATTTGGTGTTTCAGCGGAAACTATAAAACGTATTGTAAAGGATACGCTAGTTCGCGCGGATGATGGTGAACTGTATATGGAGTATCGTGAAAATGAGTCTCTAGTGTTTGATAACGGACGGTTAAATACAGGGGATTTCCATCAGGAGTACGGGTTTGGTCTACGTGTCATTGCCGGTGAAGTGAATGGATATGCTTATGCAGGTGAACTTTCCCTAGAAGCATTGAAACGTGCAAGTAATTCCGCCTCAGCAGTAACAAAAGGATACAACGGAATTTATATAGCTGCGCCACAAAGTGCAAAAGATCAGCAACGCTTTTATAAAGAAACAAATCCACTTATCCAACCTTCCTTTCAGCAAAAAGTGGAATTACTGCAAAAGATTGATGCCTATTTGCGAGGAAAAGAAGAGAAAGTACAGCAGGTTACAATATCACTTACAGGTTCCTTGCAGCAAGTGGAAATCTTACGAGCCGATGAAAACCTTATCAGTGACGTACGCCCTTTAGTGCGCCTTGGAGTTTCTGTTATCGCAGGTTATGGTGGACGATTGGAAAGTGGTTTTTACGGTTGTGGCGGGCGTAAAACCTTTGAGACCTTTATAACAGAGAAAAACTGGCAGTTTGTAGCAGATGAAGCGCTGCGTCAAGCTCTTGTTAATTTGGAAGCAGAAGCTGCACCGGCTGGCAATTTTGATATTGTTCTTGCCAATGGTTGGCCGGGTGTTATGCTGCATGAAGCTGTTGGCCATGGTTTGGAAGGTGATTTCAACCGCAAAAAAACTTCTGCTTTTGCAGATCTTTTAGGTAAACAGGTTGCTGCTAAAGGCGTTACGATTGTGGATGATGGCACAAGGCCTGAAAGGCGTGGTTCTCTCAACGTTGATGATGAAGGAACTCCTTCAAGTTGTAATGTCTTAATAGAGGACGGAAAACTTGTTGGTTACATGCAGGACAGACTAAACGCCCGTTTAATGGGTATGAAGCCGACAGGAAATGGACGGCGTGAATCTTATGCTTCAGTTCCCATGCCACGCATGACTAATACAATGATGCTAGGCGGTGATAAATCACCACAGGAAATCATTGCTTCAGTTAAAAATGGTATTTATTGCGTGTCTTTTGGCGGTGGACAGGTCGATATTACGTCTGGTAAATTCGTCTTTGAATGTACAGAAGCTTATAGAATTGAAAATGGTAATATTGCTACCCCAATCAAAGGTGCGGTATTAATTGGTAATGGACCTGACGCAATGCATCGTATTACAATGATCGGCAATGATCCTATTTTAGATAATGGTATTGGCACTTGTAGCAAAGCAGGGCAAAATGTTCCAGTTGGAGTAGGTCAGCCGCATTTGCGCATGAATGAGATGATTATCGGCGGTACGGAAACTTGAGCTATTTGCCTATTTTTGTTGTCTTTTCTTCTTCTGATAAAAAAGTTTATGAGAGATACTGTCTTTAGTTTTAGAATTCTACTGAGGGGAGTAAGGACAAAATTGCCTTTATAGAATATAAGATCCATGCACTTCGTATAATTGCAACTTTATATCTCATTTACGGCACTTATTTTAGGCTTTATTCCTTAAAAATCCCGGAAAGATAAGCTATTTAAACAACAATTTCTGCCTTAAATACAGAGACTGTAGCTTATTAAAATGAAATACTCACTGGCTTTTTTCGGAAGAGAGAAAGCATTTTATTTAGAAATCAATCACGAATACAGTTATATTTTAATTCAATAGGAGGTTCTCTCCTGAGAGGTGGTTGTATTATTCATCAAACAACATCTCCCGCGATATAGAACTCAGCTTCCATGGGCTCCGAGCTCCCTTAATAAAACGATGCAATAACTAACAGATCAAGTTAAAATTTACGGAAGTGTCATTATCTCACGATCCATAGCCGCTAAAACAGTTTTGACAATACCGGATCGACCTAAGCCAACGCGATCAAGTACTTTATCCTGTGACCCATGGTTAAGGTAAATATCCGGCAACACTAGCGTACGAATCTTTAATCCACGATCGAGCAGACCACGTGTAGCTAGAAATTGTAAAACCTGCGCACCAAACCCGTTTGTAGCACCTTCTTCGATGGTAATAAGCATCTCATGATCATGGGCTAGTCGTACAACTAGTTCTTCATCTAGCGGTTTTGCAAACCGAGCATCTGCTACTGTAGTTGATAAACCGATCAATTCCAACTCATCCGCTGCAGCAAGTGCCTCATAAAGCCTTGTCCCAAAAGAAAGAATGGCAACTTTATTGCCTTCGCACACGATTCGACCTTTCCCGATAGATAGAATTTCACCACGCTGTGGTAAATCTATATCAATCCCCTCACCGCGTGGATACCGGAAGGAAAGTGGGCCTTCATCATAGGCAGCAGCTGTACACACCATATGCATAAGCTCAAGATTATCAGCTGCGGCCATAACAACAAAGCCCGGTAATGCTGTTAAAAAACCAGTGTCAAAGCTACCCGCATGAGTTGAACCATCTGCGCCGACAAAACCTGCTCTATCTATGGCAAAACGCACAGGCAGTTTTTGTATAGAGACATCATGAACAATCTGATCATATCCTCGTTGTAAAAAAGTCGAATAGATTGCTACAAATGGTTTCAATCCTTCGGATGCCAACCCAGCCGCAAAGGTAATAGCATGCTGTTCGGCTATTCCTACATCAAACATTCGTCTAGGAAAACGCTCTGCAAAAAGATCAAGCCCCGTTCCACTTGGCATAGCTGCCGTAATGGCGATAATCCGCCTATCATGATATGCTTCTTCAATAAGAGCAGAAGCAAAAACTTTCGTATAAGAGGGAGTTTTACTCTGAGGTTTAATCTGTTTTCCTGTTATCACATCAAATCGGTTGACGCCATGATATTTATCATCTGCTGACTCGGCTGGCGGATATCCCTTGCCTTTACAGGTCACCACATGAATAAGAACTGGTCCTTGTGCCCAATCGCGAACATTTTTCAAAACTGGTAAAAGATGGTTGAAATTGTGCCCATCAATCGGCCCGATATAATAAAAACCTAATTCTTCAAAAAGAGTGCCACCTGTAAAAAAAACTCTAGCATATTCTTCTGATTGTCTAGCCTTATCTGAAAAAAACTTCGGCCATTTTCTGCTCAATAATTTTATATGTTCACGTAATGAACGATACACCGGGCTTGAGACTAAACGAGCTAAATAGGCACTCATTGCCCCGGTAGGCGGAGCAATTGACATGTCATTGTCATTGAGAATGACAAGCAATCGTGCATTAAGTGCACCAACATTGTTCATTGCCTCATAAGCCATGCCAGCCGACATAGCGCCATCACCGATAACAGAAATAACTTTACGTTTCTCTTGTGTGAGCTTACCTGCAATTACCATACCAAGACCAGCTGAAATTGATGTTGATGAATGTCCGGCACCAAAAGGATCATATTCACTTTCCGTTCTCTTGGTAAAGCCAGAAAGCCCTTCTTCTTGTCGCAAAGTGCGGATACGATCACGTCGTCCGGTTAATATTTTATGCGGATAGGCTTGATGTCCAACGTCCCAAATCAGTCTATCATAAGGGGTGTTAAATATGTAATGTAGTGCAATTGTCAATTCCACTACACCAAGTCCTGCCCCTAGATGTCCACCTGTCATGGAAACAGCATCAATCATCTCTGTTCGCAACTCATCTGCTAATTGCGGAAGATCTATCTCTGACAGTTTACGTAAATCAGAAGGAAAATACACCTTATCCAATAATGGGGCACTGAGTCGTAACATGACAAACAACTCCTCTAATCTTTATGTGCGACTATCAAGTTTAGCAGTCATCAATAGAAAAAATAATCTGAGATTGATTATCTGGCATCTTCTATCCATATTTGATGATACAAAAGTCTTCTCATGGTAATTTTCCCTGCTGCCGGAAAAACATTCTATCGTATTACCTTTGGCAATTTTGGCAGCACAAGATGTTTTACACTTATGTTCTACTCGATTATAGAATGGATTTCACAGTACGGCGCATGGACGTACTTCCCCATTATTTTTTTTGAATCTATGGGCATTCCGCTTCCCGGCCAGACAGGACTCATTGCTGGTTCACTTCTCGCTACTCATGGAAAAATGAACCTGAAGATACTTATTATTGCCTCCTTTGCCGGAGGTGTGTTGGGAAACTGCATAGGCTATATCATCGGTTTCCGTGGCGGTAGGGTACTATTTAGAAAATTTGCTCATTTTATATACATCCAAGAAAATCAGCTCAACAGATTTGAAAAACTACTCCACGAAAAAGGTATTTTTTTTATTATTACTGCTCGTTTTATCGCTATCGCTCGCCAAATTAGCGGTCTCATTGCTGGCTTCGGTCATATGAGCTTTTATCGTTTTATAATAGCGAATATTATCGGGACCGCCTTATGGGTATTTATCTGGGGATTTTGTCCTTATTACTTTTATATATTTTTCTGATAGATAAAAAGGCCACGAAGTATACCTATATTTCTATTATCTAGCTAATATTGAACGCGAGTTATCCAGAATCCAATGGTTCAACTCCTTCAGCTACGCCATTCCAACCAATACGATTTTTTTCTACCTTACTTTCAGCACTCTTTAAAAGTTTTTCACAATGTTTCTTTAGCGCTTCACCACGTTCATGAATGCAAATCGACTCCTCTAGTGGAACATCACCTTGCTCTAAATTACCGACGATGTCCTCTAATTCCTTCAATGCCTGTTCGAAACTCATTGATATAATGTTATTGTTTTTGCTTACAACACTCACTCTACCGTTCCTTTCTATTGCCCTTGGAGTTTTCTAGCATTAAAATGAATATAATCGGTACTTTTCTGCATTGTGCTTACATGATTTCTGTGCAAACGATTTGAATACCAAATCCCTCTACGCCAATATAATGCCGTTCTTTTGATGCTAGAAGAATAATTGAGCTTAGGCTTAAATGTCTCAAAATTTGTGCTCCAAGGCCAATATGGTGCCATTCTTCTTCACGTACTACAGCTTCAGCATGATCTTCTTGATCTTCCATAATTCGCTGCTTAGATTTTCTTAAATCTCTGCTTTCTAAGCTAACTCCAATTGCCCCTTCGCGTAGATAGACTAATACTCCATGTTTTTTTTCTTTCATGCGGAGTAGAATCATATCAAGTTCATGAGTATTACTAAAAACATCATTCAAAACATTTTCACGATGGAACCGGACTAGAATATTTTCCCCATCGCTAATATCGCCGATGATAATAGCAACATGCTGCATTGTCTCCCAGGGAAGTTGATAAGTATGGGCAATAGCTGGCCCTGCTACTGTTTCTATTGCCATTTCTCCTCGATGCTCAACAAGTTTTTCCTTGCATCGGCGATAGGCAATAAGATCGGCAACCGTTATCTGGCGTAGATTATATGTTTTAGCAAAAGCCGAAACTTGCAATCCACGCATCACCGTACCATCATCATTAACAAGCTCACACAGAACTCCAACCGGTGGAAGACCTGCAAGCTTACAGAGATCAACTGCTGCTTCGGTATGACCTGAGCGCATGAGAACGCCCCCCTGACACGCAATGAGTGGAAAGATATGCCCTGGTCGAAAAAAATCTTCCGCTACGCTATTAGGATCGGCAAGATTGCGCACCGTTAATGTACGATCATTTGCTGAAATACCTGTTGTAGTGCCATAGCGATAATCAACTGTAACCGTAAAAGCTGTTGAATGAGGTGAGTCATTTTTAACAACCATTGGCGCTAGATTAAGACGTTTTGCCTCCTTATGCGGTAAAGCAGCACATACAATGCCAGATGTATGGCGTACAATAAATGCCATTTTTTCTGGCGTACAATGCATGGCAGCAACAATCAAGTCTCCCTCATTCTCACGTCCATGATCATCCATGACAACGATAATTTCACCTCGTCCAAAGGCCTGGAGTACTTCAATAACATTTCCATCAGTATTAGTCATAATGGCTTCTTTCAAGCACAACCTTTTTGACCTCGTTGGCGCAAAAAATGGTCAGCAATAGTGCAAGCTATCATCGCTTCACCAACAGGCACCGCACGAATACCCACACAAGGATCGTGTCGACCGTATGTTGCAATATCAATCTCACGATGATCAGCGTCAATAGAGCGTTGCTTAATCAGGATAGAAGAAGTCGGTTTAATTGCAAAACGGGCTACAATTAATTGCCCAGTGGAAATGCCACCTAAGATACCTCCTGCGTGGTTAGACAAAAAAATCGGACTACCATCAGTATCGATACGCATTTCATCGGCATTTTCCTCGCCCTGCAGTTTAGCGACACTAAATCCTTCACCGATTTCAACCCCTTTAACAGCATTGATTGACATTAAACCAGATACAATATCTTGGTCTAGTTTACCATAAAGAGGTGCGCCCAATCCTGCTGGAACATGTTCTGCCACAACTTCTATCACGGCTCCAGCTGATGAACCTTTTTTACGCACATCATCTAGATAATCAGAAAAAATTTTTACTGTCCTGGCATCAGGCGAAAAAAAAGGATTACGATCAACTTCATCCCAATCCCAATAATTTCGATCTATTTCATGAGGACCGATTGCTATGACAGCACCACGTATTACAACTCTTGGTATAACTCTGCGCGCCAAGGCACCCGCCGCAACACGCGCTGCGGTTTCACGAGCCGATGACCGGCCACCGCCTCGATAATCGTGTAGGCCATACTTGACATCATATACATAATCCGCGTGACCAGGCCTGTATTTTCTGGCAATATCACTATAATCCTTTGAACGTTGGTCAATGTTTTCGATTATCATCGATACTGGCGCACCGGTGGTAATAAGACCATCTCCTTCAGGCAAAACCCCAGAAAGAATCTTTACTTGATCCGGCTCGCGACGCTGTGTTGTATACTTTGATTGAGCAGGTCTACGCTTATCAAGATAGAATTGAATTTCATCCTTGGTAAAGGTAATGCCTGGCGGGCAGCCATCCACTACACAACCAAGTGCTTTCCCATGGCTTTCTCCCCATGTGCTAACCCGAAACATATGTCCAAACGTGTTAAATGACATGATCTAAAAGGCTCCAAAAGCAAAAGTCCAAATGATCCTATTGAGATTTTGACATCTGGTCAAATTACGCAATGAAAAATAGCATCAATTTGATGGTAGTCATGCTCATATCATCACCATGATACCAGGTTACGCTTTGTTGAATGGAAAGGAAGTCGTATGTAAATCAGCATTTATTAGGTATTATTGCAGCGGCACTCTTATTACTAATTACTGGAAATCATTGTGGTCTGATGATTCAAAAGAAGTGTAATTAGACAATAAATAGCTAGAAAACCTTGATCCTTTACTGATCGTGTAGTACCCCCCCTGTCGGCAAGCCCCGTTATCCTGCAGTCTATGAAGATGGCATGTGAGCTTTGTTTGTTTGTTCATATTTACAATTCAGCTCTTTATGCTACGAATGTTAAAATTATAGACGGTGATCTAAGGGCACAGCATCAAAAGAACAAAGCGGAATTTTCTTTTATGAATCCATCCCCTGGGACAAATCGGAACAGTATACCACGAGGCAAAGAAACTCTATTTATAAATCATATTTTTTTATGAAAAAGGCAAGATGAAAGTACTTTTTCTGGATTCATTATACCATGCGGATCAAAAAGTCTTTTTATGCTGCACATCAAATCAACTGCTATTGATGGCTTGAAAGCCATAAGTGTATTCCGTTTCATTTGACCAATGCCGTGTTCAGCAGAAAATGCCCCACCATACTGCATAACCAGCGCATAAATACGATGGCTTATTTCTTGAGAGTGGCAAAGAAATTCTTCCTTATTAGCACCAATCGGCTGCGAAATATTATAATGCAAATTCCCATCCCCGATATGGCCGAAAACTATAACACGGGCACCCGGCAGCATTTCGTCTATAACCCTTCCTGCCGTAACAAGAAAATCAGGAACAGCAGCAATAGGTACAGAAATATCATGCTTAATTGAAATACCTTCAGGCTTTTGTGCAGGCGACATATCTTCACGCAATCGCCAGAATGCCTCTTCTTGCGCCTTATTTATCGCAATCACAGCGTTTTTAGAAATACCATCTTTCATAGATTCGCTTAAAATAGTTTCCATTATATTCCTTGCCTCGCCCTGCGAACAGGGTGAAGAAATCTCGATTAATAGATACCAAGGATAAAGCTCAGGCAAAGGCTCACGTCCTTGCTTATTGTAAGCAAGGCTAAACTGCATGCTAAGTCGTGACATCAACTCAAAGCCGGTAAGCATTATTCCAGCATGAGATTGAGCTAAAACAAAGAGCTTTAACGCTTCTGTTGGACTTTGGATGCCCACGTAGGCAACGATCCTGCCACGCGGCAAGGCGAAAAGTTTCATTGCCGCTGTGGTAATAACGCCAAGAGTCCCTTCGGAGCCGACAAAAAGATTTTTTAGATCATAACCGCTATTGTCCTTCCTGACACCGCGCAAATCATCTAAAACACGCCCGTCAGGCAAAACAACCTCAAGCCCCAAACATAACTCACGCATATTGCCATAGCTGAGAACTGCAGTACCACCTGCGTTGGTAGAGAGGGTTCCACCAATCTGAGCTGTCCCTTCAGATGCCAGTGAGAGTGGAAAAAAACACTCAAGATCTAGAGCTTTTTCCCGTAAGGTCTTAAGGACTACTCCTGCCTCTACCAAAGCGATTTTACCTAACGAGTCTATAGAACGGATCTGGTTCATTCTTGAAAATGACATGACAAGCTGAGTGCCACTTTGATCTGGTTGTTGTGCCCCGACTAACCCGGTATTCCCCCCTTGCGGTACAACTGGCGTTTTTGTTTCACTAGCCAACTTCATAATAGCTGACACTTCAGCTGTATTGGCTGGTCGTAAAACAAGCGGTGTTGCACCATTATATAGACCTCGGGGTTCAATAAGGTATGTTTTTAGCATTCTCTTGTCAGTAATGGCATTCTCTTTACCAACAAGGGTAGAAAAACGACTAATAAGCTCTGGTGTCATAGCTTGTTTCCTGTTTTTAGCCGTTAATAATCTTTTGTTCGTAATGCTGCAGCACGCGTAAGCCGATCGTTAATTGCTTCCCCCAACCCTTCCATCGGTACTGGCTCCACAGCGATACAGCTTACTCCCTGCCTGTTTAATCTACGCAAATAATCAAACAGATGAATCGCCGCCTCTTTTATATCACCGAGTGGACTTAAATTCAAAATAGCCATTGCCTTTTTACTCCCCTTTGCCCGTCGAGGACCGAATGCCAAAAGTGCTTCTCCTTCGTAGGCCTCTTCTGCATTAAGCCGCACTGCGATATCAGGTGCATAATGCGAATCCAACATGCCAGGCGCTTCAATAGCTGTGCATTGATTATAACGTAAAACAGGCAGATCAGTTATTTTTTCAATCTCCGCGCAGGAAGTACCACCAGGCCGCAGCAGAAGAATGCCATTCTCTACAACCTTAATGATAGTTGATTCAACCCCAATAGAACACGATCCGCCATCAAGTATTAATTCTACTTCGCCACCAATATCTTCAGCAACCGCTGCAGCAGTAGTCGGGCTAATTCTGCCTGATCGATTAGCGCTAGGAGTTGCTACCGGTACATCCAATAATTCAATAATCTCAGAAAAAATTCCTTGCGGACTGCGAATAGCAAGGCTTGTCAGCCCAGCTGTCACAAGCGGATGGATTTCTGATTTTTCGCGCAAGGGCAGTACGAACGTCAACGGTCCTGGCCAAAAATGATCCATTAATTTTTGTGATAACGGGTCAATGTCGACATAGCGTTTGGCCATTGCAATATTACTAACGTGGGCAATCAACGGGTTAAATTGCGGTCGCCCTTTGACAGTAAAAATCTCCGCTACAGCAACACCATTGGTGGCATCCGCTCCAAGGCCATAGACTGTTTCCGTTGGCAGAGCTACAAGTACACCTTGCTTCAGATAATTAACAGCAAGGACTATATTTTCCTTAACTGCTGACAAAATTATTCCCATCACCTACAATCCGCTTCCTGAGTGGAGAAAAAGAATAGCGATGAAGGCCGCTGATAGGGCCATGCTTTTCAATGGCTTTGCGATGCACAATGGTTGCATAACCAACATGCTTACCCAACTGATAATCGGGATAAACAGCTCCTGCTTGAGCCATCATGCGATCCCGTAAAACTTTAGCAATGATAGAAGCTGCGGCAATTGATATTGAACGCTGATCCCCCTTGATCATGGCATCTACCCTGCAAGATAGGCCAGGAGGAATATTACATCCGTCAATCAAAACATGGCATGGGCGAATGGCAAGCCCTTCAACTGCCCGCCGCATAGCTTCAAGTGAACATTTTCGAATATCATTTCTATCAATGGTACGAGCAGAAAGACCACAAACCGATATGGCTAGAGCACGCATCAGAATATCTTTATAAAGTACTGCGCGATATTTTGCAGAAAGACGTTTTGAATCATCAAGTCCTATAGGCAAGTTTTTTACATCTAGAATAACTGCTGCGGCAATAATTGGGCCAGCCACCGGGCCACATCCAACTTCATCTACTCCAGCGATATGAGAAGCACCATGTTCTATAAGATATAATTCATGAACAAAATCAGGTTTTACAAGAGAATTAGAACATTTTGAAGTATCAGAAGCACCACGGTATTCAATTAAAGATTTTTGTTTTTCATACATCTTTTCTAAAATCTCCTCAAGCTAATGTAAACAAGTAGTTTAAAAAAACGATAACCCATCAGTATTCTAGCAGCAATGATGGCTTGAAATTATATATAAAAAGCCAAATCCTTGCTTTATGTCCTAGTTAGCCCTCAACCGTTTCCAAATGGGACAAACACGTGTTTTACAATCATTTTAGAAACAAGAGTGTCCGCATCTTTGTTTTCCATATAACACCCCCATCATACCTTTACTATGATACATGGAACAGCAACAAGCTTGTCATACACTGGTCAATACCGAGATATTAAAGACAGAATCAAAATCGATTTTGCAAAAATGATAAATGGACAACGCTATTTTTAGTAAGTTGAAAAAGATCAATTTTACTGCCGATTACAATTATTTATGCAAAAAGCCGGACTTCATAATTCAAGTTGATTGAAGATCCCATATAAGCAATGAATTTGCTTTACATAACAAGCAGACAAAATCCTTACTATAAAGACCATAGAAATACCTAGCAAAGTGTTTGGAACAATGATAAGGTAGACCGAAGTTTCAAAAAACAATAGCTGTATTTTACTTTTCCAACTGATCATCCATAGATGATGATTTCAATAAAGAAAAAACAAGAGCGCTTTTTATCCGAGTGATAAAGTAAGTCCTGTTAAAAAATATCCTGAACGTTAATCTAAGCGTTGTGTCTTTAATATGAAGACTTGCAAGCTGCTTCTTGCTATCTGGGTAGCTGTTATTCCATGATGGCTCTATAATTTGAAGACAGCATATGTAGAACATTGTAGATCGATCGTATTTTTCAACAACAATTTAATTGTCTCGAACGCAATACCATAAGTACCAAAGTTAGCCATGACTATTTAAATAGCCACAACTAACTGGTTCAACAAATTTTCTCATTTCATCATGTACGCGGTCCTTCATGTGTCATTAAGGCGACACAAGGTAATGGCTCAAGCGTTTCATTAGAAATACTACTCAAATAATTTATCCATTGAAGTATAGATAACAACAATTCAGATACCAGAAGTTTTTCTAGATTTCCCGAAAGTCTTTGTTGGTAAAACAAACCATCCTGCGTGAGTATAGGCTATTTTCTCTGCAACTTTTTGGGCTTGTGTAAAAGAGTGATAAATACCAAAACAGGTTGGTCCTGACCCCGACATGCGGGCTACTTTAGCACCATTTTTTTTAAGAAGTTTTGGTATTTCCTTAAGTTCTGGCACAAGGCGACAAGCTGATTCATAAAGGTCATTTCTTGTATGTTGTAAGGTATCTGTCAGACGATCGAATGAAAACGTAGCATTCTTTTCAAAGATGAGCGGTGCATTTTGCCACTTTTTAAGCCCGGCAAAAACTTCTGCTGTTGAAACAGCAACGTTGGGATTGAGTAAAACAAGATACAATACCGGGAAATTAGGCAGAGTCTCTATATCTTCGCCGATTCCTCGCACTAACAATGCTAATTTTTGACAAATACCGGCGAGGCACATTGGCACATCAGCACCAAGTGTAGAAGCACATTGCAAAAGGGCTAATGTTCCAAGCCCAGTTGATGTAAGAATCTGTAAACCAACCAGTGTTGCAGCCGCGTCGCCTGAACCGCCGCCAAGCCCTGATGATACGGGCAGTTTTTTTACCAAACGGATTTCAACAGGACCAATCCTACCACCACTTGCTGAACGTAGTGCATCGCGTGCTTTTATAACGAGGTTATCTGAATTACTATCAAGGAACGCAGCAAAAGGTCCATCAATTGAAAAACGATCACAATCTGCTTTTTCAATTTCAATTCGATCACCATCGGGACTAAAAGTTACCAAACTTTCCAGCAAGTGATAGTTATCAGATCGTCGACCTACAACATGCAAAGCTAAGTTTATTTTGATCGGGACAGATACAACGATAGCACTGCCCTGTTGCAATAAATGACGTTTTGTAAAATTGAAGCACATCGTAATCTCGTTTGATATAACAATCTCTTCTTATCCTCGGATCTTAATCAAAGGCACTATAAAATATCACCCCATTCCATCCCATCAATATAGAACCGGACGATACACTGTGCAACACAAGGCACCTAAACAAATGATAAATACAAAAGACATACAACGGCGAGCTAAAGCATCATCGAAATACTTTTCTTCTTTGGGTCTTAAAGTTGTACAATCTTCTAGGCTCTAGAATAAAAACAGAATCTATTAAAGGCCATACCGAGCACGTGTGGCGCGTTCCTCGGTAATTGTTATAAATGCATCAACAGCATTAGCCCACAGCCCGGCCTGAATGCCGCCGCCCATAGCCTTGCAACTAAACAAACCACGTGGAGATGAGATTAATCGAAGCTGCGTTTCCTTACCGTAGAGCTCTTTCAAGATAGATCGAATATCCCCAAGCCCATCGATAAGTCCTAGTTCTTTACCCTTGAGACCTGTCCAAAAAAGGCCAGTGAAAAGACTATTATCATTCAAAAGTCGTTCACTACGCCGCTCTCTCACAAGAGTGATGAATGTTTCATGAATCTCAAGCTGCAAAGCTTTAAGATGTTCAACATCCGCTTTTTTTTCCGGCAGAAATGGATCAAGTGAAACTTTACTTTTACCTGACGTGTGCACACGGCGTTCAATCCCAATTTTTTTAAGCAGTTCAGGAAAACCAAAGGAAGAGGAAATAACTCCGATAGAGCCCACAATAGAAGAGGGATCAGCATAAATTTTATCTCCTGCGCAAGCAATCATATAACCACCAGAAGCAGCTATATCCTCAACAAAAACTAATACTTGTTTTTTATTTTCTTCTGCTAAGTCACGGATACGCTGAAAAATAAGGCGCGACTGCACAGGGGAACCCCCAGGTGAATTGACTACAAGGGCAACAACAGGAGCCTTTTTGTTAGAAAAAGCTTTTTCTAGTGCTATCGCACATTTACTCAGCGATAAAGTATTCTTAAGGGGTGATGCTTGGGCGGTAATCATGCCTTGAAGACGAACAACCGGTACTTCAACCTGTTTTGAGCGCAAAAAGCGCGGTATCAAATATTTTACTAGCTTTACCAAAGCGATTTCCTCCTGCAGTTTAAGAAGACACAGCATAAATAAATTTAAACATTAGAATTTCTCACGCAACATGCACGAGAGCTAAGAGCATAATTCAGATCCTTCTCATAAAGCAATCTTCCTGTTTATAAAAATAAAGAAATCTTGTATTTTTTAACGCAATAACTGTTCTTAGTTGATATTAGGATTTGATTGTATCCCATAGACTCGAGTATCCACTATTTATACCATCAGCTTGTAATGTGAAAGTATTCGATTTCTCCTCATGGAGAACAAGTGGTGGCATTATCTGTAAAGCAGAACAACTTGCTTTTTTTGCTATAATAATAATACGAATAGCTGCTTGCGAGCGGCGTGGATAGATAGGCACAACCCTCAGCCCGCCAAAACGCCCTTTCAAAGCTACTAAAATTTCAGCAATGAAAGATGGTCGACTAATAAGTCCAACGCTTCCCTTGGAGTTTACAATAGCTGCGGCTGTACGCAACCAAGAATCAAACAGCCCTTCATACATCACATGAGCCCTAGCTTTTTCATTATCTGAGGTAGGTGTATCTGCTTGGCTATTAAAAGGCGGATTCATGATCACAAAATCAAAACTATTATTGATAAGTCCCGCCTCGTTTCGTGCTCTGCCGCTCAATGTGACGTCGGCCTCCAAAATACTCATTTTCTTTCGAAAAGCAGCGTTATAGGGATGAGTAAGAGTTTTTTTTGCAAAGGAGAGCATGAAGGATGAATTTTCGACTAATGTTATCTGCTTGACCATCGGGCAGCGTGAAACTACAGCAAACCCAGCCGCTCCCGTTCCGCTTCCTAGATCGGCAAGTCTACCTTTAAATCTGTTTGGCACGCAACTTGCAAGAATCATGGCATCAATGCCAGCTCTATAGCCTTGTCTGCTTGGCTGAACTAGATAAAAGCGTCCTCGATGAAATACATCTATTGTCTCGTTTTCAACCATTCATCTTATATGCTTTCAGAAATAATTTCTTTCTAAGAAGTTTCTTGAAAATAACAAGCTTCTTGCAAAATCAGGTAACGGCCAATTCTTCAGAACAAAATAAATCGATGATGATGATGTTTATCATTCATAGTGGACAGTCAGATTTTGCACTATCTAAGCTACTGTACATGATGGTATGAGAACACTGGTTTCTGCAAAATTATCATGTATTTGGACAAACAGCTATTTGAGCAAGCCTAATCCCATATTCTATAATGTAACGTAAAATTCGATAGGAGACAACATAATTGATTGCTGTAGCCAAACGAGATAAAAAAAAATATGCGTCAATTCAACCGCTGATCGAATTGACACAGCATGATATGCTTGCTGTTAACCAGTTGATACTTATAGAAGTTGGTTCGGATGTTGAAATGATTCCAGAGGTGGCTAATCATCTAATATCCTCAGGCGGCAAGAGGTTGCGTCCGATGATAACATTGGCTACTGCCAGAATGTGCGGCTATGAAGGCAGCCATCATATCGCTTTGGCCATGGCCGTTGAATTTATGCACACAGCTACGCTACTTCATGATGATGTAGTGGATGAAAGTGGATTGCGACGCGGGAAATCCACGGCGCGTACGATATGGGGCAATCAAGCGAGTGTACTTGTTGGAGATTTTCTTTTGGGGCAGGCATTTAAAATGATGGTTGATGTTGGTTCTTTGACCTGTCTTACTGTTCTTTCAAACGCTGCTGCGATTATTGCTAAAGGGGAAGTGATGCAGCTTGCCACAGCAAAGCGTATAGAAACCAGCGAAAAAGAATATCTTACTGTCATTCATGCCAAGACAGCAGCTCTTTTTTCAGCCGCAGCTGAAGTCGGCCCTATTATCGCTGGTTGCGATGCCATAACCCGTTCTGCTCTTGCTAGCTACGGCATCAGTCTGGGACTAGCGTTTCAACTAGCTGATGATGCATTGGATTATGGTGGTAGTTCAAAAGATCTTGGAAAAAATACTGGAGATGATTTCCGAGAAGGCAAAATCACCATGCCAGTTATTCTTAGTTATGCCCGTGGCTCTCAAGATGAACGACTTTTTTGGAAGAAAGCTATGGAAGAGGGTAATCATGACGATGATGCGTTAGAAACAGCCCTTATGCTCATGAAAAAACACCAGAGCCTTGATGATACAATCAAACAGGCATATTATTTTGGTGAACAAGCATATCGGGCTCTGCTACCACTTGAATCAAGCCGCCATAAGGATGCTTTGATCGAGACAATTGATTTTTGTATTGACCGTATAAGCTGACTCTACTGCAATATCCTAGTATAATTATAATGAGTTTTGGATTTTTGATGTACACTCTCTCAATTGTCTACTTTAATGGCATCATAAGATGATATATGTTTTGCGATTTGCGACCAAGTTGACGTTTCCTACAAAATTAAAATGGGAATAAAATTCATGAATCGCAAAATGCTTTTTCGCCTTCTATCTTTCCTAACAGCGGGAATATTTCTTGCCTCTTCATGTGTTGCTTGGACTGCTTCTTCCAAATTTTCTCCAGCAGGTTCTTTTTCAGGTGCGTATCTAGCTGGTTTGGTTGCCACTGAAGAAAATAACATTGATGTTGCTACTGATTATTTCCGCCAAGCGCTATCCTATGAACCTGAAAATACATTGGTTAAACAAAAGCTGCTTTTTACTTCATTGTTAAGCGGAAAATTCAAAGAAGCGGTCAATCTAGCTACTACCTCACTGCACAATGATAATGATATTAAGCGAGTTGCACGTTTGCTGCTTTCAGCTGATGCATTTAACAGACAGCGTTTTAGAGAAGCCAAGTCTAATATCCAACATCTGGATTTCGGTCTTATAGATCGGCTTACCAGTACACTTTTATCAGCATGGGCCGATTATGGCATCGGTAATTTTCAAAGTGCATGCAGACAACTTGAACAGCTTGAAGGTCCAAGTTGGTATGAACTATTTCGCAATTATCATTTAGCTCTTATGCATGCTCTCAATGGTCAGAAACAAGCAGCAGAACAATCATTTCAGCAATCGATTAAGGATCAAGAGGGCAGTATAGCGATACCTGATATCTATGAGCGAGTTATTATAGCCTATACGTCTTTCAAGCTGCTTAATAATGAAAGGCAGGAAGCAATTAAAGTGCTGAAGCATGCAGAAACCATTCTTTTAGGCAGAAATACACTGCGCATTTTTCGTGAACAAATTGAAAAATGCAAAAACCCTGGCCATTTTATATCAAAAGCTGCAGCAGGGGCGGCAGAAGCAATCTACAATATCGGAACTATCATCAATTATGCTGGTGGCGGAGTCTATGCGTGCATTTACCTAAATATCGCACTTGCCATGCGTCCCGGTAATGATGCAATACTCTTGCAACTTGCTGATCTAGCCATTAAATCACATCAGCTAGATCAAGCAATCATTTTTTATCAGGATGTAGCGAAACAATCGCCATACTTCCATGATGCGAGTTTGCGTCTTTCTCTAAATCTGGCTGATATCGGCGAATTTGATAAAGCAATCAGCAATCTTAATTATCTTACTGCTCTTTATCCCGAGGATACGCAGTTTTTGCTTGCCCTTTCCAGCATTTATATGCACAATTTTCGTTATACGGAAGCTGCCAAGGTTTTTGATCACATAATGGAGCAACCCAACATAAACCAAAAGGATAGATGGAGTCTTTTCTACCAGCGTGGCATTGTGTATGAGCAGTTAAAGGAATGGAATAAAGCAGAAATCGAATTTCGAAAGGCACTGAAACTTTATCCTGAGCACCCGGAAGTGCTTAATTATCTTGGTTATTCCTTAATTGATCGCAACATAAAACTCGATGAAGCCTTAGCAATGGTTTGCAAGGCAGCAGAATTGCGACCACAGGATGGCTACATTATTGATTCTCTCGGCTGGGCTTATTACAAACTCGGACATTATAGGAATGCTGTCAGTGAACTTGAAAAAGCAATCAAGCTACGACCGGAAGATTCTACCATCAACGATCATTTAGGCAACGCTTATTGGAAGGTAGGGCGTAGACGTGAGGCAACTTTCCAATGGAATCATGCCCTTGCAGACAATTCTGACCCAGTAAAACGTATTCATATACAAGAAAAATTGCTGCATGGCCTGAAAGAAAGGGTAACTGTGACTGGCAAAGGCGACTAAAGTGGTTGACCTCTCTTCTTCAACAAAATACACCATAAGAATGCAAAATGCGATCTGCTACTCGATAGCTCCATGAGAAATAAGGGAGAGCACATGAGCCTGCCTGAACATTTAGATCCTAAACGCTCCTTTCAAGGATTAATTGTGACCCTACAAAACTATTGGGCTAGGCATGGCTGCGCCATTCTTCAACCCTATGATATGGAGGTAGGCGCAGGTACATTTCATCCAGCAACAACGTTACGCTCTCTTGGCCCTAGACCGTGGAAAGTTGCCTATGTACAACCATCGCGGCGTCCTGGCGATGGACGATATTCTGAGAACCCGAATCGACTCCAACACTATTACCAGTTTCAAACTTTACTCAAGCCTTCTCCACCAGATCTCCAAGAGCTATATCTCGGTTCTTTGTGGGCAATTGGCCTCGATAGTGACCTGCATGATATACGTTTTGTTGAAGATGATTGGGAAAGCCCGACCCTAGGTGCTTGGGGACTAGGTTGGGAATGTTGGTGCGATGGCATGGAGGTATCACAGTTTACTTACTTTCAGCAGATTTGTGGTATTGAGTGTTCACCTGTATCAGGTGAGTTGACCTATGGGCTTGAACGTATTGCCATGTATTTGCAAGGTGTTAATAGCGTTTACGAACTTAACTTCAACGGACAGACAGGAAGCAACCGTCTTAGCTATGGAGATATGTTTCGGCAAGCAGAGCAGGAATATTCACGCTTCAATTTTGAATTTTCTGACACCGATCTTTTGCATCGCCATTTTGTTGATGCGGAGCGTGAATGTACAACTATTCTTGCAGCAGGATCACCTAAAAAACCAAGAGAACTACATCTATGCGTATTGCCTGCCTACGATCATTGTATAAAAGCAAGCCATATTTTTAATCTGTTACAAGCACGAGGTGTCATATCCGTGACCGAACGGCAAAACTACGTCTTACGTGTGCGTAATCTTGCTCACCAGTGCGGCAAAGCATTTCTGCAAACAGAAGCTGCAGCACCTGTAAAGGTAGGAATACTAGAAAGCACGCACTAATGCCAGATCTTCTTCTAGAGCTTTTTTCTGAAGAAATTCCAGCCGCCTTGCAGCGTAAGGCGGCATGTGATCTTGAAAGACTTGTGACAGAAAGACTGATTGATGCTGGACTAACCTATGAAATGGCATATAAATACTGGACACCGTGTCGCTTAACAGTGGATATACGAGGGGTTAGCACTAAAGCTAAAAAAATCCAAGAAAAGCGTAAAGGACCTTCTGTTAAAGCGTCTAAAACGGTTATTGATGCTTTTTTGCGTGCTGTTGGACTTGATGATATATCAAAAACTGAAATTGTCAAAGATTCTAAAAAGGGCGATTACTATTATATTGGTAAAATAATTCAGTATGAACGTAAGGCACAAGAAATCATTGCTCATGTGTTACCAGATATTATTCGTAACTTTCCTTGGCAGAAATCTATGCGCTGGGGAGCGGCTTCAGATAAACCCGAAGCATTGCGATGGATACGACCACTCCATTCAATTCTATGTCTTTTTTCAACGAATACTGAATCCGATATAATTGATTTTAAGATAGGTGATATTCGCTCTAGTAATGTAACTTATGGTCATCGATTCATGAGCAATCGCAGGCCGATTATTGTCCAACGATTTAGCGATTATCTCGTAAAGCTTGAAGAAGCAAAAGTGATTCTTGATGCTGGACGCCGTAAAGAAATTATCCTTGCAGATGCACGAAATCTGAGTTGTTCTCAAGGACTTGATCTTATTGAAGATGAAGATCTTGCCGAGGAAGTGGCCGGGCTGGTTGAATGGCCTGTTATATTGATGGGTAAATTTGAGGAAGAATTTTTGATTATCCCATCGGAGATTATTCGTCTTACTATCCGCACTAACCAGAAATGTTTTGTCACACGTAAGCTCGGTGAAAAAAATACCCTTTCCAATTATTTCATTTTAGTTTCCAATATTGAAGCAAAGGATAACGGAAAAACAATTGTTATTGGCAATAGTAGGGTCCTATGCGCACGACTCGCTGATGCTATGTATTTTTGGCGTACTGATCAAATGCCGCTTCCTAATCTAAACAGACTTGCTGCTTCAGCTGACCGATTTAATCTTGATCTAAAAAAACCCTTAGATCAGCGTATGGCACGACTTGACCATCTTCATGTAACATTTCATGCTAAATTAGGAACTCAGGGTACCCGTGTTGAGCGCATTACTGCTCTAGCTATGATAATTGCCCCGCTTATCGGAGCCAATTCCGAGCTTGTTCGGAGAACAGCAGTATTAGCTAAAGCTGATCTTCAGACAGAAATTGTCACTAAATTTCCTGAATTGCAGGGTATTATGGGGCACAAGTATGCTCTTCTGCAGGGTGAAAACAAAAGTGTTTCTCAAGCAATTGAAGATCACTACAAACCGCAGGGTCCGAAAGATGCTGTGCCAAGCGATCCCATCTCAATTGCGGTTGCACTTTCCGATAAAATTGATATGCTCGTCGGTTTTTGGCTAATCAATGAAAAGCCTACTAGTTCAAAAGATCCCTATGCCTTGCGGCGAGCTGCGCTTGGCATCATTCGCCTCGCACTTTCTCAAAAATGTAGCATTCATCTTATACCATTGTTTCAGAAAGCAGCTCAGCTTTTGACTCATCATCTTGTCAAAGACAATCTTAAAATCTACGAAGAAAGGCTCTTATCGGATAACAGTGTTAAGGGGGATATCAGCAGTGTGCCATTAGTGCAAAAAGAAAAATATGACAAGGAGATAAATGCAAGAGTTGAGCCTGTTTTGCGAGATCTTCTCAGTTTCTTTCATAGCCGTCTTAAAATCTATCTACGAAAAGAAGGTGCTCAACAGAATGCAGTTGATGCTATTCTAACACCACAAGACGATGACCTTCTTCAAGTAAGACATCGTATTGAGGCATTAACTACCTTTATTAAGACAAATAATGGGAAAAAGCTTCTTGATTGTGTAAGACGCGCCGTTGGAATTCTTAATTCAGAAGCAAAAAAGAAAACAATGATTGCTGAAATAGTAAAACCTATCTTTTTTTCGCAAAAAGAGGAAACTGTTCTGTATGATACAATTGTCAAAGCAGAGAAAAAAATTACTATTTACCTTGCAGAAGAAGATTTTTCGATAGCCTTGACTTCCCTTGCTTCTCTTATAGGAGCAGTTAATGCTTTCTTTGAAAAGGTTCTGGTTAATGACCAAAATATGTCAATAAGAGTCAACAGACTAGCACTTCTGGTACGTCTCTGTGCGCTTCTAGCGAAAGTTGCGGATTTTTCAAAACTTTTCTGATAAACTATGAAACAGCATATAGTGTTACTATTTAACAATATTAAACACAGTTCTTTAAAAAAATCAGATTCCATTGGTGAATATCATAAATATCCATTGATATAATATGTATACTATGAATAGGAGAAATGAAGAATATATTCAAAAAAACGACTTGAAGGCGTGTCAGCAGTAGTTGCCTAAGATCCAGGAAATCACGAAAGGAAAGAAATTATTCTTTTCTTTATCTGGCTTTATTTAGAATAATTAAAATAATCACTCGCTAATATTCTTTTGTTAATGAACTTATTGGTATATTATAATTCATTGCCGTCTGCATAAAATGTTGAAGGTCATCTACCATATATAGATATTTACAGCATTTTTAGGGCTTTTATGATCTATCTTGCAGCAGATATCTGACTATAATACTGCAAAAATGTGCATATCAGGACCAAAGAGTAGCTCAATGAGAAACGAAGAAAATATGAAACCATCATCCTCACAAATAGAAGACAATCTATTTCGCTCGCGTTTTATTTTTATCATTGGACAAATAGAAGATAAAATGGCCAAAAATGTCGTGGTTCAACTTATTGCCCTTTCGCAAGAATCTAAAAAGCCTATTTATATTATTATCTCTTCACCTGGCGGACATGTTGAATCTGGTGATCTTATTCATGATATGATAAAGTTTATTCCTTCTCCTGTTGTTATGATTGGTTCGGGTTGGGTCGCCAGCGCGGGCACGCATATTTTCCTTTCTGTTCCTAAAGAGCGCCGTTTTTGTCTTGAGAATACTCGTTTCCTAATTCATGAACCTTCTGGTGGTATTGGCGGCTGCGCCACCGATATTGAAATTCAGGCCCGTGAAATTCTTAAAATGCGTGAACGATTGGCGCAGATCATTTCCCGTGAAACAAAGCAGGATATCAAAAAAGTCTACATAGACATTGATCGGGATTGCTGGATGTCTGCAAACGAAGCAATCGATTATGGGCTGATTTCCCGTGTTATCTCTCATATATCAGAAATCAAAACCTATCTCTGAAAAGCAAAAGCATTCTCTGATGTTTTCTATCAATATTGCTCAATGCAAATGGACTTTTAGTTCACTTAGAGAAGTTTGAAAAAGACCATCAGCTTCTTTTTTATCGATTTCTTCACTGAGAACTTTTTTTGCCGCATAAATAGCTAAGTCAACGACAGTAGAGTAAACAGTGTTGAAAGCATTCGCTTTAGCCTGAGCAATCTTCTGCTCAGTTATTTTCCTACGACACTTGATATATGCTTGATTTTTTTTATAGGTTTCGATCGTGAAAGCCTCAGCTGCACGCTCAGCTGTTCCAATAATGGTTTTTGCTTCTTTTTCCGCTTCAAAATACTTGCAGCGGTATTCCGATAGAATCCGTTGAGCTTTCTCGCGCAAACGCCGAGCCTCTTCTAACTCATTAGAAATGCGTTCCGCACGATGATCAAGGATGCGTATGATCCGTGACGGAATCCCGAGCATACTAAGAAAAATAAAAAAAATGATAAGAGCAATTAGCGTCCAAAAAGTATCGGTCATTGACCACATTTACTCCTCAATTCTATACAATCTTTGATTGCTTTTTTTATGAAAGCCTTGTTAACAGACCTACCAATAAGCTTTTGTACAATTCTTGCTGCTTCTACTTCAGCAAGTACTCCAACATTTCGCAATGCCTTATCGCGAATATTTGAAATATGGCTTTTCGCTTCGGCAAGCTTGTTATTAAGTTCTACCTGAACAGTATATCGCTCTAATTCGGCCTTGGCTTTCGCTTTATCACTTGCTGTACTGACAATAGCATCAGCTCGCTTCCGCGCTTCAGAAAGACTTTTTTCACATGCAATAATAACTGCATCGGTTTCCTGTTTCATGCAGGTTGCATAATCAAGATCAGCTGTGATTTTATCATGGCGTGATCTAATAACATCACCAATCCGCGGTAATATCACCCGAGACATAAACAAATAAAAAAAACCAAAACAAATAAATAGCCAGAAAACATGCGATTCAAAAAACGAAAAATCAAAAGGCGGAAATACACGATCAGCGTAACTGCCCGCAGAGGATCCTGCCTGAATCGCAGCATGTTTATCAATCTGCGAATAAGGTGTGGATACTAACATGCATTTCATCCTTCATGTAAGAGCTTAAAACTTTAATAAGAGAGACTATTACCAAATTCTATAAGTTCGTAAAATCGACTAAAACCAACCCAATTAGCTACATCATGCAGAGATCAATGAATAACAGCGAAAATTAAGATTTTTTAGCTGACTAAACAGCAAACAGCAAAAGAAGCGCAATAAGAAGCGAAAAAATACCTAGAGCCTCAGTCACAGCAAAAGCAAATACTAAACGGCCAAATTGGCTATCAGCGGCAGACGGATTGCGCAGAGCGCCAGACAAATAGCTGCCAAAGATGTTACCCAATCCAAGAGCCGCCCCTGCCATACCGAAACAGGCAAGACCAGCACCAATGTATTTTGCAGCTTCTACTTCCATTTTATTCTCCTCTGAATTAAAGCGCAAATTTCAGTTTAGCGGATATCCGCTGTTTTCTTAATGACCTGGATGTACTACATCGTTAAGATACATACAGGTCAGAATAGTAAAGACATAGGCCTGCAGAAATGCGACCAAGAACTCAAGTGCCGTGATAGCAATGCTCATAAGTAAAGGCAGGATAGATCCTCCGATCCCGATTGGTCCTAATCCTGTCATCAAAACAACAAAGCCTGCAAAAACCTTGAGGGTGATATGCCCGGCCAGCATATTGGCAAAAAGCCGTACTGATAAACTGATAGGACGTGATAAGAACGAAATCACCTCAATCACTGTTACGAGTGGTAAAATGACAATGGGCACATCGCTTGGCATAAAGAGCCTTAAGAAACGAACCCCATGCTTATAAAAACCACAAAAAATTACCGCTAGAATTACTAGCATTGCTAAGCAAAAAGTGATCGTAATTTGGGATGTAACTGTATAGAAATATGGGAAGAGCCCAATGAAATTGGCAACAAGCACAAAAATAAATAGCGAAAAGACAAACGGGAAAAATTCCATACTTTCCTGACCAGCCGCTTCCCGTAATTTCAATGCAACAAATTCATAGGCTATCTCTGATATAGACTGCACACGAGTTGGCACAATCTCCCGGGTTGAAGATGCCAAAAATAAAAATAGCGAAGAAACAATAACTGTCATCATCATGAAAAGTGATACATTTGTGAACGAGAAATCTAACTCGCCAAATGGCATGTTTATTAAGCGCAAAACCTCAAACTGATGAATTGGATCTGGACTTTTTTTCAACTTACAACCTCATTCCAGTATTCTTTATTCAAACCTTACCCTTATTTTGCGGAATAATCCTACCAGTGATAATTCCTTCAGACCGCAACACATTCAGTACAACAGTAATAAATCCCAGAAAAAGAACCACAACGGAATCCCCAAAGAGACACGCCTGTCAACTAATTAAATCCAAGTTCTAGGATAATACCAGTCAGTAATAACTTCTGCTAAAAACTCACTTAATAGCTTAATTGCCCGTTTAGTTCTCTGTAACGTATTTTGTTTTGCCGTTTTTTTTTCTGAGTGCTCTAACAGGCCCTTGTATTTGAGTTCCTTCTCAAGCACGGATCGTTGCTTGTCTAGTTGATAAAACTGAAGGACGTGCTTCTGACTATCAGTCGACACGCTGGTTTTTTCCTCGAAAGCCATCCATTACTCTCCAAAATTCTAACCTTACCAACTTGCTACGCAACATATTGGTACCGAAAGCATTCGTCAAGATCAGAAATACCGTACCCCAAATCGATTAAGTTATGAGTTAATTTAATTAACAAACGATTATACTGAAGGGTATTATTGCGGAGGTACAAGCAGGTTTGGGAATTACCCTTAAATCAGAATGGTTTTTCTTTTTTTACGATAGAAATGTGTATCAACTAGCGCTTTTGCAGTGAAGTGATCGGGGCGCAGCGCCTATAGCCCGATTGCATTCAGATTTAGAAAAGAATGATTTTTATAATCAGTAGACATTTTTCTCTTTGATTTTAATTGTGCATAAGCCTTAAATTGGCACACCTAAAACTTATCCGACAACAATTGTATCAAAATTATACATGCCTAGAATGATGCTAAGCAGATCTCTGCTCAACAAAGACAATCAGACATTAAGGCGATTTATTTGTGGTTTGATAATTGAAAATAATAGAACAAAGAACCTTATCAAAGTATCAGTGCTCTGAAATTTATCAATTAGGCAGATAGTAACATTGCTATCGGTTTAGCCAGATCCAAAATAGTAAATCTTTTCCTCATAATTATTACCAGTAAAAATCATCGCGTACCTGGCGGATATCTCTAAACATTATGGTACTTATCTGTAGTGGTCATTAATTTTGGCAGTTTTGTCAATCATACAACAAAAAAAGTCTAAAATTTGTATTTCTGTTTTTGAGGAAAAATCCTTTCTTTCTAAATAATCACATCTCGACGAAGTAGAAACCAAAAATTTATGCAGCATTCATTAATAAATTAGGATGAAAATTTACAAAAATCTCCTTATAAATAAAACTTCTTGAAGGTTTTGCAAAAAATTCGATCAACTCTGCAAACCGCAAACAATCGAAGTTTTGTGATCACCTCCTATATTACGATACAAATTTTATCAATGGCACAATCGTTTCTAGATTTGAGGGTTTTATTACAAATCAATAACGCAAATTTGAGATCTTGCGCGATCAATGACCACATCAGACAACGACTACTACAGCACATTGTACAGGCTCATTGAGCGATGTTCTTCACGTCTTATAAAAGAATATGACTTAGTTTGAACTAACATTGGTTTGACTAATCGTGAAAAGAGGTAAATCAATATTACAGATTGTGTGCTAAAAACAGATATAAATATTATAAATGGCATAAAATGCGAAATGCAAGACAGAACAGAAACGTTTTTTCATTGAAAGGAAAGTGCCTTTGATTCCTAAAAAATTTTATGCTTTATTTATTCAGTCTTTACCGGATCAAGGCATATCATTGCGCCATAAATTCTTACTGAATGTGCATAAAAAAGGAGTAGTAAAAAATCCACTTGATAAACATTGAAAATGTCAGACTGAATCGCAAACAAACAATCTCGGTATAACTTATACCATCTCACGCGTAAGCGACTCATAAGTATATTCAATAAAAGATAGGTCTTGTATTTCTCTTCAGGCTTGCCCTACATGTAAAAGGTGCTTTTATTACAACAATATCATTATTTTCTGTTGCTATTTTTAATGGTTTAAGCTTTATTTTCCAATGAAAAAACACGTTTTTTCCCTGCCAAATCTTTTAACTTATGAGAGGATCATAGCAGTTCCACTTGTAGTCCTGTGTTTTTTTCTGGAAGGACGTCTCAAATCAAGTGACCCAGCACGCTGGTCTGCTTTTCTTATGTTTTTTATTGCTAGTATAACAGATTTTTTTGATGGTTATCTTGCGCGGATATGGCAGCAAACGTCTGATTTTGGCCGCATCTTGGATCCAATAGCTGACAAACTGCTTGTTTCGTCATGTCTTTTGCTGCTTGCAGCAGATGGAACGATTGCCGGATGGACATTGTGGGCTGCTATCATTATTCTCTGCCGTGAGATACTTGTTTCAGGCCTACGTGAATATCTAGCCGAACTCAAAGTCAGTATGCCTGTATCGCGCATGGGAAAATGGAAAACAGCTGTACAGCTAATAGCGCTTAGCTTCCTTCTTATAGGTCCAGCAGGAGAAAGGTTTTTGCCCCATATAACTTTTTTGGGGCTTATATTGCTATGGATTGCTGCCATCTTGACATTAATAACCGGTTGGGACTATTTTCGCGCAGGATTAAAACACGTCATCAATTAAAATTGAGTTATATATTTCCAAAGGATACTGCCTCATCCCATCTGATATAAAAGGCTGAGATCAGTAGCATTTAGGTTTCTGTTCTTCTAGAAAAGAGCAACTTAAAAAGAGAATTTTGATCTAAAAGTCTCATGATGGTAAAGGCAATTTTAGCACTTACAATCGAATATTGTTCTGGAGAAGCATGTTAATTTCTTAAAATTCAGTTATAGTCACTATCTGATTAAGCGATCATGATCATGAAGAGAGGGGGAAGTATCCATTATAAACAACAACCAGGCTACGCAGTCAAATGAGTTGAGTAGAACACAGATCTTTCCGAAAAATTCCCTTTACATTATGCATCAAACATAAGTGCGCAAATAGTTCACAAGAGTTATGTGTGAAACACGATATTTCTCTTTTCTCAAAGAAAAAGAACAAATTAGCTTATGAGAATCATCCAACGATTTCAGTTTTTGAAAACCAATAGGAAATTTCACTCTCTGCAGTTTCTGGAGTATCTGAGCCGTGAATCGAGTTTTTAGTAATTGATAGTGCAAAAGTTCTGCGGATTGTGCCTTTAGCGGCTTCAGCTGGGTTGGTTGCACCCATGATATAACGATTTCTAGCAATAGCATTTTCGCCTTTTAAAACCTGAACAATGGTAGGGCCGGAAGACATAAATTCAGTCAACTCTGCGAAGAATGGGCGTTCCCTGTGAATAGCATAAAAATCTTCTGCGTCGCGTAGGCCCATCCAGACACGTTTAGAGCCAATTACACGTAATCCGGCATCTTCCAGCATCTTTGTGATGGCGCCAGTAAGATTACGGTGCGTTGCATCCGGTTTGATCATAGAAAATGTACGCTCGACAGCCATTTAACCTACCTTTTTTGCAAAATCGAAGACCGATTGTACTTTACATTGAGAGCTTTTGCCAAGGTTCAAAAAATAATAAACTAATAAATTTAATTTTGTGCTTTCTTTCATGATGAAAATAAACAGGTTAAATATACTCTACAATTGATATCTAGGAGATAAATAAAGCTCAATCGAGTATATTAGGTTAATTTGATATTGTTCAAGCAAAACTCAGAGAATAGATAGAACATCCACAATGATGAATCCCTGATCCGTGCTGGTAGACTTTATATTTGAGATTTTAAGATTTACTTAAAGTATCTTTCAAGAGAAGGAGGTACCTTCTCAAAATCACTTCCTTAAAAAAATAAAAACCATAAAATCAAACACAAAAAAAATGACATCGCTATCTTAAAAAATCGGGAAAAGATGCATGATGCAAAACATGATAACAAAACAGCATAGACCGCCGCTAGCAATAAAAAGGCGATATCAGCGGCTAAGATTACATGCTCTTTCTCAAAAAATGATGAGAAAATATGTGTAAGACCAAAACATTGGGATGTTAGCAATCCCAAAGTTGCAGCCCATAAGGTGGTTAATATCCGTTTACACATTGCTTTTATTATGATTTCCTTACTTAAGCCTTGCATGTCAGATCATGAGCAAAATTTCTCAAGATTTTAGGACAAAAAAGCCCCTATGAGCCTAGTTGCAAAAGAAATAATTAAATTATTAAGCGCATTAAACCCTCTTTTTCCAACGTTTATTTGGCATCTGCTGCCAACAAGTCAACATATGCCCTTTGTTTTTTAAAAATCCCCAGTCTTGCCGCGCCCTGGCAAGCTGCCCAATATCATGCCCATCGAACATAATAACAAGGCGATCATAATTTTCTGGATCATGGCATTGCGTACCTTCCACACAGAAACGTACCTGCGAAACGTTAGGATTATCAGTGCTAGTTGTCAGAAATACCGGCTGTTCTTCCTGCAACTTATCTAAGTTTGATCCATGAGCGATAAAAGAAATATCCGACCAATTCCATAACAGCGCATCAATGGCGTTACGGCGTTCCTCTGTTGCAAACTGAATTACCACTCGCCAGCCGCGCTGTAACGAATGCTCAACCAATCCTGGTAGTGTATCATCGAGCTTTGATTCAGTAAGATGATAAAAAAAAATCTCGCTCATGAGCCAATTCCTCGTAATAGTCGATAAAACATCAAGCCTGCATTATTACATGGAAATAGCATTCCTCTATAAACGCACGCCCCTAATTAAGACTTCTAATCAACAGTAATTATTACTTTAAAGAGTCTTATGATTAGAATCTTTTCCTTCTAAATACCGATTAGTTAATAATTATCATTTTAATCAATACTCGCTCAATTTTAGCGCAATCTTTCAAAGATTTTTGTGTTCTTTGCAGCAATCCATTGCCTTTGATGATTAAAGGTTTTACCTATTGCCTACATAATATTCTAATATATTTTGGAATGCCCCTTTTGAATTTTATCGTCTTCGAACAATTGGTTATCTATTTTCCTAGGATTTTACAGCTAAGTTTTGAGATTTTATGTTTGATGTTATCACTATCAAAAACGATAAGTACATTCTCCTTCTAAATCATGAATAGCTTAAAATTTCCTGTAACAAAATTTGCATTACTTCAATTATTGACGCATCTTCTTCACTTGCCCCTCTTGAAACAAGAATTTTAAGCGGTATACCATGGACCTATTATCCTTAAATACCAGAGACATAAGCCATCCGTCATGTATCTGATCGAATTATATATTCTACGACGTGTTCTCGTATTATTTCTTGCCGTTTTCATAGCAGCCATAGGGCTTACTTGGACAGCACAGGTTTTAACGAGAATCGATTTCTTAACAACAAATAGCCAGACGTTCTTGACTATACTCAAACTCTCTTTCCTATTTATTCCCTCTGCCATACCGCTAGTTATGCCTTTTGCCCTTGTGATCGCCGTCAGCCAGGTATTCTCAATTATGAATCAGGATACAGAATTTGTTATTATCGATGCTGCTGGCAGCACGCGCTTGGTTATTTGGCGTCCGGTTCTTATCCTTGGGGTATGTCTTTCATTCTTTTCCTTTTTTATTACAAATTTCATTGCTCCTCATGCTCGTCTTAATATGCGACGGATGCTAGAAGCTGTTCATTCGAGCCTTATAAATACATTTCTTCAAGAAGGCAGCTTTCGGGAAGTAGGACAAGGAATTTATCTTGAGATAGGAGAACAGCGCACCAACGGTGATATTGGCTGCCTCTTTATCGTTGACCAAAGAAACCCAAGCTTTGATCTTTTTTACTATGCCATTAATGGTGTAATTGCAAACAACCAAAATGGTAATTTTTTGATCATGAAAGATGGTGAGATTCAGCGACGTGATAACAGAAGTGGCAATACGTCTATTATAAAATTTGATACTTATACACTCAATCTGAGTGCATTTGCTTCTGTAAACCAAACGCTCACTATTTATCCAAAAGATCAATTCCTGACTTATCTTTTTAATCCAAATCCGAGTGATTCCTATTATCAACATCATACGCTAGAATATACTGCTGAACTACATAAGCGTTTTACCGAATGGCTTTATCCAATTGTGTTTGCTCTTATTGCCCTTGCCGTTGCTGGCAATGTTCGTTCTCATCGGGAAACACATATTTCTATTTCTTTCTTAGCAGTTTTATCATCCTTCTTGGTATATTGGGTCGCTTATTTTTTTGCTGAACGAGCAAAAAACGATCTTACCTATATACCCTTTCTTTATACCATCCCAATTAGTATTTCAATATTGTTGATTTTTATGCTTCTAACAAACCGTCGTATCTGTCTACTCATACATTGGAGCGATGCTCTCTATCGTCTTTCCGATATATGGAGAAAAATAGGCAAAGGATATCATCATCCTGATAAAGGAATATAACGTGACCAGCTGGACTCTTGGGCGTTATTTGCTTACGCGCTATACCAAGACTACCTTTTGTTTCCTTCTTGGTATTTTTTCCCTTGTTTTTTTGATAGATTTTACAGAGAACTCAAGACGACTAGCTACTTTGCAAAATTATACCATCATTAAAGGACTGGCAATATCCATATTGCATATTCCCTTTGTTATGCAGCAAATTTTTCCTTTTATTGCTCTGTTTTCGGCTATGGCAACACTGATCTCACTTAATCGTCGATTTGAACTTGTTGTCATCCGTTCAATCGGCATTTCGACATGGCAGTTTCTGCTGCCTATCTGCTTAGGAGCATTTCTATTCGGTCTTTCCGTAATCCTTATCGTCAATCCACTGGCTGCATGGGGAGATGCAAAGTCACAAAATATTATTGCCAGCTGGCGAAGTAACTCTAACTACGTAACAGAGAACAATCGAGTTCCTTGGTTCACTCAGCGCACAAGCGAAGGTATCATAATAATTGGAGCAAAAACAGTATTTAATCCAGGTCATACATTGCTTGATGCAACTTTTGTCCGTTTTAATAAAAATCAATCAATCCATGATTGGCTTAATGCAGATACAGCGAGGATTGAAAGCGGAAACTGGTTGCTTCTTAATGGCATACGCCATCAATTAGGGCAACCTCCTGAAAAATTTGATAAAATCCAAATTCCTACTCAAATAAAAATTGAATTTCTTGAAGAGTATTTGAGCAATCCTCAAACGATTCCTTTTTATGAGCTTCCATATAAAATCCAAGTGGCTAAATCATTTGGCTATCCTGCCAACGAATTTGATATGTATTTACACTCAATAATTGCGTTACCGGCATTTTTGATTGCAATGACATTAATCGCAGCCACAGTTTCGTTAAAATTCGTAAGGTTTGGACAATCGAATATGACGATTTTAAATGGAATTGCAGTGGGCTTCGTATTTTATGTCATAAATGTCTTAGTACAGGCTTTCGGAAAAGCAGGTTACATGCCACCTATTTTAGCAGCATGGATTCCTACATTGATTGCGATATTTTTTGGTGTTTCATTTTTACTCCAAAGAGAGGATGGATAATGAATTTAACGAATAAGTGCAGTCTCTATGCAGCATGCTTCAAAGTTTTAACGTATAGATTTGCGCTTATTTGCATTTTCAGCTTTTCTATATATATTTCTCGTGTTGATTCTCAACCTCTTTCTAATCTGACAATGAAACAAAGCAAAATCAACCACAGATCGCAAATGCTGCTTTTTGCTGATAAGCTGGTTTTTGATCATGATACTGACACCATCACAGCCGAAGGAGGTGTACAAATTAGATATAGCGGAAACAGAATTGTCGCACGCCATGTTAGCTATAACCAAAAAACCAAACGTGTTATTGCCGAAGGAAATGTTAAAATTGTTGATGCAAAAGGCTTTAAACTCTATGCAAAACGAATCGATCTTACTGACGATTTAGGGGAAGGCTTTATTAATAGCTTGCGATTAGAAACATTGGATAAGACCTATTTTACAGCAGAAAGCGCTACACGCAACCGAGAGCAAATGACTATTTTTAACAATGGCGTTTATACCGCATGCGAGTTTTGTCAAAGAAAACTGAGAAAAGATGTTTCGTGGCAAATCAAGGCAAAAAGAATCATTTGGAATAATAATGCTAAAAACATACGATTTGAAAACAGCAAGTTTGAGATATTTGGTATTCCAATTGCCAAACTTTCTACCTTTGAAATTGCAGATTCAACGGTAAAGAGAAAAAATGGGTTTTTGGCTCCCCATTTTTCTTACAAATCCTATCTTGGCTTCGCTATTAAGAACTCTTACTTCTGGAATCTTGCCCCTAATTATGATTTTACATTCTCTACAACTGGTTACAGCAAAGAGGGGATTCTAACCCAAGGAGAATGGCGGCATCTTCTTGAAAAGGGTGAATATAATATACGTTTTTCTTACCTCTATCAAACTAAGCGCAATAATTTGGATTATTGGATACCTGAGCAACATAAAACAAATCGTTATATGTTTTCAACCAAGGGGCAGTTTACCATAAACCCTTGTTGGGTTTATGGGTGGGATATCATGGCTGAGTCTGACAGTAATTTCGGTCGTACGTACGAGATTTCTGGCTATAATGAAGCTGTACAACGTTCTCAGATTTATCTGAAAGGACTCTATGGTCGTAATTATTTTAATATGCACTTTTACCATTTTAATATTCAGGAGAATATTCTTAGAAACGATCCTGAACAGAATATCTACAAGCAGCATTATTCCAAACAACCTTGGGTTCTTCCACGTATTGATTATACCTTCATTCCTGAGAAGGCGGTATTTGATGGTGAGTTGAAATTCACAGCAAATCTGCAGATGCTCTATCGAGAAAAAACTGATTTTGCTCTTTCTAATGCTGCAGTTAAGAGTTTTGCGAGTATTAGTAGAACAAATACACATCTGACCAATAAGCTACAGTGGAAACGCACTTTCATAAATAACTATGGTTTTGTCTTTACGCCGATTTTTTCCATACGCAGTGATATAATTGACAATTATAAAAATAATCCACAAACAGATCAATATTACAATACACTACACGGAATGGCGACAATTGGATTGGAAACGCATTATCCTCTTCTGCTTATCACAGATAATTCGAGTCATATCATAGAACCAATCGCCCAGATTTTTGTGCGTAATAATGAGCAATATACAAATAGGTATGTCAATGAGGATGCCCAAAGTTTTGTATTCGATGCAACAACACTTTTTTTATGCGATAAATTTTCAGGCTACGATCGTCTAGAAGGGGGTACTCGTGCAAATATTGGTGTGCGCTATTCGACTAACTTTAACAATAATTGGTCAATTTATGGCCTTACAGGGCAGTCCTATCAGCTAATCGGGCGCAATTCCTATGATTTCAATGATGTTATATATATTAGTGCTAACTCCGGCCTTGAAGGTGCGCGATCAGATTATGTTGCCATGCTTAGTATTGATGATGGTAACGGTTTTACGTTAACCTCACGCGGTCGATTGGACAAAAAGAATTTGATAATTCGCCGAGGTGAAATAGATCTACAAAAGCGCTTTAATCCTCTTATGTTTGGATTGCAATATGCTTACATAGAGCGACAAGCTGATTACGAATACGCGCAGAATCGCCAGGAGATTTCCGTTCGCAATGATTTTAGATTAAATGACAAATGGCAGCTAAGTGCAAATGCCAGTTATGATATCGTTTCCAATACTTTGATAGATACAGGAACGAAATTGTCTTATCAAAATGAATGTGTTGAGTTAGCATTTGGCTATCTTCGGAGTCGTTCTCCAAGAGAGCATGCTATCTCCCACAAATGGAATTTTTTAATTTCATTTAGAACAATCGGTGATTTTGGTTCGAATATATTGCCCTAATGGTATGATATTATTTTGCCACAAGAGCTTCTTGTGCTAGGCTTCCTAACAAAAATATGAAAACTTGGGCATATGAAGAAATTCAGAAATCATCTTTTTGCATATTTATTATTTACCTCCGTGACTGGTGTTGTAACAGTCGCTCAGGCTGCGTCCAAAATACAAGTTGCGATCATTGTCAATGGCAACGCCATTACCAATTACGATATTGAGCGACGTATTGCATTTCTAAGATTACAAAAACGTAGCGGTGATTTAATCAAATTTGCTCGTGAAGAGCTGATTGATGAGATGCTGCGTTGTATTGAGACAAAAAAACACAATATAAGTGTTTCCGATGATGAAATTAATAGAGCTTTCTCTAATTTTGCCGAACGTAATAACATGACCGACTCTCAGTTGAGCCAAGTACTTAATCAGGCAAATGTAACACCAGAACATTTCAAATCCTATATCCAAACTCAGATGAGCTGGGGACAGCTTGTCAGTGCGCGTTTCCGTGCTGAAGGTATGCTTACCGAAGAGGAAGCTATTCAACGTATGTTAAAAAATGGTGGAGTCAAACCGATAACTAATGAATATCACCTACAACAGGTGGTCTTTGTTATCCCTAAAAACCGTCGTTCAGCGATTTTTGAGCGACGTAGACAAGAGGCAAACGTTTTCCGAAAAAAAGTGAACGGCTGTAGTAATCTGTATCAGAGAACTAAGGGAATAATTGATGTGACAATTAAAGATCTAGGTCGTGTACTCGAACCGCAAATTCCCAATGAATGGGTAAAAGATATTAAGGTAACGCCAGCAAACAGGGCAACGCCGATTCGGAATACAGAACGTGGTATAGAATCCTTAGTTGTTTGCTCTATCCGCAAGGCATCGGACGACCGTGTCGCACAGCTTATTTTTTCTATTCAAAACAGTCATTCGAATATGGGAGAAGCTTCTCAGATTGAAAAAAAATACATGAAAGAATTGAGGGATAAAGCCAGGATACAAAGCCTTTAAATGCGAATTTTCCCTTTTAGTTCCTTCTATGTGTAACATCAGCGCTATTTAGATAAATCTAGCTTTTAGTAATATCTAGAATTATGCTAGAAAAGCGAAAACATACTGTGTTTAGTTGACAATGACAATTGATAATCTTCCCCCCTTGCGCTCTGTTATTCAAGTTTATGGGATCATAGCTAAACGATCGCTTGGGCAAAATTTTCTTCTTGATTTGAATCTAGCATCAAAAATTGCCTGTCAAGCAGGAAGTCTTGATGGCCATCCGGTTATTGAAATAGGCCCTGGAATCGGAAGTCTGACAAGAGCTCTCCTGGCACAGGGAGCTTTTGTTACAGCCATTGAACGAGATGAACGCTGCCTAGCTCCGTTGGAAAAAATTTCTTCCACATATCCTGGAAGACTTCATATCATCATCGGAGATGCCCTTAATTTTGACTTTACAAGCATTTTTACTGGTAGTGTAAAAAAGCCAAAAATTATTGCTAATCTTCCGTACAATGTGGGAACTCAGCTTCTGCTCAATTGGTTGCTATACGAACCTTGGCCACCTTTTTACGAATCAATGACCCTTATGTTTCAACGTGAAGTAGCTGAACGCATTGTTGCTAAGCCGGGCAGTCATGCCTATGGCAGACTTGGAGTTCTTTGCGGTTGGCAGACAAGTGCACGAATTGCATTCAACGTTTTGCCACAAGCTTTTATCCCATCTCCTAAGGTGACATCTTCCGTTGTTCATTTTATACCGAAAACAATCATATCTACTTGTTCTGCACAACAACTTAGTCAAATCACAAAAGCTGCCTTCGGACAGAGACGTAAAATGCTGCGTCAGAGTTTAAAAAAACTAGGAGGTGAATTACTCCTTGCGAAAACAGGAATTGATGGTACAAGACGCGCAGAAACTCTTGATATTGAAGAATTTATTTCTTTAGCTAATGCCCTTTAAGGAAATTTGAAATTCAAGATCCTTCATCCATTAAATCATCAATGAATTTTTTTAGACCGGGTTGTCGTTGGCGTTTTAATCTTTCTGCTATAATAATGGATGCAATAGCTTCTAACGATTTATCTATACTCTTATTGATGAGAATGTAATCATAAGTCTGCCAGTATTGTATCTCAATCCGAGAATTTTCAAGTCGCGTCTTAATCGCTCCCTCACTGTCTTCTGCACGGCAATGCAACCGAGATTTTAGCTCTTTCATTGAAGGTGGCAAAATAAAAATTGAAATAATATCATAAGGCATTTGTTTTTGAAGTTGATCCACTCCTTGATAATCAATATCAAAAAGCATGTCTTGCCCTTTCTCCAAAAGTTCTGTTACAACAGTACGTAGAGTCGCATAATAATTACCGTGCACTTCAGCCCATTCAATTAATTTGTCATTATCGCGAAGATGCTCGAACTCCTTCATAGAAATGAAATAGTAATGGATTCCTTCAACTTCGCTTGGCCTTCTCTCACGTGTTGTAATGCTGACAGAAAGAGCAAGATTCATTCTTTTATCTTTCCATAAAAGGCGTGATAGAGTAGATTTGCCTGCACCAGATGGCGACGATATAACAATCATGAGACCGTGCTGTTTAAACCGATCATTAATAGAAAAATAGGACATTCTGGATAAAACCGTATGGGAGTGCGCCTCGTTTTTAGCAACTTTATTAGTTGTTCAATGCTTAAAAGCAAGTTTTTGTTAGAAAATTTCTGGAAATTAAAGTTTATAAAGCCTACATATTTACCTATGATGAAAGATCCCCGGTTCCTTTCAAGAGATGCGATGAAACACACATTTCGACCCGTGGGGCGCGCGCCAGCCATTGAGTGGCGTGTTGAGTCTGGATTAATAGACTATCCAGAAGCACTTTTCTTTATGGAAGAGCGGGTAAAGGATATTCATAAAGGAACAGCTAGTGAAATGGTCTGGCTTGTAGAGCACCCTCCCATTTATACAGCTGGTACAAGTGCTGAGGAAAAAGATCTTTTAGTTTATGGACGGTTTCCTGTCTATAAAACTGGACGCGGTGGAAAATTTACTTACCACGGGCCAGGCCAACGAATTGCCTACGTTATGCTCGATCTTAAACATCGCAAGCAGGATGTTCGGGCTTTTGTTGCTGCCTTAGAGGAATGGGGGATTCATGCACTTGAGCATTTTAATATTAAAGGCGAACGACGAGAAGACCGTGTTGGTATTTGGGTTACTAGATCAGAGAAATCAAATCAATCAAATGGGTTACCAGCTGAAGATAAAATTGCTGCTATCGGCATACGTTTACGCAAATGGATTAGCTCCCATGGCATCGCTATTAATGTAAATCCGCATCTTGAGCATTACAGTAGTATTATTCCTTGCGGAATTGCAAAATATGGTGTGACAAGCTTTTTTGATCTTGGTGTGCCAATTACAATGGAAGATATCGATAGTGCCCTTGCTACAACATTTCACAACATTTTTGGCCAGTTAAGATAGAAAAGGATATTTTTATTACTTTCTTTGTACAAAAATTACTTAATTAGTTAAATTAGTTAAAAATGTAGAAATCTTGTACTGTATAATAATAGTACAAGGTAGATCAAAGAAGATAAAACGTGTATAGACAGTCCTAAAGTGTGTTCTCGAATTATCCTCGATTTGGCATCGCCACTGCAGTTGGACAAGTAATACTAAATCATAAAATAAAGTTTTAGGTAAAATGAGCGATACCGATCTTCTTGCAGATTTGATCCCAACCCAAACGATTGATAGCCAAATAGCTGGCAAGAAAGAATCCTGTGTCATGAAAAAGTATTGGAAAATCAATCCTCGTTATGGCTGCCTACTATGGAGGAATCTGTGAAAAATGCTGAGGCTGAAGCGGTCTACGATGCTTCTGCGATCCGTATTCTTAAAGGACTTGAGCCAGTCCGCTTACGTCCGGGCATGTATATCGGTGGTACCGATGCAAATGCTTTGCATCACCTTTTTTCTGAAGTAATTGATAATGCAATGGATGAAGCTGTCGCTGGCTACAGCAATCTTATTGAAGTTATACTCGATGCAGATGGCTATATTACTGTTACTGATAATGGACGTGGCATTCCAATATCAAACCATCCTCAAATGCCTGACAAATCTACGCTCGAAGTTATCATGACCCAACTTCATGCTGGCGGAAAATTTGATGGGAAAGCTTATAAAACATCTGGCGGTCTGCATGGCGTTGGCATTTCTGTTGTCAATGCCTTATCTGATGATATGGAAGTTGAAGTTGCGCGCGAGCATCGGCTTTATCGGCAACGTTTTTCACGTGGCATTCCACAAACTGAGCTCGAAAGCCTAGGAGAGATATATAATAGGCGTGGAACCCGAGTTCGTTTTCACCCAGATCCACAAATTTTTGGCCAAAAAGTAGCTTTTGATCCAGCCCGTCTTTATCGAATATCACGCTCTAAGGCTTATCTTTTTAGTGGAGTAAAAATCAAATGGAAATGTACTTCCTTCAACTTAAATAATCAAAAAGATGATATCCCTAAAAAAGCAATTTTTTACTTTCCTGGGGGCTTGAAAGATTTTCTTATTTCTTCTCTTGGAGCAGACTATCGCATCACAACAGAAATTTTTGTAGGAAAGAATGAGCCGCGTAGCGGACACGGTTCTGTTGAATGGGCTATAGCCTGGCAGAAAGGAAGAGATGGTTTTATTCATTCTTATTGCAATACTATACCAACAAGCGAAGGCGGCACACATGAAGCTGGCCTGCGCCAAACCTTAACACGTGGCTTGAAAAACTATGCAGAACTGATTGGTGATAAGCGAGCGCTAATCATTACAACAGAAGATGTAATGATCTCTGTAGCAGCTATGTTATCTGTTTTTATCCGCGAGCCAGAATTTGCTGGCCAAACAAAAGAGCGACTTGCAAATATTGAGGCGCAGCGATTTGTTGAAACAGCTATACGTGATCCTTTTGACCATTGGTTAATCAATACACCACAAGAATCAAAAAAGCTACTTAATTGGATTGTTGAACGTGCTGAAGAACGTTTACGGCGTCGACGAGAGAAAGAAAGCATTCGTAAAAATGCGGTGCGAAAATTACGATTGCCAGGAAAGCTAGCGGATTGTACACAAAATAATGCACAAGGAGCAGAGCTTTTTATTGTCGAAGGTGATTCGGCAGGTGGATCAGCAAAGCAGGCTCGCAATCGTGCCACACAGGCTATACTGCCACTGCGCGGTAAAATTCTTAATGTCGCTAGTGCTGGACGTAATAAATTGATCGATAACCAACAGCTTGCTGATATTATACAAGCGCTCGGCTGTAGTACACGATCGAAGTACCGCGAAGATGACTTGCGTTATGAGCGAGTTATTATCATGACAGACGCTGATGTGGATGGTGCACACATTGCTTCCTTACTTATGACATTTTTCTATCAAGAAATGCCTGATCTTATCGGTAATGGCCATCTTTATTTGGCTGTCCCCCCGCTTTACCGAATTACTCAAAGTGGAAAGATTGCTTATGCACGGAATAATGCTCATAAAGATGAATTGCTGAAAACAGAATTTATTGGACATGGCAAAATAGAAATTAGCCGTTTTAAAGGCCTTGGAGAAATGCGCGCTGAACAATTGAAAGAAACAACAATGGCGCTTAATAAACGAACCCTTCTGCGCATTGAAATCGACAGAGATAATGGGGCCAATACGAAGGAGGCAGTCGAGGATTTAATGGGTACAAAAGCGGAGGCACGTTTCCGATTCATTCAGAAAAATGCTGCTTTTATTGAAGATCTAGATATCTAATTTATAAGCGGCTTACAGAGGTCGGAAGCTCAGAAAATACGTCCAAACCCGAAACTTTTCATCTAACATCTGTATTTCATGACTTTATAGTTATAAAATTCCAAAAAAACGTGTATAAAAAACTCTATTGGAAGGAAAAATCCTTAGATGGGCCCGTGGTTAGTTTCAAATTTTACAAGCAGCTGCATCAAGAATATGCATTTGTGGAGCAGCATAGCCATTCCAGTAATTCAGTGAGAGATTACCAGCAAGATGAACAATATTCATCCGATTCGCAAATAGAAAATCACCGAGTAATGTTCCGATGGCCCGAAAGGCAATGCCTTTAAGCTTATTTCCATCAATACCGGCAAGAGAAACACTGATATGTTTTTTCCCGATTTCACGAATATTAATCAACTTGTGTTTAGGGAACGCAAAAATCGGCGCATCATGTCCTACACCATACGGACCTGCCTTTTCCAAGATTTGAATAAGCCAGGGAGTCACTCCTGTAGCGGAAAGCACTCCATCAATTAGCAATGCTTCCTTCTTTTCAGATTTGCTTCCTGCTAGTGTTACTGCTTCCTCAAACCACACTCGCAACTGCGCAATTTTTTCAGAACGGACCGTCAACCCGGCTGCCATAGCATGACCACCACCTTTTTCAATTAGTCCTTCTGCAACAGCATCAGCAATAATTGTCCCTACATTGATTCCAGATATAGAACGAATAGATCCTATTCCCATACCATCAGTTTTAATAGCAATTGCCAAAACTGGTCGATTCATGCGCTCTTTAAGACGGGATGCAATGAGTCCGACAATACCTGGGTGCCAATTTTTGCTTGAAACTACAATGCTCGATGTTATCTCTGTCCCAATCAATATTGGAAGAATCTGAGTCTCTGCTTCCTGCAATTGGCAAGTCTCTATTTCTTTTCGCTCTTGGTTAAGTTCACTAAGACGTTTGGCTATTTTCATCGCTTTCATACAATCTTGACAGGTTAACAGCTGAGCTCCGAGTGCTGGATTACCAATTCGTCCTCCTGCATTGATACATGGCCCTAGAATATAACTGAAATGAAATGTATTAAGCGGTTCATTGATATGGACAATCTGTGTCAAAGCACTTAATCCAGGATTATGCATTGCTTGAGCCACTTGCAATCCTTTGACAACAAAAGCACGGTTAATCCCAATGAGCGGTACCATATCACATATTGTGGCAAGGGCAACAAGATCAAGATAAGCCAATAAATCAGGAATATGTAACTGTCCTCTTTCCCGTAACACGCGAGAAACAGCGACCAGAGTCATAAAAACTACACCAGCAGCACATAAATGCCCTTGCCCTGAAAGATCATCTGGCCTATTAGGATTTACTTGCGGCCAATCTATTTTATGTAGGGTTTCATCAAGTACTTGATGGTGATCTAATACAATAACTTCCGTACCTTTTATACGGGCAGCTTTAATAGCATCGATACTGTTTGCACCGCAATCAACTGTTACTATGAGGCTGATTCCTCCAATAGCTAGATTATGCATGGCCATAGCATTTGGGCCATACCCTTCATTAATACGGTCAGGGATATAAATACGGCTTCTTAGCCCTAATGATGTGAAAAAACGCGCTAATATAGCTGAAGCACAGGCGCCATCAACGTCATAATCACCAAAAATAACTACTTGTTCATGATTAAGACACGCATCCGCAATTCGTACAGCAGTGCGCTGCATGTCTGTAAAAGTTGAAGGATTAGGCATTAAAGTACGTAATGTCGGGTTAACAAAAACCTCTGCGTCTATTTCATCAACTCCACGTGCTGATAAAACGCGGGCAAGAGAATCAGAAAAACCATATTTTTGGGCGATGGCAAGAGCATTATTCAAGGCAGGAGGATCCAGCCTATCCAACCAAATTTTGTTTGTGGCCGATTGCTGAATGCCAAGAAAGAATGGCAAATCTTTTTTTTCGCTCAGATAGTGCATGATTTAATCTTTAATACGGCAAAGAAATAGTTGATATGAAAGTCCTTGTGAATCTATTTTATTACTATCTAGCTATACATATTACAGATTTATAATCTAATAATTAGCAAATAATCACTTTAATTGAATTGCTTTTTTTCAAGAAAATTTGAAGTAATTTAGCGTTCAATTACAGCTTTTTCTGTTTTTACACCTACAATACCTTTCTCCTACAACAAGCCACAGACTTTTTTCATCCAATTCATTCCAAATTAAACACACCAAACCACAATCTAGGCCATTACTATAGCGAATGCTATATAACTACCTGTTATTTGATCAAACGAATTAAAGACTCCAAAATCCAGATTTCAATATTTTCGGTATAAGCATCATCAAAACTCTATATTAATAGACCAAATACCTCCCAATTACGCAAGAAATATATCAATTCCTATTGTAGATGATTCACCAGATAGAAATCGCGATATCCTATAAGCCTAGCAATAGCGCTCAATTCTGATCATCTGCGCTTTATCAATCAGATTTCCATCCTGTGTGATCGCTGTTAATGCTTTTCGCAGCGTCGCTTCTGTTGTCTGATGTGTTATAAGTACGACAGTCTTGCTCTCATGCATTGTCTGTGTTTCAGCGGCTGGTCTCTGGACGATTGATTCTAATGAAATGTCGTTCTCTGCCATTCGCTTTGTAAGAGAGGAAAAAGTACCTATACGATCTTGAACGCTAAGCCGAATAAAATACCCACCAGTATGTGCTCGGGTTTTTGATTTTGTATATGGTTTTAGCGTATTTGCCGGAATGCCGAAAACCGGGCCATGTTGAAAACCAGGATGCGATTTGGCAATATCAGCAATATCAGCAATAACTGCCGAAGCTGTTGCGTTGCCTCCAGCACCGGCTCCTGAAAGAAATAGCTCACCAAGCAGATCAGTCTCAATTGCAACAGCATTAGTAACGCCTTTAACTTGGGCGATAGCTGAAGATGTTGGCACCATTATCGGATGTACACGCTGTTCAATACCTGTATTAGTTTTCACTGCCACACCCAAAAGCTTGATACGACAACCAAGTTCATCTGCCGTACGAATATCTACCAGTGAAATATTTCTAATTCCTTCCACATAAATATTATCAAGAGAAATGACTGTACCAAAAGCAAGGCTTGTCAGAAGTGCAAGTTTATGGGCTGTATCATTCCCTTCAATATCAAATGAAGGATCAGCTTCAGCATATCCCAAATCTTGAGCATTCTTTAAACATTCTTGGAAAGAGAGTTCTTTTTCTTCCATTTGTGTCAAAATGTAGTTACAGGTGCCATTCAATATCCCGTAAACGCGGGATGTTTTACTACCTGACAAAGATTCTCTTAAAATTTTGATGACCGGAATACCGCCAGCGACTGCAGCTTCAAAATTCAAAAGGAGACCTTTACTTTCCGCCAGTTGTGCCAGCTCCACGCCATGATGGGCAAGAAGGGCTTTGTTTGCTGTTACTACATGACGCCCTGCTTCCAAAGCTAATTTAACTGCACGATAAGCAGATCCAGATTCACCGCCAATTAATTCAATAAAAACATTAATATCAGCTGATGCAGCAAGTTCTTCAGGATTGTCATACCATATAAAGGAATCAAGGTTGATATTACGTTCTCGTCTGCGATGGCGCGCACTAACAGCAACAATCTGAAGCGGACATCTGCACTGACGTATCAGCATTTCTGCTTTTTCAACAAAAAGACGGACTACGGCACTGCCGACAGTCCCAAGGCCAGCAATACCAATACGTAACGCTTCACTCATAATTACTTATTGCCCCACTTCATCTGCTAATAAGAAACGTTTTATACTACGCGCAGCTTGGCGCAAGCGATGTTCGTTTTCAACTAACGCAATGCGTACATGATCATCACCATGTTCTCCGAAGCCGGCACCTGGAGCAACAGCTAAATTGGCCTCCTTAATAAGAAGTTGAGAAAAGCCGACTGATCCCAAATGTCTGAAACGTTCTGGTATCGGTGCCCAAGCAAACATAGTGGCTTCCGGTGGCGGAATATCCCAACCCGCTCTAGCAAAGCTCTCTATCATCACATCACGACGTTTTTCATATATGATACGAACCTGTGCAACATCCAAGTCATTACTATTCAGGGCAGCTGCTGCTGCGACCTGAATTGGTGTAAAAGCACCATAGTCGAGGTAAGACTTAATACGAGTTAGAGCCGCAATCAGCCGCTCGTTACCAACTGCAAACCCTATGCGCCAACCCGGCATGGAAAATGTCTTTGACATAGATGTAAATTCAACCGTTACATCCATAGCCCCTGGCACCTGTAAAACAGACGGAGGCGGATTGCCACCAAAATAGATTTCTGCATAAGCAAGATCAGAAAGAAGAATAATATCGTGTCTTCTAGCAAAAGCCACTACTTCTTTATAAAAATCAATCGTAGCAAGATATGCTGTCGGGTTTGAGGGATAATTAAGAATGATTGCCAAAGGTTTGGGAATTGAGTGACGAACAGCGCGGTCAAGCGCTTGCATAAAATTTTCATCCGGTAGAGCTGGCATAGAACGAATTACTCCACCCGACATGATAAAACCAAAGGAATGAATCGGGTAAGTTGGATCGGGACAAAGTACTACATCACCAGGCGCAGCAATCGCCTGTGCCATATTGGCAAAACCTTCTTTCGAACCAAGCGTTGCAACCACTTGCGTATCAACATTGAGCTTTACGCCGAAGCGACGCTCATAATAATTGGCTTGGGCACGGCGCAGCCCCAAGATGCCTTTTGAGGCAGAGTAGCGATGTGTTCTTGAATCTTGAATCACTTCACAAAGTTTATCAACAATGCTCTGCGGAGTTGGCAGATCAGGATTTCCCATGCCCAAATCAATAATATCCGAACCTGCCGCACGTGCCAACGCCTTAAGACGATTGATCTGCTCAAAAACATACGGTGGGAGGCGACGAATTTTATAGAATTCTTCCGACATAACAAAACTCGATCTTTTCATTTAACTTTATTGGATTATTGATTTTAAATCAATTACGGCTGCGCCGTTTTCCTATATCCACTTAAGAGTTTTTTTCTCTATAGCGGCGTTGCGCATATCTTGCTAGTTTTGTGCTATTCAGCGAAGCTTTTAGCTGTAATTGCGAGCAGAAAAATGGAAATCGCACAGAAAATACGGACAGATCCTGTTCGGTTAACTCATTTTCTGATGATGATCTTAAAACCTTTCATCCATTCAATAACAATTGCAATCACTAGGGAAAAGGTAACCAAAAATTAGTTTTTCATAAAACTATTTTGCATCTTCGTCGTCAATTATTTTTAATTAACAGAACCTTAATTAGCAAAGATACTCTTAAATTATTGCGCGCTTGCCGATAGATCTTATAAATCAAATTGATTTAAAAAGCTTTTATAAAGACTAGTTGCAAAATATATAATATACTGTTTTTTACGAAACAGAAGCATTGCATTCAAGAAAACTTATTTTTAGAAAGCACATAAAAGATGCTTGCAGTACCAAAGTAAGCTCTCTATAAGCCTGACTGTTACTTTGTGCGCCCATCGTCTAGCGGTTAGGACATCGCCCTTTCACGGCGGAAACAGGGGTTCGATTCCCCTTGGGCGTACCAATCGATTTTTACATTGTTTTTGGCGCTTAATATCTTGATCGTATAGGGTTAGATCAGCGCGATAATCGTTCAATACCAAATCCTTCGAATCCCTCTCATCTTTCATTGGTTTTACAGGTGCACTGTCTACTGCCAACAAATTTTTCATACAAAGTGTGCCGCGCGTATCAATTTAAGACGATCTGCTAGCAGCAGATATTCTAATAAAGAATAAACGAATATCATGAAACTATCTAACAGCGCCGGATTCCATATGATCTCATCCTCAAAATATTAGTCCGGTTGCAACGCATAATATTATCTTATACTTAAATGAGTTGCACTCATGCCTAACATTCTGTACTTTTTCATTAGCATTGTTTAATAGTTCTTCTCCCCTAAAAAACCTAATACTCTTAATCACTGTCATCTAAGATAATCGGTAGGCGCAAGTGGAATAACAATCAAAGAACCCGCCCTCTTAACTCAAATAACATGACGGGAGTGATTTTGATCCTCTCTACTGCTAAAGACATATCATCAAACAATTTTTGATATTCCTAGAGTTAAGTATAATACATAAACCTACGAAATAATTATTGAGAAATATTCTAGTTTGATGTACATAATCGTTGTACTTTTGTCATATCTACTACCACAGAGAATCTTAATAATGCACCATCGTCGTCGTATTTATGAAGGCAAGGCCAAGATAATTTTTGAGGGACCTGAACCGGGTACCTATATCCAATTTTTCAAAGATAATGCGACGGCTTTTAATGCAAAGAAACATGAAATTATTGAAGGTAAAGGGGTGCTTAATAATCGCATTTCTGAATATATTTTTACACAACTCAAACAACTTGGCATTCCGACTCATTTTATCAGGCGGCTTAATATGCGCGAGCAGGTTATCCGTTCTCTCGAAATCATACCGCTTGAAATTGTCGTACGTAATATAGCGGCAGGTTCCTTTGTTAAACGGTTTGGGCTTGAAGAAGGGGCTCTTTTACCGTGCTCGATCATTGAATTTTATTACAAGAAAGATGAACTTGACGACCCAATGGTTTCAGAGGAACATGTGGCTGCTTTCGGTTGGGCAAGCTCGCAGGAATTAGAAGAAATTAAAGCGCTTTCTATCCGTATTAATGATTTTCTTTCTGGTTTATTTCTTGGTGTAGGCATTCAGCTTGTAGATTTCAAAATGGAATTTGGACGTCTTTGGGAAGGTGAGATGATGACTGTTGTTGTGGCTGATGAAATTTCTCCAGACTCGGCCCGTCTCTGGGATATAACAAGCGGTAGGAAATTAGACAAAGATCGATTCCGCCAAGACATGGGGGGGTTGATTGAAGCTTATCAAGAGGTAGCTCGTCGGCTAGGAATTGTAAATGAGAATGAACCGTTGCGCCCAAAAGGTCCCACTCTTGTAAAATAGTGTATGCTGTTTTGTGTAAAGAGCAAAAGTGCTGAAAGGCAAAAAACAGATCATGAAAGCTCGTGTTACCGTTAGTCTGAAAATTGACGTTCTTGATCCTCAGGGAAAAGCCATTCTCAATGCGCTGAATAATCTTACATTTAACAATGTACGATCCGTGCGCCAAGGAAAGATTTTTGATATCATATTGAATGAAAACGATATTAAAGCAGCAAAAGAGCAATTAGAAGCTATCTGCGAAAAACTTTTAGTAAATACAGTTATTGAGAACTATCATATTGAATTCTTATCCTGAATTAAAAACGGTAGCGTTTTATGAAAACTGCAATTATTCAGTTCCCCGGTCTAAACCGCGATTATGATATGACTACAGCGCTAAAAAAAATTACCGGTTATCTTCCCTATAAGATCTGGCAAACAGAAACAACTTTACCAGATGTAGATATGATTGTTATTCCTGGCGGTTTTTCATATGGAGATTATTTGCGCTGCGGAGCAATTGCTGCACGTCAACCTGTTATTCAAGCTATCCGTAAAAAGGCAGAAAAAGGTGTCATGGTTCTTGGTGTCTGTAATGGTTTTCAAATTTTGCTAGAATCTGGTTTATTACCTGGTACATTAATGCGTAATATCTCGCTTAAATTTGTTTGTCGTAAAGTTAAGCTTGAAGTAGCCAATGCAGATACTGCTTTCTCACGCAGTTATAGTCCAGGGCAGATTATTCGCTGTCCTGTTGCTCATCATGACGGCAATTATTTTACCGATAAAAAGACCTTAGAGCAGCTTGAAGATAATGGCCAAGTAGTTTTTCGATATGCGAAGGGAGATAATCCAAATGGATCGATCCATGATATTGCTGGTATTATCAACAAGCGGGGAAATATCCTTGGTATGATGCCTCATCCTGAAAATCTAATTGAACCTGCCCATGGTGGTATAGATGGGCGATTCCTCTTTACCAGTGCATTGGGAATTGCTTCATAGATTTTTATTATCCTTTGCTTCCATTTCTAAGAGATTTCAGAGGAATAGAGGTTTATTATACGCCAATATATGACGCATGCAGTATTCAGAAATCAACCAAATAAAAAAACAAAACGGAGCAATACATGAGTATTTCTGATCATTTCGCTGTTAATGAGGAGCTCATTTTTGCTCATGGCTTACAGTCAGATGAGTATCAACGTATTATTGATCTAATCAGGCGCGAGCCTACACTAACAGAACTTGGTATTTTTTCAGCAATGTGGAATGAACACTGCTCTTATAAATCTTCGAAGAAATGGCTTAAAATCATGCCGACTGAAGGAAACTATGTCATTCAGGGACCGGGTGAAAATGCTGGCGTCGTTGATATCGGCAATGGAAATTGCGTTGTTTTCAAAATGGAAAGCCATAATCATCCTTCCTTTATCGAACCCTATCAAGGAGCAGCAACAGGTGTCGGTGGCATTTTACGGGATATATTTACCATGGGTGCACGTCCCGTTGCAGTTATGAATTCACTTCGTTTAGGTATGCCAAATCATCCACGCACTCGCCATCTAATTAGTAATGTTGTTGCTGGCATTGGTAATTATAGTAATGCTTTTGGAGTACCAACAGTAGGTGGAGAGGTTAATTTTGAAAAGTGTTATAATGATAATATTTTGGTTAATACCTTCGCAGCCGGCATTGCCCGAACTGATAGTATTTTCTTTTCAAAGGCTGAAGGTATAGGTCTTCCTGTTGTTTATCTGGGTGCTCAGACCGGACGTGATGGTATCGGAGGAGCAATGATGGCTTCAGAAGAATTTGATGATGAAAATAAGAAAAAACGTCCAACTGTACAAATAGGTGATCCATTTACAGAAAAATGCCTACTTGAGGCATGCCTTGAACTAATGAGTATCGGTGCTGTTGTTTCTATCCAAGATATGGGAGCAGCTGGTCTTACTTGTTCTGCAGTAGAAATGGGAGCTAAAGGTGACCTTGGCATTGAGCTTAACCTTGATCGTGTGCCACTACGAGAAACAAACATGACTCCTTATGAAATAATGCTCTCTGAAAGCCAAGAACGGATGCTCATAATCTTGCGAACAGAAAAAGAAAAGCAAGCTAAAATAATTTTTCATAAATGGGGCTTGAATTTTTCTATTATCGGTAAAACTACAGACGACCTGAGGTTTAGAATTTTGCATCAGGGAGAAGAAGTGGCTAATTTACCAATTAAGAAACTAGGTGATGAAGCACCAGAATATGAACGCCCATGGGTGGCACCTGTAAAACCGATATCAATTGATGCCAAACATATAGATGAAGTCAAGGATTTAGGTGTGGCTCTTTTGAAAATCCTTAATTCTGCTGACCACTCATCTAAACGTTGGATATATGAGCAATATGATACGATCATCCAAGGCAATACTCTTGTACATCCTGGTGGCAATGCCGGAGTTATTCGTATTGAAGGAAATGGAAATCAGGCTCTTGCTTTTTCTTCTGATGTAACACCTCGCTATTGCCAGGCAGATCCTTACGAAGGGGGTAAACAGGCTGTTGCTGAATGCTGGCGCAATATCACAACAAGTGGAGCTATGCCTCTTGCCGCGACTGATAGCCTAAATTTTGGTAACCCGGAAAAACCAGAAATCATGGGCCAGCTTGTCTTTGCTATCAAGGGTATTGCGGATGCTTGTCGCGCCTTGGATTTTCCCATCGTTTCGGGGAATGTCTCACTTTATAATGAAACAAATGGAAAATCTATCCCTCCGACGCCAACAATAGCCGGCGTTGGTCTTATTTCCAACTGGATGAATATGGCTACGATCGATAATTTAAAAGAAGGTGATTCCCTTCTACTGGTTGGTGGGGATGGAACACACCTTGGTCAGTCTATTTATCTACGTGATATCCTTGGAAAAAGCGAAGGAACACCACCGCGAGTAAATCTTGCCGTTGAAAAACGCAATGGTAATTTCATTCGCGAGCATATTGAAAGCGGTTATATATGCGCTTGCAACGATATTTCTGACGGCGGTTTAGCGCTTTCCCTTGCTGAAATGGTCATCAAATCTGGTTATGGTGCTACAATTGAGCTCAGTAGCGGACTACGTCATGCCATACTTTATGGCGAAGACCAGGCTCGCTACATTATTGCAGTCGATAAAAATCGAATTAAAACAATCTTGAAAAAGGCAGAAGATATTGCTATTCCTGCACGTTTCCTGGGATTAGTTGGAGGCAAAACCCTTTCCATCAAGGACTGTTTTACTTTAACGGTTATGGAAATGATCGATGCTTATGAAAGTTGGTTCCCTAATTATATGAAATAAAATAATTTCGCTTGATCATTTTTACCTACAGATTTACAATGTGCGCAGTGGTTTTGTAGGAGAAAAGCCTTATGGCAATGGAGATGCATGCGATTGAAAGACTTATTCGTAATGGTATACCAGATGCCAAGGTAACGATTCGAGATTTTTCTGGTGATGGAAATCACTATGTTGCAGAAATTATAGCAGAGAGTTTTCGTGGTAAGAGTCGGATTCAACAACATCAGATGGTTTATCAAGCCCTTGAGGGTAATGTTGGGAATGCTTTGCATGCATTATCTTTGAAAACTGATTCGCCGAATTAAATTCACAATGGAGTCTAAGGTAAGACTCTTCCTGTCAGGGGGATACTTGTAAGATTTTAAGTGATAATAAGGAAATAAAAATGGACTCTATACATGATTTTATCGATAGTGAGATAAAATCCAATGATGTGGTGCTTTTTATGAAAGGTACCTCTGATTTTCCTCAGTGTGGGTTTTCCGGAGAAGTAGTGCAGATCCTCAATTATCTTGGTATTAATTACAAAGATATCAACGTTCTCTCATCAGGTGAGCTACGTCAGGGTATCAAAAGTTATTCTAATTGGCCAACAATTCCACAACTCTATGTCAAGACAGAATTTATTGGCGGCTGTGATATCGTACGTGAAATGTTTCAGCAAGGTGAACTCCAGAATATTTTAGAAAAAAACGGCATTTCTGCATGATATGGGGTACAAAGAGAGCATCTCTTGAGGGTCAAGTCATGGGGATAAGTGTTTTAATCATGCCCTGTATTTTTGTTTTTAGAAAATCAAGTAAACCGAGCTTTGTGTGTCGAAGATATCGCACTCAATAGTAAAATGCTGTAGGAAGAGGCGCTAAGTAGAAGAAAAAATATTTACACTGATCTAAGCCTTTATTAGTAGTAGAATGAATATTAAACAAGTATTATAACGATTATGCATAATCCTCTAAATATGGGTTTTTTGCTTTTTGCAAGATGATCACTCGTCTCGGTATGCTTTTTCCCGCCTTTCGTGACGTTCCTGTGCTTCGAGCGATAGAGTCGCTATTGGGCGAGCCTCCAAACGCTTAAGACCAATAGGTTCTCCTGTTTCCTCACAATAGCCGTAGGTCCCATCCCTAAGCCGTTGCAGAGCAGAATCAATTTTGGTAATTAGTTTACGTTGACGATCTCTAGCTCGTAACTCAATAGATCTATCTGCTTCAGAAGATGCACGATCAGCAAAATCGGGATGATTTGCATTCTCTTCTTGCAGATTCTCAAGTGTTTCCCGTGCTTCGCGCAAAATACCGTTCTTCCAAGTGATCAACTTTAAACGAAAATAAGTCTTTTGACGTTCATTCATAAACGGTTCATCCTCCGACGGATAATAATTATTCAGATCAATTCTTTCGTTCATCGTTGAAGGTCTCCCTTTATACTAATTTTATGGACTGCAATATATATTGCGAACAATTTTTATACACAACAATAAGCTTAAAAAATCATATTATTAGTGTGTGCTATTATCCTTTTACAATTGACTTTATTTTTATTTTTGGTAACGATTGCAGTTGCCACGTTACAAGAAAAGTACGACTCTCCTGGACTGCGTTTATTGTTTTACGAATGGTTGGGATATGAAATAATAGGTTTGTTAGGAGATTGTATTGCTTGTAGCAAAGAAATCGTCCCCTTGGCAGAGCAGAGGTAAACGGATTTATTCTTATGTAATCAATGAAAAGTACATTATATAACAACCAGTTGATTAGTCCAGTATACCTTATTCTAAATATTCTATCCGTATAATAGTAAACTTTTTTAAAGTGAAGATATTATTATTTATGCTTGTTTTTAAACATCATATATAATCGGGATTACGGGATGTAATCCTAAAAAAATTGAACTAGATTTTTGCCTTCGTTTTATCAGAATTATCCATATGAGACGTCCACAAATCATTGCCTCATCAATTTTAGCATCGAATTTTTCTAAGCTTGGCCAAGAAGTGAAAGACGTGCTCCGAGCCGGTGCGGATTGGATTCATATTGATATCATGGATGGACATTTTGTACCTAACATTACTTTTGGACCAGATGTCGTCAAAGCTATTCGTCCTCTGACAGACGTCATTTTTGACGCACATCTGATGATTGCTCCATGCGATCTCTATATTGAGACTTTTGCTAAGGTAGGCTGCGATATTATCACAATTCATGCTGAAGCAGGCCCTCATCTACACCGTTCTCTCCAGCTTATCCGTTCAGCTGGTAAAAAAGCAGGAGTATCACTCAACCCAGCAACACCTGAGCATGTGCTTCAATACATCCTTGATGATATTGACCTCATTCTCGTCATGACTGTTAATCCTGGTTTTGGTGGACAAGGATTTATTCCACAATCTCTTGAAAAGATCCGCAGAATCAAAGAGATGATCGGCAAACACCCAATAGACCTTGAGGTGGACGGGGGAATTACTGCTGATAATGTTAGCAAAGTAGCAGAGGCAGGCGCTAATGTTTATGTGGCTGGTTCTGCCATTTATAAAGGAGGTAATCCAAAAACCTATGCATCACGTATTGCTACTATTCGAAAGGCAGCAGCAAAAACTGATAGTTTTGAAAAATGATAAAATACGAATTTTATTTTACATAAACAGTAACTTATTGCCAAAATAAGGTGATGTAAAAAACAGGAAAGCAATATGATTCCGCGTTATTCCCGTCCAAAAATGGCTGCTATCTGGTCTCCCGAGACAAAATTTCAAATCTGGTTTGAAATAGAAGCCCACGCCTGTGACGCTTTAGCAAAACTTGGTGTTATTCCAAAGGAGGCAGCAAGAAAAATCTGGGAAAAGGGTTCAATAGCAAAATTCAATATTAAAAAGATCAATGCAATCGAATCTGTGACAAAACATGATGTTATAGCTTTTTTAACTCATCTTTCTGAATTTATCGGTCCTGAAGCGCGGTTTATTCATCAGGGAATGACATCTTCCGATATCCTTGATACGGCCTTTAATATACAATTGATGCGCGCAAGCGATGTATTGCTCGATGATATCGACGAACTGCTTGCTGTGTTGAAAAAACGTGCCTACGACCATAAAAATACAGTTACTATTGGTCGCAGTCACGGAATCCATGCGGAACCGACAACATTTGGCATCAAACTAGCCTTGGCCTATGCCGAATTTGCTCGCTGCCGTAAACGGCTAGAAAATGCCAAGACAGAAATTTCAACCTGCGCCATTTCCGGTGCTGTCGGTACGTTTGCTAATATTGATCCACGTGTTGAGGAACATGTTGCTAAAGCACTTGGAATGCAGACTGAATCGATATCAACACAAGTTATTCCACGTGATCGTCATGCCATGTTCTTTGTAACACTTGGCGTCATATCTTCTTCAATAGAACGTCTTGCTGTAGAAATACGACATTTGCAGCGTACTGAAGTCCTTGAGGTTGAAGAATTTTTTTTTCTTGGACAGAAAGGTTCTTCAGCGATGCCACACAAACGCAATCCGGTCTTGACAGAAAACCTGACAGGCCTTGCGCGTATGGTGCGCTCTTATGCCATACCAGCAATGGAGGATGTAGCTCTCTGGCATGAACGAGATATATCACATTCTTCAGTTGAGCGTTATATCGGCCCAGATGCGACTATCACGTTAGACTTTGCTTTAAGTCGCCTGACCAATCTAATTAAAGATCTGCTAATATATCCGGATAATATGCTAAAGAACCTGAACAAATTCCGTGGACTTATTCATTCACAACGAGTTCTTCTGGCTTTGACACAGGCTGGTATCAATCGCGAGGATGCTTATCGTCTCGTACAGCGCAATGCTATGAAAGTATGGAACAAAGGCAAGGATTTTCTAGAAGAACTTCTGGGAGATCCAGATATCTGCTTTGTATTGTCTAAAGAGGAACTTCGGGAAAAATTTGATCTTGGCTATCATACCAAACACGTTGATACAATTTTTCGGCGTGTATTTAGTGAATAAGAAAAAGAGAATAATAAATGCAGAGAAAAGCAAATATTCCTTCATCTATAGATTTGATATCAAGTGATGATAAGAAACAGGAGAATTTTTCTAACATCCTTCAATTCACTTAATTTTTTGAAAGCATAATACAAGCAGTTTATATAGACGTGGGGATTTTGAAAGAAATACTATTGACATGATATAATGACCACAATACCCTGCCATCGCTCTTTCCTTGAAGCAAGTTTCGCCTGCTAGAGAGCGCGTAGCTCAGCTGGTAGAGCAACTGACTTTTAATCAGTAGGTCCAGGGTTCGAATCCCTGCGCGCTCACCAACAGAATCAGGAGTGTTAACCATAAGAGCAAATCGTAAAATTTCATTCATAAAACAAAGTAACCATCGGCATGGTATTGATTGATGCACACATCATCTGGGTTTAATCCAAAGAAGTCAATCAAAAATAACAGACAACGAGAACCCCTCCTTTATTCGTGAATTCGTGAATTAAGATCTATCTACGCTTACAGAACGCGTATGCTATTCATTGAAATATGAACAACACTATGCAAAAATATTTTCTAATACCAACGCAAATCGTCTAAAAAATAACAAAAGATGTTATAAATGTATAAAAAATGTTGCACAGGTCCTTTTTGCTTATAAAGCATATAGTTTTCGTCTTATTAACCTATATTTGACGATATTGATGGACTACAAATTAATCTATTGGAATACTACTTATGTTCATTCTAAAACATGATTATTAGCACGCTTTGCATCCGTTTTATCAAATATAGGTTTTAAAAATTTTCAGAAGGCGTCCACCCGCAGCTTGTGCACTGAATCGCACGCGCACACATCATAGCCGAATCATTCTTAGGAAGTGGATACCGGCCTTAGCCATTTTAGGTTCAATCGATTTTTTATCAACAGGGTCCATCATTATCCATTATCCAAATATTCTTCTATCAACGAATATTCATAAACATGTTTGTATATTATTTAAAATAATAACGTTCTTCGGTAGAAAATTAGAAACTGATTTAGAAGCATAATATCAAACATCAATAGATCATTGATTTAGAGTCTTGACAAGTATCTGTAAAATGTAGCCAATTCTAAAGGCCTATTACCCACCTATTTCTATATTAGCGCTGATATAGATACTACAGATTCTCCTTAAGAACTTGTTAAACACAAAAGTGATAATCATTTGATTTTATTATCATAAAAACGACTCCATTTCTGATACCTGCAACACAATTTTTAGCTATTTTCTCTGCAAAAAACATCTAAGAATTCATGACGGCAGCTAAAAAAACCTAAACTCCTTAATTAGATACATCAACACCATATAAATTATGTATCTTAACACACAACCAAGCAGCAAATTTTGCTGATATGTCGCAGAAAGTTTATTTTCTATATTCAAAATCGAATTAACAAGCCTCAAAATTCCATACTTTATGGATGCTTGATATATAGAAATAGCACTGGTAGATCTTAAGCAATGGTGGAAGGAGTGGGATTCGAACCCACGGTGCAGAAAACTGCACGCCGGTTTTCAAGACCGGTGCCTTAAGCCGCTCGGCCACCCTTCCATACTCAAAAGATTCATGAACTCCCCGATCTTTTTGCTAAGAAGCATTGCAATGTTCCGCATCCTCACGAAATCTAGCTTAAAATCAATCATGGATTCTCAATTACAAAAAGTTTTATATTTGATTAGTAGGCTGGAAGTGTAAACTTCTGCCTATACACCGATGCCAGTACATCGTAACAATTGTATCTAAGGTTAACCATCTATAGAATATTGTTCTAGTCCCAATATCTGTTCTCCATACTCGTGTAGTTGTTATGCAGATATTCCGAACATGCTATTTGTCTAAACCCCATTGTATTGAACCTAATTCAAACCAAGAATAAATCCAAAAAATACGATGTCTACAACAGAACCATAAATGCTGTCCAACAAAAATAAAAACAATTACCACAATAACAAAATTACCTTTGGTAAACTACTATAATTGCGTGATTATAGCTTGTCATAACATATAGCTCAACCTAGAATACAGTCCGGATAGGGTGCGTTATGCATTTAGGATTAGTTATCACTTGGCGAAGCTTCTTTAGATTTTATTGCAGGAAGTCTGCTTTGGTTGACTACATTAACGTATTCAAAAAATTGTTGCTTTAAGGTACAGTAGTAGTTTGGGATGCTTCTTGATCTAAAAATCATTAATCTGCTTTTCGGGTTTTTGTACAAAAATTTTTGCTTGGAAGCTTATTTCTGTAGTGTATTTGCATTTAGGGTGACTAAATAGTGAATAAAGAATGAGAATGAGTATACCCTCAAACACGGCGATGGATGTGGTTTACTTGTGGGCATTCAGGGCAAGAAAATTTTCATCATCGGCAGATACCATTTGCAAACAAGTAACTTTTTCAGAGGTTGCAGCATGATTCATATGGTTTATCGCCATCAGGACTTTTCAAAATGTCAAATAAAATACTTATCGATGCCTCTCATCAAGAGGAAATACGTGTTGTTGTCACACGCGGTAATCATATTGAAGAATATGATTCTGAATCAGAGCAGAAAAAGCAATTAAAGGGCAATATTTATCTTGCTAGAATCACGCGAGTAGAGCCCTCATTACAGGCTGCTTTTATTGAATATGGCGGAAATCGACATGGATTTCTTGCTTTTTCTGAAATTCATCCTGATTATTATCAGATTCCTATCGCTGATCGCCTTGCGCTTCTAGAGGCGGAAGAACGAGCTGCAAAGATAGAGAATGAAAATAATGATACTACTATTTCTGAGATAAAGCAGAAGAAATGTGGAAGAGAGAACGCTACAGAAGGAAAGAGTGAGGCAGTAGTTGCTGATTCTAATACTACGACTAAATATTTTAACAATGATCAAAATGATATTTTGTCTGAGGATGATAGCGACGATACTATTGAGCTTGTTGGCGCTGAAGATGTCCTGGAAGAGCTACCGATACAACGGCTCCAGCGTCGTGATTATAAAATTCAAGAAGTAATCAAGCGCCGTCAAATTCTACTTGTACAAGTTATGAAAGAAGAACGTGGTAACAAGGGAGCTGCTCTTACCACATATCTTTCGCTTGCCGGCCGCTATTCTGTCCTAATGCCGAATACGGCTCGTGGAGGTGGAATTTCACGTAAAATTACGAACATAAGTGATAGGAAGCGTCTTCGGGAGATTGTCAAGGCTCTTTCCGTTCCGAAAGGTATGGGAGTCATCTTACGTACGGCAGGTGCAAACAGGACTAAGGCAGAAATCAAACGTGATTATGAATATCTCATGCGGCTTTGGGACAATGTTCGTAATCTAACACTTAACTCTATTGCCCCAACGCTTGTTTATGAAGAAAGCAGCCTTATTAAGCGTTCGATCCGTGATCTTTACAACAAGAGCATTGATGAAATTCTGGTAGCTGGTGAAAAAGGGTATCGCGAGGCCAAAGATTTTATGCGTATGTTGATGCCAAGCTATGCAAAAATAGTGCAGCCTTACCGCGACAAACTACCTATTTTTGCATGTAATGGTATTGAGATTCGACTTGATAATATGTTGCAACCGGAAGTCAGCTTGAAATCAGGAGGATATCTCGTAATCAACCAAACAGAGGCACTTGTTGCCATTGATGTCAACTCAGGACGATCAACCAAGGAACATTCAGTTGAGGAAACAGCTGTGCGGACTAATCTTGAAGCGGCAGAAGAAGTAGCACGCCAATTGAGATTGCGTGACCTTTCTGGTCTTATTGTCATTGATTTCATTGATATGTTAGAAAAATGCAATGTCCGAGCAGTGGAGAAAAAACTGAAAGACCGCCTAAAAGAAGATCGAGCACGCATTCAAGTTGGGCGCATATCACATTTTGGGTTGATGGAAATGAGTAGGCAGCGTATCCGTGCTTCTGTTCTTGAAAGTACCACATATCCCTGCCCGCATTGTATCGGCTCAGGTTATATTCGCTCAAAATCATCTATTGCCTTACATATTATCCGTTCCATTGAAGAATATCTATTGCGGAACGGAGATAATAATATTACGGTGCGCACCCCAGTTAATACAGCGCTTTATGTACTTAACCATAAACGTAAAATACTTGCTAACCTTGAAGAGCGATTTGGCCTAACTATCGATATTGAAGCAGATGACACGCTCGGTAGTCAGCACTTTGCAATTTATAAAGGCCAAACTACAGGACAAGCTAATACTAAAGCAGCGTCCTTGGAAAGTAACATAAGTATTGAACCTGAAATACCTTCCAATGAAAGGACGAATACTGAAAATGCTACTAATCCAGCAGGAATAAAAATCAAAAAGCTTTCCTCTCTTGCAAATAATGAAGAGGATCGCAAACGACGGCGTCGACGTGGTAGACGTAGTGGAAAGCGCAATCGCGAATGTGACTATGATATCGACTGCCGATTACATATAGCAGATGCAGAGCCAGTTGGTTCATTTGCCAAATCAGCTATTGCCGAATTTGAATGCAACCATAACGACTCTATCGTTACTACAACGGTAGCTCAAAATATTAAACAAGAAAGAAGAGCAAGAAAAAGGGAAATCACAAAAGATTTGTCTATTGAAAAAGATAAAGAAGGCAACAAGGAAAGTGGAAAAACTATCTCTACAACAGACGATGTTGTCACAAAGGTGCTTAATGTAATTAAACCAGATAAGCGAAAGATCAAGAGAAAGATATCTCCAATCAGCACTCACCAGAAAACGACTATTAAAAAAGAAATCATTCTGATGGCACAAGATGTTGATGCTGTAGAAAAACCACACCTACCATGTAGGAAACAAATCAAAACAGTTGAACCAGTTGTAACTTCTTCTACGGATGACAAAATAGAGCTTAAGCCTAAAAAGACAGGTTGGTGGCAACGAAAGGGCAGTTTTTTTGATTAAAAACTAGAAGCTCTATTACGAATAAAAAAGCGAATAATTGGCCTTTCGCTTTTTTATAATCTCTTACATTGATTAGTGATCTCTTTGATTTTTCCTCTTTAAAGATCTTATCAAGATTAAATTCGTTCTATTAACAAGACTGTAGGGAAATTCATTTCTCGCTCATCTATTTTTTTGGAAAAGCCAACGCCGTAAATAACAATAAAATGAATTAGGGTGTGTCCAGTGATTTGACCATCGGAACTTATTATTCTTGTTGAATAGCTGATGTGGGGATGGCTCGTATGTCTTTTAATCTTGAACAAGCAGAACAAATGTTTAGCGGTGTGTTTGCAGGCCTCAGTCCTGCCTATCGTCTTTTGCGAGTTGCTGAGTATTTTTCTTCTGAAGTTGTTTTCACGACAAGTTTTGGTATCGAAGACCAAATGATTACGTATTTAATCGTGACTGAAAAATTGCCATTTAGAATTGTAACACTAGATACAGGGCGATTTTTTCCTGAAACTTACGCAGTATGGCAGTACACAGAAGAAAAATATAGCTTGCGCATAAGAGCTTATTATCCGAATGAACAGGCATTAGAGGCGCTAGTTGCCGATCAAGGTATTAATGGTTTCTATTATTCTCCTCAAATGCGTGAAACTTGCTGTGCAGTACGTAAAGTTGAACCATTAAGCCGTGCACTTAAGAATGCAAGAGCATGGATCACAGGGATGCGTCGTGATCAATCAACAGAACGGAGAAACCTTAATTCCATAATCTTAGATAAAAAACGAGCACTTTTAAAAATCAACCCGCTATATGATCTTACTCGCGATCAGGTTACTGCTTTTGTTAGCGCACATGACATCCCTGTTAATACCCTACATGCAGAGGGCTTTTTATCTATTGGATGTGCTCCTTGTACACGTTCTGTCCGGCACGATGAAGATGAGCGTGCGGGTCGTTGGTGGTGGGAGAGAGATAGGACAAAAGAATGCGGTTTGCATATCAACCCTGATAGGGATTTCAATACAGCTATTTTACGAAATCAGACAAAGCAAGTCTGAAGCACATCAGAGGTTATTTTATAATGCAGCAGCAAACCCGTCTGCAATATCTAGAGGCAGAATCAATTTTTATTTTTAGAGAAATTGCGGCAACAACAGAAAAACCAGTTATGCTTTATTCTATAGGTAAGGATTCTGCTGTGATGTTGCATCTAGCAATGAAGGCTTTTTATCCAGGAAAGTTACCTTTCCCGCTTCTGCATGTAGATACAACTTGGAAATTTAAGGAAATGATAAAATTCCGGGATAGGACAGCGGAAAGACTTGGGCTTGAGCTCATTACTTATGTTAATCAGGAAGGGATTAAAGCGAACATCAATCCTTTTATATCGGGATCTCGACTGTACACAGATATTATGAAAACAGCAGCTCTAAAGCAAGCGTTAGATAAATATGGCTTTGATGCTGCTTTTGGCGGCGCACGCCGTGATGAAGAGAAAAGCCGTGCCAAGGAAAGGATTCTTTCGCTGCGCTCTCCAGAACACCGTTGGGAACCTAAAAGTCAACGCCCTGAGCCATGGAATCTTTTCAACACACGTAAGAAACCCGGAGAAAGTTTTCGCGTTTTTCCACTTTCAAATTGGACTGAAAGTGATGTATGGGACTATATCGCTCTTGAAAAAATTCCTGTTGTTTCACTTTATTTTGCCCGAAAAAGACCCATAATACGACGAGACGGTATGCTTATAATGCGTGATGATGAGCGCATGAAATTAAAACCTGGTGAAAAAATTGAAAACCTTAATGTGCGTTTCCGTACATTGGGATGCTATCCCCTTACTGGGGCAGTTTTGTCAAATGCGTCTGATCTTTCCGCTATTCGTGAGGAAATGCGCCAATCACGTACCTCGGAACGTGAAGGACGCTTGATTGATAAAGATGGTAGTGCCTCCATGGAAGAAAAAAAACAGGAGGGATATTTTTAATGCCTTCCGCAACCAACTGGTCAGACCATCTAAACAGAAAACAACAAACAGAACACGCGAACACTTCGTTATTGCGTTTCATAACCTGCGGTTCAGTAGATGATGGCAAATCGACTCTTATTGGACGTCTTTTACATGATACAGGATCCATTTTTGAAGATCAGATGGAATCTTTTCAACAAGATTCCAAAAAATTTAACGCATCAGATAACAATCTTAATTTTGCTCTCCTTGTTGATGGCTTGGCAGCTGAGCGCGAACAAGGTATAACAATTGATGTCGCATATCGGTATTTTTCAACATCAAAACGTCTTTTCATCATTGCTGATACGCCGGGGCATGAACAATATATCAGAAATATGGCTACTGGTGCTTCGCAGGCGGATCTTGCCATTATACTTATTGATGCGCGCAAAGGTGTTTTGCCTCAAACACGGCGGCATTCCTTTATCACATCCATGGTTGGTATTCGTTCTATTGTAGTAGCAGTTAATAAAATGGATATGGTCAATTTTGATAAGAATGTTTTTGATCGTATTGTACGTGAATATAAATCTCTTTTACCAAAACTTGATTTTCGTAAAGTCGTATTCATCCCATTAAGTGCAAAGCTTGGTATCAATATAGTAGATCGTAGCAACCGCATGCCATGGTACAAGGGTCCAACTTTATTCGAATATCTTGAAAATGTTGAACCTATCAATACAAATAGTTCGAACAATCAGTTTTACTTTCCTGTGCAATGGGTTAACAGAGCAAATCCTGATTTTCGAGGTTTTTGTGGTACTGTTGTAAGTGGCTGTATCAAAAAAGGCGAAACAGTGCGTTCGCTACCAAGTGGTAAAAAAAGTCGTATCAGGCAATTATATAATCCTGCTGGAGAGATTGATAATATAGCAATCGGAGAGGCGGCTATATTGACCCTAGAAGATGAAATCGACACATCACGTGGCGATGTTTTTGTATCAGCAGATAATCCGATTATGCCATCAAGAACACTCAAGAGCCAACTTCTCTGGATGTCATCTCGTCCAATGATTGTAGGTAAACGATATTTTATAAAACTCGCTACGTCACTTATTCCTGCAACTATCAGCCGTGTAGAAGAAAAAATCGATATTCATTCTTATTGTAGCGAACCTGCTAACAATCTTGACATGAACGAAATTGGGTATGTATTTCTTAATCTTGAAAAACCATTGATTGCAACACCATATGATGATAGCCGGACTCTTGGTGCATTTGTACTTATTGATCCTTTTAATAATGATACCACTGCTCTTGGGATTATATGTGATACGTTTTCATCTTCTAAAGTGCATCTCCCATCACAAAAGAAAAGTGTTCTTAATCTAAAATTGTCCCGCCTTAAAAAAGTTTGGACAGGTGATATGCAAAATTTGTCTAAAGGACGGCTTATTACATTGCATCTTTTCACAGCTATACTACTAGCTGCTTTCTCTGTTATATCCGGAGCATCATTAATCGGTGCATTCTGCATTTTTGCATTCGATTTTTTGTTGCGTCCATTCTTGAAGCTTTTTGCAGCTCCATCTAGATAAAGTGTGATTAGGGACGGCGATAAAAATGCATAACAGGCATTATCTTACTCAGAAAACAATAATTTATACATATAAAGAAGACTTGGTACCAGTTATGGGACTGCTGGTAGGCATTTCGATTTCTGTATTCTAGAAACAAACTCGTATTTCTCCATTTCCTTCTGGTATGTTTGCTTTAAGGAGCAATATTTATGGCTCTTGAAATGAACCATCCTCTATAGGATAGATCACGAATAATGATACTGTACTCGTCTGCCTTGCAAAAATAGCAGATTCAGCAAAAAAATGTTATTTGCTCTGGCTAATCATGAAAAAAGTCTGCCTCTTCGAATATTATATTGGCACTGAGAGCCGATCATTCTGCTTATAAAGTCAGTATTTCTGATAGGAGATCAGGATCAAGATATATGGAAGTCCCATTAATTTTCTAAGGCAATATTAAAGAATAAATACTTAACTCAATGTTTTTAACATAGATAAAAATCATAGAAAGAAACTCATCTGATAACAATTGTATCAAAATTATACATGTTTAGGAATGAATGACGCTAAGCAGATCTCTGCTGAACAAGGACGATCAGATATTAAGGCGATTTATTTGTAGTTTTATGATTAAAAATACAGATAAAGTCGCTAACGGTTTAGGTATATGGAGCTTTTTAAAATCTAGAAAGATATCCTAAACAAAAAAATACCCTAGTCCTAAAATTAAGACAAGTTATCATAAAGTTATAGCAGAAAAACGCACTATTCAAACTCTATTGTGTTGAACTTAATTTAAACCAAAAACAAATCCAAAAATTATAAAACCTGTAAAGCCAAATCATAAGTGCTGTCCAACAGATCCGAAATAGCAAAATATTGGATAATCAGAAGATTTTACCTTTTATCTTTATTATAACTATTTATATTACTCTAATTGTTTCTACAATACAAAATATTGTTTGCTTATCTCCATTGTTGTGGATTATTTTGCCAATGTCTAAATACGTTGCTGGACCTGAGATCGAGCGTTTGATTCAGCTTTTGGCACGCGTTCCAGGACTCGGGCCACGCTCGGCTCGACGTGCTGCTTTGCAGCTTATCAAAAAGAAGGAAACTTTATTACAACCTTTAAGTCAAGCAATGCAGGTCGCTATTGATGCAGTCCAGATTTGTTCTATTTGTAGCAATATTGATACGGTTAATCCTTGCTTGATCTGCAAAGACGAACGCCGTGATTCAAGTATATTAATTGTTGTAGAGGATGTTTCTGATCTCTGGGCCTTAGAACGAGCAAGGGTTATGCGGACCTATTATCATGTGCTGGGTGGCCGTTTTTCTCCGCTTGATGGCGTGGGACCGAATAATCTTAATATAAAAAAGCTATTGGACCGTTTGACCGATTCTTCTGTGAAAGAACTAATTCTAGCTATAAATGCCACTGTTGAGGGACAAACCATCGCCCATTATATAACTAACCTGCTTGTTAACTTTGATGTTAAAGTAAGCCGACTAGCCCGTGGTATTCCTATTGGTGGGGAATTGGATTACTTTGATGATGGAACGCTTGCTGCTGCTCTTTTGGCACGCACATAGATTTCTGATCATAGAATAGTTAAATTTTTCTACTATTGTTTATCACAAACATAGTTATTAAGAATCGGCGAAAAGCTTATTAATCAGCTTATGAATTTATTGGATTCCAAGCCACATTTCATCCTCAAGATGAAATCTTGTTGTAAAAAACAACGCTTGAGTACTTCGGAAGTATACCCTAAGGCATGAAAGGTTTCTCTTTAGATATGAAATTTTTAAACAAATTTTTAGCCACCTTTATATTAGGTGCTATAGGATTAGTTTTAGTTGCTTGTGATGATGATGATAAAAGTAAGATAGTATCCTCACCGCTGGTTAGTGCTATAACGATTCATAGACATGAAGTACCTATTGTATACGAATATGCAGGGCGCATTGCCGCTTTTAAAGAAACCAAAGTGCGCGCGCGGGTTGGCGGTATTCTATTGCAGCATAATTTTATTGAAGGTGAGTATGTCAAGAAAGGAGACTTGCTTTTTGAGATTGACCCCGCATTCTATCAAGCAGAGGTTGAGATTCAGACAGCATTGGTTGCGCAGGCACAGGCGATATATGAACAATCAGTGCGCGATTCCAATCGAACTCAAGCGCTTTTACAGAAGCGTGTGCAAAGTACTGCTTTATATGATCAGATGATAGCTAAACGTGACGAAAATGCTGCTATATTACAGCAAAAACAAGCAGCGCTTAGAACAGCACAGCTCAATCTGAGCTATACGAAGGTTATTGCGCCAATAAGCGGTGTTGCAAGTCGCGAAGCCATGCCGGAAGGAAGCCTTGTTAATACAGAACCTTCATCTAATCTACTAATGACAATCACGCAGAACGATCCAGTCTACATCAATTTTTCATATACTGATGTTGAGGCACGCGAGATTCGTAAACTGATGAGTGATATGAATGCACAGAGCAAAAAGATTAATAAACTAAAAATCAAAATTCATTTTGGAGATGGGCGTGAGTATAAACAATTAGGTATTATCGATTTTACTTCACCAGTGCTTGATACAACAACAGGAATGCTTGATGTGCGCGCCATAGTAAGAAACCCTGACGGTTTTCTGGTGCCAGGGCAGTTTGTACGTATAACAATAATCGGTCTTAAATTGAATAATGTCATCGTCATTCCAGAGGCTGCCTTACTTCAGGATAAGAATGGTACATTTGTTTATCTTGTGAATAGTTTACAACATATTGAGAAGCGTTCTGTTGTAGTTGTACGCCAACTTAAGGATCGCAGCTGGCTCTTGGCGCCAAGTGAAAAGATTAATGATGCTGCACATGTAAATAACGCTGATACTATGCTCGCAGGATTACCGAAAAATAACAATCAAGAAGCGGCTGCTGAGTTGATTGCCGACAAATATACTGGACTGAATGATGGCGATATTATTATAACAGAAGGACATTACCGTATTAGCTCCGCCATGACCCAGTTGCCTCTTAATATGAAGCTTAAGGTTGTACTTACCATGCTCGATGGTTCGAATGTCAGGTCACCTAAAGCTGCAGATAGCAGTGCGGGACTAGCAAAATGAATTATGCTTTCTTTATTAATAGACCGGTGATGGCATCGGTTATCTCCATTGTAATTGTACTTTCTGGAATAATATGCATGCGCATTTTACCAGTTGCGCAATACCCCGATCTTTTGCCGCCAGAAGTTTTAATCTCAGCGCAATATCCCGGTGCAAGCGCTGATACGATAGCGCAAACTGTGGCTGTTCCACTTGAACAGCAGATTAATGGTGTTGAAGATATGATTTACATGAAATCTACTTCCAATGCACAAGGAACACTAAATATCACAGTAACTTTCCGATTAGGGACTAATCCTGATCAAGCAACTGTTAACATTAACAACCGAGTACAGCGTGCTGTTACGAGATTGCCATTGGCTGTACAGCGACTTGGTGTGATGGTTAACAAGCGATCTTCTGCGATTCTAAGTATGATCGCTATGCAAAGTACTTCCAATGCTGCTTATGACCAAGTCTATATTGGCAATTATGCTTTGCTCAATGTTATCGATGATCTCAAACGTATCCCGGGGGTAGGAGATGCATCCGTTTTAGGCAATATTGATTACTCAATGCGTATTTGGTTGAAGCCAGATAAGCTCGCACAGTATAGCTTAACACCTACAGATGTGATCGCTGCTGTGCAAGAACAAAATGCCCAATATGCGGTTGGGCGTTTCGGCGATAAACCGGATTCAGTTTCAGGTGCTTATACCTATTCAGTTACTACGCAAGGACGTTTAGTCAGCGTTGAGCAATTTGAAAATATAATTTTGCATTCAGATAAAAACGGCGCTTCGCTAAAACTCAAAGACGTTGCGCGTATTGAGCTTGGTACTCAGCAATATATGATTGATACTAAGCTTAATAGTAAGCCAATGGTACCGATCATGATTCATCTTCAATCGGGAGCTAACGCGCTTTCCACAATGGACGCTATTAAAGTACGTATGGATGAATTGCAAAAAACGTTTCCGGATGGCATTCGATATTCTATTCCTTATGACACGACCAAATTTATCTATGTATCGGTTAATGAGGTGATCAAAACCTTTGTTGAATCGATCATTCTTGTTATTGTGGTAGTATATATTTTTCTGCAAAATTGGCGTGCAACTCTCATTCCTGTGATTACCGTGCCTATTTCAATCATAGGTACATTCACTGGTATGTATATACTAGGTTTTTCCATCAATCTATTGACATTATTTGGACTTGTTCTGGCGATCGGCATCGTTGTGGATGACGCGATTGTCGTTCTTGAAAATGTCGAACGCTTGATGAAAGAGGAGCATCTTTCACCGTATGATGCAGCTATCAGATCTATGAGGGAAGTAACAGGGCCGGTTATCGCCATCGTTCTTGTTTTGTGTGCAGTATTTATCCCGGTTTCTTTCATGGGCAGTATGACAGGTGTTATGTATAAGCAGTTTGCGATTACCCTTGCGCTTTCGGTTGCTATTTCAGGCATAGTTGCTCTGACCCTAACGCCCGCGCTCTGCAGTTTACTGTTAAAACATAAACGCAAAAATCCAAGTGCTCCTTTTCGGTGGTTTAACTATATTTTTACCCATATCACCGATTGCTATGTATCTGGTGTATATTTTTTCATTCATCATGTAGCAATAGGACTAACAACTTTTACGATTATTTGCTTTTTTACTTTTTATATGTTTGAGAAAATTCCTAAATCGTTAGTGCCAGCTGAAGATCAGGGGTTGATGCTGGCCTTTGTCATACTCCCTGCCGGTGCTTCCCTTGATCGTACAACAGCAGTTATGAATCAGGCTGAAGCCATTTTTGAGAAAAAACCATCTATAGAAAATATTACGGCCATTGCCGGTTTTGATATGCTTTCCGGCGGTCTTAAAACTAATGCTGGTGTCTTCTTCCTAACATTGAAAGATTGGGGAAAGCGTGCTGGGAATCCGATGGAAGATCCGCGGAATATGACAATCCCACTCATGACCCAAACAGTTGGTATCAAGGATGGTTTTATTTTGCCAATCAATCCGCCAGCAATTATCGGTCTCTCAACAACTGGCGGTTTTGAATTTTATCTTCAAGATCGCAATGGTGGTTCTTACCAGACGCTCTACGAAATGACGCAAAAGCTGTTGTTTGCCGCTAACCAGCGGCCAGAATTAACACGAGTACAGACAACCTTTGACCCAAGTGTACCACAGTATAATCTTGAAGTCGATCGTGTAAAAGCTCTTGCCATGGACGTCCCAATCAGTATGATTTATGATACTCTTGCATCCACTTTTGGTAATGTTTATATTAATGATTTCACGCTTTATGGGCATAATTATCAAGTTAAATTACAAGCTGAAGATGAGTTTCGGCGCACACCACAGGATCTCAAACGAGTATTCGTCCGATCCAATGCTGGTAAAATGATTCCTCTTAGTGCGTTAGTATCTACCATACGTATTGTTGGTTCTGATCAGCTTGAGCGTTTTAATGCTTTTCCTTCAACTCAAGTTATTGGATCGCCTGCACCTGGATATACATCAGGTGATGCGATCCGGGTGATAGCTGAGGTCGCTAGTCGAATTTTACCGAAAAATTATCAGATTGCTTGGACAGGTTCATCTTATCAGGAAGTTATGAATACTGGACAGGGAAATATAGCTATGATTTTCAGCGTTATCATGGTTTTTCTCATCCTCGCTGCGCAATATGAACGCTGGAGTTTGCCGCTTGCTGTTATTACATCGATGCCATTTGCAATAGCAGGAGCGCTAGTTTTTACTTGGTTACGTGGGCTTAACAATGATATTTATTTTCAAATTGGTCTTGTTATGCTTGTTGGCCTTGCAGCTAAAAACGCTATCCTTATTGTGGAGTTTGCCGCACTTAAGCGTGAAGAAGGGAGAAATGCAATTGATGCAGCGATCTTAGCAGCAAAATTACGTTTCCGTCCGATTATCATGACATCACTTGCTTTTATTTTTGGTGTTATGCCTCTTGCTGTAACAAGTGGCGCAGGTTCTGCAAGCCGTCAGGCTATTGGTACTGGTGTGACTGGTGGTATGTTAGTCGCAACATGCGTTGCTATTTTCTTTATCCCAATGTTTTACACGTTTATTAGTCGAGACTCATACAATAGGCACTGATGCCGAAGAAGAGGGCACCCGAAATTATAAACCCTACTTATCTAGTTTCATTGATGACAATTACCCCACCATATCGTAAGATTTTGTATTATCCTCAGCGACATATAATAAGAAGGGGGCTCTCGTCAAAGCAAGTGGCAATAAAGGCCTAGAGTGCGTTTTTTCTCAGAAGACAATTGAGACCAATTGAGTTAGCTATATTTTCCCATCCAAGATAGATGAGAAAGTATGGAGTTTCCATTTTTCAGCTAATGGATTCTTACTTAATAAGGTATTTTTTTTATAAAAAAAGCCCTATTAAAAAAATGCGAAATGATTTTCAATGAATTGAAACCTTTACTGTGCAAGAGCAGTTTATTATGGATAGAATGGAGAGGAAAAATTACGCCAAGAAGTCAATATTAAAGTGTTGGATGTCCTCTAGAAGGCGGATAAATTCCTTTGTAGCGTGGTCGAGGATTTTTCTTCCGTCTACCGCGTTAGCACGTAGCGCATTTCCTGCTGCACCTTGCGGATTTAGATCTTGCATAAGCCAGCCAAAGGTATGTTTGCCATAGGCGCGCAGGTAAGAAAATTCATGCTCCAATACCAGTTGCCAGTTCCGAAAATTTTTTGCTTTTCGCATATCTACCTTGTTGGGGTTAATAGCTAAAATCACAGATGTCTCAATAAAACCACCATGGATATCAAAAGTCTGTTCTTCCGGTGTTAGTAAGCCTTTTGGCAATCCAAAACGTAACCAACTAGTTGCAACTGCCAACATATTGAAGCGAGCACGCAGCTCACTAATTACAATAGCCATAAGCGGCGAATTACCACCATGTGCGTTTAGCATCACAAATTTTCGGATACCTTTTTCGTATTGTTGCGCAGCTATGGTAATCCAGCGTTCAATCGCCTCTTGGTAGGAAAGAGTCTTTGTCTCTTTCATTCGCATGTGTTCGATTGAATAGCTGATAGGTTCTACTTCAATAAAGTAAATATCAGATCGCTTCCATTTTTCAGCTACGCGATCAGAAATTTCTGCTGCAATCAGCGTATCAGTTTCAAAAGGTAAATGCGGCCCGTGATATTCATATGCACCAATCGGAAGGATAGAAATTTGATTTTCCAACTCTACAATCAATCAAAACTAACAACAATTTGAAATAGAGAAATTGAACAAAAACAACATATGAAAAAGCCGATGTATTCTAACATCGGCTTTTCAATCTTTATAAAGAGACCGGATATCAGAAATCCATGCCACCCATGCCACCAGCACCAGGCATTGCTGGCATTGCCGTTTCTTTCTTCGGTAGCTCAGCAACCATAGCTTCCGTTGTTACTAAGAGACCAGCAACAGAAGCTGCATTTTGCAGGGCAGATCGAACAACCTTCACTGGATCAACGATACCAAGCGCGATCAAGTCACCATATTCACCTGTTGCGGTGTTATAACCATAGGTATCATTGTTATTCTCAAGAATTTTTCCAACAACGATAGACGCCTCATCACCTGCATTTGAAGTAATCTGCCGAGCCGGAGCTTGAAGAGCACGACGCACTATACTAATACCAGCTTCCTGATCTGGATTGACACCTTTGGATTGGATACCAGCTGCTGCACGAAGTAAAGCAGTACCACCACCTGCTACAATACCCTCCTCAACAGCAGCGCGTGTCGCATTCAAAGCATCATCAACACGATCCTTGCGTTCCTTAACTTCAACCTCTGTTGCACCGCCGACGCGGATAACAGCAACCCCACCAGCAAGTTTAGCCAAGCGTTCTTGCAGCTTTTCGCGATCATAATCCGAGGTTGTTTCTTCGATCTGTGCTTTAATTTGATTAACACGGGCGCTAATTTCAGACTTCTCACCTGCACCGTCAACAATTGTTGTGGTTTCCTTGCTAATAGTAATTTTTTTAGCACGGCCGAGCATGTCAAGTGTTACGTTTTCAAGTTTAATACCGAGATCTTCGGAAATGACCTGACCATTGGTAAGAATTGCAATATCTTCAAGCATTGCCTTCCGGCGATCACCAAAGCCTGGAGCTTTAACGGCAGCGATTTTCAGACCGCCACGCAATTTGTTGACCACGAGCGTTGCCAATGCTTCACCTTCCACATCCTCCGCGATAATAAGAAGCGGCTTGCTTGACTGCACAATAGCCTCGAGAACAGGTAGTAGAGCCTGAAGATTCGAGAGCTTCTTCTCGTGGATAAGGATGTAAGGATCATCCAGATCAGCTATCATCTTTTCGGCATTTGTGACAAAATAAGGCGACAGATAACCACGATCGAATTGCATACCCTCAACAACTTCGAGTTCTGTTTCGGCAGTCTTAGCCTCCTCGACGGTTATAACACCCTCGTTACCAACCTTCCGCATTGCATCGGCAATCATCTTTCCAATCTCCGCCTCGCTATTAGCAGAAATTGTACCAACTTGGGCAATCTCGTCTGAAGTGTTGATCTTCTTAGCTTTCTTTAGGAGCTCTTCAACAACTTCGTTAACTGCCGCATCAATACCACGCTTAATATCCATTGGATTCATGCCAGCAGCAACAGCCTTGGTACCTTCTTGGACAATCGCTTGAGCAAGCACAGTTGCCGTGGTCGTACCATCTCCAGCGATATCATTGGTTTTGGAAGCGACTTCACGCAACATCTGCGCACCCATGTTTTCGAACTTATCTTCAAGTTCAATTTCCTTAGCAACAGAAACGCCATCCTTCGTAATACGCGGTGCGCCAAAAGACTTATCAATTACCACATTGCGGCCCTTTGGACCAAGCGTTACCTTGACAGCATTGGCAAGAACATCGACACCGCGTAGCATACGCTCACGGGCCTCACGGCCAAATTTGACTTCTTTAGCAGCCATTTATTCTCTCCTTGGGAATACCCAGAAAACTTATAAACTCAAATATGATGGGAAACGGCCAAATCAGCCGAGAATACCCATGATATCGGACTCTTTCATGATCAATAGATCTTCACCATCAATCTTGACTTCGGTGCCAGACCATTTACCGAACAGGACACGGTCGCCTTGCTTCACATCCAAAGCTGCGATTTTGCCGTTCTCATCACGTGCACCCGGACCAACGGCAATAATTTCACCTTCCTGCGGTTTTTCTTTGGCAGTGTCCGGAATAATGATGCCGCCTGCGGTTTTTTCTTCAGATTCAACCCGACGAACGACAACACGGTCGTGAAGTGGGCGGAACGAGGTTTTGTCCATAGTTTGAACCCTTATTTTGTTTAACGCTATTAAATTTCTGCTTACAAAAGCAAGTTTGCTCCCTGTTGTTAGCACTCTATGCATCACGAATACTAACCCCTCAAGAGATAGAAACGGTCCTTCTTTTTGTCAAGAACGGCATAAAAAAATAATTGAGAGGCAAGCCTTTTGATAAATCGCAAAATACTGCTCTAAAAGTTGGTCTCAGCATTAAGCTTACTGAATCAAAGGTTCTATTACAACACTTTAACTTAATTAAAATAGGTCTTCTATGCAGGCCAAATACATAAGAACAGCAAATCTGAAAATTATCCATGATTCTAAAGAAAAAAATATATAGGTAAAAAATTCACATCCACCCTATTCAGGCAATCGATGATATCGATTAGTCAATTCCTAATAAAAGATCTAAAGAAAATCTAGAATTTTGTAAAAAAACACAAAAATGATGCAATTAACTCTAAACACCCAAACCGGTGCCCAGAGAATCAGATTTTACTGCGGCATTGCTTCAACACCCTGAATTTCAGGAATAAAATGACGTAAAAGGTTTTCAATTCCATGTTTGAGTGTTGCTACTGAAGATGGACAATTGGCACAGGCCCCTCGCATGTTAAGATAAACGATACCTTTTTCAAAACCACAAAATGTAATGTCACCGCCATCCTGCGCAACAGCTGGCCGCACGCGTGACTCAATCAACTCCTTGATGGCGCAAACAGTTTTATTATCCGCAGGGTCAAAAAATTCTTGTTGCTCTTCTTCATTCTGCAATGCCAGCATAACGGGAATGTCTGACATCATATGCTCCATTATAACGCCAAGAATAGCAGGTTTTAAGTGTTCCCATGCGCCCGCATTTTTGGTAATAGTTATAAAGTCATAACCAAAAAAAACACCACTAATTCCGGAAATAGAGAATAATTTTACTGCTAGCGATGAACGCTCTCTAGCGATTTCCACATCCTTGAAAGATGCAGTACCGTTAGGCAGAACAACACGACCTGGTAAGAATTTGAGCGTAGCTGGATTAGGAGTTATTTCTGTCTGAATAAACATGAGTTATTTCCTTTTTCTCCCAAAATACCACACACGACGCCATGATATTCTAAGGCGTAAGATCTAAGAATTGTAAAGAAATTTATGTTAAAAAGGCAATAAAATAACCAGCAATTGCGATTGTGCATCTGGCACAAATTGCTTTTTCAAAATCGGCAGCTAGAATGTCTAGGTAATATCCTAAATCTTTTTTAGCAAGTTTTTAGAGAGTTTTGATTGTCCTATTTTCTTAGACAAATTCATTGCCATCCTATTTAAGATTTTATAGCCATATCAAAACGATAGCGGTGGCAGCGGTGGTATCATGAATGTTTATGTTGGTCATAAAAGTTAATTTATCATAACGAAAGCTTACGAATAGTTACCATCTCGTCTTGGTAGGCAAAAATACTCAACAGGTTGTTACTTCAAAAGAAATCTGACTAAAAGGTGCGAAGCCTTAAGGTAAAATGAATTTGTCTGGAAATGAAATTAATCTTAGAGAAAGCCAATAATATCGCGTATGTGCTTCATGTTTTTTTCGGCAATGATAGAAGCCCGTCTACTACCATTCTTTAAAACACTGTCAATATAGGCGTAATCCTTCTTGAGACGCCGCATTTCAGAGCTAATGGGGGAAAGTTTTTCAACAAGAATATCGGTTAGTGCTACTTTAAAATCTGAAAACTGTTTGATATTGAATTCAGTAAGCACAGTTCGCTTATTGCTATCAGCAAGAGCTGCATAGATAGTAATGAGGTTATCAGCTTCTGGCCTATTTTTCAACTCCTCTACTGTTTTTGGGAAAAATTCAGAGTCCGTTTTTGCCTTTCGGATTTTCTTTGCAATATCATCTGCACTATCATCAAGATTAATGCGAGACAAGTCTGACTCATCAGATTTTGACATTTTTTTTGTACCATCACGCAGTGACATGATCCGCATAGATGTATCGTTTATCAATGGTTCCACAACAGGGAAAAATCCAGAAGTAGTCTTCTCCTCTGCTTTCATGGCAACACCAAGGTCAAGCGATGCAATACGGCAAGAATAGTCATTATTGAATCTTTGAGCAATATTGCGTGCCAGTTCAAGATGTTGTTTTTGGTCTTCACCAACGGGAACATGTGTTGCACGGTAAACAAGTATATCGGCAGCCATCAAGGTAGGATAAGCAAAGAGCCCAAGTGAAGCCTTTTCATGGTGCTTTCCAACTTTGTCTTTGAATTGGATCATGCGCTTCATCCAACCAATACGAACAATGCAATTAAAAATCCATGCAAGTTCAGCATGTTGGGGAACACGTGATTGATTGAAAAGGATATTTTTTTGAGGATCAATTCCTGAAGCGAGGAGAGCCGCCGTTACTTCACGGGTATGTTGTTTCAGTTTTTCCGGTGAAGGGTTAATTGTTAGAGCATGCATATCCACTATGCAATAGATGCAATTATACTCGTTTTGCAGTGCAATCCAGCGTTTGATGGCACCGAGATAATTCCCTAACTGCAGATTTCCGCTTGGTTGTATGCCAGAAAAAACGAGCGGCTTAAAGGTGCTCATGAAACGATGTCCTGTTCTTTTCCCTTTTACGTTCAGATTTTGACAAACCTTGTAATTTAAAATCAAGCTATTTCTGCAATAGCAATAGTTATTCGTTTTATTTTCTTTTGCCAAAAAAATTTCTTTTTGCCATGGATAGGGTAACGCCTTCACACAAGAATATCATGGCGAAGTAGATCAGTGTAGCGCAAAATACCAGAGTAGCTATAGTAAAAAATCGTATAGTTAGAGAGGAAAGCGATGAGAGCGACCAAGTAAGATGGCTGATAGCAAATGAAAGAATTAGTGCCATAGTAACGGAACTCATCAAAAATATCGGAATGCGTTTTAAAAATATAGGATCACTGCTCCAATATCTGCGTTTAACAAGTATTATGAATAACAATATGGCATTGATCCAGCCAGCCGTAATTTCAGCAATGGCAATGCCTTTACCTGAAAGAGAGGGGAAAAGTGTGATAGAAAGCAGCACATTGACAACTACAGAAATACCCGCGCAAATCATTGGTGTTTTTGTATCTTCTCTGGAAAAAAAAATTGGAATAAAAGCTTTGATAAGCACAAAAGCAGGTAAACCTAAGCCATATATAGCAAGGATACCAGATACGATTGTGGTTGCCCTGGCATCAAACTGTCCATGTTCGAATAAAAGTCGCACAATAGGTTTTGACATAATTAGAAATGCAGCTGCCGCAGGTAAGGATAAGAGTAAAATGAACTCCATTGAACGGTTTTGTAGAACATAGGCTTTTTTTAGCTTTCCACTGCGCAAAGCGCGTGAAAGCTCCGGTAGAAGAACGGTAGCAACAGCAATAGCAAGAATAGAAAGCGGTAATTGATAAAGACGATCAGCGTAGACAAGAGAAGAAACAGCTCCTGTATCCGCAGATGCGATGTTAGTGTTAATCAGCAGATTAATCTGCGTGATGCCGCCGGTTATTGCCGCCGGCAGCGCTAAAACAACTAAACGGCGCACATTGGCACTAAAGTGTGGCATCCTTAGTCCGATTTTCATGCCTGCATTGCGTAATGCAAGCCAGACAATCAATAAGTGAATTATACCTGCTGCCATAACACCCCATGAAAGAGCAAGACCAGTATTCCATGCATCAACTTTAGAAAACCACACCCAGAGTAGAACTCCAATGAGAATAATATTGAGAAAAACAGGAGCAATAGCTGGAGCGAAATAGCGTTGTAAGGAATTTAGCATACCTCCCATCATTGCTGATAGTGACATACACGCCAGATAGGGAAACATAATAGTTGTTAATCGGACTGTTGCCTCAAATTTACCAGCATTCGAGGAAAAGCCTGGTGCAATAACATGAGTTATTAGAAATGGCATAGAGAATTCCATAATAATGGTTATCATCAGCAATATTGAAAAAAGTACACCAAAAACTTCTTCTGAAAACTGGCGCGCTGTTTCTATATTTTTTTCAATCTCTTTGGAAAAAAGTGGTACAAAGGCTGAATTAAAAGCTCCTTCAGCAAAAAGCCGGCGAAATGTATTTGGAAAGCGGAACGCAGCATTAAAAGCATCAGCCACCGGGCCAGTGCCAAGAGCCATTGCCATCAGCATTTCACGGATAAACCCGAGTATTCGACTCATCATGGTACCTGAAGCAACTATTGCAATTTTTTTTACTAAGCTCATGATTTTAAATCATCTTATCAACTAGAAAGTAGCAATAAGGACTCAACATGCCACTTTTAAGTCATCCTGATTAGGTGTTAAATAGTGTTAGAAGATTGGATCGTATGGCTATTCGCTGCTGTAGGGTTGGTACTTACCATTGTAGGTCTATAATACAAAACCTATCAATCATCTTTTCTCCGATAGACAATGGCATTTAGTCAAATATCAGAAAAATGACAAACTAAACGCTAAACGTCCTTTTCCCTGATTCCATCCTCTAAACAGCATCTGTTTACTCAGCTTAATGCATCACATTACCAGAATAGGAATAATATGATTTCTGCGTAATCTGGCTCGTTTCATTTATCTCATTTCTCATAATTTAAGTGAGCTAAAACTCAAGCTCTTTTCAATACATTGAATATCTGGATCGGATTTATGTATTCTCTAATGGAATACGTATAACAAGAGTTCATACTAGAAAATCGTTTCATACAGATGAAATTTCTCAAAGATGTAGTTTGTTATTGTAGTAGTTATTTTTATT
>QENB01000002.1:0-5000 GCA_003331065.1 Candidatus Tokpelaia sp. JSC188
TTTTAAAATTCAAAGATACACGATCAGGGACTCAATCTCTCTCATAAAAACTGCCCTTTAAAATCAGCACGCTAAAATCATAAAACTATCTCTGAATTTAAAAATATATCCCCGCCCGTGTGAACGGCAGCCAGAAGTTAATGCAGATATTATGTCTTGCCGTTTTTAGACATTATTCCCATATTGACATTCAAGATGTGGTATACTTTCCTTGCCAAGGAGAGTGATTTGATGTCTATAATTCGTATACTGATCAAAGATTACGGAAGAAAAGGATGATTATGTGAATATTGAAAGATATACAGAACGGGTGCGTGATTTTATTCAGGCAGCACAGAGTTATGTATTATCCTCTAATAATCAGCAATTTGCGTCAGAGCATTTGCTTAAAGTGTTGCTTGATGACCCTAAAGGGTTTTGTATATCTCTTATTCAGCGTTCAGGAGGGTGTCTTGCTAATATCAAAATAGCTTTACAGATAGCTCTTGATGCATTGCCTAAAGTAGCAAATGGAAGCGATAGTCGTCTTTATCTGTCGCAGCCATTAGCAAAAGTTTTTTCTCTCGCTGAAGAATTAGCCAGTAAGGCGGGTGACAGTTTTGTTACGGTTGAGCGATTACTTCAAGCCCTTGCTATGGAAAAATCAGCTAAAACCTCAGAAATTTTGAGTAAAGGAGAAGTAACTCTGTCTGCTCTTGCTGGGGTCATAAATGAGATACGTAATGGCCAAAAAGTGGATTCGGCAACGGCTGAAAGCCGATATGAAGCATTAAAAAGGTATGCTAGTGATTTAACAGTAAAGGCTCGCAAAGGAAAACTCGATCCGGTTATCGGACGTGATGAAGAAATTCGTCGCACGATTCATGTTTTATCACGGCGAACGAAAAACAATCCCATTCTTATTGGTGAGCCAGGTGTTGGTAAAACAGCAATTGTTGAGGGATTAGCCCTGAGAATTGTCGATAGTGACATTCCAGAATCGTTACAGAACAAATCTCTATTAGCGCTTGATCTAGGAGCGATTATTGCAGGTGCTAAATATCGCGGTGATTTTGAAGAGCGGTTAAAGGCTGTATTATCAGAGATAGAAGCTGCATTTGGACAAATCATTCTTTTTATTGACGAAATGCATACCCTTGTCGGAGCTGGTAAGATTGATAGTGCGATGGATGCATCGAATCTACTTAAGCCAGCTTTAGCACGAGGGGAATTGCATTGTATTGGTGCAACTACTCTTGAGGAATATCGTAAATATGTTGAGAAAGATGCGGCTCTTGCTCGTCGTTTTCAGCCCGTTTTTATTAATGAACCTACAGTAGAAGACACAATTTCGATTTTGCGCGGAATCAAAAAAAAATATGAACAGCACCATAAGGTACGTATTTTTGATTCGGCTCTTGTTGCAGCGACAACATTATCAAACCGATATATAACGGATCGCTTTTTACCCGATAAAGCAATTGATCTTGTTGATGAGGCGGCTTCACGCTTGCGTATGCAGGTTGACTCTAAGCCTGAAAAACTCGATGAGATTGATCGTCGTATTGTGCAGCTTAAAATTGAACGAGAGGCATTAAAGATTGAAAAAGACAAGGCATCTAAAGATCTTTTAGAGCATCTTGAGAATGAGTTAGCAGAGTTGCAGGAAGAGTCCAATGAAATGTCTACCAAATGGCATTTAGAGAAACAAAAACTTGGCTATGCAGCTGATTTGAAAAAGCAAATTGATGAGACTCGTAATGCTTTAGCGATTGCCCAGCGTAATGGTGAATTTCAAAGGGCTGGTGAGTTAGCTTATGGTAAAATTCCAAATCTAGAAAAGCAGCTTAGAGAAGTTGAGAATCAGGAGGTCGGTTCCATTCTAGAAGAGACAGTAACACCTGATCATATCGCGCAAGTCGTTTCGCGCTGGACGGGAATTCCAGTTGATTCAATACTTGAAAGCGAACGCGAACGTCTGCTGAGAATGGAAGATGAATTATCCAAACGAGTCGTCGGGCAAAGTGAAGCTATCCAGGCAGTTTGCCGTGCGGTGCGGCGTGCACGCGCTGGTTTACAGGATCCAAATCGACCGATTGGTTCGTTTATTTTTCTCGGGCCTACTGGTGTTGGTAAAACAGAACTGACTAAAGCTCTGGCTGCCTTTTTATTTAAGGATGAAACAGCAATGGTTCGTCTTGATATGTCTGAATTTATGGAGAAACATTCGGTAGCCCGTCTTATTGGAGCACCACCTGGATATGTCGGTTATGAAGAAGGTGGATTGCTGACAGAAGTTATCCGTCGTCGACCTTATCAAGTAATTCTATTTGATGAAATAGAAAAAGCTTGTTCAGATGTATTCAATGTGTTGTTACAGGTTTTGGATGATGGTCGGTTAACCGATGGCCATGGGCGCACAGTTGATTTCTGTAATACACTGATCATCATGACATCTAATTTGGGAGCTGAATTTTTAACCAAGCTTGGAAAAGATGAAGATGTTGAGAAAGTGCGAGATGATGTAATGAATGCGGTTCGGTCCGTTTTTCGTCCCGAATTTCTGAATCGTATTGATGAAACTATTTTGTTTCATCGGTTGCATCATGTTGAAATGAGTAATATCGTTGATATTCAGCTTGAGCGTTTGCAATCTCTTCTTGCAGGTCGGAAAATTAGGATTTGTATTGATAGTGAGACGCGTCAATGGCTAGCAGATCATGGATATGATCCGATTTATGGGGCTCGTCCATTGAAGCGTGTTATCCAGAGAAACATTCAGGATCCTATTGCAGAGCGTATTTTAATGGCTGATATTTACAATGGTTCAACTGTATATATTACCTATGACTCTGATCGCTTGAGTTTTCACACTGAACCGGCTCATCTTGAAGAAGATATAAGCCTGAATAAGTCAGAGGCGAATGATAGCTAAAATATCTGCCTATTTTTCCTATTATAAAATATAAAAGTGCTTGTCATATGTTATATGACAGAGGTGTTAGTGGATAATTAGGACAAACTATTTTTTATGAGAGCATCGATACGGTCACGGTTGTTTTTAAATGTTTTGAGTTCTTCGCCTGTAAGCGATTTATTATCAGGCAGACGGATGCGCATTGGATCAACTTTCGTACCATTAACAATAACTTCAAAGTGGCAGTGTGGTCCTGTTGAAAGCCCTGTCGAACCTACGTAACCAATAACCTGACCCTGATGTACTTTTGTTCCTGGCTCGATTCCTTTGGCAAAAGCGCTTTGATGAGAGTAGCTGCTGACATATCCGTTTGCATGTCGGATTTCAGTATGGTAACCATACCCGCGATTCCATGCAGCTATTATGATTTCACCATCACCTGCAGCCAAAATAGGTGAACCGCGCGATGCTGCCCAGTCAACCCCTGTGTGCATGCGCATATAACCAAGAATCGGATGACGACGGATACCAAAAGGAGAGCCGAAAATTGCATTTGGAACAGGCTTACGCAGCAAGAATTGCTTCGAGTTTCTTCCTTCTGTATTATAGTAATCAAACTTTCCGTCTTTAGATTGAAAACGGTAATAACGCCGCATTATTCCCTTAAAATTGACATCTACGTAAAGAATCTCACGCTCAGTCTTTTCATCATCACTATCAGGAATAGTATAAAAGACTTTAAGTGAATCATCTAATGATATGCGCGATTGCATATCAACATCGTTGGCAAGCATCCGAATAAGCTGTTTTGCCATATCTTGCGTCATATCATGAGCCATAGCAGATTGAAAAACAGCATCATATACTTTTGGAAGTTTATCAGATGCCACTTCAATAATAGGTGTTTTACCTTCTAAAATTTCTTTAAGAGCTGGGGTTATTTCTGGTTCGGTGCATTCAATGTACTGGTTATGATCATTCAACGCGATGCTTAGGTAATGTTCTTTATTTTTGTAGATAGTCGCACGGACAATATAACTTTTTCCAAACCGATTAGATTTAATACCAAGGCGTAGCACACTACCTACATCGAGCTTATCATTTCCCATTAGCAAGTTCAGAATTTGGCTAACACGTGTAGCATCTTCACCTTCATAATTGGCACGATGCAGCATCGCAATGATTGATTCATTACGAGAAAAAGGAATGATATCTTCTGAGTAGCTTTTAATAGTTCCATCATTTGCACATCCCGTAAGAACGCTGACATTCTCTTGGACGATTTTTACATCCACTGTATCAGAAAAATTATGAGATAAATCATTAGTCTCCATCTGCATAGGGTTTAGATAATGAAGTACAGATATCTCATCGCTGCTGAGCTCTAGCTTAACAAGCTTGAGAGCATATTCGACTTCTTCTGCAGTTAAAGAATCCACGTTATCGAATGCTGCGCCTGCAGTTGGAAAATCCACAGTTCGTAAAGTAACCTCCGTGTCAATCTTTGAGCCATAAATCTGTGCTATGACTTCTGCTGAGAAAGGCGTATCTGCAAACAGGTTAAGAGCATTAAATTCAGGATAATTAAAATTCTGTGCATGTTTTTCCGCAAGAGCCATAGTCAATAATTCAAACGCTTGGGTACGGATAACTTCCCTTTCTCCGATTTTTTGCGTAGTGGATAGTTCCAATTTGCGTTTATCATCAAAGTTCCTGCGCGGGTGTGTTGCAACTAGGCGATTGCTTTTATTAGCTTTCAGATCATAAGTTCTTCTTAGCATTTCATCTTGGCGAAGGAATTCTGGCGATTTTGCAAATTGTTCGCCTCCATTAAGAGCGGCAAAAAAAGCAATCCCTATCAATGTACAGGATGTTATACCGGCAAGAATTATCCCTACAAGCCAACGAGCTGAAATTTGACGAAAATCAGGACGATGAGCATCCAACAGAACAACAGTAGGTTGATCAACGGAATAAAATTCTGAACCCTTTTTTTTGATCATTTGTTTTATTCCTATATTTCTAATATGTACCCTTTTCATTTTAAAGAAAGCAAAAGAATAATTAAACCGTACTCAACCTTAGATAGGAATTTCAATACATA
>QENB01000002.1:7500-52019 GCA_003331065.1 Candidatus Tokpelaia sp. JSC188
TTTCTGCTGGATTTGTTATTTACAAAATAATAAAGTTTTCTAACTATCTTGGATAGTTAGCGTGTTCTATTGAAATTGTGAAGAGAAAATGTATTCGGATATAGCTGTTTAGAGTTTATATTCTTATAGCTGTATGTTGCAAAACATGCTCAATGTCTTTGTGTAATGATTGGTTGCCTTAACCGCAACCACCGAGTATATTTCAAGAAGCTGGTCTTTTCTGCTAATATTCAGCTTGTTTGTGCCTTACACGGCATAGATGTAAAATTTTGTTCTGTGGATATTCGCCTTTTGATGTGAGTATGCAATGGGATTGATTTTAAAAAGTAAAGTAAAGATTGGATATTGGCAATGAGAACGATCAAGTGTCTTAAAGGGCATCTGGTGAATGCCTTGGCATGCACAGGCGATGAAGGACGTAATACGCTGCGATAAGCTACGGGGAGGTGCGAATATCCTTTAATCCGTAGATTTCCGAATGGGGTAACCCACCTTTTGAGGTACTTGGTAATGGTTGAAACAGATCTTTTGATCCGTTTAAACTTTATCAGGTATCTTCAATAATAAGGTATCTTCATCTGAATAAAATAAGGTGTAAGAAGTGAACGCAGGGAACTGAAACATCTAAGTACCTGTAGGAAAGGACATCAAATAAGAGACTCCGTTAGTAGTGGCGAGCGAACGCGGATCAGGCCAGTGGCTAAAATAAAGAAAACAGAAGCAGTTGGAAAGCTGTGCCATAGAGAGTGATAGCCTCGTAAGTGTAAACTGATTTTTAGTCCTTGAGTAGGGCGGGACACGTGAAATCCTGTCTGAACATGGGTCGACCACGATCCAAGCCTAAGTACTCGTGCATGACCGATAGTGAACCAGTACCGTGAGGGAAAGGTGAAAAGTACCCCAATGAGGGGAGTGAAAAAGAACCTGAAACCGGATGCCTACAAACAGTCGGAGCCCAAGATTTGTTCTGGGTGACGGCGTACCTTTTGTATAATGGGTCAGCGACTTAGTCTGTCGAGCAAGCTTAAACCGATAGGTGTAGGCATAGCGAAAGCGAGTCTGAACAGGGCGTTCAGTTCGTCAGATTAGACCCGAAACCAAGTGATCTAGCCATGAGCAGGCTGAAGGTAAGGTAACACTTATTGGAGGGCCGAACCCGTATCTGTTGCAATAGATTGGGATGACTTGTGGCTAGGGGTGAAAGGCCAATCAAACTTGGAAATAGCTGGTTCTCCGCGAAATCTATTTAGGTAGAGCGTTGATTTTATACTCCAGGGGGTAGAGCACTGGATAGGTTAGGGGTCCTCACCGGATTACCAATCCTAACCAAACTCCGAATACCTGGAAGTACTGATCAGCAGACACACGGCGGGTGCTAACGTCCGTCGTGAAAAGGGAAAAAACCCTAACCACCATCTAAGGTCCCAAAGTCATGGCTAAGTGGGAAAGGATGTGATGACCCCAAAACAACCAGGATGTTGGCTTAGAAGCAGCCATCATTTAAAGAAAGCGTAACAGCTCACTGGTCTAGATTAAGGGTCTTTGCGCCGAAAATGTATCGGGGCTAAAGCCATGCACCGAAGCTGTGGATTTGCTATAAGCAAGTGGTAGCGGAGCGTTCCGTAAGTCTGTGAAGGGATACCTGTGAGGGGTCCTGGAGGTATCGGAAGTGAGAATGCTGACATGAGTAACGATAAAGGGAGTGAAAAACTCCCTCGCCGAAAGTCCAAGGGTTCCTGCTTAAAGTTAATCTGAGCAGGGTTAGCCGACCCCTAAGGTGAGGCCGAAAGGCGTAGCCGATGGGAACCACGTTAATATTCGTGGGCCTGTGGGAAGTGACGGATCACGTAAGTTGTAAGGTCTTATTGGATTGATTTTGCAATGAAGTGGTTCCAGGAAATAGCTCCCACATATAGATCGTACCCTAAACCGACACAGGTGGACAGGTAGAGAATACTAAGGCGCTTGAGAGAACTGCGTTGAAGGAACTCGGCAAATTGCACGCGTAACTTCGGAAGAAGCGTGGCCTCCTTCCGGGCAACCGGAAGGAGGTGGCACAAACCAGGGGGTAGCGACTGTTTACCAAAAACATAGGGCTCTGCGAAGTTGCAAGACGACGTATAGGGTCTGACGCCTGCCCGGTGCTGGAAGGTTAAGAGGAGAGGTGCAAGCCTTGAATTGAAGCCCCAGTGAACGGCGGCCGTAACTATAACGGTCCTAAGGTAGCGAAATTCCTTGTCGGGTAAGTTCCGACCTGCACGAATGGCGTAACGACTTCCCCGCTGTCTCCAACGCAGACTCAGTGAAATTGAATTCCCCGTGAAGATGCGGGGTTCCTGCGGTTAGACGGAAAGACCCCGTGCACCTTTACTATAACTTTACACTGGCATTTGTGTTGGCATGTGTAGGATAGGTGGTAGACTTTGAAGCGAAGGCGTCAGCCTTTGTGGAGTCGTCCTTGAAATACCACCCTTGTCGATATGGATATCTAACTGTGCTCCGTTATCCGGAGTCAGGACCGTGTATGGTGGGTAGTTTGACTGGGGCGGTCGCCTCCTAAAGAGTAACGGAGGCGCGCGATGGTGGGCTCAGAACGGTCGGAAATCGTTCGTCGAGTGCAATGGCATAAGCCTGCCTGACTGTGAGACTGACAAGTCGATCAGGGTCGAAAGACGGTCATAGTGATCCGGTGGTTCCGTGTGGAAGGGCCATCGCTCAACGAATAAAAGGTACGCCGGGGATAACAGGCTGATGACCCCCAAGAGTCCATATCGACGGGGTTGTTTGGCACCTCGATGTCGACTCATCGCATCCTGGGGCTGGAGCAGGTCCCAAGGGTATGGCTGTTCGCCATTTAAAGCGGTACGTGAGTTGGGTTCAGAACGTCGTGAGACAGTTCGGTCCCTATCTGCCGTGGGTGTAGGAATATTGACAGGATCTGTCCCTAGTACGAGAGGACCGGGATGGACGTATCTCTGGTGGACCTGTTGTGGCGCCAGCCGCATAGCAGGGTAGCTAAATACGGAAGGGATAACCGCTGAAGGCATCTAAGCGGGAAACCCACCTGAAAACGAGTATTCCCTTGAGATCCGTGGAAGATGACCACGTTGATAGGCCGGATGTGGAAGTGTGGCAACACATGTAGCTTACCGGTACTAATAGATCAATTGACTTGATCGTTCTCATTACTATTGTTCATTTACCTTTGGTTTAGAATATTAGCGGAGATCGGCTTCTAATTATTCATGCATTGAGCAGACCTGGTGGTTATGGCGGTGCGGCTGCACCCGATTCCATTCCGAACTCGGTCGTGAAACGCTCCTGCGCCAATGGTACTTTATCTTAAGATACGGGAGAGTAGGTCGCTGCCAGGTCTGTTCAGTGCATAAGTGAAGTTTCTTATAAAATCATTCAGTGTGAGAGAGGATAAAAATCTATCCACACCATACCGCGGGGTGGAGCAGCCCGGTAGCTCGTCAGGCTCATAACCTGAAGGCCGCAGGTTCAAATCCTGCCCCCGCAACCAGTGTGCTTGTCTCTCAGGCAGCTTCTGCTTCATTAGTTCGTTTTGGATTTTTAATCAAATTTGCTTCTATAAGGCCAACGGCTTCCGTTTCAGAGAGTTTATTAACAGCAGCGATCTCGCGTGCTATTCGATTGAGCGCTGCTTCATAAAGTTGGCGTTCTGAATAAGATTGTTCTGGTTGGTTGGCAGCACGGTAGAGATCACGGACAACCTCTGCGATAGCAATCAAATTACCAGAGTTGATCTTGGCATCATATTCTTGAGCACGACGCGACCACATCGTTTTCTTAATACGTGCACGACCCTGCAGCACTTTAAGAGCACGATTCACAAAGTCTATTTCAGACAATTTGCGCATACCAATTGAAACAGCTTTTGCCACAGGAACTTTGACATGCATTTTGTCTTTTTCAAAATAAATGACAAACAGTTCAAGCGTATGGCCAGCAACTTCTTGTTCTTCAATTGCAACGATCCGACCAACACCATGTGCGGGATATACAATGAATTGATCGGCTTTAAATCCGTACCGACTCGCTATTTTCTTCTGTTGGGATGACATGGTTTGCTTTCTCCCTTTACTCGCCTGTAATGGTCATTGCGTGGACATACTGGCGAAATATCATAATGTCAGTTTCTGAAGATACCTCTAAAAACCAACCACATCAGACCGCCGTTACAGCTTTATATAACCCTATCATTATAACAATGTAGCGTTATCAATGGATAAAAACTGTTTGCATAACATCATAAACCAACAAAACCAACGGAAATTCTATCATAAATAGTTAGTAAAATCAACTTAAGATCATATTAGAATGGTTACCAAATGGCAGTTTCAGTGTATAAGGTTTAGATATGCCCCTGTTTCAAAAATCTAGTGTGAATTGTGATATATATCGTGAAGTATTTTTGCACATTTTTACAGCACATGGCATAATGATCGGGGCGCAGCGCCTATAGCCCGATTGCATTCAGATTTAGAAAAGAATGATTTTTATAATCAGTAGACATTTTTCTCTCTGATTTTAGTTATGCATAAGCCTTAAATTGGCATACCTAAAACTTATCCGACAACAATTGTATCAAAATTATACATGCCTAGAATGATGTTAAGCAGATCTCTGCCTATAATCCTAAAATTAAAACAAGATATCATAAAATTATAGCTCATATGTTGAACTTAATTTAAACCAAAAATGAATCCAAAAATTATAAAACTCACAAGACTATCAATCTGTTGTACCGGGTTTTTCAGAAAAATACTTTTCCAATTTGTTCTTCACGCCATCCATTTTTGCTGCTTCTGGAAAAGGCTCTTTTTTGATCGTAATATTAGGCCATTTGTTGGCGTAATCGCCATTGAGTATAAGCCATTCATCAAGTCCTAACTCAGTATCAGATTTTATCGCTTCTGCCGGGCATTCCGGCTCGCAGACACCACAATCGATGCATTCATCGGGATGAATGACAAGCATGTTTTCACCCTCATAAAAACAGTCGACAGGACAAACTTCGACACAATCGGTATATTTGCAGCAGATGCAATTATCAGTCACGACATACGTCATGTGTTATCTCCTCAATTGTAGATGCAGGACACTTTTTGATCAAAGATCTTTTCACCCCTTATTAGCGAAATCCTGTGGCATTGGTTATCGTTTTTGATACAATCTTGCAAGTCCCGTGATGAGAACCAGATCGAAAAAGAAACCGCTCAGGAAAGGGCATCACTTAGAAATAAATAGATATATATAGCTATGTTCTTGCTTGGTTAAGAGCGATATCTTATTTATCCTATCTAATAACTTAGCTTATTATTCTAAATATAGAATTTAGATTAATCCTTTTGCAGATCGATTCCGTTTGTTACTATTAATATCTTTTTTCTGGTCTTCCTATGGTTATTTGCTATCTTATCTATATTTGTTGTATCGGTGAGTGCGAGCTAATTTTATTGAAATCTTATTAGAGAAACAAAGCTGCATTTACGAATTACGACTTGAATATCTCTGGAAAAACTATAACGGATTTTACATTATCTACCACGTTATTCTGCAAACAAGCTACGAGCGATTGATGCCGGAGCTTGTTTGAGAGCACTCATCAAGATTTTAAAGATTCAGCAATCTTTCAGATAAAAATCAAAAAACCAATGAATAAGTTTTCCTTTTTTAAAGAAGGTATCTGTTTCTTTTAAGAAATCTATCTAGATTATTTAACATGAACAAAAAACAAATCCCTACCCAACATTATCATAATGTGATCTTCGCACTTTGATCAGTTTCTAGATATTAAAATCCGACGACCACGATACATACCAGTTGTAAAATCAATATGATGAGGACGGCAAAGCTCGCCTGAAACTTTGTTCTCAACATACGCCGGCGCCTTCAAGGCATCAGCAGAACGTCGCATACCACGTCTGGACGGAGAAGTTTTACGTTTAGGTACAGCCATAGAATATACTCCCAATTTACTCAAAACCTAGAATGGATTTGCCAAATGGCTAAAATTACAGATGGAAATCACAAATCCCACCGAAGTTCTATACTGATCCGACCCACTTGACCAGCCATTATGCATATTTTTGTATCAATAGTAATATCACCTCCTAAATAAGCAAATTATAGACTGAATACCCTAACAAATTATGTTAAGCTTCAACATAAGGGTACTTGTTTTAGGATGAATTCGGTGGCATAAAGAACCTTTGGTATACAACGATCTGTTGCTAAATGGTGCGCTGCAGCTTCTAGCGCTAGATCTCTGATTTTAAGGGATATTATAGGATAATTTTTATTTGAAATAAGTAGGATGCCGTTCTCTGTATGAAGAAGTAGAATTGCTACTCTGTGTTGCACGAGTGTAGGAGAAGTTTCGCCAAGAGCGAAATTTTAATCGGCTATTATAGTATTTATTGGATTTCTCTTCTGAATTCTGGTTTTATTACTTTGATCTTTCGTAAAGGAGGAAGATATAGTCTTAAGATATGATCTTGTTATTTATAATAAAAGTAGCAATAAGTACTAAGCAGGATTAAAAATCCGCCTCAATTTTGTCTACGAAGACGCGTTTTTATCTGTTTTGTAGATGTATTTTAAGATAAAATGCGCTTGACGCTATGGATCGATTGTTTCATTTCTAATATCATGCGTAAGAGCTGTTCATTTTCTATTTTCGAGACGATTCTACAACAGCATTCTAAAACTGTTGAAGAATTTCTTGGCGCTATTCTATCAGCTAGTACTCGAAATGGCGAAATAACACGCCCCGCTCGCCTACTTGCAGCAGTGCGTTATGGTGTTTTTAATGGCGGAAAGCGATTACGACCCTTTCTTCTTATGGAAAGTGCAGCGCTTTTTAATACAAAAAGTAAACCAGCTGTAGCAGTGGCTGCTGCACTTGAATGCGTTCATTGTTATTCTCTTATTCATGACGATTTGCCAGCAATGGATGATGATGGCTTGCGTCGTGGAAAACCAACGGTTCATAGGGCCTTTGATGAAGCGATGGCTATTCTAGCTGGAGATGCATTATTAACATTGGCTTTTGATATTCTGTCTGATGAGGCAAATGGTTTATCCGCAGAAATACGTTCTACTCTTGTTCTTTCCCTTGCTCGTGCAAGTGGCATAGGCGGTATGGTTGGCGGACAGGCGTTAGATATCGCTGCAGAAAAGAAAAAATTAGATGAAAGAGAAATTATCATGCTCCAGCTCATGAAAACTGGCGCATTGCTGCGTTTTGCCTGTGAGGCCGGTGCCATCCTTGCTAATGCATCGATCGATGATTGTGCACGACTCGCTGAATTTGGTAAAGCAATTGGGTTTGCTTTTCAATTGACCGATGATCTCCTGGATGTGAGAGAAGATACAGCTATACTTGGAAAAACAGCGGGCAAGGATGTCATCGCAGGTAAGGCTACGTTAGTTGCGCTCCACGGTGTTGAGTGGATATCTCAGCAATTGGATGGACTGATTGCAGAAGCAAATGAAATTTTGCAACCCTATGGGCGTAAAGCAGATGTTCTCCGACAAGCGGCCTTGTTCATATCGCATCGGAGAAATTAATTGCAGTGTAGTAAGTTATGACATTAGAAATTCGAATTTGATTATCAAACACTTTTCTTGTTTCCAAAACGTTTATGAATGTAATCCGCAATTATTTTCCTAAATTCAGTAGCAATCGCATCACCCCGTAGTGTTGTAGTTTTTTTCCCATCTATAAATACCAGAGCAGCTGGCGTTTCACCTGTTCCAGGCAATGAAATGCCGATATCAGCATGTTTTGATTCACCAGGTCCATTAACAACACATCCCATAACAGCAATCTGTAATGCTTCCACACCAGGATATTTCTGCTGCCAAGTATGCATGTTGTCTCTTATATCATCTTGAATTTTCCAAGCAAGTTCCTGAAATAGCGTCGATGTGGTTCGACCACAGCCAGGACATGCGGCAACAACAGGAATAAACTGACGAAACCCCATAGCCTGTAAAAGCTCCTGTGCTACCTGTACTTCACAGATACGATCTCCGTTTGGTTTCGGCGTCAGAGAAACGCGAATAGTATCACCAATCCCTTGTTGCAATAAAATGCCTATTGCAGCCGCTGAGGCAACAATGCCTTTTGAGTTCATGCCTGCTTCTGTCAACCCAAGATGCAAGGCATAATCACAGCGCGCAGCAAGCATAGTATAAACTGCGATCAAGTCCTGAACCCGACTAACTTTGGTTGAAAGAATGGTCTTATCGCGCGGCAATCCAATTTTCCCCGCTAAATCAGCTGAAAGTAAGGCTGATTGTACAATTGTCTCGTGCATAACTTGCTGTGTGCTAAGCGGGCTGTGTCCAGCTGCGTTTCTATTCATCATCTGTGTTAGTAGTTCCTGATCTAGAGATCCCCAATTTACACCAATGCGCACTGCTTTATTGTAGCGGATAGCTGTTTCAATAATGGTCGAAAATTGTCTATCGCGCTTGTCACGAAAACCGACATTTCCAGGATTGATGCGATATTTAGAAAGGGCTTCTGCACAAGCTGGATAATTTTGCAGCAGCCTGTGCCCAACATAATGGAAATCACCAATAATAGGAATATTGATATCGAGTCTTTCAAGCCTTTCACGGATGTAAGGGACGGCAGCAGCAGATTCATCACGATCAACTGTAATACGCACAAGCTCAGAACCAGCATGATAAAGAGCTGCGATCTGTTTGACGGTTCTGTCAACATCGGCTGTATCAGTGTTAGTCATGGATTGCACGGCAATCGGCGCAGCACCACCAATCATGACATTTCCAACACGAACCGCAATAGAATGCCTTCGCGAAAATGAGTTGGCAAAACAAACTTTTTTATGCATCATCGAATTAAAAATATCTGCTTTGATAATTTATATCGGTAATTTTTACTACTTTTAAGTACCTCATTGTTAAAATTTTCTACTAAGATTTTAATAAACATATTGAGTTAACCCTCTTTAAGGGATTTAATATCACTCATCGCAAGAAAAATCTTGGCGAGCTTTTCCACTGTAACCACCAGAAAGTGTGCAACGATGGCAAGAATCTAGATTTTCTAGTACTAAGGGCAACTTCCAGCTTCTAAAATCAATTTTCAAACCCCATTTCCATGAGATTGTGATCTCATACATCATATTAAAAGTATTTTTTATATTATAATTACCCTCAGCTCATTATGCTATAAGCATGGGAATAATTTCCTATACATTCTAGATCTGGCGATCTATAGTTTTGATAGCGTCGTCCAGGCTTCATTCACGACCTGGATACTGGATAAGAAGCATACTGACCGCTTGGGTAGCCCATTCGACCATGAGTCAATACATTAAAAGACTCAACTGAACTCGAAGAGAAAAGAAAATATTATTAGTGCATACCATCTTTCTCTTTTGTTTCTTGTAAATTTTTAAGAATGTTTTGTGGAGATGAGACAAAATAAGGATCATTATTGCAATTATCTGAAAAACCCTCTTCCTCAAACCATTTTTCAACAATTTTATCATTGATGATTGCAGCGTAACGCCAAGAGCGCATGCCAAAACCAAGATTGTCTTTATAAACCAGCATTCCCATTTTGCGGGTAAATTCACCTGAGCCATCTGGAATAAGTATAACATTCTTCAATTTCTGTTCCCTACTCCAGGCATTCATGACGAAAGCATCATTAACAGATAAGCAATAGATTGCATCTATCTGCAATTGTCTGAATTCGGAATAAAGCTTTTCAAAATTCGGTAATTGAAAGGTTGAACAAGTTGGGGTAAATGCTCCGGGTAAAGAAAACAAAACGACACGTTTGTTTGAGAAATAATCATCTGTTGTCATATCTTGCCAGCGAAAGGGGTTGGGATCATCAATTGACTCATCGCGAACACGAGTGTGAAAAGTGACATCAGGAATTTTTTTTCCTATTATCATGTCTAATGCTCCTATTATTTGAAATATGTGCTATTAGCGTAAGGTTATCATACTTTTGGTTACCTTCAAGTCTGCAAAACTAAATAAAACTAATATGTTGTTCTGTAATAGATCTCTTGTTCGCCTATTATCTTAACTTAGTTAATATATTAACTTAGTTAATATAAAAGTCATAAACGGTGAAATCATGATACAAGCCATCATTACTAAACCTTTTGCAGATCAAGATCCTGGAACATCAGGTTTAAGGAAGAAGGTCAAGATTTTTGAAACGCCGCATTATACAGAAAATTTTATTCAGTCCATTTTTGATTGTACAGGCAAAAGCAAAGGCAAGCGATTGATTGTTGGTGGTGACGGGCGTTTTTTTAATCAACAGGTTATTCAGAAAGTGCTAAAAATCGCTGCCGCCAATGGCTTTGCCAGTATCATGGTTGGGAAAGGTGGTATTCTTTCAACACCAGCTGTCTCGCATCTTATTCAAAAATATAAAGCTCATGGCGGTATTATCCTTTCGGCAAGCCATAATCCTGGTGGATCTGACGGTGATTTCGGTATAAAATATAATATTGCTAGCGGTGGTCCAGCACCTGAAAAGGTGACCAAAGGTATTTATGCATGTTCTCAGAAAATCAGGTGTTACCGTATTGCCAATGTAGGTGATATTGATCTTGATCGTTTAGGCCATCAGGAGATTGGTGGTATGAAAATCGAAATTGTTGATCCGGTACGCGATTATGCCGATTTGATGGAAAAGCTTTTTGACTTTCAAGCAATTCGCCAGGCGATTGCCGATGGACTTCGATTTCGCTTTGATGCCATGCATGCTGTCAGTGGCCCTTATGCCCATGAAATATTTGAGAAGCGCCTCGGTTTTCCTACCGGTACAGTTATCAAAGGTCAGCCATTGCCTGATTTTGGAAACAAGAACCCTGATCCCAATCCTGTTCATGCGAAAGATCTTATTGATCTACTTATGTCGGATGGAGGGCCTGATTTTGGTGCTGCCTCAGACGGAGACGGTGACCGAAACCTGGTTATAGGTAAGGGAATTTTTATCACACCTTCCGACTCACTGGCTATTTTAGCGGCCAATGCCCATTTGGTCAAGGGCTATCGTGCAGGCGTTGCTGGGGTTGCTCGCTCTATGCCGACAAGTACTGCTATTGACCGTGTTGCCAAGAAGCATAGATTTTTTCTGTATGAGACACCAACAGGGTGGAAATTTTTCTGCAATTTACTAGATATGGGCCTTATCACGCTATGCGGAGAAGAAAGTTTTGGCACTGGTTCTAGTCATGTTTTAGAAAAGGATGGTTTGTGGGCAATTTTGATGTGGCTAAATATCCTTTCCATTACTGGAAAGAGTGCGCTGGATATTGTTAGAAATCATTGGCGTGAATATGGACGCAATTATTATTCTCGCCACGATTATGAGGAGGTGGATACCGCTGCTGCTAAAGAAATGATGAAAAACCTGCATGATCGACTGGAATCTTTGCCAGGAATGGAGATTGGCGGTTTTAAAATAGAAAAAGCCGATGAGTTTGTTTATCACGATCCAGTCGATTGTTCAGTCAGTCACAACCAAGGTCTTCGCATCCTGTTTAAAAATGGCTCCCGTATTGTCTTTCGTCTTTCCGGAACAGGCACGCAGGGTGCTACGGTACGTGTTTACATGGAACGGTATGAGGCTGATCCTGTTCTACAAGAGCAAAATACACAAAAAGCCCTAAGTACACTGATATCGATCGCAGATGAGATAGGCAATTTAAAATTGTACCTCAATCGCAATGCACCAACTGTGATTACCTGAACTTAGGCTTCTTAGAATATCTAATGACCGCTAACCTATTCAGGGGCAATCATCCTTTCGGGTCTCATAAGGTGATCATAATCGCTAGCTGTAAGCAATTCGCTTTTTAAAGCTTCTTCGCGCAAACTTGTACCATTCTTATGAGCGGTCTTTGCAATTCTTGCTGCTGCGTCATAGCCGATCACTGGCGCCAAGGCTGTTACTAACATCAAGGATTGCTCCATCAGATACTGTATTTTTCTTTTGTTGGCAACGATGCCTTTAACACAATGATCAGCAAAAGAACGCATGCAATCTGCTAAAAGGCGGATAGACTGCAGAACATTATAGGCAATAACTGGCTTATAAACGTTAAGCTCAAAATGACCTTGCGAAGCTGCAACGGTAACAGCTGTCTGGTTGCCGAAAACTTGGCAAGCTACCATTGTTACTGCTTCAGATTGTGTTGGATTGACTTTTCCAGGCATAATGGATGAGCCCGGCTCATTTTCAGGCAAGCTCAATTCACCAAGTCCGGAGCGAGGACCTGATCCCAAGAAGCGGATATCGTTGGCGATTTTGAAAAGATCTGTGGCCAGTGCATTAAGACTACCGTGGAAATTAGCAAGGGCACCGTGGCTGGCGAGCGCCTCAAATTTGTTAATTGCAGTTTTAAAATTAAGGCCAGTAATACCTCTTACTTCTTCAGCAAATACCCTATCAAATCCTGTGGGTGCATTCAACCCTGTTCCGACGGCTGTACCGCCTTGGGCTAAATGCAATACACTTTTGAGACTTTCCTCTATGCGCTTACGGTTATATTCTAAACTCGCTCGGTATCCCGAAAATTCTTGGCCAAGTGCAACCGGTGTGGCATCCTGTGTATGTGTGCGTCCGATTTTGATAATGTTGTTGAAGTTTTTTTCCTTATCGCGCAGAGTGAGAGTCAGATGCTCTAGAGCAGGAACCAGAGTATTTATCGTCTCTATTGCCGTAGCAATATGCATAGCTGTCGGAAATGAATCGTTTGATGATTGGCTCATGTTCACATGATCATTGGGATGAACCGGTTTTTTGGAACCAATCTTACCGCCTAGAATTTCAATTGCGCGATTAGCAATCACTTCGTTGACATTCATGTTAGTTTGAGTACCTGAACCTGTTTGCCAAACCATAAGTGGAAAATTATCATCAAACTTGCCTTCAGTGACTTCTTTTGCTGCCTCAATAATGGCATCACCAATTGTTCTGCTTAATTTACCATTCTTTATATTGATTTTTGCCGCAGCTTGTTTGATTATACCAAGAGCGTGGATGATAGGCAAAGGCTGACGTTCATTGCCGATATTGAAGTTTTGGATCGATCGTTCAGTCTGAGCACCCCAATATTTCTCTACTGGAACTTCGATGGAACCAAAAGTATCGGTTTCTATCCGTGGTTTATTCATGATTATCGATTCCTTGATCTAAAGTTGATAAACTTTTCTTTTAGCTTGCTTTTTGGCGATTTATAAAACATTGAATAGCAAAAGATTAGGCGTGTACATATGCATATGTATTATATATGACTTATATAAGCAATGTTTATCAATGCTGCAGACAAAGATTTAAACCGATTAAAAATTATTAAAGAGGGTAAATATGCGAAATCCCTATACGGTTTTGGGTGTTTCTCAAAATGCCAAACCGGAAGAGATTAAATCAACATTTCGCAGACTCGCGAAGAAATATCATCCTGATCATAACCAAGATGATCCCAAAGCAAAAGGGTTGTTTGCTGAAATCAACCAAGCCTATGAGATTATCGGCAATCAAAAGCGCCGAAGTCAGTTTGATCACGGTGAAATTGATGAAGAGGGTAAACCTATATTCCAAGGATTTCGACAAAAAGATCATAATTCTTTTAATGACTTTTCTGGTAGTTTCTCGTCAAGAAGTAAACAATGGACAAGTTCCAGAACAACTGACGGCTTTAATATTGATAATGTGCTTTTTCAGAATCTGTTTAGTTCGGATAGAGCAGATTTCGGACTTGGCGGAGGGAATGCTCGAGCTCAAGATCGCAAAAGTAACGCAGACATAACAGCCTCTATTTCTATTTCTCTTGAGCAGGCCGCTGGTGTTGAAGAAGTTGAAGTAGCTTTTCCTGATGGCAAAAAGCTAAAAATTAAATTACCTGTTTTTGTAGAGGATGGCCAAATAATACGCTTGAAAGGGCAAGGTAAAGGCATCTCAGGCAGTAGAATCGGTGACGCGTTAGTCACTATCAATTTTAAACCACATCCTCGTTTTCGGCTCGATGGGCGGGCCCTTCATCTCGATTTACCAGTATCCTTAAAAATGGCTGTTCTTGGCGCGAAAAAGGAAATTGAAACATTAGATGGTCGTATTGCTGTTACTATTCCACCATGGTCTAGTTCCGATCTTGTATTACGATTGAAAAACAAAGGACTACCGATGAAAAAAGGCGGCAGGGCCGCTTTATATGTTCATGTCCGCGTAATGCTTCCAAAAGAACCAGATTCGGAACTCGAAACATTGCTAAAAAAATACACGTGAATGCATATTTTAGCTTCGTCCCATTTTGACAAGATTGAAACCTGTGAGCTACTCTCATACAGAAACATTCTGTTTTTGTGCTAATCTTTCTTACCTAGTTCTTTTACTAGGGGTTATAGCGGACCCCTTTTAAAGCAGGCGACATTGTTGTTACGAATTCATTGGTAAAAAGGATGTTGCCAACAGAAAAATTGGCATAGGTTATCTGGAGCTTCGTAATGACGGAAATACAGCTGATCGGTTTATCACCGTGCGTTCGTGTTTCTTCGAGAAGATTGAAATTCATATGATGCTCATGGACAATAATGTCATGCGAATGCGTCGATTTTTTAATGGCTTGGGAATACCAGCACACAAAACCATAAATTTCCAGATTGACGGTTATCATGTTATGTTTTTTCTCCAAAGATGCCTTTTATGAAAGGGGAGAGATTTGAGACTCGCCTCGAATTCGAAAAAGACGGAAAGATTGATGTTATCTCTAATATCAACGTCCTGAAAGACAATGGATGTAGAAGCGAGGAGCATCAAAAAAACAACAGAGATTTCTGAATGGTTTCTTAACGTGAGGTCAAGGAAAATTCAAAATTTTTAGGAACATAAGCAAAAGTATGTAAAAACTGTTTTTAGAAACTTTTAAAGAATAATGCGTTTTATCTTCTTTAAAAATGGTTTGTTTAAGGTAGATTATTTTGCACTTTAAGTTTACGCTGTTTTCATTATCAAAATATTTTCAGCTAGTTGCTTGAAGAAATAGCGTGGCTGTGCAATAGGCTGAGAAAGTGATGCATTGTCGGAGAATCGTAAGGCTGAATCGATGGTTGAAGGTAATAGTTTGCTACGTGGAAAACGCGGGCTAGTTCTAGGGTTAGCGAATAATCGCTCGATTGCTTGGGGTATTGCTAAGGTAGCACACCGTGCTGGTGCGGAAATTGCTTTTACTTATCAAGGTGAGGCAATGAAAAAACGCGTAGAACCTTTAGCTAAAGAGTTAGAAGGACTTGTGTGTGGTCATTGCGATGTTACTGATCCGGCTTCTATTGATTCTGTTTTCAGGGTTATTGCACAAAAATGGGGTAAATTGGATTTTGTTGTTCACGCGATTGGATTTTCTGATAAAGATGAGTTGATAGGTCGTTTTATTGATACAAGTCAGAAAAATTTTGAAATAACCATGAACGTTTCCGTATATTCGCTGACAGCAATTAGTCAGCGAGCGGAGAAACTTATGACTGATGGCGGTTCGATTCTGACACTCACCTACTACGGTGCAGAAAAGGTTATGCCCAATTATAACGTCATGGGAGTTGCTAAAGCTGCGCTTGAGGCAAGCGTAAAATATCTTGCAGTTGATCTTGGACCAAAGAATATTCGTGTTAATGCCATTTCAGCTGGGCCGATCAAAACGCTTGCTGCATCGGGTATCGGCGCTTTCCGTTACATTCTCAAATGGAATGAGTATAATGCACCGCTTCGTAGGCTTGTCACAATTGAAGAAATTGGTGATGTCGCTCTCTGTTTTCTATCTGACCTTTCAAAATCAGTTACAGGCGAGATTCATCATGCCGATGCTGGTTATCACGTTATAGGCATGAAGGCAGTTGATGCACCAGATATTTCAGTGATAAAGGATTGAAAATTAATTTTCAGTATATTTCTAAAAAAATGGTCGAGAGTAAGGGAAAGATTTTTGATTGCTGATTGCTGCTAATGACCATCTTCTAGCCCACGCGCTGAAAAGTGCATCATGCATCCATCGAGTTGATAAAACAGGGTTTTAGCAGCCTTACTGGCGGATATGGTGAGTTACGCGCAAGGCAGTGTGGTGGGCTCTCAACTCGGCAAAGCCGGTAAGATATAAGAAGGATTTTTCTGTGTTTTGACTATGTTAATTTAGCTTCAGTTTATAAAAACTTGATAATTGGTATCCAAAAGACTCTCCTGATTTAGAAACTTTCAAAAATGCGATAACTCAACAGACTCAACCTAAGAACAGGGCTGATAATGCAAAGCAGGAGGCATGAGGGTTTAGATTTTAATATATATTGTTTCTGAAAACTCCAACTTTTATCAAAAAGCGTTCTTAAGAAAAAGGTAAAGGTAATGGATTTCCATGCTAGTCTAAACCTTTTATTACTAGAATCTCTATATTGTTTTAGTTTGCGCCCTAGTTAATCAAAGATTTTTGGAATCGACTATTTCAAAATGCTCTGTTTGTCCTTGCAAATTTTTCCTGAAACATCTTGATCTTATCAAGAGGTTCACTTGTTGTCTGGAGGAGGTTGTAGTTCTTCTCTCCTCTAACTTTTTTACTATAGCGAAATCTTTTCTGATTGCCTATTAATCGATAGCGTAACGGAACTGGGCGTTGAATAACGATACTTCTACCTTAGGCATTATTATTCTAATAAAAAAGATTTTTGTACCTAATTAACTCTTGTATTTATACCTTTTATGGACGTAAGATTCTCTAGCAGGGGGAGCAGACTCAGTCTGAGTGTAAATCACATTATGATAGACGATGTATCGAAAAATCATGGATTTGCAACAGAAAAAGAGCCGTTTCAGCTTTTTGATCAATGGCTCAAAGATGCAGAAACCAGAGAAATCAATGACCACAATACTATGTCATTAGCAACGGTTGATGAGACAGGTATGCCGAATGTGCGTATGGTGTTATTAAAAGAATTTAGTGAAAAAGGGTTTGTTTTTTATACAAATTATGAAAGTTGCAAAGGGCAAGAAATTTTGCATTCCATGAAAGCTGCTCTTTGCTTTCACTGGAAATCATTGCGTCGTCAGATCAGGATTCGGGGGGTCGTTAAAAAAATCACTGATGCAGAAGCTGATGCCTATTATGCATCTCGCTCTCGTGGCAGTCAGGTTGGTGCATGGCTTTCTAAGCAATCACGTCCTCTAGAAAGTCGTTTTTCCCTAGAAAAGGCAGTCGCCGAGTATATGCTTCACTCTGCTGTTCGTATCATTTCACGTCCACCATACTGGTCTGGTTTTCGTATTCATCCGCTCTCAATAGAGTTTTGGCGCGATCGACCTTTCCGTTTGCACAATCGAACAGTTTTTACACGCTCAGATCTTGATAGGCGCACTTGGAAGATAGAAAAGCTCTATCCATGATCTCAGAGTTGTAGCTTAAGATATCGTTTTTATATCTTTACATCTTATACGATTCGCAGGTTGTCAAGGATAAGCATAAGAAATATCAAAAGACCTATAAATGAATTGGATTTAAAAATTCGTAGACATTCATTAGGATTATCGATATCAACACTCTTAATCTGGAAGAGCATGTGTATTGCTACAAAAAACATTATGCTTAACATAATTGATGATACGTGGCTAAGAATGAAGGAAGTAGTGGTAAAAACTAGCATCAAGCTATAAAGGCAGAAAAGGGCAGGTTTGGTTCTTTCAGCAAAAAGCCGTGCTGTTGAACCTACACCAATAAGGGCGTCGTCTTTCTTGTCTTGATGAGCATAGATCGTATCATAGCCTATTGTCCAGAAAACAGCTCCGAGATAAAGTAAAATCGGTTGTATATTTAGTGTTCCGAAAAAAGCTGTCCAGCCTAACAGTGCTCCCCAGTTAAAGGAAAGGGCAAGGAAAAGCTGGGGCCAATTGCTTATCCGTTTCATAAATGGGTAAATCGCAACAATAATGAGTGAAGCAAGACCAAGGAGAATTGTAAAACTGTTGAATTGAAGCAGTACAATCAAGCCAATGATTAATTGCAAGATGATGAAGATCTTAGCTTTATTGCGAGTGATTTGCTCTGAAGGCAATGGTCGTGAACAGGTACGTTTTACTGCCTTATCAATGTGATGGTCTATAAGATCGTTATAGGTGCATCCAGCACCTCGCATAACAATTGCCCCAATAAGGAAAAGAAAAAAATACCAAGGCGAAGGGATAGCAGATGTTTGTGCGGCTCTTTCTGCGAGAACGCAAGAGATGGGTGCCAGCGTAAGAGACCACCAGCAAGGCCAAAGTAGAAGTTGCCAGCCAATAGGTTTATCCCAGCGGGCAAGCTGTGCATAAGGCCACAGCCACCTTGGAAAAAAGCGATAAATCCAGTGTTTTGCAGCTGTATCTATCACATGTTCTTGCAAGCTCTTGGACTGAATGTTCTGGGTATTCATGATGTGCATCATAATTTCTGGCGTTTTGAATGAGTTCTTGTTCTGAGGAATAATAGTATGGCATTGCATAATCCTCAAGAAATTCGTAATATATATACTGAGAAACTATATGGAGTGCTTGTTCGTAATGCTTATTTATCTATCCGTACAAGCGCTATCTACTATATCGTTTGAAAATGGATAGACAATGAAGGTTCTTCTTATTGGCTCTGGCGGGCGCGAACATGCTCTTGCATGGAAAATTTCTGTTTCCCCTTTACTTAGCCGCTTATACTGTGCCCCTGGAAATCCTGGTACAGCAGAGATTGCCAAGAATATCGATTTGAATGTAGCAGATCATGCAGCTGTTGTTAGATTTTGTGTGAAAAAACATATTGATCTTGTTATGATTGGTCCTGAGGCACCTCTTGTAAATGGGCTTGCGGATTCGCTGAGAAATTCTCAGATCCGCGTAGTCGGTCCTGGAGCTAAGGCAGCACGACTTGAAGGATCAAAGGGCTTTACTAAAGATCTGTGCGCACGTTTTTCTATTCCAACAGCAGCTTATGGTCGTTTTAAAAATATGGCAGAGGCAAAGGCCTATATTTATACTCATGGTGCGCCAATTGTTGTCAAGGCTGATGGTTTAGCTGCAGGAAAGGGTGTGATTGTTGCTATGACTATTAAAGAAGCTCTCGCTGCTGTTGATGCCTGTTTTGATGGTGCTTTTGGCACAGCAGGTACTGAAGTTGTGGTAGAGGAATTTTTGCAGGGTGAAGAAGCGAGCTTTTTCTGTCTATGTGATGGTACAATTGCTTTTCCTTTCGGGACAGCACAGGATTACAAACAAATTGGAGAAGGAGATACTGGTCTTAACACCGGTGGAATGGGCGCTTATTCTCCAGCTTTTGTCATGACCTCAGATATGGTTAAATGCACAATGCGTAGGATAATTGAGCCGACGATGAAGGCAATGATTACGATAGGTACTCCTTTTAAAGGTATTCTTTTTGCCGGATTGATGATTACGAAAGATGGACCGAATCTTATTGAATATAATGTTCGCTTTGGTGATCCTGAGTGTCAGGTGCTGATGATGCGTCTACAGAATGATTTATTGCCCCTTCTTGTCGCGGCAGCGGATGGTAAACTTTCCACTTGTAAGCAGCCAACATGGTCTGATGATATATCCTTGACCGTAGTACTGGCTGCAAAAGGATATCCTGAAGCTCCCGAAAAAGGCAGCTTTATAGAAGGTATTGAAGAAGCAGCTGCCTTGCCTGATATTGTGGTTCTACATGCTGGAACAGCATTACAGAATGGAAGATTAGTGACCAATAGTGGTCGCGTTCTTAATGTGACAACTCATGATAAAACTCTTAGAGCAACGCAGCGAAAAGCCTATGCTGCTATTAGGAAAATCCGCTGTCCCGGTGGTTTCTGGCGTTCCGATATCGGGTGGCGAGCATATGCGCGTGAAGATTAAAAAGTAGCTATGAAATTTCGAACTATTTATTTTCCGCTGATATAGTTATGTACAGAATTTTTTTACCCATTGTTGAGTATTAAGTTCTCTATTCATCCTTTATCATATTAAATAACCTTTCAATATACTGATACTGGAATGATATGACGATGATGTTAGCAATGCATAAAAACTAGTCACCAAAGGGCGCTATAAATCCAGTTAATATGCCAACAACTCTTGTTAAATATATAAAAATTCTTGACAATAAACAGGAAAAGAAGATACTAGGACGTCCTAGAGGATCTCTGTTCTTATACATGAATTTTCTGTATCTTACTGTTAACAACAGTATCCTGGAAATTTATGCTTTGTTAGGCCAATCGCAATCGGTGAAAGTTAGAGAATCGCCGATATCTGATAGGCACTAAATCCACATAAATATCATTGTGATCAGAAAAATAAAAAGTGGGATATGATAATTTTGGTTTTTTGTATGCAGGCGCTTAGAGATATAGCCTGTTCTGCTTTATTTTAAGTTTCCACTCTACAATAGCCTACGCTTACTGAGCGGATACCATACTAAAGGAATACATCTGACTCTGGAGTTAGGGCAATTGTTTTTATATATTCTCGGCAAAGGTACCATAATTTTTGAAGCACAAATTAACAATAAGATACCTTAATATGATCGGAGATAAGTCGAAAAATGGTATTTGTTTGCGTTGAGTGGTGATTAAGGTTATTTGAATCATTGTCTTGCTATCTAGTTACACAAATTGTGAATGACGTGATTATTTGTAGCAACCGTGTGCATTATTGTGTGTTACGCCGCGCTATATTTAAGTGCTAGGACTGTTTCTTTCAAGAAAGCATAAAGCTTTCTTAATGCGTGTACATATTTGATCAATTTTCCGATGCATGCCGTGCAGACATGAAGCAACAAGGCAAGTTTGCGACTTAAGAATGATGCCATCATCAAGCATTCTTAATCCGTTCGCTGTTAAGGTTGCCCCTGTTGAAGTAATGTCAACAATTATATCAGCCGATCCTGCTGCAGGTGCCCCTTCCGTTGCACCCGCGCTTTCCACAATACGATAGACTTGAATTCCGTGTTTTTGTGAGAAAAATTTTTGCGTAAGACGCCAGTATTTGGTTGCAATTCGCAAACAACGACCATGCTGCTGGCGAAAATCCGCTGCTATATCATCAAGATCAGCCATGTTGTAAACGTCGTACCAAATGTCTGGGACAGCCACAACAACATCAGCATAACCAAAGCCAAGTGGTAACTTAATCTCGGTACATTTTTCAGGATGGGCAATAGTTTCGCGCAATAAATCCTCACCAGTAATGCCTAAATCAACCGTTCCAGAGCCAAGTTCATATGCAATCTCAGAAGCAGAAAGAAACAAAATATCAATGTCCGGTTCATTGCTAACACGTGCTCGGTAATTGCGCTTGTCTGCCGGAAGTTGAACTTTGTACCCCGCTTCTTGCAATAGGAAAAGAGTTTTTTCCTTCAAACGTCCTTTAGAGGGAAGGGCAAGTGTAACTGACATTTGACAGCCTCCTCTAAAGTTGGTCGAGCCAAATGGAAAACCCAACAGCCGGAATGGGTATCGAAGCACCAAGCATAGTTAGCAAACGATCATAACGCCCTCCACCAGCAAGAACTTGCAACTTATGTCCACTATTACGGATTTCGTAAACAAAGCCTGTATAGTAGTCAAGGGGACGCCCAAAGGCAGCATTATAACGTAATTCAGTTAGATCAAGGCCTCGATTGTCAATGTCCTTAATGCGAGTTGCAAACAGAGTGATGACATCCTCAAGAGCAAGATCATGGCGGGCAGCAAAATAATTGAGTGTCTGCTCTGCTTTATCTAAAGAAACGTTAATGGAAAGAAAATCTTCAAGTGCCGCTAGCACCACACTGTCTAGATGCAAATCTGCAATAGCCTGTTTCTCAATTAACCTCGCTGCAATATCCTGCGGTGTTCTCCCTGCCGAAGGACAGATTCCTGTATTAAGCATCTGCTCTTCAATAAATTCGGCTAATGCTTGCACATGACCATGTGTTATTAATTTGCTGACTGTATGCGGTAAACTAGGAGATTGCATTGGCCTAGATAGTTCGGAAAGTAAAGTACGTAATTGCTTATTATTTCCAAAGCAACGTCGCATTTTTTTTTGCCAGCCATCAGGCAGTTTGAGTGCAGCAAGCATCGCTGCAAAGATAGCATGATCCCCTATAAGGATTGTAATATCTCTAGTCGGCGCAATATGACGTAGCATAGTTGTAGCATAGCGTAGAGAGCGTGCATCAGCTTCTGTTTCATTAGCAGCACCAAATTCTTCAATGCCAGCTTGGTAAAAACTACTATTTGCATCGCAACTTTGGCGAAAAACTTCTCCACCATAAGCATAATGTTGTGGAGTTGTATGTCCGCTTGCAATATGTTTTAAACAGACGGGAATAGTAAACTCAGGGCGTAAACAGAGACTATCCCCATTGTCACTGGTTGTCATAAAAATACGTCGACGTAAATCCTCTCCCGCCATGTTCAAAAAAGGCTCAGCAGGCTGAAGAATAGAAAATTCACTGACAGTTAGCCCATTTTTGCTGAAGTAATTAAAAGCAGCCTCAGCTGCTGCCTTAACTTCATGTATTTTGCATGCTGCAAGGATCGGATATGGCCGTCGATCGAGTAAGGACAGGGCGGGTTTCATAGATTGTCCTTTCTACGCTCTCTGACGTGACTGGCAAGAATACGTTTGACTTCCGGAACTATTTGGTTTTGACTGACAGTTATTTGGGCTGGTCTTTGTTTACGCCAGGTTTCATTATCTTTTATCTTCTTTGATAGGCGGGCACCTTCAATTAGATTCTTGATTTCAACTGTTCCGGCTTCACGCTCAATTGAACCTTGAATGATAACACATGGCGCTTCACGTCGATCAGCATATTTCATTTGTGCCTTTATACCGGCATCTCCCATATAAATCTCAGCTCGGACTCCCGCACTCCGTAAATCGGCAACTATACGCTGATAACCTGCTAATGCTTCATGTTCACGATCCATGACAAGGATGATCACAGGTCCTTCATTTTTCCAGGTATCAAATTGTTCCAAATTTTTTAACGTCGTTACGAGGCGAGAAACTCCAATAGAAAAACCAGTAGCCGGAACTGGCTGTGAACAGAAATGTGCTATCAAACCATCATAGCGGCCACCGCCACCGACAGAGCCGAAAACAACCTTTTGCCGATTTTCATTAACTAGATCAAATAGTAGGTTTGCCTCAAAAACGGAGCCAGTATAATATTCCAGTCCACGTACCACAGAAGGATCAATTTTCATTCGGTCTTCATAACCAGAAATTGCAAAAAGGGATTGCATTTCTTCGAGCTCCGCAATGCCTTCAAGTCCATTTGCAGATTTCCCCACAGCCTTGCGCAGATTGTCAATTACCTGCGAAGTGTTATTGGTCTCTGAAGCAATAAGGTCAAGAATACATTTGACAGCACTCGCATCAAGATCAGCGCCTTTGGTAAAATCACCGCTTTCATCAAGGCGCCCCTTTCCAAGCAATAAAGCTACACCTTTTGGTCCAAATTTGTCGATTTTATCAATAGCGCGTAGAATAGTAAGCTGTTTTCTCTGCGTTTTTTCATTCCTAAGCCCAATTACCTCTAAAAGACCGTTAAGTACTTTGCGATTGTTGATGCGGATTACATAATCACCGCGTTTAATACCGATACGCTCCAATGCATCAGCAGCCATCATGCAGATTTCAGCATCCGCTATGATATCTTGTACACCAACTGTATCAGCATCAAACTGCAAGAATTGCCGAAAACGACCTGTGCCCGGTTTTTCATTACGAAAAACCCAACCTGCTCGATAAGTGCGAGAGGGTTTTGGTATTTCTTCAAAGTGTTCAGCAACATAACGAGCAAGTGGTGTTGTCAGGTCATAACGCAATGACAGCCATTGCTCATCATCATCCTGAAAGGAAAAAACACCTGTATTAGGTCGGTTCTGATCAGGAAGAAATTTTCCAAGCGCATCAGTGTATTCAATAAGCGGTGTTTCTATAGGTTCAAAACCATAAAGTTCATAAACTTCACGGATGGCAGTCATGACCCTGTCTTCTGCACGCAGATCAGAAGCTGTTTTATCAATAAATCCGCTTGGTAGTTTTGCCCTTATCTTTCTTGCTTTTGATGCCATCACTGCTTTCCATAATTTGCATTTCCCGGCAAGTCAGCCGTATAATTACGCTGAATAATCTGTGTACCTGCCTTTAACACTGAAAGTGCAGTTAAAACAAGTACAGGAAGTGAAAAGACAAACAGTATAAATAAATCGCCCACCCTTGAATCTTGAGCAGACCCTGTAGTTGCGTTCTTAAGATATCAGTGTTCAGAAAATTAAATTTTTCCTAATAAATTTTAGGCTCTAAAAATCCATCTTTAATATCCCCTAATTGATAGTCAAGCAACTAATATGTCTTTAAGTTTGCTATAAAGCGCATTGATTCAGTATTTTAAAATACTTAAAAAAGCCCAATTGGAGTTAATTTATAGATTGGCATATTATTGTGTATTATATTTCAGACAGGCAATGATGACTCTCTGTTGGGCATGGCATTAATCTATGGTGATCATTGGATTCTAGCGCACAGTATATTAATCAAGCCAATTTTGAAATTTTCTGAATGTGGTTAGCTTTTAATTATATTTTGGAGACTATACTTGTTGAAATAATAACTAAGAAACACATTACAGAATCTTTGTTGTATTTCTGTAGGTCAATAAAAGCTTGACAAAAGCAACATTATACTGTTTGAAGAGCGGAAATCCGCGAGCGCTTATTAAGCTTGAAGTTACTGATCAGAGCAGAGGGATCTGTATCTCCCAGTAGGTCAGTGTTCGACATCGCGTGTTGCGTCTCAGGCGCTTGATTGTTTTAAGATCGATTGATTTGAAGACGAGGTTACCGATGTTTGAATCTTTGCAAGAACGACTGGGTTCTATTCTCGATAATCTGACTGGGCGCGGTTCGTTGTCAAAACAAGACGTTGAGATCGCTCTACGCGAGGTTCGTCGCGCCTTGATTGAAGCCGATGTCTCCTTGGATGTTGTACGTTCTTTCACTGAGCAGATACGGGAAAAGGCAATTGGTTCTGAACTGCTTAAGTCCGTTAAGCCAGGCCAAATGGTTGTCAAAATAGTCCATGATAAACTTGTTGAAATATTGGGTAATAGAAGTATAGGCATTGACTTACAAGCACCGCCGCCGGTTGTAATTATGATGGTGGGCTTGCAAGGTTCGGGTAAAACTACTACTACGGCTAAACTTGCCAAGCGTTTGACTGAGAAGCAGAACAAGAAGGTTTTAATGGCTTCGCTTGACACGCGGCGTCCTGCTGCACAGGAACAGTTACGTCAGCTTGGTAATCAGACAGGGATCGCAACCTTTTTGAGTGCTTCTAATCAATCATCAATTGAAATTGCTGCTTGTGCAGTACAAGAAGCAAAGCTTAGCGGGCAAGATGTCATTATTCTTGATACAGCTGGTCGTACGCATCTTGATGAGCCTTTGATGATCGAAATGCTAGATATTAAGGTTAAGGCGAATCCACATGAAATTTTGCTTGTTGCTGATAGTTTAACGGGACAAGACGCTGTCAATCTTGCCTGCTCGTTTGATGAGCGTATAAACCTCACCGGCATTGTACTTACCCGTATGGATGGTGATGGTAGAGGTGGTGCCGCCCTTTCTATGCGAGCTGTAACTGGTAAACCGATAAAGGCAATTGCGACTGGTGAAAAAATGGATGCTTTGGAAGAATTCCATCCTGGTCGAGTTGCTAATCGTATTTTAGGAATGGGTGATATTGTTTCACTTGTTGAGAAAGCTGCAGAAACTATTGATGCGGAAAGAGCAGACGTAGTTGCTAAAAAGATGAAAGCAGGAAAGTTTGATCTTAATGATCTGGCCGAACAATTATGTCAAATGAGAAAACTCGGTGGTATGAGCGGTATAATGGGCTTTCTGCCAGGAATAAATCGGATGAAGGAGCAACTTATCTCTGCCGGTCTGGATGACAGAGTTTTTAACCGTCAACTTGCCATCATTGCTTCAATGACACATCAGGAGCGCGCCAATCCTGATATCTTGAAACACAGTCGTAAGCAGCGAATTGCTAAAGGTTCAGGTACTACAGCAGCGGATATTAATAAGCTGCTGAAAATGCATCGTCAGATGTCTGATATGCTGAAAACTATGAACAGTACAGGAGTTGGCATGGTAAAACAGGTGATGGGTAGCCTTGGCTTTAAGCGAGGAATCGGAGATCTGGAGGATGTGGGTACACCGGATTTTTCATCTGTAGATCCGAAACGTCTTAATATTTTGCAGAAAAAGGCTAGAGGGTTGAATACAAGTAGTATAAAGGCTGATTTTCCTAGTGCGCGTCATAATGATCGTAAACTGTCCAGTTTGCTAAAAAAGAAGTAATAGTAATGAAGCAAAACAATTTACCGAAGGAATTATTAACACTTAGAGCTTCGATCAACAACTTTGATGCAGCTCTTGTTCATATTCTAGCGGAGCGGTTTCGTTGTACCAAGGCTGTTGGTGTACTTAAAGCACGATACAAACTTCCATTTGAAGATTGTGAGCGAGAAAAACAGCAGATTGAACGCTTACGGGCCATTGCAAAGGAATCACAACTTGATTCTAATTTCGTGGAAAAATTTTTTAACTTTATTTTGTGTGAAGTAATCCAGCACCATAAGGACATCGCTGCAGAATATCCTGACTAAGAGAATGACTGGTTAGCCGATTATAAAAGATTACAGGAGAAAAATATGTCATTAAGAATTCGTTTGGCTCGTGCAGGTGCTAAAAAGCGCCCTTATTATCATATTGTCATCGCTGATGTGCGTAGCCCACGTGATGGTCGTTTTATTGAAAAGGTCGGTGCTTGGAACCCAATGCTATCTAAAGATGATGAACGCATAAAGCTTGAAGCTCAGCGGATCCAATACTGGCTCGGTCATGGCGCACGCCCAACTGATCGCGTTTTGCGCTTCTTAGATGCAGCAGGCATTGCGAAACGTGCAGCCAGAATCAATCCTAACAAGGCAAAACCTGGTAAGAAAGCGCAGGAGCGTATGGCTATTTCTAGACAGGTTGAAGAAGCTGAAAAAAACAAAATTGCTGAAAATGCCCTTTAAAGAAAATAGACTTGTTATTCTGCCATTGTCCACTCGCTTTTGTAAACGAGCGGGTTCTATCCATCTTATGCATACCTTAATTAATAGTTATTAGGAAAAATTTAGCAAGCAATACCCCCTACAAGCAATGCTCATTAAATCTTCAAGACTTTGCGTGTATTTAGATATATAAAGATACCTTGCCTTAAAGGTAGGGGTTCAATCGATCGCCGAAATTCTTTCCCTTATTGGGTAAAGCATTGTGCATTTTTAAAAAGCAGAGGAAGCTGCAGGTTATCAATTAGGCATAACAATTTCTGCAAAAAAATTTATATCATTCCACACCTACATCTGTAATATACAAAAAGATAGGAGAAATTCTATTTTCCCATTGAAATGTGCGTTGATTGCTAGTACTAGCCCTCAGCTCGGAATTGCACGTGCTTATGGATGTTCGCCGTTTTTCGAACGATGAGGTGGAGGCGGTATGAGATGGTCTGTACTTAATTGTTCCAGTTTCTTTCAATTCACTGCCTAGAATGAATATATATTGAAGCAACGACGAAGCGAGCCTTTCTGGTGTTGTCTAGCCCCTGATTTTCAGGCTTGAGATGCTGTGCAACACCTTCATTGCCCCTTCTGGAAGCGGTTTCCCAATTCCAAGCGAAGAGGTAGATAAAGCGGAGCATTGCGACCTCCACACCGTTCTTTAATGGTGTTTTGCACTTTAGTCTTTGGTTGGTCAGCAGGTTTTATAATCCGTCTGGCAGTGTGATTTTTGGATTATATGGTTCTAAGGAGAACCGATATGGCAACGCAACGTATTATTAATTTTTTAAAAACACGTCGGCCAGAAAGTCCATGTCTTGTGGTTGATTTGGATATTATAAAGGAAAATTACTTAGGATTTGAGAAAGCTTTACCTCAGTCGCGTGTTTTTTATGCGGTAAAAGCTAATCCAGCTCCGGAGATTCTACGTTTTCTGGCATCTCTAGGATCCTGTTTTGATACAGCATCTATTGCTGAAATTGAGATGGTACTTGAAGCTGGTGTTACACCTGATCGTATTTCTTATGGAAACACAATTAAGAAAGAACGTGATATTGCACGTGCACATGTACTTGGAATCACGCTTTATGCTGTCGATTGTTTTGAAGAAGTCAAAAAAGTTGCTTGTGCTGCTCCCAGCGCACGCGTATTCTGCCGGGTCTTTACAGATGGTGCAGGGGCCGAATGGCCGTTATCACGCAAGTTTGGCTGTATGCCAGAGGTGGCGGTCGACGTTTTACGCCAAGCCAACAAACTTGGCCTTGAAGCTTATGGGGTTTCTTTTCATGTTGGTTCGCAGCAGATAGATCCTACTGCTTGGGATCGCGCCCTCAAAGATGCAGCCAATGTTTTCAAAAACATGGCTAGGGAGGGTATTAGCTTAAAAATGATTAATTTGGGCGGTGGTTTTCCAACTCGTTACCTAAAAGATGTACCTACAGCCCAAGTTTATGGTATGGAAATTTTTAATGCACTAAGTCGTCATTTTGGTAATCGTATTCCTGAAACCATTATTGAACCGGGCCGTGGTATGGTCGGAAATGCAGGCGTTATCCGTGCTGAAGTTGTTCTGGTTTCTCGAAGGTTGGATAATGACAAGGACAAAGATAATATCCGCTGGGTTTATTTGGATATCGGTAAATTCAACGGCCTTGTTGAGACAATAGGTGAAGCAATCCGTTACCCAATCGTCACGCCTCATGATGGAGACGTTGTTGGTCCATGTGTCTTAGCCGGACCAACATGTGATTCAGCTGATATCATGTATGAAAAAATACCTTATGAGCTACCTCTTTCGCTTTCGGTTGGGGATGAGTTATTTATTCTCGGAACCGGCGCTTATACGACTACTTACGCTTCGGTTGCATTTAATGGTTTTGGACCGTTACGGTCTTACGTTATCTGAACGACTTGCATTCAAATATATCTTTCGACAATGCTATAAGTTGTTAATATTCCCTAAATATTTTTCTAATTATCACAGATATGTGAAACAGCGTTTTTGTGATTGAAAGAATAAAGTATTTTTTAGTGATGTAAAGGCAATCACTCGCTATAGCTGATTAAGTTTCCATTAGCATTAATCACACATGACGTCAAAGAATGAACGACATGATGAGCTTCTCGCTATTTATAGCTGATTTGAAATATAGTCAAACCTAATATCTAGACATTTCCAAAATGGAAAAATTGATAGAAATAGGTGAAGCGGCACAAACGCTGGGTATATTTTAATAAAACGTTACGCCATTGAAAAGCCGTTGGCAAGCTATCAGCTATCAGTGCTATAAAATATCTCGCTAAATTCAAGCCCAAGTTGTTCCATGCAACACTACAAACTGTTGCATAGCCCTAGTATTTAGCCCTGATCAAAAAGGATAATTTGGATTATAGAAAGGCAGGTGCGGGAGTTTGACTGGCCCGTCAAAGTCGGGTTAGGTCATCATGCACAAAGACCATCTACTGCACTTCGAGACAGAATTGTGTGTTGCCACCTGTGCAGCGAAAAATGTAGAGGTAATGGTCTGGAATTTGACATAAAATGCTCCTATCTTTGCCAGTAAAAGGGAGAACCTTTAAGAGTTGGCGATGCTTGAAGCAAGTCAGAAATAGCAATAAAGAAGCATTTCTTCTTCTAGTGCAGGGCGCTCAATTTCATTGAGCAACAGAGTTGTACCCATAGAATCTAAGAAAGTGCAGATCATTTATATCTCCGAGTGTGGTCTCGATTTTTTCTGTAGAAAAAGATACAATCTTTACTGTGCTATTGAATAGCAACACTATATTTTTGTCTTCTAAAGAGGATTTTAATTTCTGTATTGATTTATCGGAAATGGCCTTTAGTCGTGTCTTGTTCGTAGTTTGATTTTCCTTTACCTTGAGTCTTTATAATGTGTTTAGCGAAGCAGGGATGCTATTGCTTTTAATGATGGCTTTACATAAATCAGCGATGATACAATCCTGGCACTTGGGTTTACGAGCCTTGCAGATATAACGACCATGTAAAATAAGCCAATGATGAGCATGCAAGAGATAATATGTTGGGATAACCTGTAGAAGTTTTTTTTCTACCTGTTCTACCGTTTTCCCAGTGGCAAGTCCTAGCCGGTTGGCAATGCGAAAAATGTGAGTATCCACAGCCATTGTTAATTCACGAAAGGCGGTGTTCAGAATAACATTAGCGGTTTTTTGTCCTACACCAGGCAATTCCATTAAGGCTTGTCGGCTTCTAGGCACTCGCCCCTGATTATTCTCGATCAGGATGTGTGAGAAAGCAATAATATTCTTTGCTTTATTACGCCATAAGCCGATTGTACGGATATGCTGCCCTAACTCTTCTTCTCCAAGAGCAATCATTTTTTCTGGCGTATCAGCAATTTTAAACAGCGATTTTGTTGCCTTGTTAACACCTGTATCGGTTGCCTGCGCAGAAAGAACAACAGCAACAAGAAACGTGTAGAGGTTTGTATACTTTAGTTCACTTTTCGGATTTGGTCTTTGGATTGAAAATCTGCGAAAGATTTCCTCAATCTCACCTCTCGCATAAGTCATATAGCAAAATACCTGATCTTTTCGTCTTTCTGAATGAGGTTTAACGTTAAAATCTTATATATTCTTAAGCGAATTTACCAGAAAATCCTACTTCGTAACTGACAAATCTTAGTCATAGTCCAGTTTGTAAAGTTTTGGAAGACGCTGTCTTAAGCATGGAAGTTGCTCACGGCAAGCATGAATTTGATCGATATCAATATCGGCAAAAATCAACCCTTCATCCTTACTTTTACTGCTCATAATGATTCCCATTGGATTATAGATACTACTGCATCCCGCATAATCATTTCCTACCTGATTGGCAATGCAGACAAAGACCGTGTTTTCAACTGCCCGTGCCTGAGAAAGTGTCAAAAGATGTTCTTCTTTCATAACGCCATTAATCCATGCTGTCGGCACAATTAGTATATCTGCGCCTTGCAAGGCGAGAGTGCGGCTAATTTCAGGAAAGCGCAGCTCATAACAAACCAAAATACCAATCGTTCCAAGCTTAGTCTTTACCGGTGTGAAGCCGTTATCACCCGGAATAATATTCCAGGATTCATTATAACAAAATGCATCATAAAGATGGGTTTTGCGGTAGCTATGTATGAGCTGGCCCTCATCATTAAGAAAGATAATGGTATTATAAGATCGCTCTTGTTCACCAAATTTACTTTCATATATGCCAAAAATAATATAAATTTTGTGTTTTTTGGCGGCTGCCGCAAGAGTTTTAACGAAAGGTCCGTCAATTGATTCTGCAATATCAGCGTGTTTGATTGTGGTATTTATCGACATAAGAGACATAAATGCTTCAGGGAAAACGATAAAATTAGCTTTTTCTGCTTTCGCCCAAACAATGTAAGTAAGGGCTTTGTCAAGATTTCTTTGTTTATCATGACTGACAACCAATTGGGCAACAGCTATTTTCATGGCCTTACTCCTTAGTGCAGACAAGACATTAAGTTTGTTCTTGCACACTCTGCCAAAGTTACATTATTATCAATCTTTTCTTGCCAGGAAACATATAGCATATGAACACTCACCACTAGGGCTTGATTGAGGAAAAAAATCTCACCATATTAGTCGTAAGAGTGTGCTGATGCCATATAGAGTCAGCATTATTCAATTGCTTGGAATACGGACTGTAACTAATGACAACACGTATTGCTTCTTTTTTAAGTCCTGTTCTGTTTGGATTTGGTATGATAGAAAAAGTGCTGGAGAGAACAGCAAAGTTCATGACCGCTATCCTCCCTATAGTATTGAACGCCTTTGTACCTCAACTAATAACTCATAAGTTACGTGTCACTCTTGCACTGACCGCCTCAGAGATAGAATATGACCCTGAAGGGACAGTTTGTTGATGATTCGAAAACAGTATGTTGATCTAATGCGAATATTTTTTACATCGTAGCATTGTAGCATTATTTTACACCGGATTCAGTAGATTCTTTTATAGTTTGGGAATGCGCGTATGATTGGTTTTGAATTGAGAAATGGCTTACTATTGGTTTGCCTTGATAGGCTCTATCTGAAAAGCAGGTAAAGGTGTATTGTCATTTCTGCATGTGATGATTAAGCAGAGATAGTTCTCAGGCTGATGCGGATATCAGGAGGATATCATGACAGAATCAAAAATTGTTTTTACAGATATCGAATTTGCACAATTGGGTGAAGGGCGTGTTGCTTATCTCAAGCGTGTCAAAACAGATGAACTAGCAGAAAAATTTCCTGATTTGCCACCAATGACTCCAGGAATTGAGGTATGGGGGCTTTTTGGTGCTGCTGGCGAACCTATTATTTTATCTGATGTGCGCGCACAGGCTCTTGCCGGTGCGCGTGAACATGAATTAGAGACTGTTACTCTTCATTAGGGGGATTAATGCCTATAAAATTAATGAAGAAAGTAGGATATCTTGTTTATTTTTCTCTTTTCCTTGTAATTTGGATAAAATGCAGTACGTATGGAGCATAATAGATGTGATGGTAATGAAATATGTGCTTTGAAACTAATTCTAAGAAAACATATGGTCATGGTTCTGAGGTGGCCTCATGGTAGCGGGAAATTTTAGATGCTATCTTAGTGGATATGCATCAATCAGGGTTTTACCGGTTTATTCCGCTAACAATCTGTGATTGCTTATCTTAATCAATGTGCTCGTTCTGCCATTCGCTGTGGGACAACGTAAAGTATCTCCCAGAGATATCGTATGGTATTTTGAATTGTGCAACCCTTTTCATCTGAGGGTTTAGCTAAAAAAGTTGTAGTAATATTTTACCTTTTAATGGACACAAAATCTGATTCGGCGGAAATCTTCACACACAAAACCATACTATCCTACGAACTGCGTATTTTTCGTAAGGAAATTAAAATCGATTCAAGGATGTATGATGTATTATTAAGAAGGTTTGTGATGATGCTTTTCGTTTCAGGAAGGCAGATTTCCTATTGGGAGTGCTTTAGCAGCATTGAGAAACGTATCAGAAATGCTGTTTTTAAATACTGTGACAAACGCTATAATAGGTCATGTAAGAATTCTTATGAAGATTTTGTAGTTTTCCTGTTGTCGCAGGTGTCATCAGGCTTGATTATTGTAGGTAATCCGCTGCTTATCTTTCGCAATATATGGAAATGCGATAATTCGCATTGTTTATTGAGGTACAGTATTAGATAGCAATATTGGCTGAATTAATCATTCGATAATGAAACAATCTGATAATATCAATTTGATTAAAGGGAAGTAAGAGTAATGGATTTAAGCGATTTGATTGCACAAGAAGCCATCATCCCAGCTCTTAAAGCAAATTCTAAAAAACAAGTTTTACAAATTATGGCTGAAAAGGCATCTGTTATCAGTGGGTTGCCAAAACATAAAATCTTCAAAACCGTTCTTCAACGGGAAAAATTGGGTACAACAAGCGTGGGCAATGGTATTGCTATCCCGCATGGCAAGTTACTTGGTCTCGATAAGATTATTGGTGTTTTTGCCCGCCTTGAGCATCCTATCGATTTTGAAGCTTTAGATGATCAACCGGTTGATCTAGTATTCCTTCTTCTCGCACCGGAAAGCGCAGGTGCGGATCATCTAAAAGCGTTATCACGTGTTGCACGATTGCTTCGTAATCCTGAGATTATTAGCAAACTCAGAAATGTCCCTGAGATTCAAGCTCTTCATTCCTTTTTGACACAAAATCCATCTTTGAAACATAGCATATCCGCTGTATTGTGAAGCAATTCAGGAGATCTGTCTTTAACTTTATGGGCGAAATTTCTTGTTATATTGTAAATAAAAACACAGGATGACTTTTATCTATTTTCAAAATGATAAAATAGTTCCTGTTAGAAGTCTTACTTATTACTCACGCCTCAAGGAAAAAGATCAACTAGCGTGATAAAGGCAGATCCAGAACTGACAGCAGTTTACAATTATTTTCGATTAGATTTTATGGATCAAATGCTGATTGTATAAATAAAATTGAATACATTTAAATAGCTGGTTTATTTCAAATAATTCTGTCGAGATATTCTCGATTTAAACAACATAAAATATGTGAAATGTGGGAATACCCTAATTTTTAATTTACATAGCTATCCTAATTGCTATATCGGATCCTTAAATCAAGGCCATGTAGCTCGCAAATAGTACTCAAGTATGGGCCATCTGCTATAAAATTCAGTGTAAAAAAGATTTTTTAATTAGAATTTCAATTTTTTTATTCTTCCAGGGCTAAATCCTCTCAAAGCTCACTTGCGGTGAAAAAGAGCGCTCCTTATATACCTTTCGACCTCGCTTGTCTTAACAGGTTATTAAAGAAGCTTATGATGCGGGCAAATCCGAGAGTGGGAACGGTCTTAAGAAATGCTTCGTTTCAAAGATCTTAGCGATTCGCTAAATGGAGAGTTTAAAAATGGCAAAAGTTATTGGTATTGATCTTGGTACAACCAATTCTTGCGTTTCTGTCATGGATGGCAAGAGCGCAAAAGTTATTGAAAATGCGGAGGGTGCCCGTACTACACCTTCTATTGTCGCATTTTCAGATAATAGTGAACGTCTTGTTGGACAGCCCGCAAAGCGCCAGGCCGTAACTAATCCGGAAGGAACTGTTTTTGCAGTCAAACGACTGATTGGCCGACGCTTTGATGATCCGATGGTCGAAAAGGATAAAAAACTGGTTCCTTATAAGATTGTTAAAGGTGATAATGGCGATGCTTGGGTCGAAATTGATGGGAAGAAGTATTCGCCATCTCAAATTTCTGCCATGATATTGCAGAAAATGAAGGAGACAGCAGAATCCTATCTAGGAGAAAAGATTGAACAGGCTGTTATTACCGTTCCCGCCTATTTTAATGATGCTCAGCGCCAAGCGACAAAAGATGCTGGCAAAATTTCCGGTCTTGAAGTGTTGCGTATCATCAATGAACCAACTGCCGCTGCACTTGCCTATGGTCTTGATAAAAAGGAAGGCAAGACAATTGCCGTTTACGACTTGGGTGGAGGTACATTTGATATTTCGGTTCTTGAAATTGGTGATGGTGTTTTTGAAGTTAAGTCGACCAATGGTGATACATTTCTTGGCGGTGAAGACTTTGATATGCGACTTGTCACTTATTTTGCTGACGAGTTTAAAAAAGAACAAGGCATTGATCTAAAAAATGACAAACTTGCCTTGCAACGCTTAAAAGAGGCTGCAGAAAAGGCGAAGATCGAGCTTTCCTCTGCGCAGCAAACAGAAATCAACCTACCCTTTATTACAGCAGATCAGAGCGGCCCGAAGCATCTAACCATGAAATTAACACGGGCAAAATTTGAGTCGCTTGTTGAAGATCTAGTGAATCGTACAGTTGAACCATGCAAAGCAGCGCTTAAAGATGCTGGCTTCAGCGCCGGTGAAATTAACGAAGTAGTTTTGGTAGGCGGCATGACACGTATGCCTAAAATTCAAGAGGTTGTGAAAGCTTTCTTCGGTCAGGATCCGCACAAAGGTGTTAATCCTGATGAAGTTGTTGCCATGGGGGCAGCTATTCAGGCTGGTGTCTTGCAGGGCGATGTCAAAGACGTATTATTGCTTGATGTAACACCTCTTTCTTTAGGTATTGAGACGTTAGGGGGGGTGTTTACTCGCCTAATTGAACGGAATACCACCATTCCAACCAAGAAATCGCAGACGTTTTCTACTGCTGAAGATAACCAGAACGCGGTGACAATCCGTGTTTTCCAAGGAGAGCGTGAAATGGCCACTGATAATAAGCTGTTAGCGCATTTTGATTTGGTTGGTATTCCGCCAGCACCACGCGGTATCCCGCAAATTGAAGTTACCTTTGACATTGATGCAAATGGTATTGTGAATGTTTCAGCGCGCGACAAGGGAACAGGGAAGGAGCAACAAATTCGTATTCAAGCTTCTGGTGGTTTGAGCGATACTGATATTGATAAAATGGTTAAAGATGCGGAGGCACATGCGACAGAGGACAAGAAACGTCGTGAAATTGTAGAGGTTAAAAATCAAGCTGAAGCGCTTGTTCATTCAACAGAAAAATCTCTTGTAGAATATGGTGATAAAGTTTCCGGCAATGACAAACAGGCTATTGAAGATGCACTTGCCGACCTCAAAAAGGTTCTTGAAGGAGATGATATAGAGGATATTAAAGTAAAGATGCAAAAATTAGCTGAAATCAGTATGAAACTTGGTCAGGCTATGTATAAAGCATCGCAGACTGAGGCTGCTAATAGTGTCGATACAGGAACGGCTAATGATGATGTTGTTGATGCTGATTTTGAAGAATTAGATGATGGTAAGAAGAAGTCATAAAGTCTACATTTGATGATAAACAAATGGCGGCCATTGTTGAAGCTGGATCTTATGCACGAAATGTTTTTATGCTTCATCAAGTTTTGTAGTTTTTGAGTTTGTCATAAAACTAATAATTGATTGACAGCAGAAGATGAAAGCAAAAACCAGCTTGTTCTTTTTATTGTAAAATAATCATGTATTTAGTTTCATGAAGAGCTCATAAAATTCTTATTATACACATTGTAGATCGTTTCTTATTTCTGATGGAATAATTGAAAATGATTGGTTGTTGTTTTCTCAAGGTTAGGGGTTATGAAGATTGATTATTATGAGGTACTTGGTGTAACGCGTGGATGTGATGAAAAAGTTTTAAAGTCTGCTTTTCGTAAATTGGCTATGCGTTATCATCCTGATCGTAATCCTGGGGATGCGGAATCCGAGCGGCGTTTCAAGGAAATTGGTGAAGCTTATGAGGTTTTAAAAGATCCGCAGAAGCGGGCAGCTTATGACCGTTATGGGCATGCTGCTTTTGAAAATAGCGGACATGGTAACACTGCTGGTTTCAGCGGCGGTTTTGCTGATATTTTTGAAGACATTTTCGGCGAGATGATGGGCGCACGCCATAGGCGTGCTGACGGGCGTGAACGCGGAGCAGATCTTAGCTATAATATGGAAATCACCCTTGAGGATGCCTATAGCGGTAAAACAATGCAGATCCGTGTACCAACTTCGATTATCTGTGATACTTGTAATGGTAGTGGAGCTAAAAAAGGTACAGAGCTAATTACCTGTAAGAAGTGTCATGGAATAGGACGTGTACGGGCTGCGCAGGGCTTTTTTTCTATAGAGAGGACTTGTCCGACATGTCATGGTCGTGGTAAAATGGTCGATGCTCCTTGCCCCAAATGTCGTGGACAAGGTCGGATAGAAGAAGAACGAAATCTTTCTGTCAATGTTCCATCTGGTGTTGAGGATGGTACAAGGCTTCGTCTTTCCGGAGAAGGACAGGCTGGTGTTCGTGGTGGGCCGAATGGCGATCTTTATATTTTTCTGTCAATTAGCACTCATGAGTTTTTCCAACGCGATGGAGCCGATCTTTATTGCCATGTACCGATTTCAATGGTGACAGCAGCTCTTGGCGGTCAATTTGAAATATCAACCCTCGATGGTACAAAAAATCATGTTAAGATACCGGAAGGTACACAGAATGGTAGGCAATTTTGCCTAAAAAGGAAAGGTATGCCAATGCTGCGTCAGAAAATGACGGGGGATCTATATATACAAGTCATAGTTGAAACACCGCAAAATCTGACTAGACGCCAGCACGAACTATTGCAAGAGTTCAATAAGATCTCTAATCACGAAAATTCACCTCAGTCGCATGGTTTTTTTGCCCGTATGAAAGAGTTTTTTGAAGGAATAAGCAGCAACTAAATTGATTGTTTTCTATGGAGAAGGTTGCCTTGGTTGATAATTTTGCAGAATTAAGACTAAGAACAAAAAACAATGGAGAATAGTGTATAGAACAACTTAGTATGAAATTGACTAAAAGCGTCAGCAAGGATCATCGAGAGGGCTCTAAATCTATAAAGTTTTTGGAAGAACCTAGTGCCAGGCAGAAACTGCTAATCAGTTTTTTAAAAAGTCTTTTTTAGGCCTACTCATAAGGAGGGGTTCTAATATCATAGTGATGATAAAGATCACTAAAAGCGGTTCTGGGAATCGTTGATGTAGTTAAATTATCAATGTCGCTAGCATATTATTGAATAATTAAAGCTCGTCGAAAAAGTAGCTAATCTAAACTACCTATGACCTTTACAAAAAATCCTTACATTGCGAATAAAAGGTTTAAAAAGTCGATTCCACTTGCATGAATGCACTAACCCAGCCCTAACATGAACCCTATCTATATCTAGCAACATTTGGATCATTGTATATTCAAGATGGGATGGGGAGGGAATGTCTTGATCTAATCTCCTAGCTTCAGGGCTTGGATAAAGGCGTTTTGTGGAATTTCCACTTTGCCAAACCGGCGCATACGCTTCTTACCTTCTTTCTGTTTTTCCAAAAGTTTGCGTTTTCGTGTTATATCGCCTCCATAACATTTTGCAGTTACATCTTTTCGCAGTGCACGGATAGTCTCGCGCGCAACAATCTTATTATTAATGGATGCTTGGATCGCAATTTGGAACATATGTGCTGGAATAAGCTCCTTGAGCTTTGCACACATCGCACGACCGCGTTTTTCTGCCGACCCTTTGTGAATCAAAATCGAGAGGGCATCAATTGATTCACCATTGATGAGAAGCGACATCTTGACCAAATCACCTTTACGATAATTCATAATCTGATAATCAAATGATGCATAACCCTTAGAGATAGACTTCAATCGATCATGAAAATCAAAGACAATTTCATTAAGTGGTAAATCATAACTTATCATTGCACGTGTACCAACATAAGATAAGTCGATCTGTGTACCGCGTCGCTCCTGACACAATTTCAGAATTGTGCCAAGGTAATTATCTGGAGTCATAATGGTTGCACGAATCCATGGTTCCTCAATTGAAGAAATTTTGACTACATCTGGCATATCAGTTGGGTTATGCAATTCTTTTACTATTTCGTTTATCATATTCACGCGGTAAACAACTGATGGAGCTGTTGCAATAAGATGAAGATTAAATTCACGTTCCAATCGCTCCTGAATAATTTCAAGATGCAAGAGTCCTAAAAAACCACACCGGAAACCAAAGCCAAGAGCAGCAGATGTCTCCATCTCAAAGGAGAAGCTGGCATCATTCAAGCGCAGCTTTCCCATTGCCGAACGCAGGTTTTCGAAATCAGCTGTGTCAACCGGAAACAAGCTGCAGAAAACAACCGGTTGTGCTGCCTTAAAACCGGATAGCGCTTCTGTACAGGGATGAGAATCTTCTGTGATTGTATCACCGATATTGGTATCGGCTACTTCCTTGATCGATCCGGTGATAAATCCGATTTCTCCTGGTCCAAGTTCATCTACCTGTATCATTTTTGGAGTAAATACACCGATCCGATCAAGTGGATATTTGGCACCTGTCCTCATCATACGAATAGTTTGATTTTTTTTGAGTACACCATCAATCACTCTGACAAGGACGATAACGCCAAGATAAGTATCATACCAGCTATCAATAAGCATGGCTTTGAGTGGCTTGCTAGAATTGCCCTCGCGCGGAGGCGGAAGATACCTAACAATTTTTTCGAGCACATCTTTTATACCAGAACCGATTTTTGCTGAAATTTCAACGGCATCAGAAGAATCAATGCCGATAATCTCTTGAATCTGCTCTTTTACCCGATTAGGTTCAGCAGATGGCAAATCAATTTTATTTAATACAATCACCAATTCATGATTATTGTGAATTGCCTGATAGACATTGGCAAGAGTTTGTGCTTCAACTCCTTGACTCGAATCCACAACAAGAAGAGAACCTTCACAAGCTGCAAGCGAACGTGATACTTCGTAAGTAAAATCGACATGGCCTGGGGTGTCAATCATATTCAAAATGTAGGTTTCTCCATCATCAGCCTTATACTCCAGCCGTACAGTTTGTGCCTTAATGGTGATACCACGTTCCCGTTCGATCTCCATGGAATCGAGTACCTGCTCTTTCATTTCACGTGTATCAAGACCACCGGTAAAATAAATAAGACGGTCAGCGAGTGTTGATTTGCCGTGATCAATATGAGCTACGATAGAGAAATTACGTATATGGTCAATCTTTATTGTCATGGTGACATGTTTAGCAATAACATACACTGAACGCAAAGGTAGTCTTTCAAGATTTCAAGCAATTCAGCTCGTAACGGAGTGCATTTTGCGCAGAATTCTACAATAAACGAGATTCCTATATCTGATAGTTATACATTATTTATTCGATTTTTCATATGTTAACAATTAATTTAAAGAATCTGTATTGATAGAGAATTTTGGGTACAGCTTCCTGTTAACTATGAAAGATTAGAAAATATTTATAGGGATATTGTTTTAGAAGAACATACTTTTTAATCTCTGATTAAAAGACAGGTTTTATTTAGTAAATCCAGCTGTTAATGTACAGTACAGTGAGTTCATTTCTGGATAGATTATATCAGCCTAGGTTGGATTTATTCATAAAAATGAAGAAAGGTAAACTGGTAAGATAATGTTTGGAAGAAGCTTTGTTGTAGCATTGGTACTGATAGTCAAAATAGGAAGCGCTGCTATGGCACAGACACCTGCGAGGCTTGATCAGTTTGATTACTGGGGTGTCTATTCATACAAGGCTAATAACGCTACGATTTGCTATGTACTTTCTACGCCGATAGCGCAGTCACCTACAACTGTCAATCATGGTGATAATTTCTTTCTGGTCAGCATGCGTACAGCAGGAGGAACGATCACATTCGAACCGCAGTTCATGGCAGGGTACAGTCTACGAGATGACTCGCATGTGACTGTTTCCGTAGGAAATAAGGCATTTAGTCTATTTACTAAAGAGTCATCGGCATGGATTGATACGACTCAGGGTGAAGTGAATCTGATCTCTGCCATGAAGTCGGGCAGCACTATGACAGTCAAGGCTATTTCAAAACGCGGTACTAATACAACCTATACTTATTCTCTCAAAGGTATTACTGCTGCCTTAAAGGTTGCTCAAAAATGTAAATAGTATTTTATATCATAAAATTAAAGATCGTATCTTATCACCAACTAGCTATGATGACATTAGGTGATTTTTGTGCTAGAAACGCACTTGCATGGTATTATGTTTTCAACATACTGATTTTTGAATATTTCCCTGTGCCTTAAAACCTGTTTGGGAGCCCATAGGTTTGCTTCAATCGTGGTTATAGATATGTCTGGAAAGACTCCATTAATTGGCTTAACTCGTGATGAGATAGCTGCAGCGCTTCAATCTGTTGACGTACCCCTCCACCAGATACGTATGCGTCTCACTCAGCTTTGGCATTGGCTTTATGTACGTGGTGTTTCATCATTTGATGATATGCTTAATATTTCTGATAAACTTAGAAAAAATCTTATAGAGCACTTTTCCATTACTCGACCCAAAATTATCGCTGAGCAGATCTCAAATGATGGTACACGCAAATGGCTATTGCGTTTTCCGTCCTTTGGAGCAGAAAATCCCGTTGAAATTGAAACAGTTTATATCCCGGGGGAAGAGCGTGGAACTTTATGTATCTCAAGCCAAGTTGGTTGTTTGCTGAATTGTTCTTTCTGTTATACAGGAACTCAGAGGCTTGTACGCAATCTTACGGCAGAAGAAATTTTGACTCAGCTTCTTATCGCCCGAGATTGTCTAGGCGATTTTCCTGACATAAATACACCTGGTGTAATTGTGCCTCGGAAGAGGCGTAAGATCAGCAATATTGTCATGATGGGCATGGGTGAACCGCTTTATAATTTTGATGCTGTTAAAAAAGCGCTTCTGATTGCTTCGGATAGAGAAGGTTTATCACTTTCTAGACGTCGTATTACTTTATCTACATCAGGTGTAGTACCAGAAATTTTCCGTGTTGGTAAAGAAATCGGTGTTATGCTAGCAATCTCACTTCATGCTGTCAATGATGAGCTGCGCAATACGTTGGTACCACTTAATAAGAAATATCCTTTGGCAGAATTGATAAAAGCCTGTCGTAATTATCCAGGATTGAGCAATGCTCGGCGCATAACATTTGAGTATGTAATGCTAAAGGATATTAATGATAGCATTGAAGATGCTCAAAGGCTGGTAACACTTTTGAAAGGCATTCCAGCAAAAATTAATCTTATCCCTTTCAATTCGTGGCTGGGTACCAGTTATCAATGTTCAGATTGGAAGCAAATTGAATGTTTTGCTGATGTTATTAACAAGGCAGGTTATGCTTCACCTATCCGTAAACCGCGAGGCCGTGACATTCTGGCAGCATGTGGACAGCTTAAATCTCAATCTAAGCAGTTTAAAATAGGGCAATTGCAAGACCAAAAGATAGGCGTGTGAGACAATAAGACATACAGAAGCTATATGTGGGTTATTGTCTTGTTTGTTATGTAAAGTGATTGCGTGCGGGTGTAATGTTATCTTATGCCTTAAGTTTTCCGTACATTGTCGACTCTAAGTAACATGTTTACCACTTGCGCCGATACAAACTCCTGTTAAAACAGGTTAGAAAATTTTAAAAATTCGGGCTTCTTAACCATGAATAAAAAAAAAGATGTAAAAAAAGTTGTTCTTGCCTATTCTGGTGGTCTTGATACCTTAATTATCCTTAAATGGTTGCAGATAGAACTTGGTGTTGAGGTTGTTACTTTTACAGCTGATCTCGGACAAGGAAAGGAATTAGAGATTGCTCGCCAAAAGGCAGAGATGTTGGGTATTAAGGAAATTTATATTGAAGATCTGCGTGAAAAATTTGTGCAGGATTTTGTTTTCCCAATGTTTAGAGCTAATACGGTTTATGAGGGAATCTATCTTCTTGGAACATCTATTGCGCGACCTCTAATTTCCAAGCGCCTGATTGAAATTGCAAAAGAAACCGGCGCTGATGCCATTGCTCACGGTGCAACAGGCAAAGGAAATGATCAGGTACGTTTTGAGCTTTCAGCTTATGCACTTAATCCTAATATTAGAATTATTGCTCCTTGGCGGGACTGGACCTTTAAGAGTCGAACTGATCTTATTGAATTTGCTCATGTTCATCAAGTTCCCATTCCGAATGACAAACAGAGAGAAGCACCTTTTTCAGTTGATGCTAATTTGTTGCATTCTTCTTCAGAAGGTAAAATCTTAGAAGACCCATCAAAAGCGGCACCTGAATATGTGCATATGCGCACTGTTTCACCTGAAGATGCACCGAATACGTCAACAATCATTACAATTGGCTTTGAAAAGGGTGATCCTATTTCGATTAATGGTGAGAAACTCTCGCCTGCAACATTGCTTGCAAAGCTTAACAATTACGGCCGGGATAACGGAATAGGGCGTATCGATCTTGTTGAAAACCGCTTTGTTGGTATGAAATCACGTGGTATTTATGAAACTCCTGGAGGAACTATTTTGCTTCAGGCTCATCGCGCTATAGAATCTATTACACTAGATCGTGGGGCTGCACATTTGAAAGATGAGCTAATGCCGCGTTACGCAGAGTTGATTTATTATGGTTTCTGGTTTTCACCAGAGCGCGAAATGTTGCAGGCTGCCATTGATCTCTCACAAAAAAATGTAGAAGGCGAAGTAACGCTGAAACTATATAAAGGAAATGTAATTGTTGAAGGTCGAAGGAGCGATAAATCCCTTTATTCTAACAAACTTGTAACATTTGAGGATGATCAGGGAGAATATGATCAAAAAGATGCTTCTGGTTTTATCAAACTCAACGCTCTGCGCCTTCGTACTCTCGCCACCGTAACTTTAAATAAAATGTGAATGCAACTCGTGTGTTAGCTTTGTAACATTTGAGGTTATTTTCAAATAAAATGCTATGTTACAGGGTCCTATTTTGGATTTTTTGTGCAGCTCCTGGTCGATGCTTAATTGATTAAATATGTGAGAGGGATTGATTTGGTATTAATAGGTGCTAGCAAATCCGGTTGCTCTGAATGGAATATCGAATTGCAGATGACTTATATATAAATAAAGTTTTAATTAATAAACCTCATAGGCCTAATCATAATGATCCCAATGTGAAGGTTATCAATACATATTGAAGACAAACTATCTATCGAACTTGTAGGGTTTTTATTCGAAAGTTAATGGCTTTATCTTAGAACAGCAATCCACATTTACGATAAATTATAGGGTTTCTCTTTACTTATATCTACCGTAATTTTCTATGCAATGCGTATATATCTGCTGCATTTATTTGTTGATGAAGCGACCTATCTAACCGTTTTAGGCTTTCCACCCATACTAAATGTGTTGCTTTACAAGCAATTTATCGATTTTTTGGTCGGAACGG
>QENB01000003.1 GCA_003331065.1 Candidatus Tokpelaia sp. JSC188
TCCTATTTCTTTTGACGATTGAGCGTTAAGCGAAATTCGTCATTTAAGGCTCTCCAGGGGGAGAGACCAAATTGAAACGCGCAGCCGTTTCAAGGGGGGGTTAGGGGGAGGCCATGCCCCCCCTCTCTCTCTCTTCTTTTTTTAAAATCCGCCTCTTCTGTTCTCGGCCCAAAAAGGGCCTCAAAAAAAGATTTAAAAAAGGGAAACCAAAGGGCGCTTCGCGCACGCGATATATTATATATGCAATATAAAATATAGAATCTTTTAGAAGGAAGATTCTATATTTATATTACTTTGGTAATAGTTTTTTAAGTTTTTACTTGTTTTTTAAACGCGCGCGAGAGAGCACTTAAAACACTTAATAAATCAATATGTTATGAGAAATTTTGCATGTTTTCTATTCTCCCTTTTTTCCGGTTAATTCTCCCTTTTTTCCGGTTAATTCTCCCTTTTTTCCGGTTAATTCTCCCTTTTTATTGGTAAAGGGAGAATATGAGAAAAATGGCAGAATCAACATCAAAACGAGAGCTTCCTCCGAGGATAATCCAACACACATTAGCCAACTATGACACCGAGAATATAGAACGTTCATCTGGTGCGCGATGGGTAACGATGAACAATGCACTTGCACGGGCTGGACACGGTCTCACTCTTGCTGAAAAACGTATCATTGCTTCGGCAATTTCCAAATTAGACAGCCGCCATATGCTTCCACCTGGCGAAGTCCCAACGACGCGTATCACAGCGATAGAATATGCTGAAACCTTCAAAGTAGATGTGGACACAGCCTATAACCAGCTCCAGGATGCAGCCAAGAACCTTTACAATCGCTCTATCACGTTCTACGTGCCATCCCACAAACGTAATGGTAAACCGTTACCACCTACAAAAATGCAAATGAGATGGGTCGGGCAAGTCCACTACCAGAAGAACGAAGGATGGGTGGAGTTGTACTGGTGGCCGAAGCTTCTTCCGTATCTCACAGGCTTGCGAAAACAATTCACAACCTACCAACTACAACAAACATCTGCGCTGCGCTCAACATATTCATGGAAACTTCTTGAACTGCTCACACGCTTCCAATCTACTGGAATAATCGAATACACCATCGAAGATTTCTGTGCATCTGTGGATGCCACAGAGAAACAAGCGGCAGACTTTGGAAAAATTCGAACTAAAATCATCGAACCAGCCGTGAAAGAACTTCAAGAGAAAGACGGGTGGATCATTCAGTGGAAGCCAATCAAGATTGGACGCAAGGTCAAGAAAGTACACTTCACCTTCATGCGAGATTCGCAAGGGCAGCTTCTATAACCACAGCGTCCAGAGCCTTAGTTTCGTCTAATTATGGATTGAGCGAGAGCGAGATCTGTTTCTTCTGACTACAAAGTTTTCTTATATTTATTCTCTTTTCAACTACAAAACCTTTGGTTTTTTTATAGAAGTTCTTTTTTGTATTTCTATGTGGGTGTCTATTTTTTTCACCCATGGATGAAAAGAAATTTCACCCACAGGGCTTAAGGTGTTCACCACAAGGCAGAGAATTTAAAAACAGGCCTCTAGGGCGTGTTTGTATGTCTTCTAGGTAGTTTCTTACCTGTTACCGTTGGGAAAGCGTTCTGAGGGTTGTTTTTAGGGCTTACAGAGGCCTTTGGCGGCAATAGCTTAACCCTAGAAGGAGGGGGCCAGCCCTCGATCGTGGTTTCTACACGCGCATACGCGAGTCCTCATCTTTTCTGAGGTTGAAGGCAAGGGAGAGGCTGGCGGAAGGTTAAGTCAAGGGCTGTTTCTGAAGCCGCAGCCCGAAGGGACCGGGTGAGGAGACAGGGCGAAGCCTTTCCCTTGATTGAACGGGAGCGGCCATATTCTTGCATTAAGGGACCACGAGGCATTGAGGCTGTAAGCCGAGAGTGTCGTGGGCCCTTGCCACGTGGCGAACGTGGGGAAGGCAACGAACGGAGTGAGGCGCCTGGGGTGGAACCCCGTTAGGTTTTAATTTCCGTAGGAAATTAACCTAATTATGGCTCTCTGTCAAGAGAGTCCTTTTATGGATTGAGCGTAGCGAGAGCTTCTGACTACAAAGTTCTCTTTAAAAAATTCTCTTTGTAGGTTGTGTAATGTACCCAAACTTTTTGAGGGGGTTACCCAAACTTTTTGAGGGGGCTATGCGCGATCGCGTAGCGTGTATGCGCGCACGAGGCCTTAACCTCTAAGATTTTGGGTCCATTTTGATCCTCCATCGTCACCTATAGTTCCTCCGTCGATACCGATGGTATACGTGGGTGTCGATTTTCATAAAAAATCCATTTGTTTTCAAGTAGTTATCCCTCGCGCTAAATCCTGCGCGCATGCGAGGCTTTTCAGCACCCGTTCAAAAACGGAGTAACGGGTGTCTATTTTTTTCACCCATGGATGAAAAGAAATTTCACCCACAGGGCTTAAGGTGTTCACCACAAGGCAGAGAATTTAAAAATAGGCCCCTACATCGTTGTTAGGTGTCTTCCAGGTAGGTTTCTTACCTGTTACCGTTGGGAAAGCGTTCTACGGTGTATTTTTAGGGCTTACAGAGGCATTTAAGGGTCCACCATTGACCCTAGAAGGAGAGGTCCTGGCCTTGATCCCAGACTGCTCTTTCTTTTCAGAGTTTTTCCTTCTTCGACGGAGGTGTGGTTCTCATAAGGAAGGGTTCTAACGCTCATCCCGAGAGCGAGATCTGTTTCTTCGTTTTTAACTACAAGACTTACGTCTTTTACATATAAATGCTTTTTTGTATTTATATGCGATAGGATCATTTGATCCTCCGCGGTGGTCTATTTTGATCCTCCGCCAACGCGAAGGGCGCGCGCGCGTACGTAGGTCTGCTGATCTTAAAGCGGAGGGTCGTGGACGTTTAGTCAAGGGCTGTTTCTGAAGCCGCAGCCCGAAGGGACCGGGTGAGGAGACAGGGCGAAGCCTTTCCCTTGATTGAACGGGAGCGGCCATATTCTTGCATTAAGGGACCACGAGGCATTGAGGCTGTAAGCCGAGAGTGTCGTGGGCCCTTGCCACGTGGCGAACGTGGGGAAGGCAACGAACGGAGTGAGGCGCCTGGGGTGGAACCCCGTTAGGTTTTTATGAGCGTAGCGAATTCCCTAGATGGCTCTCCGGGTAGGAGAGTCCTATTTCTTTTGACGATTGAGCGTTAAGCGAAATTCGTCATTTAAGGCTCTCCAGGGGGAGAGACCAAATTGAAACGCGCAGCCGTTTCAAGGGGGGGTTAGGGGGAGGCCATGCCCCCCCTCTCTCTCTCTTCTTTTTTTCTTTTTTCTTTTGCCTTTTTTTTCAAAATTATCTTTCAAGATTATTTCAATAATCAAACCGCAAAACCTTCGGTTTGCTGGATTATCATTGGATAATCTTGGATGGATTTTTTTGAGGGCAAAAAACCCCTTTAAAATCAATAGTTTATAAAAACGCTTGGATGCTGTTACGCCACGGATTGGATGCTGTTACGCCACGGATTTGATGCTGTTACGCCATGGATTGGATGCTGTTACGCCATGAAAAAATTACTGTCCTCAAAAGTTAAAAATTGATTGTCGTCAAGCCACGATTTTGGGACAGTTATACACCACAAAAGAGGGGGTTTTATCCCCCCTTAAAACGACTAAAAATTGAGATAGTATTGGGATAGTTAAGCCATCATGGTCTACTGATTTTCCATTTCCCCTTGGCATACTCATTTACTGTCCACCCAATAGTAACAAGTGCACTGATAGCTTTTCGCGCCGTCTGCCGACGCTTCGTTATTGCTTTCACATTAGTGACTTTATTGTGCCAGACGTATCCGCAAATTGTATCTAGCTCGACGCGCCCAGCCTTGCCGGGATCAATCCATCCACATAGCCGTTGGTGAATAAGTCGTGCAGGATCAGTTTGTAGTGCCCGTACTTCGCTCATGTTAATACAGGCATAAGGACGGCGCCCCAAGACCGCTGCTGCCAATCTTGGATTGATAGCAACAAAAAACTGTCCACTCAGATCATCACTCCTGTATCCGGATAAGATGCGAAATCCTTCTCGATTTCTGCCTCTTATTACAATCACAGAGACAGTCCAAAGTCGCTCAATGCTAATCCGAATGGCCTTAAGTTGTTCTCCTCCAAATTTTTTATACCCAATCTCCCACGCTAATTGCCGAAAGCTTCCTTTGGCCACCATTGCATCCCGGTAAATTGCATCCCATTTGAGCTCGAGTAACGACCGAAGTTTCTGCCCTGCTTCTGTTTTTGGTTCAGAGGACAGAAGAAGCCCTCTCCCTTGTTCTCCAGAAACAGAAGCCATTGCTACCAACCCTTGTAGAACGCGTAAGTCATCGGCTCCAAGTGGTTCAAACCCAACAAAGCGTACAGATTCTCCTTGACCGTAGTCGTACGTCACATCTAGCTTTCCGCGCTTACGATCTCCTCTCTTAAGGCTCTGAAATAAGCCTGGACAAAGGCAATGAGACGGATCATGACGAGCGTGGGTTAGATCATACTTGCTCAAGATCGATACCTTTCCAACCGCTTGATACTTCCATAAGTTCTACCGGCACGAGCACACCTCCTTCTTTTTGCTCATACCATCGGTCAATTTGAATAGGATCATAGTTCTGTTTGCTCACGCCAAAACGAACATAGAAACCACGTCGATCGTTACCAATTGGCTGACCGCCACAGGAGCTTAAGGTCTTTGCTTCGTCCTCAGTCATCTTGGCAACAAAGCCACACCAACGAGCATTATCAATTAAAGCTGAGGCACCACGGGCCGCCTGCTGTTGATCAGCAAGACCATCTCGCGCACTTCCCTTATTGACATGATGCAGATAAAGAACAGACGCACAGGTTCGAACCGCAACATGCTCCAATCTTGAAACAAGTCGCGCCATGTCAGCATTACTATTTTCATCAAGAGTATGCAGTCTGCTTAAGGTATCTAAAACGATCAATCGCATCCCTGTGCAGAATTCAATAAGCCGCTCCAGATGACGTTCATCCATGATATTAAACAGCGAACCCATGATAGGTTCTACAATGAGATTCTCAGCAATAGCTTGGCGAGTAGATAAATCGAAATACTTGCCAATAGCGTGAATTCGTCGAACTAAAACAGCTTCCGGATCTTCTCCAGCTAAATAAAAAACACGACCAGAATGAAATGGATTCAGATCCAAAAGATCTCCGCCTGCAACAGACATGGAAGCTTCTAACGCCCAAAAACTCTTTCCAGTCGCGCCAGGCGCTATCAATGCACCTACCGTCCCTGATAAAAAACCTGGCCAAATAAAATCTAGTTGCGCAGGTTCCTGCTCAAATGATACCATAATATCGATAGCCATATCGGCCTCCTCTATAGGTCGGTTTTTGGTACCCATAGACCACGTACCCAAATGGTCTATGGGTCATTTTTACTTCATAAAATCACAGCCTAATTTCAGCACCTCCAAGCTTGAATTTCTTTAAAGATTCTCATGAAACCAATGGTGCGGCCAAAAATCATAAGAAATGAAGCGCACAATAGGCAGTATTTTCTTCTCACGATGTGAAAGACCAAGCATCACTTCTCCATTCTAATTCTCAAGAAGCGCTATGAGTCTGGCAAGGGCATCATCCAAAACAACTTGAGGAACTTGTTCAATAACAGCAGCCTGTCGTGTAACCAGATCGAGCATTCTAATCTTGTTAATTAAAACAACGCCTTGTGTCTTACAGCCTGTTCCAGTTAAGGTGATAGCAAATCCAGCAACACGACTAAAATCGCCACCTTGTGTTATGGGAGCAACTAAAACGTCTCCTAAACGATTAAAAGAACTCCCCGTTAAAACTAAAGCTGGACGCGCTTCTCCTTTAATTTCTCGACCAGATACAGGATTGAGATTGACACGTACAATATCACCGCGTTCGAAACGTAGAGCAACCATCACCAGACCTCTTGCCCTACCGGCTTTAATTCATCCCACCATTCTAATTTCGGCGGAAAAGCCTTTTCATCGCACTGCGCAAGCAATTCCTTCAGAGTATAATGCGGCTTTTCAAGATACAAAACCGCCTTGTCTCCAGAAACAGCAACACTAAGACTATCACCAACTTTCGCACCGAGCTGCGCCAGTATCGAAGAAGGTAATCTCACACCAGCGCTATTACCCCACTTCTGAATGTTTAATTTAAGCATCTCTAACGCCCATAATGTTTATACAATATCTATACAATATATAATTTATCCCCACTTTTGTCAACTGAAAATATGCTCAAAATAATAAAATCGGGGGTTTCAGGGGGCAAAAGACCCCTCTTTAAATGCGTAGCATTTAGTAGTAGCCTTGTTTATCTAAACAAACTAGTATATAATCAACGCCATGACAACACACAATCACATGCTCCGAGTGCGCTTCCCTCATGAGCAATGGGTAAAACTGCGAAAATTAGCAGAAGACGCGGATATGACCATGTCCGAAATCGTTAGAAACCATCTAGGAAAAGTAAAAATCCAAAATCGGAAACATGAACAAGATCGAGTCGTAATCCTCAATCGCATCAATGCAAATCTCAATAGAATTGCCCGGTGGGTAGACACCCACAAAAGCGCTACTGATGCTGTCCAAGTCATCACACATCTCATGGCTATCGAAAAGGAGTTAGCCAAATGATCGTTGGATTCTCCAAACACAGCACGGGAGAAGGAAAAGAGCCAGTCAACTACCTCACCGATAGAAAACGACCAGAAAGAGCACATGCACCACCAGAAGTGCTTCGTGGAGACCCAAAGCAAACTATCAACCTAATAGACTCTTTGGAATTCAAGCATAAGTACACCAGTGGCGTACTTTCCTTTGCGCCAGGTGAGAAAATTACACCGGAGATGGAAAATACCATCATAGATAGGTTCGAGAAGATTGCTTTTGCTGGACTCGATCCTGACCAGTACAACATCCTTTGGGTACGCCATACCCACGCAGGACACAACGAGCTGCATTTCCTTACGCCAAGGGTAGAACTGTCTACGAGCAAGAGCCTGAATATCAAACCTCCAGGAAAATTAGCTCGAGCAACATTCGATGACTTCCGAAGTGAGATCAACGCACGGTACGGACTCGCCGATCCTGACGACCCAAAAAGAGCCAGAAATATTTCAACACCAGATCATGAACTTAAAATAGCTGCAGAAGCCCTAAGAAAGGGCAAGGAACCTCAGGAAAATATCAGAAAGCTTATTGATATCGTTTTAACAGAAAGAGCCGTCCAAGGCCTTATAAAAAGCCGAGAGGACCTGTTGAAACACGTTAAAGACCTCGGCTTCGAAATTTCTCGACAGGGAAAGGATTATATCACCGTTCTGGAATCCAAAAGCGGAGGAAGATGGCGACTGAAAGGGCCTTTATATGCCAGAGACTATGAACCTAGCAGAACGCTTGAAAGAGCAGAAGCAGCGCGAGAGCGTGATTATTCAAAACCTGATGCAAGAGCAGCTCAACGATATGCGGAAAGAGTTAACAAACATATTGCAAAAAGAGCTGAATATCATCACAGCCAATATTCAAAACCAAAGCAAGACATTGAGTTGGAACGTGATCAAAAATCACATGATCTGGCCCACCATAATCGGCCTGAGCCTTTCCATCGGCATCTTCAGCGGGAGCTGGGCAACAATGCGATACTTCACCAATCGGATGATCGATTTACAGAGCAGTATTCAGACCTTGGAGAAAAAGGGAGGGAAGATACAGTTCAGCACTTGCGGAGAGAAAGAGAGATTCTGTGCTCAGGTTCGTCCGGAACTAGGGACCTTCGGAAACAACGACGAGACTTACATGGTGTTGAAGGGATATTGAATGACCGAACTAGAGAAACACTTATTGAACGCCTTCAAGCGTTTGGAGAAACACTACAACGAGCAACAGATCTCGCTGAATCAAGCGCAAAAAGACTTGCAGAAAATGTTCGAGCATACTTCGCAAGAAAATCAGGAACTCCAACGACACATCATGACCTTGAGCACGCAAGTCAACAACTTAAACGAACAGGTGATACAATTAAAAAAATCGTACAACACGAACAGACGATAGAACAAAAACGTCAGGAACAGCGGAACAGAGATCGAGGAATAGAACGTTAATAACTACAACATATCCTTCCACATATCATGGGTTCAATGTCCAATAATAGGACTCATTTTGGGAATTCGCTACGCTCAAAAAAAACTATTGGGGTTGCACCCCAAGCGCCTCACTCCGTTCGTTGCCTTCCCCACGTTCGCCACAAGGCAAGGGCCCACGACACTCTCGGCTTACAGCCTCAATGCCTCGTGATCCCTTAAATCAAGAATAGGGCCGCTCCCGTTCAATCAAGGGAAATGGCTCCGCCCTGTCTCCTCACCCGGTCCCTTCGGGCTGCGGCTTCAGAAACAGCCCTTGACTAAACGTCCACGTCCTCTCAAAACTCAGATTTGTTCACAATAGTTGCGCTGATTCACCGTGTTGCGACAACAGTGTTACTGCCCGTTTATCAAAAGATAGAAAAGTTTCACCGCCAAGCCATTTACCTTCATGGGCGATGATGCCATCAGCAAAATCGCCCCCTGCCTCAAGTAAAGCCAGCCCAGCTTCCACCGCAGGACGGTTCATAACCACGTTAGCAGTGTCAAATAATGCTCGGATTGCCACAGAAATATCTTCCTTCGATAGCTTCGCTCCCTGTCGCAATATCCAGACCAATTCACATAGAGACGGAAGTGAAACCGCAATCAATGTAGCACTCTTGAGTAGCTCTCTAGCAGAACTACACTGAATCGGATCATCTTGCAGTATCGCGCGTGCGAGCACGTTTGTATCAACGGTAATTTTCATTCGCTCTCTTTCAACTGGCCAGCCCAACTAGCTGACGTGATATCGTTCATTTCGTCAATCGTCAGCGGCTTGTTCATCTTTACCTTTCCATCAAGGACATGAAGAAAGCCATCTATGGTGCCTTTAGGTCGGGTGGCCCGAACACGAATCTCAGCATTCGGTAACTTCTCAAAATCAATCCGTTCTCCAGGCTTAATGCCCAGGTGTCGTAGTAAATCACGCTTGAGCGTGATTTGCCCTTTCGCAGTGATAGCTTGTGTTGTCATATTAACCTCAATAAGTTTTTATTCTCAATACGTAATGCAAATATACATTACATTCAAGCTATCCGTGATCTCTTTCCCTTTAAAACCTTCGTCAATGCCTCTTGTCTTTCTTTTCCAGAGTCTTACGACCTGTCTGAAATGCGCATCAACTTTCTCGGCCGTGAACTAGTATTCATGGAGCGCCTTCCATGGGTTGAGTAGAGGCACGCCTGTTGGCGTGAAATCAGCAAGATTTCGGGTTACAAGCGTCATGCCATGTACCAGAGCTGTTGCGGCAATGAACGCGTCCCGCTCAGGACGTGGGTCTGCTGGTACATGAAGGGGTGCACAACGCAGAGCAACAGCGGTATCGACGGGCAAAATCCGATTCGCAAATTCAGGCAAGACATGGTGATCCATCCAGGAACGAATCCTAATCCCTTGAGCCGGATCGCGCCGTTCAATACGAAGGATTCCGAGTTCGATTTCCATCAGAGTGACAGCGGAAAGGTAGAAAGTCGTGGCATCTGCGCTAGCCAGCCAAGTCACGACATTGGCGTCGGCTTTGCCATCTCCGGCTTTGCGCAGTTCGGAAATAACGTTAGTATCGAGCAGAAACATTACGAGAAATCCGCGCTGCGAGCGCGTTCCCGAGAGCGCGGCGGATCAAACTCGATCTCTGAAAGTCCCGGCATGGACAGGGCATCGACAATGCTTCGCTTCTTGCCCGTGATGCGTTGGTATTCCTCAATGCTAAGCAGGACATGACCGGGTTTTCCCCGATCAGTAATGAAAACCGGTCCCTCTAAGGCGGCTCTCTTGGCCCGACTGGTTTCCTGATTAAACTCAAGGAATACTCCTATTTTTAGGGGAAATAGATTTATGTATAAACATAACTACGATAAGTCTCTTTCGTCAATCTGACTACAAAGTTCTTTTATATTTATTCTCTTTGTATGTTTGTAATGTTCCTAAACTTTTTGGCCCCTCTATGCGCGCACGAGGCCTTAAACGACTTTCTGCTCAACTACAAAACGAGAGTTTTATAGAAGTTCTTTTTTGTATTTCTATGTGGGTGTCTATTTGCATCACCCATGGATGAAAAGAAATTTCACCCACAGGGCTTAAGGTGTTCACCACAAGGCAGAGAATTTAAAAACAGGCCTCTAGGGCGTGTTTAGAGGTCTCTAGGTAGTTTTTTACCTTTTACCGTTGGGAAAGCGTTCTACGGTGTATTTTTAGGGCTTACAGAGGCCTTTGGCGGCCATAGCTTAACCCTGAAGGAGAGGTCCTGGCCTTGATCGTTGGTTTTCTACGCGTATACGCGAGCTCTCAGCTTTTCTGAGGTTGAAGGCAAGAGAGAGGCCGGGACAAAGGCAATGAGCCGGATCATGTCTCGCATGGGTAACTTTAAAAACCATCACTAAACCTCCGTATATCACATCCAATCTCTTTATCCTGGATCGCTTCCATCAGGCTTACCGGCACAAGTACACCCCCTTCTTTTCGTTCATACCATCGGTCAATTTGAACAGGATCATAGTTCTGTTTGCTCACGCCAAAGCGCACGAAGAAGCCACGTCGGTCTTTACCGATTGGCTGTCTGCTGTAAGAGCTATCGCTTAAGGCCTTAGCTTCGTCCTCTGCCATCTTGGCAACAAATCCACACCAGCGAGCATTATCAATTAAAGCTGAAGCACCACGGGCCGCTTGCTGCTGATCGATACAACCATCTCGTGCACTTCCCTTGTTAACGTGGTGCAGATAAAGAACAGATGCACCGGTTCGAACCGCAACATGCTCCAGTGTTAAAACAAGTCGCGCCATGTCACCATTGCTGTTCTCATCAAGAGTATGAATTCGACTCAAGGTATCTAGGACTATCAATCGCATCCCTGTGCAGAGTGCAATAAGCCGATCCAGATGACGTTCATCCATGATATTGAACATCGAACCCATGATAGGTTCCACGATGAGATTCTCAGCAATAGCTTTGCGAGCAGATAGATCGAAATATTTACCAATAGCGTGAATTCTCCGCACTAAGACAGCTTCAGGATCTTCCCCGGCTAAATAAAAAACACGGCCAGAATAAAACGGATTTAGACCCAAAAGATCGCCTCCAGAAACACCACATGCAACAGACATGGAAGCTTCTAACGCCCAGAAACTCTTTCCAGTTGCCCCAGGCGCTATCAATGCACCTACCGTTCCTGATAAAAAACCTGGCCAAATAAAATCTAGTTGCGGAGGATCTTGATTAAATGATACCATAATATCGATAGCCATATCGGCCTTCTCCTTCGTTAGGTCGATTTTGGTGCCCATAGATCACGTGCCAAAATGGTCTATGGGTAATCTTATTAACTCTCAAAAATATACCAGCTTAGTTTAGAAAATAATTAAAAGCGCTTCAAGAAAAATACCACCTAAACGAACGGTCTTTACAAAGAAAAGACTAGTGAGTACACCTAATTTATAAAGCAATTAGGTAGCCCTCCAAAGGACAACAACCCCCAAATATCAAACCAAAAACAAGAAATAACACATGCCATACGCTATTATGCGCGCTAAAAAATTAGCCAAAATGGGAAATATCGCTGCTGCCCTTAAACACTGCTACCGTGAACGAGAAACACCTAATGCTGATCAAACAAAAACACCAGAAAACGAACACTACGCCGCAAAAAATACCAACGAAGCATTAGGAAAAATGCGATCGCTCTTGCCAAAAAAAAGAAGAAAAGACGCCGTCCTTGCTATCGAATACATCATGACAACAAGTCCAGAATGGTGGGAATCCGCATCACAAAATCAGCAAACACTCTGGCGTGATCAATCCATCAATTGGCTCGAACAAAAATACGGAAAAGACCGAATCGTTACCATGACTATGCACAAGGATGAAAAAACACCACACCTATCCGCCTTCGTCATCCCTCTAACAAAAGATGGACGTCTTTCCGCAAAGGAATTCATCGGTGGGCGAGAGAAAATGAAAAATGATCAATCCACCTACGCACACTGTCTCCAAGAGCTCGGACTAGAACGCGGCATCCAAGGAAGCAAAGCAAAACATCAAAGCGTAAAACAGTTCTATGCCCAAGTGGAAAAAGCAGGACACACTCCAACCATTCAACCAAAAGAATTAAAACCACAGATTCTTGAAAAACGTATGCTCGGGTTAGTTCGAATCGAAGAAACACAAACAGACATAGCAAACCGTTTAAACACAAAAATCGCTAAAGCAGTCCAGCCCATAGCCGCAAAAGCCGCTGTAAGCCGTCAGGAACACCGTAGAGCAGAGCAAACACAAAAAACAGCCCATATACTCCAAGAACGATTAAAAATCGCTCAGAAGAACATCCTAACCCTTATAAACGGTTTAGACCACAACGAAATAAAACAGCTTCTCATCAAGGCAAACGAACTCCGAGAAGAAAAACAAATCAACGCTGAAAAACAACGCCGCATCGATAGACTGCCATACCTCACAGAAAAAACTGTTGGCGTCGTAAAAATCTTCGCTACTAAAGCGCTCAACGCCATCAAAAAGGTTTCTGGCAAATGGCAAAACGTCGAGTGGGAAACCGTCGAGCATGAAACCAAAATAGAAGCTATCAAAAAAAGAGGATTAACACATTACGAAACCGCTGAAACCATCATGACATGCTCACCAGGACAAGCCGATAAATCACCTGAATTCGTTCAAATTTTCCTCGACGCTTTAGCAGAAAAACTCCCAGATGATGCAAAAAAAGCAAAACATGAAGCCATGCAAAAAACTAAAAACCAAAACAGAGATCAAGACTTCGAAAGATAAAATTTCTTTAGACTCCTCCTCCCGGAGAGCCATGCTTCTAAATTAATCTAACGGGGTTTCACCCCAGGCGCCTCACTCCGTTCGTTGCCTTCCCCACGTTCGCCACAAGGCAAGGGCCCACGACACTCTCGGCTTACAGCCTCAATGCCTCGTGGTCCCTTAAATCAAGAATACGGCCGCTCCCGTTCAATCAAGGGAAAGGCTCCGCCCTGTCTCCTCACCCGGTCCCTTCGGGCTGCGGCTTCAGAAACAGCCCTTGACTAAACGTCCACGACCTCTCCAAAGATCTACCAATCCTAAAAGGCTTTTACTTTTATGTAAAAAATATTTCTTGCAATATTTTAATTGTATCTTCTAGTATAAGTAATAAAATTTCTTAGAGTTTTATATTTTACTTCTATTCGAGGACTTAGGGCATGAGAATAAAAGTATTTGTAAGTATTTTTTCCTTAATTATACTTATTTCCACAAACACCTTTGCACAAAATCATTCATCAATAGATGATAAGAAGCATACTATTGTTCAACCTATTAAAGCAGTTAAAGAACTAAAGCTGAAAAACATTAAGGCTGAATTTACTGTTGATCCCCATGAACCAGCACCGCCACTAACGCAAATGTGGGTCAATGGCGTACTTTCATCAAAGTGTGGCAAAAACTGGGAAGAATTTCCTAGATCAGGGACATCCGCTACGAGCTGTGGCCATGGTGGTCCACTCTTGCGCGTAGCGGTGCTTGAAATAGGCTATGGAAGCAGTCACCCATCTGTTCGCTATCAGGACAATCCACTGGGCTCGGCCTATGAGACCGAACCCTTATGTGATCATGGTAGTGGCACTATCGGAAAATGTTCTCGCGGTCAGACTGTTGCTGCCTTTAAGCGATATTACAATCTTGATGGTCGTTCTGTTCCTGGTTATTTCACTTATGAGAACACCTCAATCAATGCGCCAAGGAATACGATGTTCACTAGCATAAATATTCTTCCATGATGCCAAACTTGCAAGGGAAGCTGAATTAGAAGTTGAAGATGAGTTATGCGCAGGCGCGCGCGACTCTCCTTGGAATCGTTCCATCAAGTCCAAGGCTTTCTGATCATTCTCAGCACCCGTTGCGTTTCCGTAGTCCAGATTAAAAGCTTTTCCTTCTTTTATCATATCGAAGAAATTATAGCGCTTGTTGTTGTAGTCATCCTCATCAAGGGTGACTTCACCAGTCTCATCGATTCGAAGCGATGTGGTTGCGGTAAGAAAGGCAGTAGACGCCTCAATAGACATTCTCCCACTGTGATTCTTTCCTTGCATCCAGTCGGACAGTTCTTTTTTTGTCATATATGTGAAATCGACTTTTTCGCTGTCTTTTACCGGCTCCTCGTTACGTTTTCCATCTTCGGTCATGAAAGTATCGAATGGCGTTTGTTGACGGGACGCTTTATTTTCCTGCGTGTATTTGTTGTTAAACATGTAGCTATAGCTTGATGCTCCATCAATCTTCATCCGTCTTACCTCCTTGGTTTCCTACTCTTCTAAACATAGAGAGCTTGCGCTAAACTTACCTATTCTCCCAAGTTGTCTCAATGTAGAATAGGTAAATCTAGATCAAAACGTCGCTTTGCCACCTTAAGGATAATCTTCACTTCATAAATCACAGCCTATCGCCAAGGTGAGCTGACGCGGCTTTTCACAAAATTTCCTTTTATCTTCTGTAAACATCTCGGCGATTGCCAATACGCACAACAAGAATGCGTATTTTCTTGTCTTCAATCCGGGAAATAATCCTGTAATCACCAACGCGATACTTCCAAAACTCACCCAGCTTTGAACCTTTCAAGACCTCACCAATACTGCGTGGATCATCTAATCCAGCAACACGATCACGAAGAAAAACCAGTATCCGTTGTGCAACGGACTTGTCCAATTGCTTCAGATTTTTCCGCGCTAACGTAGAAAGCTCAACATTCCACGCCATAATCTTCCAATACCTTCTCAAGGCTCATCAATTGTGATCGTCCACTTTTGATTTCCTCCATCTCACGTTCTGCGAGATATACGTCTTCAAGGTTGTCAAGATGTTCCAAGATAGCTTCTCGAACATAGAATGTCTTAGTTCGCCCAGTGGCTCGGGCTAATTCTTCCAGACGGCTTTCAATCTCTGATGGCAATCTAACTGCAAGCATTTAAATCTCCATAAAACAGTTTGATATACACATATATCAAACATCCATCAAATTACAAATTACAATTTCATTCCATGCATGGTCTGCCTTAAAATTATGATTTTAATACGCTTTTTAGCATTTCCAGAGTCTTACAAGCTATCTGCTAAGTGCAATCTTCTAAGAACGGATACAACGCTCGCTGCATCGTCCTTCAGTGCAACATCAAAGATATCTACACCGAAGAAGTTACGTTGCTGTGAACGGTCTGATGATAGGCAATTCATGAAACGGATCCAACTCCAAAAAATGTCACGATGCGCCTGTCTATTTCTCGCATCACTTGCCGCGAGATACTGCCAAATGCTGCTCCAACCTTATCAATTGGAATAGGCATTGCTTTGTCAATCATGGCCTGAGACACAACCCGAAGTCCATTTTCTTTCGTTGGATAAACAACAACGCGGAACAAACTCGCATTAGCCCTTTCATCTGATGTCAATGGCAAAACCATCACGCTTTTTAGACTAAGGAATTGGTTTGCTTGCACAACAATTGCTGGCCGTGGCTTTCCATAATCGCCTTGGACAGCAATGGTTACGACATTTCCACGCTTCAAAGCCATTCCGTGCCTTTTGATAAGTTCGTGAGGGCCATATCCATCATCGAGGAAATTTCACGATCTTTTCCGTCTGAAGCATTCACTCGTTCAACCTGCCTCAAACATTCATCGGCAAATTCTTGGCGCCTCACATCTGGAACCCAAATTTGCACCTGTCTGTACCCAGCAGTACGCAAGCCAAGACGATGCTTTTGCGTTCTCTCAGAACTTTTTTGCATACTACATCACTCCTCGCAAATTATTTCATTACTAGAGGCACTATGCGCGCAAAGTGAGATAATTGCAAGCGCAGTGTGCACTGGTCGTAGGTCCTAATTCTTCAAAATACTCACCAACATTTAAGGTAAAATAAGAGCCGTAGAGAGGTGTTTAGAGGTCTCCAGGTAGTTTTCTACCTTTTACCGTTGGGAGAGCGTTCTACGGTGTATTTTTAGGGCTTACAGAGGCCTTTGGCGGCCATAGCTTTACCCTGAAGGAGAGGTCCTGGCCTTGATCGTTGGTTTTTACGCGTATACGCGAGCTCTCAGCTTTTCTGAGGTTGAAGGCAAGGGAGAGGCTGCGGAAGGTTAAGTCAAGGGCTGTTTCTGAAGCCGCAGCTCTGAGCGTAGCGAAGAGACCGGGTGAGGGAACAGGGCGAAGCCATTTCCCTTGACTGAACTGGAGCGGCCCTATTCTTGATTTAAGGGACCACGAGGCATTGAGGCGTGAGCCGAGGGTGTCGTGGGCCCTTGCCTTGTGGCGAACGTGGGGAAGGCAACGAACGGAGTGAGGCGCTTGGGGTGAAACCCCGTTAGGTTTTAATTTCCGTAGGAAATTAACCTAATTATGGCTCTCTGTCAAGAGAGTCCAAATTGAAACGCGCAGTCGTTTCAAGGGGGGGTTAGGGGGCGGCCTTGCCCCCCCTCTCTATAACCTCCTTTTTTTTTTAAAACGTGAGTTTTTTTTAGCGTTTCCCTCTTGTACATAAAGTACTTAAAGTTCATACCCCTTTTTATTCAATAAATTCAAAGACTTATCGATTTAAAAACTATGTTTCGGGACTCTATTGCTATGTTTCGGGACTCTATTGCTATGTTTCGGGACTCTATTGCTATAATCTCAACTTGAAATTATAGTTCATATATATTACTTTAATAGTAAAAACATATAAATATCAAAGAGTTAGTGTAAAAAATGGGAAAAACACTCGAAATAGCTCGAGATCGGAGTTTTGATAAAACTAAGACGATTTTGCCTACCGAAATGGCGCAAGGGATCTATTTACAGAACGCGCCTTCGTTGCAGGCCCTCAAGCTGATGCATCTGATGATCGGTATCGCAGGTGGGAAAATGGCTGATGATATACGCCATGAAGTTCGACTCTCCGAGATTAAATCCATTAAAGGAATGCGCAACCATACCCGGACCAGCCTGACTCCATTGTTTCAGGAATTAGCAGGTGTGGTAATTACCTATGATGATCCCAAAAAAAAGATCGTGACTATCGGAGGATTGCTAGACGAAGCCCAGATAGATTACGGCAATGAGTCCAGCGGAGATCTTTTAATCTCTTGGACTTTCAGCCGCACCTTCTGTCGCATGGCAGCGGAATCAAACCATTGGGCTATCATCGATAGACAAACTGTCTTTCACCTTAACAGCAAATATTCAGTCCTTCTTTTCCAGCACATCGCAAGCCTCGCACACCTCAACTGGATCAATGAAAAAACCTTCACTATCCCACAATTACGCGCAATGCTCAGTATCTCAGCAGGAAAGCTATCTCGTTTTTCGAATTTAAAAGCATTGGCTTTAATTCCAACCATCGCTGAAATAAACAAACTCTCACGTTTAACTTTGACGGCCAAGCTCAACAAAACTGGCCGCACCGTTACGAGCGTTACCATAACCTGGCAGCTCAAAGAGACCCCGAGCCCTGTAAAAAGTCATAGCACTGACCAAAAGTCACCAAAGATCATAACTTCTTTTCCAGACGAAGGTGGAATCGACTTCAACGAATATTGGAAGACGATCAAACGAGAAACACGCTGCAACATGGATAACACCATGATCGCAGAAAAGTTCAGAAGCTTCTGCCAAGAGCGCAAAATCGCTCTCAGCAGTAAAAACATCGATCAGATCTTCAAAAACTTTTGTAGAACTATCGGTGAGGTTTAAGCCTCAGCTAAGAAAGTTCTCTAAACGACTTTGTGCTCAACTACAAAACGAGAGTTTTATAGAAGTTCTTTTTTGTATTTCTATGTGGGTGTCTATTTTTTTCACCCATGGATGAAAAGAAATTTCACCCACGTTGTTACGAATGGGAGACTGGCAACCCCCATTCTCCATATTTTGAGCGTAGCAAAATATGGCTCTGCTATTGCAATTAAAGAGGTATTAAAAAATTAGTTAAAAGGTATTAGCATTCTATTAGAAGACGCTGTAGTATTATGATTTTAAATAGGATTTTAAACCTTATTTAAAATAAATTTCTATATAACAGACACACAAATTCTCTCTAGTTTTCGGAGCGTTTATGGGGCGTATAGACGACGTCCACAGCTTTACCTTGCCTCCTGAGGAAGGGTTCGGGCCTTGATCCCAGACTGCTCTTTTTCTTGGAGCTAGAACTGGAGGGGGGGCCGCGCCAAAGGCGTGGGGGAACCGCGTTAGCGGTGCCACAAGGGGGGCGAGTTCGCGACCAAGGCGATAGCCGAAGGGAGGACGGGGGGACAGTCTGTCCCCCCGAACTAGCCTTCATCGATTTTTTAAATCACTTCAAATGCCTCGCGCGCGCGTTAGGGATTGTTAAAAAATCTGTTAAAATGCGCGCGCGCGTTACACTGAAAAAATCACCCCTTAACCCTTTGATTCTAAAAAGGAATTTTTTGAGTGCTGTGGGTAAAAGCACGAAACGTGGTGTTTAACCAGTTGATTTTAAAAGAGAATTTTTATGGAGTTATGAGTAAAAATACGAACGATTGTAGGTAAAACCCCGAATCTGATTCGTAAATCCCATATCTTGGTGTGTAAAACGACGAAAAGAAAGTAACTCCTTGATTTTAAAAAGGAATTTTTAGGCACTGTAGATACCCTAACGAATTACACAAGAGCTACCGCTTCTGCCTTTTCCTAGCGTGCGCCTTCTCATGCGAAGCTATTGAAGAATGAGGTCGGCCAGAGATCACGTCCAGATTCTCGGCCCGCTGACCTTTAGGGCCATTAGCGAAAAATGTTATAAGATCGCGATCTGCATCAAAGGCCATCCGGAAATCTGGCAAGTCACCTGACTCAGGAACTCACGTAAGGTCGCTGCACTGCCGCTTTTCTGGTGCAATACACTCCAAAGACACACGCCATTTCGGTTGATCACCGCAGTGCTTTCGTGCCAGCTCGTAAATGCGTCTATCTAAGGGTTTACGAATCCGAAAATAATCCCGACTTAAGGTCAGTACACGCATAGATTCAATCGATCGAAAGAGCCAATTAGGCAAGGTGACTTCCACCGCTACCATACGATCGTTTCCGTCACGCTCAATCACATGCCATGAATCAATAAGACCAAACCCTCGGCGATCACGCTGTCCCGCCGTTTTGATGTTGGTTTCAATGACCGTGCCTTTCAAACGGCTCAGCATTGCTCCCATTCGCTCATAGGCACGACCACTGGTCTCACGGTTGGTGACTTTCAAAAAATCATAAGCAGTGAAACGCACAACGGGCCTTATCTCTCGACCATGATTCTTAGCATGAACAAGTTGACTGACACAGTAGATCCATAGATCTTTATCGTGGATGGTTGCGCAACCATCATAGCCGGGCTTCACAGTGACCTTGCAACCGTTGCGCTCATAGGTGCGAACGCGCTTATCACCAGCACGCAGTGTAAATAACGGATGCTCCATGCTGGCTTCATCGTCCTTCAGTGCAGCATCAAAGATATCCGCAATAAAAAAATCCTGTAAAAGATCAGGCATAGCTTCCTCCTACTACGGTTTAATTCTCAAGAAGCGCTATGAGTCTGGCAAGCGCATCATCCAAAACAACTTGAGGAACTTTTTCAATAACATCAGCCTGTCGTGTAACCAGATCAAGCATTCTAATCTTGTTAATTAAAACAACGCCTTGTGTCTTACAGCCCGTTCCAGTTAAGGTGATAGCAAATCCAGCAATACGACTAAAATCGCCACCTTGTGTTATGGGAGCAACTAAAACGTCTCCTAAACGATTAAAAGAACTCCCCGTTAAAACTAAAGCTGGACGCGCCTCTCCTTTAATTTCTCGACCAGATACAGGATTGAGATTAACACGCACGATATCACCGCGTTCAAAACGTAAAGCGACCATCACCAGACCTCTTGCCCTACCGGCTTTAATTCATCCCACCATTCTAATTTCGGCGGAGAGGCCTTTTCATCGCACTGCGCAAGCAATTCTTTGAGAGTATAATGCGGCTTTGCAAGACACAAAACCGCTTTGTCTCCAGAAACGTCAATACTAAGACTATCCCCAACCTTCGCCCCGAGCTGCGCCAGTATCGAAGAAGGTAATCTCACACCAGCGCTATTACCCCACTTCTGAATGTTTAATTTAAGCATCTCTAACGCCCATAATGTTTATACAATGTATAATTTATCCTTCATTTCGTCAACTGAAAATAAGATCAAAAATCACATGATCTGGCCGGCCATGATCGGCCTGAGCCTTTCCATCGGCATCTTCAGCGGGAGCTGGGCAACAATGCGATACTTCACCAATCGGATGATCGATCTACAGAGCAATAT
>QENB01000004.1 GCA_003331065.1 Candidatus Tokpelaia sp. JSC188
GAGGGGGGGCAAGGCCGCCCCCTAACCCCCCCTTGAAACGATAAATCGTTCCAATTAGGACTCTCTTGACAGAGAGCCATAGCCAGAACAGATTTCGCTAACGCTCAATCCATAAAAGGACTCTCTTGACAGAGAGCCATAGCCAGAACAGATTTCGCTAACGCTCAATCCATAAAAGGACTCTCTTGACAGAGAGCCATAATTAGGTTAATTTCCTACGGAAATTAAAACCTAACGGGGTTTCACCCCAGGCGCCTCACTCCGTTCGTTGCCTTCCCCACGTTCGCCACAAGGCAAGGGCCCACGACACTCTCGGCTTACAGCCTCAATGCCTCGTGGTCCCTTAAATCAAGAATACGGCCGCTCCAGTTCAGTCAAGGGAAATGGCTCCGCCCTGTCTCCTCACCCGGTCCCTTCGGGCTGCGGCTTCAGAAACAGCCCTTGACTTAACCTCCACCAGCCTCTCCCTTGCCTTCAACCTCAGAAAAGCTGAGAGCTCGCGTATACGCGTAGAAAACCAACGATCAAGGCCAGGACCTCTCCTTCAGGGTAAAGCTATGGCCGCCAAAGGCCTCTGTAAGCCCTAAAAACATACCGTAGAACGCTCTCCCAACGGTAAAAGGTAAAAAACCTACCTAGAGACCTCTAAACACGCCCTAGAGGCCTGTTTTTAAATTCTCTGCCTTGTGGTGAACACCTTAAGCCCTGTGGGTGAAATTTCTTTTCATCCATGGGTGAAAAAAAAGGGGGCGTTGCCAGTCTCCCCATTCTCTTTCACCGGAGGTCAGAAAACCAGGATTGAGGGCAGGTACTTTGGTGCCTGATACCACGCATTTTGCTTAAGAAAAACAATAGGTTAGATGTATATCGGAGTATTTTAGGCTTGCGGTCAATGCTTTTTTTCTTGGAGTATGGTTGAACTGACAGCCTGATCTGACGAACTTTACAGTATGATTTTACGAGTTTTAGAACCTAATACTCTGAACTTAAGCTATTAAAAACAGTTAGTTAGGTGATTTTAGGCTTGCGGTCAATGCTTTTTTTCTTGGAGTATGGTTGAACTGACAGCCTGATCTGACGAACTTTACAGTCCTACACAAGGTTTATGTGATATTTTTGGCAGGCAAAAGTGAACCATAAAGGAAACTTTAGATGTCAGAAGATGAAACAAATGGGAGAGAAAAGAACAATAACAACTTAGTGTCAAATCACTATTCTCATCATGATCTTTTTATCTGCGATGTAGCCGATGCGGTTTTGAAGGATGTAATACCCATGATGGAACATCCTTTCTATTCTCTTGCAAAAAAGCCAGATACAAAAATCCGGTACTATGAACACAACGGAAATTGGGTGGAAATTACACCAAGCGTTAAAGGCCTCGCAACGATCTATGACAAGGACATCCTCATCTACTGCATCAGCCAAGTAATGGCTAAACTACGCGCAGGGGAAAAGGTATCAAAATGCGTCCGTATCGTTAGTCGAGAACTTCTCACCTTTATCGACCGCGGAACGGGAGGAAATCATTATGCAGCACTTGTTGAATCAATAGATCGCCTTCAAGGAACTGTCATTCGGACAAATATCATAACAGGTGATACGCAATGTACGAAAGCTTTTGGCCTTATAGATGCCTCTGAAATTAAACGAAAATACGGTCTTGAAGGTCGCCTTCTCTGGTGTGATATTGTTCTCTCCGATTGGGTTTTTAATGCCATTAAACACAACGAGGTCCTTACCCTCAGCCGTGATTACTTCAGACTCAGTAAACCTATAGAAAAACGTCTCTACGAACTCGCACGAAAACATTGTGGATCACAAAAAAACTGGAAAATTACTCTCCCTTTGCTTCATAAAAAAACAGGATCAAAAGGTGAAGAGTATAAACTCCGAAGATCGATTCGTTCCCTTGAAAAGAGTAATCATTTACCTGATTATTTGGTTTCTTTTGATACTGTTAATGATGTAGTGACATTCAGCAGTCGCGTTACTGAAAACTTACTAGATAAACCAAAGCGATGGAAGGGTTTGCTTCCATCAGCTGCTTATGCTGCTGCACGGAAAGTAGCGCCAGGATGGGATGTCTACTACCTAGAACAAGAATGGCGCTATTGGATCTATAAGAAAAATATCAGCCCAAGAAAACCTGAACAAGACTTCCTGAAATTCTGCAAAACATGGGCTAAACAAAGACCAATACCATAAAATATCTTAGTTTCATTTTCTAACCTTGAAGCAGTTTTGGAGGCTGGTGGAGGTTAAGTCAAGGGCTGTTTCTGAAGCCGCAGCCCGAAGGGACCGGGTGAGGAGACAGGGCGGAGCCTTTCCCTTGATTGAACTGGAGCGGCCGTATTCTTGATTTAAGGGACCATGAGGCATTGAGGCGTGAGCCGAGAGTGTCGTGGGCCCTTGCCTTGTGGCGAACGTGGGGAAGGCAACGAACGGAGTGAGGCGCTTGGGGCAAGGCCCCGTTAGGTTTTTATGAGCGTAGCGAATTCCCTTTATGGCTCTCTGTCAAGAGAGTCCTTTTATGGATTGAGCGTGATGGCTCTCTGCGAAGAGAGTCTTAAAGGGGAGCGAGAAAAGATTTGCAAAACTTATACGTCTCCCTTATAAGTAAGCCAGCCTACTCCTATTCCGTATTACGGAATAGAGTCTCTGGTGAGGGTAATTTAGTTCCCCTTCAAACCCCAAAATGTCGTTGATATGTATCAACTTGGATGGAAAAAAAATGCATCGTACGGCACGCTTAGAGTTGAAGCTTACATCTGTTGAGAAGGCAGCTTTGGTATCGAAAGCATCTAATGCAGGTGTAAGTCTTTCAAGGTTTGTTCGTGAAGCAGTTGCAGGTGAAGGGCTCTGGAAAGGAAAGGTTAGAAGGATTGAGGTTTCGCCTTTGCTTATCAGGTCGTTAGCACAAATTGGCAACAATCTGAATCAGTTAGCACGTTGGGCGAATCGGGATAAGAGTGGCGTTGATGCTTTGGCTATTAACGCTCGTTTGATTGAGATTGATCGAGAATTACATGCATTGCGGCATCAGCATATGCCTAGCTGTGGATTGTCAGATGCTGATTAAGTTTTTTGATCACGGCAAAGGTCCTGGGGACGGGCCTGTTTTCTACGCAATTCGTTCTGATTTAGAAGCACGTGTGTCTGCTGTACCGGAGGTTTTACGTGGGGATGCACAGCGTACGATAGATCTGATTAATAGCATTGATCGGACTTGGCGTTATACGTCAGGTGTAATTTCTTTTGCATTGTCGGACGCGCCTACAGAGACGCAGCAAGATCAGGTTATGGATGAGTTTGAACGAACGGCTTTTGCAGGTCTTGATGCGGACCAATACGATATTTTATGGGTTCGACATCAGCATACTCAGGGTGGTCGTGTTGAGTTGCATTTTGTGACACCTCGCATGGAACTGATAACTGGGAAGGCCTTGAACATCGCTCCCCCAGGTTGGAAATACCTCTACGATCCTCTTAGAGAGGCACTGAACGCGGAACATGGTTGGGCGGATCCATCTGATCCTAAACGCGCTAGAGAGCTTCAGAGAGGCAAAATAGAGGCTGTAGAACGCGTTCTAGGTCGTGATGCTATCCATGCTTATCTTTCGGCCAGAATTGCATCTGGGGCCGTTTATGATCGAAAGAGCCTTGTTTTAAGTCTCGAGGAGGCCGGCTTTCTGATTAATCGACAAGGGAAGAACTATGTGACAGCGCTTGATCCGGAAAGCGGTGATAAGTTTCGTTTAAAAGGAATGATCTATGACGAAGGTTGGACCCGTGAGAAACACCTTGATCGAGCGCTTGAGCGCCAAGATGGAAGAGGATCGGAAAGAGATCGAGGAATTAACCTTGAGCGCGCAGCAGCGTCTCGCACAGAGCTTTCTCGATGCATCGAAAAGCGAATTCGACACCATCAAAAACGCTATTCAAGAACAAAGCAAGAACACGGTGAAGAGCATGCGCGTGATGCTGCACTGGCCGCTCTGGACCGCTGCAGTGTGTCTCGTGGTAGTGATTGCATCCTCGAGTATTCTTTTAGCCATAACTTCGTGGATGAGGTCCGAACTGATCGTGTTGCGCAGGCAAGTTCTGAGAGAACGACAGGCATTAAGCGATCTGAGGAAGGACACGCACGATCTTCAGTTCACATCATCGAAGGACGGCGTATTTCTTGTTCTTCCAGAAGGAACAGAAATGGGATGGACGTGCGGTCAAGCTTCGTGCATCCGTCTTGGAGAGTGAAAGATGAATCAGCTTACAGTTCTAGAGAGGGAATTGCTGCGCTCCGTGAGCAAATTGGTGAATGGTTCAAGGGAGGAAATAACCGCCTTGCGGGCTTCCTTGAAGGACTACGATGCGAGCGCGATGAAAGGTTTAGAGAATCGCTTGACCGCAGTCGAGAACTTGCAAGAGACATTGCATCGGCGATTGAGCACTTTGGAAAGGCAATACAGCGAGGGCTGGGGAAAGCTCGAGAAGCTACTCTCAAATATCACCGGGCGGTTGAACGGGTACGAGAAAACCACCAAAGACTTGGCAAAGATGTTGAAAAAGCTTGTGAGCTAATTCGGGAGCAAGAAACACGCAGTAGAGATCACGGAATGGAACGGTAGATTCTTGAGAATGAAACCGTAGAAGAAGGAAGCAGAAGCTATGCCTGATCTTTTACAGGATTTTTTTATTGCGGATATTTTTGATGCTTCACTGAAGGACGATGAAGCCAGCATGGAGCATCCGTTATTTACACTGCGTGCTGGTGATAAGCGTGTGCATACCTATGGTTTCATAGTAACGGTATGGTTGTGCCACGATTCATGACAAGGATTTGTTGGGGTTGCCAGTCCCCAATTCCTTACGAACAAAGAACGCTCTGAATTTTAGATTCGTCAGATCAGGCTGCTAGATTCGTCAGATCAGGCTGTCAGCACTAAAGTTTAGTGAATCCTAAATTGTTCTTTTTCCATTTAAAATCAAGGGCTTAGAGCCCTCGCGCGCGCGCGGTATTAATTATTACTAACGCTGTACATGCTTATTCTAACTTTTTTTTAACAGTCCCGCGCATGCGCGCGCGAGGGGCTGTTATCTATGCTGTGGATAGGTTTATAAAAATACGCATAGCTCTATGTTTTTAAACAACTTTACTATACCACACACACTGTGGATATTCTGTTGAGTATTCAGATACTTTATGTTTCTAAGTCGCAATTGCATTAAGGTAGTCAGTTTCAGGAAAGGTTCGCAGAACCCCTGAAGGGGTTCTGAGGGGAATGGGGAGTTGCCAGTCTCCCCATTCCCTCCTACCTGTAAGATCGTTAGAAACCTTCCTTATGAGAACCAAACCTCCTTTGAAGGATGCCAAGGCTCTGGTAAGGAAGGTCAGGGGATCTGGATTGAGGTCTGAACCTCTTCTTTTGAGGAAGGATAAAACTGTAGAAGTGGTCTGTAAGTCCCATAAACGATCGGTGAACACTTTCTCAACGCTAAAAGGTAAAAAACTACCTAAAAAACCTCCAAACACGCCCTACGGGCTTATTTTTAAATTCTCTGCTTTTAAAAACCTCTAAAGGGATAATCTAAAAAAAAAGAAGGTAAGAGAGAGGGGGGGCAAGGCCTCCCCCTAACCCCCCCTTGAAACGATAAATCGTTCCAATTAGGACTCTCTTGACAGAGAGCCATAGCCAGAACAGATTTCGCTAACGCTCAATCCATAAAAGGACTCTCTTGACAGAGAGCCATA
>QENB01000005.1 GCA_003331065.1 Candidatus Tokpelaia sp. JSC188
AGTATCTTATATTGCATGGAACAACAAATACAGCGGATCCTACATAGACTCTGATCTTGGAACTGTTGATGTAGGTACTTCCTTAAAAGGCAGAGACGCTATTCAGGGAATGCTCCGACTGCAATACTCTTTCTGATCTTTTGACAATAAAAACCAGCAGTTTTACTGCTGGTTTTGTCGGAAAAATCATTTACGCTAACCAATAAAGAGTGCTATAAGCAGTATAGCCGTGTATTCCTTGGCGCTGTATATGTGCTATTTAAAGCTTCTTCTCTTCAGAATTTTGCAAAATACCGAAGTCTTTATTAAAATGACAAATTTATACAACGGCTATACTTATGACCGATATATAATAAACACTAGTTGTCTGTTTCAAATCCCTGGGCTCTTGCTAAGAGCAATAAACTATATGTATTTTACTATTCCTTTATAAAGGGAAATATAAATCAAATAAATAATTTTACCCGCTGTCACAACTTAATATCATAGAATGACAAATCCTAGCTTAAAAAAACTACTAATCAAGCTCAACATTTTTTACAGCAGTTATCCAGGATATTTTAGAAAAAGGCTAAGGTACTGAAACAAAAGCATAATAAACATCGGTTTCTGGTCAGATCAGTATCTAAAAGGCATAATATGCCGCTTTTTAAGTTGATTATACACCGATTGTGTTATTTTATTTCATGTTTCTCAATTACATTTTAGTATTTATTTGGTAATTTCCAAAGTACAGTTAAAAAAGAAATAGCTTGATGAATAAGATACTGATCAAGGGAACGGGTATTGGTGGGTTAACTGCAGCTTATGAATTATTTATCCGAGGCGCTGATGTAACCATTACCACACTAGACAATGGGTTTAGTAATTCTGCAAGCTGGTATGCAGGTGGTATGCTTGCTCCTTATTGCGAACGCGAAGGCACAGAGCAGATTATTGAAGATTTAGGAATTAAAGGCATGAAATGGTGGGATCAAACTCTACCCGAGTTTGTGTTACACAACGGTACATTGGTTATTGCAACTGCTCGTGACATTGCTGAGCTTGATCGTTTTTCAGTTCGCACTAAAGGGCATGAGAAAGTTGATGCTAGGGAGTTAGGTAATTTAGAACCTTGTCTTGCAGGACGTTTCCAGAAAGGGCTTTTTTATGCAACCGAAGCCCACCTTGACCCACGAGAGATATTGAGAGAATTAAAAAATAGACTTGAGCATGAAGGAGCTTGTTTTGTTGCACCGAATCAAGATGAATCACAATATGATACCATCATTGATGCAACAGGCCGAGAACGCTTATCATTCGATGAAGAATTGCGCGGTGTACGCGGTGAAATGTTACTGATACGGACATCGGATATAAATCTTTCGCGTCCCATACGACTTCTTCATCCTCGTATTCCTCTATATATTGTGCCGCGTAAAGATAACCTGTTTATGATCGGTGCCACTATGATTGAAACTGACAATTGCGGGCCAGCTACTGCCTATTCAATGATGGAGCTTTTAAATGCTGCCTATACAGTGCATTCTGCCTTTGCTCAAGCGGAAATTATTGAAATCGGTATTGGAATACGCCCAGCGTATGCTGATAATCTACCGCGCGTTAAAAGAATAGATAACACTATTTTTATTAACGGGTTTTATCGTCATGGCTACCTTCTAGCACCAGCAATAGCAGTACAGGTGGCCGATATGGTATTGAATTATTAAAGGAATAAAAAATGCACGTTTATGTAAACGGTAGAGAACAAGAGATAAGAGCTTGCTTTCTCGCGGAGCTTTTGACAGAACTCGGATTTCAAGGCGATTGGCTTGCCATCGCAATCAACGATGAAGTTATAACAGCCGTCGAACGTGAAAGTTATAAAATCTGTGAAAGTGATCGGATTGAAATTTTAAGTCCTATGCAGGGAGGTTAAAAACATGCTCTCACTCTACAATCAGAATATTTCCTCGCGACTTCTTTTGGGAACGGCACAATATCCATCACCTGCAATTATTGCCGAAGCTGTACGCAATTCGGGTGTAGAAATTATTACTATATCATTGCGGCGAGAAACTGCAGGTGGAAAACAGGGGGAGCGATTTCAGGAATTAATTAAAACATTGAATGTACATCTATTACCCAATACTGCAGGCTGTTTTTCGATTAAAGAAGCTGTTATTACAGCTAGACTGGCCCGTGACTTGTTCAATACCAAATGGATTAAGCTTGAAATTATCGGTAATCAAGATACATTACAGCCACACGTCTTTGCACTTATCGAGGCAGCAAAAATCCTTATTGATGAAGGTTACGAGGTTTTTCCTTATACGACGGATGATCTTATTGTTGCCGAAAAACTTATCGATGCTGGATGTAAAGTGCTCATGCCTTGGTGTGCGCCGATCGGTTCAGCTAAAGGTATCCGTGATATCGATGGCTTGCGGTCAATGCGGGCATATTTCCCAGATATACCACTGATTGTTGATGCAGGAATCGGTCGTCCATCCCATGCAGTAGCAATTATGGAGCTTGGTTATGATGCGATTCTGCTCAATACTGCTGTAGCTAAAGCAGGTAACCCAATTCAAATGGCAAAAGCCTTTGCGCAAGCAATCAATGCTGGACGTCTAGGCTTTGAAGCAGGAATGTTAGAACCGCGCGATGTTGCCGTTCCTTCAACTCCTGTTATCGGACGAGCAGTCTTTTCATGAAACTTGATCCTTTTTACCCGATTCTTGACAGCGTCGATTGGATAAAGCGACTGGTTCCAATTGGCATCCGACTTGTACAACTGCGTATAAAAAACGTAGCGTCTACAGCAACATTACGTGATCACATCGCTGAGGCAAAAGCCATATGCGCATATTATCAATGTCAACTTATTGTCAATGACTATTGGCATCTAGCAATCGAAGAAGGGTGTGATTTTATCCATCTAGGACAAGAGGACCTAGCCACAGCTGATATCGCAAATATCCGCAAAGCAGGTCTGAGATTTGGCATCAGTACTCATGATGAAGCTGAGCTTCACATTGCTCTTGCTACCAAGCCTAATTATATTGCGTTCGGCCCGATTTATCCAACTACTCTAAAAGCAATGAAATGGGCTCCGCAGGGGTTGGAACGTATCAGCCTTTGGAGAAAAAAAATTGAGATGCTTCCACTAGTAGTTATCGGCGGGCTTAATATCGAAAGACTGGCTAATGTCTTCGCCCACCATTGCAATAGCGTTGCTGTAGTAACAGATATTCTTATGAACAAAAATCCTGAAGCCAGAATTAGGGCATGGATAGAAGCGACAAACAAATGGCGCAAACTCCTGTGATATTGATCATTGCAGGTACGGATTCTTCTGGAGGGGCAGGCATTACTCGTGATATCGAAACAGCAGTGGTTGGTGGTGTTTCAACAGCTCTTGCCATCACATCGATCACGGCACAGACTCATGATGCAGTCTTGCATGCAGAACCGGTTGCTCCATGGTTAATTGCACAACAGATAGCAAGTGCTTTTGCAGCCAATGCCATCAGTGCTGTGAAAATCGGTATGCTTGGAACAACAAAGGCGGTAAAAACCGTTGCAGCTACATTAAAAAAATATAACTCTGTATCACCTATTATTTTTGATCCTGTTCTAATTTCTAGTTCAAAAGGCGCTCTCAGCAGTGGCAATATGCGAGGTACAATTGTTCATGATCTGCTTCCGATAACGACTCTTATTACCCCTAATCTGCTGGAATTAGCAGAGTTAACCCTTTCTGAGTCTGAGTCGATCACCTGTGCTTCTGAAGCAATAGAAAAAGGCAAGATACTCATACATCTAGGTGCAAAAGCCGTTCTTATAAAAGGTGGACATGCATCAGGAGATATATCTTCTGACCATCTTCTTAAAAAAAATCAAGCTTTGGTCAGTTTTTCACAAAAGCGACTTGCAATTACCATGCGTGGCACAGGGTGTGCACTTTCCACGGCAATTGCTAGCAATTTAGCAAAAGGGTTTACATTAAATAAAGCTGTTGAAAATGCCAATCAGTATGTTTTTGACTTACTTAGAGTAACAAAATCTAGAAATAGAAAAGAATAAAAATTTATAACTTAATTACAAAGCTTTATTTGTATGTCAGCTGAACTCGTTAAATCAAATATCCTGTCTAGAACATTTTTTGAAGACACCTTTAAGCCAGAAAGCAATGATCTTACTAAGAAGGCAAGTATCTTAGCATAAGCTAATTATTATACACCAGATCTTAAATTAAAGAGAAGAAATCCCTATATCCACCGCAATTGCATTGCTAGTTTTAGCGCTGCTTAAATTAATGCTTATCGAAATAGCAGCAGTATACAGAAAAGTATTAGAAGCGCCCATCCCCTTTGAACTACATAGCCTTCGTATTAAATTAAGAATACAGTTTAAGACATAACTTATGCGATCTTATTTTTAAAGCTAAAAGTGGATTCACCAATTAATGAACAACATAAATCATCTAGACTAAGAATCATTTCACTAGGATTGTGCCGCATAATAGCACAATGTGACAAACGGCTGTACTTACCACAATCGGCAATATTAATGATTGGGTTTAAAGTAATCTGCTCTTTCGTGCTATTTTTACCTTTCTACATATCGAAATAAAGCGGTCCCCCTCTGCCCTCAGGCGGAATCCATTCAATATTTTTGTTAGGGTCTTTAATATCGCAGGTTTTGCAGTGGATACAATTTTGCGCATTGATCACATAACGCCTACTATTACCGTCCTCAATCCATTCGTATACTGCTGCTGGACAGTAACGCGTTGACGGACCACTATAAACACCAAGCTCTGATTTTTCTTGAAGTTCTTTATCTTTTAGTAGCAGATGGGAAGGTTCATCATCCCTATGATGAGTCCCGGATAAATAAATAGAAGACAAACGATCAAAAGTTAAGATATTATCAGGAGAAGGATATTTAATTGGATCATGCATGAACGAAGGATCCAACATCACAGCATCTGTCTTTTTATGTTGCATGGTTCCGAACAGGGAAAAACCGGATAACTGATGACACCACATATCAAAGCCACCCAGTATCACTCCAAATTTTGTCCCATATTTTGTCCAGAGTGGCTTGAGATTACGCACAGGCAAAAGGTCACGGCCGATAGGGCCCATTCGCCAACTATCTTCAATGCCTATAATCTCATCATGCGCGCGCCCTGATGCGATAGCAAGAGCTATATGCTCCCCTGCAGTTATACCAGACAATATCGCATTGTGTACTCCTTTGATGCGAGGCACATTCATAAACCCAGCAGCGCAACCAACGAGTGCTCCTCCAGGAAAGACAAGTTTGGGTACAGACTGCCACCCTCCTTCGGTAAGAGCCCGTGCACCATAGGCAATGCGCTTTGCCCCTATAAAAACATTACGTATAGTGGGATGAGTTTTGAAACGCTGAAATTCTTCAAATGGTGAAAGATAAGGATTTCTGTAATCCAAGTGAACGACAAAACCGACAGAGACTTTATTATTTTTCATATGATACAGAAAAGAACCACCTGTAGTACGTTTATCAAGCGGCCACCCAACAGAATGTAAAATCAGGCCCGATCGATGCCTGACGGGATCAACTTCCCAGAGTTCTTTTATACCAATGCCATATTTCTGAGGACAGGATTTTCTATCAAGGGCATAATGGGCGATGAGCTCTTTAGCCAATGATCCACATGCCCCTTCTCCTATCAAGACATATTTGCCCATGAGTTCAATCCCTGGCGTATAATTAAGCCCGTGGCTACCATCTTTTCTAACACCCATATCGCCAGTAGCAACACCGGCAACAGCCCCTACTGCATTATAAAGCATTTTTATACCGGCAAATCCTGGGTAAATCTCAACTCCCAACCTCTCAGCTTTTTGCGCAAGCCAACGACACACACCTCCTAATGACACAACAAAATTACCGCGGTTCGACATCACCCCAGGTATTAGCATATTAGGAATCTTCCAAGCCCTTTTTTCCCCTAATATCAAAAAATGCTCCTGTGTTACAGCTGTTTTAAATGGATGGTCTTCTTCCTTGCGCCAGTTTGGGAAAAGAGTATCAATACCAATAGGATCAATAATAGCACCTGAAAGAATATGAGCACCAACTTCAGCACCTTTCTCCAAAATAACAACGGAAAGGGTAGGATTGAGCTGCTTGAGCCTGATTGCCGCTGACAATCCCGCTGGTCCAGCACCGATAATCACCACATCAAATTCCATACTTTCACGCGTTGTAGATAAATGCATATTTTAGATTATCTCTATTAGAGCTGGCACTATTTCAAATAGATCACCAACAAAGCCGTAATCAGCTACCCTAAAAATTGGAGCTTCTGGGTCTTTATTGATAGCAACAATCACACGCGAATCCATGATGCCAGCTAAATGCTGGATTGCACCTGATATACCGATAGCAATATAAAGCTCAGGAGATACAGATTTTCCGGTCTGACCAACCTGTCGATCATTAGATGCATAACCTGCATCAACTGCTGCACGACTAGCGCCAATGGCCGCTTTCAATCGTTTGGCAAGCGGTTCAAGCAGCATTTTAAAATTTTCTGAGGAGCCAAAACCCCGACCTCCAGACACAACAACCAGAGCAGAATTAAGTTCAGGTTGTCCTTTACTGGAATCTATCTGAGAAACAAAGCGTGATAAACTAGGATCTTCCGGTATTACGACCTTTTCTATCTCTACATTGCATTTCCCTGCATTAGCGGCCATAAAGGAAGTGGTACGTACAGTAATAACTTTTTTGGCATCAAGGGCCTGGACAGTTTCAATAGCATTACCTGCATATGTCGGCCGTTTAAAAATGTCATGAGAAACAACAGAAATAATCTCCGATATTTGCGCAACACCAAGCTGGCCTGCTAGCCGGGGCATGACATTTTTTCCCATAGCTGTAGCCGGAGCTATGAAGACGTCATAACTATCCGCAAGAGAAATAATCACATAGGTTAGCGGCTCAGCAAGCTGGTACTGTAGGTAAAAAGTCTCAGCAACAAGCACTTTGCGCACGCCAAGCAATTTTGTTGCGGCGACCGCAACCTGATTTGTATTCATGCCTGCCACCAGTATGTCAATATCACTGCCGATCTCCCGTGCTGCTGTCAGCGTTTTTGCCGTCTCAATAGCCAAACGCTGATTGTCATGCTCCGCAAGAAGAAGAATAGCCATTCTCATTCTCCTATTAAAATTTCTCAAGTCATGATACCTAAAATCAAAATTCTTTAAAGCAAATTCTTTTCTTGGCGGAGTCTTTTAACAAGCTCTGCAACACTGTTTACCCGTATGCCGGGCTGACGAGCTTCTGGTTCTTCAATCTTCAAAACTTTGATGTGAGGTTTATAGGTAATGCCCAATTCAGAAAGCGTTTTTTCTTCAATTATTTTTCTGCGCGCTTGCATGATATTAGGTAGGGAGGCATAGCGCGGTTCATTCAAGCGTAAATCAGCGGTTATAACTGCTGGAAGACGAACAGCGATTGTCTGTACCCCAGCATCTACTTCACGTTCGACAATAGCCTCACCATTTTTAACATTCATAGCTGATGCAAAAGCAGCTTGCCCCCAACCCAAAAGCCCAGCAAGCATCTGTCCAGTCTGATTGCTATCATCATCAATCGCCTGTTTTCCGAAAATAACTAAATTCGGAGCTTCAACTTTGACCAATTCTCTAAAAACAATAGCAACTTCAAGCGGCTCTAGTACCCTCTTATCCACAACGAGAATAGCTCGGTCTGCTCCCATAGCCAATGCTGTCCTCAAGGTTTCCTGAGAAATAGCGCTGCCAATGGAAATAGCAACTACTTCAGTTGCCACGCCTTTTTCGCGTAAACGTATAGCCTCTTCCAAAGCGATTTCATCAAATGGATTCATCGACATTTTGACATTAGTTAGCTCAATTCCACTGCCATCTGATTTGACGCGTACTTTAACGTTGTAATCAACGACTCTCTTGACACCAACAATTATCTTCATATCACCCTGCCATTTTTGTTCCATTGTTTGCTGTTTTGCATCCTTCATGTCAAGTATATCCAATATATCCAAAACAGCTATGCTTTAGATGAATCTAAGCAGGTTTTTAATCCGAGAAAAGCATTTTCTGTCACAGAGATTTTTAAAGTATAAGCATTGCGTAATTGGCAGCAATTTGATATCCTTTAGAAGGTATTGGTTTGATCAGGAACGTGAGGATAGGAGGGGATTTATTTTTAGTAACAGCTAATGTCAGTGTACAAGGAGAGTAAAGTACTTTTGCAAATTTAGCACGTGGCATAATGGTTGGGGCACGTTGCCTACTGGTGATTTAGTGACCGAAAGGAAGAAGCACAACATACATGGTGGGCAATGAGAGACTCGAACTCCCGACATCCTCGGTGTAAACGAGGCGCTCTACCAACTGAGCTAATCGCCCTTTAGAATGTATAAAAATCCAACTTAGGATCTACCAAGATAATCACACAAGCCCCCATCGTAATGCAAAACTGAACAGAACGCAACCATAACCAAAGATTTATTATTGTATAATTTTGTAGAGTACATGAAACCATTTTTAGCGTTCATTATTTTCTTCTTGATTTTAATAAACAAATCGTTTAACGACTGGCCGCTCGTCAGTCATCGAGTCTGATTGAGTGTGCAGGAATGCGCGGGTGTAGCTCAGTTGGTTAGAGTGCCAGCCTGTCACGCCGGAGGTCGCGGGTTCGAGTCCCGTCACTCGCGCCATGCAAGGTTATAGTTTTTGACATAAAGTATACGAAAGGTGCCTATCTTATTCTTCTCCTTAGGTGTGTGTGTTTTCTTCGTCGTATAAATCTGCATAGTGCGTAATTTTCGAAATTACACAGATATGTTCTGTGCAGGGCTCAATTACGGGAGTAATTTAGACAGTTTTGGGTTATCGCATATTATCTTTTCTAGAGAGAAGTATCTGAGAAATGGCAATGCGCATTATTTTTTGCCTCAAACTAGAAGTTTACGCGTTGATTACATTCTGTATCTTTAATTTTTCTTCTAAAGTGGATATCTTAAAGAAATGCCTGAACTCTTAAGTTCCTATTTACCTATACTGATATTTATAGCAATATCGTTTGTGCTTACGGGAGCACTTCTCGTTGTTCCGTTTTTTATAGCGTATCGTTCTCCCGATCCTGAAAAATTATCAGCTTATGAATGCGGTTTTAATTCGTTTGATGATGCACGGATGAAGTTTGATATTCGCTTTTATTTGGTATCTATTTTATTTATCATCTTTGATCTGGAAGTAGCCTTTCTTTTTCCTTGGGCTGTTTCTTTTGGTGAAATCGGTTTATTTGGTTTTTTCTCAATGATGTTGTTTCTAACACTCTTGACTATTGGATTCGTTTATGAATGGAAGAAGGGAGCCTTGGAATGGGATTGAGTGATCGAAATGCCTTAAATGCTTCTAAATCGCAAAGAATGATTGATTCTAAAACAGGTGGATCTGTTGCTGCTGATCGCAGTTTCTTTCAGGACATGAATGCTGATTTATCAGATAAAGGCTTTCTTCTTACTTCAGTAGATGCATTGATAACTTGGGCGCGGACTGGTTCGTTAATGTGGATGAGTTTTGGACTTGCTTGCTGTGCTGTTGAAATGATGCAGTGTTCCATGCCTCACTATGATAATGAGCGTTTTGGTTATGCCCCTCGTGCATCGCCGCGCCAGTCAGATGTTATGATGGTTGCTGGTACGCTAACCAATAAAATGGCGCCAGCACTGCGTAAAGTGTATGATCAGATGCCGGAACCACGTTATGTAATCTCGATGGGATCGTGCGCAAATGGTGGTGGTTATTATCATTATTCCTATTCGGTTGTGCGTGGATGTGATCGTATTGTTCCAGTTGATATTTACGTGCCAGGCTGCCCTCCTACGGCTGAAGCATTGTTATATGGTATTCTTCTCTTGCAGAAGAAAATTCGCCGTAGCGGTTCTATAGAACGATAGGAGAATGATAATGGACATCAAAGTGCTTGAAGAGATTGCTAGTTATCTTCGTAAACATCTTGGTAACATAGTCAGGGATGTGAAATATTTTTGCGGCGAGTTAACGGTTGTTGTATCTGCTGATGGAATCACTGATGCTCTATTATTCCTACGGGATGATGTCCAATGCCAGTTTGTTTCTTTAATAGATATCAGCGGTGTTGACTACCCTGAACGTGAGAAGCGTTTTGACATTTGTTATCAACTTTTATCACCGTGCCAGAATTTGCGAATTCGCATTAAGGTCATGACGGACGAAGAAACTCCGATTCCATCCGTTTGTCATGTATATGCTGGGGCCGAATGGTATGAGCGAGAGGCTTATGATATGTATGGTATACGGTTTTCGGGGCATCCTGATATGCGGCGAATTTTAACAGATTATGGTTTCGAGGGGCATCCTTTGCGTAAGGATTTTCCAGTAAGTGGTTTCGTAGAATGCCGTTATGATAATGAAGCTAGACGGGTTATTTATGAGCCTGTGGTATTGCGCCAAGAAATGCGGAGTTTTGATTTTCTCTCACCTTGGGAAGGTGTTGATTCCAAGATGTATGTTGATGAAAAGGAAAACTGAGGTTGTTTTATGAATAGTAGTAGATATGGACCAAATGAATGTCTGAATGCTGCTTTGCGTTTTAATCTTATACTGACGGATACGAATAATGCCATATCTCTTCCTCCCTATATTACCGGCGTTTCTGTAGAAGCAGGCCTTTACTGTCAAGAAAGCGAAAAAAACCCATTATTTTCACCGAATATTAGGTTAGTGATAACTCGTGTTTTCATGCAAAAATTCTTGGGCCATTTAGGTAAGATTTCCATCCTCTTAAAGGATAAAACATCAAACCTACAAAAGCAAGATTTCTTTCAACAATCAATCAGTAAAGGAGCTGATTGTGACTGAGGTCAATGTCCGTAATTTTAATATCAATTTTGGTCCGCAACATCCTGCTGCGCATGGTGTGTTGCGTTTGGTTCTTGAGCTTGATGGTGAAATTGTTACTCGAGTAGATCCGCATATCGGTTTGCTGCATCGTGGTACTGAAAAGCTGATGGAAACTAAAACGTATCTTCAAGCTGGTCCTTATTTGGATAGACTAGATTACGTCGCACCAATGAATCAGGAACATGCTTATGTATTAGCGATAGAAAAAATGCTAAAAATTGATGTTCCAAAACGTGCCCAGCTTATTCGTGTATTATTTTCGGAAATTGGTCGTATTCTTAATCATCTGCTGAATGTGACAACACAAGCAATGGACGTAGGAGCATTAACGCCGCCGCTATGGGGATTTGAACAGCGGGAGAAGTTGATGATTTTTTATGAGCGTGCCTGTGGTGCACGTCTTCATGCCAATTATTTTCGTCCTGGTGGGGTACATCAAGATTTGCCTGAAAAACTTGTGGAAGATATCGGTAGGTTTATTGATCCATTTCTCAAAACGTTGACTGATCTTGATGCATTGATCACACCAAGTCGTATTTTTAAGCAGCGCAATGTTAATATCGGGGTTGTTCCCTTAAAGGAAGCTTGGAATCGTGGCTTTTCAGGCGTTATGGTCCGTGGGTCAGGGGCAGCATGGGATCTTCGTAAAAGCCAACCCTATGAATGTTATGAAGAGCTTGAATTTGATATCCCTATTGGCAAGAACGGAGATTGCTATGACCGCTATCTGATTCGTATGGAGGAAATGCGACAGTCTGCTCATATCATGCATCAGTGTGTTGAGCGACTACTGGGAACTGAAAAACAAGGGGAAGTCTTTAGTGTAAATAATAAGGTCGTTCCACCAAAACGCAGTGAAATGAAACAGTCCATGGAAGCTCTTATTCATCACTTCAAATTATTTACAGAAGGTTTTCGTGTGCCTGCAGGTGAGCTCTATAGCGCTGTTGAGGCTCCTAAAGGAGAATTTGGTATTTACCTTGTTGCGGATGGTAGCAATAAACCCTACCGCGTAAAGTTGCGTACGCCCGGGTATGCGCACCTTCAGTCTATGAGTTACCTTTGCGAGGGGCATATGCTTGCTGATGTATCAGCGATACTTGGTTCACTTGATGTTGTTTTTGGAGAGGTTGATCGCTGATGTCTATTCGCCGTCTTGCTGAAGAAATTGTCCAACCTTCAACATTTTCGTTTAATGCAGACAACCTTACTTGGGCGAAGAAGGCGATTCTAAAATATCCTGTAGGCAGAGAACAGTCAGCGATTGTTCCATTGCTTATGCGTGTTCAGGAACAGGAAGGTTGGGTGACAAGGGCATCAATCGAATATGTTGCGGATATGCTTTCTATGCCTTATATCCGTGCATTAGAAATTGCAGTTTTTTATACGCAATTTCAGTTGAAACCGGTTGGCACAAAAGCACATATCCAGATTTGTGGAACAACACCCTGTATGTTGCGTGGTGCAGAAGAACTTAAGGCTATCTGCCGCAAGCGTATTCATTGTTATCCATTTGAAAGAAATGCAGAATGTACTCTTTCATGGGAAGAAGTTGAATGTCTTGGTGGCTGTGTCAATGCACCAATGATCATGATTTTTAAGGACACCTACGAGGATTTAACGCCGGAACGTTTAGAGGACATCATTGATGCTTTTGCGAGCGGAAGAAGAGAGAGTATACCAGTTGGACCACAGAATGGTCGTCATTCTTCTGAACCGTTGACTGATTTAGCTTTGTTAAAGGGGAATATTCTATCTGTATCAGAAAAGAAGCAATCATAACGAAGGTGAATTTTTGTGTTGAAGAAGAAGGAAAAGGTGAGAAATGCTAGCTGATGAAGATCGCATCTTCACCAATATTTATGGTTTCATGGATAGATCACTCAAGGGTGCGATGGCCCGTGGCTGTTGGAATGGTACAAAGGCTATTCTCGATAAGGGACGAGATTGGATTATTAATGAAGTAAAAGCTTCAGGATTGCGTGGACGCGGCGGCGCAGGGTTCTCAACAGGGATGAAGTGGTCTTTTATGCCGAATGGGAATCGCGATCGGACGCATTATCTTGTTGTCAATGCAGATGAGTCAGAACCTGGTACTTGTAAAGATCGTGAAATTCTGCGTCATGAGCCGCACACATTGCTTGAAGGCTGTGTAATTGCCTCATTTGCTGTGCAAGCCTATACGGTTTTTATTTATATCCGTGGTGAATTTATCCGTGAACGTGAGGTACTTGAAACAGCAATTGAAGAATGTTACGTGGCGGGCTTGCTTGGGAAAAAAACAAATCATGGGCATAATTGTGATATTGTTGTGCATCACGGAGCCGGAGCCTACATTTGCGGTGAGGAAACTGCCTTGCTGGAAAGCCTTGAAGGAAAGAAAGGACAACCACGGCTCAAACCGCCATTTCCTGCTAATGTAGGACTTTATGGTTGCCCGACAACAGTCAACAATGTGGAATCCATCGCCGTTGTGCCAACCATTTTGCAGAGGGGTGCCTCATGGTTTTCTTCAATTGGCCGCCCTAATAATGTTGGCACTAAACTTTTCATGATTTCTGGCCACGTTAACACGCCGAGCACAGTAGAAGAGGCTATGGGAATTTCATTCCGAGAGCTAATTGAAAAACATGCTGGCGGTATTTGTGGTGGATGGAGCAATTTGTTAGGAGTGATTCCTGGTGGTGCGTCTTGTCCTGTCGTGCGCGGTGAGGATATGATGGATGTCATCATGGACTTTGATGGATTGAAAGAGGTCAAATCATCCTTTGGTACTGGTGGTGTGATTGTCATGGACAAATCAACAGATATCATCAAAGCGATTTGGCGGCTTTCCGCTTTCTTCAAGCATGAAAGCTGTGGTCAATGCACACCTTGCCGTGAGGGAACTGGGTGGATGATGCGGCTTCTTGGTCGTATGCTTGAAGGACGGGCACAGAAACGTGAAATTGATCTTCTTTTTGATATTTCAAAGCAGATTGAAGGACATACGATTTGCGCTTTGGGAGATGCAGCAGCATGGCCGATACAGGCGCTGATCCGTAATTTTCGACCTGAAATTGAAAAACGGATTACTGGGTATACACACAATGTTGTTCAAAGCAGAAATGTTACCTTGCAAGCGTTGGAATAAAAAGTTTTTATAGATATTCGAATTTTTCGGCTAAAAGTATAGTAAAGAACAATGTAGTAATAACCGCTCCTGGAAAGACGATGGCAAAGATCAAAATTGACGGCAAGGAAATTGAGGTTCCCGGTCATTATACGCTGCTTCAAGCTGCTGAAGAAGCAGGTGTTGAGATTCCTCGATTTTGTTTTCACGAGCGTCTTTCTATTTCAGGTAATTGTCGTATGTGCCTTGTTGAGGTAAAAGGTGGCCCGCCTAAACCGGTGACATCGTGCGCTATGGAAGTCTTTGATTTGCGTTTGGGCTCCAATGGAGAAATACCAGAAATATTTACTAATTCACCGATGGTGAAGAAATCTCGTGAAGGTGTAATGGAGTTCCTTCTTATTAATCATCCATTAGATTGTCCGATCTGTGATCAGGGAGGGGAATGTGATCTTCAGGATCAAGCCATAACCTATGGTCGTAGGAGATCACGTTATATAGAAAACAAGCGAGTTGTGAAAGATAAATATATTGGGCCATTAATTAAGACAGTGATGACACGCTGTATTCATTGCACGCGTTGTGTGCGATTCAGTACAGAAATTGCTGGTGTCTCAGAAGTCGGATTAGTTGGTCGAGGTGAAGATGCTGAAATTACAACGTTTCTTGAACACGCTATAACATCAGAACTACAAGGAAACTTGATTGATCTTTGTCCTGTTGGTGCGTTAACAGCGCGACCTTACGCCTTTCATGCCCGGCCATGGGAGCTGAATAAAACTGAATCCATCGATGTGATGGATGCATTGGGCAGTGCAATCCGTATTGATACGCGTGGACGTGAGGTCATGCGCATTATCCCCCGCATTAACGAATCAGTGAATGAAGAATGGATTTCTGATAAGACTCGGTTTATCTGGGATGGCCTTCGAACCCAGCGTCTTGATCGTCCTTATTTGCGCAACCAGGAAGGACGTCTTACTGCAATTAGCTGGGAGCAGGCTTTTGCTAGCATCAAGTCTGCAATCAGCAAGGCGAAAAAGAAAAGGATCGGAGCTATTGCTGGTGACTTAGCGACTGTTGAAGAAATGTACGCCCTGAAGCTTTTGCTTAAATCTTTGGGATCAGAAAATATTGACTGTCGTCAGGATGGCGTATCTTTGGATCCTCTATTGGGTAGGTCAAGTTATATTTTTAATCCCACTATTGCCGGAATTGAAGAATCTGATGCGTTTTTGATTGTTGGCAGCAACCCGCGTTTTGAAGCAGCTGTCCTGAATGCTAGGATTCTCAAGCGGCAAAATATGGGGACGTATCCAATCGGCGTGATCGGTGAACGGAGTGAGTTGCCTTATGCCTATGATTATCTAGGTGCTGGAACAGAGGCGTTAAGCAACCTTGCTGTTGGGCAAGGTGCTTTTTTTAATGGTTTAAAAAAAGCGGAAAAGCCGCTTATTATGGTCGGTCAGGGAGCACTTGTTGGCAAAGATGGAATAAAAATATTACAATTAGCAGCAAAGCTAACCAATTATGTTGGTGGTGTATCTGATAAATGGAATGGCTTTGCTGTATTGCACACAGCTGCATCGCGTGTCGGTGGTCTTGATATTGGTTTTGTCAGCAAGAGTGGTATAACAGCTGCTGATATCGTGCGTGATTCTTCAGTTCTCTTTTTGCTAGGCGCAGATGAAATTAATTTATCGACAAAAAAAGGCTTTGTTATTTATATAGGTAGTCATGGAGACAAAGGTGCGCATGCCGCTGATGTGGTATTACCAGCTTCTGCTTATACGGAAAAAACAGGTTTTTATGTTAATACTGAAGGTCGAGTACAGATGACCAACCGCGCTGGTTTTGCACCAGGAGAAGCGAAGGAAGACTGGGCGATCCTTCGTGCCCTATCTGATGTTCTTGGGCATCGTCTGCCGTTTGATTCACTCCATGCACTACGTTTGAATCTTGTCAAGGATTATCCGCATTTTGGTGCTATTAACGAAATCATGCCCGGAAAAATTGATGATATCATTGCACTTAGCAGAAAGATAGGAACAGTAGATAATTATCCATTTATGTCATCCATCAAGGATTTTTATCTTACTAATCCAATTGCAAGGGCATCTGCCGTTATGGCGGAATGTTCGACTTTAGCACATAGCAGGTCTACACAAATAAAAGAAGAATGAGGGTGAGCAAGCATGCATAATTCTTTCATGACTTGGTTTTTACCATTTCTGATTATCGTTGGTAAATCGCTTCTTTTATTGATCGTATTACTTTTATTGATTGCCTATTTACTTTATATCGATCGGAAAGTATGGGCTGCTGTGCAGTTGCGTCGCGGACCGAATGTGGTAGGTCCATGGGGGTTGCTTCAGTCTTTTGCCGATCTAATTAAGTTTATAATCAAGGAGCCTGTTATTCCGGCAGGCGCTAATAAAGGTGTATTCCTCCTTGCACCGTTTGTAGCAGCTGGACTGGCTTTGAGTACGTGGGCTGTTGTTCCGGTTAGCTATGGCTGGGCTATTGCCGATATAAATGTTGGACTCCTTTATATTTTTGCTATTTCTTCACTAGAGGTTTACGGTGTCATCATGGGTGGTTGGGCCTCCAATTCAAAATATCCGTTTCTTGGTGCTTTGCGTTCTACAGCACAGATGATTTCTTATGAGGTTTCCATTGGTTTCGTCATGGTAACGGTACTTTTATGCGTTGGTTCATTGAATCTAAGTGATATTGTTTTGGCACAAAATAATGGTTTAGGAACTTGGATTGGGATTCCGTTTGCTTCATTTCTTGATTGGCATTGGATTAACCTTTTCCCTATGTTTGTAATTTTCTTTATTTCCGCGCTTGCGGAAACAAACCGACCACCATTTGATCTTGTTGAGGCAGAATCAGAACTTGTGGCAGGCCATATGGTGGAATATTCTTCAGCGCCCTATATGCTTTTCTTTCTTGGAGAGTACGTTACTATTGTATTAATGTGTGCTATGATCACAATTTTGTTTCTTGGCGGTTGGTTATCACCATTAGATATAGGATGGCTTAATCGAGTGCCAGGTATCATCTGGTTTTTTCTCAAAGTTTGTTTTCTATTCTTTATGTTTGCGATTGTTAAGGCATTTGTAGCGCGTTATCGTTATGATCAATTGATGCGTCTTGGGTGGAAGGTATTCCTGCCGCTCTCACTAACAATGGTGATTATCACCGCTACTTTTTTAAAGATAACTGGCTGGAGATAAAGGAGTTATTCAAATGTCGCGTGTTTTACAGTCTGTAAAATCTCTTCTCCTGTTAGAATTTATAAGTGCTTTTTCCCTAACTATGCGACAGTTTTTTGCACCTAAGCCAACAATTAATTATCCTCATGAAAAAGGGCATATCTCACCACGTTTTCGCGGGGAGCATGCTTTGCGCCGTTATCCCAACGGAGAGGAACGATGTATCGCCTGTAAATTGTGTGAGGCAATTTGTCCTGCACAGGCTATTACGATTGAAGCAGGTCCTCGATGCTATGATGGGACCCGTCGGGCAGTACGTTATGATATCGATATGGTAAAGTGTATTTATTGTGGATTCTGCCAAGAAGCTTGTCCAGTTGAAGCTATCGTTGAAGGGCCAAACTTTGAATTTGCAACTGAAACGCGCGAAGAGCTTTATTATAACAAGGAAAGGCTACTTGCCAACGGAGATCGATGGGAGCGTGAGATTGCGCAAAATATTGTATTGGACGCGCCATATCGTTGACGCAAAGCTATTCTGATAGCAAAATCAGTTTTAATTAAGTAAAGGTACGTGTTTTTTCTTTCGCGTTATAATTATAGAAGATTTAACCCCATGTTGACAGGTCCCGCAGCTGTATTTTTTTATTTTTTTTCCTTGATTATGGTTGCAAGTGCAGTCATGGTCGTAGCGGTGCGCAATCCTGTTCATTCTGTATTATTTTTGATTCTTACATTTTTCAATGCAGCTGCGTTATTTCTTCTAGCTGGTGCAGAATTTTTAGCAATGATTTTGCTGATTGTCTATGTAGGTGCAGTAGCAATCCTCTTCCTTTTTGTCGTAATGATGCTTGATGTTGGTTTTATCGAATTGAGAAGAAGAAGCTTTAAATATATGCCGATCGGAGTCTTAATCGGGTTTCTCTTATTAGCAGAATTGATTATTATTTTTCTCTCATCGAGCTTTTCTTCAAAATTTAGTGCGGTTGTGTCAGCGCCGATAGATATGGTAACACGTTCTAATACACAAGCGCTTGGCGATGTGCTCTATACGGATTATGCTTTCTATTTCGAGGTCGGTGGTATTATTCTGCTGGTTGCCATGATTGGAGTCATTGTTCTAACCTTACATCACAGGACTGGTATAAAGCGTCAGTCCATTGCAGAGCAAGTATCTCGTACATCTGAGACTGCGATTGAGATTAAAAAAGTTGAATCAAATAAAGGCATTTGAGAAAAAAGCATGTATGTAGATATTGTTCATTATCTAATTGTTTCCGCCATTCTTTTTACAATTGGTATTTTTGGTATTTTCCTTAATCGTAAAAATATCATTATTGTTTTGATGTCAGTTGAATTGATATTACTTTCAGTAAATCTGAATTTTGTGGCATTTTCCTCTATTCTTCATGATTTGGTCGGCCAGATATTCTCTTTATTTGTGCTGACTGTTTCCGCTGCGGAGGCGGCAATTGGTTTAGCTATTCTTGTCGTTTTTTTCCGAAACCGTGGCTCCATCGCTATCGAAGATATCAACATGATAAAAGGCTAATGGAAAATGTTATTTTATGGTGCAATCGTTTTCCTTCCACTACTTGGTTCTTTGATTGCGGGTCTTGGTGGATATTATGGTATCAGCACTCGTGTAAGTGAGTTTGTTACTTGTATCTTTATGGTAACTGTAGCAGCGCTTTCATGGATTGCCTTTTTTGCAATTGGATTTCAGGGAATTAAGTCCTTACGTATTCCGATTATGCAATGGGTTACGTCTAGTGATCTCACTTTTAACTGGGCTTTTCGAATTGATACGCTGACTGCCGTTATGCTTGTAGTAGTCAGTACGGTGTCGGCACTTGTGCATATTTATTCTATTGGGTATATGCGTCATGATTCGGGTTGTTCTCGCTTTTTTGCTTATCTTTCGCTTTTTACTTTCATGATGCTTATGTTGGTAACAGCTAACAATCTTTTACAAGTTTTTTTTGGCTGGGAAGGCGTAGGATTTGTTTCCTATTTATTAATCGGATTTTGGTATCAGCGTTTATCAGCAAATAGAGCCGCGATGAAGGCATTTATTATCAATCGCATTGGGGATTTCAGCTTTCTTTTAGGCATCTTCGGTATTTTTATGCTTTTTGACTCAGTTGATTTTGATGTCCTTTTTTTAAAGGTTGCTTTAGGGCAAACCACGCAGAAGCTGCATTTCTTAAACTGGGATCTGGATCAGCAAAATGCCTTGAATATCGTATGTCTTCTGCTGTTTGTAGGTGCTATGGGTAAATCTGCGCAATTCTTGCTGCACACATGGCTACCAGATGCAATGGAGGGTCCAACACCTGTTTCAGCCCTTATTCATGCAGCAACTATGGTAACTGCAGGTGTCTTTATGGTAGCACGTATGTCACCAATTTTCGAATTTGCTTTGACAGCATGTGGTGTTATCACTTTTATTGGAGCGACAACTGCCTTTTTTGCTGCAACTGTTGGTTTGGTTCAGAATGATATTAAGCGTGTTATTGCCTATTCAACTTGTTCGCAGCTTGGTTATATGTTCGTAGCACTCGGTGTCGGAGCCTATGGAGCTTCCGTATTTCATCTTTTTACACATGCCTTTTTCAAAGCATTGTTATTTCTAGGTGCAGGTTCAGTAATTCATGCCGTTTCAGGTGAACAAGATATGCGGCGCATGGGGGGATTGCGTAAATATGTTCCGATGACCTATTGGATGATGATTATTGGGACACTTGCCCTAACTGGGGTTGGTATCCCCGGAACACTCATAGGAACCTCTGGTTTCTTCTCTAAGGATGCCATTATAGAATCTGCTTTTGTCGGGTCAAATGTAGCCTCTGAATATGCTTTCTGGCTACTAGTTATAACAGCATTTCTTACGAGTTTTTATTCTTGGCGGCTTATTTTTATGGTATTTCATGGTAAAATACGAGCAACGGCTGATATCATGCATCATGTGTGTGAGTCGCCTCCGGTTATGCTGGTCCCTTTGCTTTTGCTTGCTGCTGGTGCTTTGTTCATAGGTATAGTATTCCAACCATTTTTCTTTGGAAAAGCCTATCATCATTTCTGGAATGACGCTTTATTCACTGCTGTTGACAACAACATCATGGAAGCAATCCACCATGTGCCACTGTGGGTTGAATGGTTGCCATTCTTTCTTATAACTATCGGTTTTTTTATGGCATTTCTGTTTTATATCTTGATACCTTCTATTCCGGAAAGATTAAGTACAACCTTCTCTACTATTTATAAATTTTTGCTTAATAAATGGTATTTTGATGAGCTTTATAACCTTCTATTCGTACGTACGACATTTGCTATTGGCAATTTTTTCTGGAAGATCGGTGATGGCAAAATCATCGATGGTTTTGGACCAAATGGGGTTGCTGCATGGATCATTGGTATTACTAATAAGGTTGTCCGTATGCAGACAGGTTACCTTTATCACTATGTATTCGTGATGATGATTGGTATCACAGGGCTAGTTACTTGGATGATGATCAGGAGCTTAAATTGATGACCGATAAATGGCCAATTCTTTCAACGCTCACATTTCTTCCTTTATTCGGTGCCTTGCTCATTCTACAAATCAAAGGTAACAGCAAAAAGGCTAGATATGATATCCGTAATATAGCTTTTCTTACGACATTTTTTGTCTTTATTCTTTCGCTGATCATTTTGGCAGATTTCAATGTAGAGCTTGCCGGATTTCAAATGGAGGACAAAATAGATTGGTTTGGAAACGGTATTAGTTATCATATGGGTATTGACGGTATTTCTGTTCTTTTTGTCGTTCTATGTGCCTTTCTTATGCCATTTTGTATTCTTGCAAGCTGGGAAACGATTAAGGAACAATTAAAAGAGTACATGATTGCATTTTTGATCCTTGAAACAATGATCATTGGTGTATTCTGCGCGCTTAATGCTTTTCTGTTTTATGTTTTCTTTGAAGGAAGTCTTATTCCGATATTTATCATCATTGGTGTATGGGGAGGAAAGGGCCGTGTTTACGCTTCGTTAAAATTTTTCTTGTACACATTGCTTGGCTCTTTGCTGATGCTGATCGCTATTATGGCAATGTATTGGCAAGCTAGAACGTTAGATATACCAGCACTTTTGAATCATACATTTCCACCCCATATGCAGACATGGTTATTTCTGGCCTTTCTTGCATCTTTCGCTGTTAAAATACCGATGTGGCCAGTTCACACTTGGTTACCAGACGCCCATGTAGAAGCACCAACGGCAGGTTCTGTTATTCTTGCTGGAGTTCTTCTAAAGCTTGGCGGCTATGGATTGCTACGCTTTTCATTACCAATGTTCCCTTTGGCATCAGCCGAATTTACGCCATTGATTTTTGTATTTTCCTCTGTAGCTATTCTCTATGCTTCTTTTGTTGCTTTTGTGCAGACAGATATAAAGAAGCTTATTGCTTATTCTTCTATAGCTCATATGGGCTATGTAACGATGGGTATTTTTTCTGCCAATATGCAAGGAGTTGAAGGAGCAGTTTTTCAGATGTTGTCGCATGGTATTATATCTGGGGCTCTATTTCTTTGTGTTGGTGTTATTTACGATCGGATGCATACACGAGAAATTGTTGCTTTTGGTGGCCTTGTCAACAACATGCCGAAATATGCTAGTGTATTCCTAGTTTGCACCATAGCAAATATCGGATTGCCTGGTACATCAGGCTTTCTTGGTGAATTTCTGACATTGATTGGTGTATTTCGTGTCAAAAGTTGGGTAGCAGTTATTGCCACAACGGGTGTTATTCTTTCTGCAACATATGCGCTTTATCTTTGTCGACGCGTTATTTTCGGTGCACTTGATAAGGAAAAGCTGCAGGATATTCTTGATTTATCATTGCGTGAAAAGTTTATTCTTTATCCCATGGTTGTACTGATAGTTTTTTTTGGTATCTATCCTTCACCGATTTTGGATGTGGTCCGTTGCACAGTTGAAGCACTTGTTAGAAATTATCATGAAATCGTACTGATATAAGCTGGCATGCCCCTGACATACTAAGAAAGGTAGAGGTAAATGCAAACTGATCTGGCAACACAATTAACATTGGTTTTTCCAGAATTATTAGTGGCTTTTGGCGCAGTTGTCTTGCTCCTTACTGGTACTTTTTCTAGAACTAATTCCTATGCAGCTATAGCGTGGTTAGCGGTAACTATTTTAGTTATTGCTACAGTTCTGCTTATTGTTTTTCCGCAAAGCGGAGTAGTATTTGGCAATGCATTGATTATTGATTCATTCAGCCGTTTTATGAAAATTCTAACGCTGATTAGTGCTTTCATTGTACTAGTGATGTCTGTTGGTTTTTCTCGCTCAGAGAAATTTGATAAATTTGAATTTCCCGTTTTAATCCTTTTGGCAACGCTTGGCATGATGCTAATGATTTCAGTTGGTAACATGTTATCGCTTTATCTGGCACTTGAACTGCAATCGCTCGCGCTTTATGTGTTAGCTGCTATTGATCGCACAAATTTGCGCTCGGCCGAAGCAGGTGTAAAATACTTTGTATTGGGGGCTTTCTCTTCAGGGGTACTGCTTTATGGTATTTCGCTACTTTATGGGTATACTGGTCACATTGACTTTGCGGGAATCAGTAAAGCATTTAGTATTCAGGAACTGCAGCTTGGAATGATTTTTGGTATTATTTTTATCTTTGTTGGCCTTGCTTTCAAGATTTCTGCTGTTCCTTTTCATATGTGGACGCCGGATGTTTATGAAGGGGCGCCAACGCCGGTGACAGCGTTTTTCGCTAGCGCATCAAAGGTCGCGTCAATTGCTTTAATTGTCCGTGTTATCATGAGCGTTTTCAATTCAGAAATTTCTGCTAAGATTGCAATACTTCAAACGCCTGCAGTTTGGCAGCAAATTATCATTTTTCTCGCACTTTCGTCTATGCTTCTTGGCGCCTTTGCCGGCATAGGTCAGTACAATATTAAGCGTTTAATGGCTTACTCTTCCATTACACATATGGGATACATTCTAGTTGGTCTTGCAGAAGGAACTTCTATTGGTGTGCAAAGTGTAATTATTTATGTAATCATTTATGTTGCCATGACTCTTGGCTGTTTTGCTTTTATCCTTGCGATGAATAATCGTGAAGGCTACGTAGAAAACATTTATGATCTATCTGGTTTGGCCAAAAGCAATCCATTCATGGCCACTATCATGACACTGCATCTATTTTCTCTCGCTAGTATTCCGCCACTTGCTGGCTTTTTCGGTAAATGGTACACGTTTTCGGCTGCTGTTGGTGGAAACTTTGTGCCACTTGCTGTTGTAGGCATGCTAGCGTCAGTTATTAGCGCCTTTTATTATTTACGCATGATCAAAATTATGTGGTTTGACGAGCTAAGGGGTAATTTTCTTACTACACCGATAGAATTGCAGTTAATATTGGCATTGTCAGGTATCTTTGTACTGTTTTATATTTTTTTTGGTATTTGGATTACGTCATGGGCTGAAATAGCAGCTCGCTCACTGATTTAACATTATGTTATTGAAACATTTATCACCTCGTGCTGCCGAAGCGGGTTACCGGGTACAATTCTTTGATTGTCTGGATTCTACCAATGTTTTAGCAATCGAGTTTGCTAAAAGCGGTGATCCTGGCTTTTTATGGGTTACTGCTAATAAGCAAATAGCAGGTCGAGGTCGTTGTGGTCGTAGTTGGATAAGTATTTCTGGGAATTTTTATGCAACTCTGCTGCTCGTTGATGAATTTCAGCCTGCACATGCAGCAACACTTGGTTTTGTAGCAGGAGTATCGCTGATAGAGGCTTTTTCTTTGTTGCTGCCTGAGTCTGTATTAGCAACTTATCCTATCAGGTTAAAATGGCCAAATGATGTTCTTGCTGATAAGGCCAAACTAGCTGGCATATTACTAGATTTTGTGTCTTTAGGAGAGAGAAAGAGTGCCATTGTAATTGGCATTGGTGTCAATGTGGCTGCATCTCCGTCGGATTTATCCTATTCGGTTACAAGTCTAAAACAGATCGGAGCTGCTTGTTCTGCAGCAGATTTGTTCAGGGCACTTTCTCATGTCTGGGTTGATAATTACAGGATATGGGATCATGCTGCAGGAATTGAAGTAATCCGAGAAAAATGGCTATGCCATGCAGCTAATCTTGGAGAGCATGTGCGCATTGTGATGAATGGTGAAGTCGTATCGGGTACATTTGAGACGATTGATAATAATTGTCATTTCATTCTTCGACAAGATAACGGGAAAGAAATCGCTATCTCAGCTGGTGATGTACATTTTGGTATAGTTTCTTCTGCTAATATCTGTTCTTGAAGAGCAAAAAATTGACACAATCACCATATATGCATTGGCAATGCAAAGATTAAAATAAGCAATGTGCCATTGTGAAAAATTAGAAAAAGACTATAAGAGATTAGTTTTATTCATTATCATACATTAGTGTATAACTAAGAAAGTTAGATCATAAATCATAAGAATGAATGTTTCACATGACAAAAAATCATTTTAAGCTTTAATTATTTGTCGTACTTAGAACATGAACAGAAATTATATTTTAAGCTTTAGAATATAACCTCAAATTTTGACAGATATATTCTGACTTTATTCACCTGACGATGAGTTATAGTTTAAGAAATTACAACCTGTTAATAAGAGCTCTGTTCAGTTTTTGTTGAATAGATCAGGAGAATTTAATGTTTGTTTCAAATGACGACGAATTCGTTTTTTTGCCTTTAGGGGGGGTAGGTGAGATCGGTATGAATCTAGCTGTGTATGGATATGGAGCAAGTAACGATCGAGAATGGCTCCTTGTCGACATGGGAGTGAGTTTCGCTACTTCTGATCTTTTCGGAGCTGATCTTGTTTTACCTGATATACGATTCCTTAGAAATGAACGCCATAATATCCATGCCTTGATTCTAACACATGCGCATGAAGACCATTATGGTGCCGTTCTAGATCTATGGCCGCAATTGAAAATTCCAGTTTACTGCACTGCATTTACAGCAGGCCTTTTGGAAATCAAGCGGAAGATGGATTTTGATCTATATAAAATTCCGCTAAATATTTTCAAAGCTGGAGATCGATTACAGATTGGTTCATTTGAAATAGAGGCCATTGCTGTTAATCATTCTATTCCCGATCCTGTTTCACTTGCTATACGTACGCCATTGGGTGTAGTCCTGCATACAGGAGATTGGAAAATTGATAAGGCACCAACGCAGGGGGCTTTGACAGATGAAAAACGATTCCGGCAAATTGGCGCAGAAGGTATTCTGGCACTTATCTGTGATTCAACTAATGCTATGATTGATAAAAAATCCCTATCAGAACAGGAAATTAGCCAAAATCTTCAAAAAATCATCGCAAAAACATCTGGGCGTGTTGCTGTGACTACTTTTGCTTCTAATATTGGGCGTATTAAATCAATTGCGCTTGCTGCTGAGAAAGAGGAACGCCGTGTTATGTTGGTTGGGCGATCTATGAAGCGCAGCGTAGCCATAGCGGAAGAGCTTGGATATATGGAAGGAATTACTCCCTTCTTGAGCGAAGAGGATTATGATTCTACGCCTCGTGACAAGATTGTTCTTATTTTGACTGGAAGCCAAGGGGAACTACGCGCTGCATTGGCAAAGATCGCACGTGACGAGATGCGTGACATTACATTAACAGCAGGCGATGTAGTCATTTATTCATCGCGCAGTATTCCCGGAAATGAAAGAGCAATTATTGATATACAGAACCGCCTAATTGATCGTGGTATTAAAGTTATAACCGATCATGATACTCCAGTTCATGTTTCCGGGCATCCATATCGTGAGCAACTCAAAGAGATGTATACATGGATCAAACCTCAGATTCTAGTGCCGGTGCATGGCGACGCTATACATCTTGAGGCTCACGCTTCACTTGGAGAAATATCCGGAATAAAAACTGTAATGCGCATCAGAAATGGGCACGTTTTAAGGTTATCACCGGGTAAAGTAGAGGTAATTGATCAAGTTCCTGTAGGACGCATTTACAAGGATGGAAATCTTCTAGGTAATGAAAACGAGCTCGGTATACGTACACGACGCAGATTGTGTTTTATGGGCCATGTTGCTGTTTCGCTTCTACTTGATAAATCCTATGAGTTAGCAACCAGGGCTCAGGTAGTTGCACTCGGCCTTCCAAAAACTAATGATCAGGGATTATTTTTGGAAGATATTTTACTTGATAGCATTAAATATGCTTTTAATGGTATCCCAAAAAAACGCCGCAAGGATACAGGGATTGTGCGTGAAGCAGCGCATAAAGCCGTACATTCAGCAGTGAATAAAATTTGGGGAAAGAAAACAATTGTAACTGTCTTTTTGCATCGCGCATAATTTGATTAGATAATCTTTTCCTTTTTATCTGTGTTAATGAGTGTTTAAATGTAATGGTTTTTAAGTTATCTTTCTAATTAAAGAAATTCAATTTCCTACTGTAGTTATAGGTAGAAAAGCTATAAAATAAATAGATATTGTCCTCCTGTAAAAAATTTTAAGCGATATTTATTGTTATATAACATCTGGTGTTTTTTTATGCATCTTTCAAATTATTTCCTTCCAGTCCTTAAAGAAAATCCAAAAGAAGCTGAGATTATATCCCATCGATTGATGCTGCGAGCTGGCATGATTCGTCAGCAGGCGGCTGGTATTTACTCTTGGTTGCCATTAGGCAAGAAAGTGCTTGATAAGATTTGCGGCATTATCCGTGAAGAACAAAATCGAGCTGGTGCTCTTGAAATTTTGATGCCAACTATACAACCTGCGAACTTATGGTATGAAAGCGGTCGTTATGATGATTATGGTAAGGAAATGTTATGCATTCAGGATAGACAAGAGCGCGATATGCTTTATGGTCCAACAAATGAGGAAATGATCACTGATATTTTCCGCTCCTATATCCGTTCTTACAGGGAACTTCCGCTTAATCTCTATCATATTCAATGGAAATTCCGAGATGAAATTCGTCCACGTTTTGGTGTAATGCGCTCCCGAGAATTTTTGATGAAAGATGCATATTCCTTTGATTCAGACTATAAAAGCGCATGCGCTTCATATAATCGCATGTTTGTCGCCTATCTACGAATATTTACCCGCATGGGACTCAAAACTATCCCAATGCGTGCTGATACCGGCCAAATTGGTGGTGACTTGAGCCATGAATTTATTGTTCTTGCCGATACGGGTGAGAGTATGGTTTTCTGTGATCGTAAATATCTCAAAATTCCCGTTCCTAGCGCTAATATCAATTTTTTCGATGATGCTACTATAGAAAATATTGTACGTCAGTGGACAAAACCTTATGCTGCTACAGAGGGCATGCATAATAAAGATGGCATTTGGGCAAAAATGACAGAGGGCGATCGGCTTTCTGCACGTGGTATAGAGGTGGGACATATCTTCCATTTTAGCACAAAATATTCGCTACCCATGGGGGCTCTCATCATGGGTCAGAATGGTAAAAAGCATCCGGTTTCCATGGGGTCTTATGGTATTGGATTATCGCGCCTCGTTGCTGCGGTGATTGAAGCATCTCACGACGATAATGGCATTATCTGGCCAAAGGAAATTGCACCCTTTGATATCGGTATTATTAATATAAAACCAGGCAATATACATTGTGATAATTTTTCGCAGATGTGTTATGAGAAATTACAAAGCGCCGGATTTGATTGTCTACTTGATGATTGCGACGAGCAAGCCGGTTCAAAATTTGCGACAATGGATCTAATCGGATTACCGTTACAGGTGATTGTCGGACCTCGATCTGCTATGGCGGGTGAGGTTGAAATAAAAGATCGTAAAAGCGGCACACGCAAGGCAATGTCCTTTAAAGATGCGATTAATCATATTGGAGGCATATGAATAGAACCGGCATCTCTGCAAAGCGATGGTTAGGGCCATTTACTGCATTTGAGTGGATGATAGCCTTGCGCTACATGCTTCCTAATAGAAAAAAAATGTTTGCATCAGTAATTACGATCATTTCGTTCATTGGTATTCTAATCGGGGTCTGGGCATTGATTGTTGTTATGTCCGTTATGAACGGGTTCCGGACAGAACTTCTAAACAAGATACTGGGCATCAATGGTCATCTCGTTATGCAGATGATCGATGGTACGTTTGATGATTATGAATCATTTATCTCTCGTCTTGATAGCATACCAGGTATTAAATTTATTCTTCCGATAGTTGAGGGGCAAGCATTGGCGCAAGGTAATGTGGGAGGGGGGATGGGTGTCCTTGTTCGAGGTCTACGTGAACAGGACCTACAAAAAATGATTACGATAAAGAACAATATAAAGCAGGGTACCTTGACTGGTTTTGATAAATCTGATGGAGTTGCCATCGGTAGTGGTATAGCTTCGCAGTTAGGATTAGTAATTGGTAGTAAAATTCGGATTATTTCCCCTGATGGTGATGTAACGCCTTTTGGTGTGAATCCGCGAATGAAAACTTATGAGGTAGTGGCAATCTATGAGATTGGTATGTACGAATATGATGCGTCAATTATCTTTATGCCCTTAAAAGAGACACAACTTTTTTTCAATCAAGAAGATAAAATGCAATCACTTGAAATTTTCCTAGATAATCCTGATGAAGTGGATAGCATGTGCTCACACCTTGAAGAGGCTTCCGATCGGCAAATCTATATGGTCGATTGGCGAAAGCGTTATCAGTCATTTTTTTCAGCACTTCAAGTTGAGCGCAATGTCATGTTTCTTATCTTATCACTAATTATGCTGGTCGCTGCGCTTAATATTATTTCTGGGCTGGTTATTCTCGTCAAGGACAAAGGGCATGATATTGCCATTTTGCGTACAATGGGAGCACGGCGCAGTTCTATTATGTTTATCTTCATCATGACGGGGGTGGTGATTGGAGTGAGCGGTACTTTTTTTGGTGTACTACTCGGAATTATAACTTGCCTAAATATTGAGAAGATTCAATCTTTTATTTCATGGATATCTGGTGTTGACATTTTTAACCGCGAACTTTACCTTTTGAGTCAATTGCCTTCAAGAATTGATATAAGTCAGGTAATTTTAGTGGTTATGCTGGCATTGTTACTTTCTTTTCTTGCAACGCTCATACCGGCTTGGCACGCATCACAACTCGACCCTGTTCAAGCACTACGGTATAAGTAAGAATGAAGCCAATACTAAAACTCAGCGATATTGATTTGTATTATAATGATAGCAATAAAGCGCTTGTAGTGCTTAACAAGGCCGGTTTTACGCTCAATCGTGGAGAAACAGTGGCGCTTGTCGCACCCTCCGGTTCTGGTAAATCTACCTTTCTTCATATTGCTGGCTTGCTTGAACGACCAAACAGTGGCGAAGTTGAAATATGTGGCAGACCTTGTTCAGATCTCAACGACAATGAACGTACGGCAATCCGTCGATCCGAAATTGGTTTTGTTTATCAGTTCCATTATTTATTGCCGGAGTTTACCGCACTTGAAAATGTGATGATACCGCAAATGATTGCAGGACTTAGCAAAAAAGAGTCTGAGAAACGCGCTGGAAAGCTGCTGAAATATTTGCGTATTGGCCATCGAGCTGATCATAGACCCTCTGAGCTTTCAGGTGGTGAACAGCAAAGAGTGGCGATTGCACGTTCTGTTGCCAATGTCCCACTTATCCTGCTTGCTGATGAACCAACAGGAAATCTTGACCCTGTAACATCAGAATATATTTTCCGTGCTTTGACAGCGTTGGTGTGTCAGTCAGGTCTTTCAGCATTGATTGCAACCCATAACCATGCCTTAGCACAACAGATGGATCGGCGAATTACATTAAAGGAGGGAAAGATTATCGAATTTTTTTGATACCGTTGGTGAATATCGGAGCACGATTTTTTTGTAATATGGTTATATCCATGGCAAAACACAGGAGATAAGATTCTATGGTCTGCAATAAAAAAAGCAGAATTAGCAATGAAAGGTTCAAAATCTGTGCTGGATAGCATGAAAAAAACAGCTGGACAAAAAAAGTTGATTAAACCTAAGTTTGTGCATCTTAGGGTTCATTCAGCTTATTCTCTTCTTGAGGGAGCAATCAAGATTGATGGGATTATTGCCCATGCTGTGGCAGATCACGAACCGGCTGTTGGAATTGCCGATACTAATAATCTTTTCGGGGCCTTTGAATTTTCGCAGAAATGCTTTAAAGCCGGCATACAACCGATAATCGGTTGCCAGCTTACCATTGATTTTCAGAGTAAGGACAATGATGTAAACGTTAAAAAACACCACACATTTGCGAATTTTCCATCTATAATTCTGCTTGCCGCAACAGATAAAGGCTATGCTAATCTGGTTAAACTTGTCAGTCGTGCCTATCTTGAAAAATTAAATGCAGAGCCCCCACATATTCGGGTAGCAATGCTTGATGATCTGAACGAAGGTATTATTGCACTAACAGGTAGCTCAGGTGGGCCAATTAATCAAGCGCTTGCCGCAGATAAGTATGAATGTGCTGTAAAACGCTTGGATATATTGCATAATGCCTTTGGTAATCGGCTTTATATTGAGCTTCAGCGCTATAATCGGTATGATCAAGTCTTAGAGCAAAGGCTTGTTGATCTTGCCTATGAAAAAGGACTGCCACTTGTTGCTACAAACGAGGCTTTTTTTCTGCAACGTGAAGATTATGAAGCGCACGATGCACTTCTTGCTATTGCCGAAGGGCAAGTGATTTCAGTTGATAATCGTCGTAGAGTCACGCCTGATCATTACCTAAAGAGCCAAGATAAAATGGCTCAGTTGTTCGTTGATTTGCCTGAAGCTCTTGATAATACAATTGAGATAGCTACGCGTTGTCATGCCTATGTACCAACAAGAAAACCGATTTTGCCACGCTTTATCGATCATGCAGACAGTGATCCAACCGCTGCTCTTACTGCAGAAGCTGAGGAAATGAGTCGACAAGCGCGTAAAGGATTAGAAAAGCGCTTAAAGACAGTAGGTGTAGCACATGGGCATACGGTTGAGCTTTATAAAAAGCGACTGGAGTATGAGCTTTCCATTATTATCCGCATGCAATTCCCGGGATATTTCTTGATTGTTTCAGATTTTATTAAATGGGCTAAGGCGCGTGATATACCAGTTGGACCTGGGCGCGGTTCAGGTGCTGGTTCTTTGGTAGCCTATGCATTAACGATTACAGATGTAGACCCATTGCGATTTTCCTTACTGTTTGAGCGTTTTCTTAATCCTGATCGTGTTTCTATGCCGGATTTTGATATAGACTTCTGTCAGGAACGACGGGAAGAAATTATCCATTATGTGCAACAAAAATATGGGCATGATCAGGTAGCCCAAATTATTACTTTTGGTACATTGCAGGCGCGTGCTGTGTTACGCGATGTCGGTCGCGTTTTGGAGATACCCTATGCGCAAGTTGATCGATTGAGCAAGCTTGTTCCTTCAAATCCAGCCAATCCAATATCATTAGCTAGAGCTGTGGCTGATGAGCCGAAGTTTGCTGAAGAAATACAAAAAGATGCTCTTGTTGGTCGTTTGATTGATATTGCAAGCAAGCTCGAAGGGCTTTACCGTCATGCTTCAACCCATGCCGCTGGTGTTGTCATAGGAGACCGACCATTATCAGAACTAGTGCCGATTTATAGTGATCCGCGTTCAGACATGCCCGTAACACAATTTAATATGAAATATGTAGAATTGGCTGGACTTGTGAAATTCGATTTTCTTGGCCTCAAAACATTGACTGTTCTACATACAGCTGTCCAATTTGTTGCACGCAAGAATATTAAGATTGATCTAGCGCACATTCCGTTGGATGATCAAAAAACATATAAAATGTTGTCAAAGGGTGAAACTGTTGGCGTTTTTCAGGTAGAAAGTATGGGCATGCGTAAAGCACTGCTTGGCATGAAGCCTGATCGAATCGAAGATATTATTGCATTAGTAGCGCTTTACCGACCCGGCCCAATGGAAAATATTTCAACCTATAATGCTTGCAAACACGGTGAAGAAGAAATTGCCTCTATTCATCCTAAGATTGACTATCTGCTAAAGGAAACACAGGGAGTTATCATTTATCAGGAACAGGTGATGCAGATTGCGCAGGTATTATCAGGTTATTCGCTTGGAGAAGCAGATTTACTGCGTCGTGCTATGGGTAAAAAGATCCGTGAAGAGATGGATAAACAACGTGCTCGTTTTGTTGATGGTGCGAAAGGTCTTTCTAAAGAACAGGCAAATACGATTTTTAATCTGCTGGCTAAATTCGCTGATTACGGATTTAATAAATCACATGCCGCCGCTTATGCTATTGTTTCTTATCAGACAGCTTATCTTAAAGCGCATTATCCTATTGAGTTTCTGGCTGCATCCATGACTTATGATATGTCAAATACCGATAAACTTAATGATTTTCGGCAGGAGGCGGGAAGATTACAAATTAGAATAGTGCCCCCTTCCATCCAAACTTCATATCGTACCTTCGAAGTAGGAGAGAATAAGATCTATTATTCTTTAGCTGCGATCAAGGGTATTGGTGAACTAGCGGTTGATCATATTGTAGAGTGCCGTGACAAAAGACCATTTGAAAGCTTAGAAGATTTCTGCAAGCGAACAGATCCGCACATTATTAATCGGCGGGTATGGGAAAACTTAACAAATGCTGGGGTTTTTGATTGTTTTGGTATTGCCAGAGAAGTGCTTATTGCTGGGATTAATACAATTATTGCTCGTACTCAGCGCATAGCAAAAAATCAGAAGAGTGGTCAGATTGATATTTTTGGTATGCTGGGTTATTCAAAAGAAGTTTTAACACTTCCGGATGCTGCGCCTTGGTCTATGTCTGAAAGGCTACATCGTGAATTTCAAGCTGTTGGCTTTTATCTTTCGGCGCATCCGTTGGATGAGTACAGAAAAGTGCTTAAAAAAATGCGAGTCCAAGATTGGAAAATTTTTGAAGATGCTGTTCATAAAGGCATTAGGACAGGTAGACTTGCAGGTACGGTGAACGCTAAGCAAATCCGCAAAATGCGTTCAGGAAATAAAATGGGCGTTATTCAATTTTCGGATGTAAGTGGCCAATATGAGGCAGTTTTATTTTCAGAAGGATTAGCACAATATAGTGACTTTCTTGAGCTAGGCAAATCCGTTGTCATAACAGTTGTAGCAGATAACAGATCAGAAGGCATTGGTTTACGTATACAGGAGGTAAAATCATTAGAAGATGAAGCTGTAAAACTACAAAAGGCTATGCGACTTTACCTGAATTCATCAGATGCTGCCAATGCAGCAAGAGAAATTATTCCTTACCTTAATTCTACCAGAAATGGTGGTGAAGTAAGTCTTATTTTGGTCAAAGAACAAACCGGACAGGAAGTGGAAATTAGCCTGCCTGAACGTTATAAGATTGATCCAAAAATTGCTTCTGTATTAAAAACTATACGAGGTGTGATGAATGTCGAACTAGTATAAGAATTAAGAGATTTAAAGCAATGCATTTGAAGATGTGAAGCAGTGTTAGTTTCGTAGAGACGAGTTCGTACCGCTTAATAACAGAATTTTGAGAAAAAATAACAATGGCGAACGTACAACAACTGAAAATTGCAGCGGCTGAAAAAGCCATTGACTATGTTGATAATGGTATGCGCCTTGGAATAGGTACAGGTTCTACAGCAGAAGAATTCATCCGTTTACTGGCTATTAGGATTGCGCAAGGGCTTGTAATTACTGGTGTACCATCCTCCAAGCGAAGTATGGCTTTATGTAATGAACTCTCAGTACCAATAACTACATTAGATAAAATGCCTGAGTTGGACTTGACTATTGATGGTGCAGATGAAATCGGTCCAGGTCTCAATCTAATCAAAGGTGGAGGCGGGGCACTGCTACGTGAAAAAATTATTGCTACGGCATCTGAAAGGATGCTGGTCATTGCAGATGAGAGTAAAATTGTAGAAATGCTTGGCGCTTTTCCTCTTCCTATTGAAGTCAATAGCTTTGGGCTTGAGGCAACTATAAGGGAAATAAAAAAGGTAGCTGCTGCGCTTGATCTTGCGGGGGAAATCAAACTTCGCATGAAAGATGATACTTTGTTTGTAACAGACGGTGGGCATTTTATCTTAGATGCATCTTTTGAGCGTATTCCTGCCCCGGAAATGCTTTCTGAAAATTTACTCAGCATTCCTGGTGTTGTGGAACATGGTTTATTTTTGCGGATTGCTTCCTCTGCGCTCCTCGCTAGAAGTGATGGCAGTATCAGAGTAATAGAGGCGAAGAACTTGTAAAAGTTGGCTTTTTTGCGAGATAATCAGAGATGTGAATGTTCAAAAATGGCTTATGAAATTTTCATATAGCACAATATGGAGTAAGATATTTATGAAAATAGCAATTTTTCTTCGTCGTTTAGCTGCATTGCTTAGTGCAGGAATAATCTTAAATTTCGGACTTGTTTTTGCAGAGGCGCAAGGCATTAGAAATTCTCATTTGCAGGCTGCAAAGCAGGTAATTGCAGCAATTAATGCGACCAACCAGTTTGATATTTTCCTTCCCCGAACAGCACGAGAATTGAAAAACGAGCTTATGCGTAAAGACCCTAATCTGGAAAAAATTATTTCACAAACAGTTGATGAGCAGGCATTGGCTTTGGTAAGTCGTCGTGCTGAGCTTGAAGAAGAAGTTGCAGGGGTTTATGCTAAACACTTTAGCGAAGATGAACTCAAACAAATTACACAATTTTATAATTCCACTACAGGCAAAAAGCTACTGAAAGAAGGTCCATTAGCTATAGCTGATTCTGTCGGGGCTTATGATATCTGGCGTCATAGAATTTCTCAAGATCTGATAGCCAATGTTGGTAAAGTTCTTAACGATAAGTTATTAAGTAAAGCCAATGACGACACTATCTCTATGGAGACGCTACACAAGGGGATTACAGAATAGGAAATCTATCCAAAAAAATACAGAGTAAATGGCGATTTCCCAGTATTATAAGCAATTCATGAATATCAGATGGAGTTTTGATGTCAATCTATGATTATGATCTATTTGTGATTGGTGGCGGTTCTGGTGGTGTTCGTGCTGCCCGCCTTGCTGGTGCTATGGGCAAACGTGTTGCGTTAGCAGAAGAATATCGCATAGGAGGTACATGTGTAATCCGTGGCTGTGTTCCCAAAAAACTACTCACTTATGCAGCTGGTTATTCAGAAAAATTTGAAGATGCAAAGAGTTTTGGTTGGACTTTTGGGAAGCTACATTTTGAGTGGGAAAAACTTATAAGCGCTAAAAATCAAGAGATTGCGCGCCTTGAAAGATTTTATCGCAAAGGTTTAGAAAGCAGTTCTGTAAAGCTTTACGAAAGCAGGGCGGTATTTATTGATGCCCATACTATGCAATTTGAAGCAACAGGCGAGAAAATTACAGCAGAAAAAATCTTGATTGCCACGGGTAGTCGCCCTAGGCTTCCTGATTTTTTAGGACAGAATTTATGTATTTCTTCCAATGAGATTTTTGACCTTGAAACCTTACCAAAATCTATTGTCATAGTCGGTGGTGGATATATTGCAGTTGAATTTGCTAATATTTTTCATGGTATTGGGGTTAAAGTAGCGCTAATTTACCGAGGTAAGTCTATTCTACGACAATTTGATGAAGATTTACGCCGCCTTTTGCAGGAAGCAATGATAGCAAAGGGCATTCGTGTTGTCTGTAATACGCTACTTGAACGCGTTGAGAAAGACAATGAACAGCTTGCCGCAATATTATCAGATGGAACAATAATTGCGTCTGATCAGATCATGCTTGCGTTAGGGCGTATCCCGAATTCAGATAATTTGGGGTTGGAGAAAGCAAGTATTACCGTTGATGCGACGAATTCAATAGTTGTTAACCGCTATCTACAAACGAGCGTTCCTCATATCTGGGCTATCGGAGATGTAACAAACCATATTCAGCTCACTCCGATTGCTATCCATGAGGCTATGTGTTTTCTGAAAACGGCTTTTGAAAAAAAACTAACAGCACCAGATTACGATCTGGTTGCAACAGCTGTTTTTTCTCGTCCTGAAATCGGCACTGTTGGATTTTCTGAAGAAGAGGCAGTGCAAAAATTTTCATGTATCGAAATCTATAAAGCACTTTTCCGCCCTATGCGTAATACTGTTTCTGGACGGAATGAAAAAATGATGATCAAACTTGTGGTTGATGGTGAAAGTCGCATTGTGATTGGAGCTCATGTTTTAGGACCTAATGCTGGAGAGTTAGCTCAGCTCATGGGCATTGCTTTGAAAGGACAGTTAACCAAAGATATATTTGATGCCACTATAGCTATACATCCGACTGCTGCTGAGGAATTTGTAACAATGTACTGCCCAAGTTACATTTATAGAGATGGGAAACGGCAGGACAATTAATAGAGAACATTTTTGCAAAAGTTGAAAACAAAATTTACTTTGTTTTGTAGCTTGTAAAACGTATAGAACAGTGCTGCTATCAACATAGACAGTAAGGGAGTTATATTTCGTTTAAAATAAAATTGCTTTCTTATACTTTGTTTTAACGTGTTTCTTTATAAATCCGGGAAGCCTGACTTCTCGGAAGAAGGTAGATTTTCCATGACAGAGAAGTGGACACCCCGATCTTGGAGATCAAAACCAGCTAAGCAAATACCAAATTACCCAGATAGTCAGAAAACTCTAGCAGTGGAGGAGCAATTACATCAATATCCGCCTCTGGTTTTTGCTGGGGAGGTACGTGAATTGAAACAAAAACTTGCTGATGTCGCTGAAGGAAAAGCTTTTCTCTTGCAAGGAGGGGATTGTGCTGAAAGTTTTGCCGAACATAACGCGGATACAATTCGTGACTTTGTCCGCGTTTTTTTGCAAATGGCTGTTGTTCTTACCTTCGGTGCTACAAAGCCAGTGATCAAGGTTGGTCGGATTGCCGGTCAATTTGCTAAGCCGCGTTCTAATGATATGGAGGTGCAAAATGGCATAAAGCTGCTCTCCTATCGCGGAGATATTGTCAATGGCATAGAATTTGACGAAGCATCACGCGTTCCTGATCCAGAACGTATGATAATGGTTTACCGTCAATCGGCGGCAACGCTTAATCTATTGCGGGCTTTTGCACAGAACAGATGTGCTAGCCTTGAAAAGGTGCATAAATGGATATTCAGATTTATTGAGAAAAGTCCGCAGAGGGAGCGATATGAAGCATTAATGTATCGTATTTCTGAAACGATAGAGTTTATGCGTGCAATCGGTATTACCGTAAAAAATCATTCCATTTTGGGGGAAGCGTCATTTTTTACAAGCCATGAGGCTTTACTTCTTGGTTATGAAGAAGCCATGACACGAATTGATTTCAGCACAGGAAGCTGGTACGCAATGTCTGGTCATATGCTGTGGATCGGTGATCGGACGCGGCAATTAGATCATGCTCACGTCGAGTTTTGTCGAGGAATCAAAAATCCTATAGGTCTTAAATGCGGCCCCTCTTTGAAGTCAGATGAGCTCTTAAAGCTAATTGATATTCTTAATCCTGAAAATGAGCCAGGGAAAATAACGTTGATTGCGCGTTTTGGCTTTAACAAAATTGAGAAGTATTTTCCTGCTCTTGTCCGTGCTGTTAAATGTGAAGGGTGCAAAGTAATCTGGTCCTGTGATCCTATGCATGGGAATACTACTACGGAAAATGCTTATAAAACACGGCCGTTCAACCGTATTTTATGTGAAATGGAGTCGTTTTTTAATATCCATCAGGCAGAAGGTACGCATCCGGGTGGTGTTCATATCGAAATGACAGGCAAGAATGTTACGGAATGTACTGGCGGTGCTTATGCAATTTCAGCTGAGGATCTTTCGGATCGTTACCACACTCATTGTGATCCGCGTTTGAATGCAGATCAGGCATTGGAATTTGCTTTCTTTGTTGCTGCCCTTTTAAAAAAGGATCGGGACTCACAAACTTTGAATGAGTAGTTGATTTTTCTATTTTTATACAACGGTATAGAGTTGTACTATTTTCGTTTTGCCTTTATTTTGGTATTTATTAAGAAGCGTTTTTTATTTTGATGAAAAAAATTAAGAATGTAGGCAAGAGTTTTCGTTTAATGGTCGCCCAACTTAAGCCAGTGATGGGTGATATTCCTGGCAATCTTGCTCTCGCCCGAGAAGTACGGGCGAGAGCTGCAGTTGACAAAGCTGATCTTATTCTTTTCACGGAACTTTTTATCTGTGGTTATTCTCCTGAAGATCTAGTTCTTAAACCTGCTTTTCTCAAAGCTTGTGAACAAGCTATGTATATGTTAGCTCTTGATACACAGGACGGAGGACCTGGTATCATTATAGGGACACCGCTTCAGCGCCAAGATAATCTCTATAATGCTGTTGTGGTGCTTGATAAGGGTAAACTCATCGCTGAGCGCTATAAGATAGATTTAGCAAATTATGATCAGTTTGATGAGAAGCGTGTTTTTACAAGTGGGATTAAGATTGAACCAGTTACATTTCGAGATGTATCAATTGGTTTACCGATTTGCGAAGATGTTTGGAACGACAGTAAATTTTGCAAAAAACTTGCAAAAAAAGGAGCACAGCTTATTTTAGTTCTCAATGGGTCACCTTTCAGTCGTAAAAAATTTAGCATGCGGCTTGAGGTTATTGCTAGGCAAGTAAAAGAAAGTAGTTTGCCAATTGTTTATGCTAATCAATTTGGCGGGCAAGATGAAGTGGTGTATGATGGCGGCTCGTTTGCTTTGCAGGCAGATGGTAGCCTTGCTTTTCAGATGAAGCATTTTCAGGAGGATGTTGTTACTACAATCTGGAAAGGAACACCTTCCAGTTTACGCTGCATTGCGGGTCCTAGGGGACGTATTCTTTCTAATTATGAGGCGGATTACGCTGCTTGTATGATTGGGCTTGCGGATTATGTCAATAATAATGGTTTTAAAAATGTTGTACTGGGCCTATCTGGTGGCATTGACTCTGCTCTATGCGCCGCCATTGCTGTAGATGCGCTGGGAGCAAATCGGGTATATACCATCATGCTGCCATATTGTTATACATCGCAAGATTCTCTTGATGATGCTCAGGCTTGTGCAAAACTATTGGGCTGTCATTATAATATAGTTCCAATTAATGCAGCAGTTGAGGGTTTTTTACAGGTATTTACCTTACTTTTTTCTGAAAAAGTTAAAGATGTGACAAAAGAAAATCTGCAAAGTCGTGTACGTGGTACCATTCTTATGGCGATTTCCAATAAATTTGGATCAATGCTGATTAGTACAGGCAACAAGTCTGAAATATCTGTTGGGTATACAACGCTTTATGGTGATATGAATGGTGGATTTAACCCGATCAAAGATGTATACAAGACGCAGGTTAATGCCTTGAGTAAATGGCGTAATGCTCATAAACCTATTAATGCTAAAGGACCTGCTGGAGCAGTTATTCCAGAAAATATATTGAATAAAGCACCTTCAGCTGAGCTGAGTGAAAGACAGAAAGATCAAGATTCATTGCCGCCTTATGATGTTCTTGACAGTATCCTGGAATGTATGATTGAGAATGAGATGGGAGCTGATTCTATTATTGCTCGAGGATATGATAAGGTAGTAGTTGAACGAGTTGAGAAATTATTGTGCATGGCAGAGTACAAACGTCGGCAGGCTGCGCCTGGGATTAAGATTACGGATAAAAATTTTGGCCGTGACAGACGTTACCCAATAACAAATCACTTTAGATCATTTCATGTGTTGTAGTGATTTTGAGTGATCTGATTAATTTTTGTTTTGTTATAATTTTGATTGTTGAGTTTTTTCAGAAACAGAGTTAGATCAACCTATGATTCGTGTTCGTTTTGCTCCTTCTCCAACGGGCAATATTCATATTGGTAATGTCCGTATTGCATTTTTCAATTGGCTGTTTGCTATGCAGCAGAGCGGGCAATTTATTTTACGTTATGATGATACGGATGTTGAGCGCTCAAAGTCTGAATATGTTAATGGTATTGCAGAAGATCTTGAGTGGTTGGGTATCAAACCGGACAAGGTTTACTTTCAATCCAAGCGAGTGGAGCGTTATTGCAAGATTGCACAAAAACTTATAGAGACCGGATTTCTTTATCCTTGTTATGAGACCTTGGAAGAACTTAAATTACAACGTAAAATCCGCCTTTCAAATAAGCTACCGCCTATCTATGGACGTGAGGCGCTTAAACTAACAACAGAGAAAAAGCAGGCATTTGAAGCGGATGGCAGACGACCTTACTGGCGATTTCTTTTGCCTAATTTTTTTAATACACCTTTTGAACCGCAACGTACAGAAGTGCATTGGGATGATATCGTACGCGGGCCTCAGATAATTGATCTTGCTTCTATATCTGACCCGGTTTTAATTCGTGCAGATGGAACATATCTTTATACGTTACCTTCAGTAGTTGATGATATGGATATGGGGATAACACACGTTATCCGTGGAGATGACCATATAACCAATACTGCTGTACAAATTTCTATTTTCAAGGCATTAGGTGATATATCTACTATGCCAATTTTTGGTCATATCAATCTTCTAACAAGTGTATCAGGTGAAGGGCTTTCAAAACGCAAGGGAAATCTTGCCATCTGTAATTTGCGCAAAGCGGGAATTGAAGCAATAGCTATTGCATCTTTATCAGTGTTAATTGGTACATTAGAGAACATTGAACCGTATTCAACAATAAGAGCATTAGTTAAGCATTTTGATCTTTCTTTTGCTTCAAAGTCTGCGGCAAAATTTGATCTAACAGAGCTTGTCAATCTCAATCGTCGCATTATTTATAAATTGACATTTACAGATGTTCATAAACGTTTAACAGAAATGGGAATTACGGGAGAGAAAGTCAAAGCGTTTTGGCTAACTGTCCGTGAAAACCTTCACATATTAGCAGATGCACGAGATTGGTGGAAGATTATCACAGATTCTAACCTGCACTTTATATCATTCTCAGAAGTAGATCGCCATTTCTTTTATTTAGCTGCTGACCTTTTGCCGTATGAACCTTGGAATCGTAAAACTTGGCAGCAGTGGATAGAGCGTTTGAAAAAAGAAAGCGATAGAAAAGGAAAAGCCTTGTTCAAACCATTACGCCTTGCATTGACAGGGTGTGAGAGTGGACCTAAACTCGCGGATCTACTGCCGTTAATGGGGCGAAGACTCGTCGAAAAAAGATTAAAAACGGAATAGCATAAAGTATTATACTTACTTGATGGGATTTTTAATTGCAAGATATCGGAATTAACATAAAGGCTGGGATATCGTTACCAAATCCCACTATTGTTTCATTCTCCTGATTTTTTTTGTCTTTTAACGATAAATTACTTTTTTCGCTCCTATCTTTTTGAATTATCCTTTGAGATTTGATTTGTTCAGCTTTGGTATGCTTTTCTTGATCGAATTGAGTCCATATGGATTCTTCATAAAGCCACTCGATATTCTCACCATTCATTTTTTCAATAGCCTGTACATATTTTTTATCACTTTCTGTGACGATTGTAAAAGCCTTCCCTTGACGTCCCGCCCGTCCTGTCCGCCCGATACGATGCACATAATCTTCTGAACGAATCGGCACATCAAAATTAAACACATGGCTGACATCCGGTATATCCAATCCTCGGGCTGCAATATCCGAGGCAACCAGAAATTTAAGTTTGCCATCTTTAAAAGATGACAACATAGCCATACGGGTATGTTGGTCCATATCACCATGCAAGGCACCTGCATTGAAGTTATGTTTTACAAGTAAGCGAAAAAGTTCAGAAACATTGCGCTTACGGTTACAGAAAATGATTGCATTTTTCAATTCATGCTCTTCTATTTCGATAAGTCGGCGTAAAACATATTGTTTTTCCAATGGGTTAGAAGCAGATTTTATCAACCATTGGGTAATTGTACGTGCTGTTGATGCAAGTTGTGCAATCTCAATTCTTTTAGGTGCATGCAAAAACTGTTCAGTTATCCTTATAATCTCCGGCGGCATGGTTGCTGAAAAAAACAAAGTCTGACGCGTAAGAGGAATAAGGTTGCAGATTCGCTCAATATCAAGAATAAATCCCATATCTAGCATCCGATCTGCTTCATCAATAACTAGAATTTCAACACCAGTTAACAACAATCTGCCTCGTTTAAAATGATCGAGAAAACGGCCTGGCGTGGCAATCAATACATCAGCACCACGCTCTAATTTGCGCTCCTGTTCTTCAAAAGAAACACCACCGATAAGTAAAGCCAGACTCAGGTGGTGATTGATACCATATTGAGCAAAATTTTCTGCTACTTGTGCCGCTAATTCGCGTGTTGGTTCAAGGATAACTGTACGTGGCATGCGTGCCCGTGTTCGACCTTTTTCTAGCAGGGTTAACATTGGCAGCACAAAAGATGCTGTCTTACCTGTACCTGTTTGTGCTATGCCGAGAACGTCTTTGCGTTGCAATACATGTGGAATAACATCGAGTTGGATAGGAGTCGGTTTTTTATAACCTGCAACTTTAACAGCAGCCAGAACTTTTGTAGAAAGACTAAGATCAGAAAAGGTTGTCAGAGATGTTATTGTTTTTTTCTTGGTCAATTTTTAGATTCTTACCCATATTTTGCGCAGACCATGAATAAATCCATAATAAAGTAAATATGCTGCACAGATTATTACCGACAAAATCGGCGTTACGGTTCTTGAATAGAAATGTCAACTATAGGTTTTTAAATGAAAGAAACCATTCTTTTTTTATAGAAAGACAAAAGTAATTATATTTAATAGCGAAACTGTTCAGATAATATCCTTTCGTCCCAAGAATGATTGGAGTCGAACAAAATGCAACCCTTAACATCCATAGCTGAGTTAATAATGACAGAATAGATTGACTTTACCTCAACATTGTCTGCTGCTACATTAACCGGGCGTTTTTTGCTTTCTAGAAGATCAAAACGTACTGTTACATTATTAGGGAGAAGAGCACCATGCCAACGTCGAGGGCGAAATGGACTAACTGGCGTTAGTGCCATCAGTGGTGCTATCAATGGAAGAATCGGTCCATGGGAAGAGAGGTTGTAGGCTGTTGATCCGGCAGGTGTTGCAACCATAATTCCGTCGCAGATTAATTCGTCCATACGCACTCTTTTATCTACACTTATCTTTATTTTAGCTGCCTGATAAGATTGACGGAAAAGTGAAATCTCATTTATAGCAAGCGCTTCAATGCGACCAGTCAATTCAGATTCAGCAATCATACGCAAAGGATGAATTTCTTCCTTGCGGGCTGCAGCAATCCTTTTTGAGAGCTTATTTTCTTTATATTTATTCATGAGAAAACCAACTGAACCGCGATTCATCCCGTAAATTGGTATATTGCTATTCATAAAATCACGTAAAACTCGCAACATAGTGCCATCACCTCCCAGAACAACAATAACATCTGTCTCATCTGAAGAGGTTTGACCATATTTTTTGATCAATTTTCTGCCAGCCTGTATAGCAGCTTCTGTTCTACTTGTAACAAAATGAAATTTCATCACAAGACTCTACCTAATAAATTATCAAAAAAAAGATATTTTTTTGCAGGTAAAAATATATGATCAAATAGAAAAACAATTTAAGTAGAATAATCGATGATGATTGTAGTACTGCGTATAACAATCTTTAAAGGGGGTTATCTCATTTTCTTAAGAGCATAACTGCCCGGAGTGGCTGGGAAAACAACAACACGATTGCCATTAATAAAAGTACGGTGTTGAATATGAGCATAGACAGCCCGCGCAAGGACTTGTGATTCAATATCTCTACCGATGGCAATATAATCATCAGAGTTTTGTGCGTGAGTAATGCGAGCTACATCCTGCTCGATAATTGGACCTTCATCCAGATCGGCTGTCACATAATGTGCTGTAGCACCAATGAGCTTAACACCACGTTGATATGCTTGCTTGTAGGCGTGAGCTCCTTTAAAACTAGGCAAAAAAGAATGGTGTATGTTGATAATTTTTCCTTTCATTTCATGGCATAGTTCTTCTGAAAGAATCTGCATATAACGTGTGAGTATAATAAGCTCTGCACTGCTTTTTCGGATAATTTCCCGTAGTTTTTGCTCAGCTTCACGTTTTGTCTCCTTTGTTATGTTAATATGGTAGAATGGAATATCGTAGTCGACAATCGCTTTTCGGTAGTCAAGATGATTGGATACAATCCCGACAATATCAATTAAAAGAGCACCAACCTGCCATCGGTACAGCAGATCGTTAAGACAATGGCCAAAACGTGAAACCATAAGAATGACTTTCATTCGTTCATGTTCATTGTGAAAGCTTGCTTTCATGGAAAATTTTTTGCAGATGTCGGCAAAACCTTTTGACAATTCTTGTAACGTTACACCTTCTTCGCTTATAAAAGTAACGCGCATAAAAAATTTCCCGGTTTCAAGATCATCAAACTGGGAAGAGTCAACAATATTGCAGCCATTTATTACAAGGTAAGATGAAATATCGGCAACAATACCCCTTTTCGAATAACATGATATAGTCAAGATAAGTCGATTTACTTCGTGCTTGCTTTGCATAAAACCCAATCGAAATAATGCGCTCCATAATCAGAGGATGCTAATATAAGATGAAGAATACTTCCATTGCCATTTGATTCTAAACAAGCCGATTGAATCAGCTAACCTAGCTTCCAAGCAACCCTATCGCTAACTCTCATTTTGTGATGAGAGTTTTATATTAGTTTTGGTTCGAATCAGTTCTTCCTGCAAAATCTTTTCAAAACTTTCTTTTGCAGGTTGATCCGTTATCCGGAAACCTAGTTGCTGTCTTTTTTGCGATTCACTTTTTACTGATTCCATGTGTGGATTTGATTTATAAGAAGCATCATCTGCGAAGCTCATGAAATTGTCATCTTGAACTGATACTGAATCGCTGGTACTATTACTCATCATGGTCAGTGCTGGTGAAGTTAGGCTTTGCTCTGGATTAGCTAAGTAGGGAGTAATACGATTACCTGTGCCATCAAGGTGTCCGGTGATTGTTATCGGTCTAGGGATAACACCACCATTCTGCTGGATATGAAAAGAAGATGACATTTCCGGTTTATGTCGGTGTTCGCTTGATGGAAATGCCGCTTCTTTTTGATGCACAACAGATGTTTTATTAGCGATAGAGTAATTAACTGGGTACTCTTTATCCGTATAAGAAGGATGCTGACGAAACTGAACCGGAGACATTTCAGACCATCGACTAACGTCAAGAGAGGGAATGCTGTTCTTAGGTAAAATACGTTTCACAGGTTGCTCCGCACCAACATTCACAGAGGACGGGGAACCCTCTACCATAGGAATATCCAATGAAGGAGAAATTTGCAAACCTGGATCTTTCTGCTGCATAGTTGCACTTTTAAGGGCTTCAGGCATATCTTTAGACGAAGTAGCGATCGCTGGAGAATCAGGTACAGACACCTGCACTGTATATCCTTTTGCTTGATTTGTAGAAGCAGATTGGATTTTAGTAACCTCCTTCAACTGAGATAGGGGGGGTGCTTTAATTCCTGGTTTACTACCTGCTTTTGATGATGATGAATGAATTGGATTTTCATGTACTGCAGGGACTTTTGATACACTAATATTGTGTTCAATAATTATATCACCATGTCCTCCTAAAAGAATAAGGTGTTCAACAGTATCACGACGGACCAGCACAATGCGACGACTATCGTCTATAGGAACAATGTCACACACTGAAAGCCGGACAGAACGTTTTTTTCTAATTAGGGCATTTTTATTTAATTTACGAAAAAGGGTAAAACACAGCCATGCAATAGCAAAAAAAACAGTACATATAGCAATAAAACGGCTGACGATACCCATCGCATCTGCGCTAATTTGAGTACCCAGCCAAGCATCCATTTAATTTCTCTACCCTACTTTAAAACTAACGAATTTCAAAACAGAATAATACACATCTTTTAGATAAAACGCAAGAATTAATAGATACTCGAAAGTTTTTCGCAAAACGTGTTAATTTACAATCAACTTGTTTTGAAATATTGAAGATAGAAAAGAGAGTTTATTTTGCAAAACATCAAGGGCATTTTGGCAGGTGGAAGTTGATGTATTAACTCATGTTTGGTAGTAGGACCGTCCTCTGGCAATTCGTGTCAACCTGTCTAGTTCTGATTGATGGCGGACTTATTTGTTTGGCCTCTCATCATCTCTTGGGCGAGCAATTAGTGATTATTATACTGAGCGGCTGTGCTGCAATTGGGATATTTTTTTTATTGTGTAGTGCTTTTGGTATTTGTCGTTTTGTATTGGATGATCCACACACAATGCATGCGACTCATATCCTGAATCAGCTGCCTGATGCTATCGCTTTTACCAGCGAAGCTGGAAGAATGCTTTATACCAATAGCGCTTATAGGCACTTGAGCGGTACAAAGGTTTTGCCGTTAGAGGCTTTATTTTCCGCTGATAAAAAGATCTCTAAGGCTATTTATCGGCTTAATATGGCTGCAAAAGAGGGGCGTATCGCCTCGTGTAAAATAAAACAACCCAACAACCTTATTGCACAAGATAAAAGACGGCAAAGGAAAGGCAAATTCATTTACTCGATGACAGTAAAACCATTCGAAATTAGCGGGAATAGGATGCTTATATGGATAATCTCTGATCTAACTGAAGAGCACAAAAGAGAGGAGATTTTTATCAGTAATATTGAAAATAAAAAAGCAATTCCTAAGCAGATAGCAACGCAGGGAGAAGCTTGCAAAGCAAAAGAAAAACGTGACGTAGGCAATAGAAAGAAAGCCGGAGAAATAAAGTTTTATGTTATGAATCCTATTTCTTGTAGAACAAGGTGTACTTTATCGCTGCTACAGGCAGGCTTTCTGAAAGATACTATGATTGAAAGTGCTTTTACACTGAATAAATCTATCAGTGCTAAGCAGAGTAAGATATGGTTTGATGATTATTTTGATATCAGCCCTATTGCCTTAGCCATCATAGATCATAATAGGGTGGTAGAACGTGCAAATTCACGTTTTTTAATGCTTTTTAAGCTAAAAGAATCTTCTACAAGGAACAATCTTAATTTTATTTTTTCATTGGAATTACAGGATCAAAAACGGGTAAAAGAAGCCATACAGCAAATTTTTGTTGATAGAAGTATCATTATTCCTCCAATCGATGCTGCGCTTATCGGGGAAAAAAAGAGGTATGTCCGTCTTTATATCAGTTCTGTCATCCGGAATGGAATGGGTTCTTGTATCATCTCTGTGATTGAAATCACAGAACAACGTGCGCTTGAACAACAGATGGAGCAGAGTCAGAAAATGCAAGCTGTGGGACAGCTTGCTGGTGGTATTGCCCATGATTTTAATAATGTGCTCACAGCAATTATTATGTCTTGTGACCTTCTTCTTTGCAATCATCGAAGCTCTGATCCTTCACATCCAGATATTATGAATATCAAAAACAATGCCAACCGAGCAGCCTCCCTTGTGCGTCAGTTGCTAGCATTTTCGCGTCGTCAAACCTTACGTCCTGAGATCCTAGATATGACTGATATATTAGCAGATTTACGGATGTTATTTATCCGGCTTATTGGTAATAGTATCCAATTGCATATTGAACATGGGCGCTCTCTATGGTCAATTAAGGCTGATCAAGCAGAGCTTGAGCGTGCTATCATGAATCTCGTTATTAATGCACGTGATGCCATGCCGCAAGGCGGAAAGCTGACAATAAGAACTGCTAATATTACGGAGCAAGAAAGTCTTTGGTTGGGTTACAAAGATTTTCAGGTTGGCAATTATGTATTGATTGAGATAAGCGATACGGGTACGGGTATTGCAGAAGATGTTCTTGGAAAAATCTTTGATCCGTTTTTCACTACAAAAGACGTTGGTAAGGGAACAGGATTGGGATTATCCATGGTCTATGGTATAGTTACTCAGACAGGAGGGCATATCTATTGTGATTCTGAGCTAGGGAAAGGTACAGTTTTCAGAATTTATTTACCACATCATATTCAAGATCAAGATAATGCGCACAAAGAGAAAGAACAGAAAAAAAACAGAAAAGCAGATGATAATCAATCAGTTGATCTGTCAGGTTCTGCAAATGTTCTCTTGGTTGAAGATGAAGATTCCGTGCGAATAGGTGGTGTAAAAGCCTTGCAATCGCGTGGTTATACGGTATTTGCAGCCGCTAGTGGTCTTGAGGCTTGGAGAATTATTAAAGAGCGGAAAGGTAAGGTTGACATTGTTATTTCTGATGTTATTATGCCTGAAATGGATGGTCCGACTTTATTTAAGAAGCTGCGTGCACGTTTTCCTGCAATAAAATTCATTTTTGTTTCAGGCTATGCGCAGGATGCATTTTCTAGAAATCTTCCAGAGGAAGCGGCATTTGCATTTTTGGTAAAACCTTTTTCTCTTAAACAACTAGCAGAGACAGTTAAAAAAATGTTGAATGGAAAGATTCCATAAGAAAAAGTCCTGGTTACATTTGTGATGTTTGAGAGTCCAGGTATGAAGGACTTGTTTTTACTTTCGCTAAGGAAACTTACTATATTCTAGTAATCTGTATGAGTATTTTAAGTTGAAAAGGTCTGCTATCTAGGTTATTTATAAAATCTCGCACAGGTTTTTTGCATCTATCAGATTAAACATTTTAAACTCTGCAACACTTAATATTCAGATTTATATTTTTTATCTTGAAGATGGTTTGTTTATCAGTTAATTGAATTTAAAAAGCGGATTCTTTGTCTGAATATCATGGCATAAAGTATAACATTAAATAGCTTTTGCAATTTTATTTCACGTTCACTCATGACGTCTTTCTGTTTATAGGATAAAAATCCTATACATGAGGATCGTCTATTATGTGAAGAATGAAGTAACTTTGTTTATGAATTTTAACAGCGGTGCGACCAGTTACAACTCTGATATAAACGACTAAATACTAGCTTATTTCAGCGGTTCTATCCAGTAGTTATTGAGATTGTGGTGTTAATTTCTGTTTTCACTGCCTTTAACCTAAAAGAAAATGGTAATAATCACCCGTTGTTTTTAACAAGCGTGAAGAGAGTTACTTCCTTTATCAAATCGATTTTGTTGTGGCTTATTGCCTAATTCTGTATTTAGTTTAATTAAGTTCGGGATCGTATTCAGCAATGGCAAAAAAATTACCTGTTGTGGGAATAGAAATTTTTGTCTTATACAAGATCTATCAGTTGATATATGCCAGTATCTGATGGATGATCATAAAGGATAGCCGTTTTAATATAATCTTTGAGTACAGTAGTTTGTCATCGGCAGGATGTTTTTCGTATCTTTTATTGTGATAAACGATTCTCGGATTATTGATATAAAATCTTTAAGCATAAGCTATTCATAGAATAGGAATGCGTGATGGCTTATTTTCTATGGGTAGTATAGGTGGTGTGGGTAAAGTAAGATTATTAATCTACCGCTTTGCTGTCAGTGATATTTTGTAAAATGGCAGGAATTTCTATTTCTTGATCTTGTCCTGATGACACTGAAAACTCTTTCTGATAAATCAGCTTCTTATTTTTAGCTATGGCAATATAATCACCTTCTGCCAATATGATATAAGCATAAGCATTCGCAATCTCTCGAACGATATCACCTGAATTGTTTATAATACCCCAACTCGTATCTGCTAGTGCTTCACCACCTTTCTGGCGTACGAGCTTTAATGTTATTTGTGCCGCTCGATGTTGCATTACTGCTTCTGTTAATTTTCCTGCTTCTACTTTTATATCGGAGCCTATAATGGCGTTTGCTGTGCCGTAATTAGAAACAACATAGTATGTATCTGCATTCAATCGCACGATGGTATTTGGTTTAATATTCGAGATTATAAGGATCTGTTCCTTGCTTTGATTTGAGTTTGTATAAATTGAAAATTGTAACTGGCTTTTATTAATCTTTCCATTAGGGAGGATAGCATCAAGTTTTATTCCCCCTGCATTGAGCACTATGTGTTTTAAAAATCTTTTATTGGCTTCTAATGTTATGCGCTGAGTAGCGCTTGCCTTGCCAAACGCGACGTGAATTAGGTAGTCACCTGCTGCTAATCTGAATTCAACTGAACCACCTTTTGAGTAAGCACTCAGAGGCAGCTTATCGTTTTTATCAACCTTTAATGAAAAAACACGCCATGCAAGACCGCTTTTTATTGCCGAACTACCCGATGTTAGGTGTGCTTCAAGCTGTAAAATTGCATTTGTAAAAAGCGGCTGATTTGGTGGAGAAGACAAAGGTTGCATATTTTTTATATCAGAGATTGGAAGTGTTTGCTTTGTCTTAGCAGAAGAAGAATCTGCTCCAAACAAGATAATTGCTAATAGAAAATAATATAACAAAATATACGACAGACAAAACGAGACTTTCCCAAACATGATTGATGGATTAACCGATCTTTGAATTTTATTTCAAAACCGAAAAACTTGTTCCACAACCGCATGATGATAAGGCATTTGGATTTTTAATCTCAAAGGTTTGTCCCATTAAATTGTCAACAAAATTGATTTCAGCTTTTTCCATAAAAGAGAGTGAGATAGAATCAATTAATACGCATGCACCATTTTTTTCGATGACCAAATCATCATTGCTCTGCTGCTCGACTAAGTCATATTTATAAGAAAAACCGGCACAACCTCCCCCCTCGACTGAGATACGCAGAGCGCATTTATCCGGTCTAGAAATTAAAATTTCGGCAATGCGCTTTGCCGCTGAATCAGATAAAATCACAGTCATTGCTAACCGTATAAACTTTCCAAATAGAATATTTCCAAAATTTTGAAATGCCAATTAGACAGATCCAAAGAGTCTATAACAATTTTAAAGCTGTAGAAACCATATTTTTCAGCAATCTTAAAGTATATTAAAACAAAAAACATAAGGTACTTAAAGTGGGTTTGCATTTAAACAAAAATAAATAGAACTTGTAGAAAATGTTAATGAATATGAGCATTGTAGGTACGGGTACGGACCGCAAGCGCTTCATTCAGACCTTACTGCAATGCGAACAACTTACGAGCTTTCTCGTTGCCCAAACTTGCTGGAATGTTGTGATGATACTATCATCAGAAATACAATAGCAGCAAATAAGGTGCATAAATATTAAATGATAAAGCTTATATGCTTTTTATTTCTGACTTTGCTTTTAAGAGTGACTAATGATTATGCCGTATGCAAAACGCCTGTTTGATCATAAGGCAGATTTATTCTAATTGCTTAGATGATAATAAATGAGCTAATGAGCTATGGAAATGAATATGACTATCTTCGCTGAATTCGAAAATCGAATTAAAAATATTTTGCAAGATTCTAATATTAAAGAAAAGAATGGGAAGTGCTTAGATCTATCCTGTATTTCTGTAGATGTGCCAAGGGATACATCTCATGGTGATATTGCAACCAATGCAGCTATGGTTTTAGCTAGAGCTGTCGGTAAAAATCCGCGTAGTCTAGCAGTGCAAATCAGCGCCCTTCTAGGTAATGATAGCGATATTGCTTCCGTTGAAATTGCCGGGCCGGGTTTTATCAATTTACGCCTGACGGATATTTTTTGGCATACGCGCCTTGCGAATATGATAAAACAAGGCGTAGATTATGGACGTTCGAATATTGGTAAAAATGTTAAGGTCAACATTGAATATGTTTCGGCTAATCCAACAGGTCCCCTTCATATTGGTCATTGCCGTGGCGCTGTCGTTGGTGATGTCTTAGCTAACCTTTTAAATTTTGCTGGCTATGATGTTGTAAAGGAATATTATATTAATGATGCAGGCGGTCAGGTAAAGACTCTCGCTAGATCTGTGTTTTTGCGTTATCGTGAAGCATTGGGCCAAAACATAGGTACAATTCCTGAAGGCCTCTATCCTGGAGATTATCTTGTGCCCGTTGGCAAAGCATTGGTAGATGAATTCGGTGAAGCGCTTTTGAAAATGGATAGAGATAAAGCGCTGTCTATCGCTAGAGTTCGTGCCACTGCTGCAATGATGCGTCTGATTAGGCGTGATCTAGCAGCACTTAATGTACATCATGATGTTTTTTTTTCAGAACACACACTACATGCCGATCATGGTAAGGCTATTCGTAGCGTGATTGATGATTTAACGCTACGCGGTTATATCTACAAAGGCAAATTGCCACCACCGAAAGGGCATTTCTTGGAAGACTGGGAGGAAAGAGATCAGGTATTGCTTCGTTCGACAGAAGTAGGCGACGATATGGATCGACCCCTGATAAAATCAGACGGTTCTTACACTTATTTTGCTGCTGATCTGGCTTATTTTAAAAATAAGTATGACCGTGGTTTTAATGAAATGATTTATGTTCTTGGGGCGGATCATAGCGGTTATGTCAAGCGTTTGGAAGCTATTGCCAAATCTATTTCAGGCGCTAAAGCCAGGCCGGTAGTGCTTTTATGTCAGCTTGTCAAGTTATACCGTGATGGCAAACTGCTGCATATGGGCAAGCGCACAGGAAATTTTATTACTTTGCGTAATGTTATTGATGAAGTAGGGTGTGATCCAATTCGCTTTATGATGCTCTATCGTAAATCTGATGCACCGCTAGATTTTGATTTTATAAAGGTAACTGAGCAATCTAAGGATAATCCAGTTTTTTATGTACAATATGCAAGTGCGCGTTGCCATTCAGTTTTACGGCAAGCATGTGAATCTCTACAGATTAATGAAATATTTCGAGAGGATATGCTTGAACATATAGGCAGGCTTAGCGATGAAAGTGAGCTAACACTTATCCGAAAGCTTGCCGAATATCCTCGATTAATTGAACAGGCGGCAATGCATCAAGAACCTCACCGGCTGATATTTTATCTTTATGAATTAGCCGGTTATTTTCATAGCCATTGGAATAAGGGCCACAAAGATGCTTCTTTACGTTTTGTCCAGGTTGCAGATAAAGGATTAACGTATGCGCGACTCGGGTTGATACAGGTAATAGCTGATATATTTGCCTCAGGACTTGGCATTATCGGTGTTAAAGCACCAACAGAAATGCGATAGTAACTCTCTGTTGGACAATTTTTAAGAATCTGCGCAGGTAATAGACTTGTTCTATTAATTGGTCTATTTATGTGATAGAAGAATGCAAAGTTTTATTAGAATCAGTGGTCTCTATGTTTTATCTGGTGTATTTGCAATATCAATTTATCTATCATATCCTGAGAGATTAAGTTATAAAATGAACAGATCGGTCAGCTGGAAAGTAAAATAATGAACTTTGATCGTAAATCCAGTAATTGTGACGACAAAGCGCAAATCAGCCGTGATCCGATCATGGAGCTTGCAAGACTGTTTAGTGAAAAGCCTGAGAATATTGCTTCTAACGATCGTTGTAAAATTAATTATAGTGAACCGGCGAAATTTCTTCCTCTTAAGAAGGATAATGGTGCTTGTAATACAGCAGGATCTGCAGGAGAAGAGAATTTCTCTAATAATATCCTGGAAAATGAAGAGGATTCATTGAGAGGGAAATATTGTAGAAAGGATGATGGGAATAAAGCTCTACCTTTTTCAAAAGATCGTGGTCTTATTTCATCAGATATTTTTAATATTGGAGATAATGATTTAACTGCTTTAAAAGATAATAGCGATGAAGAACTTTGTTCAGTTGAAGATGATTGGTGTGCTGGTTCTTGCCCTTATGAGGGAGGATATAAGGTTACGCAATTTTATTCAGAGAGAGACGAGGTTCAACAGTGGATGCACGCAGAGTCCAAACAAAGCCATTCAGATATAAAGAATCAGGCGCTTTCTGATATATCTTATAGCAGCGGTGCTATGGAGAAGCCAACAAATACACATCTTGTAAATGAAACATTTATTGCTGATCAAACTACCCATCCTCATTATGAAAAAGATGAGGCTATTGTGTCTGAGCCTGCAGTAAATGTATCAAATGAATATGCCATGCATGCGGAAAGTCTCTCCCAAAATGTAAATCAATTGGATCAAATGCGGGCTGACACTTCTGCATCATCATTGCATGTACAAAGGCCTGCAAATGCAACGTTTGATGATGCATCTTACATACGTGATATGTCAAAACATTTCTTTCTCAGTGCAGAGGAATATGAAACCACCTCTGATGGAATAAAGGATCATATGACGCAGGAACCTACTAGGGAGGGTTCTTTTCATTTTAGTTATAAAAGTGAACAGGGGCAACAGTTGAGATATAATTCTTCTGTAGGGCCTGAATCAGGACATCGTTACGGTTATACCGTGCAATATGGAGCTAAAAAATCCTATAAAACTATCCATAATAGCTGTGAACAAAAAAACGGTATTGAAGAATGTAGTTCTTGTACTATCGCAGATGAGAAATCTTGTCGTGATGATATTTATTCTGAGACGAAAGAATTTGAGATACCATATCAGGATACTGTTGAAACATTGCCTGATTTTGATACTGCACTAGATGAAACTAGAGTTGAAAAAACTGAAGTATTTGATTTACCTTTAATATATCATGAGGACGAAGCAGTTGAATTAAGAGGAAGAAATCCCTTTGATCAGGAATTCGCGGATATCTTTCCAGGCGGGGATCGATTAAAAGATCAGGTAGTTTCTGATGCTGAATTTCGGAATCTAGAAAAGGAATCTTCACAAAAAGCGCAAGGATTTTTTCCACAGAAATGTTCGGGAGATGACTGTGAAGAAAATATAAACCCTGTGTATGATTGGGCTTTATCGTCTTCTTTAAGGGATCTTAAAAAATCTAATGTTGAAAAAGTAATCAGTAAAAATAGGCATAGATGGCTTTATAATGGTATAATCGTGACGATGCTCTTTGCTTTAGGAACAGGAACCTATATATTTTTTTTCTCCAAGAATGCAGAAGATGCTTTGCCTGTGATCATTCATGCAGAACAGGAAGAGCTTAAGGTAAAAGCTCAGAATGTAAGTCAGATGCTGGCAAACAGAAACGAGCAGGCAGTTTATAATTTGGTAGAAGGAGATATTCCTAAAAAAAGTCGGCAAGAAAGTCTTATTGATGAAACAGAAACACCATTGGACATTAGTGAAATAAATAAACGATTACCTCTAGCAACAAAAGACGTTTTAGATCAATCTTTAGTTGAAATACCTGGGAAAACCACTGCGAATGTACAGAATCCGCCAGTTTCTATTATGTCACAAAAGATTTTCGATCCTGAACGTAAAAACTCTGTTATCTCTAAACTGAATCAGGAAGGAAAGTTGCTCAGATCCAAACAATTTCTAGATGACGAGGGAGTAAGTATCACAGGTACTACGGGCCGGGCTAGTATCAATATAAACGATATTGCTCTTTCTCAAAACGCTATGCTTGCTGCACAGAAACATCTTCTGCCTACTATAACTAATGACATGGCTAAAAATAGCATGGCTAAAGAGGAAGGAGATCAGAAAAAATCTTCTTATGCAGTGAATGATTCTGCACAAAAACTTTTTCCACTTCTATCGATTCCAGATAAGCCAGAAGTTTTTACACACATAGATGATAATGCTGCCAAACAAGTTTTTGTGCCACACTCTCATGAAGAAACTGATGTAACAGCGGATGATTTTTATATACAAATTTCTTCTCATGCTTCAAAAGGAGCCGCGCAACAATCTGCTCATGAGGCAAAACAGCATTTTGGTAGTGTTATTAGTAACAACAACATACTAATTGTACCTGCTGATATCCCAGGTCGCGGTACATACTACCGTGTTCGTATTCCCGTTGGAGATCGTGATGCAGCCTTGAATATGTGTGAACATTATAAACAAGCAGGAGGAAATTGTTTTGTCGGTCACTAGGTATTCCCTCCTCTATTATTGATTATGAGTTATTCTACTGGCAGCTTTACTGTTTACCGTTGAGGAAAGGTTATTTAAAATCGGATCTGTCAGAAAGAGGCGTGGGTGAGCTTTATTTACAATTTTTAAGCCAAATGTCATAAATGGGATGCTCAACAGCATTCAAGCCTGGGCTATCAGCAAATACCCAACCAGTAAAGATACGTTGAATTTTCTGATCAAGAGTGATTTCATTGACTTCAACGAAGCCGTCGACTCGTGCAGCTTCATCTTTAGAACTTGTGTAACAAACACGAGGTGTAACTTTCAGTGTACCAAATTGATACGTCTCATTGATATAAATATCAAAAGTGACCATCCGTCCGGTGATTTTATCAAGGCCTAAAAAAGTTGCGACAGAATTCCTAACACGCTCAGCTTGCGCAGGCATGACAAAAATTGCAATACTAATTCCTGCTAAACAGATGATCATCAAATGAAACAAACGCAGATAAGAAAAAAGAAAAATCATCTTTCCTAATACCAATTTACTCATTCGTAGCACAGGCCCCCATATCACAAAATCGGGACAGCATAAATGAATTAAGACAATACAATTTTTTTAATTTTCTGGCAACCAAGCATCATAATCACCTGTTACGCAAGGGCGCTTTCCACTATGGGAAATCGAGCCTCCAGGAGTATAAGCCGCATTTGATGCAGTCAAATTCTGTTGATACGGCTTTTCCCATTTATAAGGCTTGTAATTTTCCTGGGAAGGTAGCGTATCAGTACGATGATGAATCCAACCATGCCACCCAGGTGGAATCATTGAGGCTTCGGAATAGTGCTTATAGATCACCCATCGACGTGGATTGCCATCTTTATCAGTGCTGCCCTCATAATAAATATTACCAAATTGGTCTTCTCCAACGCATTTACCATTGCACCATGTGAAAAAGCGTGTACCAATCGTGCTGCCATTCCACCATGTAAAAAACTGTTTCCAAAAACGGAGCATTACTTGCCTTTCTCACGAATCATCTGATTTCGGATTAAGATAATTGAAATTACTATCCCCTTATGATTTACCTAATCAGGTATCTCCTCAAAATTATACGTCTTCCTTGTTTTCTAGAAAAATCAATACACTTCTGTACATCATCCTATGTTACTATGCATCGAATCGTATAATAAGTTCAATTTCTTTTTAACAAGAACGTTGACAATCCGTGGATTGGCTTTGCCATTTGTTGCTTTTATAACCTGTCCAACAAACCAATCAGCAATTGTTGGTTTTTCTCCGATCTGTGCAACTTCATTCTGGTTAGTAGCAAGAATTTCATCTACAATTTTTTCAATCGCATTTATGTCCGTGATTTGTTTCATCTCACGTTGATCAATAATTTCAACTGGATTACCACCCTCATTCCAAACTATTTCAAACAGCTCCTTAGCAATTTTACTTGAAATTGTACCTTGTTTGATAAGGTCGATAATAGAACCAAGCTGTTCTGGTGAAACCGGCGTTTCCTCTATACTAAGTTTAGCTTTATTCAAGGCACCGAGAAGATCATTAATAACCCAGTTGGCTACAGTTTTACCATCACGACCATCGGCAATCACTTCAAAATAGTCAGCGATTGCTTTTTCTGTTACAATAACGGAAGCATCATAAATTGTCAGACCATCTTCTGCAATAAAACGTTTTTTCTTGTCATCTGGCAATTCTGGAAGAGCATTTTTCAAACCATCAACAAGAGATTGTTCAAATTCAAGCGGCAAAAGATCAGGGTCCGGAAAATAGCGGTAATCATGCACCTCTTCTTTTGATCTCATAGAATAGGTTTTACCTTGTTCTGCATTAAACAGGCGGGTTTCTTGATCAATTATTCCACCATTCTCCAGAATAGCAATCTGCCGGCGGGTTTCATAATCAATCGCCTGTCCAATAAATCGAATCGAATTGACGTTTTTGATTTCGCAGCGGGTTCCAAAAGATTCTCCTGGTCGGCGAATAGAAACATTGATATCGGCTCGCATAGAGCCTTCATCCATATTGCCATTACAGGTGCCTAGATAACGAACAATACTGCGCAACTTTGTTAAATAAGCTTTAGCTTCATCAGCTGAGCGCATATCTGGTTTTGAAACAATTTCCATCAGTGCAATACCAGAACGGTTGAAATCGACATGAGACATGCTTGAATGCTGATCGTGTATGGATTTACCGGCGTCTTGCTCCAGATGCAAGCGCTCGATACCGATTTCAATATCTTCAAATTGACCATCTTTATCGGGCCCGATAGAAATGGTTATTTTCCCCTCGCCTACGATGGGTTTCTGAAACTGTGAGATTTGATAACCTTGCGGTAGATCAGGATAAAAATAATTCTTTCGCTCAAAAACGGATTTCAGATTGATACGCGCATTAAGGCCAAGACCTGTTTTGATTGCTTGGTGTACACATTCCCGATTGATAACCGGCAGCGTACCAGGCATTGCTGCATCTACAAGTGAAACATTGCTATTCGCCTGTGCTCCAAAAGTAGTTGAAGCTCCTGAGAACAGCTTTGATTTAGAAGTTATTTGAGCATGCACCTCCATACCGATAACAACTTCCCAATAGCCGCTTACACCAGGAATTAAGCGTTTTTGGTCAAAAATGCGTTTATCAATGATAGTCATTGCCTATCCATCATATCTGTAGATGCTTCAAAATAATTCCATTGGCTAATTCAAAATGAATCTTAGTTCAAGGGTCTTCATTGCAAATGATGAACAAAGATTCTATTAGAAAGTAGGTTAAAATATAACGCGAAACAATAAAACATTTCTTCATCCACTTGTGATAATAGTTTTCTAGCATCAAAATGATGCCAATGAGATTATTCTCTGAATATGGAAAGAGGTATTATACAAATAGCCATTTATTCACATGTTCATACCGAGTTTACGCGACGAATGTCAGGTGGTGTTGCCTCCTCTAATAGGAGTGCAATTAGTTTATCAAGAGGCATCTCTACTTGATTTTGTGAACCAAGGCGGCGCACATTAACTGTGCTTTTTTCGGCTTCACGTTTCCCACAAACGAGAATTATTGGTACTTTCTGCAATGAATGTTCACGCACTTTGTAATTGATTTTTTCATTACGTAAGTCAGATGTAGTAATTAAGCCCATATCCTTCAGTTTATCCGTTATCTGTCTAACATATTCATTTGCATCGGATGTAATAGCTGCGACAACAACCTGGTGAGGTGCAAACCATAGTGGCATATGTCCAGAAAAATTTTCAATTAAAATGCCAAGAAAGCGCTCCATTGAACCGCAGATTGCCCGGTGAATCATCACTGGGTGACGTTTCTCCGAATTTCTATCAATATAAAAAGCACCAAACCGTTCTGGCAGGTTAAAATCAATCTGTATCGTACCACATTGCCATTTACGACCAATAGCATCTTTCAGCGTATATTCAAACTTCGGCCCATAAAACGCACCTTCTCCAGGAAGAAGACCGACCTTAACACGATTATTTGATTTTTGTTCAATGGTTTTAAGTACGTTTGCCATAATATTTTCTGCTCGATCCCATAGTGCAGCGGAGCCAACACGTTTTTCTGGCCTAGTTGAAAGCTTGATGACAATCTCTTCAAACCCAAAATCTGCATAAGTGGAAAGAATAAGATCATTGATCCGTAAACATTCACTAGCAAGGTGTTCATCTATGCAGAAAATATGTGCATCATCTTGTGTAAAACCTCGCACCCGCATCAGTCCATGAAGAGAACCTGAAGGTTCATAGCGATGTACAATACCAAACTCTGCCATTTTGACTGGAAGGTCACGATAGGATTTAAGCCCGTGCTTGAATATTTGCACATGGCTAGGACAACTCATAGGTTTTAGGGCATAGATACGTTTATCAATAGCATCATTATCCGCTGATGTAATCTTGAACATGTTTTCTTTATACAAGCCCCAGTGACCAGAAACTTCCCAAAGTGACTTGTCCAATACTTGTGGTGTATTTACTTCCATATAGCCATCATGATCTAATCGTCGGCGCATATAGTTCACCAGATTCTGAAACAGTTTCCAGCCCTTTGTATGCCAGAACACAACACCAGGATCTTCTTCCTGAAAATGAAAAAGATTCATTTCTCGCCCTAATCTGCGATGGTCACGCTTCTCTGCTTCTTTCAGCATGGCCAGATAGGCTTTGAGATCATTTTCATTAGCAAAGGCTGTGCCGTAAATACGTGTTAACATTGGATTTTTGGAATCACCACGCCAATAGGCTCCGGTTACTTTCATCAGCTTGAAAGCATTACCAATTTGACCTGTCGAAACCATATGCGGGCCACGGCATAGATCAAACCAGTCTCCTTGAAAATAGATTTTTACATCTTGATTTTCTGGAATCCCATCAACCAGATCACTTTTATAAAATTCCCCTTTTTTAACAAAAGTCTTTTTTGCCTTTTCTCGTGACCAAATTGTCTTAATAAAAGGTTGATTGTGAGCGATGATTTCTCGCATCTTTTTTTCAATAATTATTAAGTCATCAAGAGTAAAAGGTTGATTGCGGGAAAAATCATAATAAAAACCATTTTCAATGACAGGACCAATTGTTACCTGTGTATCGGGAAAAAGCTCCTGTACTGCCTCTGCTAAGACATGAGCACAGTCGTGTCGAATAAGCTCGAGCGCTCTGGGATCATCTCGAGTGATAATTTCAATTGCACCAGGCATAGTGATAGGATCAGAAAGATCATGTAGAACACCATCAAAGCTATAAGCAACAGCCTTTTTACTTAATGATTTGGAAATAGATTGAGCAATTTCTGCGCCAGTTACGCCTACGACATAATCACGTTTTAAATCGTTAGGAAAAGAAAGGGAAATTGTCGCACACATACCATAGACCTCATTACTCCACTCTCACAAACGAACATAAGCGAGGTTACCAAAAGAGTTTTTGTCAAAAGACAGGCAATATACCACTACTAACTAGTAAAAAAAACCAGAAAAGGAAGAGACTCTAGGTTATTAAACGCTAAAACATCATGGATTTTTTTTCGTACCCAGCTTCCAACAGCGCCACGGAGTATACCAATGATAATGACTTTCAAGAACAATTGGTGTTGGATCAAACCCATAACTACCGAAAGGACCACAACGTATAAATCGGAAAAAAGCTATCCATCCTCCAGTCCAAAGCCCATGCCGTACAATCGCCTCGTAGGAATATTCCGAACAAGTAGGTAAATACCTGCAGTTTTTACCAACAAAACCAGAAAGTGTAAGTTGATAACAGCGTACTAATGTAGTACCGATAAGACGTCCCGGCGTCTTGCAATAGGAAACGTTATAATTGCGTGATACCTTTTTCAGTTTTCTCATGTATTCTATGCTCCTGTTTTTCGATTTTTTCTATACAATCAACTATCGCTTCAAAAACAAGCATAATTGACGCCTGACGCACTTTGTAGTGCTTTATATGTTGCAGGCAAGAAAAATCAGAAAATTTTCCTGCGGGTGATGGCCCGTTTTCTGTAAGCATCTCTAACATTATTTTCTTCAAAATTTTGATTTCTTCTGCTTTGGAACCAATAACATGCTGCGCCATGATAGCAGCAGAAGCCTGTCCGAGAGCACAGGCTCGTACTTCTTGAGCAAAGCCGGTTACAATGCTATTTTTCATTTTTAGGTCAACCGTGATGCTAGAACCGCACAATCTAGAGTATCTATTAGATGAAGCATCAGGATTCTCTAAGCGCCCAAGTCGTTTGATACGAGCTGCATATCCTAGAATTTGACTGTTATAAATTTCGTCAATCATTGTTTGTAAGTCATTATCGCTTGATAAAATAATTCTTTTAATTTCTTGCTAGCACATAATACAGTAACTAAATCTGTATTTATGTTGCCAGGATTTTTGATTTCAACAAGGATAATCTGGAGAATTAAAAAAATTTAATTAAAAACAAATAAGGAATTTACTGATATGCTTGGCATAAAACGTCCAACGGAAGAAGAAGTAAGAGAGGCTATTCGCGTATTGCTCCTCTGGATAGGAGAAAATCCAGAACGTGAAGGCCTATTAAATACACCCGCAAGAGTTGCCAGAGCTTACAGCGAATTTTTTAGCGGATATAATCAATCGGTTGAAGAAATTCTCGGAACAGTTTTTGAGGATCTATCGGGTTATGAAGAGCCTGTTATTATCAGAGACATGCCGTTCTTTTCTCATTGTGAACATCATATGCTTCCGATAATTGGAAAAGCACATGTGGGTTATCTTCCTAATGGCAACCTCGTTGGTCTTTCCAAAATCTTTCGTGTTGTTGAGGTTTTTGCGCGACGAATGCAGACGCAAGAAGCAATGACAGCACAAATAGCCAATGCATTGAATACATATCTGAAGCCATTTGGTGTGGCTGTATTTATTGAAGCTGAACATCTTTGTATGAGTATGCGAGGGGTGGGTAAGCAAGGCGCAGCCACGATCACATCTGCTTTCCATGGGATATATAAAAAAGATCAAAGAGCGCAGGCTCGTTTTATCACGGCAGTAGTGCAGGGACAACGTCGATGAGTATCAGCTTAGCCGCTTCAGAAGATAAAAAAGTGCGCGCAGACAGTGCTTTTTTTACACCTTATTTTGATACAAATGGTCTGTTGACTGCTGTCGTTACTGACGAAGCCAATGGTGAATTGCTTATGGTTGCTCATATGAATGCAGAGGCGCTTGGCCTAACACTTCAAACGGGGATTGCCCATTTTTGGTCACGGTCGCGCGGCGTTTTATGGAAAAAAGGTGAAAGCTCTGGAAATTTTTTGTTTATCAGAGAAATGCGTACTGATTGCGATCAAGACGCAGTGTGGATTAAAGTGCAGATCGGTGGTGCGGGAGCGGCATGCCATACAGGTCTTAGAAGCTGCTTTTACCGACAGGTCAGGATAACTGAAGATAGGGTGTACTTGGACACTGATCCTAGATTGTTATGAATACTTCCTGGTGTTTTGTCACTGACAAAGTATTATTCTCTAGGAGAATGGTAATGTATGTTCTGTACTTTCAATAATCAGAAAAAAGAAATAGAAAATGCTTGTAACAGGCTTAGCAATTTGTTACATGGCCGCAGCAAAGAGAATTAGTTTTCTTTTCTAGAATGTGCGGTCGTGGCGGAAGTGGTAGACGCGCAGCGTTGAGGTCGCTGTGGGGTAGCCCCGTGGAAGTTCGAGTCTTCTCGACCGCACCATCGCTTGTCTCCATCTTTATGTTTTGCATTTTATCATAAATTATTGTCGTGTAGAATTAAGAAGATGGACCCTAGAAGGCTTCGCAGATAGCTTTTTTGATGATGTTGTGCCCGTGTACAACTTCTTATAAAACTGCTGCCCGGTTGGCTAAGGATTCTATATTCCTTTACAATTATCAAAATTCCCGCTACATCAGGCTGTCGCATAGCTGCATTTTACCTATGTGATGTTGTGGCGATTATCCTAAGATCACAATTTATTACTTATGTTATCGCTTGATACAAGATCAGTTGCGGATCGTGTTGAATATCAAGTTTTTTTGTTAAAAATAAGACAAAGCAAAAATTCCTAGTTTAATGGCTAGTCTATTTTTAAAGTACTGAAGACAGTTAGTTATTGACGCTCTATTCGCTTAACTAATAGGTTGTGCGCTGCGATGAAAGCTAATTAAAAATAATCATACCCATAAAAAATGTCTTTATCATTTCGCATTTTGTGAAAATTCACTGGCTTTGTAACTATAAAGCCAGTCCAAATCTATAAGGAATTTTTCTGAAGAACGATTCTTCATTACTATATTACGAGCAAAAGCAAATGGACCAGAAGAATGATAGACAAGCTGATTAAAATCTCCACGTCTTGCTACATCTTTAAGACGGTTGCAGCGCTCATGATCAAACAGGGAAAGAGCCCGTGATCTTGATACAGTATTTATTGAAAGAGCTGAGGCAAGAGCAGCAGCATCCTCCACCGCCATACCAGCTCCTTGCGCTGCAAAGGGTGTTATTGCATGTGAAGCATCACCTAAAAAAATTTCACCTGATGGTCCGAGAAAGCGTGGGAAAGGCATTTTAAAAATTGGCCAAAATGTCCATTGGGTAATTTCCTTAATAAGATTTGCTATTGCTAGATTCCAACCTTTACAGGAAAGAATTAGTTTTCTTCTGTTCTTATTTTTTGACCATATTGAAGTAGAATTTTTACTGTGGGTAACAGCTACAAAGTTAAAAATTTTTCCATTTCTCAATGGATAAAAAACAAAATGCTTACCTCTCATCATCCAAATAGTAATCCCACAAGGGTCATTAAGTTTGGCGAAAGCTCCTGAGAGTTTTTCTACTGCCATAGTCGCTCGCCATGCGATATAACCGCTGAAATTTGCTCTTTCTGAAAGACTGGCTCGCATGTGCGACCAAACCCCATCACAACCTATCAACATTCCGCTTGTAATCACCTTTATGGTTTTATTATGCAGGATTTTAATTGTAAAACCTAGATCCAAAGAACTGCTGTAAGAAATCACTTCATGATCAGCTTTGAAATCGATCAAAGGATTTTTTTCAACTGCTGCTCTTAGCACAGTTTGTAGATCTGACCGATGAATCGTGATAAAAGGCGCTTTCCAGCGTTTTTGCGATATGGCTTGCACATCCATATGCACAAGTACCTTGCCGTTTCTACCAGCTTTCAGCACAAGTTTATCAGGCCTAACTGCGTATTTACACAGACTATTAAGCAACCCCCATTCATCCAAAATGGAAGTAGCATTCGGGCTCAACTGCAAACCAGCGCCTATTTCACAAAAGTTAGAACTTTTTTCAAGAAGGACAACGTTTGCACCTTTCGCAGCTAAGGCGATAGCTACACTCATACCAGCTATGCCAGCCCCTATAACACAAATCTGCTCTTGAACTGAGATAGACAGCGTACTATGCTTCTTTCTTTAAGAAAGGCCTAAAAAAATAGCGGCAACCCGAAGGCTTGCTTTCTACTCCATCCATCGCAGAGTTGAAAACATAAAGTGTAGAGCAGTAGGGGCAGATTCTCTCTCTTTTCACTCCCATATCAAGAAAGATATGTGGATGATCAAACGGCGGGCTAGCGCCAATACACACAAAGCCTCTAACACTGATTTCTATACACTTATAGCCTCTGTCATTCTGAAAATAAGGAACAACATGACTAACCATCACCGCAACATTACCCCTTTATACATCTTCATCTAACGCTAATTCCCTAGAATTCTGTGACAAAAGCAGTCATAATGCAAGAAAATTATTCTGAATAATTTTCTAAGAATTGATCTAGCACATCCTTTTCCTTTAATTCTTTAAATCATAGCTTTCAATTATCATGTGCCAGTACAACATTTATAGACTATCAAATGGGGGCGTCTTACCGCTACCTTTTGCCTCTATTATTTCTGACGAAAACCTTGAATTTTAGGAAGAAGTAAAAATCGAGTAGAAATGACTCTAAAAAGGTAGAGTATGATAAAATTCTTCGATATTATTGTACAACCTCTGGATCAGCTAGCCATTAACCTTGATATTGTCAGTGAGTTATGAGCTTTTCAAAATCTACCTGCTAGGCCTTAAAAAAATAAAACAATGATTTCATTTAAATTCAGTTGGCAATGCATCCATGTTTGCCTCAGTTAGTGATAAATTTTGGTAAAGTTGTTTGATGTGGTGTGGAAGACATAGATCAGTTCCTTTTTCCATAACGGCAGCAGAACCGCAGGCCATTCCTAATTTAAAAGCGTCACCTACACTATTATTGTTGGCAAGTGCATGCACCATTCCACCAATAAAGCTATCGCCAGCACCAGAGGCACTGAATACTTTAACCGGTTGGGCAGGAAGGTAAAGTTTTTGTTTCTTTGTTGCTAGAATCGCACCATGATGCCCAAGTGTGACGGCAACAATTTTACTCACCCCTCTCTTGACAAGCGCTTGTGCCATATCGGCAATTTCAATAAAGGAAGTGTAACTGCGCTGTGTCGAGGCTTCAAACTCACCTTGGCTAGGTTTAATGAGCGTTGCACCACCGTGAGCCATGACATGCCTGAGTGCTGTACCTGAGGTATCTATGACGACCGATGCCTTTCGTTCATGGGCAAGTTTGATCAGATAGTCATAAACTTTCACAGGAACACCGCTGGGTAAGCTACCACTGACTACGAGCCAATTCCATTCAAGATCTTCGCAGATCTTCACGCAAGACTGCCATTCATCATCGCTAAAAATGGGTCCTTTAGCAATAAAACGATATTCTAATCCGGTAGAATTTTCATGAATTACATTATTTATGCGTGTATTGCCGCTAATTGTAATAACCCTCCTGTCAATTTCGTGTTTTTCTAACAAATGGTCTAGTACTGTTCCTATAATGCCGCCGCGTGCATAAACAGCAGTAACATTGCTACCTAGGCGTTTGATAACACGGGCGACATTAATACCACCGCCGCCAGGATGAAAACTTTCCTCCATTGTACGTATTTTATGAGTAGGATGAACAACATCCGCTTCACTTGCTGCATCAACAGTGGGATTGAATGTCAATGTTACCGTATGTTGCATAATATTCCCTTTGAATACATCACCCGTGAACTGCTTCTAATATTGTCACTTCAATCTGTTATATTAAATAGCCTTACTTTACCATGATTAAATTTAATACCGATCCGTCCTTCGAGTATATTCAACGCTTTTTTCCCAAATATATCAAAGCGCCAGCCATGCATAGCTAGGACATCCGCCTTTTCTTTTTGCAGTACAATTTTTGTGATATCATCGCTTGTTGCGACAATTTTCGCTGCGACAGCATTTTCCTCTGCAACAAGCTTAAGAAGGAGCTTTAAAATCTCGGTTTCACTTTTATTTATCTTATTTTGTGGAATAGGCATTTGTAGTCTTGGTAAAAGCTCTTCGGGTATTTCAATCCCTTCTTTAATAGATTTCAAAAGCTCATCAACAGCACCCGAACGTTCCCATCCCTTTGGAAAACTACGCAAATTTGTAAGAGCAATTTTGTCTTTTGGCTGCTGAATAGCAATTTCAATTAGAGCATCATCCTTGAGAACGCGTCCACGCGGAAGATTACGCTGTTGAGCTTCCCGTTCTCGCCAAGCGGCAATTTTCTGCAAAATAGCATGTTCACGGGGCTTTCGTACACGTCCTTTAACTTTCTTCCATGCCACTTCAGGCAGAAGAACGTAGGTCTCCGGTGTTGTTAGTATATTCGTCTCTTCATCCATCCAAGTTGAACGACCGGATTTTTGAAGATCATTGCATAAAGAGAAATAAACATCGCGTAGGTAAGTAACATCTTCTAGAGCATAACGTAACTGTTTCTTAGTCAGAGGACGCTTGCTCCAATCAGTAAATTGTGATGATTTATCAATATCATGGCCGGTTATTTTCGATACAAGTGTATTATAAGAAATAGCATCGCCGTAGCCGCAAACCATGGCAGCAATCTGTGTATCAAACAATGGATGAGGAATAATTCGCCCAAGCTGAAAGATAATTTCAACATCCTGACGAGCGGCATGAAAAACCTTGAGAATATCTCTATTCGTCATGAGATCGAAAAATGGCTCGAGATCTATTCTTCTAGCAAGAGGATCAATAAGAGCTATTGTTGTTGGCGAAGCAATCTGAATAAGACAAAGTTCTGGCCAGAAGGTTGTTTCTCGATGAAATTCTGTATCAACAGTTACAAAATTAGATTGTGATAGAAGATCGATAGCATTTTTCAAAGTATCAATATCAGTAATGAGGTCCATAGGATGGTACTTAGATAAATTTATTCCAAATTATATTTTGAGTGAATATTTATATCATGATCGAGGTATTGCATTGACAAATATAGGCAGAAATGTGTTTCTTCTCCGTATTCGTTTTATCAATGTTTATACGTGTTTTTCTAATTTTGCAAAAGGCAGATATTTATGCATCGTTACCGTAGTCATACTTGCGCTGTCCTCCGGAAATCTGATGCGGGCGCTGAGGTGCGTCTTTCTGGGTGGATTCATCGTGTGCGTAACCATGGTGGAATTTTTTTCATCGATCTACGCGATCATTACGGTTTGATTCAGATCGTTGCTAGCCCAGATTCACCTATCTTTAAAGATATAACGCTCGTTCGTAGCGAATGGGTTATTCGTATAGATGGCATTGTCCGAACGCGAACACAAGATACGGTTAATTTTTCTTTGTCAACAGGAGAGATCGAAATTTTTGCCAAAAGCATGGAAATTCTCTCTCGATCAAAGGAATTGCCGCTACCAGTTTTTGGGGAACCAGATTATCCTGAGGACATTCGCCTGAAATATCGTTTCCTTGATTTACGTAGAGAGACGCTTCATAAAAATATTATGCGCCGTACTGAGGTTATTGCTTCCATACGCAGAAGGATGGAAAAAAGTGCTTTTACAGAATTTTCAACGCCAATTTTGACCGCTTCTTCGCCAGAGGGAGCGCGTGATTTTCTTGTTCCAAGTCGTCTGCATTCTGGAAAATTTTATGCGCTACCTCAAGCGCCACAACAGTACAAACAGCTGTTAATGATATCCGGATTTGATCGTTATTTTCAAATCGCACCCTGTTTTCGCGATGAAGATCCGCGGTCTGACCGTCTTGCAGGAGAGTTTTATCAGCTTGATGTGGAAATGAGCTTTGTAGAGCAGGAAGATGTTTTTACTGTGATGGAGCCTATTATCCGTGGACTTTTTGAAGAGTTTTCTGAAGGCAAGCTAGTTACAAAAATTTTTCCGCGCATTTCCTATGATGAGGCAATGCGCAAATATGGATCAGATAAACCTGATCTGCGCAATCCGGTTATTATGGAGGATGTATCCGGACATTTCCATGATTCAAATTTTAAGATTTTTTCCAACATTCTTGCGGCGAATCCAAAGGCTGAAGTTTGGGCTATCCCTGCAAGAAAAGGAGGTAGCCGTGCTTTTTGCGATAAGATGAATACTTGGGCTCAAAAGGAAGGACAACCTGGTCTTGGCTATATTTTCTGGCGTAACAAAAGTAAGTCCTTGGAAGGTGCGGGTCCTATTGCCAATAGTATTGGACCTGAGCGTACAGAAGCAATCCGCTTACAACTTGAACTCGAGGATGATGATTCCTGTTTTTTTATTGCCGGAGAACCAAAAAATTTTGTGGCCTTTGCCGCTTCGGCTAGGATGAAAATCGGTGAAGAACTAAATCTTATCGATCCTAAAAAATTTGAGTTGGCTTGGATTATTGACTTTCCTTTTTATCAGTGGAATGAAGAAGAGAAGAAACTTGAGTTCTCACATAACCCTTTCTGTATGCCCCAAGGTGGTATGGCTGCTTTAGAAAAGCAGAATCCATTAACTATTAAAGCTTTCCAGTATGATGTTGTCTGCAATGGTTTTGAAATTGCTTCAGGTGGTATCCGTAACCATTTGCCTGAAATTATGGTCAAATCTTTTGAAATTGTAGGGTTATCACAGGAGACTCTCAAAGAGCGGTTTGGTAGCTTATACCGTGCATTCCATTATGGTGCACCACCGCATGGTGGTATGGCAGCTGGTATTGATAGGATTATCATGCTGTTGACAGGCGCAAAAAACCTGCGAGAAATCTCATTGTTTCCACTAAACCAGCAAGCTTACGATCCTTTAATGGGAGCTCCTTCAGAGGTTACACATGCACAACTGCACGATCTTCATATTCTGTAGATATTTATTGTTAAGGCAGATTTAAGAAAAAAGCTTTATTTTGTTTAGGCGTTTTTGTTATACATAATAACTATCTTGCAGATAGGTTTACTGCTGTGATATCTTTTCCAAGTAGGCAATTAGATCATCAATGTCTTTTTTTGAAGTTATCTTAACGGATGCCATTCGTGTTCCCGGTACCATTGCTTGCGGGTTATAGAGGTATTCTGTTAGTGTTTTTTTATCCCATACAAGACCAGCTTCACCTGCCTTAATCATAGCAGAAGAAAATCTATAGCCGGATTCTGTGGCTGCGCGTCGTTGAATGATATTTTTTAATGAAGGACCAATTTTGTTACCATGTCGGTCAGCAAGATGGCAAACAATACAAGGACGAAGGACACGTTCGCCATTTTCCGCATTTCCCGCATAGGCCGAATTATGTATCAAAGTGGCTATATATAATAATAAGAGAGCAATTAATCGCAAAAGGGTAGCTCTTTCTTTTTTTAAGTTTAAGAATCCAATTGTTGGATTGAAAGAATTATTGTACCCTATAGATAGTTATGCTTTATTTATATGAAAAGTATATTTAGGGTTTCTACGGATAGTTTGGTGTATTTGTAAGAAGGATAGTGAATTAAAGAAAAACTTATGAGTCATTTTTCTGTGTTAACTTTGACTGATGCAGCGGTGATGCGCATAAAAGACATTATGCGAGAGAGTGGTGCTTGCGGTATTCTTGTCGGCGTGAGGAAGGGCGGATGCGCCGGTATGGAGTATACTATTGATCTAGCGCTAGAAGAATTATCGAATCTGGATGTTGTTGAGAAAGATGGTGCACGTGTTTTCGTTGCACAGGCAGCTATTTTGTTCTTGCTTGGTAGCCTAATAGATTTTGAAATAACAACACTACGCACCGGTTTTGTATTTAAAAATCCTAATCAAATCTCATCTTGTGGGTGTGGTGATTCTGTAGAAATTGTACCAGCTTCATCGAATATGCTAAAGAAAAGGTAGGGATTTCTCTAGAATTATCGTATTCTCTATTAAATGATTTTGCAAAATATCCTTAAGTTAAGCGCTATCTTAAAAAATAATCGTACACATGCTATTTGTGGATCTGATAGATATTCGTGAATGTAATAATATTGATCAAACTTTTTATGAGGAGTCAAAGTGTACACCTGTTATTCTATCTGATTAGTTTAAAAGCGCTTGGTAGCAAAAACTAATTTCTATTGCTGATAACAGGCCATGAGTCACAACAACATGTATCTTCTGTCTAATAGTAAAAATATTCCATGAGAATTTGCACATGTTTGTGGAGAGAGTAAAGCTTTTGTCACAGAAAAAGGCGACGGATTTTACATAATACGTAGCTGGAGTAGGGTATTATCATTCCAGGTTATTTTAACAATCGTTGCAGATGTAAGCTGTTTAGTCGGTAAAAATTAAAAAGACACTCCTAAATTATTATCATACAAATTGCATTTAGTTAACGTAAGAATTTGACCTTGTAGAACGCTAATAATAGTACGAAAACGGTCCTAGTGTACTTACATCTACATAAAATGATCTAATGATATTGAAGATTTTTATAAATTTTGGAATTGTGCAAAAAAAAACTAAACTAGGAGCGCTTAGTGCGACCAGCAGGTGTGCAAGAATACGTAGGGCATTTTCATATTAAAGATCCTGGAAGATACTAGATCTAGTATGGTTCTAGTAGCCCTTATGCATTATTGCCCATCGTTTATGAAACCACATCCATTGTCCAGGGTATTCTCGCACCCAAGATTCAACAATGTCATTAAGCTTTTGTGTTGTCTTCTCAATATCAATGACACCATCTTTCGAGCGAGGTAGATCTATTCGCGGATAAAGCTCTAGCCGATAACGTCCTTCTGGCAAGCGTATACAACGAGCAGGATAAACATCGCAATTGAATTGGCGAGCAAGCTTTGCCAGAAGTAGATTAGTTTTGACTGGTAAATTAAAAAATGTTCCTTGTATCCCGCGATGAAACTTTTGATCAACAAGCATGCCAATGTTTCCACCTTTATTTAACTTACCAGCAAGAGCCCATGCAGCTCCGGCTTTTGATGGTACAAGATGACCCATGCTGGTCCGTCGTGCCCGTAAAACACGTTTGGCAATATAAGGGTTGTTAGGTGGGCGAAACAAGGCGGTTACAGAAAGACCAAATACACCAGCGCAAATAGGCAATAGCTCAAAATTACCGGTATGAGCTGTAAAAAAAATATGCGGTCTTTTTTCATCACGTATTTTCTCAAATAACTCAATACCGGAGATTTCGATAAGACCCGGTTTTTCTTTCTGGGGATCAAAATCAAAAATCTTGTCAAGAAAGACATATTCTGCAAAAAGTCGCCCCATATTCTCCCACATTTCATAGGCGATCTCGCGAATCTCTTTTTCATTTTTTTCAGGATATGCAGCACGCAAATTGGCAAGTGCTATCTGATGACGCTGCATAAAAGGACCAAGAACACGGGCAATCCGCGCGAACATGTTAATGCCAGCTTTTGCTGGTAAATGTTTTAGTCCGATCAGAATAGCTGCAATTGCATGAGCCCAGAGCCAATCCCATAAACTTTTCAGCTTAATCTTAATGCAGCATACAGAAAATTTGGTGTGTAACTTAGACATCATTGCTCAATCAATTTCAAGGATAATTTTTTCAAGAAAGTCCCACCTTTCTATTCGTTTTAATGCTTTATAAATACTTGATAATATAGAGTTAATACAATACTATACTGCAGCTAAGATACCTATTATAGAAATTACCATATAACCTTTTTTAAAAATTTGATAAATGTAGTATCAATTTCTGAATTTCAAATTCAGGTAAAAATGTCTTCTACAACTATAGTTCTTATGTATATCAGAGAACAATATTCTCAACTGTTATAAACAGTAGAGCTACTGCATCGTAGGCAATATCAACGGAAACTCATTAAGATAAAAGAGGCATGAATTTTATTTGCGGAACTCATAGAGATTATCATTTCCTTGGTGATATACTTTTTTGCAGAGTGCGTAGGGTAAAATGTGCAAACCCATGGATAAAAACTGAGTATATCGGCTGTGCTTTTAAGGTATGAACTTAAAAAATAATTAAACGCCTCACTATGCACAGCACAAAATTAGAACGCTATAATACTATTATCACATACGAAATGCATACAATCCGAAGTGTTTTACTATTTCTAACAATATTTTAAATTCTTCAATTTTAGGAGATAAAATAGCAGGTTTGTTATTATAGAAAGAAGAGAGATTATATAAATCTACTCTTTTGCTGGAACGATCAATTCTAAAAAATATTTTAGACTTAGAAAGTACGTGATTTATCCTATTTTCATTTTTAGACTTCTTAATCTTGGTCATGATACTTTTTAAATACGCTTAAAACCGAGAGAAAGCGATGTACATTCCCATCAGTTAAGGACAATATGTCCAACGCATTCGGCATTTTTTTCAAGAGATTGAATGTGATATTTCTTGCATCAAGGTTCTGGGACATTAGAAGATCGTGTTCATCTTTCAGAGGTGAAGTAGGCATCCGGTTGCAATTCCGCTGAAAGCGGTTGCATTCACCATCAACTTCAACGTATGGGTAGCAATTTGTTAGATATTCAGGTAGTCTCACGTATTTTTCGTGCGTTGAATGGGGACGCAAAAGCCATTTTTTGATTTTATGCCCAAATCCATGTAATTCTGGCGCAGCTGATCTACCAAACCATTTCTAGTAGTTTATATGCAGATTGCATCGATACAGGTACTCAGTTAAGAAAAGAGATCATCTATTGAAATAAGCAAACTGGATGCCGGAGACTCGCTGATATTTTTTAATGTGTTCAAGCAGCTGCAAACTACTCCTAAACCTGCCCTCAAGGCCAAAATGGCATTAGCTTCGTTCCGCGCATACAGCAATTATCGTTCTAGCAATTTTAGGTGCATACCGAATTTGCCGATAAATTATAAAAGTAGGTTAATGTAATCACGACAAGGTAGATTATTTTCAGGGTTGATCATTTCAAAATCAACATCCAATTGTATTTTCTCACTCCCGAACGCTTTGGTATTACCGTTTTTTCAAGAACATCTTGCGTAGTAAGCAATACACGTTTCAGCAACCACGGGTTGGACAAGCAACGTGTTTGCTCATAATGACTCTTACCGAGCTTCATTGGGTTTTCAACTCCCTGTGCAATAACTAACGCAATGCTAAGTAAAAAATCTTGATTAAAAGCAAAGGAAAATCAAAAGCTTTTGCATGGATATAAATCGGAGCAGCGATACGAGAAAATCAATTTAGCACGGGGAGGATCTCAGCATGTTGCACCTTTTCCCAGGTTGAGTGTAATTGAAAATACTCAGCTGCTAATGCGCCCCTAATATCCTTTATATTTCTCTAAAACCATAGATGAACTCGCATGGCTCAAGATTGAGCTTGACCCGGATAGAGTAGAAAATATCATCTATTTGAACTTTTTGGAAGGATGATCAAATGTGCGGTTTTTGCCAGAGCTTTGACTCTCGATTCTCAGATCATTTTTCTTGACGAACAAGTATTTAGTCCTCTATAGAGGAGAGATAACTGAGCTCAATATGCCCATTAGCGATTTTATATGATAATCACAGATAGTGTGAACAGCTTTTATGCTGTTTTTGTGAGGAAAAATATGTGACAGTCGAAAGAACTATTGAGGATGTACCTCACCGTTAACGATTCATGAATAGAATTGCATTTTTATGGTAAACGAAAACAGCTAGACCCCTCTGAGCAATAACCTTGCAATTAATAATGATAAGGCAGGGAACAGCAGCAGGATATAAACGTGAAACCTAAAGTAAATTATGTTCTCACTTTTCGCCTTTGTTGGGCTTACTATGCTTGCAAGGTTTGGCTAGATTTGTAATCTAGCACTGTGTATATATTCCAGAATCTGTTATAAGATTGAGTGAAAGCAGCTAAGTTCTTTTCAGCCGTATTCATAGTTCTTGATGATAGACATCATGATATGCTTCTTGCTAAAACAAAAATCGACAGGATAACACTGGTCATACGCTCTGACAAAGCAAAACTTGAGCTTCAAGGTTTAACTGAGCTTGCATTTATTGAGATAAGTAGCAGTATTGACGTGGTTAGTCTCCTCTGCATAAGTAGAGGCAAAGAGAGAGGGCTTGTAGCACGGATCAATGTTGATTGATCAGTATTTGACAACCTTGTAGCAATAGAACAAGAAGGTATCCTCTCTTGGACAAATTCATTTCTGATAGAATTTCAGGATTTCATAAAAGGAATATGCGGTCTATTGACGAAAATGGTGAAGAATTCATAGGAATACACAGATGTGTCATAGGAAAAATAAAAATAATAAAATAATCTTAAATTTTAGAAACATAACATGTAAGCTTAATAGCTTCTCAAAAGACATAGGATATATGTCTTTTCATTTGATGGGTTTGACAGTATTACTGCAGTATAAATGCGGAATTTTTCTCTTCAAACAGGTAACAGAAACATATTAACACAGATACCGGGTCGATTATGAGAAATCTAGAATATTTTTCAGGAAAAGGTTCGCATATTGTTAGAGTCTTTTTCTTCTGACTGATTGCTGATCTATTCAGAGTATTTTTATAGATTTTGAAAAAAATCCATAGCATATTATCTTTAGATAAACCCGATAGGGTACCGGAATTTAACGGCAAGGTGCACTGATGAGATTAGAGAAAAACAGCATCATGCAACGCAGGTTGGCACAAGTTTCTTGGTAGAATGCGAACTGAGTATAACAAAACAAACTTTTGATTTAGAGATGGGGCATCTACAGCGTCACTTATCAATAAGGTGTAGGGAAAACAAAAGCATATATAGACATTAAAAGCTTATTCAGTTGCACATTATTCTCTAAACTAAGGTTATGACCTTATATGAGGAGCAATAGCATACCCTGTGCCTTTCATGATTACTTTAGCGTTCCATGGGATTTTTTTTGGACACAAGGTAATTTTCATGTACATTGACTTTTTATTTCTTAAAATTAGAATGGGGAAGTAGGAGTCGCGAAATGTGTGATATCAGGGTTGTTTTTATTGCATTATACGGGAGTGTTACTAACTTTTATAATTCTCCTTCAGAATCTTTTAATTGCTAATTTCATCAAATGTCAAATTAAATGATACCCACATCCGGGCATATTGAAACAATAGAACTGAAATCTGCTCTAGAAGAGCGTTACCTTGCGTACGCACTTTCCACGATTATGCATCGTGCCTTGCCTGATGTACGTGACGGGCTTAAGCCGGTTCATCGCCGTATCATCCATGCAATGCGGCTTTTACAGCTTAGTCCTGACCGAGCTTATGCTAAATGTGCACGCATTGTCGGCGATGTCATGGGTAAGTTCCATCCTCATGGCGATGCCTCAATTTACGAGGCATTGGTGAGACTTGCGCAGGATTTTTCAGTTCGTTATCCGTTAATTGATGGTCAAGGTAACTTCGGTAATATTGATGGTGATAGTGCAGCAGCTATGCGTTATACAGAGGCGCGTATGACTGATGTTTCAATGCTCCTTTTGCAAGGAATTTCAGAAGATGCCATTGATTTTCGTACTACTTATAATGAAGAAGATGAGGAGCCAGTTGTTTTACCTGCTGCTTTCCCAAATCTCCTTGCAAATGGTGCATCCGGCATCGCCGTTGGTATGGCTACATCTATTCCACCTCATAATGTTGCGGAGCTTTGCGATGCAGCATTGCATCTAATCGAAAATTCGAACGCCTTATGCGATAATTTAATTAATTTTATTCCTGGGCCAGATTTTCCCACAGGTGGTGTTCTTGTTGAGTCGGCAGATAAGATTCAAGAATCTTATCGCACAGGACGTGGTGCTTTTCGTCTACGTGCTCGTTGGCACAAAGAAGAGAGAAGTCGTGGTGTTTATGTTATTGTAATAACGGAAATTCCTTATCAAGTACAAAAAGCTCGCCTTATTGAGAAAACCGCGGAATTGCTGTTTTTACGGAAGCTTCCTTTGCTTGATAGTATTCGTGATGAATCAGCAGAAGATATTCGTATTATATTAGAACCGAAAAGCCGTTTAGTAGATCCAATTCTTTTAATGGAATCGCTTTTTAAACTTACTGATTTTGAGACACGTATTCCTTTAAATATGAACGTTCTTTCAATGGGGAAAATACCCAATGTTCTTTCCTTACAAGAGATTTTGCAGCAATGGCTTGAGCACCGTAAAGCAGTATTAGAGCGGCAGTTACAGCATCGTCTGCAGGAGATCATCAGCCGTTTAAAAATTCTTGAAGGATATCTCAAAGTTTATCCAAACCTTGATAAGGTGATCTATATCCTCCGCGAGGAAGATAAACCTAAATCAATTTTGATGAAAAGATTTAGGCTTACTGATTTGCAAAGTGAATCTATCCTCAACATGCGTCTTCGTTCCTTACGTCGCTTAGAGGAATTCAGGATTCGTCAGGAATTTGAATCGTTGAATAATGAACAGAAAAAAATTGAAAAGCTCCTTTTCTCTAAGGCTAAGCAATGGAAAGTTATCGCAGCAGAAATCAAGGAAGTCAGGAAAAGATTTTCCCCGAATACTAAACTTGGATGCCGGCGCACTGCGTTTGAAGCAGTACCGTTGCATGAGTTGCAAGATATCCAACATGCAATGATTGAAAAAGAAGCAGTGACCATCGTAATTTCAGAGAAAGGCTGGCTACGTTCCTTGAAAGGGCATCTATCTGATTATACTTCTCTCTCTTTTAAGGAAGGAGATAATCTTAAATTAGCTTTTCACGCGATGACAACTGATAAGATTCTTTTTGTTAGTAGTGGCGGAAAATTTTATAGCATTAGTGCCAGTATGTTGCCAGGTGGACGCGGACATGGCGAACCAATCCAGCTTATTCTCGATTTGGATGATAATAAGCAAGATATTTTAACGGCTTTTGTCCATAATCCTGAAAAAAAGCTCCTTATTGCTTCATATTTAGGATATGGTTTTATTATCAAGGAAATAGATACCATTGCAAATACCCGCAAGGGCAAACAGGTGATAAGTGTAAAAATACCTGATAAAGTGTGCCTGTGTACACGGGTAAATGGAGATCATTTGGCAATCGTTGGCGAAAATCGGAAAATGTTGATTTTTCCATTAGAGCAGATACCGGAAATGGTAAAAGGCCGAGGCGTACGTCTGCAACGTTACTCTGATGGTGGCATAAGAGATGGTATTACTTTTACGTTAGAGGAAGGCTTGGGTTGGCGAAATGAATCTGGAAAAATTTTTCAACTTTTACCAAATGAACTTATAAAATGGCTAGATGTTCGCGCAGCAATTGGACGAGTATCCCCTAAAGGATTTCCAAGGTCAGGTCAATTATTTAATTATTCTAAATAAAGATTTAAATACATAATGTTACCATATTTAGTATATATATTTAAAAGATACTAAAGTTTAAGATAGCTTAGAGATAAATAAGTGATCACATCCTCAAAAAATTACGGTATCACTTTATTGGCATGAAGCGGGTTTGATTTCGTCCATTATTTATCTTGAAATGAATAATCGTAGATGCATTGGTAATAGAATTGTGACGATATCCTCCAGATTAATTAGTTAATAAAACTTATAGAATGGATCGCAGTACGACTTTTTTCGACCTCATTTAGCAATTTAGTGCATGATATTCAGAATTAGTGAAATATCTATGGCAAACGCGAAGGGTATAGTGAATGAAAGGGCTGTTTCCTCATTAGGTAAACGTTTACTATCGCATGGCTAGATTTTTCTACAGAGTGATAATTGCGTGAAACATGCCTATATCAATGTATAATATGCTCATAGTCCCGCCATTACTGTCATTACTACATGATCTTATTATTACAAACCTATAGTCATCTATCTTATATGGTTAATTTGATGCAATTAAATACAATTTAAGAGAAAAGGCAGATAGGAATTTGAAGAATGAAGTTATTATATAGGACAGGTAGGACATCAACTGCTTTATGCAATATAGAAACTCTCAGAAGTTGGATAATTGCAATATTATCAAAGCTCCTATCGAAAGACCATAAGAGTATCGGCACATTTTATTTTATTTTTGCAATTGTTGCTGGAATCAGTGGTATTATCCTATCATTAAAAGTGTACATGGAAATAGACGAAGTTGGAAATATCGTTCGCCATAGCTTTTTTGCAATTTTTTCTGAGGATTTTATAACTGCAGCAGTTCCTATATCTAAGGAAAAGCTGTTTCCACTTTTCAGTTTAACGCATATACTTATAGTGATTATTTTCATGACAACATCAGCACTTTTCTATGGTTTTGGCAATTGGCTTGTACCTTTATTGATAGGGACAAACGATATGGCTTACCCTCGGCTAAATCGAGCAGGTTTTTGGTTATTCGTGTTTGCATTCGCATTATTTATAGCTGCTTTATTTTATCTGCCAGGGAATTTTATGACAGCGATAGAGCTTATCTCTGCTCTGCATATCGCAGCGATATCAGCTATTCTTTCTGCAACCAATTTTATTGTTACTATCATTGTTATACGTATTCCATCTGTCAGATTTTCTGATATGCTGCCTTTCGTGTGGATTATTCTTATTGCTTCATTTTTGATGCTTTTGTGCATACCACTCATGACAGGTGCTACTACATTGCTGTTATGTGATTATATGCTACAAACGCAGAAGGAAGCATTTTATATCCTATCGCAATTTCATGTTATGTTATGGTTTATCGGCCATCCTGGAATTTATGCTTTATTGCTCCTTGCTTTTGGCAACGTTAGTCATATTATCGCAGAATTTTCTGAAAATCCACTCTATGCGCAAAAAGGAATTGCTATGGCCACAGCGGCTATCAGTTTATCCGGTTTTGTTTTATGGACACAAAATCTTTTTCATGATGCAAGCTTTATTGATATGCAAATATATTTCTTTTATTCGGTGCCAATTATTGGTTTACTTACTACATTTATCGTTTTTTCCTGGTTTTTAACAATCAAGCGTAGATGGCCAATTTGTCAAGTACCAATGCTTTGGGCAGCCGGTTTTACGTTTATTCTTATCTTAGCTATAGCTTCAATTTTGCATCTTGGCTTGACTGATGCTTTTCCTAATGCGTCTATAGTTTTTATTTCGCATTTTTATTATGTTTTATTACTTAGTACTATTTTTTCAATTTTTGCGGGTTGGTATTTTTGGTTTCCTAAAATATCAGGGTTTATCATTTGTGATCTGACAAGCCGGATTCATTTCTGGGTAACATTTGTTGCCGTAAATTTGGTTTTTCTACCGCAATATTTTCAGAAGTCTAATTACGAATCGCAATCGTTTAGTGCTATTATAACAGACTTTATCAACTGGGCACATTTTTCAAGTGTTGGCACATTTATTCTTGCCTGCTCGTTTTGCATTTTTCTTTACAGTATTGTTGAAACTCTCATACGCAGGAAATCAATAGATGAAAAACATAGAGAAAGAAGCGTACTTCTGCGTTGGGAATAGAAAGGCAACTTCAGGACCGCGCCATTACAGTAGCCAGGCTGACATTATTCAACAGAAATTTGAACAAGGATTAATTCTATTCCTATGTCAATAATTAAACATCCTATAAATGCCGAAATAAATAACAAAGAAGCAGCCTATACGGATGATTACATAATCTTGCTCAAACCACGCGTCATATCGCTTGTTGTTTTCACAGCCTTTGTTGGCTTAGTTATCGCGCCTGGCCATATGAATCCTGTTCTTGCTATTCTTGCCATTCTTTGTATTGCAGTAGGCGGTGGGGCCGCTGGGGCACTTAATATGTGCTATGATGCTGACATTGATGCTGTCATGAAAAGAACTTGCTCTCGTCCTATACCTGCTGGCCTTATTACGCGTGATCAAGGATTGATTTTTGGATTTGTATTGTCCTTTTTATCTGTTTTGGTCATGGGCGTTTTTATTAATTGGTTTTCAGCAGCTTTACTCAGTTTTACTATTTTTTTCTATGTGATTGTCTATACTATCTGGCTTAAACGCTTGACACCGCAAAATATTGTTATTGGCGGTGTAGCAGGGGCTTTTCCTCCTATGATTGGTTGGGCAGCTGCAACCGGAAGCATCAGTTTTAAAAGTATGATTCTTTCTCTCCTGGTCTTTTTATGGACACCATCGCATTTCTGGGCCCTTTCATTATTCAGTATAACCGATTATGAAAGAGCCCGGATTCCCATGATGCCTAATGTTCGTGGTGAGAAATCCACTAAGAATCAGATTTTAAGTTATGCTATTGCCACAGCACTAGTTGGCATGTTACCCTACGCAGTTGGGCTATCGAGGTTAGTTTACGGATTCTTTTCCTTTATAGGTGGTTTAATTTTTGTTACCTATTCTTGGCAATTGCGATGTGCGACGGATCGTGAAAAGATGGTTGGTATAGCTAAAAAGCTGTTTTTCTTTTCAGTATTTTATCTTACAATGCTCTTTTCTGTGCTTCTTATCGAAACATTGATTATGCGCGCATGGGACTGGGGTATAAAGTATTGAAGAGTAAAAAGAATGGACGGAGCATCGATATTCAGTCTAAAGAACAAGAGGTTGCGCAGTATAACCGTGCTGCAGGGCTATCGATTACGCTTCTCTTATTTGCACTTATTCTCTATGTTGCAACATACGCTAAGCTTTGTTCATAAAATGGTAATCGAAAACACGGGATAAACATTATGTCTACAAAACCACCGTTGACGATTCGCCTTTGCGAGCCTCGAGGGTTTTGTGCTGGTGTTGATCGTGCAATTCAGATTGTTGTTGCAACACTCAAGAAATATGGTGCGCCTGTTTATGTCCGTCATGAAATTGTTCATAATCGCTACGTAGTAGAAGGGCTGCAGGCGCAAGGAGCTATTTTCGTAGAAGATCTTGAAGAAATTCCTAACTATCATAGGGACAGACCGATTATTTTTTCTGCCCATGGTGTAGCGAAATCGGTACTGGAAGATGCAAAGCGGAAGAATCTATTTTACCTTGATGCTACCTGTCCGCTGGTTTCAAAACTTCATAAGCAAGCCATCTGCCATTACCGTAAGGGGCGACATGTTATTTTGATTGGTCATGCTGGCCATCCGGAGGTAATCGGTACTATGGGGCAATTGCCAGAAGGTGCCGTTACACTGATTGAAACGGTCAGAGATGCTGAGCAATATCAGCTGCAGAGAGTAGAACAATTAGGATTTGTTACTCAGACAACTCTTTCAATAGAGGATACAGATAGCATTATTCATATCCTTCGGAAGCGTTTTCCCTTGATTAAAGCACCTGCTGTCAAATCCATTTGTTATGCTACTACAAATCGGCAAAATACAGTAAAAACTGCTGCTTTTGGCAGTGACCTATTCCTGATTGTTGGCGCACCTAATTCCTCTAATTCTCGTAGGCTAGTAGAAGTAGCAAAAAAGGCGGGGGCGAGTCTTTCATTATTGGTACAGGGCGCTAATGAAATTATTTGGGAAGATTTAGAGCCCCTGTATATTGTTGGCCTTTCTGCAGGGGCTTCAGCGCCAGAAATTGTTATTTCTGAAATCATCGAGGCTTTTCGAAAACGTTACAATCTTTTGGTCGATCTTATTCATACTGTGCAAGAATACGAGTCATTTCCTATTAACCGTGCATTACGTGATGTTTCTCTTACGTGCGATGATATGGCATTTGTAAGAGGATCACACAAAGGCAAGCAGGATTTTTGATGGCTGTTTATACTGATGTCAGCGAAGATGAGCTTTCTAGTTTTCTCAGCTCTTATAACATTGGCCCTCTATTATCCTGTAAAGGCATCGTTGAAGGTGTCGAAAATTCGAATTTTTTGCTGCATACTCAGAATGATACTTATATTCTTACTCTTTATGAAAAACGTATTAATGAAAAAGATTTACCATTTTTTTTCGGACTTATGCAGCATTTAGCAGGAAAGGGAATTGTTTGTCCGAAACCGATTGCTGCCAAGGATGGGACAGTAGTTAGCCGTCTTGCTGGGCGACCAGCTGCCATGATCACTTTTCTTGAAGGGGTATGGATACGTAAGCCTAGTGTTTCTCACTGTCGCAGTGTTGGAGCTGTCCTTGCCCAACTTCATCTTGCAGGGGCAGATTTTCAAATGAGACATGAAAATTCCCTATCCGTAAACAGTTGGCGTTCGTTATGGAATATGTGCCGTATGGGAGCCGATACATTTTTTATGAATCTTTCAGCCGAGATTGATCAAGAGTTAGATAAGCTTGAAAGTCTATGGCCTGCTGATTTACCAGTTGGTATTATTCACGCTGATCTTTTCCCTGATAATATTTTTTTCCTTGGTGAAAAACTTTCAGGACTAATAGATTTTTATTTCGCTTGTAATGATGCATTAGCCTATGATATTGCCATTTGCCTTAATGCTTGGTGTTTTGAAAAAGACGGATCTTTTAATTTGACAAAAAGTAGTGCAATGTTATCAGGGTATTGTCATGAGCGCCTGTTAACGAGCAATGAGCTCGTTTTTTTACCATTATTAGCTCGTGGTGCTGCCATGCGCTTTTTCCTAACACGACTTTATGATTGGTTTTTTGTACCTGAAAACGATCTTGTTATAAAAAAGAATCCAATGGAATATCTAAAAAAGTTGCGTTTTTTTCGTCAAATTAGACAAGTTTCCGAATTAGGGATATCTATGATATAGATGGGGTGAAGATGGTGAGGAAGGTAGTAGTCAGGCATAGATATTGAGATGAAACAAGTTACAATATATACAGACGGTGCCTGTTCCGGCAATCCAGGACCTGGGGGATGGGGTGCTTTGCTAATTTGGAGTGGGTATGAGTGTGAGATATATGATGGCGAAGCAGAGGCAACTAACAATCGTATGGAGTTGATCGCTGCGCTTAATGCACTGAACTCTCTGAAAGAGCCATGCAGCATCGATCTTTATACCGATTCGAGATATGTACACGATGGCGTTTTAAAATGGATCAATGGCTGGGAAAGAAATGGCTGGCGGACAGTCGATAGAAAACCTGTCAAAAATATGGAACTTTGGCAGCAATTGAAGGCAGCTTATGCACGCCACAAGATAAGATGGCATTGGGTCAAAGGCCATGCTGGTCACTATGAAAACAGACGTGTGGACGAACTCGCTCGTAAAGGAATAGAAAAAGTCGTTCAAAGCTAGTAGTCATCGAGATGTTTAGTATTATTGTAACAATGCCTAAAATTAAAATTCTGTTGGTTTGAAGTTTAACTTCACTTGGAAGTTTTATTCTTTTAATAGGAAATTATCTCTTTTTAAAAGCATCACCATTAGATTTTAGACTTTTAAATAAAAATAAGAATCTTTATTCTCATCGCGATCTGTGCTTATTGTTCAGTTTTTGATGTCTTTCAAGAAGATTTATAACATCATTAATAGTCATTGGGTCGCAGAATGTGTTGCTTTGCAGATAGTCACAATTCATATCTTTTAATAAAAATGCAATGTCTTGGTTTTCAACACCATCCGCAATTACATAAAGGTTTAAATCATGAGCCATGCGGATTAGCGATTTTAGCATGACTTTCTGTTTTGGCTTTTCTCCGTTGAAGGTGGATTGATCAAGTTTAATCATATCAAATGGAAAGCGAGAAAAACAGTCAAGTGATGAGCAGCCTGTCCCAAATTTATCAAAGACAAGCCCGATGCCAAATCCCTTAAGACGCTGAAATAAGGAAAAAGAAAGTTCCGGATTCTGCATAATAATCCTTTCTGGTAATTCAATCTGCAATTGACCTTTTTTCAGCGGTGTACGTACTAAAATAGACTGAAAGCTATTAAGTAATTCCTGGCAGATAAACTGTGCACTGGGAATATTAATTGATATGAAGAACTCGTTTCCTATAAAACGTTCACTGACAAAAGCGATATCAACTGAAACCCGCGATAAGATAAATCTCATGATTGACATTGTGAGGTTAGCATTTTCAGCTGCAGCAATAAAGTCCTGCACAGGTAGAATACCACGTGATGGATGATTCCAATGTAATCTCGCCCCTAATCCAACGATTGAAGCATCTGATATTTTGAATACCGGATGATAAACAACTTTTAACTTCTTTTTTATCAACGCTTGATGCAAAGCTTCTTCCATTGATTTTTTTTTAATGTCCATTGTACGGAAAGCTGGTTGAAAAGGTTCAATACGATCACCACCATTGTATTTGGCATGATACATCGCGAGAATTGCATCATTTAAACGTTCTTCCGCGCCTATATCTTCTTTTCGCCAAGGCAGTAATCCAATAGACGGGGTAAGATGGATTTTACGCCTGGAAAAAATGATTGGCGTAGAAAGCGTTTTCTTGAGAGAAATGGTAAAGGAAGCTACTTGCGATAAATCATTTTCTGAGAGTAGCAAAAAGGCAAAGCGATCCGCTGAGAGTCGGCAAAGAGTATCAATCGGTTTTAGGTGTCGGCTAAGACGGCGTGCTACAATCAGCAGAAATGTATCGCCGATAGACATGCCGTAACGCGTATTAACGGAGCGGAAATTATCAAAATCAATCACCAAAAGCGTCGGGCGGATATTTTTATCAATAACTGCAATGTTGCAATAATTTTGCAGTCGATCGAGAAAAAGCTGCTTGTTTGGCAATCCAGTCAAAGTATCTTGAATGGAATTTTGCAAAAGACGCTCTTCTGTTCGTTTGAGTTTTGTTACATCCACCATCATGCCGATACAACGGATAATTTCACCATCAGTGCCAATAATTGGTCGCGCATGTAGGGAAAACCAGCGATATTGCCCATCACCTGAACGCAAGCGAAATGTTTCTCCTAGTCGTCCGCTGCGAGTATCCAAAATCGAATCAAGGGCAATACGAAAACGGTCCTTATCTTCAGTATGCATAGCCGGAAGCCAGTTACGCATAGGGCCAGCTAATCTTTTGGCACTTGAGCCAAGATAACTCGCAAGGTCAGGACTTGTAATTACTTGATCACGTGAGACGTCCCAGTCCCAGACAATATTATCTGTGCCCATAATAGCTAATGCCTGCCGTTCAAGATTGGAAAACAACCCTTGGTTGATCCCACCTCCAGAAAATGCATGCTGCATGACCGTAAAGCCAATAAGAAGAACAATCAAAACAAGACCACCTGCAAGGGCAGGTTGCACAACATCATTATCAAGATAGCCTGTTACGGCTGCATAGGCGCCTGCTAGCCAGAGCAAGAAGAGCAGCCATGTTGGAACAAGCATGATAGCGCGATCATATTTTTGGAAAGAAAAAGATCCGATAAGAATAATACCTATAACCGCTATCAAACCTAGGGAAAGACGGGCAATACCGGATGCAAGAACGGGGTTAAAAACTGCTAGCCCACCAAGGCCACATAAAGCCAAAATCCACAACACTATGCCATAACTGAATTGGTAGTGCCAGCGGTGCAAATGTAAATAAGTAAAAAGAAAGATGAGGATGGTAGTTGCAAGTGCTGCTTCTGTACCTGCTCGCCAAATAGGTTCATGGTTTGACCCAAGATCGAAAAGCTTGTTTAGAAAATTGAAATCGATACAGATATAGGAAAGTACAGCCCAGGCAAAAGCTGCACTTGCAGGAAAAAGAGAAGTGCCTTTGACAACAAAAAGGATTGTCAACAGCAAAGCAAGTAAGCCTGAAATGCCAAGTAGTATGCCGTGGTACAATGTATAAGAATTAATGGTATCTTTATAGGATTCTGGTTCCCAGAGATAAAGTTGTGGCAGTTTTGGAGAACTGAGTTCCGCCACAAGAGTTATCACTGCTCTAGGGTTGATAGTTAGACGAAATACGTCAGAATTTGGAGTAGTTTTCTGTCGGTCAAGTGCAAATCCTTCACTTGGTGTGATGGATTGAATACGGATTGAACCAAGATCAGGTTGCAAAAAACCTGATTTAACTAAGCGATAATGAGGTGCTACGATCAGGCGGTCAATTTGTTCATCTGTCGGATTCATTATGGAAAAAGCAGCCCAGTTTCCTGTAGGATGTTCATCATTTGCCTCCACCTCGATACGACGCACAATACCATCTGGTCCTGGTGTTGTGGATATCTGAAAGTTTTTGCCCTGATTAAGAAAAATCAGCAACGCATGTGAAAGATTAATGGCTGTGTCATTGGGTGAAATCTTTACGAGATTAGTCGCATATCCGACTTTATGCATGAAAATAGCAAATATGGAAAACATACATAAAAACCGAAACAATTTCACAATCTGATACCCTATTAGGCTCTTATCCTAGCACGCTAAAAGTGCTTTGTTTCAGTTTTCTATGGATAAATCTTTACTTTTAAAAATCTTTTCTTAACTATAAGCGCCTAAAATGTAAATTCGTTCATCGTACTTTCTACAGCAATGAGAATTATCTAATTTCTATACGGGTATTTGATGATATCTTGAAAGCTGGTATTCGATTTCATCAAAAGGCAACAATTCATCGCTAGACCCTACAATTGCTAGTGTCGGCTTTGTGTTAAAAAACAATTTTTGAGCAAGATCAATCAGATGCTTAGAGCTTATAAATGTCAGCTGTTCAGACAGCTCGTTATCGGAAATTAGGCGTCCATGGAATAAAATTTGTTGAGCGATATGGTTAGCTCGACTTACTGGGTTTTCTTGTGCCATCACAAGATTGGCATGATATTGTGCTTTTGCACGAGTCATCTCTTGTTCATCAATATAGTTAGTGACCTTGTGCAATTCATCCAAAATGACAGGTATAAGCTTTGCAAGTCCCTTTTTATCTGTAGCAGCATAAATGCCAAAAAGACCTATATCCGAAAATCCCCAATGAAAGGCATAGATAGAATAGCAAAGTCCTAGTTTCTCACGCATCTGTTGAAAAAGGCGTGACGACATCCCACCTCCCATAATTGTAGACAAGAGCTGCAGAGCGTAAAAGTCGCACGTGTGATAGGCACACCCTTTAAATCCAAGCAAGACCTGAGTATCCATGAGATCGCGATTTTCACGGCAATCACCTCCGACATAATTAGCCGGTTCTGGTAAAGGCGATAGAGTATTAAGAGGAAGAATCCCGAGCCTTTGTTCAATTTCATGTACAAAAGGTCCATGCTCAATAGCACCAGTCGCAACAACGACTATACGATCAGCACTGTAGTGAATTTTCATGAATAAATGCAAATCATCAGATGTAAAGCCTTTGATTGTTTCTGTAGTGCCAAGAATTGAGCGGCCAATCATTTGGTATTGGAAAGCCGTTTCTGTGAAATAATCAAAGACAATATCATCCGGAGTGTCGTGAGCGGCGCCAATTTCCTGCAGAATAACCTGCTTTTCACGCTCAAGTTCGTTGGCCTCAAATTTTGGATTGGAAATGATATCGCAAAGAATATCAATCGCGAGAGGCATATCATTACGCAGGACACGTGCGAAATAAGCAGTTGTTTCTACATTAGTTGATGCATTAATTTCTCCTCCCACATTTTCAATGTCTGTTACGATACGAAGAGAAGAGCGATTATTTGTGCCTTTGAAAGCCATATGTTCTAGCAAATGAGCTATACCGTGCTGCTCAGCTGTCTCGTTTCGTGAACCAGTCTTGATCCAGATTCCTAAAACAACACTTTTAATATGTGCCATCGTACAAGTTGCAACTGTCAGGCCATTATCCAATTGACTGATATCAATGTCATGCATTGTAAACTTCCGCTTATTTGATGTTTATGTAATCAAATTTGTTCTATTTGAGCATATTCTTAAATGCCCTCAATACAACTTGGCTAATATATATGCTTTTTAATAAGAAATTTGATCTTTATCAAAATACGATAAGCCAACTCATTGCCCTTAGCAGGAGCCTAAAGGAACATTTACTCATTTCTATCAGTATCATGTTACAAAAAAGAATTGCTATTTTTAATTAAAGAAGATTGTTTCGAAACAAATGCCTTTACGCTTTTTTCCTCATTCGGCAGCGTTTCAAAACGCTCTTTTTTTTGCATTAAATTGTTCGCCCATTGTGGTAATTGCGGCGTTTCTCCACAGGCATTGTGAACAGCATCTGGAAACTTAGATGGATGAGCTGTGGCTAAAACGATCATAGGTATATCCGAATCAGCATGTTCTCGGCCAACTTTGATACCAATTGCTGTATGAGGGTCAGAAAGATAGTTGCTTTGTTCATAGACTTTACTGATTGTTTGCCTAGTTTCAGAAATTGTGCAGCGTCCTGCTGAAAAAATCTCTGTTATGCGAGAATGCTGTGCTGTATTAAGCGAGAAACGTCCTTCTTGAGTGAGGCTTACCATAGCACCTCGTATAAGAGTTGCATCGCGGTTACAAAGTTCAAATAGTAGACGCTCAAAATTAGAAGAAATTTGAATATCCATCGACGGCGAAATTGTATGAATAATTTTTCTTGTTTCATAAATACCGGTTTCCAATGTACGTGCAAGAATATCATTCTCATTAGTAGCAATAATAAGTCGTACAATCGGCAAACCCATACGTGAAGCAATGAATCCTGCTAAGATATCACCGCAATTACCCGTCGGCACACTGAATGAAACAGCTCTATCAGGTGCACCCAGAGAGATAGCCGCAGAAAAGTAATAAACAATCTGCGCCATGATGCGTGCCCAATTGATGGAATTAACTCCAGAAAGAGCAAATCTATCACGAAATTTATGGTCATTGAACATGGCTTTGACAAGGGTTTGACAATCATCGAAATTACCATCAATTGCCAGTGCATGCACATTAGAGGCTGGATTTCCTGTTATCTGCCGTTGCTGAACTGGAGAAATACGCCCTTTGGGAAATAATATAAAGATGTCGGTACGTTCTCTGCCAGCAAATGCTTCAATCGCTGCCCCACCTGTATCTCCTGAAGTTGCTCCTATAATTGTTGTGCACCTATCTTGCCGCTCAAGAATATGTTCCATCAAACGACTGAGAAATTGCATGGCTATATCTTTAAAGGCAAGAGTCGGCCCGTGAAAAAGCTCTAGGACAAATTCGTTATTTCCAATCTGGACTAATGGGCATATTGCTGGGTGATGAAAAGTTGCGTATGATTCGTCAATCATAGCATCAAAATCAGTGCGCTTAATATTCCCTTCCACAAATGCCCAGAGAATAGCTTTAGCAATAGCAGAATAGGATTTGCCACGCAGGGATCGAATAGCATTAGAGGAAAATTGTGGAAATACCTCGGGTAAATAAAGACCACCATCACGAGCAAGTCCTGTCATGACTGTATCTGCAAACCCTAAAATTGGTGCCTTTCCACGTGTGCTTATGTATTTCATTTTGCTATAATTCCTGTTACTAAAGATTTCTTCATTTCGACAGGATTTATGATCTTTTTGTAACTGGTGATCTATTGTTTATTACATTGCAATGAATTAAGAAAAATGCATACTATTCCTGGCGAGTAGAAACTGGATAATGAATATACCATGTATGCGGCAATCTGATAATTGAATGCGTGCACTAATGAAATAAAGCACAGGTAGATTCATTTTTCAATGACTTAGAGTCAATTAACTATTTTGTAGTAGCGATCTCTTGATCATCTAAATTTTCAGATATATCAAATGTCATTCCTGAGGCTTGAAAATTTAGGATTCTTCGTGTAACAAAATCCATTCAGATGAGTTCTTTGCAGAGCAAAGAAATGTCATTTGTTCGAAATCGTAAGTTATTTTTGGTAATGATCAAAGAACTTATGTTTGAATCAGATGTTTTTAATTGCTTCTAATACTTCATTGTTTCAAGCACAGCTGGAAATTCCACATGATGGGATATAGTTGTTTCTGCGCCAGCTTCTATTAAGGAATTTGCCAGGCCAGACCAGGCATGTCTTCCGCCTGTGAAGCCTATAACCCGCATACCTGCGCTTTTTGCTGCTTTTGTTCCGTGAACAGAATCTTCGAGGACAGTAACATTGCTTGGATCAACCTGGTGTTGTGTCGCTGCATAAAGGAATACATCTGGCGCGGGCTTACTGCGCATAGTACCGACCTCAGGTGCGGAAAAAATACGCTCTGCAAAAAGATCGTAGAGATCTGTTAACATCAGCATTGTTTGGATATTTCTACTAGATGAGTTTGAGCAGATGCAGTAGGGCAAGCGGAGGTGTACAATATTTTGCCGTACACCGTCAATAGCGTTTAGGTCAGTTTTGATCCGCTCCATAAATAAACTCTCAGACATATCAATTAGATGAGCAGAGATTGGAATATTGGCTTCCTTCTCGATCGCCTTTATTATATCAACCAGAACTAATCCGGTATATCGTGTTGCTAATTCTTCAGCTGTTGTCACATAACCACTTTTCGTAAGTAATTCTGCATTGATTTGACTCGTGATGTATTCAGAATCAACGAGAACACCATCACAGTCAAAAATGACGAGTTCGGATTTTGACATAACGTCCGCCTATTCCTGCTTATCTTTTTTGAATAAAAATAGATGAGAAGCTTTTAGCTGTCTTTGAAAATAATGGCGAGATAAGGATAAAAATTTTAAAGATTCTTAGAATTTCTCTCTTATCTTAACGTCGCATTTACACTAAACAACTAATATCTCCTCCAATTTATTTAAATCAATTGTCGTGAGAATTTTGCATGCCTGTATACCATACTATAAGCGAATCAACTTGTGGAGTCTCTCAAAATAAATGGCAAAATTGCCTCCTGAAGGGGGATTGTATTGCAATACTTAAAAAACTTCCTGCTCATTCGATTGATGTTGTCTTTGCTGATCCGCCCTACAATTTGCAGCTTAAAGGTAGACTGTGTCGCCCTAATCACAGTTTTGTTGATGCGGTGAATAATGACTGGGATTACTTTGAAAGTTTTGCAGCCTATGATGCATTTACTCGTGCATGGCTCTTAGCATGCCGGCGAGTTCTCAAGCCGAATGGTACCTTCTGGGTCATCGGATCTTATCATAATATTTTTCGTATTGGCGCTATTATGCAAGATCTCGGTTTCTGGTTTCTGAACGATATTATCTGGCGTAAAACTAACCCTATGCCTAATTTCCGAGGGCGACGTTTCCAGAATGCACATGAAACATTAATTTGGGCTTCACTCGATCAAAAATGCAAAAGATATACTTTTAATTACGAAGCATTAAAGGCAGCGAATGAAGATCTGCAGATGCGCTCTGATTGGTTATTTCCAATCTGTACCGGAGTAGAGCGGATGAAGGATGCAAATGGCCGGAAAATACATCCGACCCAGAAGCCTGAGGCATTGCTTGTGCGCATCATGCTTGCATCAACAAAACCGGGAGATGTTATTTTAGACCCATTTTTTGGCTCGGGTACAACCGGCGCTGTTGCTAGAAAATTAGGACGTCATTTTGTCGGCATTGAACGTGAAGATGCCTATATTAAAGCCGCAGCGAAACGTATTGCTGAAGTTAGACCGCTTGGCAAGATTGAACTAGAAGTGCTAGCAAACAAACGAACCGAAGCACGGGTTGCCTTTGTCAGTTTAATAGAAGCGGGTTTAATTAAGCCAGGTATGGTACTTTACGATAGAAAAAAACAACACACTGCCATTGTACGTGCTGATGGCACACTTATTTGCAAGGATAAGGCTGGTTCAATTCACATGGTTGGTCGTAAGATACAACAGACGGAAAGTTGCAACGGATGGACTTATTGGCATTACGAGGAAAATGGTGAGCTTAAGCTGATTGATAATTTACGCATCCGCATCCGTACTGAACTAGAAAAAATTGGCATGTAATTCAAGTTTTGCCTAGGCTAATTTTTTATTTTTCTGAAAGCAGTTGGTAGAGCTTTTGCCAGTGCTTTTTTCATCACACTTGGTAAGGCCTCTTTATCCAATTCATCTGTTTTGATCCACCAGCCGTTCTTATAGCTCTTTTCAACAAGATTGCTCATCATATAAACTGACATAGAAAGAGTAAAATGGGTAAAAACATGAATAATATCGCCCTGATAATTCCAAATTCCCGTAAAGGGAGCAAGGGAGAGATCTGTTTTACTTGCATTGAGTGCAAAGTAGTTCGGAATTTCGCTCATACCGCCTAGCAATCCTTTTTCTTGCCGTTTTTGTAAGTACACGCGCCCGTTTTCCGAAAGAGCAACAAAAGCAATACCTGTGCGCAGTGGCTTTTTTGTTTTTAGTGCTCGTAGCGGCAAGTTTTCCGTTTCATTCTTTTCTAAGGCAATACATCTGTCATTGAGCGGACAGATAAAACAGTTCGGACGTTTAAATGTGCAAATAGAGGAGCCAAGATCCATCATAGCTTGTGCAAAATCCCCGGGTCGTTTGTGCGGTGTTATCCCCTGCATATAAGAACGAATTTCTTTTTTTGCGGCAGATAGTGCAATTCTGATATGGAATAGCCGTGAAACCACACGTTCTACATTGCTATCAACAACCGCATAAGGCTGATTAAAAGCAATAGCAGCGATAGCTGCTGCTGTATATTCGCCAATCCCGGGTAAAGCGCGCAATTCTTCTATTGTCTGCGGAAAGCAACTGTTATAGTTAGCAACAATTTTATCGGCACAAGCTTTCAGATTTCGTGCACGAGAATAATAACCAAGTCCCGCCCATATTTTAAAAACATCATCCTGTGAAGCTTGTGAAAGCGCCTTTATATCCGGCCATTGGCTGAGAAATCTTGTGAAATAAGATTTCACCGCTTTGACTGTTGTCTGCTGCAACATGATCTCGGCTACCCAAACTTTGTAAGGATCGGGTTTTGTGCCGCGTGCTTGCTCTACTGGTGTAATTCGCCAAGGAAGAATACGGTGGCATCTATCATACCAATTAAGAAGTTGAGAGGAAATTTTTTCATGTTTGGTCAAGAAATGAAGATTAATCATCGATCTTTGTCTATTGGTGTTTATTAAACGGGCATTTTTATGAACAATCGTCTTTATAAGCGTTTCTAAGGAGGAATCTGAGTATCAAATATTGCTATGATATAATATCTACTGACACTGGATGCGTCAAAACTAAGCAAGAAAATAGGCTCTCGCTTTTAGAAAAAGCTCAATATATGATAATATACATAATATATGTTGGTTATCTGTGCTAGAATGTAGTACATTAGCAGACGTATTCACGATGCATCATATTACCCTTAATATAAGAAGAAAATGTTGAGCTATTAGAATATCAAAATCAAAGCTCAGTTGTAAAAAACAGGTTAAACATAACAGATGTTGAAAAGCGTACCATATGCCTTGATTTTTATGAATTAAGATAGGATATATTTTAAAAGGCCTGCAGGAATATTGAAAGTAAATGTAGCGTGTTAGCAAAACTGTTGACATTGATATTAAGGCACATTCTGTTGATTAGGTAATCCGTCTCTATGGAAATCGACAAAAAAAATAGAGTTAACAGAGGATTTTTACCACTTTCTGAAATGATATCGCAGGTTGTTGATCCAACCTTACTTAAGCGCGCTGGCTTCAATATTCAGCTTCTAGAAAATTGGCCGGAAATTGTGGGATCAGATATTGCAGAAACAACTCGACCTTTGAGAATTATCTGGCCACATCGTATGATAGGGGAAGATACGTTTAAGGCGGCTACGCTGATGGTTGCATGTGAGGCATTTTCAGCTATCCGATTACAGCACGAAAGTACTGAAGTTATTCAGAGGATCAATACATTTTTTGGTTTTTCAGCCGTTATGCGCCTAAAGATTAAACAAAAATCTATACGCTCCACCAAACGGCCTTTAAGACAGGCAGTGCCCATTGATATGGAACAAAAAAAGTACTTGGAACAGATAGTCGCCAATATTAAGTATCAACCACTACGTTTAGCGCTTTTTGATTTAGGAAAAGAGATTTTAAGTGATAAAAATCGCAACCAGAGTAGGAAAGATAAGATAAAAGATATCTGACTCGATCTCTTTAAAAGCATATGTAGTTAAAGTTATATTATTCTATGATCGATTAGTTTTGATCTTATCGGTAAATGGTTTAAACAAGTTTTCTTCTTATATGATCATAATAAATATGTTTTTAGTTGAACCAAATCAATTGAGTATCTTATGACGCTGTTGATGAGCAAAAATACTATTTTTTTCCTTGCCTTTATAGGGATTCTTCTAACAGGTGAGGTAACTGCTTCACCGTTGGTTAAATCTTCCGGTAGTGTCGATGTTGCCAAACTAATGCAACCAGGATCGTTAAAAGATATGGTTGAGGGCAGCACTGATGCACCGGTTACTATTATCGAATATGCGTCTATCACATGTAGCCATTGCGCTGATTTTTATCAAAAAACGTTGCCAAAAATCCGGGATAAATATGTTAAAACGGGCAAAGTGCGCTTAATTTTTCGGGAATTTGCTTATGATCCGCGAGCGGCTGCGGGATTCATGCTGGCACGCTGTGTGACTGAGGATCGATATTTCCAAATGCTTCAAATTTTGTTTGAAAAACAAGCAGAATGGGCTTTCGTATCTGATGCTAAGCTACCGCTTTTCAAGATTGCTAAATTTATCGGTCTCAACGATGAAAGTTTTGAGACCTGCTTAAAAAATCAGAGAATTTTGGATGGCCTGAACGCGACATTACAGCGTGGTCGTAATGAATTTGGCATTACGGCAACACCAACCTTTTTTAGCAATGGTAAAAAATATGAAGGTTCCTTATCATTTGAGCAGATGTCCGCAATTATCGACAATCTACTTAGATGATTTGTGCTTTCCAACTAGTAGAACAATTCTATTCATGAGATATGGCGTTTAGAAGTAAGATGGTTGCGCAACTTATTGTTCCTAAGCAAGACAGGCGGGAAATTACTGTTTTTATATGATCTATGAAAAAACTGTTATGCTTTTTGAATCTAAGGGATAAAATAGTTGAAAGGAACAAAGAGGATAAGCGAATGTATGCTTATGACTCTATTGGTAGAGAATATGAAAAACGAGTTAAAGAACAGCTATGCCTACTGATTGTAGTCTTTAGCGTTTTTTTTAATTTGTTGAAGCAAAATAGCGAAATAGAACTACTAAAATAAATGCTGCAAGAAAAAGTTTTAGCACTTTAGGAAAAAATCATTGATCTATATAGGCTTGAATGCATGAATCGTATAATTGTGTTTTTTGCATTACTAATAACTCCGATTTTGTCAAGAGCTTGGACAGACGGACTAGCAGCTGAAAGGCCTTTTAAGATTGCAAAAGGATATGATCACCCGCAGGTAGCACTAACACTTGACTTGTGTATGAATAGGATAGATCATCGAATTTTTGACCTTCTGATAAGTCAAAAAATTCCTGCAACATTATTCGTTACCGGTCTCTGGCTACGTAAAAATAGCGATATTGTTGAAAAAATCCGTGCCTACCCTGAATTATTCGAGATAGGTAATCATGGTGCAAATCATATTCCCCCAATTGATGATCGTAATACAGTTTACGGTATAAAGACGGCAGGTGGCTTTTGGCATATCTGTGAAGAAATTATCGGTGGTATGCGAGCAATTGAGCAAGCGCACCTTGCATTTCTTCAGCCATCTCGCTGGTATCGTGGAGCAACAGCTCTATATTCACGCAATGCAATTACCATTATTGGTAAGCTTGGTTTTTGTATTGCTGGTTTTTCAGTCAATGCCGACGAAGGAGCATCATTGCCAGCCGATGAGGTGATCAGGCGAATGAAGACTGCAAAAGATGGTGATGTTATTATCGCTCACATGAATCAACCTTTGCGTGCTTCTGGCAAGGGCGTTGCAGAAGGCATCATGTTTTTAAAACAAAGAGGATACAGTTTTGTGAAGCTTTCTGATGCTGCAACATTAACAACTTGTCGCACAAAGATATTATACAAAAGTTGTGCAGAAATTGTAAAAGATCAGAAAAACTCATGATAATTGGTAGGGTAGATTACTGTGAATAGTTAAAGGATGTTACAGCAGCGTCGCAAATGCTACTATAAAAGGGCTTGTGATGAAATATACTTTCCATAAATACACACGGGAAAGATTTTCCTGACAAATTGGGATCGATATCTATAGATTTTATTGCTGATCAACTGTTGAAATAATTACATTATTAGCGTTTAACAGCCGTAGTAAGGGTTTTCGGTCTGCGATTGAGAATGGCATTGAGTAACACTGCCATTATGGCTCCCATAAAAACACCGTTCTGCAAAACCATTTTAAATGGCCCCTCAATACCTGCAAAAAGGAGCGGAAGAGACATTGGCAGTATACCAATACTGATAGAAACCGCAACAATGATGGTGTTATGTGTATCTTCATAGGATACATGGCTAAGCTCACGGATGCCTGCAACTATGGTTATACCGAATATAACAATGGTGGCACCGCCCAATACTGGAGGAGGTAGTACAGCGACAATAATCGCTAATTTAGGGAAAAGTCCTAGTAAAATAAGAATAATACCCGAGAAAGTTACCACATGTCGGCTTTTAATGTTTGTCAAAGAAATCAAGCAGGCGTTTTGCATAAGGGTGTTATTAGGAAAGCTATTAAATATTCCGCCAAGAATAGCTGAAAGTCCAGTGCCACGAAGTGTATTAGCTAAAAGCTTTGGTGTTGCCTTGCGATCAACAATGTTACCGATTGTTATACTTACTCCGATAGTTTCAATCATAATAACGATCATCGCAACAAGCATAAGCAGTATAGGAATTGGAGAAAATTGAGGAATCCCGAAAGCAAGGGGGCGACTTAATGCAAACCATGGAGCAGTGTTGATAGCGCTGAAGTCCGTATAACCACCAATCGTCGCAATCACCGTTCCCCCTAAAAGTCCGATGAGAATACTACTATTGGCTAAAAAACCACGAAAACATACATGAACAAGAAGTACAATAACCATTGTAGCAAGACCAAGAGAAAGATTTGGTAAGCTACCAAAGTCAGCTACAGCAGGGTCACCACCTCCAAGCCAGCGTGCTGCTGTTGGAATGAGTGAAATACCGATAATCGTGATCAAACTTCCGATAACTACTGGTGGGAAAAAATACAGAAGTTGACTGAATATCGGTGCTGCAATAACTATTACAATGCCGCAGACGATGATTGCACCAAAAATATAATTGAGGCCATATTGCTGGCCAATCATAATTACAGGTGTGAGAGCAACAAACGAGCATCCCTGAATCAGTGGAATACGGGCACCGAATTTCCAAAAGCCGATTGTCTGAATCAATGTCGCTATCCCTGATATCAGCAGATTTGTATTAATTAGCACGATAATATTATCTAGAGAAAGACCAATAGCATTTCCCAGAAGAATTGGAATGGCAATCGTTCCTGTATACATAACAAGAACATGTTGCAGCCCAAGTGCCACTGTTTTACCAAAGGGCGGAATTTTATCAATCGGAGAAACATTCTTTTGCATTGTGTTTGCCTTTTTTAGTTTTTCATTTCAAATCATATGCAGACAACCTCAACGATATGCCGATTCTATCTGGTATTAGCTAGAACGGGGTGTGGTTATTAAAACGTGTGAAGGTTTAGCTTCCACGGTAAGTGGAATAGGACCAGGGACTGACAAGAAGCGGTACATGATAATTCCTATCATCTTCAGTTATAGAAAATCGGACAGGTACAATATCGAGAAATGGGCATGCGGTTGGCTGTCTCTTCATTTTCTGAAAATAGTCAGAAACAAAAAAGCAGATTTCATAGATTCCCTTTTTCATTGTTTCATTAGCAAGAAGTGGCATATCAGTACGCCCATCCGCGTTGGTTGTAGCTACAACCACAGAGGTTCTGCCCCTATCATTCAGAGCATAAAGCTCAATGTTCATATTATGGGCAGGAATACCGTTTGCAGTATCCAGCACATGGGTCGAAAGTTTAGTTATCATCCTATTTTCCTACCAAATTTTTAAGCCGCAATTCAGCTATGCGTGCAATCTGTTGTAAAGCCTCCTTTTTTTCTTTATCTAAAGTATTCTGCAATCGTGTACGCATGTTGATAAGAATCGAATGTTTATTGTGGACCTTTTCAAACCCTCTTGTTGCAATAATATAGGGAAATCCAAAACGTTTCTTATAAACTATATTTAGTTTGTGAAATTCCATAAACTCTTCATCATTCAATCTATCGAGACCTGCACTTTTTTGCTCATAAATTGATTCTGCTGTTAGCATGCCATACCTGGCAGCTTTACCCGCAAGATCAGGATGAGCACGAATAAGAGCCAGCTTCTTATCTTCACCTGAAGAAGTAACTTCAGCTATCATGTTATAATAAAGTTCCTCGATTGATTCGAAAGGTCGCTTAGATACGACACGCTTTGCTATCCAAGGTGAATGCTCAAAAATCCCAGCGAGCATGGAACAGAAACGTTCACTGGAAGTTGTATTAAGATATTCTAGGCTTATTGTCCGTTTTTCCATTGATTACGTATCACCCTCCTATAACAATTGAAGTTGGAAATGCGATATGTTGTGTCATAGAAATATTCCTCAAGATTATTTTCTGGTCCTTTCCGATCCATCACTAGAAAATCTGTTGTTTTATCTAGTGCCAACAAAGGGTGATGCCAAGTATTGCTGCGGTAATTGATCCCTTGTCCTGGTTGAGCTAAAAATGCTTGTGGCGTTTGTGGTGCATCGTTGTTATCCTGAGCTACCACCACTAAGAATGGTCGTTGATCAAGAGGAAAAAAAGCCTGTGAGCCATAGGGATGACGCTCTACCATAGTGATATCAAGCGGTAGTGAAAAACCAGTACCTCGGAAGATATTGATCAGGATTGACGCAGCTTTGCCATAGATTTCAACTTGGCAAAGATCATGATAGCGTTTTGTTGTGCCATTATTAATGAATCGCATGCGCGCAGGGTCAGCAAAAATAATATCCCCAAAAGGCGCGAAACTGTTTTTTTCCAATGGATGCACAGCCAGCTCAATAGGGAAGACGTCATTTTTTTTTTGCATATTCCTAGTCTTTTTCTATAGGATGGTTAATATGCCAGTGGTTGGCAATGTCAATGCGCCGTGCTATCCAGACATACTCATGTGCTGTGATATAATCTAAGAAGCGTTCGAGTGCCGCTGCACGTCCTGGGTGTCCGGCGATGCGGCAATGTAGACCGATAGAAAGCATTTTCGGAGCACCATTCTTTCCTTCTTTGTAAAGAACATCAAAACTATCCTTTAGATAGGTGAAGAATTGCGCGCCGCTGTTAAAGCCCTGTAGTGTGGCAAAACGCATATCATTGGCATCTAGCGTGTAGGGTACAATTAAATGTGTTTTCCCCAATCCCTCTATCCAATAAGGTAATTCATCAGCATAAGAATCTGATAAATAGAGAAATCCACCTTCCTCCATTAGAAGTTGCCGAGTATTGAGTGAAGGCTTGCCTTGATAAAAACCAAATGGCCGCTCACCTGTTATTTCTTTATGCAAACGGATTGCTTCTAGGATATGGTTGCGCTCACATTTTTCATCAAAATCTTTGTATTCTAGCCAGCGAAGACCATGACTAGCGATTTCCCAATTTACCTCTTTCATAGCGGCTACAACTTCAGGGTTGCGCATCAACGCCAGTGTAACTGCATAAATCGTAACTGGTAGATTACGGCAAGTGAAGATACGCCATAATCGCCAAAATCCAACACGTGAACCATATTCATAGAGGGATTCGATGTTAAGGTTACGCTGCCCTAGCCATGGCACAGCACTAACAATTTCAGAAAGCAGGGCTTCTGATGAAGGATCGCCATCTAAAATACAGGATTCACCACCTTCTTCATAATTGATAACAAATTGAACTGCAATCCGAGCATTCCCCGGCCATCGTGGATCAGGAATATGACGACCGTATCCTATCATATCTCGTGGGTAATCACTGCCTCTAAATCCAAATTGATCTACAATAATTTCACCCATATATTTCTCCAATAAAGATTAATATAATTAATATAAATTGAAAAAATTACAATATAAAATAAATTTTCTGAAATTTAATTTCATTTAAAAATAGAAATTATTATACTTTAATAAGTATTATGCTATATCTATATTTATTTATACATCGATTTTGTAAGAAGGAATTGGCAAATGAAACAAATTATGATTGTAGATTCCTTGCAGAATCTCGAACGCAGGGTAGAATATGATCTTTCATGTTTGAATTATCCATCACGTCCATGGGTGCCAAAGACACAATATGAAGGAAATTCTGTCAGTGATGTATTGATTATTGGCGGGGGACAAAGTGGAACTACATTGGCTTTCAAACTACGTAATGAATGTGTAACCAATGTTAAAGTTATTGACCGTAATCCTAGGAGAAAGGAGGGACCATGGTCCACTTATGCCCGTATGCCGACATTGCGCACACCCAAGCATGTAACAGGACCTGATTTAGGTATTCCTAGCCTTTCAATCAGGGCATGGTGGGAGGCGAAATATGGGGGTCAATCATGGAAAAATCTGGAAAAGATTCCCACTACTCAATGGGTAGAATACCTAAATTGGTTGCGTGATATCATTGGCATTAATATTGAAAATAATACAGAAGCCTATGATATTGAGCCTCTTAAAAATGATCTTTTTGCTATCCATACTCGTAGAATTGATACCAAAGGCGATGCCAAAAAAACAGAAGTGCTATTTACCCGTAATGTAGTTCTAACAACAGGAATCGAAGGTAGTGGGCAGTGGATTGTGCCTGAGATTATCAGCAAAAATATCCCAAAGGAATTTTATGCCCATACGGCAGATGATATTGATTTCGCAAAACTCGCAGGCAAACGTGTTGCGGTTGTTGGTGCTGGAGCCTCGGCTTTTGACAATGCAGCGGCAGCATTAGAGAATAGTGTAGAAAGCCTTGATCTTTATGTGCGGCGCAAGAAATTACCGACTATTAATCCTTATCGTTGGATGGAATATACAGGTTTTCTGCGCCATTTTGGCGACTTGGACGATAGTAATAAGTGGCGGTTTATACGTTACCTCTTTGCGATGAATCAACCGCCACCGCAGGAAACCTATCTGCGCGTTTCTCGTTTTGACAACTTCACTATGCATACAGAAAGTCCGATCAAAGAGGCCGGCTTTTCTAATGATAAGCCATGGCTGATAGCGCAGCAAGAGCGCACTGAATTTGATTTTCTTATTATCGGAACAGGTTTCAGAGTTGATCTAAGCTTGAGACCCGAATTAGGACGTTTCAGCAACAAAGTTGCTCTCTGGGCGGATCGATATCAATCTTCCTCAGAAGAGGAGGATACGATAATTGCCACCTATCCCTATATGACACCTTCTTTTCAGTTTACAGAAAAGGAGCCTGGAACTGCTCCCTTTCTCAAACATATTTTTAGCTATACTTATGGTAGTATGCCAAGCCTTGCTGCTTCAGCTGGTATTTCGGGATTAAAATTTGGTATGGAGAGGATTGTCACTGGTATTACGTGCGAGTTGTTTTGTGCTGATGTGGATTATCATTTTAATACACTCAAAGCTTTTAATGAAGAAGAATTGACGGCAGTTTAAGAATAAAAAACCACCTAATCTACTTTGTTTTCTCAGGAATGAAATAATGCAAAAGAATTATTACTGCCCTTCTGGGGGATTACCAGATCGGCAGATGCTGACCACATGCCGAGCAATTTTTACTGAAAATTATATGGTCATGCCTGCAAGTGTTATGACTGATATTGTCACAAGCAATCTTCCTTTTTGGGAGAAGAGTCGTTTCTGGATTTTAGCACGCCCGCTTTCCGGCTTTTCCGAAACTTTTTCACAATATATTGCTGAGATAAAAACCGGCGGCGGCTCCTCAATACCTGAAATCGATAAAGATGCGGAAAGTGCAATTTTTGTTGTTGATGGTATGATTGATATCATTCTTGACGGTACCGTTCATACCTTAGGAAAAGGTGGCTTTGCTTACATTCCGCCTAGGATTGGTTGGCAGATAAAAAATTCCTCTGGTTATCTGGCTCGCTTTCATTGGATACGCAAAACTTATGAGGCTATTGAGGGACTCGGACTTCCTGATCCAATCTTCACCGTTGATGAGGATGTTATTCCTATTTCCATGCCTGGCCATGAGGACAGCTGGTTAGTCACTCGCTTCATGGACATAGCAGACCTGCGCCATGATATGAATATTGCTATTGTCACTTTCATGCCAGGCGGTGCAATCCCCTTTATGGAAACCCATGTCATGGAGCATGGGCTTTATATTTTGCAGGGTAAGGGGGTATATAAGCTTAATAATGAATGGGTCGAGGTTGAAAAAGGGGATTTTATATGGCTGCGTGCTTTTTGCCCTCAGGCTTGCTATGCTGGCGGACCTGAGCCTTTTCGCTATCTTCTTTATAAAGATATCAACCGTCATGCACGACTTTGGAAACATTAATTATTCTTAATAAAGGGGAATACCTATGTCCGATATTTATACGAAGCAGGAAACTCTTCAAATCAAAAAAGAGTTTACTTCTCCTGATATATACCTGGAACGGGAAACCCTGAAAGTAAGAAGTAGTCTTGCCAATTTTATTGAGACAGAAGTACTTCAAGGGCTTGATATTAAAGCTGAGCAGTTTTGGCAGAGTTTCTCCACTCTTGTTGCAAAACATATGGATACTAATCGTGCGCTTTTGCAGGAGCGTGCATATCTGCAGCAGAAGATTGACCTTTGGCATAAGAGTAACGGTCCAATTGTAGCCAAGCCTGAAATATATTGTAATTTTTTGCGCGAGATCGGTTACTTAGTTGCAGAAGCAAAAGATTTTACGATTTCAACAGAAAAACTTGATCCTGAAATTACAAAAATATCTGGTCCACAGCTTGTAGTGCCAATCTCCAATGCACGCTATGCTCTTAATGCTACCAATGCTCGTTGGGGTAGTTTGTATGACGCATTGTATGGAACAGATGCTATTTCGCAAAAGGATGCACCCAAGCTAGCAGGAGAATATAATCCTATACGTGGAGAAGCGGTTTTTGATTATGTTGCGATGTTTATGGACAAAATCTTCCCATTGCAAAAAGGTCATTATACAGATGTAACTGCCTATGAGATTAAAGAGAATAAACAGAAGGTTAATCTCATAATAACAGTTAAAAATACAAAAACACACTTGCAGGATTCTATGGCCTTTCGTGGTTTTAGAGAGGAAGATGGTGTGTTATATATTCTTTTAGAACACAACAAATTGCATGTTGAGCTTGTTGTCGACCGCTCTAATCCAATTGGTAATCTGCATCCAGCCGGGCTTGCTGACATTATTGTTGAGAGTGCTATTACAGTTATTCAGGACTGTGAAGATTCTGTTGTCGCTGTTGATGCACAAGATAAGGTTGCTGTTTATCGTAATTGGCTTGGTTTGATGAAGACAAATCTTCAAGAAACATTCGAGAAAAATGGTAGAAAGCTAGTGCGGCTTCTAAATCCAGATCGGCAATATATATCTACTGACGGCAAACCCTTTTCGGTAAAGGGCCGAGCGCTTATGATGGTGCGAAATGTTGGTCATTTAATGATGACAGATGCAGTTCTTGATACTAAAGGTATGGCTATTGGTGAAGGGTTAATGGATGGAATTATAACAACATTATGCGCTATGCATGATCTTAAACAGCAGAAAAATTCAAAAACCGGTTCCATCTATATTGTGAAGCCAAAGATGCATGGCCCAAAAGAAGTAGCTTTTGCGGCGGCCATCTTTACCGACATTGAGGAAATGCTCGGTCTAATTCCAAATACTATTAAGATTGGTATTATGGATGAAGAGCGTCGTACATCAGCAAATCTGAAAGCTGTTATTAAAGAAGTAGTAGAGCGGATTTTCTTCATCAATACTGGCTTTCTGGACAGAACAGGTGACGAAATCCATACTGTGATGATGGCGGGTCCTGTGCTCCCTAAAGAAAAAATCAAGGCAGAAAGGTGGTTAGCTGCCTATGAAGACCGCAACGTGATTATCGGTCTGCAGTGCGGTTTAATGGGACGAGCACAGATTGGTAAAGGTATGTGGACTCAACCTGATTCGATGTATGACATGCTAGAACAGAAAATTTCTCACCCTCAAGCCGGCGCAAATTGTGCATGGGTGCCTTCTCCTACGGCAGCGACACTCCATGCCCTTCATTATCATTATGTTGATGTACAGCAGATGCAAGAAAGACGTTTGAATGAAGCATCGCCCCCGCTCTCAGTACTTTTTTCAATGCCTATGCTTGAGCCTGCACATCTTACTGTAGGTAAAATTTGTAATGAACTTGATAATAATGCGCAAGGTATTTTAGGCTATGTGGTACGATGGGTTGATCAAGGTATTGGCTGCTCAAAAGTACCAGATATTCATAATATATCTCTGATGGAAGATCGCGCTACCTGTCGTATTTCATCTCAGGTAATTGCTAACTGGCTAAAGCATGGCATTGTATCTGAGATAGAAGTATTAAATAGCTTTAAGCGCATGGCAATTATTGTGGATGATCAGAATGTAAATGATCCACTTTATCAGCCAATGGCTACCAATATAGAGGACTCTATTGCATTTCAAGCAGCCCTCGCACTGGCATTAAAGGGAAATACAGCACCGTCTGGATACACAGAGCCAATACTACATGTAGCGCGCTGCAAGATGAAATCCAGCGTAAACAAACTACTCTAGGCGTATTATTATAGGGCTTATTTAAAACGAGATTTAATGAACGATTTCTAATCGAGTATGACAATTCTGAGTATTAATACTGCAGACTGTATCTGACTCTAGATGAATTTTTCCGAAATAGGTTTGGATTTTTCAACAGTAAAATAGCTCTTTCGAAAGGCAAAAGATTGCGCTTCATTTATGAAGTCGTTATAAGGCGCTTTATTGGGGTATAGCCAAGCGGTAAGGCAGCGGTTTTTGGTACCGCCATTCCCTGGTTCGAATCCAGGTACCCCAGCCAGGTTGTTGCAGTTACTTTCTTTTCTAAAAATCTATAAGATCTTGAAATTTTTGAATCTTTAACTCTTATTCTATTGGTTATCTTTAAGGATAGAGATTCATTTTTATCTATAGGATAACTTCGGTAAGTAGCTTTATAAATTATTTCGCTCTTCACAGCCAAATATGTCAGATGATATAAAATCCAGAATTACCCATTGCATCTGGAAGAAATGCAAAAAATAAGATGAAATTTTCTAGCATAATCCCTTCGGTATTACCGAATGTCTGCAGAACTGAACGCTATTTCGTGATAGCAATGCATCTTTTCACATCATATCAGAGGATTTCTGTATTTTTGCTTATTATATATTAGCAACAGCTTTTATTGCAATATACTAACCACATACCATAAACTTAACGGCCTACATAATTGCCTCTTTATTTTTCTAATGCCTCTGTGCCACGTACTCAATATTTTCTTATTAGTTTGTGATTCTAAATGTTTTATAATCCCAGTGGATTTTTGTGTTTTAGACTAATGTTTATCTCATGGTGAGGTGAACGTTGCTATCTTATCTTTAAGCTAGGTGACTAGTGGCCGATCTTATATTTTGTTTAAAACGATTTGCATTGATTTCCATCAATCTGGCTTTTCAAGATTCTGTCCTTTTTTCAATGCACAAATATTCCTTCAAAGCAGTCTCGGAAAAGTTATTGTCTTAGTTAGGATTCTGCAGCAACTAATTTTGAATTTTCTTCGGCAAACAATTGCATGTGCTTTTAATGCGACGTAAAAATGATGTAAAAGAGGGTTTATTTTTTGGATAATAGCATCTAGCGAAGCTGATAAAATGCTATCTGTATATTGGTCGTTTCGTCTTTTTAAATTGTCATGCATTAACGTTTTGGCATGGACGGCAACGGTTAGCGTATTGGAAGCCCTGTACCCTCCAATGGTTTTCATTTTTCCAAAGCTGTCAGGAAGAGCGGTAATATGAGGTAAAATTCCCTATCATCGGTCAAATGTAGTTCCCATATATTTGTCATTTTCCTTCTTACCTAAAAATTGTTATTCATGCTGTTAGAGCTTTCTGAATAAAATAACTACAGGAAGTTGCTGTAAAATGTAATTAGGATCGAATAGCAGTGTTAAGGATATTTTTGCGCATTTATGAATATAAGTTTTTTCAAAAATTAAAAATACAGTAAAGATATTTGGAGTTTGTTTTTATTTCGTTCTTGGTTTCTCCTAGATTTGTCTTGTTATCAGAGCGTTATTATACGTAGAGATTAATCAAACATTAGCTGAGGGGGTAATTGGTGCTTGTTTTTCACGGTTAATCACGTCACATTGTTCCTAGAACAGCTAAGACTGTGTTTATTTTAATTAAAAAACCTTAGGAGAGATTTACATGGCTTTTGAATTACCTTCCTTGCCTTATGATTATGATGCGCTTGCTCCTTATATGTCACAGGAAACACTTGAATATCATCATGATAAGCATCATCAAGCCTATGTCACAAATGGTAATAATTTCCTTGAAAACTCTGGGCTGGAAGAGACAAGCCTAGAAAACATCATCAGGGACAGTTTTGGAAAGAATGTTGGCTTGTTCAATAATGCTGCACAACATTATAACCATACCCACTTCTGGAAATGGATGAGAAAGAGCGGTGGAGGTGATAAAGTACCTGGAAGACTTGCTAAAATAATCAATTCTGACCTTGGCGGATATGAGAAGTTTCGTGCAGATTTTCTGGCAGCTGGTATAGCTCAGTTTGGTTCGGGCTGGGTTTGGCTTGCAATAAAGAATGGCAAGCTTGAAATCATGAAAACCAAAAATGGGGAAAATCCGCTTGTACATGCTGCTAATCCGATCCTTGGTGTAGATGTATGGGAGCATTCTTATTACATAGATTACCGCAATGCGCGACCTAAATATCTAGAAGTCTTCATTGATCACCTGATTAATTGGGATTATGTGCTTGAAATGTATGAAAAGAACTGATCATATTATCCTTTATAGGCAGGCTAAATTGTGTGTTATTTATCTGATGAAGACTGTGGCGCTTAGAGCGCCACTTTTTTGTTGCTATTTTAGCAGTTTTTTCCACAGCAATCTAATCACCTGTAATAATTATAAGAGAACAGACAAAATATTTGGATTTTTCTCTAGATTAAGCAGATTAACAATGAAGGATACATTTGATACAAAGAGGTGAAAAATCTATAACAAAACTTTCGAAGCTACAATTCGAAGAAGAATACAACAGTATCCAATCCCTAAGAATTTTGGATATAAAACTCTTCGAACTAGATAATACTAGATTATAAAATGACAGGTAATCAATCTTCCATCTAAAACATAGCAGATTCATCTGCTATCATGGAAAAATAGAAAGATTAGATGGTTTATCTCAATGCCAATGCCAGCTGATAATAAATTTGATACTACTTGTCAATAATGCTTGAAAAGATCTTTAATACATTCGTCTCGAATTTGTAAATGTATTACAAATATCTGTTGTACAAAATGACATTATGGATCTCATCTTCATGTTATTTGTGTTATGATGCTGTATTTCAGTTATGATTTAGATAAGATATTACATGTCTTAATGCATTTATTTAACTTGCTTATACAGTGAATATTGCTTCAGTATTGACAAAATGAATTTCAGTGATATTAGCTTGTATAAATATTAGTATACGCTCCTAGATTAATGAGTATGGAATTTTTCTTAATATATTCCAGAATAAACATTTTAGGAATCGATTGAGAAACATTGTGATAGTCTTATTTGGAAGGATTGAATTATGGATAATCAGGAAAAGATCGAAGGAAGCAACGAGATACTTATTGTATTAACAGTGGATATAGTATCTGCTTATGTAAGTAATAATGTTTGTCGTACCGGAGATATTCCTGCCCTTATTACTGACGTTCATGCTGCACTTGCTCAAGCTGAATCTGCTAAGAGTGCAAAAATTCTCTTTGAGAAACCAAAGCCAGCAATCAATCCTAGACGTTCTATCACGGATGAATATATTATATGCCTTGAAGATGGAAAGAAATTTAAGTCACTTAAGCGGCATCTGATGACCCATTACAATATGACACCAGAACAGTATCGTGAAAAATGGGAACTCGATCCGAGTTATCCTATGGTTGCGCCAAATTATGCCCAAACTCGTTCGGTACTTGCCAAAGGAATGGGGCTTGGCCGAAAACGCGAAAGAAAACTGGCTGTTCAGTTCTCAACGTAGCAGAGTTATTAATTACTGAAGAGGAGGGAGAGGTCTAGAGTTATCGTTCCTCAAAATCTTAAGGAGTCGCCTGTTTGTGTTTTCCTGCTTCCTCACGTATGCGGGCTATTATGGATCGTGCTCCATTTGATCGTTGTGGTGTTAAGTGTTCATTGAGCCCTAGTTCTATAAGAATTTCTTCTGCATTGATTGCAAGAATATCGGAGGATAGTCTTCCTGAATATAAGGCAAGCATAATGTACATTAAGCCTTTAACAATATAAGAATCGGAATCTCCTTTAAAGGTAAGAATTGGATCATTATCATTGCCATTGCGTTTGCAAATAAGCCATGCTTGGCTGATACATCCTGGTATTTTATGTGCACTATCCTTGGAAGATTCAGGATAAGGTGGAAGTTCATGACTAAGTTCAATTACATAACGGTAACGATCTTCCCAATCATCAAGTAAAGAAAAGCTCTTAATAATATCTTTTATTGTCTGCGCCATACAATTCATTTCCCACAAGAGAATTGTTCTGCGACCTAACCCAAGATTGGGTTCTTACTGTGAACTAATAAACTTCAATATAATAGTATGGTATTGATTATTCCAGCAGTATTTACAGTTTAAGCTATAGCATTTGAATAACAAACCTGCATACCAAGAAAATTAATAAAAGATTTTCCAATATTACAAGTTTCAGGGTTGCGTTCACAGAGATTTTCCAGGTCTATCGCCGTATTGCGCGCAATTAGAGCTTTGAAGATGTTACAATTATCGATTATCTCATTCTTTATTAATAGGGTTTAGAATATAACAACAACAGAGATCAATACTAATAGCAAGATAGATTTAAAAAAAGCGTATCACTAAATTTTGTTTCTTAGAAATCTTTCTGCTCATAAGGAGCAGAACTGGTTATATCAATCTAGGTTATAGCCTTTACATTTTCTCTATAAGAACAGCATTTCTATGTCAATTATATGAGAATTTCGTTGGTGGAAATATCTACTTTTTCTGCTTCATTGCATATAATGAGAGGTTTTCCTTTTAAGGATAAGCCTTAAGGTCATGAAGTGTTGAGAGAGACTGTTGAATGTTATTTTTTGATATTACTATGAAGTTGTAATATTTTTTGTACTTAAATCAGATGTATACAAAGAGAATTGATTAGCCTGTTAATGCAGGAAGAGCTTGCTTTTTCCTACGAAATCACAAGAATATTTCCCTCATTTTATCCATTGACAAGAATAAATATTCGTCAGCAATATGAGAAAAGAACACAATAGACAATGTCAAGAAAGAGAAAGAGAAAGAGAAAGAGAAGTGTAAAGCGGCCCCGTATTGTTGTGAAATTTTCTTATTTGATAGGTAAATTTCTTCGTTGGTTTTTCGGTCTTTTGCTGCGTAGTGTCTCCAAGAATCCTTTGTTTTTCTTAGGATTAAGTCTTTTTGTACTTACTTTGGGTCTTGTGGGCTATAATGCTTTGTTCAATCAATCTTTCAGGTACTGCCATAGTTTGTTTAAATCGCATCATGATATTGTGGGGACTGCGTTTTCAGAAAATCCTGTCTGCATAGATCATGATTTTTGTAAGCTTAGTAATGATAAAGGAATAGTAATTCTAACGGATAATCTAAAAATTATTCAGAAAAAATTGGCTGACTTAGGGTTCTACAGCGGTGATATTGACGGATTAAGCGGTCCAAAAACTCGGACTGCTATCAAAAGATGGCAACAAATGCAGAACAGGTTTATGAATAGTCAAGATAGTCTTACAACAAAGAGCAGATAATATCGATGCTGTAATCTGCAACAATCATGCCAGATATCTCTGGGTTATCCGTCACCATAGGACAGACTACGCCTCCGACAAAAGAAATGATCATGCGTGTGCAACTCACGTTGCGTCTTTTATTCAGAAATAGCGATGTGACTATCAATAGAACCATTAGATAGTATGACAGAAAAAGCAGTTCGTGAATTTCAGCATATATTTGCGTTGAACGGTACGATCAATCATACATTAACTGATAAAATGTGTGATATCCTTACTCAGCCTTAGGATTATCTTAATTAGTTTATTATATCGTAAGAGGGTATAAGTATTGCATTTTTATTTATCAATAACCCTAAGTAAAAAAATCATCAACTTTAAGTTAAATGATAATCTTTATATTAATCTGTGCCAGTTTTAACTGGTTTTAAAAAGTCAAGATAACTATTTGCCAAGTAAATTTATATAGATTGCAATTGTACGGATATTCGTTCATGAAGCGTTAGTAAATTAGAGGCATAATATGAAAAAACTGTTGTTGATTATCTTTAGCCGAATCATACGCTTTCTAAGCGTTTGGAAATTGTATCGCAATTTTGCAAAAAGGTTAGCAGAATAGGAGATTAATCAAGGTTATACCTATACTAAAAAATGGGAAGAATACGTGTGGTTTTTGGCTCACTCCCAACAGAATCGAAGGCATGATTGCATTGAAATCCCTGTTTTAGAAGGTTCAGGAAAGGCATAGGTTGCATAAACTTTCGATACTATAGGCGTCGAACAGGTGTAGGCAGAGCGGTTACTTGCTATTCAAAAGCAAAATAGGAGTTCATACGATACTCAGATATGCTGCGGCCTTACCAAGTTAGGCAGACATTACTATAACAAAATTATTCTATCAATTAAGCGTATGTGGTGATGTCCTACCGTTGTTAGGATATAGGTTGAAGATCCATTGATATGATAGATTTCTAGAGATAGATTAAGCGTTGTGAAGTGTCATGTCCCTGTATTGTTTTTTGCTGATTATCACGATTATTGTAATGGCTTTTGCAAGATGGGCAGCTGAGATTCATGATTTTTTTGTAGGAAAAGCAGCGCATGCTCATTTAAAGATTGCCTATCGAATATTTTCTAGAAAGCCTAGGGAAAAAGATAAAGATATAGGCAAAAGTCGAAGGAGCTTTGCTTTCCAACTATTCTTGAACGGAGCTCTTCTATTTATTCCGTTTTTTTCTTGGGGTATCTATATATTAACTGGTTCTCCAAAAATGCTATCTTATCCTTTTTCTCTTTTTATGGAACGTAATCCTGCTCAGCTTGATGATAATGAAAGACTTGTGTGGGCAGAAGTTAGAGCCTATCGCAACCCACAGAATGGTTATTTTATAGATGAGTTAGCAGATCTTTATTTAGATGCAGGCCGTTTTCAAGATGCTCTAAATACATACAAGCATGCTATTGCCATAAATGGCGAAAGTGTAAACCGTCTTTTAGGGCATGCAATTGCACTGACTGCTTTTGAGGGAGGTATTGTCAGTCAGCAGGCGGAATATATTTTCCTTAAAGTTGCTGCGCTAGATCCAACAAACCCTCAGGCACGAATTTTTATAGCTCGTGGATTGCTACAAAATGGTAAGAGGGCAGAAGCAGTGGAATTTCTTGAAGATTTCTTGAAAACGGCTCCAAAAGATGTTTCTTGGAGTCAGAATCTTGCTAACGTTGTTACAGAATTAAAACGATTCATATATCATGAGGATGGAAATTCTATTACTATACAGAAACGGAAATTTATTGCCGATAATGTAGGTAAACTTGTCGCCAGGCTAGAAGATAAACCAGATGATCTGACGGGTTGGATGATGTTGATTAATGCTTGGCTTATAATAGGCAAACCTGATGAGGCTAAGTTGAGCCTAAACAGGGGGGTGGGTTTGCTTTCTAGCGACAAAGCTAAGAAGCTTTCTGATTTTGCATATGAAAAAGGACTAAAGAGAAAGGCTAACTAAGTGCAGTATGATACAAAAGCATTTTTAAAAATGCAACTTGTACAAGAGCGAAAAAGGCGATTTTCTGTATTTGTCTTGGGCAGCTGCATTCTAGGTTTTGTTATCATTATAGTGTTTTTTATCTTACGTGATAGCGTAAATTTTTTTCGCACGCCTTCAGAAATCACTGATTTGGATCGCAGATCTCATGCAAGCTTGCGGATTGGAGGTTGTGTCGAAAAAGGAACACTGCAATATGATGCGAAAACTGGTATTCGGTTTAAAGTAATAGACATGCATAGTAGCCAAGAAGTCTATTTTAATGGCATATTGCCTGATTTATTTAGGGAAGGACAAGGGGTAATTGTTGAGGGCTTTTTTGATACCTTTAGCGTTTTTACAGCCATGCGTGTGCTTGTTAAACATGATGAAAATTATATACCAAAGGATCTTGTTGATCGATTAAAAGCACAGGGGCTATGGGCGGATTATTTAAAGCATGATCGTTGAAGTAGGGCACTTTCTCCTGATTCTAGCGCTTGCGCTTAGCATATATCAGATAGTAGTGCCGATATTTGGTATTTTCTGTCATGATAAAAAGGCGATTATAACAGCTAGGCCTATTGCTATGCTTGTCTTTGTTTTGGTCGCCTTGTCTTTCTTTACGTTAATCTATGCTTATATAACGTCTGATTTCTCAGTTTTGAATGTAGCACAGAATTCTCATTCTGAAAAACCGTTGCTTTTTAAGATAACTGGCGTGTGGGGTAATCATGAGGGATCTATGATGCTATGGGTATTAATTTTGACATTCTTCAGCGCTCTTGTAGCCATATTTTGCCAGGGGATGCCAGTCAATTTTATCGCCTTGGTATTGGTTTGCCAAAGTTTTATTGTTTGCGCATTTCTGGCTTTTATTTTGGTGATCTCTAATCCTTTTCAGCGTATTGCTCCACCTGTCTTTCAGGGCAGAGGTCTTAATCCTATTTTGCAGGATATAGGATTAGCGTTGCATCCACCGCTACTTTATCTTGGTTATGTGGGATTTTCAGTATGTTTTTCCTCTGCTATTGCAGTATTGCTTAACGAAGATCTTGAGGTTGCCTTTGGAAGTTGGATGCGATCATGGGCTCTTCTGTCTTGGATGTTTTTAACCGCCGGCATTACAATTGGTTCTTACTGGGCCTATTATGAGATTGGTTGGGGAGGTTATTGGTCTTGGGATCCGGTTGAAAATGCATCACTGATGCCATGGCTTTCTGGTACAGCACTTCTTCATTCCGCTATTATGCTTGAAAAGCACTCTTCCCTAAAAATATGGAACATATTTCTAGCAATCATAACATTTTCATTGTCTCTTCTAGGTACATTTCTTGTCCGTTCAAATATTTTGACATCCGTGCATAGTTTTTCCATAGATCCCCGACGAGGAATTGCAATTCTATGTATTCTGATTTTTTTTATTGGCAACGCGCTTTTGCTATTTGCTTTCCGGGCCTCTTCGATCAAGAGTAGCAGTTTTTTTCAGCCCATATCACGGGAAGGAGCATTAGTTTTTAACACCATATTTTTGATAGTGGCAGTTGCAACTATTTTAATAGGCACCCTTTATCCGATGTTATTGGAAACATTAACAGGAGAAAAAATCTCTGTTGGTGCACCATTTTTTAATCTTACATTTAGCTCTTTGATAGTGCCTTTGCTAATTGCAATGCCATTTGGTTCCTTGCTTTTCTTGAAAAAGGGTGATACTGTTGTGGCTGCGGGGAGGCTTTATCTAATTCTCGCTCTTGCTATCATGATTACAGTATTCGTGTTTCATCTACAGAAAGAAAGCAAAATACTTTCTGCTGCTGGTTTTGGATTGGCGTTTTGGGTTGTTATTGGTACGTTGGCAAATCTCACTATCAAGACAAGGAATTCCCATACATCACCTATAACCCGCTGGAATAGGATTAAGAAATTGCCGAATACATTCTCTGGAAAAATTTTTGCGCATATGGGGCTAGGCGTCACGTTATTTGGTATTCTTGCTGTTGCCAGTTTTAGAGAAGAACGTATAGCTAATATTGCTCCGGGTGATGCGGTACGGATTGCCGGAAAGGATATTTATTTTGATGGATACATGGATTACAGCGGAGAAAATTACTATGAGACTCGTCTATATTTTACTCTGGTTGATGGTGGAGAAAGGGGCGCTAATGTGATGGCATCAAAGCGTACATTCCCATCACAAAATATGCAGGTAACGAAAGTAGGCTTGCTTCGATGTGGCTTATCTCAATATTATATTGCGCCCAGCGATTATACCGATAATAATAAAATAATCGTTCATATTTACTGGAATCCATGGGTTTTATGTATCTGGCTCGGCGGGTTTTTAATGGTAGCGGGTAGTATTTTTTCTTTTAGCATCCGACATTTACGTATGAGAATGCTAGCGTAAAATAGAGACTATTTAAGGCAGAAAAATGTATGCAATAAGGCAGAACGAATATAGATTTTGCTTTATTTTTTTTTGACTGTCTATTTTGGATTTACCCTTGCGGCTAATGCTGTATTGCTTAATGAGGTTTTACCTAATCAAAAGTTAGAGCTGCGTGCGCGTGCTATTTCGTCTCAATTGCGCTGTCTTGTCTGCCAAAATGAAACAATTGATGATTCAAATGCTCTTCTAGCACATAGTTTACGGCTATTTATTCGCGAACGTTTACAGGAAGGTGATAATGAGAAGCAAATTTTAGATTTCATTGTAGCTCGCTATGGTGAATATGTTCTGCTTACACCCCGCTTTTCAGGAGCAAAGATCATATTATGGCTTGCACCTATTTTTATTTTGCTTTTTGGGCTAATCTATATTGCATTTTTTATGATACGTGGAAGAAATTAAGGTTAGAACCGCTAATTCTCGAAGAAAAGATAAAGTTACAGTTTTGATGAAATCTAATATCAGAGGGAGGCTTAATAATGTAAAAGGTTTGTTAGTTTATTTAACTCCTAAAAAGCACAGCGCTGCTATAGATTTGCTTCACGCGAGTTGAAGGCGGCATCGGACTAGAAATTGCTTAATCCTGTAACGGAGTGATTTTAATGATACTATCGCATTATAAATTTTTCAATCGCCTGATGCTTGCTAAAATTAGCTTTTCAGCCGCCTTTAAAGGCGTAGTAGTGGTATCTACGCTCGCTTCCTTTCTTTCAGGTGCCGCAGCTGCAGCTGTTTATGTAAAAGGGTTACAAGTACCGAGTTTTGCCGAAGTGGTAAACCAAGTCAAGCCGGCCGTGGTTTCCGTTCAAGTAAAAAGCAATGCTCAGGAACAAATTAATCCAATGGGTGATTTTTTTAGCGGCTCAGGTATTGATCAATTGCCGGATGATCATCCGCTCAAGCGCTTCTTTCACGATTTTGAACAACATCGCGAGTATCAGCAACACAGAGGAAAAGCGCGGCTCCATCCTATTTCACAGGGCTCTGGCTTTTTTATTTCTGAAGATGGTTATATCGTGACTAATAATCATGTTGTTTCTGATGGCACATCTTATGCTATTGTGCTAGATGATGGCACTGAGCTCGAGGCTAAACTTATCGGTAAAGACCCACGCACAGATCTTGCCGTTTTAAAAATTGATGCTAAACGCAAGTTCACTTATGTTGATTTTGCTGATGACAACCAAACGCATGTCGGTGACTGGGTTGTTGCTGTTGGGAATCCATTTGGGCTTGGGGGTACAGTAACTTCTGGCATTGTTTCCGCCCGTGGGCGTGATATTGGTTCCGGTGTTTATGATGATTTTATCCAGATTGATGCGGCCGTCAATCGTGGTAATTCGGGTGGTCCGACTTTCAATCTTAACGGGCAGGTAGTTGGGATTAATACGGCAATTTTTTCACCCTCAGGAGGAAGTGTAGGTATTGCTTTTGCCATTCCCGCTTCAACAGCTACTCAAGTTATCCGTCAGTTGATTGATAAAGGAATAGTTGAACGGGGTTGGATCGGTGTACAAATTCAACCTGTAACAAAAGAGATTGCTGAGTCGGTCGGCTTGAAGGAAGCAAAAGGCGCGATGATTGCTAATTCGATGAATGGCCCTGCTGCCAAGGCCGGAATTGAGGCTGGCAATATCATTATTTCTGTTAATGACATAGATATTCTTGATGCGCGAGATCTCGCACGCAGAATTGCTAACATCAAGCCAGGCAATACAGTATCCCTTGGAGTTTGGCGCAACGGTAAAAAAGAAGAGATCCAGGTTAAGATTGACGCAATGCCTAATCAGAAGGTTACTGCTCAATGGAGTGGCAAGAATATTTCTCCTGAGGAGGCTCTTTCTCTTGATGATTATGGTTTGACTGTTACTACGGCTGAAGATGGAAAAGGTGTTGTTGTCACAAATGTTGATCCTGATAGTGATGCAGCTGAAAAAGGTGTTCGCCCAGGTGATATTATTCGGCTAGTCAATAATAAGCAGATTACGAAAGCTACGGATGTTCTCGCTTCCATCAATGAGGCAGCAAAGCAAGGGCGCAGAGCAGTTCTGATACAGATTGAAAGCAATGATCAAAATCATTTTATTGCTCTATCAATTCAAGCTAAATAAAATAAGCTGAATCATGACCAGAGTAAAAGGGTGGAGCGAAACTTCCTCACAGGAAGGTGTGAAGTCAAAGCACTGTTAACTGAAGATGATCGAGGGGGGACTATCGTTTTGAAAAGATGCTGCCCCTGAAAAATTATCCTTAGTATTCTGATTAGCATTCTAAATTGTCGCCTGTGTATGGGGTTATATACTATGTAATTGTCATTCTACAGTTAAAGTATATCAGATGGCAGCATAACATCACCCATGCGATATTGCTTGACGAGCGATTCGCTACTTTAGTATTATTTTAAATGAAGACATACACCGCAAAAAGCAGACTCATGAGAATATTGCTACAGTAGAGCGGCATAACATCAAACTTTAACATGCCTATATCCATAGATTGAACTGTTTCTTCAAATGCCGCAGCTTATATCAACGGTCATTTTACGCAATTGCATAGACGTTGTACAGCAAAATACTAAAATACACTTGCTACCCTTTGCAAGAACTTGGTTAGATGACAACGAAAATGTCCATGGTGACATACTTTTTTGTACGATATCAGGTAGAAAAGAATATCTAATTTTTTTAGAAATCTTTAGGACAACAAAAAAAATATTGCAACCATTCATCTGAACGATACGCCGTAGTTCGAACATGGACATCAGAATTTTTTAAAGATCAGAACAACGATTCTAGAATCGTTATGAGTTTCCTAGATTTAATTTCAAGCGACCTATCGCCTATTAAGAAGTTTTTATCTTAATACTGAATTTTATTAAATTTAGTAATCAAGTTGTGTATCTGGATTGCAGGTAACCGCAGATATTGTTCGTGCAGCTATGGCGTGGCTACGCTCCTCCTGTGTAGTACACGCTCGCAGATTATTGACAATATCGTATCCCTTTTTTTGCAGGCATTCCATCATAAAACGCCAACGCAAGCCCTGATTCTGATCAACAGAAAAGTAACGTGGCATGGTATAACCACTACCATAACGGGTACACATCATCCTCTCTTGACGTATAGGATAACACTGAATATCACCTAAGTCATAAAAACCACCAGTTGATACTGTCGTAAAAGCCTGTGGAATGGAGTGCAACGAGGCAATTTTACATTGATCAAGGTCATGTTGTTTCTGAACATGTGTTGCACCTGGCTTGAACAGTGTTGTAGTTGATGTAATACCACATGCAGCAAGAAAAATGCTATTTATTCCTATAAAAAAAATTCTGGCCATATTTTGCATAGTTTAAACAACTCTTTTCCTGACAAATAGAAGTATTATCTAGATTATTTATTTTACTAAAAGCATCACAGATATTTAATTGAAGATTTTATAAAAAGTAAAATCAGTTTTTAAAAATCATTAAGCATGCACTTTTTGAGGAATGCGTATTGAAACTATCGTACCCTTTCCTTCACGTGAGAAAATCCGCAATCTACCGTTATGTAGTTCGATCAATGAGCGTGAGATGGCTAATCCCAAACCAGAGCCTGTATGAGTTTTAGTAAACTGATTTTCCACTTGCTCAAACGGCTTACCAAGCTTTCCAATTGCTGATTTAGGTATACCAATGCCACTATCGGCGATAGAGAAAGCAAGTGCATCTCTTGTAATATGTGCACGTACTCGGATAACCCCACTTGAAGGTGTGAATTTAACAGCATTGGAAAGCAGGTTAAGTGAAACCTGCCGCATGGCGCGGATATCAATTTTCACTTGCATCGGCTTTTCAATCTGCATTTCAAGTCGAATCTGTTTTTCATTGGCTTGAAGAGAAACTACCCGCAACGCTTCATTAATAATAGGTTCAAGGTCTGTTTCTCTGCAATCGATAGTAAAGTGACCAGCTTCAATCTTCGACATATCTAGAATATCATTGATAAGGGTAAGCAAATGTGTACCAGAGTTATAAATATCATCAATATATTCCTGATATTGTTTGCTTCCCACTGGACCAAAGGTACCATGAGTCATAATCTGTGAAAAACCAATGATGGCATTAAGTGGTGTACGCAACTCATGCGACATGTTGGCAAGAAATTCTGATTTAGCGATATTAGCACTTTCGGCACGCTCTTTCTCTGCTTGAAGACGGATATTTAGCTCTGAAACCTCATCAGTGCGTTTCTTTTGTTCTTGGCGCGCACGTTTTAGATCTTGGATTGTAGAAACAAAGCGTTGCTGACTATCTTTAAGGCTTTTCTGCTGCTGTTTCAACGCTGAGATATCGGTACCAACCGATACAAAACCACCATCCTTCGTTCGTCTCTCATTTATCTTTAACCACTTGCCATCAGCAAGCTGACGTTCACAAGTATGGGGATCGCTATCATTTTCGTTCGATGTATGTTCGCTGACTACTGGTTTTGCTAAGGCTTCGACTGTTGTCCGTTGTATCCCTGGATAAAGAACCTTCTCTTCTAAGCCTGCATATTCGCGATATTTGCTGTTGGACATAACCAACCGTTCATCGGCATCCCAAAGTACAAAAGATTCTGAAATATTTTCGATTGCATCGCGAATACGCAAATCAGCTTCAGCTGTCCGTTCGGCAAGCCGCTGTTGTTCGCTAATATCAAAAGAAATGCCAACTATATGGGGTTCATCGCTTTGCACTATCTCTGCACGGATGCGCATCCAGACCGAGTGGCCAGTAGCATGACGCATGGCAATCTTAAGATCAATATAATCCATTTTATTGCTCAAAGCACGCTGAGCAATCTCATAGAGGTCACAATCGGAAGGATCTATAATCGAAGCAACTTCTGATATAGAAAGTAAAGCATTATAAGGTCGGTATCCAAGCATTTCATACATAGAGCGTGACCAATAGATTCGTCCACGGACTATATCCCAATCCCATAGGCCGCAGCGACCGCGTACCATAGCTGTATCAATCCGCTTTTGAATTTTTTTTGCAATCAAATCTGCACTGCGAGCACGTGATACTTGGCTAAAATAAGCATGAAGAATAACCAGGATAACACTGACAGTGCTGATAAAAAGGGTGACATTAAGCGAGACGCTTTTTTGCCATGTGGCAAGCATTTTCTGCTTATACAACGCAATAAATACGCCGTATTGACCAAATGCTGTCTGTGAAAAGGCAGCAAGCGCCTTTTTGTTATGGATGGATATCCACATAACATCGATGCTTTTTCCTGATGTAAGAAAAGCTTGTCCATTGGATACTATTTGAGCTATTTGATTGTGAATGTGATCTTCGAGGCCAGAAGTTGCAATCACTTTGCCGCCAGGTTCAAGAATAGCGATTTGTGTTGCTGGCGAAATCAAGTTTTGTGAACGAAAACGTACTAGGATATCCTGAAGTTGGGACGGATTAATAGGCTTTGGCTTGCTATTATTGCCAAAAATAGCGCGTTCAATTTTTTCTGAAATATGCCTTGAAGATAGAATAAAAGCACTACGGGTGTTATTTTCAATACGTTGTCGCCATTCGTAAAGAGAGAGCCCACGTATTGAAGCAAGAAGTATGAGAAAAACAATGATCAAAACTGGGATAGCACGTCGTATCCAAGGCTCAACCGTAAGCAACCGCTGATAGGCGGGGCTAGAAAGAAAGCCAATGTTGGTAGATAGACCAGAAAATCTTTTCCGTACGTTTTTCTTGTCTGCAACCAACACTTCGGCCGCGCTTTGCGCGTCCAATTCCGCCATCATTGGTTCCTTTTCAAAAAAATCTAGAGAACGGGAAATTAATTGTAAGCTGAATGCTTAAACAAGATAAATGAATCAAAAGTGTTATATCATGTCCAGTATTTTTTCATAAAAATAAGCATGAATGGGATAACTTTTGGGAAAAAGTTTGTGCAAAATCTAGGTAGATTATTTATCTTCTTTAATTTTACATAAGTGATTTTTAAAAAAAAGAAAATCAAATAGTTGAATTCTTTTTATTCATCCGGATTAAGAATGGTTCATGTGACTGAACATACGGATAATAACATCAGAAACATCCTTTGAAAGCCCTTTAGTCAAAGCAATTTTTTTTAATTCAGCCTTAATTTTTGTCTTCCTGATGTTCTCTAAAGCATACCAATGGTGCATGATCATAAGGAGGTTTGCTGCAAGTTGCGGGTTTTTTTTATCTATCAGTAGAATGATCTTGGCAAGGAATGCATAACCAGCTCCATCTTTGCGATTAAACCCGATTTGATTGCAACTAGCAAAAGTTCCGATGAGCGCCCGAACTCGATTCGGGTTATCATAAGAAAAGAGGGGATGCTGTGTCAATTTTTTGACAAGCTCAAGTGCTTTGTCTCCGCTATAGGCAGCCTGAACAGTAAACCATTTATCTATAGCCAATAATTCAGTAGAAAAGCGTTGTTCAAAATTTTTGAGTGCAATACTACATTCTTCTAAATGTAAGAATCGCTGAACTAAAAGACGCAATGCAGCCACCCTGTCAGTCATATTATTAGCATGAGTGCAGATATATGCTAAGCGGTCTGGGCTATTTTCAAAAAGAACGATATAACCAAGAAGAGCATTTTTTAATGCCCTTTTGCTTACATTCGCTGGATCCGGCAAATACGTGCCTTCCATGGCGAGAAATTCATAAAGATTGGTGAATTCAACACCATTTTTCCTGGAAATTTTTGCAAAAAGCGCTTCACGAGCTCTGAAAATACGATCGGGATCTACATTGCTATCAAAGACACTAGCAATTTTGACTTCAGATGGTAAGGTGATGCAAAGGGCGCGGAAGGCGGGTTCTAGAGTGTCATCATTGGCAATAATGCCAATAAGTTCAGTAAGTTCGTTGCAGTCTAGCGTGCTAATTTCTCTTGTATTTTGAGAGGATATCACAAGGTACTCTATCAGGAGCTGGTTAAGTGCTTGCCAGCGATTGACAAGATCAGTATCGTAGCGAGCAAGAAAGACACGATCATTGTTTTTCAAAGGTAGATCAAGCGTAATAGGTGCAGAAAATCCCCGGAGAAGGGATGGAATGGGGCGCGCTGTAACAGCTGTAAAGCAAAAACTTTGCCGTTTTTCTGTAAGCAACATAACATCTCCTTCAATATCGCTACCTGTCTGATAAGCCATATCTTTGCCATTTGTACCACAGAGCCCGAAACGCACAGGAATAACCATAGGGGAGGAGGTTTGGCCTGACTTAGAGTGAAGTGATTGCTCAAGTGTTATGGTAAAGCTGCTATCTTTTTCGTGATAATCGAATTGCGCTTTGACATGAGGTGTACCAACTTGTTCATACCAGAGCATAAACTGGCTAAAATCCCTGTTTGATACTTCAGAAAAACAAGAAATCAGGTCCTCAACTATGCAAGCGTGACCGTCATGACGTTTAAAATAAAGATCTAAACCTACACGAAAAAGCTTATCGCCTAGCAGAGTGTGAATCATCCTAATAATCTCAGCACCCTTCTCATAAACGGTAGCTGTGTAGAAGTTATTGATTTCAATATATTGTCGTGGCCGTACAGGGTGCGCCAGCGGTCCAACGTCCTCTGGAAACTGTGTTACCATTAGAAAATGCACGTCGGAAATCCGTTGTACAGAGGCTGAGCGTTGGCTAGCAGAAAATTCTTGATCACGGTAAACTGTCAACCCTTCCTTCAGGCAAAGTTGAAACCAATCGCGACAGGTAATGCGATTACCCGTCCAGTTGTGGAAATATTCATGCGCAATAATCCGCTCAATATTAGCATAATCACTGTCAGTTGCTATTTGTGAATTGGCAAGCACGTACTTATCATTGAAAATATTAAGTCCTTTATTTTCCATTGCACCCGCATTAAAATCAGGAATGGCTACAATATTGAAAACATCAAGATCATATTCACAATTAAAAACTTTTTCATCCCAATGCATAGCACGTTTTAGGACATCTATGGCATAAAAAGCCTGCGAAGCTTTGCCCTTTTCTACATAAATGGCAAGTGCAACGTTTTTGCCGCTATTGGTCATGAAATAATCACGCACGGATTCAAGATCACCGCCTACTAAAGCAAAAAGATAGGATGGCTTAGGAAAAGGATCATGCCATAGAACGAAATGCCGTCCATTCATAAGGAGACCACTTTCTTTGAGATTACCGTTTGATAAAAGAACCGGGCAGCTTTTCTGATCAGCCTCGATGCGCACTGTATAAATGGAGAGCACATCTGGTCTGTCATAAAAATATGTGATCCGACGGAAGCCTTCCGGTTCGCATTGAGTACAAAATATTCCATTTGAGCGATAAAGGCCTACGAGTTGCTGATTCATATCAGGGTTTATTTCAGTGATAATTTCAAGAACAAAGGGCCATGATGGCGGCCGGTGGATCTCGAGTTGATTCATTGTTCTGTTGAATGCTTCTATTGGCAGCGATTCTCCATCAATGCTAATAGAAATGAGATTAAGATTATCACCATTAAGAACAAGCGGTGTTCCCGTTTGTATATTTTCTCTTTTTTCGATAAAGAGCTTTGCAATCACCTGCGTTTTTTCTGTCTCAAGAAAAAAACAGAGCTCATTGTGAGGTATTGCGTAAGGTGTGATCTGATAATTATCAAGGCAAAAAACTGGATTTTTATAAGAATTCATGATTTTTAGTTACTTTAAAAGATCAAACGAACTTTGACTTGGGATAATTTCATTTAAAAGAATGATTTTTATAAATCTCCAAGTTCTTTCAAAAGCATTTTGACTATAAGAAAATCATTCCAAGCAAACTTCTTTTGTGAAGGACTTCTCAATAGATAAGCAGGATGAAGCGTTGGCATCACTGGAATTTCTCGCCTCTCAAGCGTTGTTCGATAAACATGCCAATTACCGCGTAGTCGTAAAATACCCTCCTTTGATCCGATTAGCAATTTAGCTGCAGGGCCACCAAGTGCCATCAAAATTTTAGGTCTTGCTAATTCTATTTGCCGGTCAATAAACGGACGGCAGAGTTCTACTTCCATAGGAGTTGGTGTCCTATTACCAGGAGGTCGCCAAGGAATAGTATTGGCAATATAGACCTGGTTGCGCTCAAGTCCGATAGCATTCAGTATGCGATTGAGCAGCTGGCCGGAACGACCTACAAAGGGACGGCCTTGGATATCTTCATCACGACCGGGCGCTTCCCCGATCAACATTAATGCACTTCCTGGTGTACCATCAGAAAAGCAAGTGTTTTTTGCGGTGAATTTTAGCTGGCAATCATCAAAAGATTCAAGTTGTGCCTTTAATTCGTCGAGGGTCTGTGCATCACCCGGAGTGAGGTTCGTTGACTGTAAATGGTAGGGCTGTATTGCTGTTTCAGAGAGTTTTGTTGATCTTACCTCAGTTGCAGTAAGCAAAGCCTGTGTGTGCTTTTTTCTCTCAGAGCAAGAAAAACGGTTGATCGGTGTTTCGCATAAAGCTGTATCAACACCAGTTTCTTCATAGAAACGTAAAAGATCTTTGTAGAAAAAATCGGATTCCCCGTGTGACACCATATCACTCCTTATTTCTTTTAAAAACTTCCTGCAGCATAGTAGAAAATGATTAATGAAAAAATAGTAAACAAGGATTATAGCTCATATAAAGGGTATAAAGGCCATTCTAGCTGTCTGAATTACATTTAGAGTATGTCATGAACTTGTGCTCAAAATATCATGACATCTGTTGCTTGGTCTGTTCATTGATTTTATCCATTCTTTACTTGAGATAATTGTGAATAGTACTCCTCAAAAATATAAAATGCTCCCTTCATTTGCATTAAGAAAGCAGGGTTTATTAAATAATAGCCATGCTGAGGAGGAGTTCCATGTCGCCGGCTAATCGACACAAATCAGGGAATATCTAGGTCATTTAGTTTGGAATATGCAGTTTTGCAATTAAATCGATCATTTGAAATGATCAAGCTTCGATTTGATTATATAGGTGAATTCCTTATTTTAGTGATTAAAGTTTTTCCTCTCATACAAAAATTAGGAATTATCAAAGAGCTTTTAATCTTCAGTAAATTTCGCTAATATTGTATTGGTTTTAATATTAAATGCAAAATTTTGCAAAAACAGTTCTATTATTAAAATGGCTAAGGGTGGATCTGAAGAAAAAATATCTGAGAATTACAATTTCTTCAGATTAAAAACACATCAACAGCTAGGGCGTTTTTCTGTTGCACCTATGCTGGGTTGGACAGATAGGCATTGCCGATTTTTTCATCGCCAGCTGACGGAACGTGCATTACTTTACAGTGAAATGATTGTGGACGACGCTGTTATTCACGGTGATAGAACAAGATTCTTAGCATTTTCAGATATAGAGCATCCTGTGGCATTACAGCTTGGGGGGTCTAATGCCAAAAAGTTAGCTGAAGCAGCACGTATTGGAGCAGATTTTGGTTATGATGAAATTAACCTCAACATAGGCTGTCCATCTAAGCGTGTTCAATATGCTGCTTTTGGTGCATGCCTTATGAAAGAGGTCAATACTGTAGCCTATGCCGTAAATGCTATGAAAAAAGCGGTTTTAGTTCCCATAACTGTGAAATGTCGTATTGGTATTGATGAACAAAACAGTGAAGAAACATTGGATAAATTTGGAGAACAGGTACTATCTGCAGGTGCTGATGCAATCTGGATTCATGCTCGCAAGGCATGGCTCAAAGGGCTTTCTTCAAAAGAAAATCGTGAGATTCCACCACTAGATTATGAACGAGTTTACCGTTTTCGGGAAAAATATCACCGCAGTTTTATTGGAATAAATGGCGGTATTCAATCACTTGATGAAGCTATTACTCATCTTAAACATGTGGATGGTGTAATGATCGGGCGAACAGCCTATCATAATCCGCTTCTTTTAATGGATGTCGACAGAAGGATTTACGGACAAAAGGCTAAAAAGCTCAATTATACTACGCTTCTTGATCAAATGGCTGCCTATATTGATGCCTATATTTGCAATGGTGGTCGGGTTTCGCATGTAACACGAAATATGATAGGACTTTTTCATGGATTTAAAGGTGCAAGACGATGGAGGCAAATATTATCGACAGAAAGTATCTCTTGTGGCGCAACATCCTCTGTTTTATTCAAAGCTTTTAAAGAAATTGTTTTACCCTGATTATAAGAGTTAAGTGAAGTGGGTTGCTCCACTCGTAAATTTCCGCCAAAATTAACTAACTTTTACAAGTTATATAATCAAAGCAAGAGTAAAATATACAAAAGCTTATGATAAAAGCACTGGATACATAGTGCACCTGAAGAAGGACTTCTCTGCACAAACTTAATTAATTAAGAATAAACAATACGATCGGGTGATACAATTAATCGTAACGAACGTGTACAAATATTATCTTATGAATTAGAAATTCAGAATCTAATAGCCAAGCCGACAAGAAGTGCAATCGTTCCAATTTGCTGCATTGCACCAAGTACATCACCAGTACTGCCTTCAATTTTATTTCTGCATATTTTTGTGAAAGTATAGGTGCTTAAAATGATAAGTCCTGCCGCAACAAAGAATGAGAGAAATCCTCTGCATGGAATGATCAAAATTGCAAGAATAATAACCGAAATGATTGATGAAAAAAATCTAGCGTCTTCATTAGGTTTACCAACCATAGCTGCTATGCCGTCCCTTTTTGCTAGTGGTAAAACATACCAAATCCATACTAAGGCACCTCGGCTTACTGCTTCAACGGCAATCAGGACGGCAAAAGTTATGCCAATGCCAAAACTGCTGATAATATCCGCAAGCAAAATGACACGCAGGTTAATTGAAAAAATAAGAGCTAACGCACCAAAAACACCAATGCGCGAATCTTTCATGATTATAAGACGTTCTTTCGGGCTTTCTGCTGACCAGAAGGCATCTGCAACATCGCTTAACCCATCTTCATGCAAGGCACCTGTTAGGACAATCAGAGTCATTACTGTAAAAGACGCTATAGCAAGTGGATGGAAGCCCAGTAAATGAGTTATAAATAACACCAATCCACCAATACAGCCGATGATAAAGCCTGCAATAGGAAAAGCATTTGTATCAGCAGTAAACTTTTTGTTTTTTCCAAACCATTTTGCGTTCAAAGGTATCCGTGTCAGAAAACTAAGAGCATGTATAGTGGAATGCATAATGCGGATACACTCAATAAATTGTGTCACAAGTTATTTGTCCTTTGAAAGGTTTTCCAATTTTATGTCTTGAAAGACTTTATCCTTGCGTAAAAAAGAAAAACGAAAAATTGCTTTTTCGTCAAACTAAAACATGGTACAACGATTTTCTAGTCTTTGCTGTACAAGTTGATAGTGGTTCAGTAAAGCCTTTGAACAACCCTTTCAGGATTATTCTCATGAATGCAATTGGCAACCATTTTGATAGTTTCCGTGCACTACTTCATGATCTTCCTCAGCCTGATAGTAATATGATCGCTAAAGCGCGGATCAACCAGGATAAACTTACAAAGCCGTCAGGAGCTTTAGGAAAACTAGAGAAAATTGCTATTTGGCTTGCCGGTTGGAGAGGAGAAGAAAAGCCAATTATAGCGCGGCCGCTAGTTGCGGTTTTTGCTGGAAATCACGGTGTAACAGATGAAAATGTAACACCATTTCCGTGCAGTATTACACGTCAAATGGTAGAGAATTTTTCTACCGGCGGCGCAGCAATTAATCAGATTTGTATTGTCAATGGTCTTGGATTAAGAATTTATGATCTTGCGCTGGATTGTCCGACAACAAACATTAGCAAGGGTGCTGCTATGGATGAGCGTGGATGCGCTGAGAGCATAGCATTTGGCATGAAAGCAATTACGGAGGAAACAGATCTCCTTTGTCTTGGCGAAATGGGTATTGGTAATACTACGGTTGCAGCAGCGCTTGCATGTGCTATTTTTGGTGGAACCTCCAAAGATTGGATAGGTCATGGCACCGGTTCGACAGGGGAATATTTTCAGCGTAAGCATGAAACAGTGCGTAAAGCTATTGCCTTACATCATAAGTATCTGGATGATCCTTTTGAGGTATTGCGTCGATTGGGTGGACGTGAATTTGCGGCTATCGTTGGGGCAATCCTAGCCGCGAGATTGAAGAAAATTCCCGTTATTCTTGACGGGTTTGTAGTGAGCGCAGCCGCAGCAGTCCTGTTCAAGGCACATCCTAGAACCCTTGATCACTGTCTTGTAGGACATCTTTCTGCTGAACAAGGTCATCGGCGACTACTTGAAAAGTTTGGCAAAAAACCATTACTTGATCTCGGCATGCGTTTAGGTGAGGGAACAGGCGCTGCATTGGCTGCTGGAATTGTCAAAGCAGCTGCCCTTTGTAATGCCCGCATGGCAACGTTTGAGCAACTGAATATAAGAACCGGGCAGGGGGTCAATGATTCTGCGCTATCCGAGTGTTAGAAGAGATTGATTTTTTAGTACTTGCCATCATTTTTCGATTGTCATGTAATTTAGCGGTAGTTCGGTAGTGTATTTTATTTGCTCCATGGCAAAAGATGAGGAGACGTTGCGTATGTCGATTCTGCTGATGAGTTTCTTATAGAAAAGATCATAAGCGGCAATATCGGGAACAACAATGCGTAACAGGTAATCGACATCCCCGCTCATGCGGTAGGATTCGACGATTTCGGGAAATTCTCTAGCGAGCTCAGAGAAGCGTTTAAGCCATTCATGGCTGTGTGATCCGGTGCGAATAGAAACAAATACTGTAACGCATGTATTAACCTGTACAGGATCTAGGATAGCGACACGGCGTTTGATGACACCATCTTCTTCCAATTTTTGGATACGTCGCCAGCATGGTGTTGTTGAGAGTCCTACTTTTTTTGCGATATCAGCAACAGCTAACGTTGCGTCTTCTTGCACTAGACGAAGAATTTTCCGATCAAGACGATCCATATTTTATTCTCCAAAAAATATTTTAAATTCGTCATTTTTTTTACTATAATATGCGTATTACAAGATTTTTTAAAAAAAAATTCTATTAAAAGCATATTTAAAGGATTTCATGACATTATTTTAAATAATTCCCGTCAAAGATTTTGGATAAGTTTTGTGGGATGCGCACTGTATGCGGTGCACTACGCAGATTGCAAGAAAAAGTTTTAAATACTGAACTTTCTACAAATAGAGAACTGTGCTCTGGGTTTCTCTGAGCATATTTTATCAACTGTATTGTCAATTGTTATTTTCATATTGGCTACTAACTAATTGTAATAAAACAAAAAATAGTTCAGGATAACCGAATAATCAAGTTACGACAATGATACCCATGACCTTTAATGATCAGCGTATTCATCTTAGCATTATTATAATAAAGTATCTGCCATATGAAGAACGGCTTGAAATCCTATTATGATAGATAATATTGATCCTAGATTTTTATCTGGTTGCACGTTTTCTATTTATCCGTCTATAGTTTTTATAGAACTGATAATTAATATTAAGAGCCTTTCGAGATTCAGTTCAGCTCTTTTGCTCTGGTTTGGCATGTTACTATTATGTGTTTGTATTTGGCATCAACACTTTACGTTTATACTTTTTAGGGATTCTTATTGAATGAGTAGGCAGGACAAATGCTGTGGAAGTTGAGGTTTCGTGGTTGGGGATAGCCGGGGCAGGAGCGCTATCTTTTTTCTCTCCATGCGTTTTGCCGATAGTGTTGCCTTATCTCTGTTATATGGCTGGCATTAGTGTTACAGATTTCCGTAGCATGGCTAAAAGAAAAAATTTCTGGGGAAAGAAGCGCTATACACTTGTTACCGCAGCTATTTCTTTTGTATTAGGGTTTACATCTATTTTTGTTATGCTCGGGGTTGGGGCAACGAAAATTGGTGGATTTTTCTTGCGCTGGCAGCAGCAAATGACCTGTATTGCTGGTGTTATTATTATACTGAATGGGCTTAATTTTTTGGGTATTGTGCGCTTATCGTTCTTATCTCGTGAAGCGCGTTTTCAGATACGTAGCATGTCTATAGGTCCTGCTGGCGCTTTTATCCTAGGACTTGCATTTGCTTTTGGGTGGACACCTTGCATTGGACCAATTCTTGGGTTAATTTTAGCACTTGCTGCTTCAAAAGAGACAATGATAGAGGGGGCAAGTTTGCTTGCGATTTATTCTTTAGGACTTGGTGTTCCCTTTATTTTAACCGCTCTTTTTTCAGATGTTTTTGTGCATTTTTTAAACCGCTTCCGAATACATCTTAATAAAATGGAGAAAGTAATTGGCATATTGCTTATCACCGCAGGTATTTTGTTTTTGAATGACCAAATACAGAATATATCTTATTGGCTTCTAGAAACATTTCCTACGCTGGAAGAAATCAAATAAAATGCTAAAATCAAGAACAAGAAACAGCGCTCTATTAGTTTCGTGTAATCAAAAGCAAAGGTTAAGGGATAATGTCACGAACATGTCTGTCTATTATTTTAGCAGCAGGAGAAGGAACAAGAATGAGATCCGCTGTTCCCAAGGTATTGCATAAAATTGGTGGCTTGCCGCTTGTTTGTCATGTTATCCGAACAATGAAAGCAGTGGGATCTCAGAAAGTGGTAGTTGTTGTTGGTAGTGAGGCAAAAAATGTTGCTGAATCGGTGCAGCTGTTTGCTTCTGATGTAGCAATTGTTGAGCAAAAAAAAAGATTAGGTACAGCTCATGCTGTGTTAGCAGCACGTGAAGAACTACAAAAGCCTGTTGATGATGTACTGATTGCCTTTGGTGATACGCCACTGATTGAAGAAACTGCTCTTGCAGATGCTAGAGAGACACTGAAAAATGGTATGGATATCGTTGCCATGGGCTTCAAAACCGATAGGCCGGCTGGATACGGAAGGTTGGTAGAGCAAAAAGGAAAACTTATCGCCATTGTTGAAGAAAAAGACGCCAGCCCCGCACAAAAGAGAATAACTTTCTGCAATGGCGGCTTGATGGCAATAAAAGGAAAACATCTTCTTTCTTTACTTGAGAAGATTAAGTATAATAGCACGAAAAAGGAATATTATTTAACGGATATCATTGCTATTGGTGTATTAGGTGGCTTGCATACTAAGGCAATCGAAGCACCGAAAGATAATCTTATCGGTATAAATACCTGTGGGCAATTAGCAGAAGCTGAGGCAATCTGGCAAAATCGTAAACGTCAAGCAGTTATGCTCTGTGCTAGCTTGCAAGCTCCTGAGACAGTCTTTTTTTCCTATGATACTGAAATTTCTAATGATGTTTTTATTGAGCCGTACGTATTTTTTGGCCCAGGTGTCAAGGTTGCAAGTGGGGTTGTTATTCATGCGTTTAGTTATATTGAAGGTACAACGATTGGCGAACATACTGAAATCGGTCCTTATACCCGTTTAAGAGTTGGTACTGATTTGAGAACAGGCGTAAAGGTTGGTAATTTCTGTGAAATCAAAGAAAGCGAAATTGGAACAGGTGCAAAAATCAAACATCTTACCTACATTGGTAACACTGAAATCGGTGCTCATTCCAATATCGGTGCTGGTACCATTACATGCAATTATGATGGTTATAATAAATGGAAAAGTACTATAGGTGAAAGAGCTTTCATTGGTTCTAATTCGTCGCTTATTGCTCCTATATCCATTGGCAATGGAGCGTATATTGCATCAGGCAGTGTGATAACAGAGGACGTTTCTGATGATGCACTTGCCTTTGGTCGTATGCGTCAAGTCAATAAAAATGGGCGTGCAAAGGTTTTGCGTGAACGCGGCACTGCAATTAAGCAAAGAAAAAAATAACGTAATATCTCTTTAAACAGCATATTATTCTGTATTGCTTTGATTAATTATCTCATATGACATAGCAGGAAATTAGGTCTTACCAGGATTTTATGATCGGAGTTTCGTATGTGTGGAATTATTGGCATTCTGAGTAAACGTCCTGTTGCTCCTCTACTTATGGATGCGCTTAAGCGGCTTGAATATCGCGGTTATGACTCAGCCGGAATTGCAACCTTTGAAGAAGGTCATCTGGTTAGTTTTCGAGCTGAAGGGAAGCTTGTTCATTTGGAAGAAAAACTAAATAATCATCTTTTGCATGGTAAAACCGGTATTGGTCATACGCGCTGGGCAACCCATGGTGCGCCGATTGAACGTAACGCACACCCACATATGTCCGAAAAGCTTGCGGTTGTTCATAACGGTATCATTGAAAATTTTTATGAATTGCGTACAGAGCTTGAGGGAAAAGGTTATACCTTCAATTCTGATACGGATACGGAAGTTATTGTTCATTTGGTTACAGATTCTTTGAGAAAAGGTAAAACGTTGCTTGAAGCCATGCGAGATTCACTCCCTCGTTTGCAGGGGGCTTTTGCGCTAGTACTGATTTTTGAAGGTGAAGAAGATTTGCTAATCGGTGCCCGTCGAGGGCCACCACTTGCTATAGGCTACGGCAAAGGAGAAATGTATATTGGATCGGATGCTATCGCACTTGCCCCCTTTACTAATTGCATCAGTTATCTTGAAGATGGGGATTGGGCAGTTCTTACCCGTGAATCAGTTACTATATACTATGATATGGGTGAAAAGCCAGTAAAACGTGAAAAGATAAAATCATCTGGATCGGTCTTGCTTGTATCAAAAGGCAATCACCGTCATTTCATGCATAAAGAAATGTTTGAGCAACCGGAAGTTGTTTTGCATACGCTAGCGCATTATCTTGATTTTACAGAAAGAAAGATTTGCCAACAGAAGAATAACATTGAGTGGTCATCAATATCGCGTTTAGTTTTTGCATGCTGCGGCACCGCTTATTACTCTGCGCTTATTGCCAAATACTGGTTTGAAGATCTTGCTGAGTTATCCGTCGATAATGATGTAGCTTCGGAGTTCCGTTATCGTGAGCCTCCACTATCCCCTTATAAAACGTTGGCGCTTTTTGTCTCTCAATCAGGTGAGACAGCTGATACATTGGCTTGTTTGCGTTATTGTAAGCAAAAAGGTGTGCAGACTGCTGCTGTGGTTAATGTTGTTGAATCGAGTATAACGCGCGAGGCTGATATTATTTTTCCAACCTTTGCTGGAGCAGAAATAAGTGTAGCGTCAACAAAAGCCTTTACGTCACAATTAGCAACATTAGCTTCATTGGCATTGATTGCAGGTAAGGCGCGCGGCATAATCAGCAAAAAACAAGAGCGTTTCTTTATCGATGTGTTGGCTAAGACACCCTATTACATCAATCGGGTATTGAAGTTAGAGCCATCAATTAAAGCTATCAGCCATAAATTAATAACTGCTAAAAGTGTACTTTATTTGGGTCGTGGTACATCTTATCCCATAGCTCTTGAAGGGGCACTGAAATTAAAAGAACTTGCTTATATCCATGCAGAAGGCTACGCCGCAGGTGAATTAAAGCATGGACCAATTGCATTAATTGATAAAACCATCCCAGTTATCACGATTGCTCCACAGGACCGATGGTTTGAAAAAACTGCTTCTAATACTCAAGAAATAGCTGCTCGCGGTGGGCGCATTATCCTTATTACAGATAAGAAAGGTGCGAAAGAGATTTCTGTTGAAACGCTAGCAACTATTATCATGCCAGAAGTGCCGGAAATAATAGCGCCGATTATTTATGCCGCATTTGTACAGCTTATTGCTTATCATACAGCAGTTTTACTTGGCACTGACGTGGATCAGCCGCGTAATCTGGCGAAATCGGTAACAGTTGAATAAAACTAGTATGGAGTGGTATCCTTCAGCGCCACAGATCAGTTTCTAGAAATTAGATGGCGATCGTTGTTAATGACAAAAATACAGAGCAGAGAATTTAAAGCATAGATGATATTCGATTTTATGGATAGATACAAGTAATCTATATATCAAGGACGTTTTTTTGTTTATTATTTTATTATAAGTGTTTATCCAGATCGCAGCAAACGGATGGCATTATCTCTGCGAAAAAGATAGAGCAAAACACGCAAGGCCTTGCCCCTTGGGCTTTCAAGATTATTATCGCGTTCCAAAACGGAACGAGCATCCTTTTGAGCAATTTCAAGCAAATCCTTGTGTGCCTCCATATCTACAAAGCGAAAGCCCGGCATACCTGATTGTTTTGTGCCAAAAAGATCACCTTCTCCGCGCAAGTGTAAGTCTTCTTCGGCAATACGGAATCCATCTTCTGTGTTGCGCATAATATTAAGGCGAGCCCTTGCTACGCTGGAGAGCGGTTCTTTATAAAGTAAAGTGCAAGAAGAATACCTATCATTTCGACCAACACGGCCACGTAGTTGATGCAACTGTGCCAAACCAAACCGTTCAGCATGTTCAATGATTATAATTGAGGCATCGGGAATATCTACCCCGACTTCGACAATCGTAGTAGCAACAAGCAAACGTATCTTGCCCAATTTGAAATTAGTCATTGCCGCATCTTTCTGCTTTATCGACATTTTGCCGTGTACGAGGCCAACCAAATTGCCAAATTTCTGAGCAAGGATCTCAAATCGTCCGATCGTGGAAATAAGATTAATATTTTTTGATTCTTCAATCACCGGGCAAATCCAGTAGAATTTTTCGCCACGTTCCAGTGCATCTTTCATGCGTTGCAGCAACTCCGCCATTCGATTGGTAGAAATGATCGCTGTTTTAATCGGTTTTCGTCCTATTGGTTTTTGCAACAGTTTAGAAATATCCATATCACCAAATGCAGTTAACGTCAGTGTGCGGGGGATAGGAGTTGCTGTCATAACCAACATATTTGGCATATCCCCTTTTGCCATCAGCTGTAGACGCTGATGCACGCCAAAACGGTGCTGTTCATCAATAATAACAAAGGCAAGATCGTGAAAATCAACCTCTTCCTGAATCAGTGCATGAGTGCCAATTACGATATGAATGTTATTACTGCTGAGCTTTTTAAGCATCGAAGCTCGTTCACGTCCTTTTTCTCGTCCAGTGAGGAGAGTTATTTTCAATCCCACTTTTTCTGCCAAAAATGCGATGTTAGCATAATGCTGCTGAGCTAGAACTTCCGTCGGTGCCATCAGGGCCGACTGTACACCAGATTCAGCAACTTGCGCCATGGCAAGAAGTGCAACAATGGTTTTACCGGAACCAACATCGCCCTGAAGCAGCCTTAACATGCGTTGTGGCGCGGCAAGATCTTGTGATATTTCCGCAAATGCCTGCTCTTGACTTTGTGTAAGCCGAAAAGGCAAAGCTTTGTATAAAGTTTCAAGGTAAGTGCCAAGCAATGGCATTCTACGCCCTAAAAGATGCTTTCTCTTGCAACGTACTAGAGCAAGGGCAAGCTGATTAGCCAAAAGTTCATCATATGCCAGCCTACGGCGGGCGGGCGATGTCGCAGAAATGACTAGTGGGGTATCGGGCATATGAATAGCTGTCAAAGCTTCTCTATAAGTGGGAAATTGTTCACGCCGCAAAAGTGCCTCGTCTTGCCATTCTTTGAAACTTGGAATGCGGTTCAGCGCCTGTATCATAGCTTTTGAGACTGTTTTAGAAGAAAGCCCTGCTGTCAAAGGGTAAACAGGTTCGACAGGTGTCAGGAACTTACTATCTGCTAAGGAAATGATATGGTCAGGATGCACCATAAAGGCATGATTATTGAACCATTCAACTCGGCCGGAGATAACTATCTTTTCCCCTACAGGAAGTTGATTTAATAGCCACTTGTGCTGTGCATGGAAAAACACAAGCATTATATTACCTGTGTTATCATGAGCAAGAACACGGTACGGCATGTTGCGCTTTCCAAAACACGATGGGGGATGATGCCGGTCAATTATAAGTTTAAGTATAACATTTTTTCCTTTTGCAGCATAAGCAATTCCTGAGCAATTGCTCCGGTTAATTACTGAATGAGGTAGAAAATGCAAAAAATCGACGAGGCATATCTCACTTTCTGCGCGCTTAACATTCAATAGCTTTGCAAATAACCTGTATACTTTTTGGCCAATACCGGGAAGTGAACGAATAGAAGCAAACATCGGATCAAGCGACGAAGGTCGTATAGAATACTTGTTAAAATTTTTACAGAAACTAGATTCCATTCTATCAAGATATGCCTTTACAAACTCTGAAATAGAAGATAAGCAAGAATGCTGGTAAGAACAGTCATAAGAAGATTGCGACTCAATGCTCCAGCTATAAAAGCAACCACAGTTGCTAAAAAAGCAACTGAAAGTCCAAAGGAGGTAGTTTCCTTATTGGAAATAACTTCTGCGGCAATAATAGCTGAAAGAACAGCTGTTGGTACAAATGCAAGCAAATTGCGCAAAATAATCGGAAAATTACGCTGTGCAAGAAAAAGGATAGGCCCGGCTCGGATGATAGCTGTAACAATAGCTGCTGCCGCAATGGCAAGCAACATGTGCTGGTTAGTCATCTTGATTGCTCCTCTTTAGATTTTCGCATCAGTAAGATCATGCCGACTGTTGCCGCAATCAAGGTAGCGATAATCATCGCGATATTGCTGTTTATTGTGTTGTGGGTGAAGATGATAAACAACATAGCAATAGTCATAACAATAATATCAAGTATGCGAGTGTGGCTAACAAACCAACTAAGCAGAAGTAAGCCAACAAACATGCCAACCAAACTGAAGCTAAGACTGTTACGCATCCAATTTGGAAGAGCTGCCGCAAAGAAGAAGCCAACAGCAGTTGATATAATCCAGTTAACCCAAGCGGTTAGATTAAGCCCAAGAAGCCAATAAAAAGGCAATTTGCCTTCGTGATGGTTTGCATAACGTGTCGCAACTCCGAAAGTTTCATCGGTAGTTAACAGTCCACCAATGAGCTTTTCTTTTAGTGAAGAGTGTTTAAAAAATTGTGCCATATAAGTGTTGATTAAAAGATAGCGCATGTTGACAAAGGCAATTGCAAACGCAACCTGTGCAATACTAACACCAGTAGCTGCCAGTGAATAAAAAAGAAAATGCGCAGATCCTGCGTAAAGAAATACACTTAAAAGCACGATTTCAACGATGCTAAAACCGGAAACTTTGCCAATAGCCCCACAGGCAAAGCCAATAGCCCAATAGCCAAGCAATGTCGGTACACAGGCAATGAAGCCTTGGCGAAATTGCATCATTCGGCCTGATTGAGTCTCCCACCCGCTCATATCAGTTTTCTCCTTTTCCCCGGCGTCGTTCATACGCCTGTAAAGGATGTTTGTACAGTGAAGTAAATATGGTGAAAGAAAAAGCAGCAGACAGCTGTTCTATCGCAGAATACTTTTTATCTAGAAAGATAGGAAACATGGCCCTATATTAAGGGATGTGTCTATTTTCAACAGTCTAGGGTATGGCTATGATAGCTTCAAAAGCAGTTAGTTGCGGTCTTGATATAAGACGACGCCGTATTTTTTTTCGTGCTTGGCACCGAGGTATCCGCGAAATGGATTTAATTTTTGGCCGATATGCCAACACGCATATTGCTAGACTTGATAGTAAACAGCTAGATGAACTTGAATATATTATGTCTTTTGAAGATCGGGATCTCTTGAGCTGGATTATAGGAGAAGTTAAGACGCCAAACAATGTTGATACACCTATATTTCGTGATATTCTTGCTTATAGGGCAGGATTTTATTTGATCAATGACCGTATTCTCTAAATTGGGTATAGGAAAGGCGGAGCGTCCTTACCTCATCCTTGATAGAGTTGCTGAAGGATTTCAACCATTCGCTCTTGCAAAACTTGTAGAAGAGGCTGTTGATCGGTCTAACTCAATTCTTTTTATTGCTCGAAATGAGCAGAAAATTAGCACTTTTAAGCAAGCTCTCCATTTCATCAATCCTAATTTATCAGTGTTGCATTTTCCTGCATGGGATTGCCTGCCTTATGATAGAATTTCACCAGGGAAAAATGTTTCTTCGCGTCGTCTCGCCACTTTGATAAGGTTGCAGAATTTACGCAAAAATCCTCATCCAACTGTGATCATAACATCAGTTAATGCAGTTATACAGAAGCTGCTGCCTCGGAAAGTGCTCGAGAAAGAAATCATTTCAGCTCAAGTTGGACAAAAATTTGATATGAGATGTCTGATTAACCATTTGGAGTACAATGGCTTTTGGCGTGTTTCTATTGTTCGGGATGTGGGTGAATATGCAGTGCGTGGTGGAATTGTAGATCTCTTTATGCCAGGACAAAATATTCCGGTTCGTCTTGATTTTTTTAACGATACGCTGGAGGCTGTGCGTGAGTTTGATCCTCTGACACAACAAACCAGGGCGATGCAGGCAGGCTTTACTTTTCAGCCAATGAGTGAAATTATACTAGCACCAGAAGTTATCTATCGCTTTTGTTCGAATTATGTACAAGCGTTTGGGAAAATTCAGCGTGATGATGCGCTTTATCAAGCTGTTTCTGCAGGGCGTCGTTTTGCCGGTATGGAGCACTGGCTACCATTATTTTATGATGAAGTTGAAACCTTATTTGAACATACTGGGTCGATGCCGGTTATATTCGATTATCTGGCGGAAGAAGCCTTGAAGGAGCGTTACCGGTTAATTGCACATTATTATGAAATTCGCCGAGAATATAAAAATATTAGGGATTTAAAGGATAATGCTCCTTACCATCCACTTCCGATGGATAAATTTTACCTTTCTCCGCAAGCATTTTTTTCCGCACAGCAGCAATGCGGTATGCGAATCGATTTTACTCCCTCTGCTTTTTCCGATGCTAACAATAGCATTAGGGTTATCAGTGCTAACACACAGGAATTCCGTGACTTTTCTTTGGAACGTGATAATCCAAATATCAATCTTCTTGCAGCTATCATCGATTATATTAGCACATTACAATCTAAAGGCAGAAAGGTATTGTTAGCAGGATGGAGTGAGGGTTCTCTTAATCGATTGATACAGTTGTTCAACGAACAAGGGCTGAAAAAGATTGAACAGGTCAATACCCTTTCTGCGGTCAGAGCAGCTCCACGTGATCTCATTTGTGCTGGCATTATATCAATTGAACACGGATTTGAGACAAATGATTTGAGTGTCATATCCGAGAAGGATATATTTGGTGACAGATTTGTGCAACAGGCGAGACAGCGTGAGCACAAGAGTGATTTTATTAACGAGACAAACTCGTTGAATACCGGTGATATCGTAGTACATATTGACCATGGTATTGGTCGTTTTTTTTGTCTAAAAACGATCATAGCCTCTGGAGCACCACATGATTGCTTAGAAATTCATTATGCTGAGGAAGATAGACTTTTCCTGCCAGTTGAAAATATCGATCTTTTATCACGTTACGGTGGGGGAGGAATCGATACTGTACTAGACAAGCTAGGGAGCGGTGCTTGGCAGATACGTAAAGCAAAACTCAAGAAACGCTTACTCGAGATGGCAGACGAGCTTATTAACATTGCTGCACAAAGGCAGATGTTATCTGCACCAAAACTTATACCTTCCATCGATCTGTACGATGAATTCTCTGCACGTTTTCCCTATCATGAAACGGAAGACCAGAAACGAGCTATTGATGCTGTGCTCAACGATCTTTCTAGTGGCACTCCAATGGACCGTTTGATTTGCGGCGATGTTGGTTTTGGCAAGACAGAGGTTGCGATCCGTGCTGCCTTTTCCGTAGCTACAAGCGGTCTTCAAGTTGCTGTTGTTGTGCCTACTACATTGCTTGCTCGTCAGCATTATGAGATATTTACAGCGCGTTTCCAAGGATTACCAGTGCGTATTAGTCATGCTTCGCGCTTTGTCGGTTCACGTGAGCTTGCCGATATTAAGAAGGAAATTCGCAATGGGACGGTGGACATTATTATCGGTACTCATACACTACTTAGCAGCAATGTGCAGTTCGCAAATCTCGGGTTATTGATCATTGATGAAGAACAACATTTCGGTGTTAAACACAAAGAGCGTTTGAAAAAACTAAAAGCTGAAATTCATGTACTTACCTTATCAGCAACACCAATTCCACGCACGCTGCAGTTGGCTCTTACCGGCGTTCGAGAGTTATCATTAATTGCAACACCACCTATTGATCGTATAGCTGTTAAAACCTCTATTTTGCCGGTTGATCCGCTTATTATCCGAGAGGCTTTGTTGCGTGAACATTGTCGTGGTGGACAGAGTTTTTATATATGTCCACGGATTGCTGATATTGAAGAGGTTAAGATTTTTTTGGAAAAGCATACACCAGAATTGAAAGTAACAATTGCTCACGGACAGCTAGCCGCAAGCCAACTTGATGATACTATGACTGCCTTTTATGATGGACAGTATGATATACTGCTGTCAACCTCAATTGTTGAATCTGGTCTTGATATCCCTACAGCTAATACTTTGATTGTTCATCGTTCGGATATGTTTGGGCTTTCAGCCCTTTATCAGTTGCGCGGACGGATTGGACGTTCTAAGCAGCAGGCATATGCCTTATTCACCTTACCACCCGCTAAGATATTAACTCTCAAGGCTGAACGTCGCTTCAATGTTTTGGAGTCACTTAATATGCTCGGAGCCGGTTTTCAGCTAGCAACCCATGATATGGATATTCGCGGTGCTGGAAATCTTTTAGGAGAGGAGCAATCAGGTCATATCAAAGAAGTTGGATTTAAGCTTTATCAACAAATGCTTGAAGAAGCTGTAATGGAGATGAAAGGCACCGGCGAAATTAATAATTTGCACTGGTCTCCACAGATTTCAATTGGTACATCGATCATGATACCAGAATTCTATATTCCTGATCTACAGTTACGGCTTGACCTTTATCGTCGTATCGGAGATTTGGGAAATCTCCAAGCAATTGATACATTTGCCATAGAGCTAATTGACCGTTTTGGCCCCTTGCCAATGGAGGTGGAACATCTTCTGAGAATTGTCTATATCAAGGTGCTTTGCCGTAAAGCCAACGTGGAAAAACTTGATGCAGGTCCGAAAGGTGTGGTTATCTCTTTCCGTAATGGTACATTTCCCAATAGTATGGGGCTGATTAAGCTGATTAATAAGCAAGGCTCTATGGCAAAGATTCGCGCTGATCAGAGGGTAGTTTTTACGCAAAATTGGCCAACGACAGAAAAACGTTTCAGAGGTATCGTTGCTCTTTTAAATCAGCTTGTCAAACTTCTTAAGACCACCTCATCGTAAGATGTATGCAAAGTAATTAGTAATTTATGTTTCTTTTATCTTTGTCTTAGCGGCTTTGATAGCAATTTTGTGTCTGTCATTTTATTAGGAGCGCTTCCTAAACCGATACTGTGGATAAACAAAAGATATGTTAGATGCAGATCAAGAAACAATCTATCGTTGCGAATTTGCATAATGCTATTAATTTTAAGATTACGGTATCGTAAGAAAAAATCTAAAAGATGTATGTCAAGCTGAGCTACGCTAGAATACAATGTGTAGTTGCAGTACAATTGGCGAATAAGCGCAAAATATATATGGGGATTATTATTTACAAAGTTTTAATTAACAAATGCAGCCGGGGTACAGGCTGTACCGCTTATAAAGCAAATTGTAGGATATTGAAAAAAATAATTTCCTCTTTGGTTAATAAATGGATAGATAATGAGAAGGAAGGAAATAAAATTTTGTTTGTAATAAATATAAGAAATAGTTATCAGTCTCAGCCTTTTCATGCTATAAGCGCTCGTGAAATGTAGCGGTGGGACAAAAGCATTCTATGATTTGGATTTTAGAAAGTACGTTGAAAGGGTTTTCTTGATCATGCCAAGAGAAAGGATATTTGTTTTCACTTCGGTGGTAACTTCGTTTATTGTATTTCTTATTACCTTTTGTACATCTGCCTTTGCAGAAGATGCCATGAGGGGTTGGTATAAGGTGTGCAGCAAACAACAAGCTATTGATGTTTGCAATACTATGAATAATGTTGTTTCCGATACTGGCCAATACCTTACCTTGGTTAATTTAATTGAGGTAAGCGGCGAACAAGACCAGAAGCGTATTGGTATTCAGGTGCCAACAGGTCGCCTTATTTCAGAAGGAATCAAGATCAAAGTTGATGATGGAAAAGAGAAGACTGTTCCGTATATAATCTGTAACGGCCCGACTTGTATTGCTAACGGTATGTTTGATGATGTGCTTGTTAATACAATGAAAAAGGGAAAAACCCTTACTGTTACTTCGGTAAATTTCCAAGGTACACCAAATCCGATTGAAATTTCGCTTAAAGGCTTTTCTCAGGTGTTTACAGGACCTGGCATGAGCGAGAAAGCTTACCAAGCTGAGCAGGAGAAGTTACAAAAAGCAGTACAGGAAAAGCAACAGGAAATTGAAAATAAGATGCGCGCCGAGCAAGAAAAGATAAAAGCTGGTGATTGAGTTATGTCTCGGCATGAAAATGGTGAAGTGAAGGCTCTTGCTTTTACATTTCACACTTCAGAAATCATTTCTCGCTTTTTTGTAAATATCCCAGAAAATGGTACAAGGTGCAGCCTGCATTCATTCCTTCATGCATGAAAAACTTCCTGAAAGAGGCAATTTGCCGAAGTATTTCCATCCCTGTGCTGCGTAAGAGCTGCATAGGCAAGAAATCTGATAAGAGAGCGCAGTTAAGAGCATGGACAACACCTGTTCTTGTCCAAATATCCAATTTGCGATGTCTATTATAATAACGAATCACATCCTCCGCTCCTGGATCAGCGATATTGACACTGACCGCTGCTGCAAGGTCAATTACATCACGAATACTCAGGTTAAATCCTTGTGCGCCAATAGGAGGGAAAACATGTGCCGCTTCACCGATCAAGATTGTTCGGTTTGCCGCAAATATTTCTGATATAACACTACCCATTGGCCAAACTTGAACTGCAGTGTCTACCTTGATTTTCCCGAGTATAAATTTCATATGTTCTTCAATCTCCTTGCCTAATGTTTTGGAGCTGAAGCTAAGAAGCTGCCTAGCTCGTTCAGATTTAAGCACCCAAACCAGACTTGAGCAGTTGCCTGGCAGTGGTACCTGCGTGAAAGGTCCATCAGGGGTGTGGAATTCGGTTGCAACATTATAATGTGGTAGTTGATGAGAAAAGTTTAGGATTATAGCTGTCTGAGGATAATACCACTTGTACGTTTTGATTTTTGCTGCATCTCTTGCAGAGGATGTCCCTCCATCTGCAGCTATAAGAAGGGCCGTATTGATTGTAGTACCATCGGTCAATTTTATTTCAATTCCATACCTCTCATGATGATAATCCTTAGCTGACATTGTTATCCTAAATATTGAAGGATTGTTTTTAACAGCTGCGGCCATAGCAGTGTTTAAGATTGTGTTGGGTATGTTATAAGCAAAAGCTTCTTCTCCTATTTCGCTTGCATGAAAACTAACTGACGGACTGCGAATTAGGCGCTTTGTTGCGTCAAGAATGCGCATGATAGAAAGAGGAGCAGCATGTGATTTTAAGTTTGAGATACCAAGCTCTTCTAGGGTATGGACTGTGGGCATCATCATCGCTGTGGTGCGCATGTCATTACTATTAGTTTGCGGCCCAATCAAGATAACTTCTTTATATAAGGAAGCTAGCTTCAACGCAGCAAGCATTCCTGCAGGTCCACTTCCGACAACTGCAACGTTGCATTCTATTAATCGCTTTTTTTCTGTTTCTTGGGAAAGAATCATTTTTTTATGCTAGAAAGTGGATTTTTTGTAATATGTCTCACCAATTTTAGTAAAATTATATGACTTAGATCTTAAAAGAAAATAGCCCATGCCTTACAATAGGAAGCCTTCTTTTCCGCTATATATATATCAAAAGGTGCAGGACATAAAAGATGTTAAATAAAGGATTTCTATTTCAAACAAGTGGACCACCGGTACACCTATAATCTTCTTAATGTATACAAGAAAGCGCAAAAATATGAAACAGAAATTAGCTGGTCAAATAAGAGATAAGGCCAGATATCTAAAATCCAGAAAAGTGTTTCTTCCTCAAGTGTATGCTTTTTCTGTCCATCTATTGACTGCATCTGGCTCTTTTTTTGCTTTCCTTTCCCTTATTGCTGCTAGTGAAAAACAGTGGGCTGTAATGTGGTCATGGCTTGGCATGGCTCTGATTATTGACGCTGTTGATGGACCAATTGCACGTCGTATTGATGTCAAATACGTGTTGCCGACTTGGTCAGGGGAAACTCTCGATAATATCGTGGATTATGTCACCTATGTTTTAATACCCGCTTTTGCAATTTATCAGAGCGGCTTAATAGGGCCTGTTTTGTCGTTTTTATCAGCGGCGCTTATTATGGTGAGCAGCGCTATTTATTATGCTGATACGGATATGAAATCAGAAGAAAACTTTTTTAAGGGATTTCCAGTTGTCTGGAACATACTGATTTTTACTGTGTTTATGGTGCATCCACTAGAGTGGGTAGCTTTTGTTGTGGTGTTTATTTCTGCAATTCTGTCTTTTATGCCAGTTTATTTTGTACATCCAATACGGGTAAGAAGGTTACGCTCCCTTACCATTTCTATTGTGTTTATATGGGCACTCTTAAGCCTCATGATCGTGTTTTACTATCATATGAAAGCACCGTATCCAATACGCATTGGTTTAGTGGCAAGTAGCCTATATATATATTTCATCGGGGCATTCCTGCAGCTTTTTCCAAATATCGGACGACGGGCTGCTTTCAGTAACTCTACATCATATTAATGGCCGCAAGAGCATGTTTAAGATCCGCCTTTAGATCATCAAAATCTTCGATACCGATTTGTAGCCGTAAAATCGGTCCGGGGTAATTTGCTTTACTAACTGTTCTATCTGAAAGGTTCACATGTATAGCTAGGCTTTCAAAGCCACCCCAAGAATAACCGAGACCGAATAATTTAAGATTATTAAGAAAGATGTTGGCTTCATGCCGTCCACCTGTTTTTAAAACAACAGAAAAAATAGCGGCAGCCCCACTGAAATCGCGTTTCCATAATTTATAGCCGGGATTACCTTTCAATGCGGGGTAGAGTACATGGGAAACCTGTTGCTGCTCTTCAAGCCAGAAAGCCAACGCAAGGGCTGTTTTCTGTTGGTGTTCGAGTCTTACGCACATTGTTCGCAATCCACGCAGAATAAGGTAGGCATCATCGCCATTTACGTTCATTCCTAGAAAACGATGAGCATTATCAATAAGCTGTGCATATTTTTTAGTAGTGGAAATTGTCCCAAGTAGAACATCAGAATGCCCGGACGGGTATTTCGTAGCAGCATGAATAGAAATATCCACACCATGCTTAAGCGGGCGAAAATAAAGAGATGTGGCCCAGCTATTATCCATCATGACAACAGCATTAATTTTATGGGCAGCAGCACTAATTGCTGGAATATCCTGAACTTCAAATGTGTTAGAAGCAGGTGATTCTGCAAAAACAACCCTTGTATTATGGCGAAATAGCTTTTCTATATTTGATCCAACTTTAGGAGCATAATATTCAACTTCGATTCCCATATTTTTTAGCATATTATTAGCAAATCGGCGGGTTGGGTAATAAACAGAATCAGTAATCAATAAATGATCACCTGTTCGTAGGATACTAAGAAGAGCCACAGTAACAGCCGCCAAACCTGATGGAACGAGAATAGTCTTTGCTGCGCCCTCTAAAAGATTAATCGCATGACACAATGCATCTGTTGTCGGTGTGCCATGAGTGCCATAAGTATAACTTTGTTTTTTTTTCTCCATGGTTTCTGCATCAGGAAATAGGACAGTTGAACCTCGGAAAATCGATGGGTTGATAAAACCATAATTATGCTGTGAGCTGTATATATCATGTACAAGATATGTGTTTAGGCCATTAGACCTCTTGCCGTTTTTCATTATCAGGGGTCCTATTCAATTTCTAGTAATCCATACTTATATTCCAAATCTAAAATATCATGTTAGTGAACTAAAAAGAGAAAAATTCACTCTTTCGGAACAAGACCCTCGCGCGAGGGTATGACGAGATTTCAATAAATCTCTGTGACCAAAGAATAAATTATATTAACTTTGATGTGAATCGAAGCTTCTACTGTACAATAGTGCTATGTTGATTATTCCGAATTAACAATAATTATTATGCTCTACTATACTTATGATTTCACGTACAAATAACGACTTATATGAAACTATCAAAAGACTGGCTATAAAGCACTTTCACCTTTTCTTTAGCATCAAACTTTGAAAGTTTAATCCTGTCATTTTACATTATTTTAGATTCTTCTTCTTCGCGTTTTATTATTTCAGAAGTACTATTTTTGATCAATGCTTCAGCTTTGACCTGTTGATCGGCCTCTTCGGCTGAGCGAGCAACATTAATATTAATGCTGATTTTTACTTCTGGATGAAGATTGATCAAAATAGTATGTATTCCGATAGTCTTAATAGGTTGTTTTAACTGAACCTGATTGCGAGTCATGTCGAAGCCATTTTCAATAATAAGTTCAGCGATATCACGAGTAGAAACTGAGCCATAAAGTTGACCTGTTTCCCCTGCTGATCGGATGATCACAAAAGTTTTCTTGTTAAGGTTATCTGCAATTTTTTCAGCTTCATTTTTGAGCTCAAGGTTATGGACTTCAAGTTGAATTCGCTGGATTTCAAAATATTTTTTATTGGCTTCATTAGCACGCAGCGCCTTCCCTTGAGGAAGCAGAAAATTTCGAGCATAACCGTCTTTTACGCTGACAATATCACCCATCTGGCCAAGTTGGGCAATGCGTTCAAGAAGAATAACATCCATGTGGATTTTCCTTTCTAGTATAGATGATTTTCTAGTGCCTTATAATAGGCTATTTCTGCGCTTGTGGCACAATGATAGAAAAGGTTGTAAACAGTCCAGTAAGGATGAGAGCCATGACGAAGAATGGCGTTAAAATCAATGTAAAAAGTCCAACGTAAATTGCTATGAGCAGAAAAATCCGGCAAATATAACCTAGCGTTATATGATGAATAAAGGCAAGGCCTGAAATAAAAAAACATGTACTCAAAACTGAAGTAATAATATTCATACAAATTGTCAGCGTTTCATCTTTGGAAAGCATACCTACTATCACACTAACGCCTAAAATGACAAGTGCAATCATTGGCATGCGCAAAGCGGTCGGCCAATTATCCAGAGGTCTCTTCAAGCTCTTTAGCATTTCTGCAAAGTGTATGGAAAAATAAAGATTACCAAGGTGAAGCAAATACCCATAGACCGCAATCATCGATGCAATACCGAGGACAAAATGAATGCGGATAGCTTTTTCAAATAATTCCTGACTTTCTGTTGAGTAAAAATTGCTTTTGTGGACAAGTGTAATAAGTTGATCGACGAATCCATTTAGATGTTGCATTGTTTCACTAGATGAGAGGAGATACAACATAATGACAATTGTGGCACTGATAACAGAAAGTGCAAGCAAGAAGATAATTTGTGAAAGGGGATACCAAGAAGTAATATTTTCTCTATTACCCTTTTGTCTCAATCCCATAAGCCAACCTATAAACATAGAGGGTGCAAAGAAAAAGACTGAAATCAGCAGTGCAACGACTGGTGAAAGAATGAAAACTAGAAAAAATGTTGTAAGAACAGTGGTAAAAACACTGGCATATGTGCCATACTCAAAAGCTACGATCAAAATCGGTAAAGACACAAAAAGGCCAAAGAGGAAGGCAATGAAAAGCCATAGATTAGCCAAACTCACCCATAGGGCTACATTAAGCAAGGAAGAAAATGCCGCTGCTAACACACACACAGCCAGCGCTTTTTTTTTAAACTGCATGAGCCCTTGTTGGTCATCTTGCATTGTTTTACAACCATTACGAAGAAAAGATTGAGAAATCTTCCCATAGAAATACAAGAGGGGGCTAATTTTTACTTCACAATATAAGGTATAAGACCGAGAAAGCGTGCTTGCTTAATTGCCCGAGCTAACTCGCGCTGCTTCTTTTGGCTGATAGCCGTAATCCGCGAAGGAACAATTTTACCTCGCTCGGAAATATAACGCTGTAAAAGTTTGACATCCTTATAATCAATTTTTGGAGCATTAGCACCAGAAAAAGGGCAGGTCTTGCGACGGCGATGAAAAGCCCGACGAGCCGGAATCTGATTAATATCAATCATTATCTTCTCCTGTTACACTAGAATCATTGTCACGCATTCGTCTAGGGCGTCTTGATCGTTCATCATCTTTTCCAGAACGTTCTTCACGTTCTCGGCGCGACAACACGATCGATGGACCTTCTTCATGAGATTCAACGCGAACAGTGAGGAAACGCAATACATCCTCATTGATTCTCATCTGCCTCTCCATTTCTGCAATCGCAGTGACAGGTGCATCAATATTCATTAAAGAATAATAAGCTTTGCGATTTTTACGAATACGGTAGGCCACAGGACGCAAACCCCAATTCTCAATACGCCCAACTCTACCTCCATTGGCCTCGATAACGTTCTTGTACTGCTCTACAAGCTGATCGATTTGTTGCGGAGCAATGTCCTGACGAGCAAGGAAGATATGTTCATAAAGAGCCACTGTTTTGCCTTTCTTCATTCCAATCACACTCTCCAAAGTCGGAGAGAAGCCTTGTTTTGTGCGAGGGATAGACGATGTTTGGCGCACCTCTCAAATTAAAATATCTTAACAGTGCTTCACAGCTGATCCTTTTACTAATCCTGTGACCGCACCAAACCCAGTTGAAGCCTCGAGCAAGCGCAGATCGCTTCTATAGGTTTTTACTGGAGAATGCAACTATTTTCTAAATAGTGGGAATAGATAAGTTATAGTATAACCGGCAACCGCTATATACCTAAATTGAAGTACCGTACTCTAAATTTCAATTGCCGGCACGATAAAAGCCCGTTGGAAATGTCATGGGATTTTAAAGCAGGAAGTTTTGTAATGAATTCGATAGTTTTTACTCTTTCTTGTATTGCTTTATTTGGTGGCTTCAGGCAAATGTTTTTTCGAGTAGGATTTTAACTCCGAACCAGCATTAGCTTTTGAGGGAATTTCACGTGTGGCTATCTATTTAAGAAGCGTGCCTTAAAGAAGATCTAAGATTAGAGGATTTACGATTGTCGAAGTAAAGAGATTCTTGACGTCAGATTAGTTAAGAACTAACCGAGGTTCGTCGGAGAACGGAACAGTACGTACTGCCAAGGGGTAGAGACTTGAAGTCGTTGTAGGTGATGGAAACGTCAGGCTTGAAGATTGAAGTAGTTTGCAGAACTTCTTATAACTGAACAGATTGGTGTATGGTGAGATTTGTACTTTACCAGCTAGTGAGATTGTTTGCATTCGTACTGATTTATATAGGATAATGTGGACAATTTAATAAAGGTTTTTTGTAGAAAATCTACACTTTATTTATTTTAAAGAGGAAGATGTATTAAGATGGCGGCTGTAAATGATGTGCTTAGACAAATTAAGGACGATGATATCCGTTTCGTGGATCTACGGTTTACGGATCTTAAGGGAAAACTTCATCACATGACTGTAGATGTCGGTATCATAAATGAGGATGTATTTAAAGATGGCATGTTATTTGATGCGTCTTCTATTGCGGGTTGGAAGGCTATTAATGAATCCGATATGATTTTAATGCCTGATCCTGCTAGTACACACATGGATCCATTTTTTGCTCAAACAACTATGGTTATTATGTGTGATGTCCTCGATCCGGTTTTGGGAAAGGCTTATAATCGTGATCCGCGTTCCATCGCGCGCAAGTGTGAGGCTTATGTCAGGTCGCTTGGAATTGGTGATACCGTTTATATTGGGCCAGAAGCAGAATTCTTCATCTTTGATAATCTTCGTTATAGAACTGATCCATACAATATGGGATTTTTCCTCGATTCTAGTGAGTTATCATCAAACAGTGATACGGAATATGAAATGGGGAATTTGGGTCATCGTCCACGTGGGAAAGGAGGTTATATTCCAGTTCCACCTGTTGATTCATGTCAAGATATACGTTCGGAAATGCTAACAATGCTTGGGAAGATGGGTGTTATCGTTGAAAAGCACCACCATGAAGCTGCGTCTGCACAGCATGAACTCGGTATCAAGTTTGATACTTTGCTGCGTGAATCTGATAAAATGCAGATTTTTAAATATGTTGTTCATCAAGTTGCTAGTGCATATGGTAAGACGGCAACCTTTATGCCTAAGCCTGTCTTTGGCGATAACGGCTCAGGTATGCATGTTCACCTTTCAATATGGAAAGATGGAAAGCCTGTTTTTGCTGGAAATGAGTATGCTGGGCTTTCCGAAACATCGCTTTGTTTTATAGGGGGGGTAATTAAGCATGCTAAAGCGCTTAATGCATTTACAAATCCATCAACTAATAGCTATAAACGCTTGGTTCCCGGGTACGAGGCACCAGTGCTTCTTGCTTATTCGGCTCTTAATCGCTCAGCTTCATGCCGTATTCCATTTGGATCCTCACCGGAATCTCGACGGGTTGAGATCCGTTTTCCAGATCCTTCAGCGAATCCTTATCTTGCCTTTTCTGCATTGCTTATGGCTGGTCTAGATGGGGTCAGGAATGCGATTCACCCAGGCGAAGCCATGAATAAGGATCTTTACGACTTAGCACAAAAAGAGCTTAAGGGAGTTTCAACTGTGAGTACTAGTTTGCGCGAAGCTCTGGATTCGCTTGACAAGGACCATGCTTTTCTGACAGCAGGAGATGTTTTTGATGATGAAATGATTCATGCATTTATTCAGTTAAAAATGCATGAGATTGTGCGTTATGAAACGATGCCACATCCTGTCGAATTTGATATGTATTATTCGGTATAATGATCTTCTCATAAATTCGATGATTATGGCATTGTTAATCATTGGTAATTTAGATAGGGTGTTTTTTCGTACTGAAAGAATCATCCAGGTGATCGTGTGGCAAAATCAACTGCTGACCACAATATCAATCAAGAAGCATTCAAAAGGTATTCTTGTTGGTATTTATGGAAATAATAAATAAAATTTAACATATTAAATTTTATTTTGAATCAATTATTTAAATTTAGAATGGTATCTCATCATCAAGACTGTTCGAAAAATTGCTATTAACCTGCTTATCTAACTTATTGCTCTGAGGGTCATTATCATAATCAAAACTCCGTCCGCGTTTGACACCTTCACCACCCAGCATCTGTAGTTCACCACGGTATTTCTGTATAACTACTTCTGTCGTATAACGGTCATTGCCGTTTTGATCTTGCCATTTACGAGTTTGTAGACGGCCCTCAAGATAGACTTTTGCCCCCTTTTTTAAGTACTGTTCAGTGATTTTGATAAAATGCTCATTAAAAATAATAACATTATGCCATTCAGTACGATCCTTGCGTTCTCCAGTATTTTTGTCATGCCATCTTTCTGAAGTAGCAATTCGTAGGGTTGCCACTTGATCACCTGAATTAAACCGACGGATTTCTGGATCAGCACCAAGATTTCCAACGAGAATTACCTTATTTACACTTCCTACCACTGTTTACTCCATGACCTCAAAACTATAATGTTGCAAAGAGCATATTATATATGATGAAATTGTCTTCGCTATTAGGCATTTCATAGTTTTTTTCTTTCTTAGCAGATTTTTTCTCATTTTCTACGCTTTAGTGGCGTATCGTTGTGAAAAATACAAAAAAATCCTTCATGCTATAGAAGCGTAGTTGATTTGAATATTTCTCAATTGCACTTGGAGATAGATATCTCTTCCTTCAGAGAAGATTTTTTATTTTTTGCCCTTTCATCTGGAATTTTTATAATTAAGACGAGATATATTTCAATACGTGGGTATATTATGGAGAATTACTTGAAAAGTATTGATCCTAATTTACCCCGAGATAATCTTATCGTCATAAGTAGCATTTCAGGATTTGAAAGTCGTTTCTTGTATTTGATATATATCAAATATAGACGAAGGAAAGGTTTCGCGATTGAAAATCTCTCGACTTATGTTCGTCGGTTATTTGAAAATAATGAAGCAACCGATGGTGATCGAGTTTATAGTCTTTCACTAGTGATTTCTATCAAGAAAGAAACTAGTAGCAAAATCCATATTCAAGTGTTGAGATGGTTACGAAAATTTAGGAAGTATAGGTATGATATTAATGCGAGGTAAGGGACTATAATTGTAGCAGATAATGGCCTAGCAATCCTTTATTGATGTTTGGAAATTAGTCTTCTTTTGATGGGAGTATTCATCCCAAGTCTGAGGGGTTGGTTTTCTATCAAAAATCGTATTGCGTACAGATAACTGAGATGTCAATTGGTTAAAGTAAATCATTGGCTTTGGGAAATTAGTAAGATATTTACTTAAGCAGTGGAGTATTCTCAATTCCTAATGATGGAAAGGCTTTGGAAATGCGAAAAAGTATAATTAAGGACACTTAAATTTGGGCAATGATATTCAAAAATTTTGATAAGTTAAAAAATTGATGGAAGATTTTTCATTTAACTTTCTTACTAAGAGAGGGCATGATACTGTTTGCATTTTGATTTGGTGTAGATTCGTCAAAAGTTAAACCACTATCTCGTAAAAGAGAAGAAAAGTGACCTCCCTTGGTCGCAAGCTCATAAAAGCTACCTTTCTCCACTAATTTACCGTGATTCATGAATAGAACAATGTTTGCATTGCGTACAGTAGATAGGCGATGAGCAATTACAAAAGTAGTCCGGTTTTGGCTTACCATGTCTAAGGCTTTTTTTACATGTGCTTCTGTCTCGACATCAAGAGCGCTTGTCGCTTCATCGAGTATAAGAATCGGTGCATTTTTTAGAATAGCACGAGCGATAGCAAGCCTTTGACGCTCCCCACCTGAAAGGTGTGAACCACGATCGCCAACAATTGTGTCATAACCACCACTTTTATCCATGATAAAATCATGAGCAGCGGCGATTTTTGCTGCTTCGTGCATCTGTGCTTGGCTAGCATTGCTTCGGCCGACACGAATATTGGCAGCGATCGAGCGATTGAAAAGATTTATATCTTGAAGTACAGTAGCGAGCGATTCGCGTAGCGATTCTCGTGAAACTGTACGTGTATCAATATTATCAATGCTGATATGCCCTGTATCAGGGTCATAAATCCTCTGAAGTAGATTGATCAGCGTAGTCTTGCCAGCTCCAGTCCGTCCTACAATGGCGACGGTCTGTCCCGGTTCAATATCAAAGGAAATATCAAAAACACCTTGGTTAGTTTTTTCAAATTTATAGGTAACTTTTTCAAATCGAACATGGCCTTTGACATTACGCAAATCCGGCAATTTTTCCAGTTTGACATTAATTCGCGTGGAATCGTTCATCTCAAAGAATTCTTCAAGCTTTGCATGAGAGGCAACGGTCAGATTAATAAAGGCAGAAATTTGATCAAGACGGCCGATTATTAGTTGAGCGAAACCAACAAAAGCTACAACATCGCCAACGCGTAATTGCCCATGTGTGACCAAAAAAGCACCTAGAAGCAGTGCCATAACCATAGAAATAGTAGCAGCCATACGATTAAGACCACTTGCTAATGCCCACCAGTTCAGAACAGGGTATTGCACTTTTAGAAGATTGGTTGCTTGCTTGCGAAGGGAATGTACTTCCTTATTGATGAGGTTATAACTCTGCACAATCGCAATATTATTGATAGAATCAGCAATATGATTAAAAAGGGTGTGGTGATGATGTTCAAGTACGGTTTGGCCCTGCGTAGTCTTCTGCATAACAAGACGAGCAATCATTATATAACTAATGCCTAGAACAATCAGCACCATGGAAAGTCGCCAGTCCAAGGCGATCGCAGTTGGAATCAGCATTACAAGTGCAACGAATGTTGAAAGGTGCTGGCGCATGAATTCTAGCCAGATGGTTGTCAATGCGTCTGTTGCACGGACAAGTATGTGCACTACATTGGAAGTTCCACGTTGCTGATGCCAATGGAGAGGCATATTGATAATTTTCTCAAAAGACTGACTCATGACTGCAAGGCGACGACGATGGGTTAATCTGTCAGCACCTCGAGCTACAAGCACATAGGCAATGATATTGAAAATACCAAATCCTATCCACATACTTAATGTCATAAAAACTTCAGTTTTTTCTGCAATAGAATCAATCACGTTGCCAAATAAAATTGGTTCAGCAATGGTGATTATAGCTAACATGACATTGGCAATACAGATTGACATGAAGGCATGTTTCTCTGCCCATAGGTAGGAAAGAGCTCGCTGATGGATTTTGAATAATAACAACTTCAAGTTGGCTCCTAAATTTATGAGCTACAAATGATATTTTGTTGAATATTGATCTCATTTATATAAGCAGAAATATACCTCATGCGTATGAGTCATTTGATACAAAATTTTACATCTGCCTGTAATGACATGTGATATGAGCTCTTCATATTGGTGAGACAGCAATGTTGAAACGATTAGTGAATAAAGATCTAATAGGGAATAGAAATCTGATTTCTCGATCTATATCATTGAATAGAGCATATTCCTAAAATACGGCACAAAGTGCTATAGAAACGATGTGATAATGGTTACTAAAGAAGTCATTAAATTGAAAAAAATTGGAATAGATGAAGCTGGTATGCGCATTGACCGTTGGTTTAAGATGCATTACCCTATTCTTACTTTTGGTACTTTGCAGAAGCTTATACGCTCTGGTCAGATTAGGATTGATGGAAGACGTGTTAGATCGGGTACACGCATCCAATGCGGTCAGATAGTCCGTGTGCCGCCATTCGCTGTTAATGAAAAGATAGAAAAACCACTGTTAAGCCATAGTATTCGTGATAGCAATAACAATAATGCGTTATCGCAGATGTTAATTTATGAGGACAGCAAGGTGTTTGTATTTAACAAACCCTCAGGTCTTGCTGTTCAAGGTGGTTCCGGTATCTCGCATCATATGGACGATATGCTGGAGGCATGGCGCGATAAAAAAGGTGAAAAGCCTCGCCTTGTACATCGTATTGATCGTGATACTTCCGGAATTTTGGTTGTTGCCAGAACACGGGCGGCGGCTCGGGCGTTGACAGCTTCTTTCCGCGTTCGTGATACAAAAAAATTGTACTGGGCCTTGGTTAGAGGTATCCCACATAAAAAACAGGATAAAATTTCTACTTGGTTGATTAAAAAAAATGGTCCAAATGGAGATCAAATAAGTGTATGTTCCCATGGCAAACCTGAAGCAGATCACGCTATCTCTTATTATCGCACTCTTGATACTGCAGGCTGCAATGTTGCCTGGTTAGAAATGAAACCTCATACTGGGCGTACACATCAGCTGCGTATCCATGCTGCCTACATCGGTCATCCTATACTTGGCGACGAGAAATATCGTTATACTAGTGGAGAGTATGTTTTGCCTGGTGGGATGCCAAATCGTTTGCATTTGCATGCTCGTCGTATTTGTATTCCTAATCCATCCGGTGGGATATTAGATGTGATTGCATCTTTGCCACCGCATATGCTACAGTCCTTCAATGCGCTTGGTTTTAATGAAGCGGATGCTGACTGAAATTAAGAGAAAAGCAATATATTTCGAGAAGTTTTTTTTAAAAATTCTGCACTTCCCTATTAAACCTTGATAGGCAGCACTTTTTCTGTCTTCATGCATTATACGTTATGCGTGATATTTTTACTGATGTTGTAGACAAGGTATTTGATCCAACCAAAAAACACAAGAACAGATAAATATTTCATTGCCAATGTCAAAGCGATTTTACAAAAAAGTTGTTGTTGTACCAGATGAATACGAAAATGGATTTCTGATTCTTCTGGATGGGAAAAGTGTGATGACACCGGCGCAACGTCTACTCAAGCTTCCGACTGAGGCAATGGCAAATCTCGTCGTTAATGAATTCTGTTTACAGAGAGAAGTGATTAATCTGACATTGATGCCGATAACTCGTCTGATTAACTCTGTTATTGACAGTGTGTTTAATGATTTTCAGCCAATAGTAGAAGATATTTTACGTTTTACTGCAACTGATATGTTATTTTATCGGGCAGATAGTCCGCATGAGCTAGTTGTCCGACAAAATGAACACTGGGACCCAATCCTAGATTGGGTGAGAAAAGAAATAGGTGCTAGTTTCATAACTGGGAGTGGTATCGTACATATTGAACAGTCATTCGAATCACTGCTAGCGGTCAGTCTATATCTACGCAGGTTTACTTCGCCTTTTGCTTTGGCGGCATTGCACATCATGACAACATTGACCGGATCTGCGTTAATTACTTTATGCATGGCTGTAGGTGAAATCGATATTGTTAATGGATGGCAGATGTCTTGTCTTGACGAGAATTGGACAGCTGAGCAATGGGGAGAAGATGACGAAGCTGTAGCTCGCCGCAACTTTCATGAAAATGAGATCCGTGCTGCTATGGCTATTCTGGATAGCAGCTAGAAAATATTTTTAACTATCAGAAAGCAAAGTTCGGATACCGTCAGAAACAAACTGGACTGCAAGTGCTGCTAAAAGAACTCCAAACAGCCTTGTAACGATTGAACGTCCAGTGTTACCAATGATCTTCTCAACCGGTGAAGCAAGCATCATAAAAAAATAACAAGTTAGGATTGCTCCAGCTGCAACAAGAAGCGTAGCGATAACTCCGTCTAAGCCATGGTGCTTACTAGCCATTAGAATGGTTGCAGAAATTGTACCAGGCCCAGCTATAAGGGGTATCGCTAGCGGAAAAGCGGCAATATTACGGATATGATCGCGTGTAATTGCAGTTTCAACTGTTTTTTCCTTGCGTTCTGCCCGTTGTTCAAAAATCATTTCAAAAGCAATGAAAAAAAGTAAAATCCCTCCTGCAATACGAAAGGCCCCAAGCGATATGCCTAGCGTGGTCAAAATTGACATACCGGCAAAGGCAAACACAATTAGTATGCTAAATGAAATACAGGAGGCTGTCAGCGCTGTTTGACGCTGTTCATTTTGGTTCATGCCAACAGTCAATACTAGAAAAACTGGTATAATGCCAGGAGGATCAATAACAACCAGAAGCGTGATAAAAGTATTAAGTAGGTTATCGTTTAAGATCATTAGTTTTTTCTCAATGAAATTATTCTTTTAACACTTATAAAGCTCCTTTTTTACAGGAAATAAGAGCTATTCTTTACTAAATTTTGTGACAATAATGATAAAATAGATTAGAAAGAGATGGGTTCTTTGATCATTTCACGAAGTATAAATTTATTTACTATTTTTTGTTATGGAAATTTTAATTAATCGAAATGGAATTATATTTTTTAGCCATTAAATCAATGGGTGGTTGGCATTTCATGTAGATTTTGTCTATAAGTTGGGAGTATGTTTGACTCTTTGTTATAATTATAGAATTGGTTGCGCCCATGAGTAATCCGACTATTTCGCCGGGAATCGGCGATTCGCACGGTATTGAACCTATAAATATTATTGAGGAAATGCAGCGCTCTTATCTCGACTATGCGATGAGTGTAATCGTTTCACGTGCGCTACCAGATGTCCGTGATGGTCTTAAACCAGTTCATCGCCGCATTCTTTATGCTATGAATAAGATGGGGCTTTCTTGGAATAGAGCTTATCGCAAATCTGCTGGTGTTATCGGTGAGGTAATGGGCAAATACCATCCCCATGGTGATATCTCTATTTATGATGCATTAGTGCGTATGGCACAGGATTTTTCCCTGCGCGATCCACTGATTGACGGGCAAGGCAATTTTGGATCAATTGATGGTGATCCAGCAGCAGCAATGCGGTATACTGAGTGCCGTCTTGAGAAAATCTCTGAGATGCTTCTTGCAGATCTTGATAAAGAAACGGTTGATTTTCAAATTAATTATGATGGGCGAGAGCAGGAACCGATGGTGCTTCCTGCTCGTTTTCCGAACCTGCTTATCAATGGGTCAGGCGGTATTGCTGTGGGCATGGCAACCAATATTCCACCACATAATCTCAATGAGGTGATCAATGGTTGCATTGCCCTGATTAACAATCCAGCTCTTTCGATTGAAGAATTAATGAATATTATTCCTGGTCCAGATTTTCCAACCGGAGGCATTATTCTAGGAGGCTCTAGTATTCGCACTGCTTATGAAACAGGGCGTGGTTCTATCATTATGCGCGCTAAGGTTAATATCGAACCTATGCGTAATGAACGTGAGGCCATTGTAGTGACAGAAATTCCTTATCAGATAAATAAAGCATCTATGATAGAGAAGGTAGCTGAATTGGTTCGTGAAAAACGCATAGAAGGAATCGCTGATCTGCGTGATGAATCCGATAGGGAAGGATACCGAGTTGTCATTGAGCTGAAGCGTGACACACAAGTGTATGTGGTACTTAACCAACTTTACCGCTATACACCGTTACAAACGTCTTTTGGATGTAATATGGTAGCGCTAAGCGGTGGACATCCAGAACAGATGGGGCTTCTTGATATACTTCGTGCTTTTATCGTTTTTCGTGAAGAAGTTGTTAGGCGTCGCACAAAGTACTTATTGCACAGAGCACAGGAACGCGCCTATGTGCTAATAGGACTTGCTGTTGCTGTTTCGAATATTGATGAAGTGATCAACCTTATCCGCCATGCTCCTGATTCAATAACAGCTCGTCAGAATCTTATGAAACGCTGTTGGACAGTTACTAATATCGAGGCTCTTATTCGCTTAATTGACGATCCGCGCCATGTAATCCAGGAAGATAATACATATACTTTTTCAGAGGAACAGACACGAGCTATTCTCGATCTGCGTTTGCAACGCCTTACTACGATCGGATGTGATGAAATTGCCGATGAATTAAGGACAATCGGTTCGGAAATCTCTAATTATTTGAATATCTTGGCATCGAAGATTCTCATTTTAGAAATTGTGAAAAATGAATTGATAGTTTTGCGTGATGAATTTTCTACTGAGCGGCGTACAATTTTTGGAAGCGAAGGTGCTGAAGTTGATGATGAAGACTTGATTGCACGTGAGGATATGGTGGTAACCGTCAGCAATACGGGCTATATTAAGCGTGTTCCGCTTTCAACCTACCGTGCGCAACGTCGTGGCGGAAAAGGTCGCTCAGGCATGAAAACCAAAAGTGAAGATTTTGTTACGCGGCTTTTCGTTGCCAATACTCATCAACCGGTACTTTTCTTTTCCTCGCGCGGCATTGCTTATAAAGAAAAAGTCTGGCATCTACCGCTTGGTACCCCACAATCATCTGGTAAAGCACTTATCAACATGCTGCCTTTGCGGCAGACCGAGAGTATCACAACGATTATGCCATTGCCAGAAAATGAGGCAAGTTGGAGTGAGCTCGATGTGATGTTTGCAACAACTCGTGGTACAGTACGACGTAATAAGTTATCGGATTTTGCGCAAATCAACCGCAATGGAAAAATTGCTATGAGGTTGGAAGAAGAAAACGATGAAATTCTTTCTGTTGAAACATGTACAGCTGATGATGATGTACTGCTAACGACGGAAAATGGCCAATGTATCCGTTTTCCAGTGAATGATGTACGTATTTTTTCCAGTCGGCACTCCATTGGTGTGCGGGGTATTAGTCTTTGCAAGAATGATAAGGTTATTTCGATGGCAATTCTCCCCCATGTTAATATTACGCCAGCAGAGCGTACAGCTTATATTAAGCGCTTGATTACAAGTCGGCGCGCATCTAATACTAAAGCGGGTGATATTGCCATACGTAATAGCGAGATTGCTGATGCAGCTAATCTGATTTTAGATGATGCTCGCTACGAAGAATTACGTACCTACGAACAAATGGTTCTGACTGTCAGCGAATTCGGGTATGGTAAACGTGCTTCTTCCTATGATTTTCGTGTATCGAAACGTGGCAGGAAAGGCATTAGAGCTACTGATATATCTAAAACAAAGGAGATTGGTAAGCTTGTTGTGGCTTTTCCAGTTGATGAAAATGATCAACTCATACTTGTTTCTGATAAGGGACGGCTTATCCGTGTTCCGGTTGAAGGTATTCGCGTTGCAGGGCGTTCGACCAAAGGTGTGACTATCTTCAGTACTGCGAAGGATGAGAAAGTAATGTCGGTTAAGCGCATTTCAGACACTGAAACAGAGGATAAAAATGAAAAGATAAAAGCAACAGATTGAGATTATATTTGCAGAGATGACTTTTTTGAAGTGTGAAAGCGTTTGTTTTTTTAGCTAGTGCTTCGTTATATCATAGCCATTTTAAAACAGGGCAATAGAAAGCATTTTTCTAATTTATCAAGGTTTTACTTACTTATACGTATAGATTATTGTGATACGGATTATTTAAGAATAATTATTATATAAAAAAGATTTTCTTCTTGTAATTTATTATTTACATAACGCAACTTTATGCACAGAGGATTTTTATGGAGCATATTGCCATATATGCAGGGTCTTTTGACCCTATCACAAATGGGCATATTGATGTTTTACGGGCAGGTTTGAATATTGCAGAAAAGATCGTCGTCGCCATTGGCCTGCATGCAGGCAAGGCACCACTATTTACGTTTGAAGAGCGGGCATGGCTTATTAAAAGCGTAGCAAGGGAGCTTTTGGGTCAGCAAGTAGCACGTGTCGAGGTAATAGCTTTTGATAATCTTTTAGTCGAAAAAGCACGGGAAATTGGTGCTTCGTTTTTGATTCGTAGTTTGAGAGACGGAACAGATCTTGATTATGAAATGCAACTCGCTGGTATGAATAGCACTATGGCGCCAGATATACAGACTGTTTTTTTACCAGCTAGCGTTTCTGCACGTGCTATTACAGCTACCTTGGTGCGTCAGATTGCTTCAATGGGTGGTAACGTCTCACCTTTTGTTCCTGAAGTTGTTATGCGTACCCTTAGTAAGAAATTTAATCCTTAGTTTCACCTATGTTTTATCAAAGACCTTTGTACATTAGAATCGGTCTGATCGCAAAAAGGTAATACTATAAATAATCGCAAAGTAAGCATATTTTAGACAGCGATCTTTGTCAGTTAACTATCCTTTTCCTTGCATGTTGATAGCGTTTATTATGAAATTATTCTGGGCGTTTAATTGGAATTTAGGGATTTTTTGATTTGTATATTCAGTTGTAATATTGAGCAACATTTGGTGCTTTCTAGATCCCTTATATAAAAATTTATTCTACTAAATAAATAAAATTTCCTATTAATTAGAATTAATTATCAATTAATTACCTTTAAAAGAATAAATTTATTAAAATAATCAAAAGTATTATATATTTTATGTGTTTCGATATTTAAAATTTATCAATATCATGCAATAGGTTTTTAGGGTGACTTATGTCTTTCTTGAAAGAGGAAAATACTTTGAGTAATAAAACGAAGCAAAAACGCGATGGAAAAGGCATTATCACTCATAATCGAAATGAGATGATGAATACGCAACTGAAATACGCAATGCGTCACTGGGCGATGGCGGTTTCAGTTATCACAGTAGGAGAAGGAGGAAGTCAAACTGGAGCAACTGTAACATCTGCTTTGTTGTTTTCGCTTGAGCCATCAATCATGCTCGTTTCAATAAACCGCAACTCATCGACTTATCGATCAATTATCAAAAACAATCATTTCTGTATAAATCTTCTGAATGCAAATCAAAGATTTGTTGCTGAGCGTTTCTCAGGCATAGGTAACTTCAGAGGACAACAGCGTTATGAAGGTGCTGAGTGGTATCGTATGGTAACAGGCGCATCTGCTTTGACGAATGCACTCGCAAGCATCGATTGTGAGGTTCACGAGGTTATCGAACGGTATAGCCATGCATTGGTCTTAGGTTGTGTCATGGCTGTTAATACTAAGGAAGGCATATCACTTGTTTATTGCAATACGGAATACGGACAGTATGGAAGCAAAAAGCGGCAAATGTGAATGTGTCTTTTAAGACATTAGCAAATCAATTAGTTGATTGCTCGCTTTCGCACGAATACCTTACTTCCTTGTAGTAGGCAAGTGGTACGTTTTGGTGGTTTTTGGGATTATTGCATGACTGTTTGGCGTATTTTTTTACTAAGCTCACTTGCTGGATTTTTAGGTTTAGCAGTTCTAACATTGTCTGGAACTGCTAAGGAATTTCAAGTTAAAAGTCTGCGGATAGGTTATCAGAAAAGCGCAACAGTTCTAGCGCTAGCACGAGAGAAAAAATTATTTGAAAAAGCACTTGCCCCCCTTGGAATTCAATCGGTGCAGTGGATTGAATTCCAATATGGTCCGCCTTTACTTGAGGCGCTTGGTTCAGGTGCTATTGATTTAGGTGCAGTTGGTGATACACCACCAATTTTTAGCCAAAGTGCAGGCGCTGATATCCTTTATCTGGCAGCTTATCCACAAGAGGAATCGGCTTTTCTTGTGTTAGATGATTCAGAAATCAAAAAACCTGAGCAATTAAAAGGCAAGAAAATTGCTGTCTCTTTGGGATCTAGTGCTCATAATTTCATGCTCGTTATGCTTGAAAAATACGGCTTGCGGCTCGAGGATATCACACCCGTTTATCTTGCACCAGCAGATGCAATCGCAGCTATAATAACGAAGCGAATTGATGCTTGGGTGATTTGGGATCCTTATGTAACTATCGCTGTAAAAAACCACCACGCCCGCAAATTGATTTCAACAATTAGTGACAATACAGAATACAATTCATTCTACATCCTCAACTCCCGTTTTGCAATAATGACACCAAAAATCACACAAGCCATTTACGACGCACTTTCACACGCTACGATTTTTGTCAATGAAAATCGTGATGGGGTTGCTAATCTTATTAGCGGATTGACTGGCATAGCATATGACATACAGCGCAGTGTCCTAAAGCGCACAACATTCAATCTTTTAGCAATCGATGAAGAGGTTTTGAAACGACAACAAGAGATAGCGAATCGATTTTTCCGACTTGGATTGATCACTCATCCTGTGCAGATTAGTGACATTGTCTGGCGTCGTACCTCTAATATTTACTGAAATAACTAAGATCTTCTGGAGAGATTCCTATGTGTAGTATGAATAAAAATACTTCAAAACTAAATTTTTTTTGGTTCATTCCGACCCATGGCGATGGTAGTTATTTGGGATCTGAACAAAATCAGCGTTCTGCTGACTATCGTTATTTTTGCGAAATTGCACGAGCTGTTGACAGACTTGGCTATCAAGGAGTCTTGTTGCCAACAGGTCAGAGCTGCGATGATTCTTGGATTATTGCATCTGCTCTTGCGGTAGAAACAGAGAGGCTAAAATTTCTTGTTGCTCTTCGTCCAGGGGGTATAATGCCGGTTTATGCTGCCCGACAAACAGCTGCCCTTGATCGCTTATCTGACGGACGTTTACTAATTAACATTGTTGTTGGTGGAAACCCTATTGAACTAGCAGCTGATGGTATCTTCACCCCACATGATGAACGTTACTCCCAGGCGTCTGAATTTTTTAACATATGGAATCATCTACTTGCCGGGGATCATGTAGATTATTCAGGTCACTATTATCGCGTTGATGAGGCGCGACTCGATCTTTTGCCTAAACAGAAATCTATACCATTATTTTTTGGAGGATCTTCAGATGCAGGTATTGAGTTTGCCGCCAAAAATGTTGAAGAATATTTGACTTGGGGTGAACCGATCAGACAGGTGGAAGAAAAAATTGCGCGGGTACAAACTAAAGCACAAGCTGAGGGACGTAATATTTCATTTGGTATAAGGCTACATTTCATTGTTCGTGATACTGAGGAAGAAGCCTGGGCCGCCGCTGAAAAACTTATCAGCAAGGTTACGGATGATCAAATAGCAAAAGCACAGGAGCGTTTTTTAAAACAAATGGATTCAGTTGGTCAACGAGTGATGGCAGAGTTGCATGGCGGACGGCGTGATCGATTGATTATTGGGAAAAATCTTTGGGCTGGAATTGGTCTTGTACGTACAGGTGCTGGGACTGCTCTCGTTGGAACGCCGCAACAGGTAGCAGAGCGGCTTTTTGAATATCAGCAGGCAGGGATAAATACGATTATTGGCTCAGGATACCCACATCTTGAAGAAGCGTATCGTGTTGCCGAAACTCTCTTTCCTGTGCTGAAATTAGATGCTGATTCAACACAGCGGCGAAATATTATGAGCAGTGAATTTATGCTTTCAGATTATGGTGTTGTAAGGAGATCTGCATGACATTGCTTTCTATTTTCTATCGTAATAGAGCAGGTTGGTTCTTGCCTGCAGGAATTCTTTTTTTATGGGAAATTGCTGTTTATACAAATTTTATCTCTATGCGATTCATGCCATCTCCATCCTCGGTGGCTCTTGCTGCGATGCAAAAAATACTTTCAGGTGAGCTTTTTATCGCAATTTGCATTAGTGCTACACGAGCCTTTTCTGGGTTATTGATTGGTGGTCTCAGTGGCTTTGGACTAGGGGTACTGAATGGAATATCACATAATTTTCGAGCTTATACTGATACTACATTGCAGATGATACGTAATATTCCCCATGTAGCCCTCATTCCGTTGGTTATTATTTGGTTTGGAATTAATGAAAATGCTAAGATTTTTCTTGTCGCGCTAGGGGTATTCTTCCCTATTTATGCTAATACATTGTTAGGCATCCAAAGCGTTGATCCGCATCTACTCGAGATGGGATTCGTTTACAGATTAAGTCGGTTCCAACAATTTTTCAAAATCATGATCCCTGGAGCTCTGCCATCTATTTTAATAGGATTACGTTATGCTCTTGGAGTCATGTGGCTGACGCTCATTATAGCTGAGACAATTTCAACTTCTGCGGGTCTTGGTTATATGACCATGCAAGCGCGTGAGTTCTTGAGAATAGATATTGTTGTTTTGATAATCTGCATTTATGCTCTCCTCGGCAAGCTGGCAGATAGCATTGTTCGTTTTTTCGAGAGACGTCTCCTTGCATGGCATCCTTCATTTCAACTTGAGAGAGTTTCATGATAACTTTTGATTCTTGCAAAACTTTGGAGCCCCACCACAATCTCAACAATGCACAAATTCGGTCAACAGGCAACAATGTTGACCTTTTACTAGAAAAAATTGCAAAAAGCTTTGATAATAAACCAGTTTTAAAGGGAATTGATTTATCAATCGAACAACATGAATTTGTTGCTGTTTTAGGAAAAAGTGGTTGTGGGAAAAGTACGTTGTTGCGCATTCTCGGTGGATTAGAACAACCTGATAGTGGTAGAATTTTGAAAGCGGGAAAATCTTACCAGGCAGATAAAACTCGTGTCTTGTTTCAGGAACCACGCTTGCTACCTTGGCTGAATTTGCTTGATAATGTTACGCTTGCTTTACCTGATCGCTGGAACAAAGAAAAATCACGCAAAATGGCCCATGATATTTTGTTAAAAGTTGACCTTCAAGATCAAATAAACAGCTGGCCATCTTATCTTTCTGGTGGACAAAAACAGAGGGTTGCGCTGGCACGGGCTTTGATAAGTACTCCGCAAATACTAGCAATGGATGAGCCATTTAGCGCACTAGATGCCTTAACAAGGTTTAATATGCAACATTTACTGGAGCAAGTATGGATAGAAAATGGCTTTACTGTAATATTGGTGACACATGATGTCGGTGAGGCCATTTTGCTTGCCGACAGAGTTGTCCTAATTGAAGAGGGAATAATTACGCAAAATATTGCCATTGACTTTCCTCGGCCAAGAAAGGTTCGTTGTCATACTTTAAATGATCTAGAAAATGATTTATTAGACCAGTTGTTAAAAATCAAAGCAGCATAGATTACTTTTTGTTTGCAGCCAGGAAACATAACTCATTATAGGTAATAATATTTTTCTAAACTAAGCTAAGCTCGTGAGTATATCATGCTTCTATGCTTCCTTTATAGCTCCTATGTAATGTATATTACTAAAACAAAATCCTCTTTTTTATAAAGCAAATACATATAGAAGTCCGTCGATCAAGTAAAGCAAGCATAACATTATATGTGGTTGCCTTTATTCGCCAATTTACTATTACATATTTTCTATAGATGCAACAATAGTGTGCTTACGAAAGCTACTATGAAATAGTTCATGGATTCCTTCTAGATGCTTACACTGCTACTCTAATTTCTGTCCCTTATCGATTTATCACTTAAGAGGTCAATTTCTAAATCTGCACTGGAATTGTCATACTACTAGTACAATACGCAATCAATACGGCACAAGTACTTGCATCAGACCAAGAATTAATATGACCAATTAAAGCATGATTGCTTGAGATAAGATAGACAACATAATGGTGCCGCATGCTGGACTTGAACCAACGACCTCATCATTACGAATGACGTGCTCTACCAACTGAGCTAATGCGGCTAGGCATTCAGGCATTGATTTAACCACAAAACGCCACTATGGCGAATGGTAACTAAAACATGAGCTAAAGGCAAGTGAACACTTGAAACCATAAGCACAAAAAAGCGCCATTACTAACAGTAAGAAAGCCACAAAGATGAAAAAATGCAAGGAATCAATCTTCTTAATGAAAGCAATTGGAGAGTTGTGACATATACATATCATGTATCTGAAAAATTCAATAACCAGCTTGATATACTTGCACGGAGAAGAGATTTTGTTAGTAGTTTTGTATCAAAAATTGACTCTAAAATACACACTATTCCTACCAATAGTAACTCCAGAATAAATGAACATTTTAGACAATACAAGTGCTCTTGGCGCACAATCTATTCTTTAGTGATTTGCTATTACAGTTCCCGCTGCCGGGATCTATCTGCAATGGCTTGATAGAAACACGGAAGCCAGTAAATAGTCACCATTACCACCATACCTATACTGCAAAAGATAGTCAGAGCTCAGCTGGCTGGATTCAGAAATATTTGATCTCCATCAACAAGGTTACATTTCTTCCTGCGCACACAGAGTTTTTATAGCGAAGAGGATACAAGATTTATCCGGCTTAGCAATAACAAAAATTATTAAAATTGATCAATGAAATACTGATGTAGTGCTATTTGATAAAACAGCAGCTCTCAATATTATTTCGCGCAGTGCTGACAGAAAAAACACAGCATATTTAAGCCTGATATTTGACTTCGGCAATGGTACAATTATAGGAAGAACTCGTTTTAAAGTGCTGCCAACTTCTCGCAATGTGTTATTTAATATTAATATTTCTCAAACTATGAACAACCTAGCAAAACTTTACATCAGTAATAACGTTGGAAAGAAGCATGAAGTTGATATTTTCTCTATTCTAATAAAGACAAAAAGTTGATAAAAGACAATCTGGTGGATGTTTTTGGCGTTACGAAGTGCAACCAGGTCTGGTAATTTATTCGCTATTATTGGAATGGTATCTTCTTCTTTAATGTATATTCTAGCATAGTTAGTGCTTATAAAGCTTTCGCTCTCGTTTTGCATATCTAACTTAGCTTGTGTATTGGTTTCATTTTGGCATTGCTGGAGCAGTGCATGCGTTGTATAAATTCCAATATGATGAATTATCATTTATCAGTAAGAGTGATAAGTAGAGGTGACGGCAGGAGCGCACTAGCATCTGCCGCTTATCATTCTGGAAGTGTGATTCGTGATGAGCGAACAGGGATAGTTCACAAATATGATCATCGCAAAATAGTTGAACACAGTGAAATCGTTCTTCCAGAAGGTTCTCCTGATTGGGCATTTGATAGAGAGAAGCTTTGGAATGAGGCTGAACATGCAGAGAAGCGGAAAAACGCGAAGGTAGCACGTGAATTTGAGATTACTTTGCCTGCAGGATTAGATTCTGATCAACGTTGGAAGCTTACGATGTTATTTGCTTGCGAGATCAGTGAACGTTATGGCGTTGCTGTTGACGTTGCCATCCATACGTCTAGCAAAGAAGAAAATAATAGGACTCATCATGCGCATCTTCTTGCAACGACTAGATATTTAGGTCCTAACGGGTTTGGGGGAAAGACTCGTCGACTGGACGTTAAATCTACAGCTTTTGTTGAAATTGAATATCTCCGTAAGCGTTGGGCTGTCTTGAAAAATGATGCTCTGGAAAGGGTTCAGGTTTCGGGGCGTGGTGATCATCATAGTTTTGAGCGCTGTGGTATTGATGCTGAACCTCAGATTCATACTGGTTCCTCTGTGGTACTTATAGAGCGACGAATTGGTCTAGAAGCGCCTGTTACAGAGGTTGATCGGCGCGTAGACATTCGTGAAAAACGTCACTTACGTGCGTATATTAATCGTGGCAGCGCTTGGGTTCGGGAAGAAAGCATTCGGTTAAGCAGGCATTTTCATGGTTTAGCACATAATCTGAATAAAGCAGCTGTTTTTGCTCTATGTGAAGAGGATCAGGCAACACGAGAGAAGCAAGATAGAACAGATAAGTATCGTAATCGTCTAGCAGGCATGGACAGCCGGGAGCTTTCGGTTGCGATTGATCGTCTTCGTCCGCCGCGGGTGATTGATTTAGTGGAGGCGGATCGTTCTGTTTTGGAGGTTAGTGCTGAAGTTGACGCTTTAAAGGATCATCATTCTGCAGTGGATTATTTGTCGAATCGTGCTGCTGAAAAAGCTCATTCTTGGCGTTCATCGCATGCTATTCGGACGTGGTTTCATGATCATGGGATTATTTCAGCAAGTCCGCTTCGTGCCCTGGAAGTTGAACGGGATAGATATCGTTCTGAAGAGCATAGTCTTCGTCCTTGCATTGATGAGGCTGTTTTACGAGAGCAGCATATTCGTGATAAAGTCTTTGAACGCCTTAGTAAGGAACAGGAGCCTGTTCTTGCTTTAGTTCGTTCCCTCGAGGCGTTGCAAGGAAAGCGGAGAAGTGAGGAGTTGCTCCAAGAACAGCGCTTGGAGATTGAAAAGCGTGCTGATCGCGAGCGATTGGCCGTGCCTGTGGAATTTTCTGGGTTAGCAGAAAAGCGTTTGTTTAGGCACTCTGGATGGGGGGATGGTGGTGCACGATGGCAGTATGTGCCAGAAGATCTTCGCAAGCTGATTGACCAATATAATTCTGTACCAGAGAAGGATAAAGCTCTCATTTTAGAAGGTTTAAAAAACGATAGAGCTCGGGGTGATGAAGTTCGTGATCTTTTAGCCAAGCATCGTCATCAGTATCAGCAGTATCGTGAGAGAAATCGCGGAATAGAACGGTGAATGAGATTGATGTGGTGGATATGTTTGTTCCATTGAAATGGAAAAATATGCATACAACAAATCAGTGGGCGGCTTTGTTATATTACGGCTGTTCTTTCAGCGTTTCTCAGTGTTCTTACCGGGAAGCAAGTTGGGATGCTCTGTTGAAGCATAGCTCGTTTCATTGTTAAGGCCACAATTCCGAAGTATACGAAGGAGTATTTAGCTGGTTCAGAGTATTTAGACCTGCATTTGATACGAGACGTGAATAAGTCTCCTGCTCCGGCATTTGGCAGCAAGCTTGTATGAAACGCAGCGATGTCTATCAGTGCCCTATTTACGACCATTATATACACATAGCTTGAATTAACGATTCGTCGTCAGCTTTTCGATTATCCAGCTAGCGCAATAGCCACATGGTTTGTAAGCTAGCCATGCTTCCTCATCGTCCGATGAAGGTTGAAACACTGCTCAAGAAAACAGAAAAATCAATAAAGTGGATAACATCGTAATGGGTAAGTACTACCACCGGTGATGCTTCAAAATAATTCCTATAAAGGTTTCATAATCAATCAATTGCAGCAATTCTAATGAATTTCTAATCCTTTTCTAATCTCCACATAAAAGAGATTAAAGATTAGACAAAGTGCGTGAGTACCTCGTGCACGTGTGTGAGAAACCTTCTAAGTTTTGCGATGTTTTTTGATAAATTTTCGGCGTTTTTTAATCTCTCTTTCTGAGGCCCTTCTTGGGCCGAGGTTTGAATTCCCCGTGTATGAGTAAGCTGGCTTGCTTATAAAAAAGTTGAAAAAATTTGCAACTTTTCAGTTTTTTACTGTATCCTCTATTTTCTAATTGATTCACCATATTTTATTCAATTAATTCAACGAATTAATGGTTTGAAAATGAGAAATGAGGTTGAAATTGCACTTTTTAAAGTAGGAACTACTATACTTTCTAAAGGCATGCGAAGTTTAGAATAAAAGACTTGATGACAGGTGATTATAGGTTCAAAACCTAGATGATCAATTACTCAAAGATGGGCTCTGGCCAAAAAGAGGCTGGTATGCTAGCAAGTCCAAGGAGAAATTATGATTGGTATTATGGGATATTTAATAGACGTAATCATTTCCACCATGATTCGGATTATACTGAACGTGAGTACTGATGCAAAACCACTCACGAGTCTGTTCATCTATATCATCCTCTTACTCAATTCTACCAAATGAACCAAAACAAAATTTAGCATCAGGTCTGATAAATATGATTTCTAATTAATCATTAATCAAAAACTTAAAAACAGTCGAATGTATCATGAACAATTGCCCGAATATTCTTATCTTAATGGTTGATCAACTGTCCGGAACCCTATTTTCCGATGGCCCAGCCTTCTTTTTGCACACACCCAATCTTCGAACATTAGCAGCACGATAGGTACGTTATTCTCAATAATTATACTGCTTCACCACTATGTTCCCCTGCTCGCGCATCTTTTATGAGCGGACAGCTTCCATCTAACACGGGCGTCTATGATAATGCTGCTGAATTCACTTCGTCGATCCCTACCTTTGCTCATCACCTTCGTGCTTATGGTTATTACACTTGCCTATCGGGAAAGATGCACTTCGTTGGTCCAGATCACTTGCATGGATTCGAAGAGCGGTTAACAACTGATATTTACCCAGCCGATTTCGGATAGACTCCAGACTACCGAAAATCAGATGAACGCATCGACTGGTGGTACCACAACCTGGGATCAGTCACCGGATCAGGCGTGGCTGAAATCACAAATCAAATGGAGTACGATGATGAAGTTTCCTTTCCCGCTTATCAAAAGCTCCATGATCTATCACGTCAATCAAATAACAAAGACCGTTGCCCATGGTGTCTGACTATTTCCTTTACTCACCCGCACGATCCCTATGTGACGCGCCGTCAGTATTGGGATCTCTATGATAACTGTTCCCAACTTGATCCAGAAATAGGTTTTATCCCATATGAAGAACAAGATCCACATTCAAAACGGCTTTATCTTGCTGGTGATTATGCAAGCTTTAATATCACAAAAGAGGATGTGCGCAGATCTCGTCGCAGTTATTTTGCTAACATCTCCTATATTGATGATAAGATCGGTGAAATACTTTCCATTCTCGAACGAACGCGCATGTCCAATAACACTATAATTCTATTCTGTTCCGATCATGGCGATATGTTAGGTGAGCATGGTCTGTGGTTTAAGATGAGTTTTTTTAAAGGATCATCACGTGTTCCCCTGATGATCGCTGGAAGAGGAATTAAGCCTACACGTATTAATCATCCAGATTTCCAATCTCGACGTTTGCCCAACTATATGCGACCTTGCCAGAATCGACATTTCTGCAATCATTCCATGGATCAATGGACAATCATTGAAACCAATGATTCAAGAGGATAGATACGTAGTAAATCCAATTCTAATGGAATATGCAGCTGAAGGCTCCTATGCACCGCATGTAGCCGTACGCGATGGTAAATACAAATTTTGTGCATTGTGAGATTGATCCGCAACAGCTCTTTGATTTAGAAGCGGATCCATTTGAACTAAGAAATCTTGCAGTCGACCCACGTTATAGCGATCTGATTTCTTCCTTTATCCGAAAAATGCGTATTTATTGGGACACGAACGCCTTTGACACTGCTGTTCGCTACAGCCAAGCTAGACGATAGGATAATCTATCCAGCGCTACGAAACGGTGCCTATTTTCCATGGGACTACCAACCCTTGCAAAAAGCTTCAGAGCGGTACATGCGCAACCACATGGATCTTAATCTTTTAGAGGAACGGCAACGTTTTCCAAGAGATGAATAGATCTTCAGATTTCATAATCGTCACTAGACACACTGAAAACTATTCAAACTATTTTCATTTACGGGTTGTTCCTTCTTGAACATAAGTCTCCGATTCTGGAACAACCTTAACGATATGCTATTGCTCACATCTCCCAGCAACACCTAATTACCATGAATTAAGTGGTCTGCTCGAGGCTAACAACGCCTAATCACGAATTAAAAAAGAACTAAAACAAGGAATGCCCCATGTCATATGCATTAAGTTATCGTGCGCGCTAAAAAATTAGAAAAAATGGGAAATATCGCCTCTGTTCATCACTACTGTGAACGTGAAACATCTAATATCGATCAAATAAAAACGCCAGAAAGCGAATGCTACCCCGCAAAATACCAAAAAAGCAATCAGAAAATACGCGCTCATTCACAAGAATGAACAGACACCGCATCTCTCCGCTTTCGCAGTCCCACTCACAAAAGATGAGCGCCTATCCGCAAAGGTTGCTACAAGCGTTCAAGAACGCTCTAGAGCAGAATAAATACTGAAAACAGCCCCTCTACCACTCCAAGAACGATTAAAAATCACTGAAAAAACCATTTCAGCCTTTGTAGACAGTGTCTAGAGTCAAATAAGCCAAACAAACTCTGACAAGAAAAAACTCAATGCTGAAAAACAACACCGCATACAAGAATTACCAGATCTCATGAAAAAGGCGTTGGTGTCGTTCAACTCGTCTCTACTAAACTTTTATAGCTACCCGAAAAACTGCTAGAATATGATAAAATGTTGGAATGGTCAATTGTTGAAAACAATACCAAAAAAAAAGGTAAAAGGGGGAATAACCCTGTACTCAACGACTAAAGCGCTTCTCATACATTCCCAAGACAAGCCAATAAATCACCGGCATTCGTGCAATCATCATTGAATGACGTTGGCAAAACAATTTCAACAAGAAGCTGAACAAGCCAAAAAAGGAGAATAAGAACAAACCAAGGCCATGCGAAAAACAAAAACAGAGATTACGAGTTGGAAATATAGAAAAAGAAAAAGCTTCTAATGAAAAGAATTCTTTATAATAATCGTAGTGATTGCTATTGGTCTAACAACTTGTTCTGAGAAATCCACAAAATTGTCTATTCCTAAAGAAGTTATCGTATCGATGAACCGTTCTTTTGTGTTCGTTTTGAAGCTAATAAAGTGATTCTCTCCGGGTTGGATATAAAGGAAAGACATTTACCCCTAGTAAATTCAACCATTCACGATGATGAACGACTCTTAGTCGGCGATAGTTCTAACGGTTACAGAATAGTAAGCTAGGATTAATTCAACAAAATGTGAAGATAACTTAAATTGTTGTTTAACTAAAAGAGGCTTTGCCCCCGTCCTCTTATAATAAGTTTAAAAAATCCTCAAAAAGGCTGTACATATAAAAGTATAGATACTATGTAAAGCGCACTCATATAGTATATAATACTTTCAGTTTTACTTCCTACTTTAAATCTTAATCCATATCGTAACAGATGATATTTTCTATATCTAAAAGGAAATAACCCATACTCTATTCCGCCCCAAGTTAAGCTGTCTTGCATTATATGTACTAAGCATCCAGTAAAGAATACCACTAATAAAATTTTGTCAAAGTAAAAAGATAGAAATATAGTAATTAATATCAAAGGAATATTATGTGTTATTGTTCTATGTCCAAAAAAATAATTAATAGTTTTAGAAATTAATTTAAAGTTTCTACCAATAATTGATTTCGGTTCATCTATATCTGGAGTAATACAACCAAGAACAAATAGGCAAGTCAATAGAGCATATCTTTCATTAAATTGTGTTATTAACAAAGGAGTCGAAGCTATTGCTAAGCTATTAACTATATGTGTTTTACCCAGCATGCTCGTTATAAACTTTTAAAAAGTCAAAAGGCTTCCACAGCTAATTTGTGTATCTACTGCAGAGATATAGAAAGGGAAGCATTAGCAACAATTAAAGAACGGAAAACTAGGTGTAACAAGCTCTAATTTATGCTCCATGCTCATTTTATTGCACCAACCATAGCACATCTGCTGCTACCATCTGTGACCACACAAAGCAAGAAAAAATCTAACCAAAATATAATCTAAGCCAACAATCTAGAAGGAACCTTCAAAACATCTAATTTTCCGCGCTTTCGTTTTAGTGAAAATTGCCTCAAGGAAAAAAGCATTTTGGTTGTAAGGTTGGAAAGAAAAGGTTAGGACTTGGATTGAGGGCTGCATCTCATTCTTAATGATATGGATGCAAGAATTGTCTATAAAGACCGCATAAACGTCCGTAGAACACCTTTTAGTGGGGACCCGGATATTCTTTTTGCATACCCTTTGCCGAGCAGCCAACATGTGTAAGTAGCAGAAAGGTACTAACAAAACGCTCTTTGCTTTCAATTGTGTCAAAGATGATTGATCATGCGATATCGGGTTAAAAGAAAAGCCTCTCTGTAAATTTTCTTAAATGTTTCTTCAATAATACGTAATTATACTCTATATTAGAGTGGGTACATGTGTTTTCCTGGTAAGGAAAGATCATGATTCATTACAATCAAGTTACTTGACTAACATAGATAGCGTAAGGAGAAAATATGGAACGAGTTGATCTTGTTGTTCCGTTTGAGGAGAAAGAAGAGGCCAAGCAGCTAGGCGCACGCTGGGATAAGACATATAAGATTTGGTATGTTCCAGAGGGTATCAACCCTGATCACTTTCAACGTTGGTTTCCAGAAACCAACGTACGATCCACTAGCTATTTCATAGGAAAAAATACACAGAGGTGCTGGAAATGCAAAGAACGCACAAATGTATATGGTTTCTATCTACCAGGAGGGAGTGAAGTCTTCGACGAGAAAAGAGAGATCTGGAAGGAACGTTGGAAGTCCCTTTGTCTCTCTTACGTGATTTATCTTGTACCTTCTGTTGCAGAAGGCATAAGGATATTTTCCAGAGGTCATTATTATATCAGTTTTAGCAAAACTGTAGAACAACGATACTGGATGAACCACTGCGAACATTGTAAAGCAAAGCTAGGGGATTTTGGGATATATCAAGAACTAGATGGTGGATTTTGCCCAATGAACAAACGTCAAGCCGCACAAATCGCACTCCATGAAATTAGTAAGCCTTTTAGCGGATATGCAGACTATGATACAGATAGCTCCTTTAAATACATGAGGAAGTGCACTGATTAGTCAGTAAACTCAAAAAAGCAAAAGCACCATATTGGCTCTACTAGTTCTTGTTTTGCATGGAATGCAAGACAGGGGGTCCTATAATTAGAGTGCCTGACACGCCAATATTGTAGCATAAAGTATGTAATTTTACAAACCGTCGGATTATCAACCCCTATCTTCTGATAGGAGAACTCCATTTGAGAAATCAATTAATCATTATACTTTCCTTCCTTCTTCTGTTTTCAGCATGCGATAATCAAAAATGCACAGTGGAGCATCCATGCGCTGATATTCTCCCATCGCTGGAATGAGTGATAATGAGATGACCTTTGAGAAAACGGAAAAGGCATTATTTGGGTTTGATCTCGACTTTGTCTTGTCGACAGCTTCTTGTGTTTGCTATCGAAGTAAACCGAGTATAGCGAGCTTGCTGATTACGCAATTCTTTAGCATCTGCCTGTTTTAAATAGAGAAAGGACCATGCAGGGATAAAAATCCAGCTACACCGGCAACATTTGTTGCGCATATTGCTATCAGATACTTGTGGCATCTTGTTTAAAAGATCCGATTCTTCTTTGTATCTGATAATAGGGCGCCTATCGTTTAGTTTTGATTAAGATGAGAGTTCACCGCGATGAACGCCAAGAATAATTTTTTCACGTGATTACCTTTTGCATACCGAAAAGTGCCGGTGAAAATTTAGTAATAATTAATACCACTTTCCATTTTTATTGATTATATAAATTCCATTTTCTGAGTGTTATCTTATATCCAGTGTTTCGTGCTGATGTATTTTATGTTCCAATCATTAAAATAGATCATCTAATGATGAATGGGTATACAATGCACCTTTATAAGGCATCCTCCTTGAACACATGAAAGTAGTAGATATTATTATGAAATTTGTTTTGTGTTCTATCCTCGCTGTTTTTGGAATATGTTTTCAATGTAATGCGTTAGCAAAAGATATGATAATTGAGGAAGATGTTAATGTACCATCGCCAATTTGGAATATTAATGGCAACTTAAAAGTTGGAAATTCCAAAAATGGGAAAATACGCATTCAAGGTGGTGCAATCGTCTTTAATACAGGTGGTTATTTAGGATACTATCCTGAAGCCCAGGGCACAGCGATTATTTCTGGAGCTGGATCTAGCTGGATTAATAATAAAAACCTCCATGTTGGCTTTTCAGGTAATGGAGAACTAGATATTCAAGATGGCGCAACCGTCTTTAATACAGATGGTTATTTAGGATACTATCGTGAAGCTCAAGGCACAGCGATTATTTCGGGAACTGGATCTAAATGGATTAATAATAAAAATCTCCATGTTGGCTTTTCAGGTAATGGAGCGCTAGATATTCAAGGTGGCGCAACTGTCTTTAACATAGATGGTCATGTAGGCTCCCATACTGATGCTCAGGGCACAGCGATTGTTTCGGGAACTGGATCTAAATGGATCAATAGTGGGAATTTATTTGTTGGTGATAATGGAAGCGGAAACCTTACCATCAAAGATGGAGGATTTCTATTTAATGCTCATGCATATTTAGGCTATGAGAAAGAATCTAGCGGGATCGTCTTAGTTGCCGGTAGTAGATCAGCGTGGAATACCACTCGCAATTTACATGTTGGCCTTCGTGGTGATGGGGAACTACGTATTCAAGATGGCGCAATCGTCTTTAATATAGATGGTTATTTAGGTTCCTATCGTGAAGCTCAAGGCACAGCGATTGTTTCGGGAACTGGATCTAAATGGATTAATAATAAAAACCTCCATGTTGGCTTTTCAGGTAATGGAGAACTAGATATTCAAGATGGCGCAACTGTCTCCTCTGAGAGAATATTTGTAGCAAAGGAATCAACATCAACCGGTAGTATCATCATCGGTGCGATAGCCTCCGATTCTGCAAAAACACCAGGAAATATAGATACGTCAACCATCGTTTTTGGGGACGGACAAGGAAGTATCCTCCTCAATCATACCGGTACTGATTATTCGCTTTCTTCTGATTTTATAAGCGAAGGTATAGGTAATCATGAGATCCGTCATTTAGCGGGAACTACCAGATTAACTGGTAGTATTTCGGGTTTTACGGGCTCTCTAAACATAGATGGTGGATCACTGACGATAGCAGGCCCTGATCTTCCTGGCGGGAATATTGATATTTCAAAAGATGCATCACTAACTATCGAGCAGTCTTCAATGGCATCTTATTCTGGGGTTCTGTCCAACTCAGGTACGTTTAATATTACTGGCGTAGGAGCTGTTACTTTGACGGGCGATAGCAGTATTTTTTCTGGTGTAACAAATGTGACTAACGGCAAATTAATTGTAGGATCCGCAGATGGTGGAGAACTTGGCGGAACAGTAATCATCGGTTCAAATGGTTTGCTTACAGGGACAGGTATGGTCTCATCTCTGAGTAAGAAAACGATCATTACAGCTGGCGGCGTGCATATACCTGGGGACTTTTCTGGTGGTTCACAACATATTGCGGGAGATTACATCAACCATGGAATACTTCGCATTGATGCTTCTCCATCAGGTGCAGGAAAGGTTATCGTAGCCGGTGACGTAGATATTAGTGGTGCGTCACTTGATATTATTAGTACTACTAAAAAGCATTCTTCCTCTTCTCCGGATTGGGATCCGCTAAGTGGTCCTTTTACCATCATCGATAAACAAAGCTCTGGGGATGTCACTGGCACATTTGGCTCAATTAGCAATAATCTTCTTTTTCTTGACTCTTTTATTTCCTATGATGGAGGCGACGGGAATGATGTAACGCTGACACTGGTACGTAACGACAGGTCGTTTACAGGCGTTGCCTGTACGCGCAACCAAAAAGCCGCTGCTTCCAGTATTGAAGCAATTGGCCATGGGCATTCTATTTGGGACAAAATTATACTAATTCATGAGGAAGAAGATGCTTGTAACGCTTTCGATGCTTTGTCAGGTGAAATTTATGCTTCTGAGAAGTCCTCGCTGATCACAGATGAACAATTTTTGCGTGATACCGTTAACAACCGACTCCTTTCTTCTTTCAAAAATCATGAAGTATCATCGATGATGACGACAGCTTGCGATTTTGATGATTCTTTTACGATCTATAACGAGAATTTCAATTTCTGGACTCATGGATTTTCTTCTTCTGGACATACTGATAACAGCGATAATGCTGCTCGCCTCAATCATTCAATTGGAGGATTCTTCGCTGGTATTGATTCTTGGGTATCTGATACTTTGCAGACTGGAATTTTAATAGGATACAGCCACAGCAGTTTTAGTGTATGGAATCATAAATCAACGGGTTTAAGCAATAATTATCCTATTGCTTTCTATAGTGGTGCGCACTGGGGTGCATTCTCCTTGCGTGGTGGTTCTGCTTATACTTGGCACAATATATCGACAGATCGTAACGTAGTTTTTCCTGGATTTTCTGAGACTTTGAAAAATGATCATAGATCAAGAACAGTACAATTTTTTGAAGAATTTGGATATAACATGATGGTGGACTCTTGTAATTTTAAACCCTTTGCCAATCTCGCTTATGTCAACCTTCATACAGGTAGTTTCACGGAGAGAGATGGAACTAGCGCGTTATCAGGAAAATCCGATCATACGAATGTAACATTCACAACGCTTGGATTACGTGCTTCAAAAAATTTCAGTTTGACGAAGGATTCTGTTGCAACGGCAAGAAGCATGATTGGTTGGCAACGCGCTTTCGGCAATATCGTGCCAACAAACATACACGCCTTTCATGAATCAGAGATGTTCGCTGTCACAGGTGTTCCTATTGCAAGAAATAGCATCACTATCGAATCTGCAATTGACTGGAATTGCTCACAAACAACTACCATCAGCTTCTCATACATTGGACGATTGTCCTCCAAAGCACAGGATCACGGCGTTAAAACAAGCCTGAATATTAGATTATGAAATGTCTTGAGACCTTCCCATGGGATGTTAACTACTAGAAAATAGAATCAAAAAAGCGCAACAAGCCTTCAGAGTAGCGTATGAAGGGATAATGTGAATAGCACAGACGTTTCTGCATTGTGCGCAAACTGAATCAGTTAGCACGTTGGGCAAATCGCGATAAGAGTGGCGTTCATGCTTTGGCTATTAACGCTCGTTTGATTGAGATTGATCGGGAATGGCGTTATACGTTAGATGCAATTTCTTTTGCATTGTCGGACGCGCCTACAGAGGACGCAGCAAGATCAGGTTATGGATGGAGTTTGAACGAACGGCCTTTGCAAGTCTTGATGCGGACCAATACAATATTTAGGGAATTAAAGGATGAATCAGCTTACAGCCCTGGAGCGGGAATTGCTGCGCTCCGTGAGCAAATTGGTGAATGGTTCAAGGGAGGAAATAATCGCCTTGCGGGCTTCTTTGAAGGACTACGATGCGAGCGCGATGAAAGGTTTAGAGAATCGCTTGACCGCAGTCGAGAACTTGCAAGAGACATTGCATCGGCGATTGAGCACTTTGGAAAGGCAATACAGCGAGGGCTGGGGAAAGCTCGAGAAGCTACTCTCAAATATCACCGGGCGGTTGAACGGGTATGAGGAAACCTCGAAAGACTTGGCGAAGATGCTGAAAAAGCTTGTGAGCTAATTCAAAAGCAAAAGAGAAAGCGTGGTCATTGATTTAGTCATCGTAGGATGGCCCAGGGAGCTATTTCTGATAGGAAACATCAGTGGACTTCCCGCCATGGCCTATCTAAGTACCGCTGCGCGCAAGAATGAACCACCACAGATCATAGCTCTCTTGCCGGATACAGGAAATTCTTCCCATTTCTTGCCGCATCTAGAGGTAGCGCGGGATCATGGATTCAGCCTTTTTGCTTCAAAACCAATCTCCTATTATTCTCAAGATCTATCGTTAAATATCTTAAATATGGCTGTTTAAACGGTAGTCGTGATTATCTCTTCTCCGTATTTTTGGTGCAGATTAGAACGGTCAAAGCCTTGATAAAGAATCATTCTATGGGGCTTGTATGAAAGAGTTTCTCTATGACTTATGGTTCACGCGATCGGTATGCCATAGCGACTCTAAAGAGGATCAGCTATGCTAAAAAGCCTGCTGCCTAACCATTCGCTTGTACATTGCCAGAGTGCTTGCTGTGATCAACATGTTAGGTAGTCCGCTTCATTGCGTATTTTTTCAAGATACCGATGAGTTCGTGTTTCCAACTCAGTTGTTATTTTGCATCTAACCTCGATAGGGGCTGCTAGTAAGCTTTGCGTCTTCCTTTTCAGAGCCTTGCTCCAGACTGAAGAAATGAGCAGATCTCTTGATGGTAGGAAAAAATATTTTACTTTTGTCCTTGACTTGAATTCAATATCTGAATTAGGTCCCTCTGAAATTGACATGGATGTGCCAGAAAAACGAAGAGATCACATTAAAATATGATAAAATCAGATGGTGATTTTTCTTTCTTTTTTCATTTCTTGCATGTTTTCGGCGGTATGTTCTTTGCCTATAAAAATCAAATAAATCAGCAAATTAATATCAAAAATTCAAGCGTTTACGCAATACATTCTGCAGAACAATGCACAGCGAGGGTATCCGGCGATACTAGGAAAATTAACCGAGGTGATTCGGGAAAGATTCTTGTGCAAGGTAAAGTGAACGGCGCGTATACGTTGCCGTATCTCTTGGTTGTCTGAAAAAAGAAAACAGTGTTTTTCGCGTGTTACTTGGGGTATTGATCCAAATACAGGTAGATGGGGGTGATCCATAAGAAATCTCGATAAGTGGTGCTTGTCATGGCAAACACCATTACAACTATCAAGGTGATATCGTGATGGATATCACCTTCACGAGGATTTGATTAATAATCTCAAATTTTCTAACTCATATCAAGGGAGAGGAGATCTATGGTGATTACCATCAATCGTATTGGAGTATCAGCAGATGGTTATGTAAAGCCTGAAAAAGAAAAGATACATGGAGAGAGCGAAGATAATGCTTTCAGCAGTGACATTTCAATTGGAAAAATAATAACAGATATCTTCGATAAAATAAGATCCTTTATTAAAGAACACGACTGTCCACCTAATGAAAAAGAACTTATTGATATACTCGGTACTAACACTTTTAATCCCAAAGTCATGTTTGCCCTTATGAATGCTGCTTGTGAAGCAATTTACGGAAGAGATGAAAGAGACAATAAAACATATCTACGATATCATTGACTGGCATTAGTTCCAGTTCAAATAGAAAAGGATTTTTCTCGGAAGTTGTAGATGTTGTGAATAATTTATAGATTAAATCTGAGGCTAAAGAAACTCAGACTATGCCTTTAGATAACATCATAAGACACGGAGCATACTCCGCTCATTAAATATAGGCCTCCAGGTATACATTTTGATGATAAAATCGTATTTTTGTAATTGACTTTAATCATCAAAGTAATTTCTCAAAAGCTTTTCGGATAGGCGAACTTGTGATAATTTTAAGTGTCATAAGCAGTCAGATTTTGGTAATTTTTATAATAGAGGGCGTTGAATTTGTTTTGACTTCTGGCGATTCTGAAGTCATTAAATTGGAAAAGAATGCTGCAAAGCGTAGCAAATTTGCTATAAACTTCGTCACATTTCTATCCAAAATTAATATCCTATTTGATATTTGTATTATCGATGAATAATCTAAATAATTCACTGGTTAGTGAGTCTTTTTGTCTGTGACTTTGTTTTGTTTCTGATTCAACTTAATGAAGAGGCAATTGATGGAATTAGCGACTTACTAAATAGAATAGATAAGTTTTCTTCCCACCCTTGTAGAACTGATGCCGTTTCGTCGTGAAAATATGCAGGATGTTTCTGCGTGTTTCGCTGCCTTTTGTTTCATATTAGCTGAAAACAGGCGACTGTTTCTGAAGCACATGCTGCTGGTCTATCAATCTGGATAGATTGGTCGCATACTCGCCCTATCTTTGCTATGATCGCTATGAAAATAGGCATTGAATAATAGTTCTGGATCTTTTTATCTCTCAAAGATAAGTGTATATCTGCAAATGCTAAGACTGTTTTGGTTAGTAAGACTAATAGAAGTGTCATTGGGTGATGTTGAGGAAGATTCTAATCAAAAAAGAATCGAATTGAGCGAAGAAAAAAAGGCGGGAATTGCACGTTATCTTTTTCATCTAGTTAGCAGTATCATAGAATTCCAAAAACTGTATTGAAGATATTTACCGCTCTGGACATTATGTATGACTAAAAACGCTCTATGAATTACGGTTTCTTC
>QENB01000006.1 GCA_003331065.1 Candidatus Tokpelaia sp. JSC188
ATTGCCCTGGATGGATTTTTGAATATTACTGTAGTGATAATTATGATACTGGGTTACAATCTTTTGCAGGACAATCCACTTCTAACTGCCTGACCGCCAATGCAATTACGATTAATCCATTTGGCCAATTTAAGAGGTATTCAGAAATCTTGAATGTAATGAGAATTACAGGTTCTTTTCAAAAGAAGGTAAGTCGGCTGCGCGCCGATCGTAATCACCAAATCCTGTAGGGATTAAACAATTACAATTACTGCCTTTGAGATTCTCAGAAAATCCAGAGCATACTAATTCAAAACAATATAGCTATTGCCCTGCGATGGTATTATAAAGCATGAACAAAAGAAGATATTTTTTTGGAAACGGGATGTGAACAGTATTGCAGAGAAGTAATTGCAAAATGCTTGAACTTCTTGTTTGTCCTCTGACACGCACCGCTCTGCGTTATGATATTGAAGCGCAGGAACTTATTTCATCTGAAGCGAAGCTTGCTTATCCCATCCGAGATGGAGTGCCGATTATGCTCACTTCAGAAGCACGTCTTCTATCCAAGAAAGAGAAATTTTTCATATAATTTTGCTTTTAGGGAAAATGTGATAGGAATCTATGGATAATCACTCAATACGAAAGCGAAAATCATGGAGCCAAAAAAAATTTTTCTTCTTCCAGGCGATGGTATTGGTATTGAAATCATGAACGAAGCCCGAAAGTTCATTGCTTTTATGAATGATGAATTGAAATTTGACTTTGTATGTGAAGAAGGGCTTGTTGGTGGAACAGCCTGTAATGTATATGGCAAACCGATCTCTGATGGAGATATTTACCGTGCCCTGGCTGCGGATGCCGTTCTTCTAGGTTCGGTTGGCGGACCAGAATGGGATGACCTTTCGTATGATCTACGTCCTGAAGCAGGCCTTTTGCGTCTGCGAAAAGATCTTCAACTATTTGCAAATCTGCGACCGGTTATTTGTTATCCTGCGCTCTCCAATGCTTCATCACTCAAATCCGAGCTGGTTGAAGGGCTGGATATTCTTATTGTCCGAGAATTGACAGGAGGTATTTATTTTGGTGAACCAAAAGAAATTATTGATTTAGGTCAAGGAAATAAACGAGCCATTGATACACAAGTTTATGAAACTTGCGAGGTAATGCGGATTGCTAAAGTCGCCTTTGAGCTTGCCAGAACACGGCGTGGCCTCGTTACATCGATGGAAAAGCACAATGTCATGAAAACTGGGTTGCTATGGAAGGAGGTGGTAACAGAGACGCACGCTACTCATTATCGAGATGTTATGCTCAGTCATATGCTGACAGATGCTGGCGGGATGCAGCTTGTTCGGAAACCCAAGCAGTTTGATGTCATTGTAACAGACAACCTTTTCGGGGACCTTCTATCTGATGTTGCTGGAATGCTGACTGGGTCACTTGGTATGCTTCCTTCTGCTTCTCTTGGATCTGCTGATGAAGTAACTGAAAGACAGCATGCAATATATGAACCTGTGCATGGGTCAGCTCCTGATATTTTAGGAAAAGGAATTGCTAATCCTATTGCAATGATTGCTTCATTAGCAATGTGCTTTCGCTATTCTTTTGCACTAAACACTGAGGCAAATTGTCTTGAAAAAGCAATATCAGCAGTATTAGATGATGGTTTGCGTACAGCAGATATTTATAGTCAAGGAATGCGGAAAGTTTCCACATCTGAAATGGGCGATGCGATTCTTGAAAAGTTCAAGAAAATGTTATCCTAAAAAATATTTCTCCTAATCAACATGGTGTCCTTTGGATTAATTCCTAGCTTTTATTCGCTGATGAGATATCAGTAGTATCACGATACTGCCTACGGTTAAATGCGGAAATTAGATTAGTTTTTTATAGAATCTTTAGGTTGTAATAGCCTGTATCTTACAGACAATCATTGATATAGAATATAGATAAATTCTAGTTTTAAGCACGATTTGGTGTTGAATCATTGCCTTTCAATAACGTTGGGAGGGTCTTACCGAAGGTTCGGGAAATGCAGAGATCTTTATCGAATAAAGGTCGACCGCGAAACAAAAAAACTAAATGGTATTTTTTATATATTTGTTATACTCAATTCTAACTTCTTGTTTTATATAGCAAGATAACAACATTGAAATTAGAAATATGCATCATCCATATTTTTTCTCTCGTTATAATTTGCAGCATGATATGGGTTCTACATAGTTGTATTTCATTTTTATTGGATGACTGGAGGATTTCGTGCATTGTCTATTTTTCTACTTTAGATAACAATATCCTAAAGTATGCTATCCAGAAGATAATAATTAATTGGGACCGAATGTTTGTCTGATATGATCTGCGATAATGCTACTTGAAAGTCGGAGTTCTATGTGTGTTCTCGCTTCTGCGAATTACTTTGATTGAATGTAATATCGCTTGTAACGATGGCTAAGTGATGTTAGAATTTCATAAGGAATAGTATCTGCATCACGAGCAATATCTTCAACTATCTGGTTGGGACCAATTAATTCGACAAGATCGCCGCGTCGTGGAGCTTGTCTACCTAGATCTGTTATATCTAGCATCATTGAATCCATAGAAATCCTACCGACTATTGGTAAACGCTTTGCAGCAAAGTATGCTGCACCACGATTACTAAGTGAACGATGCCAGCCGTCTGCATAGCCAACAGCAAGTGTTGCTATGCGACTCGGACGCTTTATTAGAAAAGTACCATCATAACCGATTTTTGTGCCTGCCGGTACACTGCGTACCTGGATAATTCTTGCATTAAGCTGAATAACAGGATGAAAGCGAGAGGGCATTGCCCCATATGGATCAATTCCATAAAGAGCAATTCCTGGGCGGACAAGATCAAATCTATAATCTTTTCCAAGATAAATAGCACTTGAATTTGCAAAACTTACACGCGTGGCGGGCAGCTTTTTCAGTACTCTTTTTAGGGTGGCCAGTTGTATATAATTCATGCTGTTAGTGCAGGTATCACTGCATGCAAGATGACTCAGAATGTAGCAGATATTAGCAAGATCAAAAATTTTAGGATCTGCAATAAGCTGCTTTATTTCTTTTGTATCAAGCCCAAGTCGACACATACCACTATCAATTTGCAGCATTGCTGGAAGTTTTTTTCTGCGTTTTCGGCAAAGGGTTCCCCATGCTTCAATAGAAGAAATGGAGTTAAGCACAGGAATAAACCCTGCATCTGCGGTTATACCTTCTACTCCTGGCTGGATATCATTCAAAATGGCAATTGCTACGTTAGAAGATAAGAGAGGTCTGAGTTTAAATGCTTCAGTAAGCTGTGCTACAAAGAACAGGCGACAACCTGCTTTGTAAAGAGCAGGAACTGCTTGTGCCATACCTATACCGTAGGCATCTGCTTTAACAACAGCAGCAGTTTTAGCAGGTTTTGCTTCAACACATAATCGACAGTAATTATCTCGCAATGCATCAAGGTCAACGGTTAGTATACCTCCTGCACAACTATTAATGTCAAGAGAGTCAAAGTTATTATCCATTTCATTATCCTATAGGGTTTTTTAGATCATATTTCTATTTGAATAATGAAATAAAATCGGATAATCAATCTGAAGGTTATTAATACTATTCCAATCCAATATCACATGCCTTTATAAAGCTTGCGATATAATTGCAGTATTTGTCAGTACTACTGAAGTCGTAAAAAAAAATTTTATGATATATGTCTTATTCATTTTCAGAATATTTTGTTAGAATGTAGAGGGTCATCATAACCATTTTTGTATTTAGCATCATTATGAAATTTCATATATTTTAATGCGCTTAAGTATTGATATATTTCGATGTAACTCTGTGAAGCTGAAAGCTCATTAATTGCTCAGGATTAGAAATAGCTTGCCAAATTGACGTCTAATTGTTTTTTACAAACTTTACCTTCGGACACACTGAACGTTATCGGTATCATTGTATTGATTATTATTAGTGAAGGATTGAGTATTACTATGGATAGTTGTTATATGCGCTTATTAAGCTGGGCAGTTTCCCCAATCTACAAAATTTTTTACTTTGTGTTCAGGATATCTTGTTCAAAATTCACGACTCTATGCGTTCTTGATTTCAATAATCATTATTTATTTTTCCACTTCACTGAAAATAGTAGGTTTACATGACGTTAAGCAATAAGATCTCCCATAAACCAATGCCCATGAATTTGATCTGAGTAAACTGTATATGCAACGAAGTTCCCGATTAACAATCGCTAATTCACCGCCTTCGGGTTTTTAACGTATCTCCAATATCTTTTTTGCACAGAATAATGGTAAATGCGGTATGGATTTGTATTGATTTCATATTTTACCCGCCTGCTGCGATTCTAATGCATTTCTTATCAAAAGCAATGCTTAGTAGCATCGACCATTTGTTTTTGTTTCTTCTTACCACTTTAGGTGTGAACATTTTATCTACTGTCCAGATTGACCAGTGTACTTTGCTAATTTTCCGATATCAAATAGCTTCTGCATTGAATATTATGTCGCAGGTATCTAAATTCATTCAGTAATTCCCAACATCTATAACATTACGATTTCATTAGCTTTTTTAGATCGATATCAGTAATCTTTTGCAATTTATGCCATAGGCTATTCCCATAATGTATAATCATTATCCTAGTTTGGTATTGGTGCTTATGCATCATTCTTCTTAACCTTTTTTCTTGAAACAGGAGAATTTAAACTAGTAGCAAAGAAAAAATTTTTTTCTTCTTCATTCATCATATTATTTTTTTAGGATTTTCATCAATGCATTATAAACGAGCTCATTGCCTGCAACGATGCTTTTGTTAATACACACATCTTCTTCACCTTGTTTATTAGAAATGAAACCGCCTGCTTCCCGTATCATCAGAACACCAGCCGCTATTATATTCCAATTTTGTGGATCATTTTCCCAGAAACCATCAAACCGTCCAGCTGCGACATAAGCAAGATCAAGCGCTGTAGAGCCCGTGCATCGAATACCTGAAACTTCTGCCATCATACTACGCAGTTCAATGAGATAATGGTCGTGCTTGCTGTGCCTCAAATGAGGTATGCTGGTTCCGATAACACTATCAAACAGATTTCGGCGGCTAGAAACGCGCAAACGATGGTCATTTAAGAAGGCTCCACAGCCGCGTTCTGCTGTAAAAAGTTCATCTATGACCGGATTATAGATAACACTCGCGATCACCTTTCTCTGTCGTTCTAAACTAATGGATATAGCAAAAAGCGGGATGCCATGCAGAAAGTTTATTGTACTATCAAGCGAACTAGCAATAAAACGGTGCTGATCGTCATTTCCTTTAATTTCATTAATTTGTTCTATCAGAAAGCTATAACTTGGCCTTGCACGTTGAAGCTCGTTACATATGATTTGTGCAGCACGTTTGTTAGCTTGGCTAACGTAATTAGCTGGACCTTTAAGTGAAACTTGCAAATTCTGTACCTCACCAAAATCACGTGAAAGAGAACGACCTGCCTTCATCGCAGCTTGAACCATCACATTCATTATTGCCGATCGGGCCATGTTATTTTTCCATGTAAAAATTGCAACTAGATGATAACTATCTAGTTAAAAAATGTCTTATTAAGCTATAGAAACCTAGGTTTCTATTTTAATAAGACTAAGATCAAAATATTCTAAAACAAGCTTTATCTTTATCTGAAAATAAACTGAGTCTTTTAGTTTTTTTGGAGTATCTTAATCTGCACGACGCAGATAGGTAATTTCATTAGTATCAACAATAATGCGTTCACCTGATTCAATAAAAGGCGGTACAAGAATGCGAATGCCGTTTTCTAGTATGGCAGGCTTGTAAGAGGAGACTGCAGTTTGCCTCTTAAGCACGGGATCAGCTTTGGTAATTGTGAGAACAACCTGATCCGGTAACGAAATTGTGATAGGTTTGTTCTCATAAAGTTCAAGTGTTACTGTCATGCCATCCTGCAAAAATGCCGCTCGATCTCCGATAAAATCCTTCTGCAGCTCAAGTTGCTCATAGGATTGTGAATCCATGAATACAAGCTTGCCCTCCTGTTCGTAAAGAAACGTAAAATCCTTCTGTTCAAGACGCACTTTCTCCACGCTCTCGGATGCACGAAATCGTTCATTTAGTTTTGTACCATCAAGCACTTTTTTCAGTTCCACCTGATTGAAAGCTCCCCCCTTTCCTGGTTTAACTGGATTGCATTTTACGGCAATCCATAGGGCACCATTATATTCAAGCACGTTCCCAGGACGGATTTCATTACCGTTGATTTTCATAGATATTATCCATTCTAATTAAGAGAATACTGGGTTTTTGGTGATACTTCATGTCTTTTATACACTATTGCCTGTGTTTCAAACAACATCTGTATTTCTGCATTATTCTATTTAGTCTATTTTATATTGTGCTGTGATGGTTGCTCTAGTTCATATAGGATATTATTTAGCTGTTTTTTATTTAGTGCTTTTAAGTAACTATCCTCGTGAATAGATATCCTGTAATTTAACTCTCTTGCAACGATTTCTAAAGATCATGACTTTAATTAGACGAAGAGAAGAAATTTTATCCATTCTACTCTACAAAATAAACTCTTTATCTTTCCGCGATGATTTTCAATCTGGAAAGAAAATTGATCATATTCTTAGAGATTAAGACTTCTTTTTTTCCCTTGTTTTAATTAGAGCAGAACGTTAATTATTGTACCTTAGGAGTTTTTGAATTTGAGTCAGTTTATGCACTTTGATAGGCAGTTGAATTCTAAGCGTGATACCCGAATAGACGTTTTTCGAGCCCTGGCATTGTTGACAATATTCATAAACCATGTTCCAGGTACGATTTTTGAACATATTACGCACAAGCATTTCGGGTTTTCAGATTCTGCAGAAGTTTTTGTATTAATATCCGGTATATCTGTTGGGTTTGCCTATGGTACAAGATATCATATTGGTCGCCGCTTGTTGCTTACACTAAAAATATGGCGAAGAACGTTTATTCTTTACTTCGCTCATATCCTGATGACACTCATGACATTGGGTATTTTCTGTGGTGCTGCAATTTTTATGCATCATCCAGAATGTTTACTAGAGATCAATATCGCTCCTGTTGTTACTGAACCAGCGAAAGCGCTATTCGGTATAGTGACGCTTGGTCATCAGCTTGGTTATAATAATATTCTACCGCTTTACATTGTGTTAATGTTTATAGCTCCACTGATGTTGTATATCGCCGGTAAAAATCTTGGATTGCTGCTCATTTTATCGGGTATACTTTATTTTATTGCTGGTATCTATCAAATTGCACCGCCTAATTACCCAACAAAGGGTTTATGGTTTCTCAATCCGTTGTCATGGCAATTCCTATTTGTTATCGGTTTTGCAGCAGTAATATATACCAAAAAAGGTGGCACATTGCCGCGCCATCCTCTGTTGTTAATTACTGCGGCAGCTTATCTTACGTTATCATTGATATGGGTACGATGGAACTTTTGGGGAATTGATATATCTATGGGGTTACCGCAGACATTGATTGGTTTTAATAAAACCTTTATTTCTTTACCGAGACTTCTACATATTCTGTCGCTCGCATATGTAATTTCTGTTATTCCGGCAATTTCCAATTGGATGCAGTTTGGTGCATATCATCCGCTAGCAATCCTAGGTAAATACAGTCTACCGGTTTTCATCACTGGTACAGTCCTGGCCATGATAGCTCAAATATTAAAGAAAATTAACCCCGGCGGGATTCCTTATGATATATTATTGATTTCTAGCGGTATTATTGTGCAATTTACGGTGGCCTATTATCTGGAATGGCTAAGCTTGATTAATTTGCGATGCAAGGATATCCCTGTAATTTCCAATGATATGATGATACCGGTGGTTCTCAATTCGATAAATACTGAGCTTGATAGCGCAAAAATTGAAAAGAAAACACTTGAGAGTGGATATATAGTCTAAAGTAGATATATTCTGGCACGATGATAGTCGTAAAATTATAGGGAAAACCCAAGGCAAATTTTCGTTCTTCAAAGTCTGAAAATACATTGAGATTCCGCTCCGTCTAATCATAAAACTCTTGGAACAACCTTCAAAAGATTTTTATGTTTTTAAGATGAAATTGGTTAATAAAATTAATGATTATCTTAGTGCAGAGAGAACTGGAAAGTTACTCGCTTACTATATTCCCAATTGAATGAGCATCCTATAACCGATTTATATCTAATATCATTTTCCTTTTCTTATATGCCCCAGCATATTCTATTCATATCTTCATACTGTTTTACTTCAGAAAAATAGAAACTAATACCTTTGCAGAGATTTTGTATGCACAAAAATTCTGTTAATCAATAACCTCTAGACTGAGGGAAGCTTTTGACAGCAAGCTCCGCTGTAAATTACAGCTCTTTCTTTATTCTTTTGTTTAGATCTATCTATGATTGAACGTAAATAGTGTTTATAATCTTGTGCCATGACATATACGATTCGCATTATTGGGATAGATCCCGGTTTGCGCCGGACTGGATGGGGGATTATTGAGGTTACTGGCAATCGTCTGGAGTTCGTTGCTTCTGGAACGGTGGAGTCTGATAATAAATGTGCTTTTGCTGTACGACTTTGCCAGCTGTATGAAGGGTTATCACAGGTTTTGCAATCCTATACACCGAACGAAGCCGCAGTAGAGCATACCTTTGTTAATAAGGATGCAACGGCAACGCTTAAATTAGGACAGGCGCGTAGTATTGCCCTACTTGCTCCAGCACAAGCAGGTCTTCATGTTGCTGAATATGCCCCTAATGTTATTAAAAAAGCGGTTATTGGTGTAGGGCATGGAGGAAAACACCAAATCCATATGATGGTAAAAATATTAATGCCGCTCGCGATTTGTGATACAAATGATGCCGCTGATGCTCTTGCTATTGCCGTTTGTCATGCTCATAGCAGGCAAGCTAGAAAATTTTTAGAAAGAACAAAGCCTATATTCAAATGTGTAAAAAATAAGAGTTAGGGATTGGTTTCATGATTAGAATGCAACGAAACATTGTCCTATCCGTTGCAAGAAAAATAAAGGTGATAGCACATGATCAGTAAACTCAAAGGTTTTCTTGAAGATATTGGCAATGATTATATCATAATTGATGTACAGGGTGTCGGTTATATGGTTTATGTGACGACGCGTATGCTAGGCAATCTACCAAAGATAGGACAATCTGTAATATTTTTTATTGAAACACAGGTACGAGAAGATGCCATTCGTCTTTTTGGATTTGCTTCAAAGCTTGAAGTGGAATGGTTTCGCCTGCTACAGGATGTACAGGGTGTCGGAGCAAAGGTTGCCCTTGCTATTCTAGGTACTTTAGGAATAGAAGAACTTGTTAATGCTATTGCTCTAGGTGACATAGAAACTGTTTGCCGTGTACCAGGGATAGGGAAAAAAGTAGCAGGACGGATTGTAAGTGAACTTAAAAGCAAGCCATCTGCCTATTTTGCCATAGCTGGATCGATTATCAGTACTATGACGGATGCAAAAAAACAAGGTTTGCACACACCAATGATAGATGCAATTTCCGCCCTTTGCAATCTGGGATATTCTCTTGAATTAGCAACTAATTCTGTTGCAACAGCCTTGAAAAAGGTTGAAAAAGGAGCAGATTCAGCAAAGCTGATACAGCTTAGCCTTAGAAAGCTTTCCAAATGAGCTATTTAATAAATAGGTCTGATCGTCTTACTTCAGCCGAAAAAATATCGGGAGATGCCGAAGTTTCTCTGAGACCGCATACATTAGGCGATTTCATTGGTCAAGAGGTAGCCCGGGCTAATCTACGGGTATTTATTGAGGCAGCTGCCAAACGTAATGAGGCTCTTGATCATGTGCTATTTATCGGGCCACCAGGTCTTGGTAAAACAACACTTGCTCAGATTATAGCAAAGGAATTAGGGGTTAATTTTCATTCAACTTCTGGACCGGTTATTGCCAAAGCCGGTGATTTAGCAGCGTTATTGACCAATTTGGAAGAACGAGATGTGCTCTTCATTGATGAAATTCATCGACTTAGTCCAGCTATTGAGGAAATTCTTTATCCAGTAATGGAAGATTTCCAACTTGATTTAATCATTGGGGCAGGACCATCTGCTCGTTCAGTCAAAATTGATCTTGCACGATTTACGCTTATTGCCGCGACAACACGACTCGGGCTATTAACGAGGCCGCTGCGCGATCGTTTTGGAATTCCTGTAAGGCTTCAGTTCTACACAGTTGAGGAGCTTGAATATATTGTGTGTCGTGGAGCACGTATTTTGCAAATGTCGATTTCCAATACTGGTGCCCGCGAAATTGCCCGCCGAGCGCGTGGCACACCACGTATTGCCGCTCGTCTGTTACGACGTGTATGTGATTTTGCGCTGATTTCTTCCAAATCGGTTATTAATCAACAAATTGCCAATGAAGCTCTTTCGCGTCTTGAGGTGGATACTCTTGGTTTTGATCTGCTTGATAAGCAGTATCTGCTGATGATTGCTAAAAACTTTGACGGAGGCCCTGTTGGCATTGAAACCATTTCAGCAGCTTTATCGGAACCATGTGATACCATTGAAGACATTATTGAACCTTATCTTATTCAGCAGGGTTTTATTCAAAGAACACCACGTGGGCGTATGCTTACGGCCAATGCTTGGGAGCATTTAGGGCTAATTGCATCTAAAGCAAACTAGATTATTTGAAATATGATGATGTCCGATGAATAGAGCAAGGTAGGGTTCTTGGAACAAAGGATAGAAGATTGATTATGGCCGTACTGGAAGAACTGATAATGTAGGCGTACAAAAATCATTATCAGATTTGCATTCAGTGGGTATTTTCGTATGGAATGGTGTATAATATGTGATTGGTTAGTTATTAATTTGACTAACTATTGAATCTGTACTTATAAAATATAAAGGTAACTCTCTCACTATTTTTGCAACAAATGGAATAGCTCATCTTCTTTTCTGAAAGATTTCTCATTAATTAGGTATGGTCTCAATGTATACTTATCTGAATAAGTTAAATACGAAGAGAGATAGAACTCTTATAGCGGTTTTTTTTCTGTTGTTTCTTCGTATAATAAAGCATTGTTTAAAGTGTTTTCTGTATGATAAGACTTATCGGCTTTAGCAGTATCTGAATGAATATCTTCATAAATAATCTGCTTAGGATTATGAAATTGCAGGTTAAAGAGGCGTTTATAGAGCCCGTATTGACGGCTAAGTAATTCATTCTGTTTTCCTTCCTCGACAATCTGACCGTCTTTCATGACCACAATTTTATCAGCAGCCGCTATAGTAGATAAACGATGTGCAATAACAATTGTAGTACGATTTTTAGTGAGACGTGCTAATGCCTCCTTGATCAAAGATTCTGACTCTGAATCAAGAGCACTTGTCGCTTCATCAAGAATAAGAATTTCGCTATTGCGCAGCATAGCACGGGCAATGGCAATACGTTGGCGTTGCCCGCCAGAAATATTTATACCGTTATCACCAACATTAGTATCATATCCTTTGATAAGGCCTAAGATAAAATCATGAGCATTAGCTGCTTTTGCAGCGTCAATAACTTCTTTTTCAGTGGAGCCAGGCTTGCCTAAGGCTATATTGTAATAAACTGTGCCGTTAAAAAGAAATGTATCTTGACCAACATAGGACATCTTATCGCGTAGGGATTTGAAAGTAGCCTTACGGATATTCAGCCCATCAATTTCAATATGCCCTTTCGTTGGGTCATAAAGTCTCATGATAAGATTAATCATGGTTGATTTTCCTGATCCGGAAGGCCCGACAAGTGTTGTCATCTTGCCAGCAGGAAAAATTAGATTGATATCTTCAAGCACATGGTGATTATCAGTGTAGGCAAACGTAACATTCCTAAATACAATTTCACCACAACCTTGTGGCAGATCTTTTGCTTTTTTATCCTCCATTATCGTGATCGGATGGTCAAGGATTTCAAACATCATGCGGGCACCGATCATGCCGGATTCAATCTTAACCCGGACATTGGCAAGTCGTTTTGCTGGTTCATAGGCAAGCAGCAAGGCGGTGATAAAGGCCATGAGTTGGGCTTCAATCCCGGGTTGCTTAGTTGCCATATAGCCGGAAAAAACAATAACCATGGCGATAGCAATACCTGCTAATGTTTCCATAATCGGGTTAGTTGCCGCTTCTAGAGAAGCAATGCCATTGGCTCGTTGCTCTACCTCTGTAATTGCTTTTTCCATTCGACTTTTCATAAGGCATTCAAGAGAAAATGCTTTAACCACCCGGATGCCGATGGACGTTTCCTGCATGACCTTTATGATTTCAGCAATAGAACTCAGTTCTTTTTCCATCAATCCACGGACACGCTTTAATACCAAACGTATACCCAGAAATGCCAGTGGCCCAACAGTCAAAGCAATAGTGCTAAGTGTGAAATTCTGAACCAACATGACGCTCATCAGACCGATAACGGAAAAAAGATCGCGTACAAATGTTGTGACAATCGTGTCAATGATACTGCGTGCCGCATTGGCATTGTGTGTTACACGCACAAGTAAATCTGAAGACCCTAGGTTCTGGTAAAATGAAACGTCTTGTTGCATCAGACGTGCATAAATTTTACGTTGCTGCGCTGCTACAATACTGTTACCAGCGCGACTGAGGAAAAAAGTTTGAAAAAAGGTTGCAAGGCCTTTGGTGATAAAAATAGCTGCTACCATACTTGCTATAGTAATAACCATATTAAAATCATGACCGCTGATGATTTGTTTGACAACATCGCGCATAATCCATGCACTGGCAGACGTTGTCCCTGCAATAAGCAACATACTAATCGTCGCACAGATATACCACCTAGCATGTTGCTTGAAATTTTCACGCAATAAACGAATAATTATTTTCCTATCAAACAAGGAGTTTTTTTTTTCTTTTGCCATTATTGCTTCTTTAATCCCTTTAACGCTGTGTTTCTCCTAACCTGATCAAGCTTGATATACAAGTTAAAACCATTATTTCTAGAATGGCGGCTAGAAGTGAGTCATCAATTAGTAGAAGATTAGGTCTTATAAAGTTATCGCTGTTTTTGCCTTTGTACAAAAAGCGTGGCCAATTGTTCTGTCATTGCACTGGCTAATTCTTCCACATCAACGATTGTAACAGCTTGGCGATAATAACGGGTTACATCATGTCCGATACCAATAGCCATAAGCTCAATTGGCGAATGCGCTTCGATCTCTTCAATGACTGCTCGTAGATGTCTTTCAAGATAATAGCTAGGATTAACCGAAAGGGTTGAATCATCAACTGGTGCACCGTCAGAAATCATCATCAGAATACGGCGATTTTCCTGACGATTAAGTAAGCGCTGATGCGCCCAAATCAATGCCTCACCGTCAATATTTTCCTTGAGCAACCTTTTGCGCATCATGAGACCGAGATTGCGCCTTGCCCTACGCCATGGATTATCAGCACTTTTATAAATAATATGCCGCAAGTCATTTAATCGACCTGGATTGGCCTGTTTGCCTTTTTTTTGCCACGATTCTCGTGATTGCCCGCCTTTCCATTCTTTAGTTGTAAAACCAAGAATCTCAACTTTAACACCACAACGCTCAAGCGTATGAGCAAGGATATCCGCAGTTATGGCAGCCACAGTAATAGGGCGACCTCGCATAGAGCCTGAATTATCAATCAGCAATGTGACAACTGTATCGCGAAATTCTGTATCTCGTTCCATTTTGTAGGAAAGCGGTTGAGTTGGATTTGTTACGACACGCGATAGACGTGCTGTATCAATGTAACCTTCTTCTAAATCAAAATCCCATGAGCGATTTTGTTGTGCCATCAATCGACGCTGTAACTTGTTTGCTAGCTGCCTAACGATCCCCTGCAGATTAGAAAGCTGTTTATCGAGAAACACACGTAGTTTTTTTAGTTCAGCCTGCTCGCATAATTGTTCGGATTCAATCGTTTCATCAAATATCCGCGTAAAAACCTTGTAATCACAGATATTATTCATATCTGCTGGCTGTCGTATTCGAGGTATCTGGCTGGGTTGATGCTCTGAATCAACACCCTTCTTCTTCCAATCTTCCTCGATTGAATCAGTAGGTTCCATCTTGCTATCTTTATTATTATCACCTACCTCATCAGAGGTATCACCATTAACAATATCAAATTTGTACTGTTTCTCAGAAATTTTATCTTCTTTTTGGCTATTTATGCTATTATCGGGAATTGGTTCTTTTTCAAATGCTCTGCTCATGACAATAAGCAAATCGCGAATGGCGCAGGCAAAGGCATTTTGATCCTCTACTTTACTTTGCAGCATTTCTAGATTTTTACCGACTTTTTCTTCAATCCACTTTCGCCATAGTGTAACTAATTGTCTGCCTTCCTTGGGAATAGGACGATTTGTTAGCTTTTCACGTAGCATAAGGGCCAAAGCTTCTGCCAATGATGCTTTATTGCGTTCAGTTATTGTAAGATAGTTTGCTCGTATGTATCGATCAGCAAGCATACTCTCAAGATTATCTGCCATCCCTTTCATTGTACGCGCACCTATTGATTCAAAGCGTGCTTGCTCAAGAGCATCAAATATAGCACGCGCATTTGCATCTTTTGGTATAAAATTTGCATGAATACGGCTATCATGCCATATATGGCGTAAAGCTTTTGAATCACCGATGCCTCGTACAATGGAAATAGTTTTCACCATTGATTGCCTTGGCAGACTGGATAGGCGGGTATGATCACTACTTATTACTGAATGCTCATTTTCAAAAAAAACTTCAAGTTTTCTGCTAGCGGCAATAGCACGCGCGCATGATGTTACCGCTTGTTTGAAATCTTCAATGGTTACTGATTTTGATGAGGGAGAGCAGTGACTATTTTTAGGCCTTTCTTTCATATTTTTTGAAATTTCTCCCAGCTGTTTCTAAAACAGGGATATTAAAAAACAATACCGATTTTCCATTCCTTCTAACCTAAAAGCACGGAATTATCGGTCCAAGAGTACCTTTTTCAGGGCACAATTACATTTGTAAATGACTCTAGCAATTCTTCACCGAAAACCCGCTGATAAAATTCAGCGACTATCGGCCGTTCTAACTCATCACATCTATTAAGAAATGTAAGACGGAAAGCAAAATCGATATCCTTAAAAATTTCAGCATTTTCGGCCCATGTAATAACAGTGCGTGGACTCATAAGTGTAGAAAGATCCCCATTGATAAAGGCCTGTCGTGTCATATCAGCAACACGCACCATGCGTGAAATTGTTTCGTGACCCTTAATATTCTGAAAATGTTTGGCCTTGGCTAAAATAATTTTAACTTCATTATCATGTGATAGATAATTCAAGGTTGTTATGATAGACCATCGATCCATTTGGGCTTGGTTGATCTGTTGCGTACCGTGATAGAGACCCGTAGTATCACCAAGTCCTATTGTATTTGCTGTAGCAAATAAGCGAAACGCCGGATGTGGTGAAATAACACGACTCTGATCAAGCAGCGTCAAGCGGCTTGAAGATTCAAGTATACGCTGGATAACAAACATGACGTCGGGCCGACCAGCATCATATTCGTCAAAAACAAGTGCTATATTATTCTGGTAAGCCCAAGGCAGAATACCATCTTTAAATTCTGTCACCTGCATACCATCTCTGATCACAACAGCGTCTTTACCTACAAGGTCAATACGACTGATGTGACTATCTAGATTAACTCGGATGCACGGCCAGTTAAGTCTTGCTGCAACTTGTTCTATGTGGGTGGATTTTCCTGTACCGTGATAGCCAGAGATCATAACACGGCGATTAAAGGTAAACCCAGCCAGGATAGCCAGTGTTGTCTGGTGATCAAAAAGATAGCAGGGATCAAGTTGAGGTACATAAGAATCCAGTTTACTATAAGCAGGAACTTGTATATCACTATCGATATTGAAAATCTCACGCACCGAGATAGTCTTATCGGGTAGACCATCTCCTGCAAGATTATCTTCTTTCATTATGCCTCCCGTGCAGATACGGATTCTCTTTTAAATCCGAGCTGTATTCTCTTATCCGTTTTCCTATCAATCAGTCTATAAGGACGTTTCAACGCAAATATAGTTTAAAAACTGCTTTTCTCAAATAGCTAGCAAAATCCTGCTTGTTTGAGAAGATTATATGCTTGAAGAACTTCACGGAATCTGCCCTCAGAACTTCTATCACCGCCATTCGAATCAGGATGGTGCAACTTGACAAGTGCTTTGTATTTCTCCTTGATCTTGCTGCTTGAAGCTCCCTCTTCGAGGCCCAGAGTTGCGAACGCCTTTATTTCTAAAGTCTTAAATTTGCGCTGACGAGGACGAGCAGGTTCCTGTTCATTTAAAAGATTAAAGGAATAGCGAAGGCGGCTCCTATACGATGCGGAACCTGAACGCAGATGTGAAAAATGTTGTGAAGCCCGTGTTGTATTTTCCGAGAAAGTCTTCCAAGTTGGCCTGTGCCCAGTGATAGCATCTTGTTGAAACTTAAGAATTTCACCGTCTGAAAAATCGGAAAAATAGTTAAAATTTTTATTATATTCCCGTATATGAGTAATACAAAAATATAGATATTCCCCCTCTCGATTACGACCAACAGGTCCACGGTGCGTTCCTGATCGAATGCATCCCTTCCACTGACATCGGGGAATATCCGATTCACTTCTAGTTTTTTTTCCGGAACGAATGCGGATGGAATCAAAATATTTCGAATCGATCGACATAGCACTCCAGACATTAATCGACAGCAGATAAATTTTGCAAGGCTTGACTTTTATAAATCAACTGTTCAGTTTCTATACTACTGATTGCCCAGAGTAAAGAAAAGGACAGACTTACATCTATTCCTTAATAACACAATATGGTTTGAGAAATATGCGATGTCTAGAAGCGTTCAGGAAACAATTAAAAAAAAATTGTACAATGCCTTCGATCCCACTACGCTTGATGTTATTGATGAGAGTCATTTGCATCTTAGCCATTACCACATGAACGATTCTCTATTTGATAAAAATACCGAAACGCATTTTCGTGTTAAGATTGTCTCACGAGTTTTTTTCGGCATGAAGAGGATTGACCGTCATCGTGCCATCAACCAGATCCTTAGAAGCGAACTTGTCTATGATATACATGCTTTAGCGATTGAGGCAAGAGCCCCAGATGAATAAATATTTTTCAAAATTAATGTGGCGTTTTTGGTACATTCGTGTAGTCTGGCATTAACCTCTGTCGTTACGTAGATTAATTTCTGGTTTATTAATAATTATTGAGATTCTTATTTTAGTGAAAGTAAATGATCGAAGCACAAACTTTTCTTTAGCATTTAATGTTCTTTCTGTGCCAGAAACGCAGCTTGTGACTCTTACAAGTTAGCCCTACTATCCTGACAATTAAGGCATGTGAACGTGATACGCCTATGCATTTGCTGATTAGAAGATTGCTATTAGTAATAGCTCTATCATATTTTGCAGCTGGTTCGCGCACTCTTGGGCATAAGCTTGCAGAGATCCTTGCGTTTTTCACGCATTTTAAATGCGGCGAGGATTAACAAAAATTCCATTAATGCCTGGCTATTCAATCTTCTCTTCAATCAAAACTGTTGCCCAAGCTACTCTTGACATTATTGAAGTAGCAAAAATCATTGACTGAAGCGCTCAGAGGGCGAAAAAGAACATTAAATTAACGCACAGCAATGCTATGGATGCCTTGATACTTTTTTTAGTTGTGTGTTTTTTATTTCCGGAATACCTTCACTGAAAAGCAAAGATTTTACAGATCTGTGCAAAATGAGTCTTTAATATGCTAGGCAAAGGAAACAGAATACACCTTATTTCATTGATCAATGATCAGTAAGGGATGGCTATCGAGATTTATCATCAGATAATACCCATATCTTTTAGTGCCTGATATCCGAGGCGGCCTGGTCCATTTTACCCTGTCATCCATTCAATGCTTTGTGCAGAAAATTACGCTCTGCAGCAGTAGTATGGAGCTAAGAAACTTGCCTGTATTTACGAATAAGCCCATCTGCGCGCATAGTGAGTGCTTGTAGATAGAAATTATTTTAAATATGAAATATTTTTTCATACGAATTTTGTTACAAAACACAAAAGTATAATCATTATATTACGCGTAGTAAGTAAAAACTATTTTATCAAACAACGATAATTGTTATCAAGTATTTTTTCAATTACGGTATACTTAAAAAATATCGCAGATAGTGCTTTATAAACTTTACTTTTACTAGTATAAGTTATTTCTATAATGAACTGAAAACTGATTTCAGCCTCGAATATTTCTTATAGAGTATAAGATGATGTCTGCAAAATACGACAGATAATCATCCTATAAGAGTCAGCATTTACCCAATGCCGCATTTAGAATCAGAAAACATGTAGCATTATAAGTTTTAGCGGTAATCATTTTTGAGCTTGTTCTTTGACAGACATTTTGATCCAGTTAGTTAATCGGCTTTTAGGCGCTGCACCAACCATGTTAGATGCCACCTCGCCTTTTTTGAAGAGCAGAAGCGTGGGAATAGAACGTACGCCAAATTGCATTGCGATTTCAGGATTCTCATCAATATTAATCTTAGCAATTTTTATCTGTCCTTTCATCTCAGCAGCAATTTCGTCTAAGGCAGGTGCAATCATTTTGCAGGGAGCGCACCATTCTGCCCAGAAGTCGACAACAACCGGTTCTTGTTCCTGAAGAACATTTTCCTTAAAATTATCTTTATCTACTGTTGTAACTGTCATTTGGATCATCCTTTGTTATAAGGTTTCAAATTGTTATAAAACCCAATTTTTGAGTAAGTTTACGTCATAAACCTGATTTTGTCGAAGAAATCTGATTTTGTATGCTGTTTTATCGTATCCCAGCTTAATTTTGCGAGTAGTATTTTCAACCTTCCTCTGTCTGGTATAAAAGATATAGGCACTTGTGTATAAATAAGAAGAGGACGGATTTCTTTTTGCGGATAGAGCGACTCTAATAATCGGATATAGAGAGCCAATTGTAAAAGATGAGAATCTGGTACTTCATCCGTATTTTTTGGTGGACGACCGGTTTTAAAATCAGCAAGCAGAAGATATTTGTCAAAAATAGCAAGCCGATCGATCTGGCCTGAAACAATCTGCTTGCTTCCGCTAATTTCAATAAGTCCCATAAGAGCCACTTCAGCCCTGCTATTTTTTGCAAAAAGAGGAGAAAAATTTGTATCTTCCAGAAGTGCAAGAACACTTGCCACAATTTCCTTATGATATCTATCTGTTTGGCTAGGCAAGATATGTTGCAGATAATGAAGAGCGAGAGTATATCTCTTTTTAATTTCTACGCCTGGTAAATGCTGCAATAGGCGATGAATAACATTTCCACGCTCGATCGCTTCTGTAAGCGCACATCCGTTAGATATAGATTTCAAAGGGGATTGGATTAGCAGATCAAAATTGATATTTGGCTCTGCTTTAATAATCATTGAAGGGGTAAGCGGCAGTTGTGGCAAACCGCGTTCTGGAGGTGCCTTGATTTTTAGAAAATTAGGAACAGGCGGTAATGTGATAAGTGTCTCTAAAGGTATTTTCCATTCCAATGTTGAATTTTTCTGAATAGAAGAACGATAACGCCAAGCTGTAACACCTTCCGTAGGTGCTGGTATACTTTCTGCGTATGGCAACAATGCATCTGAAACAAGAGAAAGCCAAGTGCCGGCTGTTTTGCGTTTTCCGCAATAGCCGCACACAATCAATTTATCTGATGCTCGCGTCATCCCGACATAAAGCAGCCTGCGATATTCTTGTTCGGCCTTCTTTTTCAAAGTTTTAATGATCTCTTCTCCTCGCTGGATTTTTAGTTTAAGTGATGGCTTCCAGATCAACATGCTAGTATTATTCTGCCGGACGGGCAGTAATTTTGGTTCATATTGGCTGTTCCAGATGCAGTTTCCAGAATCCACAAGAAAAACCACAGGGGCTTCAAGCCCTTTTGCAGCATGTACTGTCATGATTCGGATTTCATCCCGATTCTGGTCTAGTTCTCGTTTGATTTCCGGATTGGCCCTTGTCAAGGTTTCTAGAAATGTCTGTAATCCCGGTAAACCAATTTTTTGAATCGCAAGAATGTAATCAAGAAAAGCGTCCAATACATCATTTGCTTCTGCGCCAAGCCGAGCAAGAATTTTTCTTCGACCACCATTTTGCGATAATATTCGACTATAAAATTCAAATACTGGTATATTATCAGCAATGGCTCGGTATTCGCGTAATTCTTCGATAATTACTGCAAATACCGGTTGATCTTGTGCTTCTTTAAGGACAGTCCACAATGTTTTTTCCTGGCGGTTTATTGCAAGTGTAAAAAGTTGCTCTTCATCAATACCAAAGAGAGGGCTTTTTAATACAGCAGCAAGAGATAGATCATCCTGCGGCTGAAGCACAAAATGACCTAACGCCATTAAGTCACGAATGGCAATGTGATCTGTTAAGCGCAGGCGGTCAGTGCCTGCAACCGCAACTCCATGCTTCTTAAGCGCATGTGACAAATCATGGACAAATTTGCTACGTTTTTTTACTAAAACTATGATATCATTGGCGCGGATCGGGTACCCTCTGACAAGAGGTTCAGCGTTTCTCAACCATGTGTGGATTGTCTGTGCGATTTGTCCTGCAAGGAGGCCGGACGGTGAGGCAAGGCAATCAACCGGTAGGCGCCAATCCTTTGGTTCTACTATTTTTTTTGGTGTTAACATCTGCCAAATATCAACACTTCCCGACTCATTGATACGCACCGCATCATGGACGGTTGCTTCGTTTTCAGCATTCATTCCACCATAATTCTCTGGTGTTGAAAAAACGATATCAACGGCAGAGAGAATATCATTCACAGAACGGAAAGAAAAATCAAGCCGCATCTTATGAAATAATTTGTTAGCATTACTTGCCTTCTGACTAATATAAACACCATTGTGGGCAAAATCTTCCGGAACAGCACCCTGAAAAGAATAAATAGATTGTTTTTCATCTCCAACAGCAAAAACCGTTCGCTCCGTTTTATGTTGACCGAATCCGGAAAAAAAATCATCAGACAAAAGCCTAATAATTTCCCATTGTACAGGGCTTGTATCCTGGGCTTCATCAATAAGAATATGATCAATACCTTGATCAAGCTTATATTGCACCCATTGGCTAGCTCCTTTGTGCTTCAAAAGGGCAAGTGATCGATAAATGAGATCATCAAAATCGAGAAGAGCACGTACACGCTTTAAACTTGCATATCGGTCAAGCAAAGTATCCATCAATATATAGGCCGCCTTGTTGAGCTGTACCAACTCAATGGCATTCAACTTTTCAATAAGCGTAGCTACGATTTTCTGTTTATGCAAAAAATGGCCGATGGCATTTGGTAGAGCTATCTGCACTGCCTTGGTGAATATTGGCGTAGGCTTGCGTGGTCTATCGTTAGAATTATTGAAATAAGCACTGAAGCATAATTCTTTAATATCCGCGCTTTCTTCCTTGTCTTTAAGCATTTGCAGTTTTTTGACAAATCGGGCTGTGTGTTCTCCGCCATTGTCAGACAATAGCATCAATTGTTCAATGGGGAAAAGTGCCGTTTTCTTGAGAAGGGTAGTAAGACTTTCAAGTGTTTCATTTGTTTGCAGTTCTAAAATATCACGAAAAATTTTGTCTGCTTCTTGAGAAATTATTTTAATATGTTGATCAAGCAGATATCGCTTTTGAATGGCTTCTTCAAGCAAGCGTTCAAGTCCGTCTTCTCCTGTCATTGCAAGAATAAAATTAAAAGAGTGGCTAAGTTCTGTATTTCTCTGACAATAAGCAGTTTCAATTAGATACTGTTTTGCCTCAGTAAAAAGGGCTATCTGCTGCATATCATCGACTATCTCAAAATGACCAGCAATATTGGCTTCAAGAGGAAAATGATGTAGCAATGCCTCACAAAAAGCATGAATGGTCTGGATTTTAAGACCCCCTGGTGTTTCAAGCGCACTGGCGAATAGCTTGCGGGCTGCTTTTAAGCGTTTGTCATTTGCCGGTTTCTCTTCTAATTTTAGCAAAGCTGCGCTAAGCTCTCTATCATTCATGCATGTCCATACAGATAATCTATCGAAAATCCGTTTTTGCATGATTGAGGCCGCAGCCTTGGTATAGGTAAGGCACAAGATACGAGAAGGCTTTATTCCCTCAAGCAAAAGACGGATGACACGTTCGGTTAATACATGGGTTTTACCTGATCCCGCATTTGCTGATAGCCAGACGCTAGCTTGTGGATTGCTTGCTTGAACCTGTGCTGCAGACGCTATTTTTGGGATAGAATGCGTGGATTTACGTACCCGTATCATTCTCTTCATCCTCTATGATACTGCTAGATGACCACTCTGACACACGCGATAAATGGTCATACTCTCCTTTATAACGTACCATTGGTAACAAGGCGTATGAAAGATAGCCATTTTCAGAACATTGATAATAGCTGACAAGCTCATCTAATCGCATCCAAGCTTCTTCAGCAAGAACGGAAGCTGTTTTTCCTGCTGTTTTTAGGATGCTTTGTGACTCAACATTGCCTTTTACCGTTAATCTTATGTAAAGCAGATCAGATGGAATTCTTGTACCACAATCAGAAAAGGCACTTCGGCTTAACAATGCCCCTTCAAGGGCTAGTTGTGGAGCTATCAGTTTTGCTGCTTGCTTGACAGATGGAGTTGAACCGGTTTTGAAGTCGATAATTTCTGCATGTTGTGGGCTGATAATGTCAATACGGTCAGCTCGGCCTGAAAGTGCAATCCCTGTATTATTGATAAAAACCGGACTAGCAACGCTTTCGGAAAAGCGTTGGCGGTTTCCCAGGCTCATCTCCCATTGCAGAAATTTAGGTATCAGGATTAGGAAACGTGGCCACCAGATTGCCTCAATATTAAGTGGCAATTGTAGTTTATTAAATTCAGCTCGTGCGATTCTGAGAAGGCGCAAGTGTGCATCAGGTGCTTTCGCTTGGATATTGCTTGCAGTAAAAGAAGCAAGAATATTATGATAAAGCACCCCACACTCAGCAGTTGATGGATCGCGAATTAAAGGATCAAGTGGTTTTAGTCGCAAAATTTTCCGTGCATAGATAGCATAAGGATCGCGTCGCAGAATTTCAATTTCTATTACTGAAAAATGGCGTGGACGATAATTGATTGCTGGTTTTGGACATGGGCGTATGATAGAAGGTACGCTAGCTGCCTCGTCAAGTCTTCTTGCCCAATTGAGATAAATGTGCCCACGCATACGCATGAGAGATTTATCTTTCGGCTTTAGAACTGTTTCAAGCCTCTGCAGCCAACGTGATGGGATAGAAGGAGTATTATTCAGCCTTAGCGAACGAGTGAGGATGACATGTTCTATCCCTAGAGCCATTTGAAAATCATGGGCAGAGAGTCCAATACGCCGTTCCGGTGGTTCAAGGCCCATCATTCTTTTCATTGTTCGTGATATAAATGGACCATTGTGTACAGTTGGCGGCCATGTACCTTCATTTAGGCCACCGATGACAATGGTATCAACGGTTTGAAGTCGCGCTTCAAGTGCACCCCAGATATGAAGACGCGGATGACTACCCTGCTGGCGCTGGATTGTTTCACCGGCAATCAGAGCTTCGAATATTTTCGGCCATTCCGGCGGGCTGAATTCAAATCCTGATCTATCGTTAATAAGAGTACGCAGAAATTGCATAAAGCTCTGTCCTTCTTCAGAGGTATAAAGATATTGCAGTGAGTCATTTTCATTGCGCCCGAAATTTTCAAAACATTCAATAGTTGTAACGATTGCTTCCGCGACAGATATTGGGATAGTTTTTTGAGAAAGAGCATAAAGTGGCGCCACTGCTGTGGTTAACTTTTTGGCAAATTGGATAATATCTATAATCGAAGCGTGGTTAAGTTTTTTGAAAAATGGTTTGTTCTGATTAGAAATTTTCTCTAACCGTTCAGCAACAAAGCGATTTGCCATCCCTAGTGAAATGCTCCCCGTGCCACCGCGTAAGATGACAAGTTCAAACCATTCTAATTGTTCGCGAAATGCAGTTCTTTTTTGCCCAAGTCGCACCAGTGGGTGTTTTAGCAGCGAAAGTAAAGATACTGGATCTCCCGGTTCAAAAATACAGGAAAGCAGCAGTTTTATCAGGATTGCTGGTTCACTTTCCGATAATAGAGTATCACTGGAATCATCGGCATGGATGCCAAAACGTCTCAATTCGGTACAGACTCGACGCGCAAGATTTCGATCATTTGTAACAAAAGCTGCTGTTTTATGCGCTTGCTCAATAGCAGTGCGTAAGGCAATAGCAATGCTTAAAGCTTCTTCTCGCTCGCTAAACGCCTCGAGCAATGCAACTTTACGGAAAGCCTCTACTGATAAGTCATGCTCAAGACTGCTCCATACGTCTGTTGTTATTGCTGGCCGAAAGGCTTCAGCCACAATAGTTTCCCGTTTGCGCTGTGTAAGTGAAATCTCACCAAGACTTTTAACGGATGATCGCGATGCGTTTATTATACGCAAAAGCTTTTTTAGGCCATATTGTGGATGCCCAAAAATCGAAGGGTCAATTTCTGTTTTATCGAGTGCTTCCCAGCCTTTTTCATCAAGATCACGGTCAAGACCTGGCAAGATAACAGCCCCTTTTGGCAAAAAGGCGACCGTTTTGATAAGCTTTGCCGTCGACGGTAATGAACCTGTAGAACCAGCAACAAACACCGGGCCAATCCGATGAGAATTTGAGGAAAAATGGGCTGCTAGCCTGCGAATCACCTGGTTGCGCCAAAAAGCAGGGTTTGTCACATGGCGCTCTTTCAATATCTGTGGCCAGCTTATTCTGATAATATCTAAGAAATCAAGTGTTATTTGCCACCATTCAGAAATCATATCAGGGGCTATATTTTTCAGACGTTCCCAATCGACTTCTTCTCTCTCAACTTTATCCATTAGATGAGCAAGATCGCGAGCCAGCCATATAGTATCTGCAGTACTTGCCGGAATGGATATTTCTTCATAGCCAAAAAGTTTGTGAACATGATCAGGCAATTTTTCTCTCCAGGGGCGAATTAACCGTGCAAGCAGCAATAGCCTTTCTATTGTTGTAATAGGAGGAGCAAGGGTGGAGTTATCACTATTGTGGGAATTCAAAAGAAAAGCTTCATCATTAATATCACCCAATGGGCAAATTGTGGGTAGAAATGTTACGGACAGAGGGCTTATCTTTACAAATATAGAGCGTAAAACGCGTGCTGCACGTCGGGTAGGTAAATAAATTGTTGTAGCAGCCAGTGCTAATGGATCACAAATATCAAGCCCCTCAATCAGACGACCTTCCTGCAAAGCGCGAACAAAGGTTTCTAGAAATGGTGCTCCTGGTGGAATAGAAAAAATCCGAGGTGTTTTCATTATTAGTGTCTGACTTAGATAAAAAGGGTAGTGTATTCTTAACCTAGTAGGCAATCACATACCTCTATGTTTATTACTAAATTAATGCTACTTAACAGTATCATCACTATTTAAGTATGCTTTTTTGAATATATCGATTGCTCAGTTAAGCAATTTGCAAATACTGATACAAAACAGTGGTTTATGCATTGCACGCATTCATCGCTACTGACAAACTTAAGGAAAAATAGTGCGACTTTTTATTTTGGTTATTACTCTTCAATATTTGAATATTTTGATGAAAACACGCCTATCTGCTGATAACAATTTTTAAGTGATTGCAATACTGGTGCATTGAGATTACGCAAGAGGTAATCAATTATGCGTGGTAAATGTCTGAGATAATGGGATTTTTTATCACGTCTTTCGAGACGCACAAAAATCCCCAAAATTTTGGAAGCACGTAGAGCCCCTACAATCGCATAAGCTATATCAAAATTCCTTGCATCAAAATTTACTTTGCGATTATCCTTGTAATGAGAAATGATTTTTGCTTCCAGCGTTCTGGGGATCGTTATACGAGCATCTTGTCCAAGTGATACAAGATCATAAACAGTTGGCCCGATTACAGCATCCTGAAAATCAATAAGTCCCAGACGCTGCGTCTCTTTGCGCCTTGGTCGCCAGATAATGTTAGGAGAATGAAAATCGCGTAAGACTAAGCTTGTCTCAGTTTGTTGCAGATGATCAAACAATGTATCCCAGCAAGCATAAAAATTTTTTCGCATGGTCTCATTGATTTTGGTCTGTAAAATATAGGGTAAATACCATTCAAGTAGCAGAGTCACTTCGGCATGCATGGCTTTTTTGTCATAGACCGGAATATTAAGAATTATGTCAGGCCATACTTGATGTTGAGGCCATTTTTTCTGATGAAGTCCAGCGAGCAATTTTGCACAAGCAAGATATCGTTTGGCAATAGGCTGACCTTTATCGTCAAAAATCTTTGCATTCCCGAGATTTTCCATAATAAGCAGCCCAGCATTAATATCTGCCGCGTGAATTTTTGGTGCAGCAAAGCCATTTTCTCGAAGCAATCGGTCTATACCGATGAAACGATCTATACGGGTTGCGAGATGAACTGTCTGCGCATAAGAATATTGTGCTTCATCGGAAAATGTCGGTTCCTGTGCATCCATTAGTATTTCACTTGTTTTTCCAAGCATCAAAGTTTCATAGCTACGCCTTGAGGCATCTTCAAGAAAATAGCGCCGAATTGCTTTTTCTCGTTTGTTTTCTTTCAGAAACGAACGAATGAAGAAGGAGCGTTCAAATCTTGCGGTTGCGTCCTTTTCTGTCTTGATCGTCACAAGACGACCATCACCTTCATATTCAAGAAAAATAGAAAACTGTGCAATACCGAACATTTTCTCGGTTTCTTTTGGCCACTCGATCAATAGTATGCCATCTTCTAACGCTTGCTCAAAACCAAGTTCTTCTATTTCCTCCAACCTGTCAACACGGTAAAGATCGGCATGGGTAACGATCAAGCGCAGATCATCATAAGTTTTTACCAGTGTGAATGTTGGACTCGGCACTTCAAGCATTGCATTATCGGCAATAGTACGAATCAGTGCTCGTACAAGTATTGATTTGCCTGTTCCGAGGTCGCCATGCAAGATAACAAGGTCCCCCTTTTTCAGGGCAAGAGCAAGATCCTCTCCCAGACGCTTTGTTGCTTCCTCGTTATCAAGCCAAAAAGTAAACATCATGCTATAAATTATTTCGTAGCTTTCCCATAGTAAATTTTTTTGTTTAAAACAATTCGATTTCTTAAAAATACTAGCAGACGCTTCATCTTATTTAACTTAAATCTTGATAGATACCAACGGCGGAAAAGCAGAATAATTATGACAGCCTATATTGTAAACGGGTTATTTTATTTTTTCTGGTGGTGTACCTGTCATTCAATATCCTCTATTTCCAGTGGTATTTTTATCTTCATAAGTGCTCATCGAAAATTCCTTTAGAGATGAATTTTGAATAAAGACTTCAAACTAGAATATGATTTTGACTGACATTTTCGATTTGCATCGATGCCATCGAATAAGGAAATAGCAGTACAGGCACACTATTATACAGCGGCTGTGTGCAAGGCTAATGCATTGAGTGGGAAGCGGCAGATAACAGTTGTCCCTCTGTTCAAACTCGTATCAATATTAACTGTTCCCTGATGTAGTTCGACAAAACTTTTCACAATCGAGAGACCTAAACCAGCTCCCGGCTGACGTCCATGATAGGCATAAGCCGTAAAGCGCTTGAATACCGTATCTAGGATATCATCGGGGATACCGCATCCCTGATCATGGATGCAGAAGACGACATCTTTACCATTAACGCAAGCTGTAAAATGAATTGCTGAATTGGCAGGTGCAAAACTAGCTGCATTGCTCAGGAGATTGACTAACACTTGACGCACCCGCGCTTCATCTGCATAGAAAGTTTCAAGATCAGGAGCAATATATTGTTCCACCCATATATCTTTTTCTGACAGACAATCTTTAATACGTGTTATAGCGTAACGCATAACTTCGGCGATATTGACCTTACTTATGTCTAGCTCCATAATGCCAGCGTCAACGGTTGCAAGATCAAGAATGTCATTGACAATGTTCAGAAGTATGACGGACTCTGCTGCAATATGCTTGAGATAGTCGTATTGGCGTGCATTCAGTTTACCAAAATCAGGTGAACGCAACAAGTCAGTAAAGCCGATAATATTAGTCAGAGGCGTACGCAACTTATAAGATACATGCTGAACAAAATCATTGCGCAGCCGGTCAGCGAATTCGAGGGCCTCATTGCGTTCTTGTAAAGCACGTGAGACCATGACACTATCTGTTACATTAACAAATGTTAACATAGTCTGCCCCTGAGGCAGTGGTACCAATGAATAGTCTAGCACATGACCGCTTCGGAGATCCATTCTCCCACCAATACAGTCGCGTTTGTCAGCAAAACCCGTAATGGATGCAGAAATTGCCTTCCATGCATTGTTTTCCGTAAGAGGTAGGCAAAAAGCTTCGATATCTGAAATATGCGTTCCCTCAATCCCAAGCTCCGGTGTAAGCAGCCAAAGTCTTGAAAAAGATTGGTTCGATAATTTGATTTTTCCATTGGCGCCGAACACGACAACACCCTCTGATAGATTATCAAGGGTTTCACCCTGCATCCTAATAAGTGTATTATAACGCGCTTCAAGATTAAGCTTTTCAGTCAGGTCTTCATAAAGCCAAGCGACCCCGCCTTGTGGATGAGGATTGGCTACAACCCGTAATGTACGACCATCAGGTAAATTCCAGATATGTAGGTGTGGTATCAGAGCTCGATAGGCTTCAAAGAGCTCCTCTTTCCATTGACGCCAATTAGGCTGCTCGTTCAAAATCCCTTTCTCCCGTAAAAGATCAAGAACAAGCGCGTGACTCGGCTGGCTTTCAAGAAAAGCTGGTTCAAGCGGCCACAGGCTTGCAAAAGCTTCATTAAAGAATTCAAGTTTCATACTTGGATCAAAAATGGCAACAGCTGTCGAAAGCTGATCAAATGTCTCTGAATAGCCTTGTACAATCCGTTTTAGCTCATTATGTAAGTATTCATTTTCTGTTTTATCACAAATAAATCCAGCAGAACCAGTAGAATCACGAATATACGTTACATCAAAAACACGCCTGTCACCGCCAATAACAATACTAATCTTTTTCTGCAATGCAGTATCCGCAGTAGTACCATACTCTGTGTCAATTTTTTCCCGTATCACATCTGCAAGCAATTCATGGGATTCATCGGGGCTGTCAGCTTGCCGGTAGGCATAGTTTGATAAGATCATATCGCCGCGCATGTCGCGTAACCATATCGGCTGTTTAATCTTATCAAATAACTTTTGCATAATTTGAAGCTGTTTTTCTAATATATCAGCTTTATTTTTATAGCAGTTTTTTTTCTCGACAAAGTTTGTTATATCCTGAAAATACATGATTGTCTGGGGGTTGATGCGACCGGAGACATGTAGGATTCTGTGTTCTACTGTTTCTGCATGATAGTCGAAGGCTTTGCCATTCTGCCGCAGTTTCTTAGTAGCATCTTGCAACGCAGCTGCTGATTGCGGTGTCATCCAGCTATCAAATGTTAAGAATTGTGCTTTGCTTTTCTGTATATTACAACAATTAGGCATGGACCCTAAAATAGCAGGTTCTTCTCCTCTCTTTCTATCCCAAACGATGAAGCATATGCCTGCTGTAGACAAGAGTTTCTCAGCCATCTGAGTTTGACGTTTCTCACTATCCAGCTTTTGGACAAGATGCTGAATCTCTAAAGTTTTTCTGTGATTCTGGCGATGCATTAGTAAAGCAGCTAGTAAAACGGCGCCTATCAATCCACTTATAAGAGAAAATTGCGCAATACAGAAGACATTGGCATGAGTTTTTATATCTTCTCTATCACAGACACTGTTAATTAAAAACCCCGCTATCGATGCTAGTCCTATTACATAACTCATCGGCAAAAAACATCGGATTTTATTAATAAGTCCTTGATTTTTCTTTTTCATTTCTGGAGAAATTACATAAGATAAGTCACCTTGTCCACTATGCTTCTTTAAATTTTCAGTAGCCACAGAAAGCCTAGATCACTTTAAATTCCAGTTTTCGTGTGTTGGCTTTTTTATTTTATTGGATAAAACTTAATAGCGGTAATGATCAGATTTGAAAGGGCCTTGTGGATTAACACCAATATAATCCGCTTGTTCCTGAGAAAGCTTTGTAAGCTTGATAGCAAGTCGGTCAAGATGTAGTGTTGCTACTTTTTCATCTAGGTATTTTGGCAGACGATAGACTTTATTCTCGTATTTTTTACCCTGTGTGAACAGTTCAATCTGTGCCAATATTTGATTGGTAAAGGAAGTGGACATAACAAAAGAAGGATGCCCTGTCGCATTTCCTAGGTTCAGAAGGCGCCCCTGTGACAAAAGAATAAGACGCTTGCTACTTGGAAAGGTTATCATGTCAACCTGTGGCTTGATATTAGTCCATTGCAGATTTTTCAAGGAAGTGATCTGGATCTCATTGTCAAAATGGCCAATATTACCAACAATGCACATGTCTTTCATAGTCTTCATATGTTCAAAACGAACAACATCCTTATTGCCAGTTGTGGTTATAACGATATCGGCAGTTGACACTATATCTTCAAGCCGGGCAACTTCATATCCATCCATTGCTGCTTGAAGGGCGCAAATTGGGTCAATTTCTGTTATTTTAACACGCGCACCGGCAGCAGAAAGGGATTCTGCTGAACCTTTTCCTACATCACCATAGCCGCAAATCACAGCTATTTTTCCCGCTATCATCACATCAGTGGCCCGCCGAATACCATCAATAAGCGATTCCTTACAACCATACCTATTATCAAACTTTGATTTTGTGACACTGTCATTGACATTAATTGCAGGGAAAGGTAATAACTTTTGTCTTTGCAGTTGGTACAATTGGTTAACTCCAGTGGTCGTTTCTTCTGTTACACCTTTGATAATTGCGCATTGATGGGTAAAAAAGCCCGGTGTTTTCTGCATACGTTTTTTGATCTGCGTAAACATGATTCTTTTTTCTTCTGTTTCCGGATTGGAGAGTGCTTTTTGGCTGCTCTCCGCCTGTGCTCCGAGCAGGATATAAGCAGTTGCATCACCCCCATCATCAAGAATCATGTTGGATGGTTTAGCATCTGACCATTGGAAAATAGCATCTATGTAAGACCAGTATTCTTCCAACGTTTCGCCTTTAACAGCAAAAACCGGTGTTCCCCTTGCAGCAATCGCAGCAGCAGCGTGATTCTGTGTTGAGAAAATATTGCACGATGCCCAGCGAACCTCAGCACCGATGGCTTTTAATGTCTCAATTAGTACGGCTGTCTGGACTGTCATGTGTAACGAACCGGAAATGCGTGCACCACGCAATGGCTGGGAAAAGCCAAACTCTTTTCGGCAACTCATTAGTCCCGGCATTTCCATTTCGGCAATATCAATTTCCTTGCGCCCAAAATCGGCAAGATTAATATCTTTGACAAGATAATCCTTCCCTATGTTCATAGCCATACTCCTTTTCAACAATTGATTTAAAACTTAACAAATTAGAGAATTTGCATACATCTTTTCATAAAGATTCCTTTAGAATATAATATGTTAAGAATACTAGTATCTAAAGTGAATTACATTTTATCTTCATTATAATGACTGTTTTGGATAGAATCCTTTATAAAGTGAGGAATAAAACGACGCTGGAATGCAATAGGGCTGGATTCCGGTAACATAGATTCTGGGAAACGATAGTAATGCAGTTTTTCTAATGAAGATGCCATAGGCATCCTGCTGCTGTATTGTTTTGAATAGAGTTGATTACTCAAAAACGAGTATATATGGAATACTAGCTAATTAAACTGACCGAAGAGGTAAAAAATCCTAACGAAGGACACGAATAGATGCGTTAGCTGCTTTTGCAGGTTTTTTACTACTTTGCTTTGAGCTTAAGAGGACAACTACTTTCTTCTAAGATTTTCAGAAATTAGTAGTTGCATCAATTTGCTCACTACGCGGAGTTTTATTTACGAATTATAAAGTCTGATAAATTCTTAATATAGAAGATCATCAAAATTGACTGTATTTTGCAACCTTTTATTAGGATTTCTTCTACTTTACAATATTGTTTACAACCATACGTTTGCAAAAACTCTATCAATAATAATGCGTTAGCTCTGCCGGTTTACGATCTGTCATGAGGGAGCTACTTGTTCCAAATTTGAAGTTGGGTATAATATCCTCTGTTTTGTAGTTTGACAGTGCTTTTCTATCACATAAAGCCACAAATGAGGCGACATTGATATTCATAAAATCGATGCAGATTATTGTAATAACCAGCTTTAAAGGATGAAAACCTATGAAGAGGCTCCCAAATAATGCTACCGAATGCAATGATAATGAAACTAATTCGCTTTATCCTGCACCAGATGGTGTTTTCTCTCAAACTGTAACAGAAGTTAAGCATTATACAGACCGTTTGTTTAAATTTCGCCTAACTCGACCAGAGAGCTTTCGTTTCCGGTCAGGAGAGTTTGTTATGATTGCCCTTCCAAATGCTGAAAAACCTATTTTTCGAGCCTATTCCATTGCTAGCCCTGTTTGGGATGAAGAACTTGAATTTTTTTCGATTAAAGTGCCGGGCGGGCCATTAACCGAACATCTACAACGCATAAAGATCGGTGATACGATTCTGATGCGTAAAAAATCAACTGGTACCTTGGTGCTAGACGCCATTATCCCCGGTAAGCGCCTTTATATGCTGTCAACCGGTACAGGTGTAGCTCCTTTTGCAAGTTTAATCCGGGATACTGAAACTTATGAAAAATTTAAAGAGATTGTGCTGATTCAGACTACACGCAAAGTAGCAGAACTCGCTTATGCTAACGAACTTGTCTCTAGGTTGCATCTGAATCCATTGATTGGTGAATTTTCTCAGAAACTCAAATTTTATCCTATGACAACACGAGAACAATCCGAACATATGGGACGCATTACGGATGCAATGAAATCTGGTCGATTTTTCTCAGATACTAAGTTACCACCTGTCAATATTGAAGAAGATCGTATGATGATCTGTGGTTCAATGGCTATGCTTAAGGAATGTGCGTCTATGGCGAGAAAATTTGGTCTTGAGGAAGGAGCAAATAATGCACCTGCCACCTATGTAGTAGAACGAGCATTTGTTTCTTAATCACAACACCTCTGTGTATCAATAACTGAAAGTTGCAAAGCTTCAATTGCCAGGGCAGTGATAGCATTCCACTGTTGTTCCTGTACAAGTTTTTTAGGAGCAAGCCATGAACCGCCTACACAAATAACATTAGAAAGACTTAACCATTTCCTAGCTTTTAGCAGGCTAATACCTCCTGTCGGGCAAAATTTCGTTTCTGAAAAAGGCGCCGCTAGAGCTTGTAAGTAAGCAATCCCGCCTATCTGTTCTGCCGGAAAAAATTTAAGGATATCGTACCCTTTTTCACAAGCAGTCATAATCTCGCTCGCTGTTATAACGCCAGGCAGAAATGGGACAGCACTAAATTCTGCCTTTTCAATTAGTTGTGTGCTCAGGCCAGGACTAACGATGAAGCGCGCACCAGCTCTTTCGGCGGCCTCAAATTGTTTGCTATCTAATACTGTTCCAGCACCAACAATTGCTTCAGATACTGATTCGGAAATTGCCCTAATACAATCCAGTGCAACAGAGGTACGCAACGTTACTTCTACAGCTTTGATTCCACCACGCACAAGTGCTTGTGTTACGGGTATTGCATCCTGCAGTTGTTCTATTAGAAGTACTGGAATAACTGGTTGATTCTGCAAAATTGATAATAAATGCGCCTTTTTTTGCTTCATGATGGTACTACTACTTCGCTATTTAATTCAAATATCGGAAACTATACGCATATCGAATATATCTTCCAAGAGTTCTTGCATAATTTTGCTTGAATTTTCTGATTAGAGAGGCTAACATAGTCACCTATGAACAAGAATTATGCTGTTGTTGCCCTTTATTGTTTTTCCCGCTTTCCTTTTTTTGCCGAATTTCGTGCGCCTTTGCAAACTCTTTGCCAGGATAACGGTGTAAGTGGAACGTTGATATTGGCTAGCGAAGGGATTAACGGTACAATTTCTGGTCCTCAGCAAAAACTTGAAAAGATCATTGATTTTATTGTCGCTCAACCAGAACTAGCAAATGTTGATTTAAAATACTCAACAGCATACAAAATTCCGTTTCGTCGCATGAAAGTGCGGTTAAGGAAGGAAATTGTTACAATGGGGCTTGATGAAATCGATCCGCTGAAGGAAGTCGGTACCTATGTTTCACCAAAGGAATGGAATACGCTTGTTCTGGATAAAGATACAATTTTGATTGATGTTCGTAATGATTATGAATACGCTATTGGCACATTTGTAGGTGCAGTTAATCCAAATATTAAAAAATTTCGTGAATTCCCACAATGGGCTAGGAGTCAAGAAGAAAAACTAAGAAAGAATAAAAAGATTGCAATGTTTTGCACTGGAGGGATTCGTTGCGAAAAATCAACTGCCTATATGTGTGGCTTAGGGTTTGATGAAGTCTATCATCTAAAAGGCGGTATTTTACGATACCTTAACGAAATTCCTCCGGAAAGTAGCCTGTGGAAAGGTGACTGCTTTGTTTTTGATGAGAGGGTTTCTGTTAGGCATGGTCTTGTAGAAGGTAATCTAGTTTTGTGTCATATCTGCCGCAGACCTCTGACTCTAATAGACAGGCAAGCCCTGCATTACGCAGAAGGCATTTCCTGCGAATCTTGTTATAGGGAACATTCGGAGAAAGACCGTACTCGCTATTACGAACGCCAAAAGCAGATTTTTCTTACTGAAAAACATAAATTTAATAGAGTAAATTAAATTTGAAGAGTTTTTATAACAAAATTGCCATTCCAATCTTTTTATCGATTTTTATTCCCGAGCATGTCTCCAACAGTATCAATGGATGTTTAACTTGGCAATTGTTTTCGGAAAAGAGCCTCTGTTTTTACAGCATTCTGTATTTTTTCAAAAGCTCGTACTTCAATCTGCCGTACACGTTCACGGCTGATACTGAATTCTGTTGAAAGTTCTTCAAGCGTTAGTGGCCTTTCGGAAAGTTTACGAGCACTAAAAATACGTTTTTCACGATTACTGAGGGCATCCATTGCATGCTCAAGCATACCACGGCGATTTTCTAATTCATCCTGTTCAATCAACGTCTGTTCTTGACTAGAGGCATCATCAACAAGCCAGTCCTGCCATTCACCGCTTTCTCCTTCAGTAGCACGCAAAGGTGCATTGAGAGAAGTATCACCAGCCAAACGACGATTCATAGAAATAACTTCATCTTCACTAACCTTGAGACGTGTTGCAATTTCCCTAACTTGATCAGGATTAAGTTCTCCGTCATCAAGAGCTTGAATCCGACTTTTAAGCTTGCGAAGATTGAAAAAAAGCCGTTTTTGGTTTGCTGTAGTTCCTATTTTTACAAGGCTCCAAGAGCGCAGGATATATTCTTGTATTGAAGCTTTAATCCACCACATAGCGTAGGTTGCAAGACGAAAATCTCTCTCTGGCTCAAAACGCTTGACAGCTTGCATTAGACCAACATTACCCTCTGAGATAACTTCACCTATTGGTAGACCATAGCCACGATACCTCATGGCAATCTTCGCCACAAGACGTAGATGACTGGTAACTAACGTATGAGCTGCCTTTAGGTCACCATGTTCTAAGTAGCGTTTCGCTAACATATATTCTTCTCGTGGATGAAGCATAGGAAAACGTTTGATTTTCTGCAGGTAACGGTTTAGACCGCCATCTGTTAATGTCATTGTTGGCAAATTTACTTGGGTCATAAAGCACCCTCCTTTTTCTAAGTCCATAAATGCGGTTAGATTCTCTAAGATTGCTCGATTCGAATAATTGAGATAGCACAATTATCACAATTAAAACCGCAACTGCATTCAGTGAAGAAAAACCGCGGATAAGAAGAAATTCAGACAATTCACTAAAAACGATAACTATATCGCTTTTTATAACTACAAACCCACATTACTAAGAGCTAGCTATAAAAATTTAGCAAAATCAATAAAAAATTTTGGATCTTCCACAAAGTGCATCCCGATATTTTTCGATAAAATATTAAAGAACTTTTCTTAATCAGAAAGCTTAGCGCTAATATGTTGTTTGTTCGTTTTATATCTCTTTCTCGCGAAACGCCTCTACAAGTCTCTGCATATCATCTGGTAAAACTGTTGTGAAGGTCATAATTTTATCGGTTGAAGGATGTTTAAATGTCAGCCTTTGAGCATGCAATGCTTGGCGCGGGAAGGAGCAAATAATCGTTTTTAAGGGTTCTTTTAGACGGTTAACTTTGGTTTTAAAGACATTCCCATAATCCTTATCACCAACAAGTGGATGGCCGATATAGGTCATATGTACACGAATTTGATGCGTGCGCCCGGTTTCCAGTCGACATTGAACCAGGCTTGCAAGGACTGTGGCAGTATCATTCTTAGCGAATTTTTCCATAAGCGTATAATGCGTAATAGCATAGCGTGCATCTGCACGAGGTTCTTTGGCAACCACTCGGCGTGTCTTATCATAATGCGAGCGTGCAAGCGGAAGATCGATTGTGCTGTTTCCAGGCGAAGGTAAGCCCCAAACCAATGCTGTATATGTACGTTTTAAGATGCCAGAACGTCCATGATCAGCAAATTGTCTGCTAAGATGATAGTGAGTATGATCGTTTTTAGCTACAACCATGACGCCTGTAGTGTTTTTATCTAGCCGATGAACAATCCCTGGACGTCTCACCCCGCCAATACCGGAGAGACTTTCACCGCAATGATGAACAAGTGCATTGACCAGCGTGCCTGTCCAATTTCCATGCCCAGGATGAACCACAAGATTTGCAGATTTATTGAGAACAATAACATCATTATCCTCATAGATAATGTCAAGAGGAATATCTTCTCCTCGAGGCGTTATCTCCGTAGCTGAAGGCAGCCTAATTTCAACTTCACAATCTCTAGCTAACTTGAAACGCGGCTTTGTAATTTGTTCGCCATTGATTGCTACCATTCTTTCGCGAATAAGAGATTGCAAACGGTTCCGTGATAATCCTAACGTCCGCTGTTGCGCCAGCCATTGATCAAGCCTTCGTCCATGTGCATGATCATCAGTAAGCATTTTTATCATTGGCAACCTGTTATTTCCATTATCAGTAACTGGTTATAAGTTACTATAGGTTGTTTTAAAAGATCTACAAACTAAGATGTATCGAAATTATGGCTGTTTGGAGATTTTATATGCAAGAAATTTATTATCAGAAAAAGAAAAAGGGTGAAAAGAGTGTACGAATATATTCGCCGCAGGCTTTTGAGATTAATGATCACTTCATTGGTTAGTACGATACTGCTTATTTGTGTCGTGCTTGCTATTGTTATTTACAAAATAACCCGACCACCAACAACAACGCAGGAAACAAATAAGAAAATCCTGCAACAGGAAATCAAATCTTTTATGCATAAGCCTGAATCAAAAAAAAAGAAGACGGATTTCAAATTAATCGAAACTAAACTACTCACTGGCACAACAATATTTTGTTATCAAGGCAATATTGAATATTCATCATCTAGGATTATGAAAAAGGAAATACTATTACCAATTTACGGATAAATCATTAATTATCCAATGATAGCAAGATGGAATAATTTTCCAATTCTATACAGATTTTCTGCAGGGTAGAAGACTATCTTTTTTTGATTCGCTGTAGCTCTTGTCATTTGTAGTGGTAGTATCATCTTGCTCAACAATATCCGTGCCAACTGATTCTGTCTGTTCTTCGCTGGTAGTACAACAGGATAATTCTTTTTTACGAGATAAACGCCGGCGTGTTGGTCTGCGTGAACGATTTATTATATTTTTTTCTTCTGATTCAGAGGAAAATTCGTTGTCAAAAGCTGCAGAAAAAGTAATTTCTGTTGGCATATCGTCAGTGACATCCCGTTGTTTATTGTTTGCCAAGTTTTCACCATCGCTGCTTTTCAAAAGATTTGTACTATCGCTGTCATCTGTAGCATCATCACGGATAACTGCTTGTGCTAGCTGCGATTGGGCAGAAAGAATAATACGCATGTAGTGCTCTGCGTGTTGAAGGTAATTTTCAGCCATAATTCGATCTCCAGATGCTTGAGAATCTCTAGCCAGAGTCGCATATTTATCAGCGATATGTTGCGCATTTCCGCGAATTTTAACATCTGGTCCGTTGCTTTCGTAATTGCGCGTCAACGGATTGGGGCTTCTGCGGTTATTATTAACCCTTCCGCGCGTACGCCTGTTTTGTTGTGGCCTCATTCTCTTCTCTTCAGAATAGTAGAATATTTTCCGGTGAATATTTCTCACGAGTTCGTTCAATCATGAAATTAGATCTTCTCCGCCTTTCAACTATGGTGAAACTTTCCAAGCGCACACATCCCTTAGCCAACCTACGTTGTCATCGGAAAGTCATGAAGTAGATAAAGATACAATACTAAGCCAAGTCCGTGCTGAAAACTAATGGGCTTTGGGAAAAATATCAAACTTTTCTACTAATCAGCTAATCTTCTTTTTCACTACTAAGATCGAACCTTATCCGTACAGACGCATGTTCCTCAACAAAGAGGAAAAACAGTGATAGACTCTCGTACCTGACAAAAACCAAGGTACAACCTCGTAAAGGATAAGATAGAAAAAATCAATTCTTTTTTACTGCCATTATGATAAAATATTTACAATACCTACAGTAATAGTTTGAAGGCATAATCATAATTTTTCCACGGTTATTATTTTGATGATTTGAATTCTATTGCAAAGCAACCAAATACAAGAAAAATGTTTTTTCAGGATAGCGCGATATGATAGTTTATTTTATGAACAACATGAAGCGTGGTTACAGAGTTGCTATCTATAATCCAGATAAGCCTCTGCCATAGATCCAAAATTCGACATGGTTTTGTCATCACCTGATTATTATAGGACACGAACTTAATGAGTTTTCGCTGATCTTCGTAACTATGGATTGATCAAATTGCTATTTAGCGCTCCTCATTTTGGCTCAAGGAGCATGCGAGATTCTCGCAGTTGAGTTTCTTAGTTTTACCCTGTAGTACAGCTCTGTAGGACCTCTAGCTATTGTTGGGTATCTTCAAAGCTGGCTTAGTGTTAAGGATCATACCCTTGGTCTTGGTTTTGTATATTTGCAATTATAAAATCATAAATAGATCATCTTATTAGGTTGCATAGTACAAGAAACTGTGTGAAAAATCTGATGTAGAGACACTGGATTTATTCGCCTTAGGATACCTCTCTTCTCGAGAGAGGTGGTTGTACATTCGGTTTCTTCATGTAACAATGTTCAAATTATTCAGGATATCTTGAATGCTTTTAAGACACGTTGTAATATGGTTTCTTCCTTTTATGTTTTTGAAATTTGGTATCTCCTTAGCTTACGCAGATTTTCGTGCTTGTAATATAACACAGAAAGTTGTTGGTGTTGCAATTGGTTATCGGACTGTTTCAAATTGGACAAGCGAGGGTTGGTGGCAGATTAAACCGATGAGCTGTAAAACGCTGATTAAGGGACCGCTTTTGTCACGTTTTTACTATTTTTATGCGGAAGATTCTAACGGGGCAAGCCGTTGGGATGGCGTAGTTAATATGTGTGTCAGTGACAGTGAATTCAAAATTAATGGCGTAAAAAACTGTTTTGCGCGTGGATTTCAGAAGTTTGGGTTCCGAGAAATAGATACAGAGAATCAAATCAGCTGGATGGTGCGGCTAAAAGAGCCGGATTCCTCTAGCTTTTCTTCGAACAATCCTATATTTACAGGAACCGCAGAGCCATGAAACGCAACCGCAAAGTAAAAATTCTTGCAACGCTAGGTCCAGTTTCTTCGGAAGAAGCAATGATCGAGCGCCTTTTTGTGGCTGGAGCTGATGTTTTTCGTATCAATATGAGTCATGCAAGCCATGATATCATGCGCATTCTAGTGGCACGCATCCGCAGAATTGAAAAAAAATATGGCCGCCCGATTGGCATACTAGCTGATCTGCAAGGGCCGAAATTACGCGTTGGTACTTTTTCTGATGGTAGAGCTGAATTGATTGCCGGGCAGGTTTTCACACTCGACGATAAGAATCATCCAGGAGATAATCAAAGAGTTTATTTACCGAATCCTGAGATTCTCGAGGCTGTAAAACCTGGGGAGCGCTTACTAATTGATGACGGGAAGCTGGAGCTTATTTCTGAAGAATGTGATGGACATTCCATTAAGTGCCGTGTTGTTACAGGTACATTCATTTCTGATCGCAAAGGTGTTAGCTTACCCGATACAACACTTTGTGTTGGTGCGCTTACAAAAAAGGATTATAGTGATTTGGGTGCTGTTCTGCAGGAAGAGATTGATTGGGTGGCATTGTCTTTTATCCAACGTCCTGAAGATATTTCCGAAGTTCGTAATATTACTAGAGGTCGTAGTAGCATTCTTTCAAAAATTGAAAAACCGCAGGCTGTACAGCGTCTTGCAGAGATTGTTGAACTGTCTGACGCAGTAATGGTAGCCCGCGGTGATCTTGGTGTAGAAATGCCATTGGAGAGTGTACCTGGCACCCAGATTGAAATCATTAATGTTTGCCGTATGGCAGGTAAACCGGTTGTAGTCGCAACACAGATGCTTGAATCGATGATCAATGCACCAGTTCCAACACGGGCTGAGGTATCTGATGTTGCAACAGCTGTGTTTGAAGGAGCAGATGCAATCATGCTTTCTGCTGAATCGGCGTCAGGTTGCTATCCAATTGAAGCGGTACAGACCATGGATCGAATCGCATGCAAAATCGAATGTGATCCCAATTATGGTCTTATGATCAATGCCAAACATTCTAAGCCTGAACCAACAGGGGCAGATGCCATATCTCTTGCCGCCCGTCAGATTGCTGAAACACTTAATCTATCGGCAATCGTTGCGTATACAAGTACAGGTAAAACAGGTATTCGTGCTTCGCGTGAGAGGCCAAATACACAGATTGTTGCTCTTTCTCCCATTGTGGAAACAGCACGCCGTCTTGCGCTTGTTTGGGGATTGTACAGTGTGGTTACTGAAGACGCGCATGATCTGGATGATATGGTTGATCGCGCCTGTGCAATTGCTCGCAGTGAAAAAATCAGCAAACCAGGCGATAGGATTATCGTGACAGCGGGAGTGCCCCTTGGTAGTCCTGGTACAACAAATATGCTGCGTATCGCCTATATCAATGAGGATGAGGAAGAGGGAGGCATCTAAAGGTCGTATGGAAAATTGAACTGATCTTGAAGAGTGAGTCGGGATTTGTACGCAAATTTCTAATTTCTTGGTGTTATCCGACTCGCAAGCACGATGATTCGTTGCGCAATCTGATCCAGCTTTGCGGCTACTGCTCGCTTATGTTCTATTGCCTGATTAGCTAACATTTCTTGGGTTGCCTGTAAAGTCTGGTTTTCTTCTTTTAAGTTAGCAAAACGTTTTTCCAATTCACTCATTTCATCCATTACCATAATTCCTGCCATAACAGAAAGACGATGGTCTCCGATTTCACCGAAAGAAGACTTTAAATGACCGATATAGCGATTAAGCTTTTGGGCAAGACCCGCAAGATGACTCTCTTGCCCTTCGTCGCAGGCCATGCGATACGTTTTTTCATCAATGGTTACCATCACCGTTGCCATAATTTTATTATCCTATTGCTCAATAACAGCACGGATTTTTTCCATTGCGATAATCAGCCTATGAGAGACTTCCTTATTGGTCAGTTCGAGTTGTTCAGCGCGTGCCTCACTAATATCAAGTTTTTGCGCTAATCGTGCACGGTCAGCATTTACACGCTGCATTTCTTCTTCAATTTTAGTAAACTGATCTTGTATTGCAAGACGGCTCTCAATTGTATTTTCTAACACATTAAGTGCCTTATGAATATGTTCAAACGCCTGATCAAGAGAAATTTCACCTGTCATAATATCTTAAAACCTTGCCTTAATCTATTGAACTTATTTAATTCAGCCGAATCGAATAGGATATTTGACTTAGTCAACATGATTATTAATCGGCGATTGCGTTTGTTGCAAGAAATCCACCAACGTAGCTTGTTGAAAGCAGGAATTTATTGACTCTATTTACCCAAATGTTATTTGTGGATAATACTAGTAAATACGCCGGACTCTGATTTTTTCAGAGAGACTAAAATAAATCAGGAAGCATATGAAAAATTCCCAAAAACAGAACCAAATGGCAAATGCCATTCGTTTTCTTTCTATTGATAGCATTGAAAAGGCAAATTCCGGTCATCCAGGTTTGCCAATGGGGACAGCGGATATTGCCACTGTGCTTTATACACGATTTATGTCACATGACCCACGAGAGCCTGAGTGGCCAAATAGAGATCGTTTTGTTCTTTCTGCCGGTCATGGTTCCATGCTGCTTTATTCTTTACTTTACCTGACAGGCTATAAAGATATTACTTTGAATCAAATTAAGAACTTTCGCCAGCTTGGTGCTCGCACAGCAGGCCACCCGGAATATGGCTATGCTGGTGGTATCGAAACAACGACTGGGCCGCTAGGTCAGGGATTGGCTAACGCCGTAGGTATGGCTATCGGTGAACGATTAATGAACAATCGTTTCGGAGATCTGATTAATCATTATACCTATGTTTTGGTTGGTGATGGCTGCCTGATGGAGGGTATTAGTCAAGAATCCATCTCCATTGCTGGACACCTAAAGCTTAAAAAATTAATTGTTTTTTGGGATGATAATGATATTTCAATTGACGGTAAGATAGATCTTGCTGATAGCACTGATCAGTCTACTCGATTTTCCGCCTGTGGCTGGAATACGATTGAGATTGACGGCCACAATCAAGAAGAAGTCAGCAAGGCTATCGAGCAAGCACACCATTCTGATAGACCCACTTTGATCGCTTGTAAGACTACGATAGGCTTTGGTGCGCCACACAAAGCCGGTACGAACAAGACACATGGTGCACCGCTCGGTGCAGAGGAAGTGATGGCTGCTCGCAAAGCGCTGCAATGGGATGCACCTCCTTTTGCTGTGCCTGCAGAGATTCTTGATGACTGGCGACTGTCAGGACTAAACGCGGCAAAGAAACGCATTGAATGGGATAGAAAATTTAGTGATCTTGACATTAACCTTCGTACTGAGTTTAAGCGTTTGATGCGTGGTGATTTGCCTTGCACATTTGATGCGGAAATCAACGAGTATAAAAAGAAGTTGGCCGCAAATCAATCAGAAATTTCTACTCGTAAAGCTTCAGAAATGGCGCTTGAGATCATCAATCAAATTATTCCTGAAACCATCGGAGGCTCAGCGGATCTGACAGAGTCAAACAATACTAAAACAAGTCAGATGGTAGGTATTACCTCACAGGATTTTTCAGGTCGTTATATCCATTATGGAATTCGTGAACATGCTATGGCGGCGGTAATGAATGGCCTTGCACTTTATGGCGGTATTATTCCTTACTCAGGAACATTTCTGTGCTTTTCTGATTACGCACGCCCGGCCATGCGGCTTTCATCGCTGATGGGTATTCGTGTTATTTATGTTATGACACATGATTCCATTGGCCTTGGTGAAGATGGACCAACGCATCAGCCTATTGAACATCTAGCTAGTTTGCGGAGTATACCTAACCATTTGGTTTTTCGTCCTGCTGATGCAATGGAAACACTTGAATGCTGGCAGCTTGCACTAAAATCCAGGAAAACACCGTCAACACTTGCATTGACACGACAAAATCTGCTAAGTGTTCGTAGAGGATATGAGAGCGGTAATCTTTGTGCGTTTGGAGCGTATGAGCTTAAACCAGCAAGCGGTAGTGCAAAAGTAACGATCTTTGCCAGTGGATCAGAAGTGAGTATTGCTGTCGCTGCCAGAGAAATTCTTGAAGAAGATGGCATTGCCACACGTGTTGTGTCTGTGCCTTGCTTTAGGCTCTTCGAGAAGCAGGAAGAGTCTTATCGGAAAACCATTGTTGGTACTGCGCCTATCAAGATTGCAGTAGAGGCAGGAGTTCCACAAGGATGGAGCAGATTTATCGGCATAGATGGAATATTTATTGGTATGCATGGTTTTGGCGCCAGTGGTCCGATTGAAACACTTTATCCCCACTTTGGCATTACGCCAGAGGCCGTTGTTGATGCTGCAAAATCAAGATCTAATATTAATTGTTGATCTAAGAAGTTCGATAAGTTGTTTTTTATTTTATCATTTCAGTAATTACGTCGGAGCTAATGATATTTAAACGGGAGAAGAAATTATGACGGTTCGTATAGCAATTAACGGGTTTGGTCGTATTGGCCGTAATATTTTGCGTGCTATTATTGAAAATAATCGAAAGGATATTGAAGTTATTGCTATTAATGATCTTGGAGCAGTTGAAACTAATGCTCATCTTTTGCGCTATGATTCTGTGCACGGCCGATTTCCGGGGGAGATTAAAGTATTAGGCAATACCATTGATGCCGGACATGGGCCTATAAAAGTTTATACTATCCGCAACCCAGAAGAGTTACCATGGAAGGCTGAAGGTATAGATATAGTTATGGAATGTACAGGTATCTTTACTAAGCGTGACCAAGCAGCCGCCCATCTCATTGCTGGTGCGAAGCGTGTGATTATTTCTGCTCCTGCGGAAGAGGCTGATTTAACAGTTGTTTATGGTGTAAATCACAACAAGTTGTCAAAGGAGCATGAGGTAGTTTCTAATGCTTCGTGTACCACGAACTGCTTAGCCCCTTTAGCCAAGGTGCTAAATGATGTGATTGGGATTGAAAAAGGTTTCATGACCACTATCCATTCTTATACAGGCGATCAGCCAACACTTGATACTGTGCACAAAGATCTTTATCGAGCACGTGCTGCGGCATTATCGATGATTCCAACCTCAACAGGGGCTGCTAAGGCTGTTGCCTTGGTTTTACCGGAGCTTAAAGGTCGCCTTGATGGGGTTGCAATTCGAGTACCAACACCGAATGTTTCCGTTGTGGATTTTAGCTTTATTGCAGAATGTAAAACGACGGTTGGGGAAATCAACGAGGCAATTCGTACTGCAGCCAATGACAAATTTAAAGGTATCATCGGATTTACAAATGAGAAGCTTGTGAGTCATGATTTCAATCATGATATCCATTCCTCAATTTTTCATATGGATCAGACTAAGGTTATGGATGGTACGTTCTGCCGTGTTCTTGCTTGGTATGATAATGAATGGGGATTTTCCAACCGTATGAATGATACAGCTGTTGCTTTTTCAAAGGTTCTGTAAATGCAAGTTAAGGTTTAGAGGTATGTAGGCATTTTCTGAAATGCTTTTTGTGGAGAGTGGGTTTATGGGATTTCATACACTTGATGATGTTGAGGTAAGATCTAGGCGTGTTCTGTTACGTGTAGATCTGAATGTTCCTATAACAGATGGTAAAATAACAGATCTAACCCGTATTAAAAGGGTTGCCCCAACAATCGAAGAATTATCCTGCAAAGGGGCTAGAGTCATTTTGCTTGCGCATTTCGGTCGTCCTAAAGGCAGAATTTCTTCTGAAAATTCCTTAAAAAAAATTGTTAGGGAAATGGAAAAGATACTGAATTGTTCTGTTCACTTTTCTGAAGATTGCATTGGAGATAAAGTACAAACGGCAGTTGCGATGATGAGAGATGGTGATATTCTTCTGCTTGAGAACACGCGTTTTTACGCAGAAGAAGAAAAAAACGATCCTGAATTTGCAAAGGCACTTGCAGTTAACGGTGATATCTACGTTAATGATGCGTTTTCAGCAGCCCATCGTGCTCATGCTTCTACAGAAGGGTTAGCCCGCCTTCTCCCCGCTTATGCTGGACGATCAATGCAAGCTGAGCTCGAGTCGCTAGAGAATGGGCTTGGTTGTCCGATACACCCCCTTATAGCGATTGTCGGAGGTGCAAAAGTTTCGACTAAAATAGAGCTATTAAATAGTCTAATTGATAAAGTGGATACGCTAGTGATTGGTGGAGGTATGGCTAATACATTTCTCGCAGCACAGGGCTTGAATGTCGGAAAATCGCTATGCGAGTATGATCTGGTTAATACAGCACAAGCTATTATGATAAAAGCTAAATCAGAAGATTGCACACTTGTGTTGCCGGTTGATGCTGTTATTGCCTCTCATTTTAGAGAAAACGTGCCATATCATTGTCATGCTATTGATTCCATCCCTGTTGATGGAATGATTCTTGATATCGGCAGTAAGTCGATTGAATGCATTAACAAAATGATTGATAAAGCGGCCACACTTGTTTGGAATGGTCCACTTGGTGCTTTTGAACTTCGTCCATTTGATTTGGGAACAGTTCAGGTTGCAAAACGGGTTTCTGAACGGACTAAAGCGGGTAGACTTATCTCTATTGCAGGAGGAGGAGACACCGTTGCGGCACTTAACCACGCCGGAGTTGCAGGAGATTTTACATACCTCTCAATGGCCGGAGGTGCATTTCTGGAGTGGATGGAAGGTAAATCCCTTCCAGGGGTGCGAATACTGGAAAATAAAAGACTATAACCAATATAAAATAGACTCAGTGCAAGTCCAAAATGAAGAGGAACAAAAATAATGGAACGTCTTGAAGATATCGCTCATGCATTAGTTGCAGAGGGAAAAGGTATTCTTGCAGCTGATGAGAGTTCAAGTACGATCAAAAAACGTTTTGATACCATTCATCTGGAATCAACTGAAAAAAATCGTAGAGATTATCGTGAAATGCTTTTTTCAACTAAAGAGGCTATGAAGGAATATATATCCGGGGTTATTCTTTACGATGAAACTATTCGTCAGACAGCCTCTGACGGTTCTATGATGACAAATGTAATCAAGGCATCAGGCAGTCTTCCTGGTATAAAAGTTGATCTTGGTTCAAAGCTGTTGCCAGCCTTCCCTAATGAAAAGATCACAGAAGGGCTCGATGGATTGCGAGATCGTTTAAAAGAATATTACAAGTTTGGTGCCCGTTTTGCTAAATGGCGTGCTGTAATTACTATTGATAAAATGGATCTACCGACACGATTTGCGGTAAAACAAAATGCCTACACTATGGCGCTTTATGCTGCTTTATGTCAGGAAATTGGTATTGTACCAATTGTTGAACCTGAAGTAGTTATGGATGGTAAACCGGGGAATCATTCTATTGATCGCTGTTATGATGTGACAAAATGTGTTCTAGAACAAGTGTTTAGAGCGTTGAGTGAGGCTCGTGTTAAGCTTGATAAGATGCTTTTAAAACCAAACATGGTGATTGATGGCGAAAATGCACGCTATGCTTCTGTAGAAGAAGTAGCCGAAAAAACTTTGCGTTGCTTGAAAGAAACTGTCCCTGCGGCTGTACCAGGTATTGTTTTCCTTTCCGGGGGGCAATCAGATGAAGAAGCAACAGCGCATCTTTCGGCCATGAATGCTGCCGGTTCTCTTCCGTGGACATTAACTTTCTCTTATGGTCGCGCGCTTCAAGCGGCGGCAATGAGAGCTTGGGGTGGTAAAAAAGAAAATGTTGTTATCAGTCAGCGTGCTTTTTTCCATCGCGTGCGAATGAATCATCTTGCTGCACTTGGAAAGTGGTCCCAGCAAGAAGAAAAAGCAGTTTGATACTGTGTGTTATTGCTTTCTGTTTGATAAAACATGAGTCAGAAAAGCAGTTGTTTGCCTCATGTCTCGTTGTGTTGTATTGCTTTATTTTTTATCCATATGTAGTGGCCACAATCACGTTATTTTTTGCGAATGAAGATCTAATATAGGATTTTGTTTGTAGAAATAATCACTCAACAATGGAGATAAGGTCAGTGTATTATTTTTTACTTTTTTAGTACAAGTTTGTTCAATAAATTATTTAATAAGGTAAAAATGAAGCTCTCATAGTTATTTTATAATGAAAACTACCATATTATTTAATGGGAGATACTGTAGTTTGTTATTTTATATACACTTTTTTATCTAGTCTCACTGTGAGACATGACTTCTTATTTGTATGGCATATCGAAAGAGGATATGAGAACTGTATTGATTAAAGTATCTTTTCTTCGTCTATAAAAAGGTTATTAATCATAACAATGCACAAATACCGTTAGCATCTCTTGGTGGTTACAGAGTCAGCCTTCAATTATACTGAATTTGAACCTCATAAGTAATATCTGTGTACATTCCCAAAGCCTGGTCTATGAATATTAAAACCCAAAGATTTTATAAAGTATACTTAATATTTATGTCCAATAAGATTTGGGTTAAAGATTTTTGAGGATTGATGAAACATGCCAGGTATAGAACTCGCTTCTCCAGGATTTAATATAACATTTTTTGATCTCTTCATACAGGCAAATTTGCTCGTACAGCTTGTTATGCTTGGGCTACTTGCTACCTCTATATGGTGCTGGGCAGTAATTATCAGCAAGGTTTTCAGCTATGAAAATACCCGGCGTTCTATCAGGAATTTTGAAAAGATGTTTTGGTCGAGCTCTTCTCTTGAAGAGCTCTATCGGAAGCTACATAATCGGGAGATTTCTGATATGAGTGCGATTTTTATGGCTGCTATGCGGGAATGGAAAAAATCCTTTGGAAAAGGTACCCGTTCGCCGATTGCCTTGCAAATGCGCATCGATAAAGCCATGAATGTTGCTCTGATACGTGAGACAAGCCGCATGGAAGCTCGTTTGGGTTTTCTGGCAACTACTGGATCTGCATCTCCATTTATTGGTTTATTTGGCACAATTATCGGTATTATGACATCATTCCAATCCATTGCAGCATCTAAAAACACAAGTCTTTCGACGGTCGCACCTGGTATTGCCGAAGCACTTTTGGCAACTGCGATCGGGTTGCTTACGGCTATTCCGGCTGTAGTTGCCTATAATAAATTGTCAAGTGATGCTAACAAAATTGGCACTCAACTTGAGAACTTTGCTGATGAGTTTTCAGCTATTCTTTCACGACAGATTGATGAACGCACAGTAACATCTTCTGCATAGGGTATACCCCCCCATCATCCATACAGAAAATATAGATCGTAGATATGTTAGGCTGGAAATATGAAGAACAAGTGTAGCAGTAGACGTCGTCATAGACGAAGTCGCTACAACTTGATGAGTGAAATTAATATAACACCATTCGTTGATGTTGTGCTCGTACTTCTTGTTATTTTTATGGTATCAGCGCCGTTACTTGTTAATGGGGTACCAATTGATCTTCCTGAGATGACAGCAGACCATCTTAACGCCGATACTGAGCCATTGACTGTGTCAATTGCTGAGGACGGCAGGATTGCTATAAAGGAAGCATATTATCCGCGCGAGGAATTTAGTGTTCGGTTAAAGACTATTGGCACTGCAACTCCAGAAGGATTCAGGCAACGCATTGTCATACGCGGCGCCAAGACTGCTAGTTACGAGAAAGTGCTTGATATTTTGTCCTTGATACAAAAAGCTGGGTTTCATAACGTTGCTTTGGCAACTGTACCTGTGAAATAAAATGCCAATGAAGACAGCTCTCATCATATCAACAGCCGCGCACACTGTTCTTTTAGGTTTATGTGTGTTTTCTTCTTCATCTTTAATGCTATTTAATCTTGTGAATAGAGAATCTCTTCCTGTTTCACTAGTGCCACTAGGTGATGAAATGGTACTTCTAAAAGGTAATTTAAAGGCTATCAAAACAGAGAAACTTCTGCCTACTCCAACAGAGAAATCAAGAGAAAAATTAGATGCAGCAGAACATACTGGTAAGGGAAAGATCGATACAAAACTGCCTTTTATGCCGAAGGAAAAGCCACGTGAAATAAAAGCAGTATTGCCTTCTTCGAGTACATCTGTTGCCGGATCAAATACCCCTCTATGGGAAGAATCTATTGCATCGGAGGTAGATCAGAAAGAAATTGATTCTATGCCAGAAGTTCCCCAAAAGAGGATGGCTGCAGCTATTAAGCTTAAAACAAATGAAAAAAAGAAAATGCATTCTTTAGTTAAAAAGGATTTCATCGATAATATTTTAGCCATGAATCAAAATCTTCTTATTGATAAAACAAAAACACAAAATGATAGCGCTAAACGCGATACGGAACTACTTTCTTCTGAAAAAGCAGAGAATATTAAAAGTGCTGCTTTGCAACAGATATTGGAGAATGTTATCGGAAAATGTGTACAAAGTCAGTGGGATCTAGCTGCTGTTAGTGGCAGCACAGCTTATGATTTGCGTGTTATTGTGCATTTTAGGCTGAATCGGGATGGGACATTAAATGGTGAACCAGAACTAAATCCTGCTGGTGGTAGTAGCGCCCAACGTGACATTATTGCAATTCAGGCACTAGCAGCACTTAGGAAATGTATTCCATTTTCCTTGCCTATTGAAAAATACAATCAGTGGCATAATGTGACCATCAACATGAAGGTTTTCCCAGAATGATTCATAAAAAAACTACAAAACTTCAATGGTAAAATTCTGTAAAATAAATGAAAAAGGACTAGGTTAAGTATGGAGCAGTTGGAAAGGCACTGTGTTTTATCATTATTTGTGACGATTTTAGCAGTTGTAAATGCAGTGTTTCCAGTGCGTGCTGCAGTGGTTCTTGATATAACAGGTGGCAATTTTAATCCGGTTCCAATTGCTGTGACTGATTTTCTTTCAAGCGACGGCATAGGTTCGCAAATTACCTCAGTTATTGCTGCTGATCTTGATCGTTCAGGTCTTTTCAGAACTGTTGATAAAATATCTTTTCTTGAACATATTACTAATACGGAGGTTCGGCCACATTTTACTGATTGGCAGCGGATTGGGGTACAGGGACTTGTAATTGGCTGTGTTTCTCGAGAAGCAGATGGGCGGATTCATATTGAGTTCCGTCTATGGGACGTTTATGGTAATAGGCAGCTTGAAGGTCGACAATTCTATTCCACAGAGGAATCCTGGCGGCGAGTAGCACATATTATTGCTGATGCTGTTTATCATAAGATGACAGGAGAAACGGGTTATTTCGATACACGTATTGTTTTTATCGATGAAACAGGGCCGCGTAATGCCCGTATCAAGCGGCTTGCCATTATGGATCAGGATGGGGCAAATCTGCATTATCTTACAGACGGGCGGGAAATTGTCTTGACACCGCGGTTCTCGCCGACTCGGCAAGAAATTACCTATATAGCTTTTACTGGCAACATACCACACGTTTACTTGCAACAAATTGAAGTAGCTCGGCGTGAACTTGTTTGGGCATTTTCAAACATGACTATTGCACCTCGTTTTTCACCGGATGGTAAAAAGGTAATAATGAGCCTATTACAGGATAATGGCAGTACCAATCTTTATATCATGGATTTGCGCTCCCGTGTTGTAACACGATTGACCTCGACTCTATCTATTGATACTGCGGCTTCCTATTCGCCAGATGGCAACAAGATTGTTTTCGAATCCGATGAAAGCGGGCGTCAGCAGATTTATGTAATGAATGTCGACGGTTCTAGTCAGCAACGTATTTCTTTTGGAGATGGCAGTTATTCGACGCCGGTTTGGTCACCAAGGGGAGATTATATTGCCTTTACCAAGCAATCGGAAGGACAGTTTTCTATTGGTGTAATGCATCCAGATGGCTCAGGTGAACGGTTATTAACATCTGGTTTTCACAATGAAGGCCCAACATGGGCACCTAACGGTCAAGTTTTGATGTTTTTTCGACAAAATGTAGGAAAAGGGCCTAAAATTTATACTATTGATATCACAGGTCGAAATGAGCGCCAACTCCCAACACCGAATGATGCTTCTGATCCAGCGTGGTCGCCATTGCTTAATTAATGCTCAGCCAGAGAAATACAAGAACTTCTTCCTCGCTAAGGAGATACATAAAAACTTAATATGAAGTAAATATCAGTTGCCTTTGTATTTTCAATCAACTTCGCATCATGCCATCAGCCCGCTTCTTTGCGAATTCAAGATGGGCTTATTAAAGCAATAGGCCATATTTTCACTTGAATACAGTGATTAAGTATGCATTTTCTAAATACAAAAAGGGTTGTGTGGATGATAACTTCTTACAAGTATTTGACAAGATTTCCTTTATTGATATGGAACGAGTAAATAATTAAGGTATTTCATGATTTTCTCTATTAGTTGCAAATTTAAGGGGTATTAAGCTCATGGACCGTTTTCAAAAGATCACACATAATTCTTTTGTCGCCTTGTTTTTTCTTTCATTAATTCTTGCCGGGTGTGCTTCCAAAAGCGGAGAATTTCGAAATTCCGATCAGCTTGGCTTTAACGCTCAGTTAGGAAAAGCAGAAGATTTCAAGATCCATGTCGGTGACTACGTACTCTTTGATCTTGATTCCTCTTCTATCCGTGCCGATGCACAACAGATCTTGATGCAGCAGGCTCAATGGTTGAATCATTATCCAGAATATACTATTACGGTTGAAGGTCATGCTGATGAGCGTGGTACGCGTGAATATAATTTGGCTCTTGGACAGCGTCGCGCAGTTGCTGTCCGTGATTATCTGATTTCACAGGGAATAGCATCCGATCGAATGCAAACTATTTCCTATGGTAAAGAACGACCTGTTGCTTTTTGTGATGATGTTTTCTGTTGGTCACAGAATCGCCGTGCCGTGACAGTTATCAATAATCTACCAAATCACTGAATTGGATAATTATTCACAACTTTATTAATAAGGGTGCCTATAGTTTTTAAAACTATTGTATTGAAAGCGTATTTCAAGAAAATTTTCTTTTAGAATAAAGATCTGCTTTGTTAGCTTAGATTATGATCTTAGAAAAAATGGCTACTAAACGCCTTGGGTTTTCTAAAATGCGGATGATTAAAAAAGAAGAAGGATACAGACTGGCATATTTATGACATCTGGTACAGATATACCTGCAATTAGGTGAATGGAAAAATTATATCCGCCTTTACAAAAGTGTTCCTAATGATTCATAGTAATGCGAAGGGATATTGTCATAAAGTACCAAAATTTATATCCGGTAGGCAGCGAAGAATGAGTAAAAGCAGTGCCGAAATTTTTTAAACTAAAATTTGATCCAAAATAGATCAGTCATGAACGCAGTTGTATTAGATACCCGTAATGATTTTTTATCCTCTCTTTTTGATCAAAATGATTTTTCAAAAGGGGAAGGTATTATTGCCGCTGTCTCTGGCGGTAGCGATTCCCTTGCCATGCTTTTTTTGCTGTACGAATACCTGGCGCGCTTTGGTCGAAAAGAACGGCTTGTTGCTGTGACAGTCGATCATGGCTTGCGTCATGAATCTGCAAACGAAGCTAGAATTGTAGCAGAGTTATGTGCTAAGAACAATATTACGCATGAAATATTCACCTTGACTTGGTATAAAAAGAAACCAGTGCGGGCTATTTCTCAAAGGTCACGCGTGGCCCGTTATAATTTGCTATGCGATGCAGCTGAAAAATATGATGCTAGAGTAATTGTTACTGGTCATACGCTGAATGATCAAGCTGAAACTTATACTATGCGTCTTCTCCGCGGCGGTACTAGTTGGCGAGGATTGGCAGCAATGCCGCGCTTATCGCTTCTACGGCAAAAATTCCTTTTATTGCGTCCTTTGTTAGGAATATGGCGCGCAACACTACGAGATTATTTATTAAAACATAGCATTGCGTGGATTGATGACCCAACAAATGCAAATCCCTCCTATGAAAGGGTACGGATTCGTAGAAGTCTAAATGATAAAGCAGTATTGGAGGCCCAGAAAGCTGTTGCAGCAGCGGCCTGCAAACGCCAGAGAGAGGCAGAAATCATAGCTGTCCTTACATTAAAATCGCGTATGAGATTGCAAAGTGAAAGGCTTTGGTTCGATCTACAACCGCTCGGTGTTGATGAGGAGAAAGCTTTTGCTACACTTATTGCATTGAGTGCTGCAATTATGGGCGGAACTCAACATCTCATAGCGAATCAGCAGCTGAAACTAAAGACGTTTCTCACCGCAGGAAGAAACAGGTTACGTCGTACTACTATATCAGGTGCAGTAATTGAAATAACGAATAAATTCTTACGAATCTGGCGTGAGAAACGTAACCTTACATCCTGTCTGCTAGTGCCTGGACAGACTACTATCTGGGATGGTCGCTATCGTGTCAATAACAGCGGTTGGGAAACAGTTCTACTACGCCCGCCAACGCAAGAAGAAGTTCGCCAAATTCTAAGTGAGTTACCTGAGTATTTAGCAGATGTACACGAGTTACATTTTCCGTCACTTGAAACGAGTTGTATGGTCTGTGGTAAGAGCGGATTTGATTTACCTGTTTTGACACAACATAGTCTAAAAAATAGCAATATCGGATTGCAGCGCATTACTTTACCATTTGACTGGCTTATATCAGAATATGATATACCAATTTTAGAGGCTCTCTTGCCGATCTTTGCGATAAAAGCGGGAAAAATGACAAAAACAACAAGGAATTTTCCTGATTTAGAAGCTCTAACCTTGGCAACAATTAAGAGTAAAAGTATGTTGCAGGGAAATATGTCTCTCACTTTCCCTTCTTTTGACCAAATGGAATTGATATGAATCCAAATTACCGTTCCTTTGTTTTGTGGGGTATTATTGCCTTTCTTATCGTTGCACTGTTTTCCCTTTTTCAGGGATCTACCCAAAAAAGCGCAGCTAATCAATTAGCATATTCTGATTTTATACAAAAGGTTAATGCCGGTCAGATCAAAGAGGTGACAATACAGGGATCTAATATCTCCGGGTTTACAATGGAAGACCAGCGATTTGTTACTTATGCACCTAATGACAATAGACTGATTCAACGGCTTGAAAGTAAGAAAGTGATAATCAAAGCAGAACCAGAGGCGAGCGGATCAAACCCATTTATCAGTTTGCTTGTCTCAGCGTTTCCTATTATCTTATTGGTTGCGGTCTGGCTATTTTTTATGCGCCAGATGCAAGGTGGTTCTCGTGGAGCCATGGGATTTGGTAAATCAAAAGCAAAACTTCTGACAGAAGCACATGGACACGTAACCTTTTCCGATGTGGCTGGTGTTGATGAAGCTAAAGCTGATCTAGAAGAAATCGTTGAATTTTTGCGTGATCCTCAGAAATTCCAACGACTCGGTGGCCGTATTCCACGTGGTGTTCTGCTTGTTGGCCCTCCTGGTACAGGAAAAACCCTACTTGCACGTGCTATTGCTGGGGAGGCAAATGTACCTTTCTTCACCATTTCTGGATCAGATTTTGTTGAAATGTTTGTCGGTGTTGGCGCCAGTCGTGTGCGCGATATGTTTGAACAAGCTAAAAAAAACTCTCCATGTATTATTTTTATTGATGAAATTGATGCGGTTGGCCGCCATCGCGGTGCCGGTCTTGGAGGTGGTAATGATGAGCGTGAACAGACGTTAAACCAGCTTCTTGTGGAGATGGATGGTTTTGAGGCCAATGAAAATGTCATTCTCATTGCTGCGACCAATCGGCCTGATGTATTGGATCCAGCGCTATTGCGCCCAGGGCGTTTTGACCGTCAAATCATAGTGCCTAATCCTGATATCAGTGGTCGCGAAAAGATTTTGAATGTTCACATTCGTAATGTTCCCGTTGCACCTAATGTGGATATGAGAGTATTAGCCCGTGGGACCCCCGGCTTTTCCGGTGCTGATCTGATGAATCTTGTTAATGAGGCTGCCCTGATGGCCGCTCGAAGAAACAGGCGACTTGTAACAATGAAGGAGTTTGAAGATGCTAAAGACAAGGTATTGATGGGAGCTGAACGCCGTTCGACTGCCATGACTCAAGAAGAAAAAGAACTGACGGCTTACCATGAGGCTGGCCATGCTATCGTAGCATTGTACGTGCCGGTGGCTGATCCTGTTCATAAAGCAACAATCATTCCGCGTGGTCGTGCCCTTGGCATGGTGATGCAACTACCGGAAGGTGACCGTTATTCTATGAGCTATCGTTGGATGATTTTTCGCCTTGCGATCATGATGGGTGGACGTGTTGCTGAAGAGGTCAAATTTGGCAAAGAAAATATCACATCAGGAGCTGCATCAGATATTGAGCAAGCAACCAAGCTTGCCCGTGCAATGGTAACTCGCTGGGGGTTTTCTGATAGGCTCGGTAATGTTGCTTATGGTGATAATCAGGATGAGGTTTTTCTCGGTCATTCTGTTGTTCGCCAACAAAATGTTTCAGAAGAAACAGCTCGTTTGATTGATTCGGAAGTGCGTAAACTGATTGATGCAGCCTATCAAGAAGCAAACTGCATTCTGATTGAAAAGAAAAAGGAGTGGAATGCTTTAGCCAAAGGCCTTCTTGAATATGAAACACTAAGCGGTGATGAGATAAAGGATATTATCGCTGGTAAACCGCTAGCACGGGAAGTAGGCACTAGTGCACTTCCTTCACGAGGAACCGGAGTTCCTAAATCTGGCAAAGCAACAAGGTTAAAAGAAAAAAATGATAATCGCTTTCAAGCGAAAGCAGACGGATAATTTTGCGTGCAAATAATACAAAAGGATGACGCTGTCACAGTGTATCAACTTGCAACTGATTGTTATCACTGTCTTTTATAGTAAGAAATATAATTTTATTTGCTTTTTGCTGTCATCTGCTTGACGATTGTTAACCTAAGCTTCGATTTCAAAGTATGATGAGGTATGGAGCAGCACTAATTTCACATACAGCTGTGTTGTCTATTAGGAAATAATTGTAGTGATGCGGAAATATTTCGGAACAGATGGTGTGCGGGGCCAAGCCAATAGCTTCCCGATGTTGCCAGAGATAGCTATGAAAATTGGTATGGCCGCTGGAATTCTTTTTCGACATCTTGGTCACCGTAACCGTGTTGTTGTTGGTAAGGATACACGTCTTTCGGGTTATATGCTTGAAAATGCTCTTGTCGCTGGCTTTACTTCTGCTGGTATTGATGTGTTCTTGCTCGGTCCAGTACCTACACCGGCTGTTGCCATGCTTTGTCGTTCTTTACGGGCTGATATTGGCGTAATGATTTCTGCATCACACAATTTGTTTTATGATAATGGTATTAAACTATTTGGGCCTGATGGTTATAAACTTTCAAATGAATTTGAACTTAGGATTGAAAAATTGATTGAAAGTGATATGACTGCGCAACTCGCAGGGCGATGCAATGTTGGCCGGGCTAAGCGTGTTGAAGGTGATATCTATCGTTATATTGAATATGCCAAACGCACTATGCCGCGCTCTATTACATTAGAGGGTTTGCGTATTGTTATCGATTGCGCGAATGGTGCTGCCTATAAAGCAGCGCCACTTGCTCTTCGAGAGCTTGATGCAGAGGTCATTACTATTAATGACAAACCAAATGGAATGAATATAAATGAGAGCTGTGGATCAACTCATCTTATACCCTTGATGGAAAAAGTACACGAGGTGCGTGCTGATGTCGGAATTGCATTGGATGGCGACGGCGATCGCGTGTTAATGATCGATGAAAATGGCACGATTATAGATGGGGATCAATTAATGGCTGTGATTGGGGAATCATGGCATAGGAGAGGGAAGCTACAGGGTGGTGGTGTGGTTGCGACAGTTATGTCCAATCTCGGACTTGAGCGATTTCTTGGCAGTCAAGGATTGACATTGGCACGGAGAAGAGTAGGAGATCGGTACGTAGTTGAACATATGCGAACGCATGGTTTTAATGTTGGTGGTGAACAGTCAGGTCATATTGTTCTTTCAGATTTTGGCACAACAGGTGATGGTCTTGTCAGTGCATTACAAATTCTTTGCTGCTTAAAAGAAACTGGTCTACCGATGAGTGATTTGTGTCATAAGTTTGATCCCGTACCGCAGTTATTGAAAAATATCCGTATTAGCAAAGGAAACCCGCTTGAAAGCGAAAAGGTCAGAAAGGCTATTAAGCAAGCTAAAAGAATGATTGGAAAAAAAGGACGTTTGCTTATTCGACTTTCTGGTACAGAACCCCTGATTCGTATTATGGCTGAAGGGGATGATAGAAATATTGTTGAACGCGTAGTGGATGATATTGTAGACGCTATTGCACCTCTAGGGGATGCATGAGTAAGTAAGGTTATTCTCCCTTTCTCGGATCAACCTCATCCCGAATAAACATCAAAGCCCGATCGATGCCTTTTAAGTCTGGTTTTGTTTTTTCTAGCCTGTAATTGTGCTGGGAGAAGATTTTTTCTACATCCTGCTTTTGTCCAATACCTACTTCGACAGCTATTTTACCTGATGGATACAAGTACAACTTGCCCTTGGCTGCAAGTTCACGGTAGAAATCAAGGCCGTCCCTACCGCCATCGAGAGCTCGTAACGGATCAAAGTTCCGCACACTGATATCAAGGTTTGCGATATCATCGTGTGCTATATACGGCGGGTTTGAAACGATAAGATCAAACTGTCCGGTTACACTTTCAAACCAATTGCTCTCACATACAGTGAGTCGATTTGCAACGTCAGCACATCGAGCATTTCTTTTAGTAGTTTCTATGGCATCTTTTGTAATATCAACAGCCATGGCATGCAGCTGTGGTAAATTAGATAAAAGTGCGATAGCGATGACACCACTACCAGTTCCCATATCAAGACAGGAAACACGTGAGTTAATGACAGCACAAGATTGCAAAAAAGGCAGCGCTAGATCTACCAGAATTTCTGTATCAGGCCGTGGTTCAAGCGTATCAGCAGAAAGTATAAAATCCAATCCATAAAAAGCCCGTTTACCGATGATACGATGCACTGGCTCTCCAGAAACTCTTCTCTGTAGCGCTGTACTCAACCTATCACGCTGCTGCAAACTTACTGGTTTTTCAGGGTGGGAGATAAATTCAAGCGGCATAGATTCTGTTACCCATTGAACAAGTAAACGACCATCAAGGTCAGCACTATCGATTCCAATTTGATGCAAACTTTTAATGGTATGATGTACCAATCTGCCTAAAGTATAGGTCTTCACGTTTCTTTCATTTCGGTTAAAAGTGTCACTTGATGATCTGTTATCAGCGCTTCAAAAATCTCATCTAATTTACCCTCCATAATGCGGCCAAGCTTGTAGAGCGTTAGATTAATTCGATGATCTGTTATCCGCCCTTGCGGAAAATTATACGTGCGGATCCGTTCTGATCGATCTCCTGACCCAATCTGCGCCTTGCGTGAGGCTGAACGTTCACTGTTTGCCTTCTGGCATTTCATGTTATAAAGCCGTGCACGCAGAATTTGCATAGCCCGTGCTCGGTTTTGGTGTTGTGACTTTTCCGTCTGAATCACAGTAATACCACTTGGTATATGGGCAATGCGCACAGCAGAATCGGTAGTGTTTACGTGTTGTCCCCCAGCACCTGAGGCTCGCATGGTATCAATACGGATATCTTCGGGGCGAATTTCGACATCAATCTCATCCACTGCTGGTAAAACAGCAACTGTTGCAGCAGAAGTATGAAGACGACCTCCAGTCTCCGTTTCCGGTACACGTTGAACACGATGCACGCCAGATTCAAACTTCAATTTTGAAAACACGCCCTTGCCAGAAATAGCTCCGATGATTTCTTTGTAACCGCCAGCATCCCCTGTATTAATTGAAAGAATCTCTACTTTCCAGTTCTGGCTGACGGCATAACGCTCATACATTCGGAAAAGATCTCCGGCAAAAAGCGCCGCTTCCAAACCACCAGTGCCAGCACGAATTTCTAGAATAGCATTTTTATTATCATTAATATCTTTCGGGAGAAGCAAGATCTGTACCTCCCTTTCAAGTTGCCCGATCCTTTTGTCAAGGGTAACAAGATCTTCCATAACTAGAGAATGTGTATCAGCGTCTGTTTCTGGATCTTCCAATATTGTCTTAAGGTCATCTCTTTCCTTGCAGGAGGCACTGAGTACCCGTATAGGATCGATAATTGGCTGCAGTTCAGCATATTCTGATGCCAATCTGACATAGGTATGCGGATCAGGATTATCTGCCATTTGTACCTCAATCATTTCAAAGCGCTTTTTTAATTGTTCTATCCGATTTTGTGACAGTGTAAGCATCTTTGGCCTAGTATCCTGAAAATTCTGTTCGTTGATCCTACATACTCAAAATGCTATATTATTATTGCGTGCAAAATCAAGTAACATGGGTCGTAGACTGCGCTCTGTCTGCAATATACCGAGTTCTTTTTCTAAGACATCGCATAGTTTTTCTGCATTAAGTGATAACAACATGGCTTTTACGGGACCAATAGAGGCTGGTGCCATGGAAAGACGCTGAAAGCCAAGACCAATTAAAGCCATGGCCATCAGAGGTTTTCCGGCCATTTCACCGCATAATGTGACAGGTACGTTATTACGTTGACTGGCGCGAATAATTTTGCGTAACGCACGCAGAACAGTAGGAGATAGAGGATCAAAACGATTAGCGAGCTGAATATTGCTGCGATCAACTGCCATCATGAATTGAAAAAGGTCATTTGAACCGACAGAAACAAAATCAGTAACCTGCATCAATTCGTCAAGCTGAAATAGCAAAGAAGGAACTTCAATCATTGCACCAAGTTTTAGCTGTGTTGGCAATTCATAACTAAAGCGCGCAAGATGCGCCACCTCGCGGTCAATAAGCTGTTGCGCATGGTGGATTTCCGCGATTTCCGTCACCATCGGTAGCATTAAACGAAGCTCTCGTCCTCCAGATGCTTTTAACAGTGCACGCAACTGTGTACGCATGAGTGCCGGACGATCAAGCGCTAAGCGGATAGCACGCCAACCAAGTGCTGGGTTTTCTTCATGGCCTTTTGCCCGAAAATAAGGAAGAACTTTATCTCCGCCAATATCCAATGTGCGAAAGGTCACGCTTTTATCGCCTACTTCTTGATAGACAGTGCGATAAAGTTCTTCCTGCTCTTGAGCGCGTGGAAATGTTGAGGCAATCATAAATTGAAGTTCCGTGCGAAAAAGCCCAATCCCCTCTGCACCGGATTCTGCCAATTGCGGCAGATCTACAAGCAAGCCCGCATTGATCAACATCGTAATCGGTACACCATCGCGGGTATAGGGTGGACGATTGCATAAATCACGGTAAAACTTTTGACGATGAGCCTGAAAGCGAGCCTTTTCCGCATAAGCCTTCTCAACATCTGCCACAGGGCGTAAATGAACATGGCCTTCGTTACCATCAATAATGATTGGATCATCGTTTTTAGCGAGGGAAATAATCCCTTTGGCTTGCCCAATTACAGGAATCCCCATTGCGCGGGCAACAATTACAACATGGCTTGTTGTAGCTCCATCCTCCAGCACAAGACCACAGATTTTTTCCCTAGGGTAATCTAAAAGCTCTGCAGCACCCATGGCATGCGCGATAAGAACAGCATTTTGGCATATACCTATGGCAAAAGCATCGTCTTTCCTTCCCATCAACTGTGACAAAAGTCTATTGGCCAGATCATCCAAATCTGAAAGTCGTTCCCGCATGTAAGGATCAACTATCTGTATCATACGAGCACGAGTATCACTTTGCACTTTTTCAACTGCAGCCTCAGCCGTAAGACCATTAAGGATCGCCTCTTCCAACCGTTTTACCCATCCTTTATCGTGAGCAAACATTCGGTAGGTTTCTAGAATATCGCGATGTTCACCATCGCGAGCTACATCCCATCTAGCAAGCATATCGTCAATAGAAATTCGAAGAGAATCAATCGCTGCTGATAGTTTAAGCAGTTCTATTTCGCAATCTTCATTAAAAAGATTAGTAATCACAATGCGCGGCTCATGCAAAATCACATGACCAAGTCCAATCCCTTCATTCAATGCACTTCCAGTCAACGAGAAAGGGCGTTCTGTATCTACTTTCACGTCAGAGTGTGCAATATGAGGCAAGTTACCGGAACCGATCATCTCTGCCAACACCATTACCACTGTTTCAAGGGCTTCTACCTCATCATCACTATAGGAGCGCTGATTACGATTCTGGACAACAAGAACACCCAACGTGCGTCCTGCACGTAAGATCGGTACACCAAGAAATGAAGAATATATTTCTTCCCCTGTTTCCGGTAAATAGGTAAATGCCGGGTGATCCTGTGCATTGACAAGATTAAGTGGCCTCGCTGTTGCAGCAATAGCGCCGACTAGCCCTTGCCCTAGCCGCAATTGAGAGAGATGAACAGCTTGTGGATTAAGACCCTGCGTAGCATAAAGTTCTAGCATCCCATTAAGATGCATAACATAGAGTGAACACACTTCCGCTGCCATATTTTGCGCAATTTCGCGTACAATCTGGTTGAGGCGCATTTGCGGTTCTATGGCTTCTGCCATGAATTCACGCAGGCGTTTTAAAAGCATCTTTGGATCGCTGCCGGTTTTCCGCATTGATTTGCACGTATTCCCATTTTAAAAATAAATGCATATAGATAGTTGAAGACACTTTTTTGAAATATTGATGAATCCCATTTCAGTTTTTGTCAAGGCAATAAAGAGAATGAAGAGTTCGAACAGCAAGCTCCGTATATACACTATCAATCAGGATCGAAATTTTGATTTCTGATGTTGTAATCGCACGAATATTAATTCCTTTTTCTGCTAAGGCCCGAAAGGCGGTTGCAGCAACACCAGCATGACTGCGCATCCCGATACCGATCACAGAGACTTTGGCAAGCCCACTTTCAGACTGAAGAGCATCGTACTTTATCTCTTTGCGATTCTTTTCAAGAATCTTTACCGCCTTGTTATGATCAATAGATGGGACAGTAAATGTCATATCCGTTTTCGCACCATGTTCGGAAATGTTCTGCACGATCATATCAACATTGATATTTTCTTCTGCAAGCGGTCCAAAAATCGCCGCTGAAATGCCTGGTTTATCTGCCAAACGACGTAGCGAGATTTGTGCCTCATCTTTGGCAAAGGCAATACCGGTAACAACCTGTTGTTCCACAATTTCCTCCTCATCGCATATAAGAGTGCCCGGTGAATTAATTGAATCTTTCATGCCAGCAGCGTTTGGTACTGCAAAACTTGAGCGGACAAAGGTGCGTACTTTATGCAGCATGGCTAGTTCAACCGAACGGACCTGCAAAACTTTAGCACCCAGTGATGCCATTTCAAGCATTTCCTCAAACGCAATCTTGGAAAGACGTCGAGCTTTCGGTTCTATACGCGGATCTGTTGTATAAACACCATCAACATCTGTATAGATATCACAGCGATCTGCTTTGATGGCAGCAGCAATAGCAATAGCACTTGTATCGGATCCTCCTCGACCAAGCGTTGTGAGGCGCTCGTCAGACGTAAGTCCTTGGAAACCAGCAATAACAGCAACCTGACGTTGTTTAAAACCTTTAATCAGACTTGTACCATCAATATTCTTTATGCGAGCAGTGCCATGAGCACTATCAGTCAATATCGGAATTTGCCATCCCAACCATGAACGGGTATTAACGCCCATGTTCTGAAGCGCAATACTGAGCAATCCTGCCGTTATTTGTTCACCCGAAGCGATAACTGTATCATATTCGCGTGCCCCTTGCATCGCGCCAGCTTCCCGTGCCCATGAAATCAATTGATCAGTTGTACCGGCCATAGCTGAGACAACAACCGCAACGTCATGACCATCGTCAACCTCACGTTTTATGTGGCGCGCTACATTATGGATACACCCAATATCAGCAACAGATGTACCACCGAATTTCATTACAATGCATGTCATTTAAGTCTCTCTGTCTCCTTTCCCGAAAAAGGTTCCGATTCTGATAAGCAGAGATGCTAGTTAGCTTACTCAAGATTAAGTAAGCATTTCTCTATTAGCTAATTTCCAGCTTGGGAATGAAATTCTGATGATGTTATGCAGACACAGTTTGTATATAGAAATATTGAGCATAATGTATCGAACAATAAATCTTTTTGCAAGGGCATAGTAGCCATAAATAATTTTGGATCTTTATAGTTTAGTTATATAATAGTTAAAAATTTTATCGGTGTCCTTTAGAGTTTTTATTGTATAGATATAGGTTTTATACGCAAAATGATAAAAAAATACTAATGATATAAACTTTGTAAGGAATATATTCATGAATATGGCAGAGCGAACAACAATTGATATAGTGGAGATTACTCGATTTTCCCACATGGCAGCAACATGGTGGAATCCGAATGGGGACTTCCATCCTCTGCACAGATTCAATCCTACTCGATTAGCCTATATAAAGGAAAAGATATGTTTAGCATTCAACCGTGATCCGCTCGAGGCAAAACCACTACAAGGGCTTAGAATTCTTGATATTGGCTGCGGTGGCGGCCTTTTATGCGAACCTTTAGCACGTTTGGGTGCTGATATAGTGGGAGCAGATGCTTCAGCTGATAATATCGAGGTTGCCAAAATCCATGCCGCTGAAAATGGACTTGATATTGATTATCGGATAACAACGATTGAAACCCTCGCCAAAGTAGGTGAAAAATTTAACGTCATCTTGAATATGGAAGTCGTGGAACATGTTGCTGATGTTAGTCTTTTCATGGCTGCAAGTGCTTCTGTGATGAAACAGAATGGCTTAATGTTTATTGCAACCCTGAATCGTACTTGGAAAGCCTGGGGATTGGCAATCGTCGCTGCTGAGTATATTTTACGTTGGCTTCCGAAGGGAACACATAGTTATGAAAAACTACTGCGTCCTAGTGAACTGAAGAAAGAACTTAGAGTTCTAGGTCTTACTATTATTGATGAGGTGGGAGTGACCTACAATCCGCTGACTGATACTTGGAATCGTTCTTCTGATATGAGCGTAAATTATATTCTTTTAGCCTGTTATTTGAAATAATAGGTTATAGTTCTATTTTTAGCAAAGGCAATTGCTATTAATTATCTTACGGATATGTTGTAATTTCCTTATCCATTATCGTTTGATAAGACTGTCTGGAGACAAAATTTGCTTGCTTAGCCTTGTTTATGGTTTGTTTGTACTTTTTTCTGCTGACGCAAATTTAAGAAATTATCAACAATTTTTATTGTTTTTGAATCACGTATTAAAATGGTTTGCTCAAAACCTCCCTTCATAAGACATTAAGTTTATGTTTTTATCTATGAATTTAAAGTGTGAAAAAGAATCATTTCTCTCCTTGCAATAGACCGGCCAACTTGCCTGTTTTTTGAAATGTATACAGGTCATCACAACCTCCAACATGCACTGTATTGATGAATATCTGTGGAAAGGTATTGCGTCCATTGGAGCGTTCAAGCATTTCGACTCGCATGTCAGAATCTTGCACTACCAAGATTTCCTTATATTGCAGCCCTTCTCCATCGAGCAACTTTTTTGCACGTGTACAGTAAGGACACCCTGGCTTTGTATAAATTGTGATATCTACCATTAAAATCTCCATTATTTATTAAACAGCTTCTTGCATATTTCCAAGTATGGCACGCATTATGCAACCCAAGCACGTTTTTAAATTTATCATAGGTTACCTTGATAGCAAAGTTATTATCAATTCGGTTTCATGACTTGCCCTGCCCTTCAGATTCGCGTAGGATGTTTGACGGGCCACCTCTTCCCACCGAGAGGCGCGCTATCTGAAAGGGTAGAAAATTATGGTAGTGAATATAAAAGAACCGAGCATTCGTCCAACAATTCCCGCTTTTTCTTCAGGTCCTTGTGCAAAGCGTCCGGGCTGGACGTTGGAGGTATTACAAGATGCCGCGCTTGGACGATCTCATCGCTCTGCGGTCAGCAAGGCAAAGTTAGTTGAAGCTATAGCGCTGACGCGTGAAGTTCTAGAAATTCCGCCTGATTATCGTATTGGCATTGTTCCTGCTTCTGATACAGGAGCGGTCGAGATGGCACTTTGGTCACTTTTAGGAGAGCGAGGTGTTGATGTTATTGCGTGGGAAAGTTTTGGTGCTGGCTGGGTAAACGATGTTGTCGAGCAACTCAAACTTTCCGATGTCCGAATATTTACAGCACCTTATGGTGAATTGCCTGATTTGAGTCAGATTGATTTTGATCGTGATGTTGTTTTCACTTGGAATGGTACTACCTCGGGTGTACGTGTTCCTGACGCTAAGTTTATCTCTGAAATGCGTAAAGGTCTTGTGATTTGTGATGCGACATCGGCTGTATTTGCACAAAACCTTGATTATACTAGACTCGATGTTATTACTTTTTCATGGCAAAAGGTATTAGGAGGGGAAGGTGGACATGGCATTTTGGTCCTAAGTCCACGCGCTGTTTCTCGACTTGAAAGTTATAAGCCCTCATGGCCTTTACCAAAGATCTTCCGTTTAACCAAAGGCGGTAGATTAAACGAGGGTATTTTCAGAGGAGAGACCATTAATACACCGTCGATGCTTTGTGTTGAAGATTATCTCGATGCTTTGAAATGGGCAAAATCGCTAGGTGGATTACCGGCGCTGGTTGCACGGGCTAACAAAAATTTTTCCGTACTTGATGATTTTGTTCGCAAGACATCATGGCTTGAGAATCTGGCTAAGAGTCCTACAACACGTTCCAATACCTCTGTCTGTCTCTGTATTATTGATCCTGACTTTCAAGCATTAAATGCGGAAAGACAGTCCGCTTTTACAAAGGCCATCGTCGAACGCCTTGAACAAGCTGGTGTTGCTTATGACATTAGCGCCTATCGCGACGCCCCTTCAGGGTTACGCGTTTGGACTGGGGCAACAATTGAGGTTGCGGATCTTGAAATTCTTACTAAATGGCTTGATTGGGCCTTTATTGTTGAAAAGGCATCCTTAAAAGCCCTCTCCTTGCAAAGACCTTAAATCCGGAATATCGTGGAAGAGATTTTCTTTTTTACTTTAAGTAAGTAAGGTCATAGACTATTCGAAAACTAGGTTTAGTTGATCGCTTCAAAGAAATGGCTTTTTATTCTATCTTTGCCGTTTTTTGGATTCCAGTTAATTTTATGGAGGTATTCCATGGCACCCCGTGTACTTGTATCTGATAAACTTTCACCAACAGTTGTGCAAATTTTTAAGGATCGGGGTATTGAGGTTGATTATCTACCTGATCTTGGTAGGTGCAAAGAAAAGCTGTCTGAGGTGATCGACCAGTATGATGGACTTGCTATTCGTTCTGCTACTAAGGTGAGCGAGAAAATTATTGATGCAGCAATACGGTTAAAAATCATTGGTCGCGCCGGAATCGGTGTTGATAATATAGATATTCTGGCTGCTTCCCGCCGCGGTATCATTGTTATGAATACACCTTTTGGAAATTCTATCACAACCGCAGAACATGCTATTGCCTTGATATTCGCCCTTTCTCGCCAGATTCCAGAGGCTAATTTTTCAACAAAATCTGGTAAGTGGGAAAAGAACCGTTTTATGGGGGTGGAAATCACCGGTAAGACATTGGGTATCATTGGTTGCGGTAATATTGGTTCTATTGTAGCATTGCGTGCTATAGGCCTAAAAATGTATGTAGTAGCCTTTGATCCTTTTCTTTCTAAAACACGGGCAGAAGAGCTAGGGGTACAGAAGGTTGAGCTTGATGAACTTCTCGCTCGGTCTGACTTTATCACATTGCATACCCCACTGACCAATAGGACACGTAGTATTATTGATGCTGCTACTATTGCTAAAATGAAAGATGGTGTTCGAATTATCAACTGTGCCCGTGGTGAATTAATCGTTGAAAAAGACCTTGTCAGGGCTTTAAAATCAGGCAAGATTGCTGGAGCCGGTATTGATGTTTTTGAGGAAGAGCCACCTGTTTCTAGCAATCCGCTATTTCACCTTGAAATGGTCATATGTACACCGCATTTGGGTGCCGCAACATCAGAAGCTCAAGAAAATGTCGCTATTCAGGTAGCTGAGCAAATGTCTGACTATCTTATAAATGGTGCTGTTAGCAATTCTATCAATATGCCCTCAATTGCCCTAAAAGAAGCTCCACGTCTCAAGCCTTTTATTAAACTTGCGGAAGTGCTTGGCGCTTTTGCAGGGCAATTGACAGAAGAGGATATTCAAAGCATTGAGATTCTTTTCGATGGCAACACAGCAGCCATGAATACACGTGCTCTGATTAGTGCTATCCTTGCTGGTCTTGTTCGCACGCAAATGACCGATGTCAATATGGTTTCAGCCCCTATTATGATCAAGGAGCGCGGTATCATTGTTTCTGAAATTAAGCGGGATAAATCTAGCGTGTTTGATGGTTATATCAGATTGACTTTGCATACATCCCAGCGCATTCGCTCTGTTGCAGGAACATGTTTTTCTGATGGAAAGCCTCGATTTATCCAGATCAAGGATATTCACCTTGATGCTGAAGTTGGGAGGCATATGCTCTATATTACTAACAGTGATACGCCTGGTATCATTGGTATCATTGGTTCAGTATGCGGCAAGCATGGTGTAAATATTGCTAATTTTGCTCTTGGACGAAATATGCCTGGTGGTGATGCAATTGCTATACTTTACCTTGACGAAAGGATTCCCGCAAAGGTTCTTTCTGAACTGCTACAGGTGCCAGGAATTAGACAAGCCCGCCCATTGGAATTTGATATGGAAAGGATTGCTTAAGGATAGTTTTTTTAAAAAGTATATGTCGATAGCAAGAGTAGCTCATAGTTATCATAGCCATGGTATTATAATAGCTGATTTATGCTATTCTAGCGGATACCATTTTGATTAGGTAGTGTTTTGCAAAAAGCAATGAACGATTTTTTAAAACTTTGATCCAGAATAGACTCCTATGATCTAAAATAGAGGTCGCGCTTTGAACAACACTTTATTATAATGCGGCTGTTTGTTTTCACAATGTGCTTGATTTCAAAACTGGATGGAGTTTTTACAAATGGCCAATGTAGTGGTTGTCGGTACCCAATGGGGTGATGAAGGTAAAGGCAAGATTGTTGACTGGCTTTCAGAGCGCGCAGATGTGGTTGTGCGTTATCAGGGGGGGCATAATGCTGGGCATACATTGGTTATTGATGGCATAAGCTATAAGTTATCGCTTTTACCTTCAGGTATTTTACGTGGAAAATTATCAGTTATTGGCAACGGTGTTGTTATTGATCCACATTATTTTGTTCAGGAAATTGCGCATTTGCGTCGACAAGGCGTAAAAGTTACACCTGATCTCCTGCGTATTGCTGAAAATGCACCACTCATTCTTTCTTTACATCGTAATTTAGATGCAGCGCGAGAGAATGCAATATCCAGGCTTAGAATCGGTACGACCAAACGCGGTATTGGTCCTGCTTACGAGGACAAAGTAGGGCGTCGTTCAATTCGATTGGTTGATCTGGCAGAGCCGGATACGTTGATGGTGAAAATTGAACGCTTGTTGATGCATCACAATGCTTTACGCTGTGGTATGGGTGAAGCAGAGGTTGATCCGCAAGTTCTTTATAATGAATTAATGGAGGTAGCCGACAAAATCTTACCCTTCATGGATCGGACATGGCTTTTGCTTGATGAACATTGTTGTTCTGGTGCGCGAATTTTATTTGAAGGAGCGCAGGGTGCGCTGCTTGATAATGATTTCGGTACCTATCCGTTTGTGACATCCTCTAATACGATTGCGGCTCAAGCTGCAACGGGTGTAGGTGTTGGATCCGCTACAGTTAATTATGTACTTGGCATTGCTAAGGCATATACTACTCGTGTAGGGGAGGGGCCTTTTCCTACAGAACAGATTAACGAAATTGGCGGTTTTCTTGGTGAACGTGGACATGAATTTGGTGTTGTGACTGGACGTCAAAGACGTTGTGGTTGGTTCGATGCTATTCTAATGCGACAAGTGATTAAAATTTGCGGCATTCATGGTATTGCGCTAACCAAACTTGACGTACTTGACGAACTAAATGAGATTAGGATTTGTGTGGGTTATGAGCTTGATGGGGAAAAATTAGACTATTTACCTTCTTCAACAGGTAAACAAGTGCATGTCAAACCGGTTTATAAAACTTTTCCGGGTTGGAGAGAAATCACGGCTGGTACGCGCAAGTGGTCAGACTTGCCGCTACGGGCTGTTAAATATGTTCGCTATATTGAGGAATTGATTGAGGCCCCAGTTGTGATTCTTTCCACTAGTCCGGAACGAGAGGATACAATTCTTATAACAGATCCTTTCGAAGATTAAAAATAAAAAAATTAATATTTATTAAGCTTGGGAATAAGCAGTTACTAGAATTGAAGCATATAATGAAGAGACTTATTGCTTTATGGCAGATTTTGTAGGATTGTTGAAAAAAGCAATTGATGCGCAAAGCAATGTAACAGCGGAGTTACGCCAGCGTATTTATAGTCGTGTGCGAGCTACAGTAAAAAGAAAGCTTGAGTCAAGTAATATTTCTGCAGAGCTAGTCGAGTTTCAACTGAAGGTTATTGAAAAAGCAATCAATGAAGTGGAAGAATTTTATTCTGAAAGAGAAGAGATATCGGTACTTGTTTCGAGCGAAATTCAAAAAAGTTCTTCTTTGGAGGGAGAATCATTTTTAAAACTTAATGCTTCTGCCGTCACGGCTAAAATTTGTACAACCAATGAGCAGGAGGAAGAACCACAACAGGTATTATTAGACACTGTGTCTATTTTACCGCAAGGTACGGTTTGTAAAAAGCAATTCAGCAAAACATCCGCTAATAATGATATGTCTGAGCATAGTTTTTTTGCGCTTAGTGGAAGATCTGAGTTCATTGGTAGCAACACAGTGTTTCCTTTTGCGCTTGAAGCATCGTCTCTAGAGGTTAATAGAGATAAAAAGACATTGGGAACAGAAAAAGTACTTCCGTCTCACTTGGATTTTACTCAAAATCGGATTAAGAAAAATTACGATAATGGATCTTATACCTTTTTAGGAGGGAATGCACAAAAGCAAGCTTTTCTTCTCAATATCCCTTCTATAGTGAAAAATGCAGCAGGGAAGGGGAAGGCTTGTGCTAAAAATGTAATAGCGGAATCTAGAGTAGCCGTAGCAGATATGTTGCCAGAGTATGTGAAGCCTCGCAGGAATTTTATAAAACAGCGTGAGCATGCAGAGGCGCATATTACTTTACCTACCTTTCAAAAAAGGCGTGAAGATTCTGGTGATAAAAGAGATGATAATTTTCCTTTAGTAGCAGCTATTTTTTCCAAAGATGTCCCCTTTCTTCGACGTTTTTGCAAAAAATGGTTTCTACTTGGTGGCATTATTGTCACTGTTCTCTGTATTTTTACAGCGATCATTTACTTCCTAATCATCTTCTCATACCCAAAAGAACAGATAACTGCTATTTCGACATCGGATCGAAAAACAGCAATTGCAAACCGCCCTCAAAAAGAGCCACAGTTTGCAAAGATCACAAGTCGTCTAATGCCAGATGGAGAGGAAGTTAACCTTGACTCAGTTGAAGAGTCTGAGGGATATGGTATTTTTAATGATGATACTAGCAAGATAATAGCCCAAAATTTGGTTTCCGAAACTGCAGAGACAATTTATTATGAAGCAGCAACTTCTCTTCTACCTAAAACTGTTGAAAAAGGTGCTGTTAAATGGTCGTTATTGACCGAAAAGACCAAGAAGAATCAGAAAGAGATGGCCATTCATGGTGATGTAGCGATTCCTGGAAAAGGTATGGCCATGCAAATAACAATCCAGCGTAATACAAATCCTTCTATTTCGGCAAAATACCTCATTGAATTGATTTTTACCCTATCGAAAAATTTTGATGGTGGTGATGTTAATCGTATTAATCAGCTTTTGTTCAAATCTTCAGAGCAGTTGACCGGGCAAGAATTGCAAGGTATTGTTCCATTTAGGATAGATGATAACTTTTTCATATTAGCTATGGATGCTCCTGAGTTACTTTTACGTCATAATCTCAATATTATAAGCCAATCGTCGTGGATAGATCTAAATATTACCTATAAAAATGGCCGTACTGGAGAAATTTCTTTGGCAAAAGGTGAAAAAGGAGATGCCATTTTCAAAAAAGTGTTGGATAAAAAGGAATAAAGAATAAAAATCTGGAAATCAGAATTTTGCTTTACTATAGTAGCAGAATGTCGGAAGAAATACAGTAGTATCAAAGGATATTATCTAAATTCTTGTATTATGAACACTGATTTTTCTGTGAAATAAACTTACGAATACCTTATCCAAACCAATATTTACAGCCTAGCATCACTGGGTAAAACTAGGAATGGCTTTGCGACCTCGCTTCAAGGTAACTCTTTTGCAGAAAAGTATAATGCATAGATTCAGTGACAAGGGGTGATTGTCTGTAATTCTAATAAAGAACATTTTTCAAACGTTATATACCCAACAAGATATTGCTGTCATGTACGTCTAAAAGATATACAATCAACAAAAATTGTTTCCTAATTATTAAAACGTCACGGGTTTTTATATTATTCGATTAAACAAGGCTAACCTTTTTTGGAAAGAGTATCAAAAATTATACCGCATGGCTATCCTAGTTATATATTTTTCATTGAAATTGTGTTGGATAATTTCCGCAGTTTAGTTAGATCAAGTTGTTCGCGTCTTCAGTTCAATTAATTCAAATTAATTTAAAGATCTTATTACTTTACTTTATAGTAAATCATTACTACATACAGTATACAGTACAATGCAGAATTTTTCCTTATAAAAGCGGTTTTATGAATAGAATTCCTGTACCGGAGTGTAGGGTAATAGAAAGACTTTCATAAACTTGGTTAGATAATGTCCATGAAGAACCAAAATCAAGAGAGGCATTATGTAACGACCATTTTGCACCACTTATAGATAAACCTTCTATTTTGGAAAAAGCAATAATACTAAAACTACTTCCTTCTGGAAAATTGAAGATATAATCGCCAGGAATCAATGGCCAACCTTCCTCAATGCCGCTTGTTAAAAAGGATGGGATATTTTTTTCAGCAAGGCTAATTGCCATTGTTATGTGAAGCAAACTGTGATCTGTTCTCTCTCCGCCAAAGGCACCACATAGGATAAGTCGTTCTGCCCCTTTTTCTAGAGCGAAATTAACTGCAAGCTCGCCATCAGTCATATCTTTATCAGAAGGAAAAAGAATTGTTGGAACTTTATTATAGCGTATTTTAGTTTCATTATCTGTTGAGTCAAAGTCTCCTACCCACAAAACAGGATTAAGAGCAAGAGGAAGGGCATGGCGTATACCACTATCTGCGGCGACAACAGACGTATTAGCAATTTGTGATTGAAGGCGCTGTGTTGGAACAAGTTCTCCTCCAAGAAGGACGCTGAATGTTATCAAAGCATGCTCCAAATAGCGTTTTTCCATAGGATACAATAGAACACCTGATTTCCCTATGGGCTCATAGCAGGCAATATTAGCACAAGAGTTGCCTTATAAGAATAAAATTTTTTAGTAAAAATAGGATAAAAAAGACATCATGTAGAGTATCATTTTCTTGGCCATCTCTACGCCTTATATTATACCTTCTGCATTTCTTAGCCTTAGTATTTTATTAATTCATAGAATGATTAGTGGAGGCACGCCCTAATACACGGGACCCAGATGATAAACATCGCAACTTAGTAATTTATAACCACCTTCATATTCTTGCTAATTAGGGCAAAGAATACAACAACGACAACAGTCGTTAAGCGAATGATAGAACCAGGATAACTAGGATCGATAGAAAAACTGACAATAGGTTTCGAAAGATCCGAAGTTCATCGACGCTACCATTCTTGATACTTTTAATTAATGTTTTTGCTTTTTCTGGTGACTTTAACTTACTTCATTCGAGGATTTTTAGCTATTGCAAATAAACCTTGAGATGATAACTGCTATTGCCCACCAACTGGGCCTATATTTAGTATTCTAGGATATGATGTTGCTATTGCTAGTAGTCCATTATGTCAGAAGCGGCTTGATTTTAAAAATCATTGATATCGCGAAATATTCGGCCTCTTTCGATCAAAACCCTATCTGCAGCAGCATTCGTCAGGGCAGAAAATGAGAAATAGCAACTTCTTATGAAATGACACAGAACCCCCAAATCGCTTCCTGCGCACGATAAAGGCACTATTCCAAATCTCCACGTCTACGTATCCACGTCATTTCTGTTAACTCAAGCAAAACCATTTCCATTATAGAAGAAAAGATACAAGTAACAGATAAAAAATCTAAACTGCCCTATATTACCAACGGCTTGATGATTACAACCATGCTACCTTCTAGAAATTTGGTCAAGATCATTTCCCATATTCTCTAAACCGTTTACTCAAGAAACTCGAAAAACCTACTCAAATTTCCCCACCACGATCAAGAAACTCTCGCAGAGTAGGGTTGCATTTTAGCTCACGTTCATAAGAAGCTTGACAACTAACGTATGGCTCTTGACGCTCCAAGCTCCAGTATCTCAGATCATCCAGTGCAATTTGCTCACCTGTAACTGCACATATAACATAACTTCCATACACAACAACCTGATAATCACCACCTTTGTAACGAAGTCTTGCTTCGCACTCACCATCTTTTGGAAAGAGCATGGCTATATTTCCTTGATATTGCAAAGCATCAACCACATCTTCCTCATACTATCTTTATTTGTAATTGAAAGCAATACAAATTTTAGATTTGTTAATCTGGATGAATATATCAAATTATGATAATGGGTTAGCGTCTCTTGAACAAACGCTTAATATCCGTAAGTTTTAATTCAATATAAGTAGGGCGACCATGATTGCATGTGCTTGCTGCTGGTGTTTTTTCCATCTTGCGTAAAAGTTCGTTCATCTCTTCTGCTTTGAGTATACGACCAGAGCGTACAGAGCTGTGGCAAGCCATTGTCGCAGCAATATAATCTAGCATAACTTTAAGACCGTTTGTAGTCTCATACTCTGCAACCTCATCGGCAAGGTCCAAAACCAAACTTGCAGCATTCACTTCCCCTAGCATTGCTGGAGTTTCTTGTATTGTAATGGTAGCATGACTAAAACTTGCAATAACAAGGCCGAATTTCTTCAATGTTGCCGCATGTTCAAGCAATCGTTCAACATTTTCTTCTGGTAGTTCAACAATTTCAGGTATAAGTAGAATTTGCGAAGCTAATGGTTTTGCATAAAGTGCTTGTTTCAATGCCTCATAAATAAGCCGTTCATGAGCTGCGTGCTGGTCAACAATAATTAGGCTATCCTCTGTCTGTGCTATAATGTAGTTCTGATGAATCTGTGCTAGCGCCGTTCCAAGAGAAGAAGTGGCATGCGGCTTCTCTAATAGCGAGGATTCTAGGTTTAAGCTTGGAATCTCTATGTTTTGAAGAGGGTTGGAAAGGTGGGGCTGCGATATGATCGATTGGCTGCTAGAGGGGTATAAAGTGTCCGGCATCCAGTTAAAACTCTTTGACCAGTTATGAGAATTAAATGGTAGGGCTGGAGTTGAAAAATATCTCGGTACTGCAGAAACTACGCGAGGCTGAAAAGCATTGCGCATAGTACGCGCTCCTGTGGTCGCCGTGCGTATTCCTGCTTTTTTTAGCGCTATACAGATACTGCTGATAACAAGCCCTCGGATGAGATCCGGATAACGAAAACGTACATCGATTTTTGTTGGATGCACATTAACATCAACACACATTGGGTCAATTTCAAGAAAGAGTGCGATGACACAGTAGCGGTCTCGGGCAATTATATCTCTATAGGCACTCCGGATTGCACTAGCAAGTATCTTATCACGGATTGGTCGTCTATTAACATAGAAAAACTGCTGCAAACAGTTAGCACGATTGTAGGAAGGAATGCTGGCAAACCCGGTCAAATGTACTCCTTCCTGCTTTGCATCTAATTCCACCGTATTATCAACAAATTCTTTGCCCAAAATTTGCGTAAGACGCATAGCTTGCGCCTGTGTGCCAATTCCTGTTGCGACAAATTCTGTTACATTACGATCAGGACCGGAAAGGGTAAAATGAATATGCGGAAATGCGATTGCGATACGTCTGACAACATCCGTAATGGCCGTTGTCTCGGCTCTATCGGTTTTCATGAATTTAAGTCGGGCTGGCATTGCATAAAAAAGATCGCATACCTCTACACTAGTCCCACAATTGGATGCGGAAGGGCGTGGCCCTTGAATCTTACCGCCAGAAACAAGAATTTCTGCACCCATCTCAGCATTTTTCATACGCGATAAAAGTCTAAGGCGTGATACCAATCCAATAGATGGCAAGGCTTCACCGCGAAAACCAAGGGTGTGTATGTTATGAATATTGTTTTCTAGTTTAGAGGTACAATGGCGAGAAACAGCAAGAACAAGCTCATTTTTTTTAATACCACAGCCATTATCTGTCACACGAATCAAATTCTTTCCGCCTCCAGCTGTCGTAATTTCAATATGAGCGGCAGTTGCATCAATCGCATTTTCAACTAGCTCCTTAACGATGCTTGCTGGACGTTCGACAACCTCACCGGCGGCAATCTGGTTTATGATAGTTTTACTAAGCTGGCGTATAGTCGACAATGGTTCAACCTATATACGAGGTAAATTGGGAAAATTTTGTTAACGCATCCTATGATGCATTCAATGCTCGCTCAATATCTTCAAGTAGATCATTGGTATCTTCAAGTCCGGTGGAAAAGCGTAGCAATCCATCGGAAATTCCGAGTTCGGCACGTGCATCCGCTGCAACGTCCTGATGTGTTGTTGTTGCAGGGTGAGTTATGATGCTACGCACGTCACCAAGATTGTTGGAGATGAGAGGAATAGTTAACGTATTGCAGAAATTAAAGGCTGCCTTTTTTCCATTTTTCAGTTCAAAGGCAATCATTGTCGAGCCATTGCTCATTTGCCGGGCAATGATATCAGCTTGAGGATGATCAGCTCTTCCTGGATAGAAGCATTTTTCTACGGCCGGATGCTGTGCGATCAGATCCGCAATTCGTATGGCAGAACGAGTCATTTGTTCCACCCGTAAAGACATGGTCTCAAGTCCCTTGAGCATGACCCAAGCGCTAAATGGACTCATCGCTGGTCCTGTGTGTCGGAAATAATTCTGAAAATTTTCAGTAATCCAGTCTGTATTGGAAAGAATAATTCCACCAAGACAGCGGCCTTGTCCATCAATATGCTTTGTAGTGGAATAAACAACGACATCTGCTCCAAGTGCTAAAGGCTTCTGATATAGAGGTGTAGCAAAAGCATTATCTACGATAACTGTTGCGTTAACAGCATGAGCAAGCCTGCTTACTTCAGAAATATCAACGATTTCAAGAGTCGGATTGGCTGGTGTTTCAAAAAAGACAAGACGTGTACCAGGCTTAATTGTCTCTTCCCAGTTTTTTAGGCTTGTACCATCAATAATCGAAACTTCCACACCATAACGTGGTAGGATTGTTTCAATAACATAGCGACAAGAACCAAACATGGCTCGAGCAGCCACGACATGGTCACCTGCTCTTGTCATGCATAGGAGAGCGCTGGAAACAGCTGCCATGCCTGAGGCAACAGCTCGGCCTTCTTCAGCTCCTTCAAGTAGACACATTTTCTTTTCAAATATTTCATTTGTCGGGTTAGCATAACGCGAATAAACAAATCCTAGATCTTCCCCGTTAAAGCGCATTTCAGCTAATCCAGCTGTTTGGTAAGCAAAACTTTGGGTCAAATAGATAGCTTCTGATACCTCTCCGTAAGAAGAGCGCATCGTTCCGGCATGGATCATCTGTGTGGCAGTGCGGTAATTGCGGTTCTGTTTCAGTATCATAGCTTTACCTCACGATATCTTTATTATACCGGTACAGATGAGAGCTGTTCCGGGTTGGGATTCAAGCTAAAAAACCACTTGGATTGTATGGTTTTTCAGAAAATTTACTTATGCCTACCAGGTCATTTGACAAATCAGCACAGGACAAATCTTACATAATCTGATTGCGATCTTGCGTCAATCATTGCAAAATTTATGCAAAAACTACAAGATATACGAAGTGGATTATTGATTATGGTACGTTCAACCGGAATTCTTGCAGATAGAAATATTGCTACGCTATTTGACAATGGCGCGCTTGTAAGTGAAGAGAAGCTTTATAAAAATCAGATTCAAGCAGCAAGCCTTGATTTAAGATTGGGAAAAAAAGCGTATCGTGTGCGCGCTTCCTTTATGCCAGGTTTGAATATTCGAGTAACAGATAAATTGGAGCGGCTGAAATTGCATGAGTTAAACCTGCTCGAAGGAGCAGTTTTGGAAGTAGGGTGTGTTTATATTGTTCCTATTTTAGAAAAACTTGCTTTACCCTCTGATCTTTCCGCTGTAACTAATCCCAAAAGTTCAACTGGCCGACTTGATGTTTTTACGCGCGTAATTACTGATGGTGCTTATAAATTTGATGAAATACCAACCGGGTATCGTGGGCCACTTTACTTAGAAATAAGCCCGCGGACATTTCCCATTGTTGTGCGTGCTGGCTCATGTTTATCACAAATTCGCTTTTGTAGGGGCGTCAGCGAAGTTAATGAGAGTACAATGCATGAATTGCATGCCACTAATGTCCTTACTTCTGATGAGAAACCCAATATCAGCATTGGCGGCCTTGCTCTTTCTATTGATCTGACGGGTACTTCTGATCGTCTCATTGGTTACCGCGGAAAGCGCTATACAGGTATTGTTGACATTGATCAATATGCAGCCTATGATATACTAGATTTCTGGGAGCCAATATATAATCGCGGTATGAATGAATTAGTATTGGATCCGGATGAGTTTTACATTCTTGTCTCACGTGAGGCTATTCATATACCACCGCTTTATGCTGCAGAAATGACGCCATTTGATCCGCTTATCGGTGAGTTTCGGGTTCATTATGCAGGTTTTTTTGATCCAGGCTTTGGAAATAGCACAGTTGGCGGCAAGGGGGCACGTGCCGTTCTTGAAGTAAGAAGCCATAAAATTCCGTTTATTCTTGAGCATGGACAGATTATTGGGCGACTTGTTTATAAACATATGTTGGAGCAGCCGAATACATTATATGGAAAAGATTTAGAATCAAATTACCAGGGACAAGGACTAAAGCTTTCTAAACATTTCAGATCTAAAAACTAATTGTTCATAAAGATTATGGATATTTTTATATCTCTTTCTAACAAATTGAACAGGTTTTGATCTATACTATCTTAGGTTTGTTCTATGTTTATAAACGTCCGATATCTTTATTGATGAGTATGATGCGACAGTAACTTACAAATTTTCCAGACTTCTCATGTGCGGGCTGCTATTGCAGTATCTAGCGTTTTCTGTTCCTAGAAGCAATCTACAATTGCTAATTGGGATCGTATACACGAAGCCAAAAAACTTCTCCTGAAGAGATCAAGGTGGTGCAAAAGCAATTCGCACCATAACTTTTATGAAGGATAGGAAATAGGTACCTATAGTGAAGAAATGAGTCTTGTTAATGTTGGTTGTAGTTCTAATTATTTTTATTGATATGCAGAGTACCGATTATGCATAACTTTTTTGTTATAGCTTTGATGAAAATGGATAAATCTTTTCAGCGATCTGCCCATTCAATATATTGATTACAGCACAATCTGCTGGAAGTTTTTCTTTTACTTACTGTAATTTGACGGCTATGCCTTTTCGAGAAAATACATTGTATAATAGATCATACCAGTGTACTGAGCATGATAGAATAAGACAAATTAGAAGCGTAAAACAGATTTTTGGATGGTAGGTTTTGAGATAGGGTTGGACGTTTGATGCGAATTTATGGCCTGTAGAAAGAAAAGTGGATTTAAACTTAATAACCAATACCCATGTTGAAGCCTTTAAAATTGAAGAAGACTGAGTCTGCGTGTTTTTTTAAAATGATCATAATTGTATGAAGATAAGAGTTTAGAGCAAAATCTTTTATCTCGCAGAGCAATGATTTTGTAAGACATCATCCGATGTGTGGTGCTTTTTTTGACAATACCTAAGGCGATTTGGATCGTATCAAATTAGAAATTTTCCGTATTTTACAGTTTGCCTTTCTATCAAGGGTATACTAAAAAACACTGCAGCAGGGATTAACCTTATCCCTGAAGATAAAAGGCCGGTCTTAGTTACATAGTATAAAATCCACCTTAGAGGCTCTGGGAGTCTGCCTAAGGGATACTGTAATTATGATAATATGTTGCTTTTCTGCTTCGATGAATGGTATAGTTTTGTATCGACAATCAAATTGTCTATGCTTACTCGCTTAATCTATTATCAGGTAATGGTTAAAGTATTCTTGCCCTAGCCGCTATAAAAATATAATGACTCCTTGGCACCCTAACTTGCAGAAGTAATGGCAAAATTAATAAGTGCATTTGGACGAGAATTGACATGTTAACACATTTGTGCTGCATGCCAAATGCTTAGTGAGATCTCCCCTTACTTTGCCAGAAAAGCGTTCTTGATAATTTTACGAAAAAAACTAAAGCTGTATTTTTTATGTTTCTTGATAACCACTATAATTTCGAACATGGTGAGATTATGAGATTAAAAGTGCGATGTTTTCCATACGGCAACATATTTAAAGAAAAAAATTGATAGATGCTCTTTAAGAAAACTGGCTTTCCAACATTATAATAGCTTTTTAAGAAGCTTAGGTATTCCTTATAAAGTCCTTTTTCCCCATTAATGGATTAATATTGTTCTGAATCTGCCAAGCCTAATCTATAATTTTTATAACTTATGGAACATGTTTTTCTTTATTTTACTAGAGATTTTTTGACTTCGTGTTAACAAATATCGTAGTTGTTATGACAATTAATCTCTCATAATGCGGTTTTTAAATTCTCAGCTGTGATGCAAAATAAATTATAGTCTGTCCCCCCCTGCCTACTGAAATTACACTCTTGCACGATATCCAGTAAGACTTTCTCTTTTCGGTCGTAAGGTCCTTAATATTAAAGTTTTGACCTACGCCTACAAAAGCTTCTTTTTCACAAAAAACGGTTACTCTTTATCGCCCCTATTTTTGCACCATTATAGATAAATGCAATTCATTCCGTCACTTTACATGAGACAATTGCATAGCCCATTTATAAAAAGAAATTTTATAAGGTCGGTGAGTGAGTTAATATAATTTTATGAGCGTCTGTTTTCAATTTTATGTCTCTAAACACCAAACAAGAATAGCTTTTTGCGCATGAAGTCGATTTTCAGCTTCGTCAAAGACAACGGAATGCGGCCCGTCAATAACAGAATCAACAACTTCTTCACCACGATGAGCAGGTAAACAATGCATAAAAAGCGCATCTGGTTTTGCAAGCGCCATTAATTTTTCATTGACCTGATAAGGAAAGAAAACATTATGATCGCGTGCGCGAAACTCTTGTCCCATAGAAACCCAGGTATCGGTAACAATACAGTCTGCGTTGCGTGCTGCAGTAAACGCATCTGCTGTCCAACTAATATCACCATTCTTGGAATGAGCCCAGTCTATGAATTTCTTCTGTGGTTCACTGCCTTTTGGGGTCGCAATCTTTAGTGAAAAATCAAAAAGGACTGCTGCTTCTATCAATGAATGCAGTACATTATTGCCATCTCCTATCCAAGCAAATGTTTTGCCAATAATTGGGCCACGATGCTCCTCATATGTCATGATGTCAGCCATAATTTGACAAGGATGGGTGCTATCCGTCAATGCATTAATAATAGGTACAGATGCGTGTTCTACAAATTCTAGCATCCGATTATGGGTTGTAGTGCGAATTGTTATGATATCGACAAAGCGCGAAAGGACGCGCGCTGTATCGGCAATTGTTTCTTTATAGCCTAATTGCATTTCTGAGCTAGAGAGCATAATCGTCTCCCCACCAAACTGCCTCATACCGATATCAAAAGATACCCGTGTGCGCGTTGATGGTTTTTCAAAAATCATGGCAAGCGTCTTGTTTGCATAGAGTTTTGGTTTAATTCCACGCCTGAAATTATCTTTCAGAATTTTTGCATTTTCAAGAATACTGCGAAGTGTTTTAGGCGCAAAGGTAGAAAGGTCAGTAAAATTCCGTATTATTTTTTTCATTTTATCATTTTATCTTTTGGGTTTTATCTAGAGATACGTTCAAAAGCTTTTTCTATACGGGAAAGTCCGTCGCGAATTTCCTCTTTTCCAATATTCAATGGTGGAAATATGCGCACCACATTGGTATTTGCACTTACTGTCAGTAATTTTTCGTTTCTTAGAGCAGAAATGACATCTATATTCGGTATAACGCATTTAAGACCAGAAAAGAGGCCGAATCCTTCAGTTCTGCTGACAATATGCGGATAATTATCAACAATAGCGCTGAGACCTTTCTTCAATACATCGCCCGCTATCCTGACATGATCAAGAAATCCTGGTTCAAGCACAATATCGAGCACAGCATTACCTACAGCCATTGCCAAAGGATTACCACCGAAAGTACTACCATGAGTGCCTGGCGTCATTCCTTTTGCGGCTTTCATTGTTGCTAGACAGGCCCCAAGCGGAAAGCCTCCACCAATGCCTTTAGCAATACTCATGATATCGGGTGTTACATTAGCCCATTCACAGGCGAAGAATTTTCCAGTACGTCCAATACCGCACTGGACTTCATCAAAAATGAGTAGTAGCTCTTTTTCATTACAAATGTTGCGCAAGAATTTTAGAGCTGTATTTGGGATGATACGCAAACCACCCTCTCCTTGAATGGGCTCGATCAAAATAGCGGCAGTTTCTCCGGTAATGGCTGAAAGTAATGCTGCATCATTTCCAAAAGGCACTTGATCAAAGCCCTCTACCTTAGGGCCAAAGCCTTCCAGATATTTTTTTTGGCCAGTGGCTGCAAGTGTGGCAAGTGTTCTTCCATGAAAAGCGCCTTCAAAAGTAATGATGCGAAAACGTTCAGGATTACCATTGACATGATGATAGCGCCGTGCAGTCTTGATTGCACATTCTACCGCTTCTGCACCGGAATTTGTAAAAAAAATCTTGTCAGCAAAACTAGCTGCACAAAGCCGTTTTGCCAGATTTATCTGTAATGGGTCTTCAAATAGATTGGATATATGCCAGATTTTTTCTGCTTGTTTTTTAAGTGCTTCTATGAGGTACGGGTGGGTATGTCCCAGCACATTAACAGCAATGCCAGATGTAAAATCAAGATACTGCTCGCCTTCATCAGTTGTAAGCCATGCACCGTTACCGTGCGCAAAATGCAGACCGATACGGGAAAATGTATCGAATAACGGATAGCCATTTTGCATGCTCATTATGCTATCTCCGTTTGCTAATAACACCACTGAAAAACTCTTTTTGCCAGTGGATTTGCTGACTTAACAACTTCTTTGACATTATTATTGAGCTAATAATAATTTTGGATAGAAAAAAATCAATAATTTGATGTCTAGTCGATAAGATGAGTATTTTGTCCATGAAAGAAAAAAAGTCAATCAACCTTCTTCATCTATACGATGAATACTTCTTATTCTCAGAAGCGACAATTCTATTGAGAGACAAGGCAGGGTGCCTGTTTGATTTTGAACAGTAGATTTACAATCTGACACAGTACCTTAAGTTGTTGGAAAATATCTAAAAATTTATCTGAGAAAAAGAATGGCTCTTGTTACGAAGTCTTTCCATATTGTATTTTGATCAATGAGCTTAATCTGCGTTTTATTAGTCCATTTTATCGATTTTAAAAATCACCTTGCAAGCTAAAAGCTAGCTGTGTAAATTGGCCCTAAAACGAATAAAATGTCACCTTATACGGGCTGCTTCCTTATGGGAAAGTTAGGATTTGTGTATCTGTGTGATGTGTTTCTTTCTGACTTTAAATAGGTGGTTATCGGATTAAGTAAGGGAGTGCCCAGAAGCTGTATCTGTGATCTACCAATTTTGAAATCCTTTTAGATTTCTCTTTCAAATATTTGTCAGAAATGCATTTTCTCACATCGTTTCAACTATTGAAGAAGTATGCATCATGAATATTTCAGTTTCATCTGAGCCCTCATACAAAGGCATGCCAATTGCTGCAAAAAAATATCGACCTTTTCCACAAATTGAACTCAAAGATCGTACATGGCCTGATAAACGGATTGAAAAAGCCCCTGTATGGTGTTCTGTTGATTTACGTGATGGTAACCAAGCGTTGATTGATCCAATGGGACAGGATCGTAAAGAACGAATGTTGCGGCTTCTAATTGATATGGGTTTCTCTGAAATCGAAATCGGCTTTCCTTCTGCATCCCGGACAGATTTTGATTTTGCCCGTTGGTGTATCGAAAAAAGCAACCTTTCTGATCATTTCAGCATACAGGTTCTTGTACAATGCAGACCGGATCTGATCACTCGCACATTTAAGGCACTTGAAGGTGCTAATCACCCGATTATCCACTTTTACAATTCCACCAGTGAATTGCAACGTCGAGTTGTCTTTGGTAAAGATGTGGCAGGAGTTAAGCAGATTGCTACCGATGCAGCAAAGATGATTTCTGATATGGCAGTCAATATGTGTAATGGTTACCGTTTTCAATACTCCCCAGAAAGCTTTACCGGTACTGAGCTTGAAGTTTCCCTTGAAATTTCTAATGCAGTTATTGAGGTCATTAACCCTACACCGGATAATAAAATGATCTTAAATCTGCCCTCAACAGTAGAAGTAGCAACGCCAAATGTTTACGCAGATCAGATTGAATGGATGACTCGCAATATTAATCGTCGCGATAGCATTCTGATTTCTCTTCATCCGCATAATGATCGTGGTTGTAGTGTTGCTGCGGCAGAGTTAGGCTTGATGGCAGGGGCAGATAGAGTAGAAGGAACTCTCTTTGGAAATGGAGAACGGACCGGTAATGTGGATATTGTAACATTGGCTCTTAATCTGTTTACGCAAGGTGTTGATCCTGAATTAGATTGTTCAAACATTGAGAAAATTAAGAATGTTTACGAATATTCTAATCAATTGCGCATCCCTGAACGTCATCCTTATGTCGGAGAGTTGGTATATACAGCTTTTTCAGGTTCCCATCAGGATGCAATCAACAAAGGGATGAAAGCAATCCAACAATCCGATATGAACTTTTGGGAAGTACCCTATTTGCCAATTGATCCGCAAGATGTAGGGCGATCCTATGAAGCAATTATTCGAATCAATTCGCAATCAGGTAAAGGCGGCATCGCGTATATCTTGCAACAGGATTATGGTTTAAATTTGCCGCGCAATCTTCAAGTCGAACTTCGCAATATCATCCAAAAAATTACGGATAAGGAAGGCAGAGAACTTGCCTCGCAGCGCATTTATAATGAATTCATTACAACATATACTGTTTCACCAAATGGTCGTTTACAATTTATCGATTATCAAATTCATGCCGACATTACAGATAAAAACAAATGTACTATTATGGCTGATGTTATAGATAATGGCGTGTCGAAAACTATTGTAGGTAAAGGCAATGGAGTTGTAGACGGATTTATTGATGCACTTTCCAGATATTTGGGTACTAGCCTTTCTATCATTGATTATTCAGAACATTCGCTCCAACAGGGATCGGATGCGGCTGCGATTTGTTACATGGAGATTGCCCATCCGAAAGGAAGAATCTTTGGTGCTGCAATCGATAGCAATATAGCTACAGCGTCACTAACGGCAATTATTGCCGGAGTAAATCGGATTATTACAACGAAAACACATCAAGATATTTAGCCAAAATTAAAACTACAATCCATTCTGTAAGGGATTGTTTTAAGCAATCCTTAAAGTCGCTTTTAATGCTATTTATGAAGCATTTTTTTAAAAAAAGTCGCGATATGACCCTGATCATTTGCCAATGCTCGGCGGATTAGGCGACAACGCCAGCCTTTTGTATGTCTTTTCCTTTCAATCTCAAAAAGATTGTAACCGGCAGGCGGTTTCTGTCTGCCAAAATCCTGTGATGCTGATGCGACACCGACCATAGGTATCCACTTTTGCCTACCTTTGATAAAAAACAAAGTTGGTATATGTGTATGACCATGCAGAATAAGATCAGCCCCGTAAGTTAAAATAAATTGCTGAAAATGTCGGATACCCCATAGGCGTTTGCTCCAACCGGTTGCATGATATATTGGCGGATGATGAATCATTACAACACGGAAAAGATCCCGTTTCTCCGCCTGTTGAAGCAAAAATCCAAGATCCTTTGCCTGCTGTCTATTCAAATAACCTGCGGAAAAGAAAGGTGGTGTTACAATCGCTGAAGAAACACCAATAATTGCTAAAGGTCCACGAACACGCATATAAGGAAAAAAAGTATTTTTCGTTTTCGTCTCCCCTATAATCCATGGTGAGAAAGCTTGGCAAGCTTTTATAAAAGCACCTGGTACATAAACGTCATGATTACCAAAAACCAAAGAAATATTATCGGAATTACCAAGTTCTGATAGTCGTTTGCGTGCTATGATAAATTCAGCATCGAGTGCAAGATTGACAATATCACCAGATATGCCAATATGATCAGGAGGCATTTCTAGAAAGTCTTGAACCAATATATCAAAAACGTTTTTCTCCATTTCATTTTTACGGTTTAACTTCCAGTTAAGATAAGCAATCATGCGTTTACTCATCAACTGCCGCCAAGATAAATGGGGTAATGGTGCCAGATGGATATCAGAAATATGGATAAAACGAAACATAGTATACGATTTACATCATTTCTTGCTTTTAAGCTAATCAACTAATATAAACAACAGTTTATATGCAGCGCAAATCCTATCTCACCTCATAATGCGTAATTTTATATTGCAGAGGATGTTGAAATTACTATAAAGGTTTTCGCTTTTTAGATAGATTCTGTTGCAAATTTATATTGTATTGTATTAAATTCATATAAGAATTTCCACCTGATAAAGCTAAGTAACTATAAATGCTACCGGAAAGCATTTCCTTATTGGTTTCTTCTGAGCAAGGAATTTAGCAAATTTTATAATCTGTTTAGATATGATTTTATTTATCTAGAATTATAGCCATTACAGCATAGTTATTTATAGAGGCCTATGATAGGTTACGATGGACAAGTAACTGCATAATTGCAGCATTATTCCGCATGACAAAAACACAAAATCAGCTCTGAATGAATAGCCCATCCCGAACAAGTGAAATCTATGCAGAAAAACGCGATAATCGCTTATCACAAGACAATGATAAACCAATCTCTTTAACTGAAAATCCTTCATCAAATCGGATGAATAATCCTTACTCATCTTCAATTAAATTCAGAATCCCATTTTTGTTCTGTTCTATTGCTGAATCGTGAGGTAATCCATGGTTCGATATTAGTTTTATGCATCTTATCTTGCCAGAAGATAAAATCACTGCTAGAAAAAATTGGCTTCTGGCGTGCTTTGTCAATGCCAGCAATCCAGTGACCAATCGTGAGATGAAGCAGAACTTTTTGAAGGTTTTTATGAGCTATCTGCTTGCGCAGATACGGGCTTTCTACGTCAGAGCCAAGACGTATGCGCTCATAATGTAGCCAGGTGGAAAGCCAGCGTAGCCATATCCGTGAGTTAGTCCAAGTGTTTTCAAGAACAAAACCTACTGTATTTGGTACGCAGGCAAGAATAGCAGGAGCCCAAATGCCGATAAGAGATGGTGCATAGATAACAAATCTTCCTAGGATAATATCTGATGGTTTCAAGCGATTGCACTGTTTTCCCTGCAACTGATAGCGAAATTGTTGAATTGATGGATCATTGCTAGAAAAGGGAATACGCAAAGAAACAGGAACTAAAAGGCCCTCGTTGGCCTTCATTATCTGCTTGTCTGTAAGAAATACCTGCATGATACTAATAGATTATATCAAATGTTGCGCTTTTGGATATTAACATATGATCTGCAATGTGATCGAAAGAGAAAAGTATCTGTTTATGAAAATCAGATTATAATTATCATATAAAACGTATTCTTTGAAAATTTGCTGAAATAGTAACTTTCAGATAATAAAGACAAGAATTTTATATCCGACAATCAAGGTCAGCCTTGACTGATATATGGAGTTTAAGCGAAGCATGACACGCCAGTTTATCTATCATATGACTGGATTACATAAGTCCTATGGCAATAAGAAGATTCTTGACAATATTCATCTGTCATTTTATCCCGATGCAAAAATTGGTATTCTTGGGTCAAACGGCGCTGGTAAATCCACTATTTTGCGTATTATGGCCGGGTTAGACAAGGAATATACTGGTGAGGCGTGGCTTGTACCAGGCGCAACCTATGGATATCTTCCACAAGAGCCAGAACTTAACATAACAAAGGATGTACGCGGCAATATCATGGAGGGTATTGCTGGTAAGAAGGAGATTCTTGATCGTTATAGCGAATTGATGATGAATTATTCAGATGAAGCAGCAGAGGAAGTAGCTAGACTTCAGGATATTATTGACAACCAGGATCTATGGGGGATTGATTCACAGGTAGAAATGGCAATGGAAGCCCTGCGTTGTCCACCGGGCAATGCTGATATAAGTAGACTTTCAGGTGGTGAAAAGCGCCGTGTTGCTCTATGCCGTTTGTTATTATCTAAGCCTGATTTACTGCTTTTAGATGAAGCGACTAATCATCTAGATGCTGAAACAACAGCATGGCTTGAAAGGCATTTACGCGAATATCCAGGTGCAGTGATGATTGTTACCCATGATCGCTATTTTCTGGATAATGTAACTGGCTGGATTCTAGAGCTCGACCGCGGTCGTGGGATTCCTTATGAAGGCAATTATTCTGCCTATCTAGAGGCTAAAGCTAAACGCATAGCGCAAGAAAGTCGTGAAAATATTGCCTATCAGAGGATGCTTGCACGTGAAAGGAAGTGGATTGCATCAAGCCCTATGGCAAGGCAGGCAAAATCAAAGGCGCGTATCAAAGCTTATGATGAATTGGTCAGGACTGCTAATAATCGTCGCCTTGATGAGGCGCGTATCATAATCCCTACTGGTGAAAGACTGGGAGAGATGATTATTGAAATTCAAAATCTTTCAAAGAGTTATGGTAATCGTTTGCTAATTGATAATCTAACGTTTAAGTTGCCGCTTGGCAGTATTGTTGGCGTAATTGGCCCTAATGGTGCGGGAAAAACAACACTATTTCGTATGATTATGGGGCAGGAAAAGCCGGATTCTGGAACGATCCGCATTGGTAAAACTGTGCAGTTCGGCTATATTGATCAGAACCGTAATACGCTTGATGCCAACAAGACTGTTTGGGAAGAGATTTCAAACGGTGATGATGCGATTAGGCTCGGAAATTATACAATGAACAGCCGTGCCTATTGCAGTGCATTCAACTTCAAAGGAAGCGATCAGCAGCAGAAAGTAGGAAATCTTTCAGGTGGTCAACGCAACCGTGTGCATCTTGCCAAAATGCTAAAGGAAGGTGGAAATGTGCTACTTCTTGATGAGCCAACCAATGATCTTGATACTGAAACTCTCAGCGCCCTTGAAGAAGCTTTAGAAAATTTTACCGGCTGTGCTGTTATCATCAGTCATGACCGCATGTTTTTGGATCGTCTGGCAACCCATATCCTTGCTTTCGAAGGCAATAGTCATGTAGAATGGCTCGAGGGTAATTTTTCCAGCTATGAGAAAGACAAAATTCATCGTCTGGGGCCAAAAAGTATTAACCCATGTCGAATTACATACAAACCGCTGAGACGCTAAGATTAAGCATCGTCATAATGGGAACTGGACTTTTTCATTCGCCATTACGCGATTGATAACTGACCTTCTTCAAAGAAGGTGTTGTTTTGATTATTTATAATCAGGAATTGTGAAGATAAGAGAGGGGATTTATTTTACTAATGGCAGTGTCAGTATATAAGAAGAGTATTGTGATATATATTGAGAATATTTTTGTGAAGCTTACATACTTCTGCCATATACTACAACAGTATTCCGTTGTTATTGAGGTGTAGTTGTTTGTTTTCTACCTACTACGGCCAGTATTCTATGATTTGAAAAGGTAAGGATACAGACAATAAAATTTTATAATTGTTTAGATTAAAAATCTATTTAAACTGCTCATTGTTCTGACTATAGATATATCATTGCATTGGTGAGGTGGCCGAGTGGTTGAAGGCGTACGCCTGGAAAGCGTATATACGGGAAATCGTATCGAGGGTTCGAATCCCTCTCTCACCGCCACAAAGTATTAATGTTTATGGTATTTGTTGTTTTATTAGTTGCAGCCTTTAGATTGAGAATACTACAAAATCGCAGTCAAAAGTTCGCATTATCCTTTATATGCCTTTTGAGAATAAGGTCGATTGCTTTAACCTCACTCAGAACGGGATTCTGAATTTTCAAGAAAAATAATGTTGCTTCATGCCTTATCGTCTGCCTTTCTGGCAAGAAAGTCTTCAAGCCAGTGAATATTGTAATTGCCATCAGCAATGTCTGTATTTTTGATCAAATATTGAAAAAGTGGCAGTGTTGTTTTAATGCCGTCAACAACAAATTCATCAAGTGCTCGGCGCAGACGCATCATGCATTCTATTCGATTACGCCCGTGCACAATCAACTTCCCAATAAGGCTATCATAATGAGGTGGGATACGGTAACCTGAATAAACAGCGGAATCAATACGTATTCCCAGACCACCAGGTGTATGGAAGTGGGTGATTAGACCGGGTGATGGCATAAAATTGATAGGATCTTCGGCATTGATTCGACATTCAATTGCATGGCCGGAACAGTAGATTTTATCTTGACTGATAGAAAGATGCTCACCTGAAGCAATCCGGATTTGTTCATGCACAAGATCAACGCCTGTAACTGCTTCCGTCACCGGGTGTTCCACCTGCAGACGAGTATTCATTTCAATGAAGTAAAATTCCCCATCCTCATAAAGAAATTCAATAGTACCGGCACCTCGATAACCAAGTTGAGCAGAAGCATTAGCAACAATCTCGCCAATTTTCTTGCGATCTTTTGCATTCAAAGCTGGAGAAGGTGCCTCTTCCCATACTTTTTGATGGCGGCGCTGTAATGAACAATCTCGCTCGCCAAGATGAATTGCTTTACCTGCACCATCACCTATGATTTGCACTTCGATATGACGCGGTTTTTCAAGATACTTCTCAATATAAACACAATCACTTCCAAAAATGGCTTTGGATTCTGATCGGGCTGCAGCGAGAGAAACCTGTAAATCTGCTGCTGTACGAACGATCTTCATGCCACGCCCGCCACCACCGGCAGATGCCTTGATAATAACCGGATAACCGATTTTGTGAGCAACTTTTCTGGCTTCAGTGTCATCACTTATCAGTCCCTCTGACCCCGGAACAACCGGTATACCAAGACGTACTGCGGTTTTTTTTGCTTCGATCTTGTCACCCATAATGCGGATATGAGCTGAAGTAGGGCCGATAAAGGTAATGCCATGTGATTCCAGGATCTCCGCAAACTTGGCGTTTTCTGAAAGAAATCCATATCCAGGATGTACAGCATCCGCTCCTGCAATTTCACATGCCGCAACAATCTGATGCATATTCAGATAACTATCGCGACAAGATGGTGGACCAATACAGACACTTTCGTCTGCAAAGCGTACATGCATAGCATCAGCATCGCTAGTTGAATGAACTGCAACGGTTTTTATCCCAAGCTCTTTGCATGCACGCAACACCCGGAGAGCTATTTCTCCACGATTAGCAATAAGAATTTTTTGAATCATTGATATATTGCCATTTTATTCTACGATGATCAGAGGTTCACCAAATTCAACTGGCTGAGCATCTTTCACCAAAATAGCTTTGACAACGCCTGAGCGCGGTGAAGGGATTTGGTTCATGGTTTTCATTGCTTCGACAATAAGAAGAGTTTGACCCTCATTTACTTTTTGTCCGATTTCAACAAAGACATGGGCTTCTGGTGTAGGTGCTAGGTATGCTGTACCAACCATTGGTGAAGTAATAGCATTTTTTATATTACTTTCAGTCTTTACTGCAGATGTTGAAAGGTCCGTAGTAATTTTTGGAATCGTCAATTCAGGGGGACAAGTAGTCTGAATAGGTGTGTTCAATCCGGAATTTCGTGAAACGCGGATTCGTAGATTATTTTGCTCAATCTCAATATCAGAAAGATTGGTATCATTCAATATTTCAGCTAGATCGCGAATGAGATTCGTATTGATATCAGTGTCTTTACCCGCATTTTTAGCTATCATTTATGCCTAACTCCTTGATCCGGGATATTTCTTTGTCTGTAGCATTTGACATGGTAGAGTAATCGCTATTATTCCTCTCGATCTTATATAAAAAGCCCATTTTCAAGTAACAACTGGAAAGATTAATCCTTGCTCGTCTGCTTATTGTCTTTATGTTCTTCTGTGACAAGTGCAGAAGATACATTAGTGCGCATAACATTTGGCAGAGATCTAGATGGCCAACAATAAAAAAAGTATAATTGATACCGAGCATACAAGCAATTTTAGCATTGTTAACCAGTAGTTCAGCTCATTGTTCTGCATCAATTCCATGAATAGCCCACTCTCATCTGGACTAAATAAGCGGATATTTCCCTATCGCACTTTCTTCACATCCATTATATGTCATTAGTTTTTCATCAAACAACATATATTTTTAGTACCTATTTATTCCTTTTCTGTTCTGTTGTAATATAGGCTTTGCCTGCTTTTGGAAGATTATTTGCCTGGATAAAGGTATCTCCTAATACCATAGCGAGCAGGTAAGCCGTGAGAATTAAAGTAAATATGCGGTTGCCTGTATACCCTGCTATTTTGTCCTGACTCATACATGGGCATTGAAATAACTAGTTTGTTTGGCTGTCTTAGAAAGGATTAAGGTAAGCAATATAGTAAGAATTAACTCGTATGCTGGAAAGAGAAAAAGCATATAAAAATGCTGTTTTCTTCAGTAAATGGATAAAGTTTTATTGTAATAATTTTTGGTGTCATCAAGAGATAGTTTCAGATATTTTTGCAGATTTTTTATTGTAAGGGTTGTTTTGATCATTTAGAAAGATAGATTGAATTGGAAGTTTTAATACTTGCGCACCCGTAGCTCAGTTGGATAGAGCGCTGCCCTCCGAAGGCAGAGGCCGCAGATTCGAATTCTGTCGGGTGCACCATCTCATTCAAACTGAAGCTTATCCTAAAGAAAGTTTGATATTAAGAATGCAAAGAAACTGTCATTTGTTTTTCTATGTGATGCTGGTTGCCAATATAAATTGATTACAACTTCTTTGGATAATCGCTGTAAAAAAACAGTCTTATGATAAAACGCCTAAGTGATAAGTTATCACTTGGTTATGCTTCTAATTTCTCAAATATCGAATGGATCGTACATAAATGCGCCAACGCTCGGAAAACCATAAAAATTTGAACTCAGTTTTTTACTAATAAATAATTTCAGAGAGCCATATCAAATTATTTTTATGAAATGCCCATTTCAAGATCAGTCTAGTTTATCTCTACCGTGTGATAATACAAAATCAAACATTTATATTACCAAAGGATTGCTAAATTTCATTGATATTTAGCGGCGTTGTTGGTCCCTGCTCTGTGTCCGTCTATGAGTCCTAATGCTGTTTTTACTTCTTCTTATAAAAAATCAGGAAATTTAGTTCTCTTAGTCTCAGTCTGAATGTTATATTCAGCAAAAGCGTAAAAATAGCATAGTAGGTTACATCAGATTTATTTTTATCCAATTGTTTTAGAATATAATTCTTTGAGAAAACTACTATCATATATTTCTAATATATGATTGTTGTGATAGATAGCAAAGTCGTACTGGGGGACTCAATTCTGACATTTAGCGCATATCCCTTTTATTTCTAGCGTTGTATCCTGCGCTTGAAAATGTATGATCTGCATGCGTTCTTTAACGTTATCAGCAATGATTCCATCTTCGAATTCAATAATATTTCTACATTTTCTGCATATGATAAAGGCAACCAAGTTGTGCTCTTCGTATTGAGGATGAGAGCAAGCAATAAAGGCATTCAGACTTTCAAGTCGGTGTACGAGGCTCAATTCAATAAGCTTTTCAAGAGCACGGTATACTTGTAATGGTGCACGAAAGCCCTTTGTACGCAAACGGTCAAGAATAGTATAGGCACTTAACGCAGTATTTTCTGAAATCAACAAGTTAAGCACATGGCGTTGGTTATCGGTCAAGTCATCTATTAGCGGATTATCTTTTTTTCGCATATCAATTAAGTATGGCTCAGTTTTCTGTCCTATCTATTTCAGTCTAACTGACCTACATATATAAGTATTTTCTCAAATAACTGAATGGCAATAGGCTTATAAGAAATAGAATGAAGCTAGCAATAACAACTGATGGCCCTGATGGGGTATCGGCTACAGACGACAGATATAGCCCAGTGATAGCCGATATGATTCCAGCTACTGCTGCAAGAATTGCCATCTGTTCAGGTGTTGTAGACAGATGCCGTGCTGTCGCTGCAGGTAAGATAAGTAGGGCAGTAATTAATAAAATGCCAACAATTTTTATTGCAATGGCAATGATCATCGCGAGAAGCAGCTTAAAAATGATTCTTGAACGTTTAGGGCGTAGACCTTCAGCTTGGGCTAAATCCGTGCTTATAGTTGCGGCAATCAAGGATTGCCATAGTTTGATGAGGGTAAGCAAAGCAGCAACGCTAGAGATCCAGATAAAAAGAAGATCAATCTTCGAAATAGATAATATATCACCAAAAAGATAAGCATTGAGATCTTGTTGGATCCACGGTAAGAAACTAAGGATAGCTAAGCTAATAGCAAGGCTTGAATGTGACAAGATTCCAAGCAGGGAATCGTTCGAGAGAAATTGTCGTCGCTGTAGCAAAGAAAGACTGATAGCGATTGCAAATGTAATAAAAAAAATAGAAAGTGTCATATTGATCTGGAAGATGAAGGAAAATGCAACCCCTAGCAGGGCTGAGTGTGCCATTGTATCGCCAAAATAAGCCATACGATGCCAAATGACAATGCATCCAAGTGGTCCTGCAACCACCGCAATGCCAACACATCCGATAATGGCACGCAAAAGGAAATTATCTAGCATGGTATTTCCCCTGTCTTTGTCTGCAATTGCTAATTGGTAATTAAAGGGCGATCTGCATTTATGCAGAATAGTTATGATTGTATTTACAAACCACATAAAGCATGTGACGTATTTCCGAACAGATTAGCATATTCACTGCTTTCAGCAACATCCTTTGGCTTTCCACTATAACAGATATGGCCATTAAAATACAGGACCCAGATTGAGGAAGGCATGACAATATGCAAATCATGAGAAATGAGCAAGATACCACAATTGAGTCGTTCGCGATAAATGTTAATTAGACAGTAAAGGGAATTTTTTTCTGAAAAATCAATACCTTGTAATGGTTCATCCAATACCAATAGGTCGGGATTGCGAGCCCAAGCGCGAGCAAGAAGAATTCGTTGAAGTTCGCCGCCAGAAAGTGTTCCAATTTCCGCATTGCGCATATGCAGCATACCAACTTCTTCCAGAGCTTGATCAGCAGTATTATGATCGATGGGTCCTGTAAGTTTCATCATTCTGCTAACGTTGAGTGGTAATGTATGATCGATAGCAAATTTTTGAGGCACATAAGCAATTTTGATATTAGGATGCCTTTTTACTTTTCCCTCTATCGGTGAGAGAATGCCTAAAGCTGTTTTTGCCGTGGTGCTTTTACCTGAACCGTTAGGGCCAATTAAAGTGATGATTTCTCCCCGTATAATATTAAGGTCAATGTTACGTATCAGCCAGCGATCATTCTGTTTTACACCGACTTTGGATAAAGAGATGAGAGATTGCGAATATTTTACAGTAAAATTTTTCAAGAGTTTAGAAGCCATTATTGCGCAAATTTTGCAAAAATTAAAAACGTTGACGCACGGAGAAAAGGTATCTTTCCTTCAATGATATGTTATACTATAACACAGCAAATAAAAATGATAAAGATCTCCTGAAGGTTTAGATTCTGTTGATGGCAATGAATATTAATCGATATGTAACGCGGGTTCTTTGTTTTATGGCCTTTTTTTTTCCAATTCACGCGATTGCTATACCTTCGGTTTCAGTTTCCATAAAGCCGTTGCATTCATTGGTTTCAGCAGTTATGGATGGAATAGGTAAGCCCTTATTAATTGTTAATGGGGGATCGTCCGAGCACGGGTATCAGATGCGGCCGACTGATGCACAAAAATTATCTAATGCAAACCTTGTTTTTTGGATTGGACCACAATTAGAAACTTTCCTTGCCAAAACGTTAGACAATTTGTCTACCAATGCTGAGGTTGTCGCACTTACTGACGCACCGGGTGTGCATTTTCTTGATATACGTCTTGAGGAAAATTTTGAAGGACATCATCATGGGCATATAGGTCATGAAGATAGTGCAGATCTGCATTTCTGGCTTGATCCGGAAAATGCCAAGGCTATGGTTCATTTTATTGCAGAGAAGTTAGCTCTAAAAGATCCTAAGCATGCCGTGCTTTATCGTCGAAATGCCCAGGTTTATGAACGGCACCTCGATAATCTAATAAAAGAAGTCACTCAAAAGCTCTTGCCGTTTCGTGAAAAACCTTTCATTGTTTTTCATGATGCTTATCAGTATTTTGAAAACCGCTTTGGCGTAAAAGCAGTTGGCTCAATTACAGTTAATCCTGAACAGATGCCTGGGGTAAAGAGAATTAACAAAATACATGAAAAAGTGAAAAAACTTGATTCTGTCTGCGTTTTTTCTGAACCTCAGTTTTCTGCACGGTTGGTAGAGAGTGTGATTGAAGGAACATATGCTAAATCTGGTATTTTGGATCCCTTGGGAGTAAATATAAAAGAAGGAGCAGAGCAATACATCATGCTTATTCGCAATATAGCCGCTTCTTTTGAACTTTGTCTGAGTCGATAGATCACAGTCATTCTCTAAAAATCGCTGCGTCTATGGTTACTCGTAAAAGCTTTTGATTTAAATCGTCTTCCTAGATTTCAATTTTTCAATAAACTGAACACAGATAAGATAATAAAGAACTAGATTCATATGAATGATGATGCAAACAAAAATTTTCTTTTGTAGAAGACAAATGCATTTAAAATGTAAATACATAATATATAGCTTTCCATTTTGGTTTTTTACATTTTTACTTAGAAACTAAGTTATTTTTATTCTAGCTGCAATTTAACTAAACAATTTATAGCATTGCTATAAATTAAAATTAATGTAAATTTATCTATACTACTGTGTAATATGTAAATTTTGTTAAGACTTATGCTATCCTAAACAATGTGAAAGATGGCACTTAACTTCAGATCTAACTATATTTGATATATATCAATGGAAAGCCGAAATGTGAAATCTTCTGTAGCTATGCAGCGGATGTTTGGAAAGGTAGCGGTATCGCTCTGTCATGTCACTGGTCAAACCGTATTGCGCAAGCTTTATCAAGAGGGGGCAGCAAGGTTGCAATTTCCAGGCAATGACAGGGGATTTTTTGAAGGTGTTATGATTAATACATCCGGAGGGATGACCGGTGGTGATCATATTATATGGAATATTCAGATGGGGCGAGAAACTACTGCTACGTTTACGACACAAGCCGCTGAAAGAATCTATCGTGCTCTTGGCGATACAATAGCAAAAATAGATATTTGCCTTTCTATTGATGAAAAGTCTCGCCTCTGCTGGTTGCCACAGGAAACGATCCTTTTCAATCGCTCAGCACTGCAACGCAGGATGCAAGTAGAACTTGCTGATTATGCTGAGCTTTTGCTTTGTGAAACAATTATTTTTGGGCGTCGACTGATGGAAAATATAGAGCGAGCTTTTTTTCGTGATAACTGGATTATCCGACGTAATAATGAAATTATTCATGCCGAAGCATTATGGTTTGGTCCTAATATTGCAGAAGATCTGATAACGTCTGTTTTCTTAAATGGCAACGCTGTCGTGAGCAATTTACTTCTGATTGCACCTAATGCTGAATGTTTTTCAGAGAAAATAGGCGCAATTATTGGCCGTTCTGGCGGGGTTTCTTCATGGAATGGCAAACTCCTAGCACGAATGATTGATAGGGATTTTTATTCTTTACGCAAACGATTGATTAAACTGATCGAGTTGCTGAATAATGGGGGTGACGTCCCTAAGATTTGGTCAATCTAGGAGAGGAATTTGATGCATTTAACACCAAGAGAAAAAGATAAGTTACTGATTGCCATGGCAGCAATTGTGGCAAAACGTAGACTGGAACGCGGTGTAATGCTTAATTATCCAGAAGCTATTGCTTTAATTTCTGATTTTGTTGTGGAAGGCGCTCGCGACGGTCGCTCAGTTGCTGAATTAATGGATGAGGGAGGTCGAATTTTGACTCGTACTGAAGTTATGGATGGTGTAGCCGACATGATTCTCAATGTGCAGGTTGAAGCTACATTCCCTGATGGTACTAAACTCGTTACTGTGCACAAACCTATTCGTTAATTTTACGTTAATTTAAATGGAGTATTTTCCAATGAAGGCATTTCAGAAAACTTTTGCTTTCACTGTTATATTGTTTTTTTACTTTTCGCGTTTTGCTTTTGCTCATGTCAATCCAGATGATTATAACTCTTTTCCAAGCGGTTTTTTCCATCCTCTAAGCGGACTAGATCATATCCTTGTTATGGTAGCTGTAGGGCTTTGGGCTGTACAGCTTAGTGGCGATGCAATTTGGAAGATTCCTATTGCTTTTATTTTTGCCATGACAATAGGTTTTGTGCTAGCTCTCAATGGCGTTTTTCTCCCTTTTGTTGAGCCTGTTATTTTAGCTTCTGTGAGCATTATTGGTCTCTTGATTGTCGTATTCTTGCGTTTGCCAACAGCTATTGCTGTGTTCGTTGTTGCGATTCTCGCAGTTTTTCATGGCCATGCCCATGGAAATGAATTCAATAGCATAAGCGCATTTGGTTACGGTTTTGGATTCATTGCAGCGACAACTCTTCTTCATGGTACTGGTGTTATCATCGCTTTTGGAAGTGATTTTCTGCTTGGCAAACTTAATCGTTACTGCGTTACACGCATTAGCGGTTTTCTAACAACGTTAATCGGCCTTTATCTTATTTTTACTGCATAAGGAGATAAATTATGATTCCTGGTGAAATTATTGTGGGTAAAGGAGATATTATCATGAATAAAAATTGTGAAAGTATTTCTCTTAAAGTCGGTAACAGTGGTGATAGACCAATACAAGTAGGATCTCATTATCATTTCTATGAAGCCAACAGAGCTTTGATTTTTGATCGTGAAATTGCTCGTGGTATGCGATTAGATATTCCACCAGGAACAGCTACCCGGTTTGAGCCAGGACAAGAGCGGGATGTGTACTTAATTCCCTTTGCTGGTGCCCGCAGAATTTTTGGTTTTTGCGGTAAAATAATGGGAGAATTATGAATTTCAACATGGCTCATAAACTTTCTCGTAGTGCTTATGCGCATATATTTGGTCCTACAACAGGAGATAGGGTACGTCTTGCCGATACTGAACTTTTTGTTGAAGTTGAACATGATTTCACCCTTTATGGTGAAGAAGTAAAATTTGGCGGTGGGAAAGTTATCCGTGATGGTATGGGACAAAGCCAAGTATCACGAGCAAAGGGAGCAGTTGATACGGTTATTACAAATGTACTGGTTATTGATGTTACTGGTATTTTTAAAGCCGATATCGGATTAAAAAATGGATTGATTTGTGCCATTGGCAAGGCAGGAAATCCTGATATTCAGTCAACAGTTACGATTATTATAGGTCCTGGAACAGAGGTAATTTCTGGGGAGGGAAGAATTTTGACAGCAGGAGGTGTTGATTCACATATTCATTTTATCTGCCCTCAGCAGATTGATGAAGCCTTGAATGCTGGAGTTACCACCATGTTTGGTGGAGGAACGGGTCCCGCGCATGGCACCCTTGCTACAACCTGTACTCCTGGACCATGGCATATTGCCCGCATGATTGAATCTTTTGATTCCCTTCCGATGAATATTGGCCTTGCAGGCAAAGGTAATGCTTCACGTCCCGAGGCTTTGATTGAAATGCTGCGCGGTGGTGCCAGTTGCCTAAAATTGCATGAAGATTGGGGATGCACTCCAGCAGCAATTAACAACTGTTTATCGGTAGCAGATGATTATGATGTACAGGTTATGATTCATACAGATACGCTAAATGAATCAGGTTTTGTAGAAAATACAGTCGATGCCTGTGCTGGCCGTACAATCCATGCCTTTCATACTGAAGGAGCCGGTGGAGGACACGCACCAGATATTATCAAAGTGTGCAGTTTATCACATATCTTGCCTGCTTCTACTAATCCGACTCGACCTTATACCGTTAATACGATAGCGGAGCATCTTGATATGCTAATGGTTTGTCATCATCTTTCACCTCAAATTCCTGAAGATGTGGCCTTTGCAGAAAGTCGTATCCGTAAGGAGACAATAGCGGCCGAAGATATTTTGCATGATATTGGTGCTTTTTCGATTATTGCATCCGATAGCCAAGCTATGGGGCGTGTCGGTGAAGTTATTATCCGTACTTGGCAAACTGCTGATAAAATGAAGAAGCAACGTGGTCCATTAGAAGAAGACCATGGTCGTGCTGATAATTATCGGGTACGGCGCTATATTGCTAAATACACTATAAATCCGGCAATTGCCCAAGGTGTTAGCCATATTCTTGGTTCAGTTGAGGTTGGGAAAAGGGCAGATCTTGTTCTATGGCTGCCTGCTTTTTTTGGTATAAAACCAGAGATAGTGCTGCTCGGCGGCATGATTGTTACTACGTCAATTGGCGATCCCAATGCTTCGATCCCGACTCCGCAGCCAGTACATTACCAATCGATGTTCGGCTCACTGGGTAAAGCGGTTAGTCGGATAAGTGTTACTTTTACCAATGAAGTAGCGTTGAATGATGGGCTAGAGGGTAGTCTCGATATTGAAAAAACGCTGGTTAGCGTACGTAATACACGGGCGGGCATATCCAAAGCGTCCATGTGCCTGAATGATGCTATGCCGTATATTGAAGTTGATCCTGAAACCTATGAAGTGCATGCTGATGGAGAATTGCTTGTCTGTGAACCGGCAAAAGTTTTGCCTATGGCACAGCGTTATTTCTTGTTTTGAAATGTAGTGTACATGATTCAGAAAACCTATCGTTCTACAAATATTATTCCAGCAGCTAAAATTGGCCGCGTCGAAGTTCAGAGAACTATTTCCCTGTCTCATGATGAGCGGCATATTAGGCGTAAGCTACTATATTTCGAAAATGGTGATACAATCATGCTTGATTTACAAAAAGCTGTGCAACTTACCGAAGGGGATATATTAGCAACCGATAGTGGAGAGCATTTTCGAGTCTCAGCGGCGTTGGAACGGCTTTATGAAATAAAAGGCAAAGATACTCTGCATTTGCTAGAGCTTGCTTGGCATTTAGGTAATCGTCACCTTGCAGTTGAGATTTTTCCTGACCGGATCCTGCTGCTGTATGACCATATTATTGGTAATATGCTGGAAACACTGGGCGCGACTCTGCAGGAGATTAAAGCGCCGTTCCAGCCATTACATGGAGCTTATCATGAGCACTTCCCAATCCGGCCTTGAAAAAAAAGGATATACTTATCAGCTGATTCGACTGATGACATTGCTGTCTCCTGTTTTCCCAATAGGGGCTTTTTCTTATAGTCATGGACTTGAACAGGCTGTGCATGATGGCCTTATTAGAAGCTCCTGCGATATGGAAGATTGGCTGCGTGGTATCTTAAAAAAAGGAAGTGCTTGGAATGATGTCATTTTTCTCACTGAGGCATGGAGATATGAGAAAAGAGGTGCGGATATAACTCCGCTTATACAGCTTGCTCGGGCAATTTCTGGGTCGTATGAACGGGAACTGGAAATTTTCCTGCAGGGAGAAGCCTTCTTGAAAGCAGTTGCAGATTATAATATCATAAACACCATAGGAAATAAAAAGGCCGCCTACTCTGTTTCTGTCGGGGTTGTAGCTGCCCGTATAGGGCTTGAAATGGTTGCTGTTGCAACGGCTTATCTTCAGGCTTTTGTTGCCAATCTGATTCAGGCAGCTTTGCGTCTTGTTCCACTTGGTCAGAAGGATGGTGTCAGACTTATGCATAAGCTCGAGGAAGATATCCTATCACTCAGCCAGAGAACACCACAACTAACGCTGGATGATCTCGGATCTTCTACAGTTATGTTGGATATTTGTTCCATGCGACATGAAAAACTTTATTCAAGAGTTTTTCGTTCATGATTTCGGTTTTTTCTAAAAATGGGCCATTGCGGGTTGGTATAGGTGGTCCTGTTGGCTCTGGCAAGACAACTGTCACCGAAATGCTCTGCAAAGCCCTACGAGATCAGTATTCAATCGCTGTTGTGACAAATGACATTTATACACTAGAAGATGCTCTGATTCTGAATCGTGCGCAAGCCCTACCAGAAGATAGGATCATAGGCATTGAAACTGGTGGCTGCCCGCATACAGCTATCAGGGAGGATGCATCAATCAACCTTCAAGCCATAGCTGAACTGATCGAGAGACATCCTGACCTTGATATCATTTTTATTGAATCAGGCGGTGACAATCTTGCAGCGACTTTTTCACCCGATCTAGCTGATATTACTATTTATGTCATCTCTGTGTGTCAAGGAGAAAAAATTCCTCGTAAAGGAGGGCCAAGCATAGCTCGTTCGGATCTCTTGCTTATTAATAAGAAAGACCTAGCCTCTCATGTTGGAGCTGATTTAGAGATTATGCAGACCGATGCTGCAACACAGCGTGGGGAAAAGCCCTTTATCTTCACTGATATGCTGCGCCGAGATGGCCTTGTTGAAGTGATAGATTTTATAAAAAAGACTGGCGGTATATCAAAATAAGCATGTTATTGTATTGTAATAACTTTATAAAGGAGAGGGTATTGGTAATACACAACAGATTTCTATCTGAAGGTTTCTTTTAGAAAGGTTTTTTATCATTCATATACAACTGCATTCACTGTTCTCCTTGTCTAATATCCATAATTTCCCGATGAAATATCAAACCAAGCGGCATATCAGTGTAGTTTACCGGCTTGCTCACGGGCATTGATCCAAAGAAAGGTGCGTAGATTGACAATGGATAACATAGAGAACTGGCGCTTGAGCGCCATCTCGCGCTCACTGAGTATGCAGGTGAAGTATTTGCAGAATACAGTTTCAACTGTTGATTGCAGCAGGTTCATCCAGACTGGTGTACTGTTTCTATCCAAAGCAGCTTTGATACCGCGCCCCAAAAACAATAATATCTCGCGCCTTTAAGGCTTCTACAGCATATTCGAGAGTTGCTGATGTTGCATGATGTTCTCCGTTGGACTGAAATGAAGGGTATCTGATTGGCTATATCGCGCATAATAAAATTTCATCAAGGGTTACTATCAGATGGCTAATTTCTGATAACGCTTGCGCTGATTAGGCCAATACTGTAACAAAATTGTTATACTATACTGGTAACTTTTTTGGAAAATCAGTCATATGATATGCATCACCTAAGTATCCTTGAAATCAGAAGATCTAATACAAGACACACAAATGTGTCGTGGGGACGATATAAAACTAGCGTGACCTCACCAAGATAAACTCTCATAAACTCTTATAAAAAGTAGATTTTTGAAGAGTTTTGCTGGAAACGTCATAATAGCAAACACGACAGGCCCTAAAGAAATTTAGATTACGCGTGTTGACGTAAATATTTAATAAGATTACTTCAAAATAACTGAATAAAAACAAAAATTTTCCGATTCTAAGAGGTCATTACTTCTCGTAACTTCTCTATTCAAGCAGTATTAAAATCATATGTATTTCTGCAAAGCTAAGGCAGAGAAGTAATTATTTGAAAGAATGATACTGTACATGAGGTGCCGGAAAACTATGTGGTTACATAAATAATACTATTTAATGTTGATACAGGATTTCAATGTAATTGCAACATTATTAAATGATAAGATGACTTAAACGTAATACCCAGGGCATCATTGATTTTCTGATAGTTATTGAAAGTCGATCTTTTAACTGGAATATCCACGAAACGAGTAGATATATGAACATCTTGGCATTTTGCAGAAAATATAATTTGCGAATTACAGGACCGCGTCTGATTATCCTCAAAGTTCTTATGGAATCGGAAGACCATCCTGATGCAGTGGATCTGCATCGGCAAGTAAAAAGGCTTGAACCAAGCATTTCTCTTGCAACGGTTTATAGAACTCTTAAACTTCTAAAAGAAAAGGGTGTTCTGGCAAAGCACAGCTTTGGTGATGGTCCTGCGCGTTTTGAGCCTGCTGCTCAGGAGCATCATGATCATCTAATTAATGTGGAAACGGGAGATATTATTGAGTTCCGATCAGATGAAATTGAGCAGATTCAGGAAGAAATTGCTCGTAGATATGGCTTTTCCATTGTGTCACATCGGCTTGAAATCTATGCAAAACCACTAAAAAATAAGTAAAAAAGCAATATAACAAAAAGTAAATAGTCCTTCTATACTGATGCAAGCCGTGCAGTTTTACGGATAGTACAAATAAAAATACCAGAGAAGATAATGAAAAGCAGCTGAACAACTGTCGGTGCTGGAGCGCTATCCATAAAAAAGGAAATATAAACCCCACAAAAAGAACTAATTACCGCAATTGTTAAAGACAAAAAAAGCATTGTGCTGAATCTGCGGCTCAATAGAAAAGCAATAGCACCAGGCGCAATCAGAAATGAAATGGAAAGAATAAGGCCAATGAATTGCAAAGCTTCAACAATAACCAGTGAGATTAAGCTTAATAAGCCGTAGTGCAACAATCGAACATGAAGTCCAGCAATAAGAGCTTGTACAGGATCAAAGGCATGCAACAGAAAATCTTTCCACTTAATTCCGATAATAATAGCCGTTACTATCGCAACAATCGCCGCCTCCGAAATATCCTGCCAAGAAATACCAAGCATGTCGCCAAACAGAATATGATCCAAATGTACGTCTGGACGGATTCTGACGTAGAGCACGAGCCCCAAACCAAACATACCTGAAAAAACAATTCCCATTGCGGTATCCTGTTTGATACGGCTATTATTTTTTAAAAATCCAGTGATAATAGTACTTGATAGACCAGCAATAAAGGCGCCGATAATATACGGAAACCCAACAATATAAGCCACGACTAGGCCAAGAAAAACAGCATGGGAAATAGCATCGCCCATTAATGACCATCCTTTGAGTACAAGAAAGCACGATAGAAGTGCCATCGGTATTGCTACCAATATCGAGATAATCAATGCATTCATCATGAAAGAAAACTGAAAAGGTGAAAGAAATAGTTCAAAGTTGCTCACCATCTCCCCCTCTTTTTAAGTTTCGTACCATCCAATACCGGGAAGCCAGCACACCATGCTTTGGTGCGAGAAAAAAAGCTGCCAGAAAAATTGCTGTCTGCAGAACGACGATAATACCTCCTGGTGCTCCATCCAAAAAATAACTGCTATAAGCACCGACAAGGCTGGTGCATGTACCAATTGCAACTGCTATCACTAGAAGTCGAGCAAAATGATCTGTCAGCAGATAGGCGGTTGCTCCCGGTGTTACCACCATGCAAATAACCAGAAAAGTACCTACTGTTTGTAATGCAGAAACAGCTGCAAGCGATAGTAGTGTGAAGAATACGATCTTTAGGGCACCCGGATTGAGGCCAATAGAGCAGGCGTAGCTTTCATCAAAGAAAACAACGAGGAAATCCTTCCATTTAATAAGAAGGATTGTAAATGATACAGAAATGATAATTACAAGCTGCAAGATATCAATAGATGTTATGGCAAGAATATTGCCAAGGACAATTGTCTGAATATTCACAGAAGATGGTGAAAGTGAAATCATGAACAGACCCAGTCCGAAAAAGGAAGAAAAAATCAGACCGATAATAGCGTCGTCCTTTAGCTTTGTGTGTTGATGAAGAAAAAACATAGCGGCAGTGGCAAGACTACCTGAGAAAAATGCACCAATAGAAAAAGGAAGACCCAGCATATAGGCGCCTGCAACACCTGGCATAATCGAATGGGAAAGTGCATCACCGATTAGAGACCAGCCCTTGAGCATCAAATAACATGACATAAAGGCACAAAAGCCACCAACAAGTGCAGAAACCCACATGGCAGTTAGCATATAATGATAGGTAAAAGGTTCAAGAAAGATAGACATCACTCACTGTTTTACCTTCGTTGTCATATTCTTTTTAATTTTTCTCGAGGACACCATCTAATGCAGTTAAAAATCGTAACGCGGCAACGTGGTGATAAATGCCTGGGTGCCATTTCCTTCTCTCCTATTTTCTTGAGTATGTAATGAGGAAAAAATACCTGCCTTTTCTAGGTTTTCAGAGATGAATACCTCAGTCGTTTTCCCGCAAGCCAACACCGTACCTTTAATTAAAATCGTACGATCGCAAAATCGTGGTACAGAATCAAGATTATGAGTGGAAACCAGTAGCAAGCGCCCTTCATCGCGCAACTCATGAAGAAGAGTAATAATTTGCTCTTCGGTCTTTGCGTCAATTCCTGTAAATGGTTCGTCTAAAAGGACGGCAGAACTACCCTGCGCTAGAGCACGAGCAAGAAAAACACGTTTTTTCTGACCACCTGAAAGCTCGCCAATCTGACGTTCACAAAATGCCATCATGTTGACACGCTCAAGAGCTTCTGTTACCGCCATATGATCAGCAACACGTGGAATGCGCATCATACCCATATAGCGGTAACGTCCCATCATAACCACATCTTTAACCAGAATAGGAAAAGTCCAATCTACTTCTTCAACCTGCGGTACATAGGCAATCAAGTTTTTTCGCAATGCCTTCCTAACTGATATGTTGAATATACGAATTGCACCTCTGGTTAGAGGCACAAAGCCCATGATAGCTTTGAACAACGTTGATTTGCCAGATCCGTTTACGCCTATTAGTGCGGTAATTGTTCCTTTCGGTATATAAAAGCTAACATCTCTTAATGCTGTATGACCATTGGGATAAGTAACTGTAACATCATTGACAGAAATTACCGCCTTAAAATTTGGAAAAATCTCAACATGACTTTCGGAATGAAGGTAAGTGTTCATTTGGACATGCCCTTGTTTCAAAGATCTAGTATGAAATGCCATGTTATTTTAAAAGCTCTCTGGCAACAGTGCATGATGTTACTTTTAAAAGGTCGAGATAGGTCGGAACAGGACCATCAGCATCGCTCAATGAATCCACATACAACACACCACCGTAGCGAACGCCAGTTTCACGTGCCACCTGTTCAGCAGGTTTTGAGGAAACTGTACTCTCTGAAAACACAGCACTAATGCTATTTTTATGTATAGTATCAATTACTCTGCGAATCTGTTGTGGTGTCCCCTCTTGATGTGCATTGATTGGCCAGAGATAAAGTTCTTTTAGATTAAAAGCACGGGCGAGATAAGAAAACGCGCCCTCACTTGATACCAACCAACGTCGGGCCGGTGCTATAGAATCAAATTTCTTTTGGATCGGTTCGATTGTCATCTTAATTTTCTGTTTGTAAGCTTCAGCATTGGCCTGATAGATCTGCGCCTTCGCTGGATCATATTTCATAAGAGCATCCCGAATATTATCAACATAGATAAGCGCTGCAATCGGTGACATCCAAGCATGTGGGTTTGGCTTGCCCATATAGGGTCCTTCTACAATACTGATTGGTTGAACTCCTTTTGAAACCACAACAATTGGCACATTCTTCAAATTCCGGAAAAATTTTTCAAACCAGACTTCAAGGCCAAGACCGTTCCAAAATACGAGGTGAGCACCTTGCGTGCGCTTTATATCGCCAGGTGTTGGCTGATACATATGAATCTCAGCGCCAGGCTTTATAATAGATTCTACAACAGCTGCATCACCAGCAACGTTTCTGGCAATATCAGCAATAACAGTGAATGTCGTAACTACTTTGAATTTTTCTTGGGCTAAGGTTTGTTTTCCAGATAGGGTAGCTACCAAAAGCATCCACGCTATCATAACAACAATAGACCGCACTTTCCAAAAAAGTATATCCATCTTTCAATTCTATATTACAATTCATTCTTAATTGCAATAAAATTCCGAAACAAGGAGTGAAAACTAAAACAATTGTATACAGATAAGAGAAAGAGGCGATAGTGACATTATTCTGAAGAATAACAGAGACAAGCACACTGGTTGCGGGGGCAGGATTTGAACCTGCGGCCTTCAGGTTATGAGCCTGACGAGCTACCGGGCTGCTCCACCCCGCGGTATGGTGTGGATAGATTTTTATCCTCTCTCACACTGAATGATTTTATA
>QENB01000007.1 GCA_003331065.1 Candidatus Tokpelaia sp. JSC188
CGCCCCGATCACTTCACTGCAAAAGCGCTAGTTGATACACATTTCTATCGTAAAAAAAGAAAAACCATTCTGATTTAAGGGTAATTCCCAAACCTGCTTGTACCTCCGCAATAATACCCTTCAGTGTAATCGTTTGTTAATTAAAATTAACTCATAACTTAATCGATTTGATCTTAATATTGACATTTATTGATATGGTAATAAAAATGTTGTCTAAAGTAGGGGAGGGAAGTTGTGGCGAACATTCTATCGTTGCGTCAGCGCTATCACCTAGTTGCTGCTGCCTGTATAGGCAATTGTTTGGAATGGTTCGATTTCAGTATATATGCCTACTTTGCTGTTATTATTGGTAAGCTCTTCTTTCCTTCTGAGAATGGAGCAATTTCTACATTAATTTCTTTTTCTGTCTTTGCTGGTGGTTTTATTATGCGCCCCCTTGGTTCATTAATTATCGGTGGTTATAGCGATAGGAACGGTCGCAAGAACGCTATGATACTGACAATAGCTTGTATGGGGGTAGGCAGTGGTATCATTGCCTTTTCGCCAATCTATGCCACTATTGGTATTGCCGCACCGATACTTATTATTGCCGCACGATTATTACAGGGTTTTTCATCTGGTGGAGAAATTGGTGCGGCAACTACCCTTTTGATCGAAAGTGCAGATAAAAAGCGTCAAGGAGTTTCTGTGAGTTTGCAATTTATCACACAAGCATTTTCAAGTATGCTGTCTATTGGCTTTGGCGCTATCCTTTTTTCATTGCTTAATGATAAGCAAATATATAGCTGGGGTTGGAGAATACCTTTTGTCTTCTCGTTATTAATCATTCCTATTGGACTTTATATCAGAGCGAATATTAATGAACCCTTAGCTGAAGATGAGAAATACACCGCTAAACGCCATCCTGTTCGGGAAATTATGGTCAAATATCCACGCGATTTCATTGCTGCTATTGGTATAATCGTGCCTGCGGCTGCGATGAACTATATGTTGCTAAACTATATCCCCACCTACATGCAGATTGTGACTACTCTTAACTCTGCTGTGATTTATACCATAACAATGATTGCCCCTTTATTCCAAATGCTAGCCTATTTTACAGGAGGGATATTGTATGACAGAATAGTGCGATGGAATTTGCTAAAAAATCCAAAATTGCTACCAGTAACTTGTTATTGCATTGCAATATGCCTCATCATATTAATGATTTTAAATGTAAACCACCCAATATTCTTTTCTGTAATGTTGGCTATAGCTCCTTTCTTTAGCAGTTTGGGAACACCGATAAATATAACATTGATCGCAGCTTCTTTTCCTTCCCATGTGCGTACAACAGTGATTGCAGTTTCATATTCAATCAGCGTAACGATTTTTGGTGGCACTACTCCGATGATCATAAGCGCTTTAATGGAAATGAGTAATAATAATCCACTTTCGTCAATGATATGGCTTGTGCCTGTAGTCTCATTGGGACTTCTATCATATTGGTCTTTTAATGAAAGAGGTGAAAAAAATATTAAAAATGGAGAAATAATATGAGTAGCTTTGATCAAGAAGGTCGTGAAATATATATAAGAATACGTGATTGCATAAAAAATTATATTGATGAGATAATTTCAGTTCGACGAGACTTACATGCATATCCTGAACTAGCTTTTGAAGAGACGAGAACAAGTGATGTTATAGCTAGATTACTTGAAAAATGGGGTTACGAGGTTACACGCGGCATAGGTCAAACTGGTCTAGTTGGTAAGTTAAAAAATGGCACTTCCCAACAATCAATTGGCATTCGTGCTGAAATTGATGCTCTTCCTGTACGGGAAGAGAATAATTTAATTTCTTATAAAAGCCAACACGATGGTATTATGCATGCTAGCGGCAATGATGGCCATATTGCAATACTGCTAGCAGCAGCACGTTATTTGGCAAAAACAAAGAATTTTAATGGAACAGTGAATTTAATATTCCAGCCTGCTAAAGAACAATTTGTTGGTGCAATAGCTATGATTAAGGATGGTTTGTTTAGGAAATTTCCCTGTGATGAGATATATGGCTTAAATAATTATTCGCCAAAAAAGGAAAAAATTATATATATCTGCAATGGAAATTGTATGGCTGCAACCGATAGGGCAAAAATTACCATTTATAACTGTAATTACTTGCATGGAATGTGTGTAAAACCGACAGATGAACCAATTACTGTAGCGTCTAATATCATTACAAATATACAAGCATTTTTAACAAATAAAAGTACGCCATCAAACATTGTAAAATTTATGTTTGATGATTTTATTGTTAAAAATAAAATAGATAAGATAAATGCTACAGCGGAAATACATTTAACTATAAGAACATATGATACGAGTACACAGAAGAGATTTAAAGAAAGCCTAGAAAATATTGTTAATCATGTTTCTGTTGCTCATAACAGTGAGGCTGAGATAGAATACGAGTATGTGTGTCCTGCACTTATTAATTCACAGGATGAAATAGACAATATTAAAAAGCTTTTAATTTCAATATTTGGCTCCGAGAAAGTGAAAGACTGTCAACCACTTATAGCAGCAGATGATTTTTCCGTTATGCTCTCCTACATACGCAATGGCGCTTACCTTTTTTTAGGAACAGGAGAATGTGTTCCTACTGGGATGCCTAATTTTGATTTCAATGACAAACTAATTTTAACTGGGGCCACTCTATGGTCAGCGTTAGTGGAGAATCGATTGCCATACACATGGGCTGAAAAATAAGATATTGAGAAAGTGAATCTTCTATTATATGATCGTGTAAGGATTGATTGCATTGCAAATTTATTGATTAATGTATCTGCTGTTGGCTAAGAGAAGGATACAATCTCTCAATTATTAACTTTATTGAGCTAAACATTCTGCTTAAAAGTCTGTTTTTGAAGGATATCAAATTTATGGAGATAATACACGAACTAGGAATTTTGATATGTATGCCTAAATACTTGGAAAATTGATCTTACATAAATACAATAGCGAAATCGCTTTAAGAGAGCGAAGTGATTAATGTATAAACTTAAGTAATTTTCTCTGATTGTTGTCTTAGTTTTATTATATTTAAAGAATGCATATGTTGTTGGTATAGGGGATAGGATAACCTAAGTGGCAACGCAGCTGCGTAGCTGCATCCGTAGCAAATCTTACTGCTGATTAGCAATAAGATCATCTTTTATGTCATTTACACCCTTGAAACGCATCTTGTAGACTTCGTAATTTTCCATCACCCGCTGTACGTAATTGCGCGTTTCAGTAAAAGGAATGCGCTCAACCCAGTCCACGACTTCGTCGACCGAACGCCCGCGCGGGTCGCCGTAGCGGGTAATCCATTCAGCAGCGCGGCGTGACCCAGCATTGTAGCTGACGAGAGTCAGGATATAAGAGCCCTTGAACCTTTCCAGCTGTTTATCTAGAAAATGTGCGCCCAGGATAATGTTATAAGTAGGATCGTTTGTAAGCCTCCTAATAGAATAATCCATGCCGCGCTGCATAGCAATTGCCTTAGCTGTCTTTGGCAGTAGTTGAAGAATGCCGCGTGCATCAGCATTGGATATAGCAGAGGTGTTGAATTCACTTTCCTGTCGCGCAATGGCGTAAGCAAGCGCTTTTTTGTTGGTGGGGATGTTAGTTGAGATCGGAATAGCTCCTATTGGGTGTGAGAGAGAGCCAACAGAAAGACCGCGATGTACAGCATTTTTCCCGATTTTCAGGCTGGTGTGATAATCATTATTGTGTTCGGCCATTACAGCTAGAAGAGCAAGTTCGCCAGGACTTTCTAGTTTTTCGGCGAGAGCATGGTAAAGGCATAATGCTTCTTTTTTATAGCCGTTGATTTCAAAATATTTCAGAGCTCTGACTGATTGACGGTTGGCAAAGCGTTTACGATCTTCTGTTGTTGGATGTGGATAAATGATCTTCAGCTTGCGACGTTTTAAATATGAAGCGGCAAGTTGGCCATAAAAGCTTGTGTTATAGTGAGCTGCTTGGAGAAAATAAGAATTAGCTTTTTCCTTTTCGTGTAGCACTTCAGCTGTGCGCCCTAACCAGTAAAAACTACGTGATGTGGAGCTCGGGAGCGATGTTATGTGTTTGATTAGGGCAAAGTGTTTCTTGGCTAGCTGTGGATTCTTGAGGAATCGTAGCGCATACCAACCAGCATGGAATTCGGCATCATTTGCCAAAACCAGGCTTTTTGCAGCATGATTAGCAGCTAGCTGGTAGGCCATTTGCGGATTGCCGAGATCTAATATCTCACGGGAAAGAATGCGTCTTTCGATCCACCACGTATCAGGATCAACTAGGAAGGCAGGATCTTTAGGAGAAGTAAACATTAATTTTGCAGCCTGTTCATATTTTCCGGCATGACGTAGGTATTGGATAAAAGCAAATATATAAATCGGGTCTTTTTTCCAGGAAGCATTAACGACAGCCAATTTTTTAGCTGCATCGTTATGTTTATGAGCTACAGCAATAAAAGCCTTGTATAGTGAAGAAGCTTTAGCATATCTGACTAGCATTTCAGCTGAGTTAAACCGGTAAGCGTAGAGCATAGCCTTGAGACGAGCCTGATAATCGCCTTTCCGTAAAGCTGGACCAACCTTTTTTATAATCAGTTTCTCCTCACGCTCATTTAATCGAGCGGTGTACCACCATGGAATGATAATAGCGCGGGCTTGAACTTTTTGGCCGCTCTGAATTAATGCCTCACCTAGGATAGCCATCCCATCAGCTGTGTTAGGATGGGTAATGGCGAAATAATCGATAATCCTTTCAGGAGCATGTTTTTCGTTGGCTAGGGCCCGTTCGAAATTGCAGCGAATCAAGAATTCCCCCGGCCAGTTTTTCAGTTCCTTTAGAGCTTTTTCGAGTTCAGAACTAGGGATACCCTCTATTGCCGATATGGCAATAGCCCACGTCAAAGTATTTCGATTAAACGAATTTTTCGGTATGCTGTTGCGCAACGCAATTGCTTTTGCCAATTGTTTATCGCCTAATGCTTTAAGTCCAGCTTTTAATCTGTTATTGCTGAAAGGGTTATGATCTGGTGTAGGGATTCTTGCAAAAAAGTAAGGAAGAACCGGGCCTTTGATAGGCAACTTTAAATTTTCTCCTAAACTTGGAATACAAAGACACAGAACAAGTAGAGCTATTAAAAGCACATAATAAAAGGTTAAATAAATATTATTTACAGACATTCCCTAATTCACGGCTAAACCCACTCTATCTAGTATCACAAAAAATAGTTTACAAGCATAAAGTCTTTATTAATATCTTTGATTATGAAGTGTTTGCCTTTTTTAGCTATTCTTCAAAGACATCACAATAAGCCATGAATCTTGCTACTTCTTGCTCCGTAATAGTAATTAGCATCTTGCCTCAATCTTACAGCAGGATTATGTTTTAGATGCCTTAAACCAATAAAACAGGATACAGATGGAGTTTGACCCATGCTCAAGGGAGCTTTAACCGCCCTCATCACACCTTTTCTGGAGACAGGAGACATTGATGAAAAGGCATTTTGCAACCTTGTGGAATGGCAAATTAAAGAGGGTATTCATGGGCTTGTTCCAGTCGGGACAACCGGTGAGTCGCCTACACTTAGTTACGATGAGCACAAGCATGTTATTCAGATCTGTATCAAACAGGTCAACAAGCGTGTCCCTGTTGTTGCGGGAACGGGCTCAAACAGTACAGCAGAGGCCGTTGAGCTTGCACGATATGCCGAGCAAGCAGGAGCGGATGCCATATTAGTTGTGACGCCTTATTACAATAAACCGAATCAACGTGGCCTTTATGCTCATTATGCAGCAATTGCCGAGGCTGTTTCTGTATCGGTTATCATTTATAATATTCCTGGTCGTTCTGTTGTTGATATGTCGCCACAGACAATGGGTCTATTGGCTCGTGACTTTAAAAATATTATCGGAGTTAAGGATGCGACAGGTCGTATTGAACGTGTTTTAGAACAGCGTGTTGCTTGCGGTAGGGCGTTTATCCAGCTTTCAGGAGAAGATGCTACGGCGCTTGGATTCAATGCTCAGGGTGGGCAGGGCTGTATTTCAGTTACTTCTAATATTGCACCGCATCTGTGTGCTAAATTTCAGAATGCTTGCTTAAAAGGAGATTTTTCCTCTGCCCTTGCTATTCATCAAAAACTGATGCCTTTGCATAAATTACTCTTTGCTGAACCTAACCCAGTTATTGTCAAATATGCAGCAGCAAAGCTAGGACTTTGCAAACCGTTTCTACGCCTTCCGCTAGTTGGAATTGCGCCTGAAATGGCAAAGCTAGTTGATAAAGCTCTTGCTGATGCTCAACTGATCCCTACTCTTGACTAAAGAAATTTTTTGATGAAAAGACCAAAAATTAAATCTGTTCGCAGGCTTTTGGTCGAAAACCGAAAAGCTCGCTATCATTACGAGATTCTTGATACACTCGAAGCAGGCTTGGTGCTATGTGGAACTGAGGTGAAGTCTCTGCGTGCTAATCAGGCCAATATTGCCGAAAGCTACGCTAGTTTTGAGAATGGTGAATTCTGGCTTATTAATTCCTATATTCCCGAATATACACAAGGAAATCGTTTTAATCATGAAACTCGTCGGCTGCGCAAATTGCTTGTCAATAGGAAAGAAATGTTTCGGCTTTTTAATCTTACCTCCCGCAATGGAATGACACTTGTCCCTCTACGACTTTATTTTAATGCTCAAGGACGTGTAAAACTCGAGCTTGCTATTGCCCGCGGTAAGAAAATTCATGATAAGCGTGAGACAGAAAAAAAACGTGATTGGAATCGAGAAAAAGCGCGCCTCTTACGTAGCCAAGAGTGAGAAGTTTCTGACATTGTTTTAGCTACTATAGCTTGCCAGAATATAATGTTCCAAGAACAGATAAATTGTAAGCTATATTGCTCCACAATTCTTATAAAAATTCCCAAAAATGAAAGAATAAAGAATAATACCCAATTGAGGAATAGCCTTATATCATTATAATTAATAATCAGCAGAATCTTCATAAAAACTGGGCTCTGGAAGAGCATTCTCGCTTAGTATGCGGCCTACTTCATTCTTTAGGGAAATAAGATCAATGAAATGATCCGCTTGACGACGAAGATCATCAGAAATCATTGCTGGTTGAGTTGAAAGCGTTGAAACTACACTTACTTTTCGGCCTTTTCGTTGAAGGGCTTCTACCAAGGAACGGAAGTCCCCATCACCAGAAAAAATGACAAAATGGTCCACAGTATCGGAAAGTTCCATCGCATCAATGGTCAACTCTATATCCATATTGCCTTTAACTTTGCGGCGTCCAGTAGCATCAGTAAATTCTTTTGCAGCTTTTGTGATGACACGATAGTTATTATAATCCAGCCAGTCAATTAGTGGACGTATCGAGGAATATTCTTGATCGTCAACCAATGCAGTATAGTAATAAGCTCGTAAAAGGTAACCGCGTTTCTGAAACGCCTTGAGGAGTTTTCTATAATCAATATCGAATCCCAAAGATTTTGAAGCAGCATAAAGATTCGCACCATCAATAAATAGAGCGATTTTTTCACGAGGATCAAACATAATTTCTGTAGCCAAAAATTCTTTGCAAATTATAAGGGATATGCAAAAATAAGTTAAGGAATTGCCATGATTTAATTCATTACCTATCTCTTGCCAAGATGGGATAATGGAAAATTAGCGTTTTGTCCTGGTTTTTCTTGTTTTTAGGAGTAAAAATAGTTACAAGCCAGGTTTGTTTGCAAAGTTATACCGATTGGGGAATGTTTATGGCCCGTGTTACCGTAGAAGATTGCATAGATAAAGTCGAAAATCGCTTTGAGCTGGTTCTATTAGCAGGTCATCGTGCGCGTCAAATATCGCAAGGGATGCCAATCACCATTAAGCGTGATAATGATAAGAATCCTGTAGTTGCACTCCGTGAAATTGCTGATGAGACGCTTTCTCACGCTGATTTAAAAGAAAGTCTTATTCATTCGCTTCAGAAACATGTGGAAATTGATGAACCAGAAGTTGCTTTTCTTGCTTCTAATCCAATGATGAGTAAAGCTACCAATGCAGAATGCAGTTTGAATGAAATACAGGATGAAGATCATGTTATTTCTTTTGATCAGATATCCGAAAAAGAGCTGCTTGCAGGTATTGAAGGTCTTGTTGCCCCTGAAAAGAATGATGATTTCTAAGTATAGACAAGAAAATCGCCAGTAAAATGCGTTGTTTTTATATAAGGTAGCGCGTGGGGGGGTGCGTTTTTTGTTGACTGGATGATGTGTTTGATTTTTTGGAGTTAAGCGCATATGATGCGTCAATATGAGCTCGTTGAACGTGTACAACGTTACAAGCCCAACGTTAATGAGGTACTGCTGAATAAGGCATATATTTATGCTATGCGCAAGCATGGTTCACAAATGCGGGCATCAGGTGATCCATATTTTTCTCACCCGCTTGAAGTCGCAGCAATCCTGACAGACATGCGTCTAGATGAAGCGACCATTGCTGTTGCTCTTCTGCATGATACTATTGAAGATACATCAGCAACGCGTGATGAGATTGATCGCCTTTTCGGATTAGAAATAGGCCAGTTAGTTGAGGGATTAACCAAGCTGAAAAAGCTTGATCTCGTTTCAAAAAAAGCTGTCCAAGCTGAAAATCTACGTAAGCTGCTTATCGCTATTTCTCAAGACATACGGGTTTTACTGGTTAAACTAGCGGATCGGCTGCATAATATGCGTACACTTGACGTTATGCGTGTAGATAAACGCCGGCGTATTGCCGAAGAAACGATGGATATCTATGCACCACTTGCTGGACGTATAGGGATGTATGATATTTGCGAAGAACTGGAAGAACTTGCCTTTCGTTATATCAGTCCTGAAGCATGGCGAACGGTGAAAGACCGATTAGCAGATCTTCTTAAGCGTAATACGGATATTCTTGCCACTATTGAACAAGATCTGACAGCGCTTTTTGCTGAGCATGGTATTGTTGCCCATGTCAAAAGCCGCCAAAAAAAGGCATGGTCGGTTTTTCGTAAAATGGAAACTAAGGCTTTATCTTTTGAGCAGTTATCAGACATTTTCGGTTTTCGCGTGGTTGTCGAGCATATTTCAGACTGTTATCGCGCGCTTGGCATTATTCACATGACATGGCCTATGGTACCAGGGCGCTTTAAAGATTATATCTCTACACCAAAGCAGAATGATTATCGTTCTATTCATACGACAATTGTCGGGCCATCACGCCAGAGAGTGGAGTTACAAATCCGTACATATGAAATGGATGAGATTGCTGAGTACGGCGTTGCGGCCCATTCAATCTACAAAGATCGTGGATCGAATAATTTACCAGAAGAACTATCAAATGAAACAAATGCCTATGCATGGTTAAGACAGACGATCCAAGCATTATCTGAAGGTGATAGCCCTGAGGAATTTCTTGAGCATACTAAACTTGAGTTATTCCGCGATCAGGTTTTCTGTTTTACCCCAAAAGGACGCCTTATTGCATTGCCGAGCGGAGCGACACCGATTGATTTTGCTTATGCGGTGCATACTGATATTGGCGATTCTTGTATCGGCGTTAAAATCAACGGTCGTGTCATGCCACTTATGAGTCACCTTAATAATGGCGATGAAGTTGAAATCATTCGTTCCCATGCTCTAGTTCCCAGTCCTGCCTGGGAGTCTTTTGTTGTAACGGGCAAGGCGCGCTTAGCTATAAGGCGCGCTACCCGCACAGCTATGCGCAAGCAGTATTCCGGGCTTGGTCAGCGTATTTTAGAACGGGCGTTTGAACGGATTGGCAAGAAGTTTTCCGAAGATGATTTGAAACTAGTGCTTTCTCAATTAGGGCGCAAGGATCTGGATGATGTATTTGCTTCTGTTGGACGTGGGGAATTGCCTCCAATAGACGTTATTCGATCCGTGTATCGTGATTATCAGGATACACGTACGGCTCATAAAATCCCAATAAAACCTGATGAAGAAGGGTGGTTTAATATTCAGAATGTCGTAGGTATGATTTTTAAGATGCCTGGGCGTGCAGGAAATACAAAAAATCGCTATAAAATAACTAATGCATGGCAGGATAATACGTGGAGGCACAGCAGTGCTTTACCGATCCGAGGCATAAAAAGTGATATCTCAGTGCATTTTTCACCGGAGGGTGCTGTTCCTGGTGATCGTATCGTTGGTATTCTGCAACCAGGTACAGGGATTGTGATTTATCCTATCCAATCGCCGGCCTTAGCAGCTTATGATGATCAACCTGAATGTTGGATTGATGTGCGGTGGAATATCAGTACAGAGATGGAGGAGCGATTTCCTGCGCGCATTAATGTTATTGCCATTAACTCTCCAGGCTCATTGGCGGAAGTGTCAAAAATTATCGCTGATAATGATGCTAATATTCAAAATCTTTCCATGGTTCATACTGCATCGGATTTCACCGAAATGATCATTGATCTTGAAGTTTTGGATCTTAAGCATCTTAATCGGATTATTTTGCAGTTAAAAGAGGTTCGATTGATTAGTGATGCAAACAGGGTTAATGCCTAATAAGGATAAAAAATGAAAACAGAAGATGTTCTCGATATTTTTCGGAAGGCGGAAGCGATTCTTGAAGGTCATTTTATATTGACTTCAGGACGGCATAGTGCAGTTTATATACAAAAAGCACGTGTATTCATGCATGCTGATTTGACGGAAAAATTGTGCTATGCGCTGGCAGAGAGGATTCGGGCTGAAATACCTGGATCAATTGATTATGTGGTGGGACCAGCAGTTGGCGCTCTTATCCCGGCCTATGAAACATCCCGGCATCTGCGTGTACCGGTAATTTGGGTTGAACGAGAAAAAACAATCTTCAGATTGCGTCGTTTTGATATTAAAAAAGGCGCACGTGTCATTATCGTCGAAGATATTGTAACAACGGGCCTTTCAATTCGCGAAACAGTACAGGCGATGTGCGAGGCAGAAGCGGAAGTTGTTGCTGCCGTTTGTATTATTGACCGTTCCGGTGGTAAAGTTGATGTTGGTATTCCTTTGATCTCCCTTGCTGAATATGTAGTGCCATCTTATGATGCAAATGCGTTACCAATTGAATTAGCCGCTATTCCTACTTCTAAATTAGGTAGTCGTTATTTTTTATAAAACTATGTGAAATCACTATGGTAGGAATCTACAATAGAATTGTTCATTGTAAACGCATTAATCCGGCAGAAATACGGAAAGTTTTAAGTGCATTTTGTGATTTAATTGATGAACTGTGATAGTTAGAGCATTTCTGATTACCCCTGTTGTCAAATCTTCTACAGACTAAATCTGAAATTCAAGATGCTTATAAAACTATTAAGATTGGTTTTTATCATGAATAGAGAAATATTGTTACATTATGCAACATTAGCTGTTCCGCGATATACATCTTATCCGACCGCCGCGGATTTTGTTCCCGTTAGAGATGAGATGCGTATTCGCTTTCTACAAGGATTAGAATCTAATCAGGCCGTTTCGCTTTATCTGCATATACCCTATTGCAATAATATCTGTCACTATTGCGCCTGTTTTACCAAAGCTGTACGTCGTAAGGATATTATTGATATATACGGCGACATTATTGAGCAGGACATACGCTTACAAACATCATACTTTAAAGAGAAACCCCGAGTTGTTCACATTCATTGGGGAGGTGGAACACCATCAGTTCTATCATGTAAGAGCTTTAAAAAAATCATCCAAGTATTGCATGAGACGTTTGTTTTTGATACCCCAATGGAACATGCAATTGAGCTTGATCCACGTGCGGTTCGGCGCGAGTTTGTTTCATGTTTAGCAGAGATTGGTGTAAACCGAGTCAGTCTTGGTATACAAGATACCAACCCAGAGGTACAAAAGCTTGTCGGTCGGATACAGCCTGTTTCTGATATTGCTCGTGCGATCAAAAATTTACGAGAGGTAGGAATTGAGCGAATAAATTTTGACCTGATTTATGGCCTTCCTGCGCAAACACAACAATCCCTGCGTCAGACATGTAAAATTATTGCAGATTTTCAACCAGAGCGTATTGCGTGTTATGGCTATGCGCATTTACCTAAAAAGCGTGCTAATCAGAAGTTGATCGATGTATCGTTGCTGCCAGATGCTTTTGAACGCTTGAAGCAAATTGAAGTTGTCACTGACAGTTTTTGTAAATTTGGCTACGAAGCGATAGGGATTGATCATTTTGCTCGTAGTGATGATTCGATAGCTATTGCTATGCATGAGAAAAAGTTGCGGCGTAATTTTCAAGGATATACAAATGACGAAAGCCAGGTCGTGATTGGGTTTGGAGCCTCATCTATTTCTCAATTTTCACAAGGCTATGTCCAAACAATTTCCGATATCGCCCACTACAAAAAGGCTATTGTAGTTGGGCAGCTTGCCACCGTACGGGGCATTTCTATAAATGATGATGACAAAATGCGGGCAATGCTTATCTGTGACCTCATGTGCGAGTTTAAAGTTGATCTTTCTCGCTATGGAGGCAAGACACCTTTTGCAATGGAACTTGAAAAATTAAAGCCTATTATCGCTGATGGTATAGCCCATGAGGATAATGGCGTGATTTCTATCACTAAAGCAGGACGCCCCTTTGTCCGAGTCGTTGCTGCCTTGTTTGATATCTATCGTCATCATAATACTACCCAGTTCAGTACAGCTGTCTGATGTAGGCTAAGCCTATAACCATTTTCTCTTTGAGAAGTATATGGCTTTTTTATATATCATATGTACAACGATTTTTAAGTTTAGGCAGAAAGACAGCTATAATGCCGAGCAGTGGCAGGAACGAGCAGATTGTGAACAGGTTTTGGTTTCCAACCATATCTCCTAATGCGCCAAGCGCTGCAGTTGAAATGGCCCCAATGCCAAAGGCAAGCCCAAAAAAAAGACCTGCAATAGTGCCAACTTTATCCGGCATAAGTTCTTGGGCAAAAACGATAATTGCCGGAAAAGCTGACGCAAGAATCATGCCTATAATGACCGATAGCGCTGCCATGACAATCAGGCTAACATGCGGCAATAACAGGGTAAAAGGTAATACACCAAGAATTGATACCCAGATAACAGATCCTGCACCGATCCGATCGCTAATAGGACCACCGAAGATTGTTCCAATTGCAATGCCACCAAAATAAAGAAACAGAAGATATTGTGCCTGATAGATATCAATGCCGAATTTCTCCATAGCAAAGAATGTATAAAAATTGCCGATACACGAAAGATAAATGTATTTTGCTAACATCAGCATAACAAGCACAAATAAGGTATTGCGCATTTGTAGCCTACTCAGATTAGTATATGTGGTAGCTACATTGCTTCTGACTCGTTTTTTTAGATTATTCGCGTACCAATGACTAACACAAAAAAGAATAATCATGCTAATAAAGGCAACAAGGGAACACCAAGTAATATGTTGCTGCTGACTGATAAAAAGTGCAGCAAGTAATGGCCCTAAGGCTGTACCAATATTGCCACCCAGTTGGAAAACGGATTGAGCAAAACCATATTTACCACCGGAAGCAATTCGCACAACTCTTGAAGCTTCAGGATGAAAGATAGAGGAACCAAGACCAACAAAGACTGCCCCAACTAGAAGCATAGAGTAACTACGCGCATTAGCAAACAGAAGCAACCCACCCATCATGAAAGTCGATGCAAAAGGAAGAGAGTAAGGTAATGGCTTTTTATCCGTATAGATACCAATAAGCGGTTGTAATAAGGAACCAGCACTCTGGTAGGTTGTCGTGATGATGCCTACCTGAAATAAGGAAAGATTATAATTGAATCTCAGAAGAGGATAGACTGCGGGCAGTATGGATTGCATAACATCGTTAAGCAAATGGCTAAAGCTAGTTGCAAGGATTACAGCTACAAGTGTATCCTCAATGTTAATTTTCGATGAACCACTGGTTTTTGTGCTATTATTCATCATCATATGTTCCTTAATTTATGTATTTTATCTAGGATCTGATCTAAATAACGCAGATTAATAGTCTACACTGATAAAGGGAAAAGGAAAAGGTTAGTTCGCTGTATCGAATACAGTTGTGTCCTTGTTATTGGTCAACTAGAAAGGTTATTATGTTATTTCGTCGACGAAAACAGGCGAACATCTTGGAGCGCATATCCATATGGCTTTGGCCACGTCGCTCCTTTTTTCGTTCGTTTCGGTATATGAGTAAACGTGTTTTACGCATTCCAGCAACACCACATGCAGTAGCGTTAGGACTCTCTGTAGGTATTTTTTCTGCCTTTACGCCACTTTATGGCTTGCATATTACTGTGGCTATTACGGTAGGCTGGGTGTTTTCTGCTAATATAGCTGCTGCTGCAATCGGTACAGCTTTTGCCAATCCGCTTACAATACCTTTGATTTTCACCGCGACTTATACGTTGGGTCGCCTCATTTTGAACATTGATCAGCATTTCGTTTCAATAAGTGAGTTTCTTGAATTGTTAAACAATTGGAATTTTGCTGGGCTGTGGTTGGTGTTTTTACAACTTTCTATAGGTTCTATTATTTTAGGAAGTATAGCTGCTGTACTGGCTTATATGCTGGCGTTTAAAGCAACAAAACGCTTTCACAATAAACGTAATGCCAAATTTGCAATGCAGATTGGCAGTGGGCAGAAACTTAAGAATGTGAAGAATGCGAAAACATCAAACGGATGTTTGCCATGGTTATAGGAATTGGCAACGATATCATTGATATTCGACGCGTTGAAAAGCTTCTTGATCAGCATGGAGAGCGATTCATTAACCGTGTTTTTACGCAGATAGAGCGAAAAAAATCAGAAACAAGAAAGAAACGAGCGGCTTCCTACGCCAAGCGATTCGCTGCCAAAGAGGCTTGCGCCAAGGCACTAGGAAGTGGCATATCAAACTTTGTGTGGTGGCGCGATCTTGGGGTTATCAATCTTCCTTCTGGACAACCAGGCATGGAGCTTACAGGCTACGCTCGCTTGCTAGCTGATCGTTTACTACCTCCTGGTTGCAAGGCTAGTATACACCTAACAATAGCAGACGATTATCCGTGGGCACACGCCCTAGTCGTTATTGAAGCGGTTTCCCTGGATAATAAAGCAAAAAATGTTGTGTAGCACAATAAACAATAGTAAACAAAAGCTGAAGCAGGTAGGCAAAAACAATGAATAAAATTTCTGACCATTCAGCATCTAAAAAAAACAAAATTAGCAAAATAAGAGAAACAACGGTCGCCATTATCGAGGCACTTTTTGTAGCTATTCTAATTCGGACATTTCTCTTTCAGCCATTTACCATTCCTTCAGAGTCGATGAAACCAACGCTACTCGTTGGTGATTATCTTTTTGTTTCTAAATATGCTTATGGCTATTCTCATTATTCTTTACCTTTTTCTCCTAACCTTTTCCTCGGTCGTATTTGGGCAGCGGAGCCCAAGCGTGGTGATGTTGTCGTTTTCCGTTATCCACAAGATACGTCGCTTGATTACATTAAGCGTGTAATTGGTCTTCCAGGAGATACAATCCAGATGCGTGATAGTAGACTTTATGTTAATGGAATTGTCGTTCCTAGAAAGAAGATCGGTGAAATAAAAAGCATGGATATGTTAGGAGATATTCCGCCAAAAGGGTACTTTTTTGATTCAGTATTGGGTGGGTCAGTTGAAGTTTATCGCGAAACCCTAGATAACAATGTTTCCTATAATACACTTGATATTTTGCCAACAAGTCTAGGAGATAATACTGGAGTTTTTAAGGTGCCTGCAGGGCATTATTTTATGATGGGGGATAACCGTGATAATTCACTCGACAGTCGATTTGAAGTTGGATACGTGCCGTTTGAAAATCTTATAGGTCGTGCCAATCTGATCTTTTTTTCTATAGGGGGTGATTCTAATGCATGGCAAATATGGCGTTGGCCCACAAACGTCCGCTGGAAACGACTTTTCAGTTTTGTACAGAACTCTTTTGAAAGCATGCCTCTTAACCCATGAGAGAGAAAAGCATGGCTGAAATATGTATAAAACAGCTAGAGAAGGCAATTGGTCATCGTTTTCAAAACAAAGCTCGCCTGGAACAAGCTATGACTCATGCCAGTCTCAAAAGTGCAAGCCAGGGAAATTATGAGAGACTGGAGTTTCTGGGTGACCGAGTTTTAGGTTTTTTGATCGCTGAGATCCTTAATCAGTTGTTTCCTGATGCAAGTGTGGGAGAGCTTTCGATTCGCTTTAATAGATTGGTCAATGCGGAAGTATGTGCACAGGTTGCAGAAGAAATTGGCCTTCTAGACAAAGTCCGTATGGGGACAGAGATGAAATCATTAGAAGGGCGGCGGATTTTCAGTATTCATGCTGATGTTGTGGAAGCACTTATTGCTGTGATTTATCTTGACGGTGGACTTGAAGCCGTACGCCCATTTATTCACCGTTATTGGGATAAACGAATTCATGGGTTAGACAGCCAGCGTCGCGATGCTAAAACTCAGTTACAGGAGTGGGCACATCAGCAGGATAGAGCTCAGCCATTTTATCGTGTTTTAAAGCGTCATGGACCCGATCATGATCCCTTATTTGAAGTTGAGGTGCAAGTTTCCGGGTTTGCACCAACAAGAGGCAGTGGACAATCAAAGCGACAAGCAGAACGCGCAGCAGCAGAAAAGATGTTATGCCAGGAAAATGTATGGGAAAAAAGGAATAGGGATACCAATGATAAATAATGGTAAATTAGCTACCCGTTCCGGTTTTGTAGCATTTATCGGTGCTCCCAATGTAGGAAAATCAACTTTTCTAAACCGACTGATTGGAAAAAAAATTTCGATTGTAACCCATAAAATCCAGACAACTCGTTTTTTGGTCCGTGGTATTGTTATTCATAATAATACACAGATTGTATTTATTGATACACCAGGGATATTCCAACCAAGAAAACGGTTTGATCATGCCATGATTTTAACTACTTGGGATGGCGCACGCAATGCAGATATTGTCTTGGTTATTATCGACGTACAAACAGGACTTAGCGACGAGGTAGAGGTAATTCTTGCTAGTCTAAAAAACTTATCCCACCCTAGAATTTTAGTCTTGAACAAGATTGACCAGATGAAAAGGCAATCGCTTTTGAAACTTACAGCAGAGATTAATAAAAAGGTTTCTTTTAAGCGCACTTTTATGATTTCAGCGCTTAATGGTTTAGGGTGTGATGATGTACTAGATTATTTAGCAAAGCTATTACCTGAAGGACCTTGGTATTATCCAGAACATCAGATATCTGATATGCCAATACATTGGCTTGCAGCTGAGATAACACGTGAAAAGCTTTACCTGCGTTTACATGATGAATTACCTTATTCATCCACTATTGAAACTGAATGCTGGGAAGAATGCAAAGATGGTTCGCTGCGAATTAAACAGGTTGTGTGTGTCGAACGCAAAAGTCAGAAAAAGATTGTGATTGGACATAAAGGCACTACAATTAAATCTATCGGGCAGGCAGCTCGCAAAGAAATCTCAAAAATTCTTGAACAACCTGTTCATTTGTTTCTGTTTGTTAAGGTCTGCAAGAATTGGAGCAATGATCCGGAATGTTACCGTGAAATGGGGCTCGATTTTCAGATTGATTGATGGAATGGTGTGATAATGCAGTTATTCTTGGTGTTCGAGCACACAACGAAACGAACGCTATTGTTGAATTGATGACACATGCCCATGGCCGGCATCTTGGTCTAGTCAAGAGAGGGCGTTCGCAGCATATGCAGTCGTTAATGCAAGCAGGAAATTGTGTTGTAGCACGCTGGTGGGCACGTCTAGAGGAGCACATAGGAATATTTCGCTTAGAAATGGAGGATTGTTCAGCTGCTAGAATCATGCAAACACCTCTTGCGCTTTATGGTTTGCAAACTATTGTGGCGCATTTACGCTTACTGCCAGAGCGTGATCCTTATCCGATGCTTTATGAAAGCCTTCAATTGTTGCTGAAGTACTTTGCAATACCTATCCTAGCTGGCGAAATTCTGACGCGTTTTGAAATGCAGTTATTGAAAGAATTGGGTTTTGGGCTTGATCTAACATGTTGTGCAGTGACTGGAATTAGAGAAGATCTCGCCTATGTTTCCCCAAAATCGGCGCAGGCTGTCAGCCGTCCTATCGGTTTACCCTGGAAAGAAAAGCTTCTAATACTGCCTTCTTTCCTGTATAAGCCGAACTGCCATCCCACTTCATTTGATGATATCCATGATGGTTTTCGGCTTACAGGTTTTTTTCTTTCTCGGCATATTTGGGGACCTTATGGCCTGATGGCTCCATCATTTCGTAAATGCTTTATCAAGCAATTGTTGTGTGAAGTAACTTTTTTATAGAGTCGTCTGTTTTTAGCATTTGTTCTTAAGAATAATTGACTCTGGATGCGATCTTTTAGCAGTACTTAGGAGAGAAATCTTTATTTTCATTCAATGGCCCTGTGTGATTCTTGATGATTAGCAGTATCGTCGGTATAAAGTAAAGAATATATGCACTACTTATAATAAAGTGGGCAGTATTTTGTTTCAGACTTGAAGCGATATTACGAAAAATCAAAAACAAACGGAGAGCCTTCATACGTATCACAGCCACGGCCGATTCGTCGAATAGCATCATTCATCTGCCCTTTACGAGTAAGCAATCGATCAGCAAGGCTAACTAGCCTTAAATTTGGAGTAGCTGAAGGAGCTTGTTCGCGCAGTCGTATCGCTAGTTGTTTTTCATTTGCAGCCGGGTTAAGTGCACAGGCAATGATGAAGGCAGCAGCCGTTGAGCGAGAAATTCCCATGAGACAATGAACAAGCAGTGGGCTTATCCTATTCCATGATTTAGCAAATTGTATAAGAGCTACGATGTGCTCCTGAGCTGGGGCGATAAGCCCTTTATATTTTTTATTTATATCGTTGAAATATAGGCAAAGATGTCGACTTTTAGGAATTGTTTTTGGTCGTATCACATTTGTTTCTATGTTAATCAAGGTAACCATATTATGTACTTGGTGTTTTTTTGCTGTTACAGCAAGTTGCGAAAGAGGGCTGATAACTAGATAGGACATTTATTTGCTTCCAGTTGTAGTAGGATAAAAACTCAGTTTTTCATTTGCTATATCAATCTTCAACATCAGAGGATTAAGTTTTCTTGCTGTGTGATATTTATGTGGTTAGGATGCCTGAAGTATGTCTTTATTTGTTTGATATGTAGAAGAATTTTTGACTCTGGTTATACATAATCGTAGGGATTGCTAATATTATTGGAAGCTTATAGTCTTGCTTTTACGATTTACGATTAGAGTCTCTAATTTTCCATCAAATCATGATTCTGACAGAGTGAAACGTACATTATTAGGTAATGAAAAAGTCAGTAATACTCCATGGGATGTAATCGGGATACAGGCATTTACCAAGGCTTTAATTCGGTCAATCCTTGCAATAGCAATGGCCTTTTTTCCGACCACAGTCCCAAGCATGCCAATAGGTTTACCTTTTGCTTCAATAGTACTACCAACAAGGGGTAAAGAAGAGTTACCTTCTGCGATCAAAACACGCTTGCGTGCTATCATGCTGCGATGCTGCATGCGGGAAACAATTTCCTGACCAATATAACAGCCCTTCTTAAAAGATAAACCATTGATCTGATCGTAATTGATATCATGAGGAAATACATCTCCAAGTTCAAAATCTATGCCACTTTCGGCAATGCCGTTTTCAATGCGAATGATATCCCAATTTCGTCTGTCATTTGTAGTAGCCTCTTCCTGATTTTTAATATGGTACATCCTAATAACGCCGAATCCTTTGGTTATCCTTTTGTCGTTAAAAATTAGTGTATTATCATTTTGTTTTCCTTGATGGCTTTTAAAATTAATAGCATTTTTCTGGAAAATATGCACAATGACACACTTTTTTTCGTGAATTTTAATATTAGCACGCAATTTGTAAAGATTTAGTCTTTCGATCAAAGCATTAGCGATTGTGTTGCGAATATCAATAAAAAACAATCCGTTTCCATAACCGATAAGAAAATCAAACAAAACCTTCCCTTGTGGAGAAAGTAAAGCACCGGGCAACATATTTTCATGACTAATCTCTTCTATATCTGTCGTGATAATATTTTGCAGGAATCGAGTAGCATCTGGGCCACTGATATTAATAACTGCACGGTCGTTTAATGGAAATAGGTGGTAATTTTCTGTCATAATTTCTTGCCTTTCTACGCTAAGTTACATAAGTCCAGATGGAGTTATAGTCAGCATGGAGCAAAATCGATGCCACAGATATTTGATATGATTTTGAAAAATGCAACTGTTGTAAATCATGATGGTGTAGGAAAGCGTGATATTGGTATTTATAATGGCCATATTGCGGCTCTTGGCAATCTATCGAGAGCATCCGCCGGTGAGGTAATTGATTGCATCGGACTTCATATCGTGCCAGGCATAATTGACAGCCAGGTGCATTTCCGTGAGCCAGGCTTTGAATATAAGGAAAATTTTGAAACAGGTTCTCTGGCAGCTGTTCTTGGAGGTGTGACATCTGTATTTGATATGCCAAATACAAACCCACCTACCGCATCAGCTGAAATGTTAATTGATAAGGTAACAAGGGCCCGTCATCGCATGCATTGTGATTTTGCTTTCTGGATTGGCGGCACACGGGAGAATGCACATGAACTTAGTGAGTTAGAACGCCTGTCGGGCGTAGCTGGGATCAAGGTTTTTATGGGATCTTCCACCGGAAATTTATTGGTGGATGACGATATAGGCGTGCGCACAATTCTTAAGAACAGACGACGGCGAGTTGCTGTTCACTCCGAGGATAATGCTCGACTGATTGAACGTCAACACCTCTGCATTGAAAATGATGCATCTTCCCATCCTATTTGGCGTGATGAAGTGACTTCCCTCAGATCTACTGAGCGGCTAGTGCGTATTGCACGTGAGACAGGAACACGCGTTCATATATTGCATGTTTCAACAGCAGAGGAAATATCATTTTTAAAAGATCATAAGGATCTTGCCACTCTTGAAGTAACACCTCACCATCTAACATTAAGTACAGATGATTACGCTCGCTTAGGAACATTGATGCAGATAAATCCGCCTATCCGTAGTAATCATCATCGTCATGCGCTCTGGTTTGGTCTTCAACAGGGAATTGTGGATGTTATTGGTTCGGATCACGCCCCTCATATATTGGAGGAAAAGAAAAAGTCTTATCCGTCTTCTCCTTCAGGCATAACAGGGGTGCAGACTATTGCCCCAATCATGTTGGACCATGTTAACAGTGGGAAATTAACACTTGAAGCTTTTGTTGATCTGACTTCGCACGGTCCTAATCGTATTTTCGGCATAAGCCGCAAAGGGCGTATTGCCATTGGATATGATGCAGACTTGACAGTTATTGATTTGAAACGGCGTGAGACTATCACGAATGCTAGGGAGGTGTCAAAGGTAGGATGGACACCCTATGACGGCAGAAAGGTGATAGGTTGGCCTATTGGAACTATCATTCGTGGACATCGTATCATGTGGGAAGGAGAAATTATCACATCGTCAAAGGGAAAAGTTATCGATTTTATTGAAACATTGCCGCATTGTTGAATTATCTAGAAAAAAATGCCTTTGATGAAGTGGTATTGTTTGCTGACTTTCTATTCGTTCAAAGCTTCCCCCGTGTTTGGCAATTCTATCCGCAATAGAAATATATCCTCATAACAAGATTCGGAAAGTATAACAAGGTTGCGTAATGTGTCATTTTCTTTTTCTGCTTCGATAATCTGAATGCCTATCTACCATGCTGTTGTATTATTCTTTTTTCACTCTATTAAACAAGTGAGAATAGTAGAAATTTTTCCATTTTTGTGAGTAAAACTTGATGAAAGAAAGAAGTACACTAACATGGGGTAGATAACGCAAAGATGCGAATAGAGCAGTTAACTTTAATCTTGTCTGAAAATATACTCTTAAACATGAGCCTATTCCAAACCCAGTGCCTTTATTTTATAAACATCCTCTCCACTTGGAAAGTGGTAGATTGGGGGGGGTAAGGAAGTCAAAAAATGCTGACTCTACGCTTTTACAATACACTGACACGGCAGAAAGATGATTTTCGAGCGATTAACGCTGAAAATGTGCGGCTTTACGTCTGCGGCCCTACTATTTATGATTATGCTCATATCGGTAATGCGCGATCTGTTATTGTCTTTGACGTGCTTTATCGCTTGCTACGCCATGTTTATGGCAAAGATCATGTATTGTATGTGCGTAATATTACTGACGTTGATGATAAGATTAATGCACGTGCCATGCATGATTATCCTGACTTGCCGCTAAATGAAGCAATTCAGCGGTTGACGTTGTCAACAAATCTACAATTTCAGGCTGATGTTGCAAGTCTCGGCTGCCTTGAGCCTGACATACAGCCTCTGGCGACTGATCACCTTTCTGAAATGCGTGCGATAATTGAACGATTGATTGAACGAGGTTATGCTTATGTTGCTGAAGATCATGTTCTTTTTTCTGTTTCTAGCATGGGAAATAATCCACGTTATGGTGCACTGTCAGGGCGTTTTCTGGATGATATGATTGCCGGAACACGTGTTAACGCTTCTTATAAACGTGATGAGATGGATTTTGTTCTCTGGAAACCGTCAAGAGAAAATGAACCAGGGTGGCTATCTCCTGCAGGTATTTCTATCAATGGACGCCCTGGCTGGCATATCGAATGCTCAGCTATGTCAATGGCACAGCTGCTTCAACCATTCGGTGGCGGTCTTTCGTGCAATAATCCTATTGCCAACATATTTGATATTCATGGCGGTGGTGTTGACCTTGTTTTTCCGCATCACGAAAATGAGATTGCCCAGAGCTGCTCAGCTTTTGGTACAGATCGTATGGCTAATATTTGGATGCATAACGGCTTTTTACAGGTTGAAGGAAAAAAAATGTCTAAAAGTTTGGGTAATTTCATTACAATACGCAACCTTTTAGAGGAAAAGCTTCCCCAATTTATAACAGGAACTGATAAAAAAACATGTGAAAGCTGGGTAGGATTAGCTATTCGTCTCTCCATGTTGCAGACACATTATCGTGATCCATTTAATTGGACACATCAGCGTCTTGTTTCTGCGTCAAGAGAGCTTTATCGCTGGTATGAATTGCTACGTGAAGTTGGTTTTGATGCCTCTATTAATACAGGCGCTCATGATGCAATACTCGAAGCGTTAGCTGATGATCTCAATACATGGAATGTAATTACAGTATTACGCCATTTTTACAAAAATCGTGATGCACATGCCCTTGGCGAGGGTATGGCATTTATAGGTCTTATCAACCAGCCTTTTATTTTTGACAGGGATAACCGATTATTCGTTCATGAAACTACCACATCTGAGACGGAGATTGATACACTCATCGGAGAGCGTTTGCTAGCAATTGCAGCGAAGAACTGGACAAGAGCGGATTATATCCGAGATGAACTAAAGAAAAAGGACATTTTACTGCAAGATAGTGTAAATCCTAAAACAGGAAAACGTATCACCTGTTGGAGGGTTATGAAATATGATACAACTTTAGATTGAAAATCTGATAGAAATTATTTGATATTTCCTTCCTAAACTTATCTATTACTCGACTTTTTGATCTGATTTTTATTAACTATACGAGATATTCTGCATTGGATATTTTTTGCATGATTAAATAAATCTAGAGTGAGGAATTGTAGCTGGATATTCAAAGCAGTATAGGAAGTAAAAGGACAGAGATTATTGCTTTAGTTTAGTGCAGATTAGCTTTGCAGTCCTCATTGTTAGACCGGTTTCCTATCATGTTGCCTAAAAACAGAAGTTATATTCTTGCTGTTTCTTAAACAGTTGAGGAAAACGAAGTAGGTAAATTTCAGGATAAAACATTTCAAAAACTGTGCAATTTATATGGCTTTTAGAAGAGTTTGGTGTAGCAAAGAAGGTAAGTTAGAAACTTGACTGATCAGTCTTTCTTCCTTCAACTTATTGCTAAGATAATCAGGTAGATGATCTGTCTTGCTAAAGTAGTTGATAGTAAATTCGATTGCTTTAATGAGGTTTATCCTAACCAAGAATTTGTTCTGCCCTTTGCTGAAAAAAGAAAGCGCGCTAGAGTGTATCCATGAATATTGAAGAAATAAAGAAGACTGTTTCGCCAAATTCAGGTGATATGCTGAAGACGCTCTCTAATTTATGGCCTTATATATGGCCGCACGATGAGTCTGTACTCAAGAGACGGGTTATCTTGGCATTGCTGTGCCTTATTTTTTCCAAGATTATTTTGATTTTTGTCTCTTATTTTTTCAAGTATGTAACCAATGCACTCGGTGGTGATACGCCGCAATGGCTTGCAACTCATATAGTATCACCTTTTATGCTTGTTTTTGCCTATAATTTTTTTCGCATTTCCCAAGCAGCGTTAAACCAGTTGCGTGATGTGTTCTTTGCTTCAGTGGGACAGCATGCCGTGCGCAAGCTTGCTCGAGAAACTTTTATCCATGTGCATGAATTGTCACTACGTTTTCATCTTAAACGGCGAACAGGTGGCCTTTCGCGTATTATCGATCGAGGTATAAAAGGAATTGAGGCCATTGTTCGCTTTACAATATTAAATACCGCACCAACTATTCTTGAATGTGCCATTACTGCCTTTGTATTTTGGTTATCCTATGGTTGGGTTTATCTAGCTGTTGTTTCGCTAACAATCGGTTTTTATGCATGGTTTACGATTGCGGCTAGTAATTGGCGTATTGCCATTCGTCGCGATATGAACGCTTCTGATACAGAAGCTAATACACAGGCGATTGATTCGCTGCTAAATTTTGAGACTGTTAAATATTTTAGTAATGAAGCTATGGAGGTAAAACATTTTGATGCGTCTATGGAGCGTTATGAACAAGCCGCCATCAAGACATGGGTATCATTAGGTTGGCTTAACTTTGGTCAAGTTGTTATTTTTGGTCTTGGCATGGCTGTATTAATGTTGATTTCAGCGTATGAGGTAATACAAGGACAGCAGACACTTGGTGACTTTGTTTTTGTCAACGCTCTTCTTATCCAACTTTCTATTCCGCTTAATTTTATTGGCTCAACCTACCGTGAGATCCGGCAAGGATTAACTGATATTGAGCAGATGTTTGATCTCTTAGATGTCTCTCAGGAGATTCGTGATAAACCTGATGCACCTGATCTTAAAATCAAGGGCGGTTTAATCTCGTTTAACAAGGTTGAATTCTCTTATGATCCTGAGCGGCAAATTCTCAAGAGAATTAGCTTTGAAGTGCCAGCAGGCAAGAAGGTTGCTATCGTTGGACCTTCAGGTTCTGGAAAATCCACGATCTCGCGTTTGCTATTCCGCTTTTATGATGTTCAATCTGGCGAGGTAATGATTGATAGACAAGATGTACGTGATGTAACGCAGGAAAGTTTGAGAAAAGCAATCGGTATGGTGCCACAAGATACGGTGCTGTTTAATAATACTATTGCCTATAATATCCGTTATGGTAAGCCTGATGCTACTGATGAAGAGGTATGGCAAGCTGCAAGGCTTGCTCAGATCAGCCATTTTATAGAAAAGTTGCCTTATGGTTATGAAACCATGGTGGGAGAACGCGGCCTTAAGCTTTCAGGTGGAGAAAAGCAGCGTATTGCTATTGCGCGTACTATACTCAAGTCACCTCCTATTCTTATTCTTGATGAGGCGACATCTGCTCTTGATACAGCAACAGAACAGGATATCCAGCAAGCGCTTGATCTAGTAAGTCGTAACCGTACAACACTTATCATTGCCCACCGTCTTTCTACGGTTGTTAATGCTGATGAGATTTTAGTCTTGAAATGTGGAAGATTCATAGAGCGTGGTACGCATCAGCAGCTTCTTGAGAAAAAGGGCCTTTACGCCTCAATGTGGGTGCATCAACTTGAAACGATAAGAGCTAAGGAAAAGTTACGTGAAATGCGTGGAAAGAATAAGTTCTGACTTTTTGGCAAAGAAAAGTCAGCGATTTAGGACTAAATAGACAATGGTTTTTTGTAGAAAGTGAGGAAGCTAATCAAGCAAAATGTTTCGCATTCTGGAAAAAGTCATTAATAAAAACTAACTAAAGCTGTAGAACATCTTATTATCAGATGCTTTTTCTGCCATAAAGTAGCCTGTTCACAGTTAATGATAGGAACTTATCATGAGTATATTGCAATCAATCCGCAATGGTTTTTCTCCTATCCATCCGGAAGGATACCCTTTTATTGCTGCATTTTTTATTAGCTCTCTTATCCTTGGCTATATATGGAATCCGCTTTTCTGGTTTGGTTTGTTGCTTACCGTATGGTGTATTTATTTTTTCCGAGATCCCGAACGGATAACGCCAGTGAATGCTGATCTTGTTGTCAGTCCGGCGGATGGGAAGATTTCATCGGTAGGGCTAGTTATTCCACCGAGAGAACTTGGATTGCCTCAGGAGGAAATGATGCGCATTTCGATATTCATGGATGTGTTTTCCTGCCATATTAATCGTATTCCAATTGATGGCATAGTCAAATCAATTCAATATTATGCAGGTAGGTTTGCTAATGCGGAGTGTGATAAGGCAAGCGCGCACAATGAACGAAATAGTCTACTTATTTCCACAAAACATGGTGACGTTGGTATTGTGCAAATTGCAGGATTATTCGCACGCCGTATTGTATGTTGGGTAAAAACTGGTGATGAGGTTGTAGCCGGCAAACGTTTCGGGTTAATCCGTTTTGGGTCACGTCTTGATGTTTATTTGCCAGCAGGAGTAAAAATACGCATAAATTCTGGTCAAAAAACGATCGTTGGGGAGACAATCTTAGCTTCTTTTGATGAGAGTACGGCGATAACTGATTTTAGGTTGGATTGAAGAAACATGAAATCACCGTCTCCTTTTTCGCCTTTCAATGCAGATAATGCACATAACAGTGAAAATCTAAAACTTCGTACAGCGATTCCAATTCGATTTGTAATACCAAATATCATTACGATCATAGCCATTGTATCAGGATTATCTAGTGTGCGTATGGCGATTGAACATTACTTTGAGCTAGCGATCATTCTGCTGCTTTTTGCTGCTTTTTTGGACGGTATTGACGGGAGAATTGCTCGATCTATCAATGGTTCTTCTCGTTTTGGTGAGCAGCTGGATTCTTTGGCAGATGCAATAAACTTTGGTGTTGTACCTGCCTTTTTGGTTTATATTTATATCCTTGAACAGATAGGAAAATTAGGTTGGCTTTCTGTTCTTGTCTATAGTGTAGCCTGCTGCCTCCGTCTTGCTCGTTTTAATATGAGGCTTGATGACAATGAGACGGCTTACTGGAAAAAGAATTATTTTGCTGGTCTGCCTTCACCAGGCGGTGCTTATGTTTTACTTTTGCCGGTATATTTAGGATTTCTCGGGATGCCGGTGGATAATACCACTGCGATAGTTTTCTGTGTTTATACGATTATAGTTGCGGTTCTTATGGTTAGCAATCTACCGGTATGGAATGGTAAATCCGTTCATACCGGCGTACGGCGCGACGTAGTTATTCCTGCGCAACTCTTTATTATGGCTTATTTTGTTCTTCTAGTTAGTTATATGTGGCTAACGCTTGCTATTTCAACGTTTTTATACCTTGCTTTTCTACCATTGAGTGCTTTTATGTATCAACGCCATGTGCAGAGCGAAGCCCATAAAAAAAATAAATAAAGCAAAACCGATAAATGGCATCTGTTGATCTTTCTTTCTCTTGAAAGTCTCAAAGCACATTTTATCTTTTCCTATCTTTTAATAGCTGATATTCTTAAATATTACCCGCTACTTTTTAAAACTGATAATTTATAAACATTATCGGCATTAGATTGATCTGTAAGAGGCGTTGGATAATCACCAGTGAAATAATGATCGGTAAATTGTGGATTCCTTTCATCACGCGGATAACCATCGACAGCACGATAGAGCCCATTAATGGATAGGAATTCCAGCGAGTCTGCACCGATATAGTTACACATAGATGAAATATCAGGATATTGATTAGCCAAAAGCTTATCAATTTCTGGTGTATCAATGCCATAAAAATCTGGATAAAAAATCATAGGACTGGCAACTCTGACATGCACTTCTCTTGCGCCAGCATCTCGCAACATCCGGACAATCTTGAGAGAAGTTGTACCTCGTACAATAGAATCATCTACAAGAATGATACGCTTGCCTGCAATAACAGCACGATTGGCCGAGTGTTTAAGCTTGACTCCGAAGGCACGTATCTGCTGTGTTGGTTCAATAAATGTTCGACCTACATAATGATTTCGGATAATACCAAGTTCGAAGAGAATACCACTCTTCTGGGCATAGCCAATAGCTGCAGGTGTACCACCATCAGGAACTGGAACTACCACATCGCCACTACAAGGAGCTTCCTGTGCTAGATTCATACCCATATTTTTACGTACTTCATAAACACTGCGTTGACTAACTATGGAATCAGGACGAGCAAAATAAACATATTCGAATAGGCACAAGCGTTCTGGTTTCTGGTGAGTTAGCCTAACAGCATTAATGGTAATAGAGCCATCTTTTTGTAATTCACATGTGATAATCTCTCCATTTTCCACATCGCGGATATACTGAGCACCAATAATATCAAGTGCACAGGTTTCTGAACAGAAAATCGGTTTTCCATCAAGTTCTCCCATAACCAGAGGGCGAATACCCGTTGGATCTCGCGTAGCAATAAGTTTAGTTCTGGTAAGCGCAAGCATAGCATAGCCCCCTTCAACTTGACGAGCAGCATCAGCGAATCGTTCGGAGGAAGAAATGCGACGCGAGCGGGCAATAAGATGCAAGATCACTTCAGAATCTGAAGTAGATTGGCAAATTGCACCTGATGCGATGAGTTCACGTCGCAACGTTAAGCCATTTGTGAAATTACCGTTATGGGCAATGGCAATACCACCAACCTCAAGTTCGGCAAAAAGCGGTTGCACGTTACGTAAAGCTGTTTCACCAGTTGTTGAATAACGTACATGACCAATTGCCATAGAACCGGGTAGACGAGTAAGGACAACTGGATCAGTATAATGGTCACCGACAAGCCCCATGCGTTTTTCCGCATGAAAAACAGAACCATCGTAAGAAACAATACCTGCTGCTTCCTGTCCTCGGTGCTGTAGGGCATGCAATCCCAAAGCTGTCAATGTCGCAGCGTCTTTGGGTCCTAAAATTCCAAAAATACCACATTCTTCTCGTAGTACATCATGATCAGAATAGAAAATAGTAGAAACTCTGGTAGGATTTGACATGACAACATAACCTTGACTGGAAAGAACTTCCGCATAATCACATAATATGCAGTATTTCAACACTTATGGGATCAATTTAATTTATCGTCAGGGATGGTGGTGTTTTTAGTAGATCGGATTTTTTCAACTGCTGAAAGATATTCTTGGGAACTGCGTTCCATACCTTGTTACTTAACACATCAAGCATTGGTTTTGTTTTAGCATTAACAATCCAGGCTGGCTGATTGGAGGGGATTAGGCCATTTATAAAAAGTGTGGCAACCACCAAAATAAGGACACTACGTACAAAACCAAATATAAAGCCTAATGTCCGGTCTAAGGTACTAATACGGTTATTAATAATGATATCTGCTAGTTTCATGGTAAAAGCAGAAATGATAATGAGCGCAATCACAAAAATACCCGTAATTGCAATTACAGTTACTAGCATATGATTTGAAATATAAGGTTCGAGCAGCGGTAGCATAGGTTTATAAAAGAAATAAGCCATTGTCATCGCCATGATCCATGGTAGAAGGGAGAGTATCTCTCGCAAAAAACCACGTACCATTGCAAGAAAAGTCGAAAGAAGGATAAGCAGTATAACAAGTCCGTCTAGTGCTGTTATAGGCATAAGCATTGTTCCTTAAATTAATGTGTTTAGCTCCTATGCATCTGAATATTTTTCTGCTCTGGAGCAAAAGTAGCGATCTGTGCCACTATCTCTGGCAATTTATCTATTGTATCCAACTGGAGGGGTGATTGTATTTTATCATTACTCGGCAATGATAAAATTGCCCGTCTAAATCCCAATTTTTTAGCCTCTTTCAAGCGCTGCATTGTGTAGGATACAGGTCTTATACTACTTGACAGGCTGATCTCTCCAAAATAAATACAATCCGCTGGCAGAGCAACGCCGGTAATGGATGAAATTAATGTCGCGGCAATGGCAAGGTCGGCTGCTGGTTCTGTGATACGATAGCCACCGGCGACATTAAGATAAATATCGTGATTGCTACAACGTATACCGCAATGCGCTTCAAGCACGGCAAGTATCATGGAAAGACGATTACTGTCCCAACCGATAACGGAGCGACGTGGTGTTCCCAGTGAAGAAGGAGTGACAAGGGCCTGAATCTCCACGAGAATAGGCCGTGTCCCCTCCATGCCAGCGAAGACGGCGATACCAAGGGCATCGTGCTTACGTTCGCTAAGAAACAACTCTGAAGGATTGGAAATCTCTCGTAACCCTTTGTCGGACATTTCAAAGACGCCGATTTCATTTGTTGCGCCAAAACGGTTTTTAACGGTACGCAGGATGCGGTAATGATGGCTTCCTTCCCCTTCAAAATAAAGCACAGCATCAACCATATGTTCAACAACTCGTGGCCCTGCAATTTGCCCATCCTTGGTGACATGTCCAACAAGAACGACTGTAGCACCAGTCTTTTTGGCAAAACGAATCATTGCCTGTGCGCCAAGACGTATTTGGGTCACGGTTCCTGGAGCAGAATCCGCCATGTCTGACCATAGAGTCTGAATAGAATCGATAATTAGAAGATCAGGTCGTCTCAAATAACTTAAGGTTGCGAGAATATCTTCAACATTGGTTTCTACGGCAAGTTGGAGAGATGTATTGGATACATCAAGTCGTTCTGCCCGCAAACGTATTTGGGCAGCAGCTTCTTCACCAGAAATGTAGATGACATTACGACCTTTGCGAGCGATCGCTGCTGCTGCCTGTGTTAATAGTGTTGATTTCCCGATGCCTGGATCACCACCAATAAGAAGAGCAGAACCGTGAACAAAGCCACCACCAGTTACCCGGTCTAATTCAGCAATACCGGATGAAATCCGTGGTACATACTCCATATCACATGCAAGATCTGACAGAGTCATTGCACGTCCTCTTTGCTCTGCGTTCTTGAATAGACCAAAATCAGTGCGCTTTTCTTTTTTTTCCTCCAGGGCATTCCATTCTCCACAGGAATCACATTTCCCTGCCCATCGAGAATACATTGTGCCACAATTCTGGCAAATATACTGAACTTTTGTGCGAGCCATGTCTACCTATGCAATGTTGATACTTGCTCTGATATTATTAATAGAAATAATGGTGAACTATAACTATTCATAGCGTTCAGGCAAGTAAGCTTCATCTGCTAGATCGGAAAATCTCGTAAATTCAGAGTGAAATGCAAGATTTATTGTACCTGTCGGGCCATGACGTTGCTTAGCAATAATAACTTCCGCCTTGTTATGAATTCTATCCATATCGGCTTGCCATTGTTCATGTTCAGAAGTGCCTTCCTTAGGCTTTTTGTTTTGCAAATAATATTCCTCGCGGTAAACGAATAGGACAACGTCTGCGTCTTGTTCGATAGATCCTGATTCGCGAAGATCAGAAAGCTGCGGTCTCTTATCCTCACGCGATTCAACCTGGCGGGACAATTGTGATAAAGCGATAATGGGAATATTTAGTTCTTTAGCTAGTGATTTTAGGTTTGTTGTAATTTCAGTTATTTCCTGTACACGGTTTTCTAATATTCGATGTGAGGAACCACTCATGAGTTGGATGTAGTCAATAATTAATGCATCTAGGTTGCGTTGTCGTTTGAGTCGTCGTGCACGAGCAGAAAGCTGGACAATAGAGATGGCGCCTGTTTGGTCGATATAAAGGGGTATCCTCTGTATTCTATACATATTATCGATCAGCTCAACAAAATCACTATCGCTAATTTCACCACGCCGGATTTTAGTTGAGGAAATTTCTGTTTGTTCAGCGATAATACGTGTTGCTAACTGTTCTGATGACATTTCAAGTGAGAAAAAGCCAACAACACCCCCTTCATTCTTTGCCTTATCGCTAAGTTCGTTTTCTGCTCGGTAAGCAGCTGCAATATTGAAAGCGATATTAGTAGCGAGCGCTGTTTTTCCCATGCCTGGGCGACCAGCAAGAATGATGAGATCGGAACGTTGCAGTCCACCCATACGCTCATCAAGCGTATGGATATATGTAGGAATGCCTGACAGCTTAGAAGAACGTTTACGTGCAGCTTTTGCCATATTAATGGTTTTGGTCAATACCTCATTGAAGTTTTCAAAGCTGCTGCCATAGCGGCCAGTTTCCGCCAGTCGAAATAGCTGTTGCTCGGCATTTTCAATCTGTTTGCTAGGAGTGAGCTCAACCGGCGCATCATAGGCTATGTTAACGATCTTTTCACCAAGATTGATAAGAGAACGACGCGTATAAAGATCATAAATAATACGCCCGTAATCAGCAGCATTGATAACCGTTACAGCTTCTGCTGCTAACCTTAAAACATAATTGAAAACAGTTATATCTGCGATTTTTTCATCAGCTGGGATAAAGGACTTCAATGTGATAGGATTTGCAAGTTTACCCATACTAATAAGACTTGCACTTACCTCGTAGATTTGTGCATGCAAAGGTTCAAAGAAATGCTGAGGCCTCAGAAGGTCAGAAACCCTGTCAAATGCATCGTTATTGATGAGCAGTGCTCCTAAAAGGGCTTGCTCTGCCTCAATATTGTGGGGGACTTGACGATAACTGTCAATGTTTTTTTCGTTACGTGTTTCGTTTAGCGTATGAATTGTTGCTTCTAGCATAATTAATTGTCAGTCTCCATTTTCCAATTGAAGACTAACTCTTTCAGCATCGGGCATGCAATACCGTAGTGATAAATCATATCGATTCACAGTTTAATGAATGATTATTGTTTATTGCAGGGAAAATCCAAAACTCAAGTATGCAAACATTGTAAGATAAAAGAGTTAAGAAAACAGAAGTTGAATTTTGGAAAATTATTTGACTTGATGATGAATTGATAAAAGTAAACAAATTGATAATAGTTAATGTAAAAATTGTCATTATATAGAATGGTCACTAGTAAAACTTTTTCATAAAAATGAATATCTAATTTTCCTATCACTGTATAAATCGGTAATAGATAGAAGAGCTTTTGAGGTATGTGATGGCTAAAAAAGTCATGATTGTCGAAGACAATGAATTAAATGTGAAACTCTTTCGTGATTTGGTAGAAGTAAATGGTTATGAGACAATTTTGATGCGTGGCGGCCTTAATGTTCTGGAACATGCACGCAAACACAAACCAGACCTAATTCTAATGGATATTCAGCTTCCTGAAATTTCAGGTCTCGACGTAACAAAACAACTAAAAGCCGATAAAGAACTGTGCCTCATTCCTGTCATAGCAATCACAGCTTTTGCAATGAAAGGAGAAGAAGAACGAATCCGTCGAGGAGGATGTGAAGACTATATTTCTAAGCCAATCTCTGTGCCGTATTTTATATCGGTAATCAGAAGGTTTCTAGAAGCGTAATAATGTAACTACACTAAGGCAAAATTAGCGTTTTGAGAACTGGAAGGAGCGACGTGCTTTTGCCCTGCCGTACTTCTTACGTTCTACCACACGACTGTCACGGGTAAGAAAACCGCCCTTTTTTAGAGTTGTACGCAGTGCAGGCTCATAATAAGTCAGCGCTTTGGCAATACCATGGCATATCGCACCCGCTTGACCCGAAAGCCCTCCACCTGTGACAGTGGCGACAATATCAAACTGACCATCACGATTGCTTGCAATGATCGGTTGACACAAAATCATCTGCAAAACCGGACGAGCGAAATATTTATCAAAATTCTTATTGTTAATAGCAATCTTTCCAAAGCCTGGCTTGATCCATATGCGAGCAACAGCATTTTTACGTTTACCTGTTGCATAAGCACGACCTTGTTTATCTAGTTTTTGAAGATGGATTGGAACGTTATTCTGATTCGTTTCAGCGAAATTAGTTGCTGTTTTCAATTCAGAAAAGGAATTAATATGCTCAACCATAATCATGCAGTCCTTCTATTTTTTCGATTTAATAGTCCAAAATCAAGAATCTCCGGTCTCTGTGCCTCATGAGGATGAGTGATACCAGTATACACACGCAGATTTTTCATCTGACGTCGACCAAGAGGACCGCGTGGAATCATACGTTCTACAGCCTTTTTAATAATACGCTCTGGGAATTGACCTTCAAGAATCTGACGGGCTGTACGCTCCTTGATGCCACCAGGATATCCAGTATGCCAGTAATACTTCTTGTTTTGGATTTTATTACCGGTCAAAATTACTTTCTCAGCATTGATAACAATGATATTGTCACCGTCATCCACATGAGGAGTAAAGGTAGATTTGTGTTTGCCTCGCAGTCGGTGTGCAATAAACGAGGCAAGACGCCCGAGAACAAGATGCTCGGCATCAATGATAACCCACTTTTTTACCACTTCAGCTGGCTTTTGCGAATAGGTCGCCATGGAATTTTTCCTAAAAATTATAAAATTCTTTAAAATATGAGATATTTCGCCGCTTGTATTGGGAGCTGTCTGGTCATGCACAATAGATAAGGCAAGCTGAAAAACTCACAGCACGGACCAAATAAAGGAAAAATGCATGAAAATCAAGATTTTAAAAGATAAAAATATCTCAAAAAATAAAATAAAAGCAATAGATTAAAAAAGAGATGTTTAAACATTTCTTTTGTTTTTAACGATTTCCTTTGATCAATTTATGCAAATCATGGAGTTAAACAGAAATAACGTCATTCTTTGTCAATTGCTGCAATATTGTGGGAAGCGCGAATAAGTCAGAAAGTTGTACTTGTTGCCATCTTTTCCAACCTGGGGCAACTAAAACTATCTGATTAGCGAATCACTTTCCTTGTGATTGCGCTGTATAATTCTCATTATAATTGATTAGTGTGGGATTAGTGATACAGAATAATAATAGAATCGTATATGAGACTCAAAGGCCGCTGTTTACCCCTTTGGGTTATGTGCTTCCAGTAGTTCTAGTGTGTATGACTTTATTTCATAATATGTCACTAATTATGTGTGTGCAGATACTTAAACTCCTGAAAAGGATTTTTGTTTCTCAAGGCTTACTAAATCCCATTAAGGATATAGTGTTTATAAACAGACCTTATCCATCCCAGATTCGAAACAAGACATCCGATATCTTTAATAAGATGGTTGTATTTTTTAAATTTATGCTTTTACCATAACGTTTAACCTGAATTTTATGAGACTCTTTCGAAATTTGATTAAAAATCTGAATTTGTTTTATAAAACCCGGTTGTCGAACGACAATTTATTAACTACTAATATATTTTAATTCACATTTAAGGTTTCTGCAGATATGGTTGCAACTCCATTCTTCGAAATATATCCTAATTCCAATCCGATAAAGAGGGAAAAACGTAAAAAGCTTCTCGAAACTCCGGGGTTTGGTACATTGTTTAGCGATCATATGGCTCTTGTTCATTGGTCTGAGAAAAAAGGTTGGTATAAAGCGCAAATTACAGCACGCAAATCTTTATCGCTGGATCCTGCTAGCGCTGTATTGCATTATGCGCAGGAGATTTTTGAAGGTTTGAAAGCTTACCGAAGCCAGGATGGACGTGTACTTTTATTTCGTCCTGAACAGAATGCAAAACGCTTTGCTCAATCAGCCAGGCGTCTATCTATGCCGGTATTACCAGAAGAGATTTTTCTTGGTGCGGTTACGGAATTAGTTAGAGTGGACAGCAAATGGATTCCTGAAGGCGTTGATGCGAGTCTTTATTTGCGTCCATTTATGTTTGCATCCGAATCATTTCTTGGTGTGCGTTCAGCAAAAAAGTACATCTTTTGTGTTATTGCATCGCCAGCTGGGGCTTATTTTAGTGGTGGAGGAGAACTCGTAACTATCTGGGTAGAAGAGCATCTTAGTAGAGCAGCACCAGGTGGGACAGGAGCAGTAAAATGTGGTGGTAATTATGCTACAAGTCTTGAAGCACAGGCTCTTGCACATGAAAAAGGATGCGATCAGGTTGCTTTTCTTGATGTGATTGAACGACGCTGGGTCGAAGAACTTGGGGGCATGAACATCTGTTTTGTATTAAATAGCGGAATCTTGGTTACACCCCCGCTTGGTGGAACAATTCTGCCTGGTATTACACGTTCATCGATCCTCACTCTTGCTGCGGAAGCAGGAATGAAGGTAGAAGAGCGTGGTTATTCCTTTGATGAATGGCAACACGATGCTGCTGATGGTCGTTTACAGGAGGTTTTTGCCTGTGGTACAGCCGCAGTTGTCACCAGTATCGGGCGTGTGCGTCACGAAAAAGGCGAATTTGTAATTGGTAATGGAACAGTTGGCTCCGTTGCGCAGGAATTGCGTCAAAAACTTGTTGATATTCAGTATGGCAGGGCTAACGACAGCTATGGCTGGATGCGTGTTGTTAATACTCCTAAACTGTACCTGTGAGAAACATTATGTTATGTTTCATTACTCGTAATTTTGAAGGCAAAATCCTTGCGTTCACCGCTTTCTGATTAAACCTTATGGCCACTAATAGTTGTATTCTGGATATAACTTTTAGGATAACATTGGAAATTCTCTCATTTAATGCTTTGATTCATAGTATCACTTTTTTGCTTTGAAAAGCTAAAGGACGACAGCTTCTAAAAAGGAAATTGTTTATTGGTACTTGAGAGTGTTTGCCATTTTTCATATGGCTCGATTGCATTCGGAAATGATTTTAATTATGCATAAGCTTTAAATTGGCATACCTAAAACTTATCCGACAATAATTGTATCAAAATTATACATGCCTAGAAATGAATGATGTTAAGCAAATCTCTGTTGAACAAAGACGATCAGACATTAAGGCGATTTATTCGTGGTTTGATGATTAAAAATAATGAATAAACTCGCTAATTAGCGTGTACGGAACCTTCAAAATTTAGTAAGTATTCATTATGCTAAATAGTAATATTCTTAAATAAGTTTTTTAATGATGGTGCAGCAATTTTCTTAATCAGATGCTTGCAATTATTTACTAAATCGACTAGGGGATAGATGGAATCCGCTGTGTTGTTTGAAATGCACCCGTAGCTCAGGCTGGATAGAGCACCAGACTACGAATCTGGGGGTCAGGAGTTCGAATCTCTTCGGGTGTGCCATCCCATCTCTAGTTTGTTCATTGCAGAATATCGTTATCTGGTTCTTCTTGTTACTCTTTTTGTAGATACCTAGTTCGCAACTGCTAGCAGCATTTTAAGTTACGTGTTATACCGTATTATAAAATCACTTTTCTATTGACTTTTCATTATTAATTCTTGATAGTACTAGATGGATTTTTTTGATTGGGAGTTTTAGTTGTGAAGCTTCCTTAGAGGGTGGGGTTATGGCTAAAGCTACAACAATTAAAATCAAGCTTTTATCGACAGCAGATACTGGATTTTTCTATGTTACAAAGAGAAATAGCCGTACGATGACCGATAAAATGGCGAAACGCAAATACGATCCTATCGTAAGACGACATGTTGAGTTTCGCGAAACGAAAATTAAATAGGTAGGCATCATTTCTGTGAGGATAATTGTTGGTGGGTTGCAGGCGTTTTGGTTTCTTATGGTAGCCTCCCCTCTTCCCTTTTGTAACAGTGTCCCACTCATTTTTCATCCAATAATTCTTCAAGCGTAACCTGTTTGTTGGTAATTGTAATCTTTCCAAAGAGATGATCGAAGACTTTCTCTTCAGAAATTGATGTATATAGATTAGCCATAGCTCTTGGTGTACGGCGAAAAAAATCAAGAATCTTTTTTTCTTGTTTTGGATACTGGCGAGCCTGCTCATAAACTGCATGCTGCAATTGTTTATCATCAACAGTTACACCGACCTCTTCAGAAATTTTGGAAAAAATAAGACCAAGACGCACACGACGTTCAGCCAATCTGCGATAATCTTTGCGAGTATCTTCCTCTGTCATACCTTTATCTTCAAAGCTATAACCTTCCTGTTTAAGATCTGCATTGAGCTGCTTCCAAATATTGTTGAATTCAACCTCAACAAGCTGCTCAGGTATATCGAACTGATAATCTTTATCAAGCGTGTCAAGAATCTGCCGTTTCATTTTTTGGCGTGCGATGGCAGCGTACTGATTCTCAATCTGTTCACGTACAACTTCCCATAAATGACTGAGAGATTCCATTCCAAGCCTCTTAGCTGCTTCATCATCAATCTTTAATTCATCAGGCGTTGAGACCTTTTTTATCTTAATATCAAAATTTGCCTCCTTCCCGGCAATATCAAACGCCTCATAATCTTCTGGGAAAAATACTTTAATATTGGTTCTGTCCCCCGCCTTTGCACCAATCAACTTTTCTTCAAAATTAGGAAACTTCTTAGTTCCTAAAATGAAATGAACATCATTACCAGCGCCACCTTTAAATGGCTTATCACCAAGTTTACCAAAGTAATCAATTGTTACTTTGTCTCCATCTTCAGCCTTTCCTTCCTTTTCCGTATAGGTACGATTTGATGATAAAAGACGCTTAATCTGTTCATTAACTTCGTTCTCGGATACCGAGACAATTTCCCGTGTCACCTCAATGACAGAAACATCCTTAAGATCAAATTTTGGTAATACCTCATAATTAAGAGAAAAAATAAAATCAGTTTTTCCGTCTAGAAGCTGCTTGGCTTCTTTTTTATTTTCACCTATTTCAATCTCTGGTTGAGCAACAGAATATTCTCCTCGCTCAGCTAGAACAAAACGCGGAATCTCTCTTAGTATCTCGTTAATAACCTCTACCATCAAGGCCTTACCATGCACCTTGCGCAAATGCGTTATTGGTATTTTGCCAGGTCGAAATCCTTTGAGTCTAATCTTATCCTTAACACTGTCAAGCCGTTCTGTTAATTTAGCATCCATATCCTCGGCAGAAACAACGACTTTGATTTTACGTCTCAAACCTTGATTAAGCATCTCGGTAATCTGCATTGAACATCCTTATTCTTTTTCAATCTGTAATCAGATATTTTAAATCAATCTGCTAGCATGGAAAATCTAACTGCACTTCGAGAACTCATTTCTATATTAAGTAGCTGGTGCGGATGGAGGGACTCGAACCCCCATGGTTCCCCGCCAGAACCTAAATCTGGTGCGTCTACCAATTTCGCCACATCCGCCAGTTTTCACAACTGCCATATGGAATAGCTACTGAGACATTTTATCCTAAAAACATCAGCAACAGAAGGTACTTTACCTAATTGTTGATAAACATCAAAACACCTCTAATAAAAAGCTAATAATCTCCCCGCATAATAATCAGGGTAGATTCTATATTCAAAGGAAAAAGTAAAAATTTTTTTATTCAATCTCCTATGAAAAACAGATTCCACTTTATACTCAACATCGCATATGCCCTTGCAAATAATCAAGGAAACTGCTTTGCACATTGCTCCGACACATGACAAAACTCCACGATGAAACATCGTTTTCAGATGAAAATGGATATGCATACGGGTTAATTTAATCAGCTTAATATCTATTCAAAATTCCTCCTGCTTGTTTTTTGGATGCAGGAACACCGTCATCGACGGGAATCAGCTATTTCATAGGCAGCAGCAATAAATCTTTCAACTAGGCGTTTCGGGGAATAGCGCTTTTTTTGATAGAAAAAAGCTTAACAGTTATTCCCACTTCATCATGGTTAATTAACTTATTCAGAAGCAGGAGTAAATATCACATTCTCCAGCATGACATTAGCAGTTTCCGCATCATTCTTTCGGCGTTCATCGATAATTAGATCATCACGCATTGCTGCAATACGGCGTATTTGCGAAATTATGCCACCAGTACCGGCTGGGATAAGACGTCCAACAATGACGTTTTCCTTAAGTCCCTGAAGAGTATCAATTTTCCCTGCCACAGCTGCTTCAGTAAGTACGCGCGTGGTCTCTTGAAAAGAGGCAGCAGAAACGAAGGATGGAGTTTGTAAGGATGCTTTTGTAATACCAAGCAATACAGGATTTCCAACTATTGGTTTCTTACCTTCCCCAACAAGGCGTTCGTTGATTTCTTCAAGCTCAACACGATCTACATGATCGCCTGGAATATAGGTGGAATCACCAGAATCAGTGATCTCAACTTTTTGCAACATCTGGCGAACAATTACTTCGATATGCTTATCATTGATTAATACACCCTGCAGGCGGTAAACTTCCTGAATCTCATTAATGAGGTATGAAGCTAGCGCCTCAACACCTTTAATTGCAAGAATATCATGCGGTGCCGGATTGCCATCAAGAATATAATCACCTTTCTCGATCTGATCACCATCCTGCAAATGGAATGGCCTTCCTTTTGGAATTAGATATTCAGCTGGCTCAAGTGTACTATCGATTGGCTCAATGATAATACGACGTTTGTTCTTGTAATCGCGGCCACAACGAACTGTGCCACTGATATCTGCAATAATCGCATGATCTTTTGGACGACGGGCTTCAAAAAGCTCAGCAACACGTGGCAAACCGCCTGTGATATCCTTTGTCTTGGTACTTTCCATTGGCAAGCGGGCAATGACATCACCGGCCTTTACATGAGTACCTTGCTCAACCGAAAGAATAGTCTCTACGGACATCATATAGCGGGCTTCACCACCTTTAGATAATTTGGCAATCTTGCCATTCTTATCCATGATAACGATAGCTGGCTTTAGGTTAGTCCCACGCGGGTTTGCCCTCCAATCAATAACTTGGCGTTTGGTGATACCAGTTGATTCATCAGCCATTTCCGAAACAGAGAGACCATCAACCATATCTTCAAAGTCAATATAACCATCAATTTCTGTCATAATCGGACGAGTATACGGATCCCATTCAGCAACGCGCTGACCACGTTTGACAATATCACCATCATCTAAGAACAGACGTGCACCATAAGTAATACGATGAGACGCACGTTCCTTATCAGTTTCATCTTTGATGATAATAACCATGTTACGACCCATGACTATGAGACGGCCCTCAGAATCCCGCATGATATTACGATTTCTAAGTTCAACTTTTCCTTCGTAAGAAGCCTCTAAATAGGAAGAATCTACTACCTGTGCTGTACCACCAAGATGGAAAGTGCGCATGGTCAGCTGAGTGCCAGGTTCACCAATAGATTGTGCAGCAATAACGCCAACTGCTTCACCTTGATTGACTGGAGTACCACGGGCGAGATCACGACCATAACATTTAGCGCAAACGCCAACACGAGTTTCGCACGTCAGAGCTGAACGAATCTGAATTGATTGGATACCTGCCTTCTCTATTTCAGAGACATCAGCCTCTTGAATCATACAACCATTTTCAACAAGCAATTCACCTGTTACAGGATGAAGGATATCAAGTAGTGCCGTACGACCAAGAATACGCTGACCAAGCGAAGCCACAATCTGTCCCGCATCTACAATGGCTTGCACAGTAAGACCTTTGATCGTGCCACAATCCACTTCAGAAATAATAGCATCCTGTGCCACATCCACTAGACGCCGAGTTAGATAACCAGAGTTAGCTGTTTTAAGCGCTGTATCCGCAAGACCCTTACGTGCCCCGTGCGTTGAATTGAAGTACTCATTTACGGTAAGTCCTTCTTTAAAATTTGAAATGATTGGCGTTTCTATAATTTCGCCTGAAGGCTTAGCCATTAAACCACGCATACCGGCAAGCTGTTTCATTTGGTTAGCTGAACCGCGCGCACCAGAATGAGACATCATATAAATCGAATTCATCGGCTTCTGATAGCCCGTTTCAGGATCAAATTCAATCGCCTGAATACGCTTTATCATCTCTTCAGAAATACGGTCTGTACATTTGCCCCAAGCATCAACAACCTTGTTATACTTCTCACCTTGAGTGATAAGGCCATCGTTGTACTGTTGTTCATATTCCTTTGCAAGCGCTTCAGTTTCAGCAACAAGATCTATTTTTGTTTCAGGAATGAGCATATCATCCTTGCCGAATGAAATACCAGCCCGACAGGCGTAGGAAAAACCAAGCTGCATGATTTGATCGCAGAAAATGACTGTCTCTTTCTGACCACAATGTCGATAGACATGGTCAATCATCTTAGAAATATTTTTCTTTGTCATTTCCTGGTTAACTATATCAAATGGAACATTAACATTCTTCGGTAGAAGTTCTCCAATAATCATACGGCCTGGTGTCGTATCAAAGATACTGGAAACTGGATTACCTTCTGCATTAATAGTTTTGTAACGGCCCTTGATTTTGGTATGTAATGTCACAATTCTATTTTCCAATGCGTGATTTAGCTCGCCCATATCGGCAAAAATCATTCCTTCACCAGACTCTTTTTCCGCCATGATCGAAAGATAATAAAGACCAAGCACCATATCCTGCGAAGGCACGATAATTGGCGCACCATTTGCTGGATGAAGGATGTTATTAGTTGACATCATCAATACGCGAGCCTCAAGTTGCGCTTCAAGCGATAACGGCACGTGCACTGCCATTTGATCACCATCAAAGTCAGCGTTGAATGCTGTACAGACGAGCGGATGTAACTGGATAGCCTTACCCTCAATCAATACCGGCTCAAATGCTTGAATACCAAGGCGGTGAAGCGTCGGTGCACGGTTCAAAAGTACTGGATGTTCCCGAATCACCTCATCAAGTATGTCCCATACTTCAGGGCGTTCTTTTTCTACCAACTTCTTGGCTTGCTTAACGGTCGAGGAATAACCCTTAGCATCAAGCCGTGCATAAATGAACGGTTTAAACAATTCAAACGCCATTTTCTTCGGCAAACCACATTGATGCAATTTCAGTTCGGGCCCAGTCACGATAACCGAACGACCTGAATAATCAACTCGTTTTCCAAGCAAATTTTGGCGAAAGCGCCCCTGTTTTCCCTTAAGCATGTCCGAAAGTGATTTTAGCGGACGTTTATTAGCGCCTGTAATAATGCGACCACGTCGGCCATTATCAAATAATGCATCAACAGCTTCTTGCAGCATCCGCTTTTCATTACGGATAATGATGCCAGGGGCGCGCAGTTCAATCAACCGTTTCAAACGATTATTACGATTAATAACTCGACGATAAAGATCATTGAGGTCAGACGTAGCAAAACGGCCACCATCTAGTGGGACTAGTGGACGCAAATCCGGAGGAATAACCGGAATGACCTTCATAATCATCCACTCAGGTCTATTGCCTGAATCGATAAAATTCTCAACAATCTTGAGCCGTTTCATCAGCTTTTTCTGTTTGAGTTCGGACATGGTTTCTGTGAGCTCGATTCGTAAATCACTCGCGTTTTTTTCAAGATCCATTGAAGCTAAAAGTTCATAAATTGCTTCTGCACCAATCAATGCTGTAAATTGATCTTCGCCAAATTCATCAACTGCCATCAAATATTCTTCTTCTGAAAGCAATTGATACATCTTGAGCGAGGTAAGTCCTGATTCGGTCACAATGTAGTTTTCGAAATACAAAACCCTCTCAATATCCTTGAGAGCCATATCAAGGAGGGTACCAATACGGCTAGGCAATGATTTCAAAAACCAGATATGTGCAACTGGAGCAGCAAGCTCAATGTGCCCCATACGCTCGCGTCGTACACGAGAAAGAGTAACTTCAACACCACACTTCTCGCAGATGATACCCTTATATTTCATACGTTTGTATTTTCCGCAAAGGCATTCATAATCCTTAATTGGGCCAAAAATACGAGCGCAAAAAAGACCGTCACGTTCTGGCTTGAATGTGCGGTAGTTAATAGTTTCAGGTTTCTTAATCTCGCCATAAGACCAAGACAGAATTTTGGTCGGACTGGCAATAGAAATCCGTATGGAATCAAACGTTTGCGCAGGCGCCTGAGGACTGAAAAAATTCATTACCTCTTGGTTCATGCCGTTCTCCTTAAGGCTCTTTTTAAGCCTGTTGCGATGACTTTAAAAAAGTCATCTTTTAAATCATCTCAAAAAAAATCTGTTTTTGTAAAGCTGATAGTACTAAAATGACAGCCTATTCAACTTTTTAATCCCAGGAAAGGATAATTCTTTCAAAAAACATCCGGCAGTAGTATCGCGTACTCTTGATTAAGAAAAAGCGGCATAGCCAAATCAGATGGAATATCATTCATCTTTTCCAGTTACTTGGTAACTTCTGCTGATAACACCTGTCGACTCATTAACTCTCGCGTATCATCCAGTTCGATATCAAGACCAAGGGAGCGCATCTCCTTAACGAGAACATTAAAGCTTTCGGGAATCCCAGCTTCAAACGTATCATCACCGCGCACAATCGCTTCATATACCTTAGTGCGTCCCGCTACATCGTCAGATTTAACAGTGAGCATTTCCTGAAGCGTGTAAGCTGCACCATAGGCTTCAAGTGCCCAAACTTCCATTTCACCAAAACGCTGACCACCAAACTGCGCTTTACCACCTAACGGTTGCTGGGTAACGAGTGAATACGGACCGATCGAACGAGCATGAATTTTGTCGTCAACTAGATGATGCAGTTTTAATATATAGATATAGCCTACCGTCACTTGACGATCGAATGAATCACCGGTACGTCCATCATATAATGTTACCTGGCCTGATGTTGATAGACCAGCCTCTGCGAGTGCAGCGTTAATATCCGCCTCATGGGCACCATCAAAAACCGGAGTAGCAATGGACACACCCTGCTTCATTTGACTAGCAAGTTTTATAATGCTAGCATCATCATAAGATCGGACGGGCTCGTTGCGATCATTATCAGGGATGATTTCGCTAATCCTTTCACGCAGTGGTTTAATAACGCCTGTCTGATTATATGCCTCAAGAAGATCACCGATCTGCTTACCCATGCCAGCACAGGCCCAACCTAAATGAGTTTCTAGAATCTGTCCCACATTCATACGACTTGGCACACCAAGCGGGTTAAGCACAATATCAACATAGGTGCCATCCTCCAGAAACGGCATGTCTTCAATCGGCAAAATACGCGAAACAACACCTTTGTTACCATGTCGCCCAGCCATTTTGTCACCAGGCTGAATCTTACGTTTCACGGCAACAAAAACCTTTACCATCTTCATAACACCAGGCGGCATTTCATCGCCACGTTGTACCTTTTCAACTTTGTCCATAAAACGTCGTTCAAGCAAATTTTTGGATTCATCATACTGATTGCGCAATGCTTCAATTCTTCCCTGAAACTTTTCATCCTCAACGGAAAAAAGCCACCATTGTGAACGTAAATATCCACCCATAAGGTCCTTATCAAGAATTGTTCCCTTTTTAAAACCTTTGGGACCAGTAATAGCAAGCTTTCCCATGAGCATATCGCTAAGACGGCTATATACGTTACGGTCAAGGATTGCCTGCTCATCATCACGGTCTTTGGCAAGGCGTTCTATTTCTTCACGTTCGATCGCCATGGCCCGTTCATCCTTTTCTACACCATGGCGGTTAAAGACACGCACTTCAACAATTGTCCCAAAAGTACCAGGCGGCATACGCATGGAGGTATCCCGAACGTCCGATGCCTTCTCACCAAAGATAGCACGCAGAAGTTTTTCTTCCGGTGTCATTGGACTTTCCCCCTTAGGAGTGATCTTACCAACCAAAATATCACCTGGCTGAACCTCAGCTCCGATATAAACAATGCCAGCTTCATCAAGATTCTTTAACGTTTCTTCCGAAACATTCGGAATATCACGAGTAATTTCCTCGGGTCCAAGCTTGGTATCACGAGCAGCAATCTCAAATTCTTCAATATGAATTGAGGTGAAGACATCATCAGCTACAATTCGCTCAGAAAGTAAAATAGAATCTTCATAATTGTAACCATTCCATGGCATAAATGCAGCCAATACGTTACGACCAAGGGCAAGATCACCAAGGTCCGTCGAGGGACCATCAGCAATGATATCACCTTTGTCAATCCAGTCACCGACACACACCAGCGGACGCTGGTTGATACAGGTTGACTGGTTTGAGCGCTGAAATTTCTGCAATCGATAGATATCGACACCTGACCTTGAGGGATCAATATCCTCTGTAGCACGAATGACGATACGTGTTGCATCCACCTGATCCACGACGCCACAACGCTTTGCAGCAATAGCGGCCCCAGAATCGCGTGCAACCACCGATTCCATACCAGTGCCGACAAATGGAGCTTCTGCATGCACCAGGGGCACAGCCTGACGTTGCATATTAGATCCCATCAGCGCACGATTGGCATCATCATTTTCAAGAAATGGGATCAGCGCAGCCGCAACAGAGACAAGTTGCTTTGGCGAAACATCCATCAAATCTATATAATCACGTGGGGCCATTAAAACTTCACCAGAATGACGACAAACAACAAATTCTTCCGTGAAACAATTATTATCATCAAGTGATACAGTTGCCTGAGCAACATAGTGCTTTGATTCTTCCATTGCAGAAAGATAAACTACTTCTTTTGTCACCTTACCATCAATAATCTTGCGATATGGGCTTTCAATAAATCCATATTTATTGACGCGAGCAAAGGTTGCAAGTGAGTTGATCAAACCGATATTTGGTCCCTCCGGCGTTTCGATCGGACAAATACGGCCGTAATGTGTTGGATGTACATCACGTACCTCAAAACCAGCACGTTCACGCGTTAAACCTCCCGGTCCAAGAGCTGAAAGACGACGCTTATGTGTGATTTCTGAAAGAGGATTAGTCTGATCCATAAACTGCGACAGTTGTGATGAACCAAAAAATTCGCGTACTGCAGCAGCAGCAGGTTTCGCATTAATAAGATCCTGCGGCATGACAGTATCAACTTCAACTGAAGACATACGCTCTTTAATAGCGCGCTCCATACGCAAAAGTCCAACACGGTATTGATTTTCCATTAATTCACCGACAGAACGTACCCGCCGATTTCCAAGATTATCGATGTCATCAATTTCACCATGGCCATCACGAAGCTTAACCAGCAGTCTAATGATAGAGACAATATCCTCTTTGCGCAAAATACGGAGTGTGTCTGGACAATCAAGGCCAAGACGCATATTCATTTTTACACGACCAACAGCCGAAAGATCATAGCGCTCTGAGTCGAAGAACAATGAATGGAACATAGCCTCAGCTGTTTCCATGATCGGCGGCTCACCTGGACGCATGACACGATAAATGTCAAACAAAGCGTCCTGATAACTTTCACTCTTATCAACAGCCAGTGTGTTGCGGATATAGGCGCCAACGTTTACATGATCAATATCCAAGACATTTATTTTATCAACGCCGGTATCAAGAAGAATCTTTAAGGTCGTCTCATCAACTTCATCACCAGCCTCAAGATAAATCTCACCAGTTTCAGAATTAATAATATCTTCTGCTAAATAGGAACCGTAAAGGTTATCTTCTGATACCCTGACTGCTTTTAGACCTTTTTCAGCGAGTTTCTTAGCAAACCGTGCAGTAAGTTTACGTCCCGCTTCGACCACAATTTCCCCAGAATCAGCATTTACGAGATCTGAAACTAATTTCAATTCCTTAAAACGTTCTGCTGAATAAGGAATGCGCCAATTTGCGCCATCTTTTATATAAGCCAGCGTACTGTAGTAGGTTGTCAGTATTTCTTGGCTATCCATGCCAAGCGCCATTAGAAGTGTTGTCACTGGAATTTTACGACGTCGATCAATACGGGCATAAATAATATCCTTGGCGTCAAATTCGATATCAAGCCATGAACCACGGTAAGGGATAATGCGCGCTGCGAACAACAGTTTACCAGACGAATGGGTTTTGCCTCTGTCATGATCAAAGAACACACCTGGGGAGCGATGCATTTGAGAAACAATTACACGTTCCGTGCCATTAACAATGAAGGTGCCATTATCAGTCATAAGAGGCATATCACCCATATAGACATCCTGCTCCTTGATATCTTTGATAGATTTAGAAGCGGTATCTTCATCAATATCAAATACGATCAAACGTAGCGTTACCTTCAGTGGAACAGAATAAGTTAAACCACGCTGACGACATTCTTCGACATCAAATTTTGGTGAATCAAACTCATAACGCACAAATTCGAGCATTGAAACACCAGAAAAATCTGTAATTGGAAATACAGATTTGAAAACTGACTGCAAACCTTCGTCGGGACGTCCGCTGTCAGGTTCTTTAATCATGAGGAATTGCTCATAAGACGCTTTCTGAACCTCAATAAGGTTAGGCATATCCGCAACCTCTGGTATTTTGCCAAAAAATTTGCGTACGCGCTTACGACCGTTAAATGCAAGGGTCTGAGCCATTATCGCTCCTCAATTTATGCCCCTGACAAATATGCTGCAGAAGCTTGCCTCCATTGACATCTTACGCAATCTTGCACGATCATATCAGATGCCTTTATTTTCCAACATCCGGAAACCAAAAAATCCCATCGCTTTGCTATACCCGGCCATTGGAACAGATTAAATCTCTCTTAAAAATCTCATCAAAAAAAGATCTAATCCTATTTAAAACTTTCTAGCTAAAGAAGCTAGAATCCGGTGGGTACAAAGACCCCCGGGATTTTGAATTAAATCACTTGAGCTCAACTTTAGCACCTGCTCCTTCAAGTAAGGCCTTTATTTTCTCGGCTTCATCCTTAGTAAGAGCTTCTTTAACAGGCTTCGGTGCACCTTCAACCAGATCCTTGGCCTCTTTTAGGCCAAGACCTGTAATTGCACGAACCTCCTTAATGACATTGATTTTCTGAGGTCCCCCCTCCATTAGAACAACATCAAATTCAATCTTTTCTTCAACTGGTGCATTGCCAACAGAAGCACTATTCGCAATTCCTACAGTAGCAACAGGTAGTGCTGCCGAAACCCCCCATCTTTCTTCCAACATTTTAGAAAGTTCTGCGGACTCCAAAACAGTTAAGTTAGAAAGGGTTTCAACGATCTTTTCAAGATCAGCCATTTTTATTTTCCTTATAAACACAAAATTAGAACTATTGACGGCGAGAAACAGCTTTATCCTGCCTCGTTCTTCCGAGCATAGACGTCTAAAATCCGGACCAGTTGGCTGGCCGGACCAGCGGTAACCTGCGCAATACGCGTTGCGGGTGTAAAAATTATCCCAACAATCCTTGCATGCAGTTCCTTAAGAGAAGGAATCGAGGCTAAAAACCTCACACCTGCCACATCAAGATTAACTGCACCCATTGTACCACCAAGGATGATAAACTTATCATTAACTCTAGAAAAATCGGTAGCGACTTTCGGCGCTGCGAGCGGATCAGAGGAATAAGCAATCAATGTCTGCCCATTAAACAAAGCAGATGTTTCTTCTATTTCCATACCTTGAAGAGCAATTTTAGTAAGGCGATTTTTCACGACTTTTACGGAAGCACCAACTGCACGCATTTTCGAACGAAGATCATTCATTTGTGCAACAGTAAGACCAGAATAGTGGGCTACAACAACAGAAGAAGATTTTTTAAAAATCTCATTGAGCCATATAACAAATTCGCGTTTTTTCGCTTTATCCACTGTCTCTCTCCATTTAGTAGATTCATTTTGATACGTGTATCTACCCATCTTGCCTTTTAACCGCACAAACTACTTGCACGGCTATTCGGAATCCTGCCCTTGATTATACGCCATAAAGGCGCTCAAAGGATTATGGCTTAAAACTTTATGCAAATACCTAATCAAGAGGGTATAAGGCATTATTTTACCACCTAGTCTCATGCGGGTTATTAAGATACGATAACCGTACCGCCCGCAATCTCGGACAGGATTATCCGGAATTTCTTCCGGTTTATTCTGGATCTACTAAAGATCCGGAAATTCTTACTCCATTAGATAATAGGGATCACTAAATTTCTATTTTATTCTATTAAATAAAACGCACTGAAGAAACATCAATCTTAACGCCAATACCCATTGTGGACGCAACGGAAATGCACTTTATATACTCGCCTTTGGCGCTTATAGGTTTGGCCTTTATGACAGCATCAGTAAATACACGAATATTTTCAACCAGCTTCTTTTCTTTAAATGAAGCTTTGCCAATACCAGCCTGCACAATACCCGCTTTTTCAACACGAAACTCAACGGCCCCACATTTAGTAGCCTTAACCGCGCTGGCAACATCTAGTGTAACTGTACCGATTTTTGGATTCGGCATCATGCCACGCGGGCCAAGAATTTTTCCTAAACGTCCAACAATGGGCATCATATCTGGTGTTGCGATACAACGATCAAAACCAATTGTACCACTACTAATAATCTCAAACAAATCCTCTGCACCAACGATATCAGCTCCAGCAACCTTTGCTTCTTCTGCTTTATCATCACGCGCAAACACAGCAACACGCATGTTTCGACCTGTACCATTTGGTAGATTTACGACACCGCGCACCATCTGATCAGCATGACGGACATCAATGCCAAGATTTATGGCAATTTCAATCGTTTCATCAAATTTGGCAATAGCCCGCTGCTTAACAAGATCAATAGCACTATCTAACTGATAAAGTCTATTCCGATCAATTCCTTCACGGATTTTCTGAAGTCTTTTCGCAATTTTTACCATAATACTCAGTCCACCACTTCCAATCCCATTGAACGAGCTGATCCTTTGATTATTCGCGCTGCCGTATCAAGGTCACGAACATTGAGATCTTTCATTTTAGCTTCTGCAATAATGCGAATCTTATCGTGGCTGATCGTACCTACATTGACTTTTCCAGGTTCCTTTGCGCCTGATTTTAGATTAGCTTCTTTCTTCAGAAAGTAACTAACAGGCGGTGCTTTCATCAAGAAGGTAAACGATTTATCCTGATAAAAAGTGATCAAGACTGGGATTGGAATTCCTTTTTCCATCTCTTGCGTAGCAGCATTGAATGCTTTGCAGAATTCCATAATATTAATACCGCGCTGACCTAGTGCAGACCCGATAGGAGGCGCTGGATTGGCCGCCCCTGCGGGTACCTGCAACTTCAAGCGACCTGCAATTTTTTTAGCCATATCGATTTGCTTTCAATAATTATGCCGACGAACGGCCTTCACTTTATAACCAGTGTGTAATTAAGAGCGGAGTGAACAATAGCACGGGCTGATTACAAATCTATCCATAATATAGACACTTCCTTTGAACCTATATCCCTAAGAATCGTACCAAAGTCCTATAACACAATTCAGATTAAAGCTTTTCCACTTGACTAAATTCAAGATCAACGGGCGTTGCTCGTCCAAAAATCGACACTTCAACTTTCAAGCGCGAACGATCTTCCTCAACCTCTTGGACAATACCATTAAAGGAAGCAAACGGCCCATCACCAACACGCACTTGCTCACCAATCTCAAAAGATACGGACGACTTTGGTCTCTCAACTCCTTCCTCAACTTGCATTAGAATCTTCCCTGCTTCAGCATCAGATATCGGAATAGGTTTGGAATTCGAGCCAAGAAATCCGGTTACTTTTGGCGTATTCTTAATCAAATGATAAACATCATCTGTTAAAACTGCACGAATAAGAACATACCCTGGGAAAAACTTACGCTCAGCATCAACTCTACGTCCACGCCGCACCTCAATAACCTTTTCAACCGGCACAAGGATCTTTTTAAAAAACTGATTTAATCCCTTCTGATAAGCCTCTTTTTCGATCGCCTCAGCTACTTTTTTCTCAAAGTTTGAATAAGCCTGAACGATATACCAACGAACTGTCACATTTATCATTCCCTTATAAAATGTGCTGAAAAAAGCTGTTCAGAAAACCAATTCCAGCACCAACCCCGAAAGACATAATCCAGTCTGCTAAAAAAAAGAAAGTCGCAGCTAGAATCACCATAATCAGAACCATAATAGTAGAAACTCCAATCTCACGACGAACCGGCCAAGTCACCTTCTCTATTTCGATACGTACTTGCCGAAGAAATACAACTGGATTTCTTTTCGATGCCATTAAAGCTATTCTATCCTGATTACACCAAAGACATGAATTCACTGCCGCAGAAGATGATAAAGCAAAAAAACATAATTTAAAACCATTTTTGATCTCTGTCCAGTCATCCATGACGCCGAAGGTTAGCTAACTTCTGAGAAAAATACAAGCCCTATACCAAATCTATTCCATACTAAAATCGTTGAGATACTACAATATCTAAAGCAAGCCTACATAAACAACGAAACGATATGAAAAAATCTGGCAGGGGCAGTAGGATTCGAACCTACGGCCTGCGGTTTTGGAGACCGCCGCTCTACCAACTGAGCTATACCCCTCACTGCCCTCACTAACTTTAAGCTACTAAAATTATACCTTTAGCACATTACATTACAATCATTCGATAATCTTAGAAACGATACCAGCGCCAACAGTACGTCCACCCTCACGGATAGCAAAACGAAGTTTCTCTTCCATTGCAATAGGCACGATCAGCGAAACATCCATCGCAACATTATCACCAGGCATAACCATCTCAACACCATCCGGAAGTGTTACAACACCTGTAACATCTGTAGTACGGAAGTAAAACTGTGGACGATAGTTGGTAAAGAATGGCGTATGACGCCCTCCCTCTTCTTTCGTCAGAATATACGCCTCTGCCTTGAACCTTGTGTGTGGTGTAACAGTACCGGGTTTTGCAAGAACCTGCCCGCGCTCAACACCTTCACGATCAACACCACGAAGCAATGCACCAATATTATCTCCAGCCTGCCCTTGATCAAGAAGCTTTCGGAACATCTCAACACCGGTAACCGTAGTTTTTTTTGTTTCTCGAATACCAATAATTTCAACTTCTTCGCCAACTTTAACGATTCCACGCTCAACACGACCAGTTACAACGGTACCACGCCCAGAAATCGAAAAAACATCCTCAATTGGCATCAAAAACGGCTGATCAACAGGACGTTCAGGAGTTGGAATGTAAGAATCAATCTTGTTCATTAGAAGACGAATCATATCCTCCCCAATTACATTATCACGACCTTCAAGTGCAGCAAGAGCCGAACCCTTGATAATTGGGATATCGTCACCAGGAAAATCATATTTTGATAAAAGCTCCCGAACCTCTAGCTCCACAAGCTCAAGAAGCTCTTCATCATCAACCTGATCAACCTTATTAAGGAAAACAACAATCGCCGGAACACCAACCTGACGTGCTAAAAGGATATGTTCGCGAGTCTGAGGCATCGGGCCATCCGCTGCAGAACAAACCAATATCGCTCCATCCATTTGCGCTGCCCCTGTAATCATATTTTTCACATAATCAGCGTGCCCAGGGCAATCAACGTGAGCATAGTGACGATTTCCTGTCTCATATTCAACATGAGCTGTTGAAATTGTGATACCTCGAGCCTTCTCTTCAGGGGCTGCATCAATTTGATCATATGCACGAAATTCTCCAAAATACTTGGTAATTGCCGCTGTAAGCGTTGTCTTCCCATGATCAACGTGACCAATCGTGCCAATATTGACATGCGGCTTCGTACGTTCAAATTTGCTCTTCGCCATTTGAGCCCTCCATAAAATGCCCTATGGGCAATGTTTAAACTTTAACGCAATCAGCCTCGATTACGCATACTTCTTTCGAATTCCCTGCGCAACCATCGATGGAGCAGGTTCGTAATGATCAAACTGCATTGTGTATTGAGCCCGACCTTGACTCATCGAACGCAACGCATTTACATAACCAAACATATTCGCTAATGGTGCCATCGCATTGATAATAGTCGTAATACCACGCACTTCCGTACCAGAAATTTGACCACGCCGGGAATTCAGATCGCCAATAATATCCCCCATATAACCTTCAGGTGTTACGACCTCGATTCTCATGATTGGTTCCAGTAATTGAGCACCAGCTTTCTGAGCTCCTTCACGAAAAGCAGCACGAGCTGCAATCTCAAAGGCCAGAGTAGATGAATCAACGTCGTGATAAGCACCATCAATTAAAGTTGCCTTAACGCCAAGCATTGGAAACCCAGCGAGCGGACCTGCACCCATAACACTTTCAATACCTTTTTGAACACCAGGAATATACTCCTTTGGAATGGCACCACCAACGATTTTCGACTCAAAAACGAAATCATCACCTTGGTGTGGTTCAAAGATAATTTTGACGCGAGCAAATTGACCAGAGCCACCGGATTGTTTTTTGTGTGTATAATCAACTTCAGCAATCTTGGTTATAGTTTCACGATAAGCAACCTGAGGCTGACCAATATTAGCCTCAACCTTGAACTCGCGACGCATGCGATCAACGATAATATCAAGATGCAATTCACCCATGCCAGCAATCACTGTTTGACCTGATTCTTCATTTGACTCTACGCGGAAAGACGGATCCTCAGCCGCAAGACGATTAAGAGCAATCCCCATCTTTTCTTGATTAGCCTTAGTTTTCGATTCAATTGCAATTTCTATAACCGGCTTTGGAAACTCCATACGCTCCAGGATAACAGGTTTTAGCGGATCACACAATGTATCACCAGTTGTAGTCTCCTTTAAACCTGCAAGCGCAACGATATCACCAGCAAATGCTTCTTCAATGTCCTCACGAGCATTAGAATGCATCTGCAACATACGACCAATGCGTTCACGCTTCTCCTTAACCGTATTTTGCAAAGATACACCTCTCTTCAATTTACCAGAATAAATACGGCAAAATGTTAACGAACCAACAAAGGGATCATTCATGATTTTAAATGCAAGCATAGACACTGGTGCCTCGTCAGAGGATTCACAGACTGTTTCCTCACCTGTTTTGACATCAATACCACTGATAGCAGGCACATCAATCGGAGCGGGCAAATAATCGATCACGGCATCTAACAACGGTTGTACACCTTTATTTTTGAAAGCAGCACCACAAAAAATAGGGTGAAATTCAACATTAACAGTTCCCCTACGTATCAATGTACGCAACTCATCATTTGTTGGCTCTTGACCTCCAAGATACGCTTCCATAGCTCTTTCATCAATCTCAACAGCCATTTCAACAAGCTTTTCACGATACTTAGCAGCTTTTCTTTGCATATCCGTTGGAACTTCACCGATTTGGATAGAGGAACCAATGTTACCATCCCACGTTAACGCCTTCATTTCTAGAAGATCAATAACACCAATAAAATCATTTTCTGCACCAATCGGCAGCTGCAAAACCAGTGCCCCAGCACCAAGACGTGAACTGACCATTTCTACGCTTCGATAAAAATCCGCACCGATCTTATCCATTTTATTGATAAAGATCATGCGAGGAACACGATATTTTTCAGCCTGACGCCATACGGTTTCTGTTTGTGGTTCAACACCAGCGTTGGCATCAAGAAGTGTAATCGCACCATCGAGAACACGCAAGGAACGCTCAACCTCAATGGTAAAATCAACATGCCCCGGCGTATCTATAATATTGAAACGATGCCTTGTCCCATCACGTCCTTGCCAAAAAGCGGTCGTTGCAGCAGAGGTAATTGTAATGCCACGCTCCTGCTCTTGCTCCATCCAATCCATGGTAGAAGCACCATCGTGGGTTTCTCCAACCTTATGGCTTTTTCCTGTGTAAAACAAAATACGTTCTGTCATCGTTGTTTTACCAGCATCAATGTGTGCTATGATACCGAAATTACGATAATCTCCAATTTTATATTCGCGAACCATCTTGATTTACCTCTGACTAACAATCAACACTTACCAGCGATAATGCGAAAATGCGCGGTTTGCCTCAGCCATACGATGCGTGTCTTCACGCTTTTTAACTGCAGAACCACGATTATTAGCTGCATCCATTAATTCACCTGAAAGACGCGCAATCATTGTTATTTCATTTCGTCTTCGCGCAGCATTGATAAGCCATCGAATCGCTAGTACTTGACGACGATCAGGACGAACATCAACGGGAATCTGATAGGTCGCACCACCAACACGTCGAGAACGAACTTCAATATGTGGCGCAACATTTTCAAGTGCCTGGTGAAATAAAGCAACGGGCTCAGTCTTTGCTTTTCTCTTAATTACCTCAAGCGCACCATAAACGATACGCTCAGCAACCGATTTCTTGCCATTCAGCATAACAGTATTCATGAATTTGCTGATAACTAGATCACCGAATTTTGGATCTGGATTAATTTCACGCTTTTCAGCTCTATGGCGACGGGACATAATTTTTAATCTTTCACTTATTTCGGACGCTTAGCACCATATTTAGAACGGCGCTGCTTACGATTTTTGACACCTTGTGTATCGAGCACACCACGGACGATATGATAACGGACACCTGGTAAATCCTTTACACGACCACCACGGATCATCACGACGGAATGTTCCTGAAGATTATGTCCTTCACCAGGGATATAGCCGATTACTTCAAATCCATTGGTCAAACGCACCTTTGCAACCTTACGTAAAGCTGAATTCGGCTTCTTTGGCGTTGTCGTATAAACACGAGTACAAACACCACGCTTCTGCGGATTTGCCTGCAAAGCAGGAACCTTATTACGTCTTATCGGTGTCATGCGTGGTTTGCGGATCAATTGGTTTACGGTAGGCATCTAACCTTCCTTTATCAAAAAAACTATCAGTGTCCTAGAAGGTCGCTTTACGATGCGCGCACAAGATTGAGCATAACCGCTTCTTTGCGACTCACTCAAACCCAAAACAGAGGAACCTAACAAAAGGCTCATGCGACCGGCACGTGCTATTAGAGATAGTAAAACGAACCCCGTTTGAAGCAAATTTCAGCATGCACTATACTGAAGAAGATCTGCTCTTAACATTGTCCGAACGTTACCCTCATAGAGTCTAGAATTGCTTCCGTCAAGACCTGTGCTATGAATAAAGATCATAAAATAATCATTTTTTACGACTCTTCCCTTCGTTTAAATGCCTATAACATTCTCTATATCTTGCCCGATTAATTTTAAAACCACATATAAATGAAGCAGTTAAAAAGCAAAATATTAGACAATCATGAAGATCGCAACCTGGAATATAAATGGCATAAAAGCACGGCTAAATAACTTAATTATCTGGCTCAAACAAAATCAGCCGGATATTGTCTGTTTGCAGGAAACTAAATCATCTGATGAACAATTTCCTTATTTGTCTATTGAAACTTTAGGGTATCATGTTGAAACCAACGGACAAAAAGGTTTCAATGGCGTCGCTCTTCTATCCCGCATGAGGCCGTATGAAATAAATCGCAATTTGCCCGGAGATATTTCTGATAAACAGGCACGCTTTATCGAAGGTGTTTATTCAACACAAAATGGTGTCATTCGTATAGCTTCCTTATATCTGCCTAATGGCAACCCTATTAGAAGCGATAAGTATCTTTATAAACTCTCTTGGATGCGCCGACTGCACGATTTTGCTATCGATAGACTGCGTCTTGAAGAACCTCTTATTCTCGCCGGAGACTATAACATTATACCAAGAAGAATAGATGCAAAAGATCCTACTAAATGGAAAGAAAATGCACTTTTTCTTCCTTCTGCACGGGAAGCTTTTCAGAAACTTGTTAACCTTGGCTTTACGGATGCAATTCGCGCTGTTAGTATTGAGGCAGAGTACACTTTCTGGCAGTATCAAGCAGCTGCTTGGCTAAAAAATGATGGAATCCGCATAGATCATCTGCTGCTCTCGCCAGAGGCTTCCGATAAGCTTATGCAAGCTTTTGTGCAAAAAAAAATGAGAGGGTGGGGACAGGCATCTGACCATGTTCCCGTATGGGTTGATCTTGATATTTGATTTTACAAAAATCTTGCTGCATCTCACTGCAATTTCTCTTTATCCTCACTAACTGATTTAGCATACTTAAAGAAAATCAAATAGTTAGAAAACGTACGATATTGAGGGTATAAGCTGGCAAATACTGCGAACATCTTTATAGCTTAGCGTAAAGCCGAGGATAAGACTCAGTTCATGACGGGATGTGAAAGCGCTTTTTCTATTTTCTTTTTTAACCTCTTGCATTCATCAAGCTTTTCCCGTTCCATTTCAACAATATCTGGTTTAGCATTGACGATAAACTTTTCATTACCAAGCTTTTGCATGATTTTTTCAATATCCTGTGCATTTTTAGCAAGTTCTTTATTCAATCTTGCTTTTTCAACATGCCTATCAATTAATCCGCCAAGCTGCAGACAGAACGTAACATTTTCTAAAACCATTTGAGCTGACATAGCAGGTATAATCTTAGAAAAACTGATTATTTCAAGATGAGCAAGACGCTTGATAACTCCTCCATGGGTAGCAAGACGCGCGCGCGCTATTTCATTTGCTTCTAGAACAATCAGAGGTGTGTACGCTGCAGCTGGAACGTTCATTTCAACCCGCAATGAACGCAGACCGCTGATAAGATTAATTAGCCAATTGACATCTGCTGCAGCTATCTCATCACAAAAATGTAGATCAGGCCAAGCTGTTATCGCAAGCATAGCTGAACGCTTTTCATTATTCCCTGTCGTCCTTGCCCAAAGCTCCTCTGTTATAAAGGGCATGAATGGATGCAACAACTTATAAATCTCATCCAAACACCAAGCGATACACCTTTGAACCTCCATAAGCATATCAAGATCATTCCCTTGAAAAACCGGTTTGATTAGTTCAAGATACCAATCACAAAAAGAATTCCATACAAAACGGTAAAGTGCTTTGGCTGCATCATTAAAATGATAATCGGAAATATTCTCTGTAACGTCTCTAGCAGTACGAGCTAGTTCCGTTAGAATCCAGCGATTTACAGTCAACTTCGTCCTTTCTGGTACGAAATCAGCGTCACGAATCATACCATTCATTTCACCAAAACGGGTTGCATTCCACAATTTGGTACCAAACTTACGGCAGGTGGTAATACGAGTTTGATCAAGTTTAATATCACGTCCCTGGGTAGCCATGATAGCAAGTGCCAAACGAAGCGCGTCTGCACCGTATTCATCAATAAACTTTAAAGGATCAACAACATTGCCCTTGGATTTTGACATTTTAGCCCCATGCTTATTGCAAACAAGAGCATGAACATAAACCGTATGAAATGGACCTTGTTTCATGAAATGAAGACTCATCATCATCATTCTAGCAACCCAGAAGAAGATAATATCAAAACCAGTTACAAGAACACTTGTCGGATAATAGGTCGCAAGCTCTGATGTTTTATCAGGCCATCCTAAGGTTGAAAATGGCCATAATGCAGAAGAAAACCATGTATCTAGTACATCGCTATCACGAACAAGTATTGTTTTTTTCCCGTAATGGATCTCAGCTGCTAAAGCAGCTGCTTCTGCGCTCTTTTCAACAAAAATCATCCCGTCTGGTCCATACCAAGCTGGTATTTGATGTCCCCACCACAATTGTCGAGATATACACCATGGCTCAATATTTTCCATCCAGGTATAATAGATCCTTTCCCATTTTTTCGGAACGAAAATTGTATGCTTGTCACGAACAGCTGCAATCGCTGGTTTTGCGAGTTCAACCGTATTTACATACCATTGATCGGTCAATAGCGGTTCGATAGGCACACCACTGCGATCGCCATGAGGCACCATATGAACATGTATTTCAATCTTTTCCAAATAGCCATTATTCTCCATCATTTGGACAATCTGGCTACGTGCTGCAAATCGATCCATTCCATCCAGTTGATTAATTAGCTCATCAAGAGAAGAAGACTTTTCTAATCCTTCTAAAAAAACACTATCCTTCGTTAGTGTAATTTCAGCTTTTCGATTTAGAATATTAATAATTCGCAAACCATGACGACGCCCAATCTCAAAATCATTGAAATCATGTGCTGGTGTAATCTTTACAGCACCGCTTCCAACTTCTGGGTTAGCATAATCATCCCCGACAATCGGTAGTTTGCGTCCAACTAATGGCAGGAAAACATAGCTACCAATAAGTTTCTTATAACGCTTATCACCCGGATTAACAGCAATGGCTACGTCGCCTAACATAGTTTCAGGTCGAGTTGTAGCAATAACAATAAACGTCGAAACATCGGCAGGATCAAATATTTTGCCTTCCAGAGAATATCGAAAATACCAAAGCCTCCCCCTCATCTCCTTTTGTTCTACTTCGAGATCAGAGATTGCCGATAAAAGCTTAGGATCCCAATTAACAAGCCGTTTATCTTTATAAATCAGTCCTTGTTTATAGAGCGTTACAAAAACCTCAAGAACTGCTCTTGAAAACCCTTCATCCATTGTAAAACGTTCACGTGACCAATCACATGACACTCCAAGGCGCTTTAATTGATTGACAATCATATCGCCCGATTCAGCGCGCCATTTCCAAATACGCTTGATGAATTTTTCCCTTCCCATTTCCTCGCGGGTAGGTTCCTTGCGTTCATTAAGCTGACGTTCTACTACCATCTGTGTTGCAATGCCAGCATGATCCATTCCTGGCTGCCATAATACATTCTTGCCGCGCATTCGCTCAAATCGTACCAAGATATCCTGAATTGTATTATTTAGCGCGTGTCCTATATGCAGAGAACCTGTTACATTGGGTGGAGGAATAACAATAGAAAAAGCCTCTGCTCCAGATTTAACCCCAGCACCCGCATGAAAAACACCTGTTTCTTCCCATGCTCTGGCAACACGGGACTCACTTTCTTTTGCATCGTATGTTTTATCGAGCATTTTCAACTATCCAATCTTTACAAAATCATTGCCTAAGTTTTTCAGCAAGGACAAAAAATCAAAATTCATTACTTTTCTTAAAGTCATGCTTCTGAAAAATAAAAATTTGTATGAAGAAAAGTCAGCGCCTCAGCGCCTGAATAAAACGCTGAATCTCCTCGCGAAGAATTCTTTCAAAAAGCTGACGAAAATGCTCATCAAGCCACTGTGCAATGTAGGGACGTAGCAAAAGTTCAGCAGAACGTTCAACATCTGACTGAAAAGCCTTTTCAGATTCGTTCGTCTCCTGCGCTATTTCATTAGAATTCTTCTGCTTCTGTGGCTGCGATCTTATCGCAATCTTTGGCTTTTCAAGCTTACTTTCCTTAACAGGAATAGCGCCATGCGGTTGTACTGATTTTGTTGCCATTGGAGGTTTTACAATCATCGCCTCTGATTTGTTATCACTAGACAATGGTGGCTTACGCAAGCCAATGCGTTCCGCGAGAGCATTCATCGCGTCTTGCACTAGAACCGGTACACCGTTGCTATTTTTAATAGTAGAGTGAGCATCGTACTTACCTGCAGGATGTCTTAAATTATTCACCTGACGAGGCAAATCACATACTTCAGACTCAACGGCCTGTTCTATAACTTCAGCAGAAGATACATCACCATTTTCTTCAATTATCTCTCGGATAGATGCCAAAAGCTCATCCATGCTAGGCTCTTGTATTGCATTTTGACTCTGTGACATCGAACCTACCTAACTTTAACCGAGAAATGTAATACCTTGAAATGTATCATTACAGATAATAACATGTCATGACATCTGTAAAATTGGATATCGATTGATTTCTACTTGTTCCAAGAACGTTTCTTCGAATCAGAATAAAATTCCATAATCTCTCTAGGAAAATATTAAAAATATGGTGCCATGAATACTACTTTTTTAAATTATTATTTTCAACGATTATTAGGGCATACAAACGCCAATCCGTTTTTTTAATAACATTTAACGTTTAGAAGGATTATAATGAAGGGTTCTTAAACCAAGATTATTGGCAGTCAAACTTCCAAGAGCTGCCTTAACCGCATAACCAGCGACGATAACATCACGTTCAGCCGACACCAGGTTAACTTGTGAATCGACCATCATTCCACGTGAAATCAGCACGTCAAGTGTTGTTGCTTGCCCCACACGATTTTCTTGAATTCTCCCATCAAGCGCAATCTGATTAGCACGAACAGCATCGCGATAGGCAACAACAGCAGCTTTTGCACCTTCAAGCTGTGACCAGGCTGCAATTAATTGTTCACGTACTTGTTCTCGTATTGAATCTACCTGTATTTGCGCTTGTCCGAGCTGTTCCTTCGATTGGCGTACTTGAGCAGACAGAAGGCCACCTTGATAGATAGGTACGCTCAATTGCATCCCAATGGAGTGAATCTGAGCATCGCTATCTAATCCTTTGAAAACCTTTTCACGAGAAGTACTGGCCATGACATTGATATGCGGGAGAAATTCCCCTTCTTTAGCTTTTACGATATAAGAAGCAGAATCGACAGTATGTTTTGAAGAAAGGACAGCCGGATGTTTAGATAAAGCAATCTGAATTCCTATCTCCATGTTTGAAGGAATATTGCGTGCCGCTGGAGGTATCATAAGAGGCCCTGCAGAATCACCGATAATGTGTCGATACGCTGCTTCTTTCGATTTTACATCAGCATTGGCTTGATGCACTAGCGATACTGCCTGTGAACGCTGTGCCTCAGATTGAGCTAGGTCAACACGCGTTCCTTCACCAACCTCAAGCCGCACATGATCAGCACGCACCTGCTCCTTCAACGCTGCTAAATTTTGGCGACGAAGAACAGCAATACGCCGCGCAACATATACGTCAGTGTAAGCCTGAACAGCCTTTAGAAGTAAATTTTGTTCACTGCTACGCAAAAACTCGCGCTGTGCCTGCGATTGTATTTCTGCTGCTGCGACTGTATTTCTGGTTGTAAAACCATCAAAAACCTTTTGATTAAGCTCAACACCGATATCACCGATCATCGTCTTGTCAAAAAAGGTTGATACCCGACGATGACTATGCGAATAAGTGCTAAAGGCACTGACTACAGGATAATAGCCTGATTTGGCAATAGCAATATTTTCATCGTAAATACGAGCTGTTGCACGATCAAAATTCAGAGCGCTGTTGTTAATATATGCCTTTGCCAAAGCGTTCATCAAAGTTTCTGCGAATCCGCATCCAGTACAAGCAAAAATAATGCTGGATATCAAAAAAGCTGACAGTAACGTTTTTTTCATACCAAGTTTACTCAATTAAATCATCTAAATACATGAATTATTAACTATTTTTCATTGAGATTCAGTCTAACTATTAGGTTTAGTTCATTAATAATGAGCCCGAAACAATGATCTACAGGCAATAATTTCTAGATTTTAAAGATACAATTTCGACAAAAACGATACAAGAGAAATGATCTCTTGAAGAAATGGTGCTTTTAGGCGAAAGAGCTGTCTACAAATGATCACTCAAAAAGTGAATTCTTCTTTTTTGAGAAAACCTGGCAAAGGTTTTATGGCGAGATTGAAGTTATGCCACTTAGAGACCACATCATCTTTACGAATATAAAGACAAGCTTTACCGGCATTTCCGCACCCTTCAACGACCACAAGTCTTCCACCTTCACAAAGTTGTTTGAAAAGTATTTTTGGAATAAAATCTGCTGACCCTTCAATGAGGATAACATCATAAGGTGCCTGTACTTCACAGCCTTTTGTTAAAACATCTCTGACAAAAGTGATATTTTCACAGTTTGCTGCAGCAAAAGCTCTGGTAGCGATCTGTATTAAGCTACAATTGCTTTCCAAAGCAATTACAGCATTGGCAAGATGAGAAAGGATAGCTGAGCCATAGCCAGTACCAGCACCAATGTCTAACACAAAATCGTCTTTACTTATATCTGCAAGCTGTACGAGTCTAGCAAGTGCTGCCGGCGACATAAGATAACGTGCAGCTTCATTACTCTTTGCTGGAGTAATAATGATGTTTTCGTCAATATAAGAAAGCTCTTTAGCATTTTGTGGAACGAATTCCTCGCGTGGTACAGTCAGAAAGGCAGACAGAACAGAAAAGCTAGTAACATCAACTGTCCTGATTTGATTATCAACCATCTTCTGACGCAATTCCGTAAAATTAATACTCATTTCCAGCCTTTCCTGCTTTTATGCACAGACAAAACTTCCCCCTTTAGTTTAAAAACCCCGAACAATTGTTATTGCATTGCGTACCAATAATCTTCGCTATGCAAAGCACAACGAAAACAACAAAAACAACAAATATTAACTAATATACCGCTTAAATCAGACCGAATTTACAGCTGAGTGGCTTCGCAAAAAACAACTTCTCAGTCAATTATTTTGCGATGATTATAGGAAATCTTTATAACATTACTAATCTGAAATACATTATCAAAATCGTTGATTCAAACTAGAAATGGCTCCCCGGGCCGGATTCGAACCAGCGACCAACCGGTTAACAGCCGGTTGCTCTACCACTGAGCTACCGAGGAAGATCGTTCGATCTAGAAAATACACCAGCGCCTATAGCAAATGAAAAACTAATTTGCAAAGGGGTAAAACATTTTTTCTTAAAAATTTTATTTGTTTTAACCTACCAAAAATATCGAAAATTGGATCCTCAGAAAATTAGTATTTTGAATATGTAATTCAAAAATAAAATAAATACTAGATAAATTTTTTATCACTGTGTAATGCGATAAAGGTAAATTGCTGTGGATCTAGTTATACCAAATTTCTGAACGTTATCGCCTGTCCCAAAAACTGTTGCATGATTATTTAATAAGATCTGGCAAAAGTCGGTTGTAGTATTAAGGATTGAATCCATTTTGCTAAATTAAAATGAGCAGGTAAGAAAAATCAAAATTAGCATCTAAGTCACTTGACGTTCTTCTCACCTTCACTTAATTGATCGTTACGATATTTGATCGCGGTGGAGTATTAGCATCTGCGTTCACTGTTTGAAAAGGGCTTCGTGGCGGAATGGTTACGCAGAGGACTGCAAATCCTTGTACCCCGGTTCGATTCCGGGCGAGGCCTCCAGTCTTCTCTGATTTCCATGAAATTAGGGCAGTGGTTTTCTTAGGGAATTAATCCTTCTTTGCCTTATCTTTTCTTGAGATTTTTCAGGATTTTACCCGAAAAAACCCCGCTTATCAAGCTGATGTTGCGATCCGCTTAAGCGGATCGTCTATAATTCATTAAATAAGAATCATTCTTCAAAAATAAAAAAGGTTCTTTTGTAGAACTTCTATGCGGTAACTCAACTACTGAGTAGTCGAATATTAATACTATTGCTGAGTTAGAGATATATTCTATCAATTCCTCTCTTTAACTAAGTTGCTCATTTTTTAAGTTATCCTCATAATCTAAAATCTGCAAATTACCATCAAATTGTTGTAATACGACTTCTGTTGTATAACAGTTATTTCCATTCTTATCCTGCCATCGGCGAGTTTGCATACGACCTGATATATAAACGTAACTACCTTTTTTTAGCAAATTACAGGCACTTTGAGCAATAATTTGATTCCAGATAACAACAGGAATCCATTCTTTTCGTTCTTTTTGTTCACCTGTTTTCCTATCTTTCCAATTTTCAGATAAAAGCAGACGAAAAGTAACAATACACCCACCTTTCTGCGTATCTTTATATTCGGGATCAGTACCAAGTCTACCAATAAATTCACACTTGTTAAGATAGCCAAACATTAATGCGCTCCTGCAATTTTATTGTCTATCATTATTCTTTTCCTCCCGGAAAAGCTGCTTTGAAATGAACACGCAAATCCTCTAGACGACTCCATACAAACTGCAAGCCTTCATTTTCATTGATTGGCAACTGCCTTGAAGATTTTAATTTTTCCTGAGGTATTAGGTAGGTGAGCCACTGCGTAATATCTCCAGCAGCTTCTTGTGCCTTTTTGAGATTAATAAATTTTTCATTTTCCGATTTTGTTTCTATCGCATAAAATGTAGAAATCGGCAGGTTAAAAACTTTAGCAATAACTGCTAAACGGCCGGCGCTTATCCGGTTTTTGCCAGTTTCATGTTTATATAATTGATGGCGAGTAATACCAAGGTTACGTGCCAGAGCATCTTGAGATATATTAAGGGCTAATCTTTTTTCACGGACGATTGCACCTATTTTTATATCATTTTTCTTTTCTTTGGAAATTTTAGAAATTACGGTCATCTTCTTAATCTTCATTTTCGGAAAAATTGAAAGAGATACTTCAAAAGTAGCAAAAAACTTGAAGATACCTGTTTTGCGTTAGAAAAATTTGTGACAGCACTCTTTATGATGATGAATAAATCAACGATTCCCGCTGCTAAACGAAAAAAACAGCTATACAATAATTAAAAAAGTGCTCAGAATCCTAAAGAGCATGTTTATTCCATTTTCTTTTGATCATTGTAGTACACACTTTTCCTCATCTTAAGAGGTTCTAATATTCATCATCTGTGATGCGAACATCAATAGGTTAAAGAAATTAATTTCTTCGCAGAAAAAATAATTTCTGCAATTTTTATGGACCTTTCATCGCATTTTTAATTACGTGATCGTTAACATCAAGTTCTGACATTTTTCTATATTCAGCAAGTTAGCCCTAAATTTTAGGGTATCCTCCTGCCTTTCTAATAAATAATATCCTCTTTAGTAGATAAGTCAATACTCTATTCTTCTTGGAAAGAGAATAAATACAAAAGGAAATAATCTTTGTTTAATAAAAAGTTATTATCATTAGCAGAAGATTTAAGTATTTGATTTTTATCAAAAATTAACTATAAATTATTGAATATTTATTCAATTTCAACTACGTGTACAAAAGTATTTCATTGTTTGAAATAATCATCCTCATAGTTATATCAATGAGTTTTGCTTTTCTTTTTCATTGTTATAGTCAAAGATTATATCTTACTCGACAGAAGAATGAGTGCAAGCCGGGGGGCTTTATGAAAGAAACACACAGCGATAAAACAAAAAAAATCACATCGGATATTGATTTAATAAAGCTATGTTCTTGCCAGACAGAAGAAAAATTTAAAGAAATTGTTTCTTTTATTCGTCATTCCGTGAACGCAGAAAAGTCAAAATTGCTTGACGATCCGCGGGAGAAGCAAGTTCAAAAAGTCGAAGAAATTCTTCCTGAATAGGAGTTACCTCGTACCCGTAAATAATGTAGGCAATACTTACTTGAAGTTCCTTACAGACTTTAACAAGGGATTCAATAGTGGGATCTTTTTCTTCCACTAAGATTGAATGTAAATAACCTGGACCCATACCTGCTGCAAGAGATATAGAACGTTTAGATTTCTGACTTTTCTCTAAACTTTTAGCCAAACGTTGGCGCCATTTATTTATATTCATAATTTTTTAATATCCTCTATTACAAAGAAAGTCCTTCTGTAACGGAAACAACTTATTTTATCTAAATGATTCATTCATCATTATCTTACTTAAATGTTATAATCCTTCCAATATCCTCTTTTTCTTCGAAGTAGAGGACACTTCCTCGTAGGAAAGCACTATTGATTTTCTGATAAAAATGTATTAGCATTTTTAGAGATTATTTGCCTATACTCAAAAATAGTTTGGAATTGCTTATAATGAATTTATCGTTTCTTTTTAAAAAAAGATTTTGATAATTTAAACATACTTTATAATTTTATTCGTTTGAATAAAATTGTGTTCTTGAATATTAGATTGAATTGTATTTACTTCCCTCATCTGCTTAAAAATGAAAAAATAAGAACTTGAAAAAGAATTTCGATTAGTACATGATTTCAGGCTAATATATTATCTAACAATAGTCTTGTCAATGCCAAAAATTTAGGCATTTTACTCAGAAGAGTAACAGCCTTTGTAAAAGCACCCTCTTAGAGAATTATTCTTAAAATTCAATCGGCCAAATAAAATTTGTTTAGGAAAATCTGCAACTAGAATCTATAAAACTTTGTCTTCTTATAAGCTATTTACATGAATGTTAAACAGTTTCTGCTTCTGTATAAAGGCTTTAAAGTATCCATTTCGCAATACTTTCTGCAAATCACGTTACGAGCTAATATATCTGATCCTCAGCCTTAGATTAAGATTTCACCTCCATAGGAAAATCAGCGCTGCTATATTATATAACAGGGGATAATCTTTTCTCTAATCTTCACAGTCACACTGTCCCCATTCAGCTCAACATATAAACTTTCCACGGCCCATAACATAGAGCTCTTAGTAATGGCAACATGCAGAAAAAGAATTATTTTTACCCCGCATATCCTAATCAAAAAAGATTGTGCATGTGCTTATTTTTTGGGTTCTACCCCAAATTGAATAAAAGAATCACGTACCGCTATATTTTATTCAAAGGCAAGAACAAGCGGAATCTATAGAAATATCTAAATAAACTATCGAAAGTATCTAATAAACCACGATAAAAATCTTATTATTTATGCTTTTAGCCGGTTTCTGCGAAGCGTGATGATCTTCTTCTGTTTTTGTCTACCTTATACACTTTAAAAAATTTTACACGCTTTATTTTTTTGACTACCTTCCTCTTTCGGCCGTCTGTCAAAAAACAATCAGCTTGCGGCTTTTTCAAAGATTTTAAAGCACTATTTTCTCGCAAACTTTTCGCATCAGCTTTATCAGAAAGGATAACTTCTGGCAAATCAGGTACAGCTTGTAACTCAAATTTTTTACGAACAATCTTTTCTATTGCATGCAAACGCGCTTTTTCAGCACTCTTATCATAAAGGATAATGGCATTGCCAAAAGCACCGTTACGTCCAGTCCGTCCAATGCGATGCACATAACTTTCAGCCTCATCTGGCAGTTCGTAATTAATAACATGACTTATACCCGGCACATCAATGCCACGTGCAACAATATCCGTTGCCACCAATACTTGAAGATTGCCATTGCGAAAACCTCCAAGTGCGCGCTGCCGTGCATTCTGCGTCTTATTACCATGAATAACGCCAACTGGATAACCCGATTTTTCTAAATAACGTGCTACTGCATCTGCACTATGCTTCGTGCGAGTAAAAACAATAACTGATCGAAAATCAGAGAGTGCAAGTAACTTGGCTAGAATTTTTTTCTTATCAGGTATGGGAACACAATAGACTTTCTGGATAATTTCAACCGCAATCGTTCCTTGCGGACTTGTTTCAACCATCAAAGGATCATTCAAGAGGCTTTCAGCGAGATGCGAAATTTCCTTCGGCATGGTTGCTGAAAAAAGCGCTGTCTGCTTCTCAGGAGCAACAAGCTTAGCAATCTGCCGAACATCACATATAAAACCCATATCCAGCATACGATCGGCTTCATCTATCACAAAAAAACGAGTCTGAGATAAATCAATATTTCTTTCTCTGACATGATCCATAAGACGACCAGGCGTGGCAACCAAAATATCAACACCCAGTGCCATACGCTTTATCTGCATAAAACGCGAAACCCCTCCTAACACAAGCGCTACGGAAAGATGCATATTCCTAGCTACAAGACGCACGTTCTCCTCAATTTGAATAGCAAGCTCACGTGTTGGCACGAGGATAAGCGCTCTGGCTACTTTTGGCTTTCGTTTATCGTTAGCAGCGATAACGCGCGCAAGAACCGGCAAAGTAAAGGCAAGAGTCTTTCCTGAACCTGTCTGAGCAATACCAAGAACATCTCTTCCCGCAAGCATGGATGGAATCGTCTGTTTTTGTATCGCCCTCGGCTCAGTCATGCCTATAGATGTGAGGTTTTTCACCAAGGAAGCAGGTAACCCCAACTGCATAAAAAGAGGAAACAATGAAGTACTCAATCTATTTTCCTTCAAAAGACTACAACCTCATCCCAGAAACAATGGGCAGGTTTATTTTAAACAAACGCCATTAAGCAAATAGACAACGGAAAATTTTGCATCCATATGCAAAACAAATCCTAAACATCATTTATTCTAACTTGTTTAAAGATAAAAAGCAAGTAGCGATCGTGTATTTTCCGTGTATTCCACCTTAAAATTCATGATTTTATGAGCACGATGAAACGCATATCTCAAGCCTTTGCTATCATAAATTGACAACCTAAATTAGGTTTACTTTAAACTACTTTTAAGGGCAGGCAGATTCGTTCTTGCAAAAGCAGGGTGGAGTTAAAGGAAAACAGAGTTTTCTATGGTTTTTTACCCACCGCAAATCAGATGCCATTTGATATCATCGCTATCATTAAAGCGCCGACATTATGAATTCAGTGATATTTTTTGATTTCAACCCGTGTTGGTACAAGTGCATAGAATGCGCGATCCTCTGCTTCAGCATATTGAATGCCAGTTGCATCCAACTTGTAGCCGTCCCTAATAAGCTGCTTGAATTGAAATAAAACTTCTTTTTTGATTATCTCGCAGCTTTACTTCGGTTGTATGCATACACATTGCCATTTTTTTATATGGGCGCACAGGCATATCATCAACAATAAAACTTGCATCTTGGCGTCGAGCTGTTTTGGGCAGATCATTAATAAGCTGAACAAGCTCCTTTTTCTCAGTATCGAAAAGTTGACGCGCCAAACTGTTATTGCTAACAAATTCTAGTATGAGAAAAATCAGCAATGTTCTAAAAATCATTTGTATCAACTAATTCTTTCATTTTAGTGAGCTATCAGGCATCATCCAATCTCTTAAATAATAAAATCAGATAAAATCTGATCATCTGTTATATCTTTATAAATCCAACCTGCTTCCATAAACTGTTTATGCAGCTGTATAAAATTGTTGGCATGTTTTGTTTCTATGGCAATCAAAACCGAACCAAAATTGCGAGCAGATTTTTTTAGGTATTCAAAACGAGCAACATCATCTTCTGGTCCAAGGATATCAAGAAAGGCGCGTAGGGCCCCTGGTCTTTGTGGGAAACGAAAAATATAATACTTTTTCAATCCGTCAAAACGCAGCGCTCGTTCCTTAACCTCTGGCAAACGTTCAAAATCGAAATTCCCTCCGGATATAATGAGAAGGACTCGCCTATTTTTGAGATATTTCCTATCCAGTGACTTTAACGCATCGATTGCCAATGCACCTGCTGGCTCAAGTACAATGCCCTCAATATTAAGCATCTGGGTCATGGTTGCACATAGTCTATTTTCAGGGACAAGGATGACATCTTCCGGAGCATATTGCTGCAAAAGATCGAAATTGACAGCACCGATTTTCGCAACAGCAGCACCATCCACAAAAGTATCCATTTTCTCCAGTTTTATACGTCGTTGCTCTTTAAGACTTTTATAAAGGCTCGGTGCTCCCTGTGGTTCAGCAAAACGGAGGGTTGTATTCCATCGTTTCTCCTGTAAGAATAGGCTGATGCCGCTAGCAAGACCTCCACCTCCTACAGGTGCGATAATTAAATCCGGCTCCTTCGTCTCATTCCACTGGTTAGCTACTTCATATATTACGCTAGCTTGACCAGTAATAATCCGCATATCATCGAAAGGGGGAGACATAATGCCACCACCGCGTGCAACAAAATCCTGCGCTGCATCATAGCACTGATCGAAGGTATCACCTGTCAAACGTATTTCAACATAATTCTTGCCAAAAGATCGGGTTTTATCGATTTTCTGCTGAGGCGTTGTAACAGGCATAAAAATAACAGCTCGTCGTTGGAAATTCTGGCATACAAAGGCTAATCCTTGTGCGTGATTGCCAGCTGAAGCACAAACAAAAGCTGTCTGTGATGTAATCTTATTAAGCATGCTGGAAACAAAATTGAAAGCACCACGGATTTTATAAGAGCGTACAGGTGTAAGATCTTCTCGTTTGAAGTAGATTTCTGCAGAATATTTTTGAGAAAGAAATTCATTCTTTTGAAGCGGTGTTTCGGGAAATATATTTCGTAACGTGCTGATTGCTCTGGCAACATCATTAACAAATTTTGTCATTAAACCGATATGTCCATTGATTATAGGCGAAAATTTTAAATCAGATTTACTTCTTATAACAAACAAGGCCATCTTAAAACCAGACCGTTCAAAGCTTTGCGTTTTTTTTATCATCGGTATATGAACTTCAACTAAATCTATTATAATTTATCCTAATTATCTAAAATTTGTAATGCTATATCAGTAACTCAATTCTCTCTTGCAATTTGTTTTTGAAGAAGTTAACGGAGTCCTAATAATGACATTAATTGGACGAAATGCTTTCTATGTTCGTGAAAATATCTTAAATAGAATTAGTAGGATTATAAGATGACGCAGCAGACGTGGCGAAATCGGTATACGCAAAGCACTTAAAATGCTTCGATCATTGATCATGCGGGTTCAAGTCCCGCCGTCTGCACCATTCAGATATTTTTCTTTATTAAAAATAGCTGTGTATCGCGCATATTGTTCAAGTATTCAAATTCTCTGCAGAGTCAAAATTAATAACTAGACACCAAGTTGAAGCAGAAGATCGTAGCAATATTTGAAGAAACAACCTAGTCGACGCCTTACCGTATTCTCCAAATACTAGAAATTCAGAATAAATTTAATATCTTGCTTTTTGCAGTGTGTTTTGCTTGTCCCTTTTAAATGAGATCATTAAACATGAGATCAACATCAAGAAGCAAGTTGTTGATATCGTTCCCTACTACTCTCAATTGATATTGCCCTCTCTTCTGTTGCTCCGCATTATGATAATGCTATCCTCCTTCTGAGGATAGTTAGAATGTCTTTAGAAAAAATCTGGATTAAATATATGAGTACACCTCGCTGGCTTGTCATTTTTTATACGATTATTTCAATCGCAGGTGCTCTGATGGCATTGCCAAATTTGTTTACATCTGAGCAATTCAAGAAATATGCACCCTTCTTACCTGATACACGCGTAACACTTGGGCTTGATCTGCGCGGGGGTTCTTCTCTTCAACTGGAAGTTGATAGTGACGCTATGAAACGGGAGAAGTTGCATGACCTATTTAACAGTGTGCGCCTTACTCTGAAGACAGAGCAAATACAGCCGCAATCTATCCGGATCGTTAAAGACACTATTATCGCCACAATTCCTAATACAACTAAACGGGAAAAGGCGGTAAAAGCATTTAAAAGCTTAATTTCGCCAATTTCAAACAGCGCCTTTTCAACTCCAATTAACAATCTTACAATTACACAGGATAATGCAGCCATACATATTGCCATAACAGAAGCTGCTATCAAAGATAGTATCAACAATGCCGTTAAACAAAGTCTTGAAATTATCCGTCAGCGAATTGATAAGGTAGGAGTTACTGAACCATCTATTCAAAAAATAGGACTAAATCGTATCCAGGTTCAACTACCTGGTCTGCAGGATCCAGCACAATTACGTACTTTGCTTGGTACAACAGCCAAGATGACTTTTCATCTAGTCTGTTCCGATGCGGATATCAATAATCCGTCTCCTGGTATTTCTGTTTTGCCCAGCTATAAACAGGATTCAATGGAACGTTATGCCATTGAAGACAGGGTTTCTCTTGATGGTGCATTGCTGAAAGATGCCCGATCTGCCTATGAGCAGGATACAAATAGACCAATGATCACTTTTGTACTTAATACTCAAGGAGCGAAAGAATTTGCGAAAATTACGCGAGAAAACTTAGGTCGATCTTTTGCTATTGTTCTTGACAACAAAATATTAACTGCTCCAATTATACAGTCTGTGATTCCCAATGGTAGAGGTCAAATTACGGGGAATTTTACTGTCAGTGAAACAGTGACACTTGCAGCATTGCTGAGAGCCGGTGCTCTTCCTGCTCCATTGAAAGTCGTAGAAGAACGGATCGTAGGCCCTGAACTCGGTGCCGATGCTATAAAAATAGGACTCTACACAGGTGCTATTGGCTTCATGCTTATCGCTATTTTTATTTTTCTGCTTTACGGCCTGTGGGGTATTATTGCCAACGTTGCGCTAGCATTACATACAATATTAACTTTTTCAACCCTAGGCTTACTTGGCGCGACGCTTACATTGCCTGGAATTGCTGGCATTATTCTTGGTATTGGTATTGCCGTTGATGCTAATATTCTGATCAATGAGCGCATACGAGAAGAAAGCCGCAAAGGTATTGGTGCACTTGCTGCACTTGATCGCGGTTTTAGATATGCCCTATCCACAATTATTGATGCTAATGCCACAGTTGTTATTGCGATAGCATTATTGTGGTACTTTGGTACTGGCCCAGTGCGTGGATTCGCTGTTACAATGCTACTTGGGGTTATCATTTCTCTATTTACAGATGTCGCAATTGTTCGCATCGTAATGAATTGGGTTGTGCGTAAGTGGAAAGTAAAAGTGTTACGGATCCAACCATTTATGAATTTTATTCCACAGCACACCAATTTTTGCTTCATGAATGCCCGCTTCTGCGGCATTATTGTTTCAATTGTTCTGTCCATCGCTTCAATTTTTTTATTTTTTAAACCAGGTCTCAATTATGGCCTCGATTTCAAGGGAGGTATCCAACTTGAGGTCAATACAAAAGAATCCGGCGATCTTGCTACGCTACGTTCGACACTGTCCAATCTACATCTAGGTGAGATTACCTTACAAAATCTTGACAGAAAAAATGCGATTATGATTCGTATGCAACAACAAACAGGCAGCGAAAATGTTCAAGTAGCGCCTATCACAAAAATTAAGAAAGCAGTACAAAAACTCTACCCTAATTCTGATTTTCTACAAATAGAGGTGATCGGACCGCAAATTTCTACTGAACTTGCAAAAAATGGTTTTAAGGCTGTCATTTTTGCAAGCTTAGCCACAGTATTCTATGTGTGGATACGCTTTGAATGGTTTTTTGCTATTGGCGCTATCATAACGCTAATTCTTGATACCGCAAAAATTCTTGGCGTCTTTGTACTATTTCAATTTGATTTCAATCTAACTGCTATCTCTGCGCTCATGACAATTATTGGTTATTCTACTAACGACAAAATTGTCGTATATGATCGTATAAGGGAAAATCTCCATCTTTTCAGGAAAATGCCTTTACATGAAATCATTGATACATCTATCAATCAAGTGCTGATACGGTGTATTTTTACATCAATGACTACCATACTTGCTATGTTACCCATGGCAATCTGGGCTGGTGATACCGTGCATAGTTTTGCGTTGCCTATCATCATCGGTGTTGTAATCGTAACATCATCATCAATTTTTATTGCGGCTCCTGTTTTGCTTTTTCTTGGAAACTTCTGGAAACAGTGCCACAAGCAAGAAGATAAAAAAATACAAATGGTAAAAAGATTCTAAAACAAATTAAAGATACAGAAGGAATTTTCAACAAATTTCAAAAATCTAAAGGGCTATGGTGGTTACAAAATAGATTTTTAGAATTATTAAATTAACAAGAAAGTGATATCCCAAAATGGCACATGAGACCCCCCTTATTACAGCAATCGTTATGGGCCTCTGTCTTGCCTTTTTATTTGGTGCAATTGCCAATCGCCTACGGGTTTCACCGTTAGTAGGTTACCTCCTTGCTGGCGTCATTGCGGGACCCAACACCCCAGGTTTCCATGCTGATGCCGGATTAACAAACCAGTTGGCTGAAATTGGTGTTATCCTGCTCATGTTTGGTGTGGGGTTGCACTTCTCCATGAAAGATCTTCTTTCTGTGCGGGCAATTGCAGTTCCTGGAGCAATCGCACAGATGACAACTGCGACACTTCTTGGTACATGCCTTGGCCTTATTCTGGGATGGAGTATAAGTAATGGTCTAGCTTTTGGCCTAGCTTTATCAACAGCAAGCACTGTTGTTCTCTTGCGCGCTTTACAAGAAAGGCGATTGATTGAAACCAAGCGTGGTCGCATTGCTGTAGGCTGGCTGATTGTTGAAGATATGGCAATGGTATTAGCACTCGTATTGCTACCATCTTTAGCAAATATTTCAGGGATAACAGAGGCAGCACCAGTCGACCCTATTGCAATATGGCTTAACCTTGGCATTACGGGTATCATCGGCCTGACAATTGCAAAAGTTGTTCTTTTTATCGCAACAATGATGATTATCGGACGTCGACTTATTCCTCTCCTGTTGAAAATTACTGCCCAGACTGGCTCGCGTGAACTTTTCAGTCTTTCAGTCTTGGCTATTGCCTTGGGTGTTGCTTTCGGGGCAGCTCATCTTTTCGGTGTATCTCTTGCCCTTGGTGCTTTCTTTGCTGGAATGATTATGAGTGAATCGGAATTATGCCATAGGGCGGCAGAGGAAACACTGCCACTGCGTGATGCTTTTGCTGTTTTGTTCTTTGTCTCAGTCGGCATGCTTTTTGAACCGATGAAATTCATTCATAATTTTATCCCGCTATTTGCTACACTATTAATCATCATTGTTGGAAAATCTTTTGCAGCTTTTTTGATTGTGCGGATCTTTCGTCATCCTGTAGGCACATCTCTTACTATCTCAGCAAGCCTTGCGCAAATTGGAGAGTTTTCATTTATTCTTGCCGGATTTGGTAATGCTCTAGGAGTCTTGAATGATGATGCGCGTGACCTTATTCTTGGTGGTGCTATTATATCTATTTTACTCAATCCACTTGTTTTTGTTGCTGCAGAAAAAATCAAACAAAAGCTTCAATGCACAATCATTGAAGATAAATCAGATGATGTCGTTATTGAAGGTGCACCGAAATATGTTGAAGAACAACTATTTACCAGTAAAAAAACTAATCATACAGTTATTGTCGGCTTCAGCCGAGTAGGGCAGCTTGTTGCTACAACATTAGGTAAAATTAATATACCGGTAGTCATTATTGAAGATACGGGACGCAATGCGGAGAAAGCGCGCAGTGAAGATCTTGAAGCTATTACCGGCAATGCTGTTTATGAAGACATATTAGATGCAGCGAATATTTCTTGCGCCTGCAAGCTTGTTCTAACAATAAGCAATGCTTTTGAAGCCGGTCGGATTGTATCCATTGCTAGAAATCGGAATAGCGATATTCACATCGTCGCCTATGCCCTATCAGAATCAGAAGGAAAATATCTTTCTGAGCTTGGCGTTGATACTGTCGTAGCAGATGATCAGCAAATTGCAAACGGTATTATTACTCATCTGATTGGCGGTCTACAAACAATCCTTCAGGAGGAAGAAAGAGCAGTGTTATCATGATAAAGAAGTATATATGGCCATTTATTGGTATTGTTATCACGTTGATATCAATACGTATTCTTTATATGAAACTCTGGAATATCTCATTTTATGACGTTATGGTACGTTTTAAAGAGTTAAATTTTTATCACTGGATGCTAGCGATTTTTTCTGCTTTTATTGCCTATGCAGCTTTGGCCGGATACGATCGTATTGCATTGAATCATCTTGGGAAAAAGATATCATGGGTTTTTATCATGATCTGTTCCTTTACGACCTATGCATTATCTCATAATATTGGCGCATCGGTTTTTTCTGGAGCGCTAATACGTTATCGTGCTTATAGCATGAAAGGGCTTACAGGTTCTGAAATAGCAATTCTTATAGCTTTTTGCTCTTTTACTTTTGCAATTGGTACTATCCTACTTTCAGGTATTGTGCTGGTTATCCACCCAGAGCTAATAGAACTTGTAGATGATGATATCCCAAAAGGAGTAGCTATTTTAATTGGTAGCCTGATGCTTGGTTTTATCAGCCTTTATATCTTTAGCAGTTGGGTGCAATTACCTCCGCTAAAGATCTGTGCAAAGTTTCGGATTACCTATCCAAAACTGAACATTGTTATGCAGCAGTTTGTCACCGCTCCATTGGAACTATTAGGAGCAGTTGGCATCATCTACGCTACCCTTCCCAACGCAGGAAATCCTGGTTTTATTGCTGTTCTTGGAGTTTTTCTAGCTTCATTTACGGTAACACTGCTATCAAATGCACCTGCAGGCGGGCTCGGTGTTCTCGAAGCTATATTCATAGCAGGAATGCCAAAAATGAATCCAGCAGATGTCATTGCTGCACTCATTATTTTCCGTTTATTTTACCTGATCATTCCACTTATTATATCCATATTTTTTATTATTGTTTTTGAAATCATGCACTGGCGTAACCCGTCATATAACTCAACAAAAATGCAATAAGCATAAAACACACAACCAAGTTAATGAAACGACATAATCAATGACTTATAAAAAAGAATGTTTACCCTCTTTTGTCCGTATAATTTCAACACCGACAGCTCCTGGTTCAAGATCAAGTTTCTCTATCCGTACTGTAACACGTCGAGCTTGAGGGTAACTAAGAATAAACGCTGCGATTTGTTCTGCAAGGGTTTCAATAAGATCAATATGCCCAAGCGCTATCAAATTATGTATCCTGTCAAGGATAATATCATAGGAAAATATATGACTCATATTTTTTGGATTAACGGAAACGCGAGCTATATCAACTGCCACATTAAAGCAAACCATCTGCTTTTTCTTATGCTCATGAGCATAGACACCAATGTACATAGGCAATTTAAAATCTGAAACTAAGATACGATCTGTCCCCATATCTATCTTCATCTTATCTGCAACCATATCTCGATCAAGCGAAATCAATAAACGAATCAGTCGTATATCTTTTTTCAGATCAGTCATGCCAACGCGCGCCATATTCTTAACAGAAAAACCAATAATATCAATATGATAAGCTAATATTCTTGGAATATCTGGGATTTCTAGCGTGCCTCCAAGACCTACAGCCAGTTCTATGCATCTTGCTTCTTCAACAAACCTTGCGATTTCAGTTATCGCATACTTCTTGATTAAACAGTGTGAATTTTCACGATAGCTCTCCAGCATTACACCATAAAGCCCTGCAGTGCCTGAGTATTGTAAAAGCAAGTGCCAATCTTCTTTCTCAATTTCATCAGTATTGATAAGTAGAATTGTTTTCTGTAAGTGAGCAAGCTGTTTTAGCATGCTCCAATCCAGTCCTTGTCTGCTCTTTTTTGTCCTTATCCGAAGAAAATCAATTCGGGATAAGAGTGAAGAATCAATATGAAAATTAAAAAGTGGCACTCCAACAGTTAATGATAGTTGTACCTTGCCGCCAAGTGCACAAAGAGTCTCTTCAAAGCCCTGTAATTCCTGTTTAGTATTCACTGCAATATCCAGTATATCGACCTCGCTTGCAATTCCAATTATCGCATCCTGCTGACAATGGATGTTAAGCAGAAGTTTCGTCATAGGTTCACCTTCTCTTCAATACTATCGTGATGGTAAATGGACCTAAATCTGCTTTTCTGCTGATTAGAATTTTCATCAAGAAAGCGGAATAATGCGTACTTTACTGATATTGCAGCGCTCCATTTTTATCACTTCAAACCGAAAACCATCAGCTTCAAAAACTTCACCCACTATAGGGATATGGCCAAATTTCCAAAGCATATAACCAGCCAGTGTAGTATAGCGGTCATTATCATCAACTAAATCACGATCAAGCAGACTACCAAGGCTGCGTATATCTGCATACCCTTCAACAATTAAACTGTCATCCTCACCGCTTTCCATAATAACTGATTCTTCATCATCATCTGGGAAATCTCCTGCAATTGCTTCTAGAATATCAATCGGTGTTACAATACCTTCAAAAGAACCGTGTTCATCCACCACAATAGCAACTTGCACAGATGAGTGGCGTAACCGCTCCATTATCCGTAGAACACTAGTATTTTCATGAACAACCAGAGGTTGACGCATAACACTGTCCCAATTAATCTCCTTTCCTTCAGCGATATTTAAAAGTAACTCTTTGGTAAAGGCAATTCCAAGAAATTCGTCAATCTTATTATGAGCCAAAACAATACAACTATGCTTAAAACCTTGTAATTCCTTACGGAGATCGTGTTTATTACCTAATAGATTAAGCCACTCAACCTCGTAACGCGGTGACATAATCGAACGGACAGGTCGTTTCGCGAGATCAAGAACACTGCGGATCATTTGTTTTTCTTCAGGACGGAAAACTTCGGCAGCGGCCGCCTGTTCAGCAATGACTGCAACGGTATCAGACAAGGTTCCTTCACCTCGCCCTCCACCTAATAAGCGTAAAACAGCACTAGCTATACGCGAACGTAGATCATTTGTCATGATTAGCTTTTCTCGATTATGACGACTAATCTGGTTGAACCCCTCAATACAGGCTGAAAACCCAATGGCAGCATACAGATATCCCTTAGGAATATTGAACCCAAATCCCTCTACTACTAAGCTGAAACCAATCATCATCAAAAAGCCAAGACAAAGGACGACAATAGTGGGATGCCGGCTAACAAAATTCATAAGCGGAGCTGACGCGAGCATCATAACTCCCATGGCAACGGTCATCGCAGTCATCATAACCGAAACGTTTTGCACCATGCCGATAGCTGTAATAATACTATCAAGAGAAAATACAGCGTCAAGAACAACAATTTGGGCGATCAATTCCCAAAACATCACACGCGTAGCATTGGTTTCGCGAACTTTTCCCTTCCATTCAAGTCTTTGATGTAGCTCTATTGTTCCCTTAGCAAGCAGAAATATGCCACCAGAAATCACGATAATGTCTCGTCCTGTTCCTTCCCAATCCATAACAGTAAAAAGGGGTTGTGTGAGCGTTGTTACCCAGTTTATCACACCAAGTAAAACCAAGCGCATTAAAAGTGCACATGTCAAACCAGTAATACAAGCTCTTTGCCGTTCATAAATCGGCAGTTTTTCTGAAAGAATAGCAATAAATACGAGATTATCTATCCCAAGAATAATTTCAAGTAGAACCAATGTTAGCAGTCCTATCCAAACATTGGGATTGGCAAGCCATTCCATGGACTGTCTTAAATCCTTATAATAATTTTTATTTCTGCTATATGCAGTTAATGTTTGTACAAAGGAAACAAATCATTGATAAAAAACTCTCAATCTATGATTGATACATCAATACTCAAAATTCCTGTAAAATAACTATTAGGTCTGGACACATACGTCAATAACCATTACCAATGTCGATAGCACGAGTAGCTTAGAGAGTTTTTCGTGATTGGGTGATTAGCTCAGTTGGTAGAGCAGCTGACTCTTAATCAGCGGGTCGCAGGTTCGATCCCTGCATCACCCACCACTTAGCTTTATGCTTTTGTCAATTATAATTTTAAAATTATTTAAGAGGTAAATATTTTATAACGACAGATTAGACGATTTTGTCCTTTTTCCTTTTCTTAAGATCGAAATTCTTCATGATATTTTTCATCTTACGACTGTGATCTGTCCTTCTAGAATAACCGCTGTGTCATTTCAACAGTTCTCTAATCAAAGTAGATCAACTATTGTTTTTTTCATTTATTCCGATCACGGCAAAAACAATTGCTACTGTATGGGTAATCTCTTGAGCGTCTAATCCCCTTTTTTGTACTTTTCCTTCTTTTTCAAGAAGTTTTCTAAATGGGCGCCAGAACATCGAAAACCTGAAATAAGCCATAGATTATCATACCCTATTCAGGGAATAAAAGCAGAATAGAACCGCTCTTGATATCTTTATTTTCTTTTTAATACGATAAGGCAAAAGGTTATTCAAACTAGACACTTGTTTTTCCGAGACGTATTCGATAACAGCATTTTAGGTAGGCTGTGAGGCATTCTATGGATTAAGAGCATAAAACATCATTAAAACAATTAGTAATCTTATAAGAGTTGATAATATGGCAAGAACATTCTCCCGTTCAAATATTTAGCCACGATCTGTTGACCTGCTCTCTATCTTTTTTCTTTATCCTAGGGATAAGACAATGCTCATAACTGTTTTGAAATAGTTTCCATTGCATGTTCCATAGTTTCAGGAACTTTATCTCTAATCTTTACAAGAAGCGTTGGCAAAAATATCTCTTAAGCGGGATATACTTTCAAGCGTTTTCAGCTTTGTATTATCTTACTTTTTAGTAAGAGCCAATATTGTTATATACTCTGCAAAGAATTCTAATGAACCTACTGGCATTTTTCAAGACCAATGGCATAGAACATAACACCTATTGTACTAGTCTTTACAAAACTTAAATTCTTTGATCTTAATCTGCGTCATTAGGTAAGTTTTTAATGAGAGTTGTATCACAAATTATCAATATCTTTCTCATTTTGCACTCTAGATCCGGAGATCAAGATCTGTGCATATTTATAATAGTTGTACTAAATATAGTTTGTATTTCTTCTTATTTTTACAAGTAATAAATCAGAATGAAATCTCATTATCCGGATCAAAACTATTATGAGCAGCCGCTGTTTTTTTCCAATGTAAGGGGTAAACGTTTGTGAAGAATGTAGCTGACTTTTCTGATAGATACGCTCCCTTTAGCAGTATAACAGTTTATAAAGTTATTTATTCAAGACAATTTCAGTAGAATAACGACTAATTGTGCTATTCGCATTTTTGCAACACTCCCCTTCAATATAGACTTCTATCCCTTTTTCAATGATGGCTTTATTAACATATCAGCTATTCCAACGATTTTTCTCTCTTTTAAGATTTTCATTTTTTCGTCGATCTCATGCAAAGATTCAACAACTACGACTTCGAAGTCCTCCATAGTGCGCACTATCCAGCTTCATGAGAGAATAATAGGAAGGTCGTAGCATACGCTTATCACAATTCACAAATTACAAAATCATATCAATTCCTTTTCCATGTCATGCCACATCACCGCATTTATATGATGTCTTCAGCAAGTATAGCGCTCCCCAAAAGTGTATTAATATAGATTGTTGTATTCAGACATGTGATTCTTAAGGGAATCCATTTTACCAACAAGCCCAATCCTTCACTTGTCTTTGAGGCAATATCTACAATGCCATAAGGCAGCTACCTTTCCCAATCTCGCTGTGGAAACCACTCATCAGTGAATTAACTATTGCATTGAAATATAAAACTAGTAAATCAGGAAAAGCTTTAATCTGAACCCGTTTTCTCAATCAAGGTACGACAGATATGGATCAATTGGGTAACGAGGCAAGTATAAAAAATAACAGAACATCTTGGTCGTCATCGTTATTATACCAAGTTGATCTTCTTTTCAAAGATGGCTAATGAATCTTTAATGAATGGCTTTAATAAGGCTCTTTTTAAAACAGTTTTTAAAAACACAAAAAGCCTTGATTCAAAAGAATTACGCTTTGCAATTACATAAATAATGTCATTAATTTATTTTGGCCTAAATCAGAAAGACAAAGTGATCTCAATGGTGCCGGTAAAAGCCAAACACTATTCGATTGTCCACATTGGATTAAACAGAGAAGTTCCTTTTATATTTGGCTATTTTAGAGATAAAAAAGGACAATCTTTACGTTAATTAACACAACAAACAAGAAATCTTGGATATCCAATAGAAGAATTTATTATTCATCAAATTATAAAGTGGTTTTATTAGAGCCTAATCATTTATGAACAGATAAGCGAGGCGAATGAATGTAAATACGCTTCTCGATGTTTTTAATGATGCCCGAGCAAATACGATCAATTTATCATCGATAGCCTGCAATTTGTCGTATCGTCAGATGAATTACATAAGATAGAAAAAACCATGAATGTTGCTAAACAACGCAATAGTGACTTTGAAATCATGATCAATCTTTGATTATCATTCAACAGTTTTTTTAAGGATATCAAGCAATTTTAGCTTATTAAGTTAAGAAGACTACGAACCCGCTTAATACTTTGAACAAGATCAGGAAACGCTTTTGCAAAGAAATGTTGCTAATATAAAATCAATGAATCAGCAAAAAAATGCTCGGCTAGAAAAACGTTTTCGTTTTGCAGATCATTCGCGTATAAAGGATTTGGAGCTTAATTGGATTAATAATCTGAAATTTCCAACTAAATATTGTGGTAAATACACCGAAATGATAACAACTTAACATTAGAATTATACACTCCTTAAGAGGAATAAAACAAAAGCATTCATATTACGTCAGATATCTTCTGAAGCGAAATTTCACAATCTTAATATCCTTCCCCCTGCTAAACGATATTAGAAGTGAGGCAATGCGTTATATAGACGAAATAATCATTCATTGTTCCGCTACTTCGGAAGAAAAAGAATTCACTATCGAGGATATTGATCGTTGGCATCGTGAGCGCGGCTTTGATTGCATAGGCTATCATTTTGTGGTTTTACGGGACGGAAGGGTTCAGAATGGTCGTCCAATTGAAAAAATTGGCGCACATACCAAAGATCACAATTCGGAAACTATTGCCATTTGCTATATTGGCGGCTTGCAAGCAGATGGAAAAATAGCAAAAGACACACGGACGTCCGAACAGAAAACTGCATTAATGACACTTTGTAAAGATCTTCTGGAAAACTATCCGTCCATTAGAAAAATATCTGGTCATAACGAATATGCAGCTAAGGCATGCCCCTCTTTTGATGTTCGGAGTGATCTACTAGGGATGCTTGTATGAATTGATATTTCTGACAGTGCTTTGCTAACTTGGTTGCTTGCCTTAAACTTGATTGGCATAAAAACAGGCACCTTGAATATGAATTTAAAAATCGAATGATTCTGACACAGCAATACCAAAAACAAACTGATAAATAAGAGCATTATACAGGAAGGAAGAGAAAAGTTACTGCTTTGAAGAAAAGATAAAAGAACCTGATACCTAAAAATTGAAACCATTGAAGATAGGACCAGTATTTCCTCATATTGGAAAAGAAATTCTTCTGTCTTTGCGCATTCAAAGGTTAGTTAAATGTAAGTTGTTGATATAGTAGTATCATTTTTAAAATGTAAGTTTTTGAAAATAATAAATGATTCTTAATCTTAATCAACGGATCGAAATCTAGATTTTTGCATTATTCAACAGTATAAGACCAAATACTTAGGCTATCTCTTAGATATCAGGCTATGTTTATGAACTGATTTCAAATCAGTTCATCCTAAGGAATATTCATCGCCCGATTTTGTTCAATGCGCTTTTACGTTAAATGACGAGGATGAAGCTATTCTGCCTAGAGACAACCTTTTATATCCTAAGTCCCCTAATGCTTTGCAATACGATGTAAAAACGGGTTATCGGGTTTTACCATTAACAATCGTATGGGTACACCAGACATATCAAAATTCTCGCGTAGTCCATTAACAAGATAACGCAAGTAAGACTGAGGCATAACATCAGGACGCGAGCAAGAGATGATCAACCCTGGTGGTCGGGTTTTAATTTGAGTGATATATTTCATTTTGAGCCTACGCCCTGAAATCACCGGCGGGGGATGCTGCGCCAGCACCTTTTCAAACCATCGATTGAGCTTACCTGTAGAAATTCGGTGGTTCCATATACGATGAACCATCTCGATATTTTCCATCAGCCTATCGATACCTTTCCCGTATTCACCCGAAATCGGTACAGAACGTATACCACGTATTTGCGGCAAAAGACGCTCACACTTTTCATGAAGTTCAGCTAGCTTTTCCCTTCTATCCCTGACCAAGTCCCATTTGTTAAAAGCGATAACTGGAACCCTGCCTTCACGAATGACAAGGTCGACAATCTTCAGATCTTGTTTTTCAAAAGGTACGATGGCATCAAATACAATGATAACAACTTCTGAAAAACGGATGGCACGCAAAGTACTAGCTATAGAAAGTTCTTCAATTTTCTTCCGAATTCGCGCTTTACGTCGTAGACCAGCAGTATCGTAAAGCTTGATCTTGCGGCCGCGCCATACCCAATCCACTGAAATTGAATCACGTGTTATACCGGATTCAGGACCAGCCAAAATCCTTTTTTCGCCTGACATGGTATTAACGAGTGTTGATTTTCCCGCATTAGGCCTGCCGACAATAGCGATACGGAGCGGCTTTATTAGGTCATAAGGTAATTTCTTAGCATTGGCTTTTTCAATATCATCACCAATCTGTTCTGCTTCTTTTTTATATTCGAAAGCTTTTTCCTCACCAATAGCAGCAACAATCGCATCCCGCAAATCAGAAAAGCCAAGCCCATGCTCAGCTGAGATTGCACACGGCTCGCCTAACCCTAGTTTCCATCCTTCATAAAAAGCATCTATCGAATGTTTTGATTCTGATTTATTGACAACAAGAACTGCTGGCTTTCCGGATTTACGTACTAATGAAGAAAAAGTTAGATCAGCAAATGTCATACCAGCCTTAGCATCAAAAACAAAAAGAACAAGATCAGCTTCTTCAAGCACAAGCTTCGTTTGGGCGTACATTCGCCCTTCTAAAGTAATATCATCGGCCTTTTCTAAACCTGCCGTGTCAATAACATCAAAACGCAGATCCTGTAAACGCGCAGCATGAATAAGGCGATCACGCGTTACACCTGCTATATTATCCACAATAGCCAATTTCTGGCCAACAAGACGGTTAAAGAGTGTTGATTTACCAACATTGGGACGCCCAATGATTGCGATAGTAAAAACCATAAATCAGTCTTCTGTCCTTTTTTTTGATTCTGCAAGAGATCAAGAATCATATTTACTTGTTTGGAAAAACCAGCGCTGCTTGCGTCTTTAATCACCACGAATCTTACTGAAATAGTAAATCGCATCAGCCGCTTCTAGCAACATTCCACGCTGCAAGGCCAAGGGCATCACGCCGTGAAACGCATCGGGTTAATATCTATCGCTAATCTCTCCACACACGTTATTCTACATCAGAAAAGGAGCTTATATCAACAAGATATATAAGCCGCACGAATAGACGCCATATCTTTTGAATTTTAAGGGCAGAAACGTTCGCAATAGTATCATCAAAGGCAGCAAATCTGCAAGATTTCTTTTTCTCTCATCTTCTAGAATGGAAACCATGCGTATCTTTGCTAGTGATGGGGGGCCCCAAAATCGCTTTTTTCAAGCTCTGCGAGTTTAGCTAACATCATGCCACGCTGCGCTATATCAGTCATCTCAAGGGTGGCTAAAATGAATCACCAATGCAAAGAGCGTCTTACGCTCCCGCCCTCCATTCATGCCCTTGAATAGCGGTTAATTACAACAACGACGACAACAGCTGCACTGATCAGCAACAATTTCTCGAGGCCAAATCGAATAGATCTTTCGCTGTAATTTCACACTAACCTCACAAATAAAAGGGGATATACATGGACCTCGTCATCACAAAACTGGAGGGGGTATTTGCTGTAAAATATTCTAAACTAGAAATATAATCATAGCTGCGGCTAATGTTTCTTAATGTCAAGTCTTTATCCCTCTCTAGATAATGCAAAAAACATCAATTCGTTGCGTGTTTAAGGAATCGCGCATAAAAAAACCCGTAAACTAATCCCAATATACAAGAAATAGAGGAACCAAGCAGAACGCCAATCTTTGCAACTGATAAGTAGGTTACTTTATTAAAGGCAAGCATAGAAAGAAAGATCGCCATCGTAAAACCTATACCAGCTAGCAGACCGACTAAAACCATTCCTCTCCACGATACATTGGGTGGTAAACGACAAATTCCGATTTTGAGAGCAACAAAACTTGTCAGAAGAATACCTGTAGGCTTACCAATAATCAGCCCCAAAGTCACACCAGCTAAAACAAATCCAGCATCCTCGCTTAAAAAATCGACATTACTGAAATGCACTCCCGTATTTGCAAAAGCAAAAACTGGCATAATACCAAAAGTAACCCAAGGGTGTAATGCCATTCGCATACGTGTAATTGGCAGTACTATATTCCGATTTTTCTTGCAAATATTCTGTAGGGCATGCCTAACAATATCCATATCTGGTTTTTTATTGTTCAACTGTTTATGTATTATTTTGACTTTTTTTGCGATCTGCTCTAGTGACGATTTGGGTATTTGAATAGGCAAAACTGGTACAAGCAACCCCAAAATAATGCCTGAAAGTGAAGGATGCACCCCTGTTCTTAAAAGACCGATCCACAAAATGGTCGTAGGCACAATATAGAAGAACCTTGCTTCTACTTTTTTCCATTGTATTAGTAAGAGAAATCCAATAGCACAGATAGCAATAAACAAGCCAAAAAGATTAAAACTGTTTGAGTAAAAAAGCGCAATGACAATAACGGCAATTACATCATCAATGATTGCTAGGGATAGAAGTATAATACGAATATTGTCAGGTATTGATCTGCCCAAGAGCGCTAAGATCCCGATCGCGAAGGCAATATCGGTTGCTGTGGGGATTGCCCACCCGGAGTATCTTGATGGGGCAATATTCAATAAAATATAGATTATGGCAGGGAAGCAAACACCACCTGCAGCGGCAATCACAGGCAATATTGCTTGTTTCAGATTAGCAAGGGCACCATCATAAATCTCACGGCGAATTTCCATTCCTGCTACGAAAAAAAATATGGTCATTAAAATGTCATTAACTAAAAAATGCAAATCGCAAGATAGGGTATAGTGTCCTAGTGAAAGTGATAACGGTGCATGCCACAAAGTGTCATAGATTTCATGAAAGGGAGAGTTAGCTAAAAGAAAAGCGCCTATTGCTGCTATCAACAACACAACCCCGCTCATTGCTTCAGTATGTAGAAAACATTCTACAATATTCACTATTTTTTGCGCTAGGGTATTGGCTGTTAGTCTGGGCTGTTTTAATAAAAACATATTATTAATTCCATCTTCTGATAGAGACCCCCCTTCTCATACTCACAGAATAAATTTTGTTAGAATACTTTAATTCCTATATTTTTTATTTTGACAGAAAAACATTGCATGCAACCTTATTGTAAATCTCATCAGATAAGACAAGAAATAGCTGATAGTTATGCTGCGACGAACAGGATCAATCGTCTATTCTCTACTTAATTTTACTTCAATTCAGTAGAGTATCAACACTTGGATAAAAATCAATTTGATTAGATAACCCATCCGCACAATATTGTGGCACCACAACGATCAAACGAATTAATATCTGCTTTTGGGGACATTTTATTCAAAGTATAGTATTTCTTGAAGTCGCCACGTGGAATGCGGTAGATTTTTGATTGCGCTGTTATAGAGTTTTTCTATGGTGATTTGTATTATTTTCTATTCGACAAAATGTTATAATTTTTCTATTTCCAATGACTCAGTTCTGAAATTGCTGTCTTGATTAAGGCAGACAGGGAGATTTATCGCTGTCAAGGACAGCTTTCATCAAAATCAATCAACTTTATCAATAATCTGTAGCTATTCAGAAAATAAAATTAAAGTTCGCTGCTTTCATTTTCTACTTATCTTTCGTAAGTATTGCTAATTATAATCAGAGGCTTCTATTGTTCCGTGCAAATCTATCTCAGACCGAGAGTATAATCATTAAATCAGAGTAAAACTAAATATCATTTTAGTCTTTAATATGTTGTAACTTATTGCTTCTTTCTAGAATTCAAACCTTAAGGCTAGCGCTACGGAACTGGCGGCGTTTCCTAATCAGAATTAGCTCGTGGGATTGCATATACGGAGCTCATTCGCCTACTTTTCTGTGATCTCCTGGGTAAGAGCAACGGAAAATATCTAGAAAGATCTTTTCTGACGTTTTATCTATAATGAGCTGTAAAATCTGTTGATAAACATCAGCTATTTCTTTAAAAGAGTCTTCTAGTTAACTGATATAAGCAATCAGAAATATCAATTTTCATCCACAATATATCCATCAGGCTTAGCATTTTCTAGTGTAGATTTCATTCCTAACATGATAAATCTTCTACTTCCGAATCATTTTCCAGTATTATCCCACTCATAAACGCAATGATTAAAAGCAAAAAAAATGAATAAAAACAAAATTTCCTTTCTTTTTCGTTTTCTGTATTTAAAGAAATATTAAGAGAAAATATTTCTCTGCGTAAGGTAAAAATTCTGTAAATTATCACTTCAATTTCATTAGTTTGCTGAGAGTAAACAGAAAAGTTCCGCAGCAGTACTGCTTTACCAAAGATAGATTAGGGTAAACAGATGCTTTATTAATGAAAGACTACTAGAGTGGAACTGCCTTTGTATGGCAGCAGCTTTCAGTTTTATCGCCTGATATTCCAGAAGTTGAAACAGGTTTAAATATTTTCTTCTATTCGATTATGGGAGTGCATAACTGATGAGTGATGAACAAATATTATCTCTTTCCATTCTTGGGTTGCTAATGGCTGTCCTAATTTTGGATCGTTTTCGTTATGATATTGTTGCCGTAATTGCATTGCTTATTTCTGTTGCAGTCGGCATTGTCAATCCTAAACAGGCTTTTTCCGGTTTTAGCAATGATATTGTCATCATTGTTGGCAGCGCTCTGCTTGTTAGCGCTGGGGTAGCACGCTCTGGCATCATGGAAAACCTGATCCAGCGCATATGGCCGGATACAAAATCCGTTCAATTACAACTTGCTTTTCTGATTATCACGGTTACCATTTTGTCTGCTTTTGTAAAGAATATTGGTGCTCTTGCTATGATGTTGCCGATTGCCTTTCAGTTTGCACGCCGCTCCGGCACATCCCCTTCGGTTTTTCTGATGCCAATGGCTTACAGTGCTCTTCTCGGTGGCCTAATGACACAGATTGGCACATCACCAAACATTGTCGTCTCACAGATTCGCGAAAGAATGACTGGGCAAGGTTTTTCAATGTTTGACTATATGGCGGTCGGCTCTGCTGTTGCCGGTGCAGGAGTTTTATATCTTATCTTTTTTTACTGGCTTTTGCCTATACGCAACCGCAATAATATTTCACAGGAGGATGCAATAGAAATCCGCGATTATATTTCTGAAGCTACAGTCCCAGCTGAAGCTGCTATCATTGGTAAAACATTAACCGATCTCATGCGCCCTGCCGGTGGAGAGGCGATGATTCTGCGAATTATCCGTAATAAAAAAAATATTCTGCCATTACCAGATACGGTTATTGCTCATAAAGACGTTATTTTGTTTGAGGGATCCCCAAAAGCACTCGATGCTATTACAAATGCAGCACGTCTTGAGTTATCAACTGGAAGAACTGTTGCAGAAGGTGAAAAAAACCGTGAAATTGATGTTGTTGAAGCCGTTATCACAGATAATTCACCGCTCATCGGCATATCTGCCAAGCGTTTGGCGCTTTTTGATCGCTATGATGCAAATCTTTTGGCCGTCAGCAGGCAGCATGAACGTATCCGCGATCGACTCGGTGAAATTGTTTTTCGTCTAGGTGATATCATCGTGCTTCAAGGTCGAGAAAGTGTGCTACCTAATCTTTTGCGTGAGCTCAAATGCTTACCACTCGCACGACGCACAATCATGCTCGGCAACCTACGTCATGGATTGATTCCAATCATCATTCTTGCATCAGCTGTTCTTTCAACGGCTTTACAACTTGTACCTGTTACGATGGCTTTTTTTGCAGCGGCAATAGCCATGGTTGTTTTCCGTGTCATACCAGGCCGCGAGATTTATCAAGCGCTTGACGGGCAAATTCTTGTTCTATTGGCAGCACTTATTCCTGTCAGTGAATCATTAAGCGATACAGGTTGCGCACAACTTATTGGCGAATGGCTAGCTCATCTAGCTGCAAGATTACCATCCTATGGTGCATTGTCACTTATTCTTATTGCTGCCATGTTTGTAACACCTTTTCTCAACAATGCAGCAACAGTGATGGTTATGGCTCCCGTTGCCTCCAGCTTTGCAACATCATTAGACTATCGGCCAGATGCTTTTCTGATGGCTGTTGCTATCGGCGCGGCCTGTGATTTTCTTACACCGATCGGTCATCAATGCAATATGCTAGTCATGGGTCCCGGAGGTTATCGGTTCATTGATTACCCCAGGCTTGGATTACCTTTGTCAGTCCTGATTGTCATCGTTGCAGTTCCGATGATCATGATAGTATGGCCTCTTTAATGATAAGATTTCAATATCTCAATAATCGACTAAAGCAAGCAATGCTGCAAATCAGAGCAAACTGGAAAGATGCTCTCTATGCCGGAGTTGCAGCTGGCATTTCATGGTTTATTTCGCTTGACCTTCTTAATCATTCACACCCCATCTTTGCTGCTATGTCAGCTTTAATTTGTCTTGCTCCAGGTCAGCCAGATCACAGACGGCAAGCTATATACGTTCTGATCGGTGTTATGACTGGTGTTTTAATCGGGGAAGTGACACTGCTTCTCCCTCCTATGCCGACAGAAGTGCGCATAGCACTTGTGGGTTTTATAGGGCTTCTCATAACATCCAGTTATGCAACCATCCCAGCCATCATTATACAGGCCGGTGTTTCAGCGATTATGCTCTTTGCCATGGGGACAGAAGTTGCAGGCTTTACACGGGTGACTGATGTCATAGTAGGAACCGGTGTGGGACTTATCTTTAGCCAGATTCTCTTTACCCCCGATCAAATTCAAGTTCTTAGGGTTTCAATTGAACGGTTTTTTCATGAATTAGCAGATAATTTTACTTTGGCAGCAGCTTCTCTCGAAAAAGGTGATATAACAACGGCCGATCGCGCACTTAAAAGCTGCGGTCGAGCGCACGCGGCGCTGATTGCATTGATCGGAAGTATCAGTATTGTACGCGATAATGCGCGCTGGACACTACGTGGGAGGATGTCATCGCGAGAAGTTACCACGCTTGCTTTACGCTATGATCAAACAGCAATCAGGCTTTATGCCGCCACACTTTTGTTCTGTGAAGCACTTGTTAATGCGATTAAGAAACAACGTGAAGAATCGCCAAAATGGCTCATTGATGCTGTCAAGCTCAGTGCCTCAAATTGCCGATTCTTAGCAGGTGATATCAAGGGTGGCGAAATTTTCAAAAAACCTAATCGCTCGATACGGGAGGATCCTTCTATTGCTTGGCGTGACTGCATCAAAAGCATGGAACTTGTGGAGAATACATTAGCTCGTTTTTATAAGAGCAAAACTCGCAGCGCGCGTTTACAGTCTTTCAGAAAAAAAAGGATTATGAATGTTGCGCGTGAGAAAATAATTCGGCAGCAAACAAAAAAATAGCGTATCTGTCCTACTTTAAAAATAATTCAGTAGCTTGGAGGAAGATCAACTTAAGCTAAACCGAATGCTGGAGACAGCAACCAAATTTTTCCCACTTAAATCCTAAGGGCACTGCATGTGCTATAGCGAGGTAACTAGGGAATTGATCGAACAAAATACCAATGCATAACTTTCACACTATCGATTACGATAATTTACCGATTTTCACTCAAACTACAAATCAACATCGGCTTTTTTTGTGATGTAATAAAAAGCTTCATCTAATGCACTTTTCAGTGCCTTTCCTCCGTTTTTTTCTTCAAACGCGCTAATAATTAACTCATTAGTGCCGCCTTTAGTTGAATATTTCTGCTCTAATGCCTTGAAATCAATAGGTATTTGCTTTGCAAACTCATCAGAAAGGGTTAAAAATAGAGTAGCCAAATAAAGGCTTGACTGTTTTGGAGCCAACCCTCGATCTTGCATCCATTCATCACACAATCCGGAAAAATGAAAGTAAATGCCCATAAGCGAGCTCGCTATCATAAACAGATTGAACTGATGTTCATTCCTTGCCTCAATGACACCACCAGTTTTTGCAAAAATTTTCCGCAAATCAGCATCAGCAGGGAAAATCGGTGTTGCACTTTTATGTTCAGCCACAAAAGGAAGAGGAACAGCCCGTAAAACGGGCACTACGTTGTCAACCCAACCTGAAAGTATAGCACAAGTGGTTGTCGGTACAAATGTCACGATTTTCTGTCCTTTATGGAAGATTAGCGACTTTAGTATTTGTTCGGCAATCTGAGTACGTAGCGCCACAAAGAGCAAGTTTGATCGGGAAACTATTTCCTGATTGTTCTTTGCGATCTCCACGTTAGAAAAATCATGGGAAAGTTTCCGAGCTATTTGTGCATTTCGCGAAGAAATAATAATAGAATTAACCTTAAGATCTGATTTACATATGCCCCTTATAACAGCATTCGTGATCGTACCTGTTCCTAAAAATCCAAGTCTCAATTGCAGATCCTTTAAGTTTTGTTCTTTATACTTTTTATTACTGCCCTTATATACTAATAGATAGAAAAAGAATAATACAAAATTTGATAAAAGCCAAACTGGTTTTAAATTTTTATGAAAAAACTCATCCATAGCCTACTATTGAGGGGATTAAATATTCAATGATATTGCTCTTCGAACAACACAGGAAAATTTATCCTCTGAATTCACGGGCAAGCAGATAAAATTCAACAGATTCTGCACGAGAGGCTGGGGGTTTGACATGATGAACTGATTTAAACTTTTTTTTCAAGATGATCAGAAGTTCGTTTTCTATCCCTCCCTGGAAGACCTTTGTCAGAAAATGCCCGCCCGCTTTCAAAACTGATAGCGCAAATTCAGAAGCTGCTTCACATAAATTGGCTGTGCGTAGATAGTCCGTTCGCCTATGCCCAGTTGGCAAGGCTGCCATATCTGAAAGAACAACATCAGGCATCTCACCCAATGCATCCAATAGCTTTTTTGATGTTGCCTCATTAAGAAAATCTATTTCAAGTGAGATAACACCAGGTATCGGATCAATATACAGGCAATCAATACCAACTACAGATGGATTTTTATTATTGGAACCGACAATGTGAGCTGCAACCTGACTCCAACTCCCAGGCGCAGCACCAAGATCAATAACTTTCTGCCCCTTTTTTAATAGGCTATAGCGATCATTAATCTCAATCAGTTTGTAAGCAGCACGAGAACGATAACCATCAACTTTAGACTGATGTACATAAGGATCGTTTAGATGCCGTTCCAGCCAACGCCGGGATGAAGCTCTGATAGATCCTGCTTTCTTCTTGACACGGGTATATAGTTTACGTGATCCGGAACCACCATGGCCGCCAATACGTGCATTTCCTGTTTTTTTCATTACCTAGTGTATCCTCTATCGTTCCAAGCTCCGCTTTGGAACATAAGCTCTGTTAATATTCCCTCATGCAACCATCAATCAGCGATACGCAATCTAGGACTTGGCAAAACTGAGTGAATTGCTTCAAGAATAGCAGAACCAGCCAGAAGAAGATTAACCCGATCCACACCAATACAGGGGATCATATCCCATAGTGCTTGTGCATGCGAGTAATATCTGCATTCTTTAACCACACCATCCCATCAACCCGATGACCTGCATAAGGTTTTAGATTAAGAAAAATACCTGCAAGAATTGTGACAGTACCCGATGTGCCGAGCAAATAAAAATTAGGGTGGCTGGTTGAATATCAGAGCTTATGCCTTTCAGAAAATGTATCCAGAAGTTTGCAAACGTAATTTTTTCATAAGGGCAAAATCTTTTTCTGTAAAAATTTTGCTACCAAAATGCTCTGCCAATGTCAGGACTGGCAAGGATATCCGGGCAATGATATTGTTCAGCAGGACGTGGAGAACGGCGTTTGGAGATATCAAATAACATAATTTCTGAAGAGCCAGCACGAATATTGAATAGCATAATAACCCCTTGCTTGTCGTTCTGCCAAGCTTCCATAGATCGAAACGGCAAGTCGTTCTGCAGTTTCTCGATTAACAATTTCCACTTTAAGGCTAACTTCACATCGGACATGGTCAACAAAATCAGTTCTATGTTCTGCCAATCGGTAAGCTTTAATCGCAATTAACTACTGATGAATGACATTAGCTGCTAACAATTTTGTTATTGGCATATCTTCAGTGTCTCAGATGCCATCGCCTTATCGCTTAAACGTCTTGCATGAGCTCCTTCTTCTCCTAAATAAACGATGCGTGAAAGAGCATCGATGACACGAAAATATCTCGACCTCTTTGATCCAGGCAATCAGAAGTCGATAGTTATTGCTTCCAAGATCAAGGGCGGTATAAAGCCCTATAGCAGCCGAACGATCTGATTCTAAGCACCTACTAACTAGCTTAAAAATAATTTATTCTTTCTAGCTTTTATTGTATAATTAGGCTTTCGTCTACTATATCAGAAATGTCTTCTTATTTCATAAAGAGCCTTTGCAAATGGACTGCTTTTCCCCGTCGAAGACACGAATCTGAATAGTTATCAGATCCCTTTCGCATATAACATGCCCTTTACAAGCGCTGTATAATTTTAGACCGGATCCATATACTAGCATCTAGACATCCTCACCTGTATTTTAGCATTCTTGGATCAATTTACCAAGAGCAGACATAAGAAATAAATTTCACAAATTTTAATGCTTGTAGAATCTTTATATATTGATGCTATATGACAGAACATGTTACGGTGGCCCGTTTAAGATTGCTTTCTGGGGGATAGTTTAAAGGTAGAACAGCGGACTCTGACTCCGTTAATCTTGGTTCGAGTCCAGGTCCCCCAGCCATGAAAATCTTCTTGGTTTGCGCGCGCGATCTTTAAATGGATGAAGGTGTAGGGGATTTTTAGGATTTAACTCTTTAAAATTCCAGAAAGGGTTAGGATTTTTATCCATTTTTCATTTGTTATCTTTTTTGAATTCTTTAAACAATACCTTGTATTTTTGATCGATATTGGGCATGGTAGAAACAGCGTATTGCCATTGCTCGTGCGGTTTTACGCAATGCACCAATCCTTCTTCTGGACGAAGCTACCTCTGCTCTTGATGCAGAAAGTGAAGTGCTGGTACAAGAAGCCCTTGAAAAACTGATGATAAATCGTACGACATTAATTATCGCTCATCGTTTAGCAACTGTTTTGAAAGCTGATCGCATATTGGTTATGGATAATGGGAAAATTATTGAAGAAGGTCGACATGATACACTTATGAAAAAAAATGGCCTATATGCACGTTTAGCAAAATTGCAATTTGCAATTTAATATATCCGAAGGAAATTCGAATATGATCCTTAAAAACAGAAATTTTCTTATGCTATTTCGTTTATTTTTTTTACTTATCATTTTGACGAGTTTAGAAGATTTTTATACAGTTCTTTATTGTGATCCAAGTAAATCGCCAATGCTCAACTAATGATGAGGAATTGTATTCTTCACACGGGCGGGGATATATTTTTAAATTCAGAGATAGTTTTATGATTTTAGCGTGCTGATTTTAAAGGGCAGTTTTTATGAGAGAGATTGAGTCCCTGATCGTGTATCTTTGAATTTTAAAACAATTTTTAGAAATACAGG
>QENB01000008.1 GCA_003331065.1 Candidatus Tokpelaia sp. JSC188
CCTAAACATCAGCCTTTATTAAAAATCAGCTTTACGCAACATCATAAACTTCCTCAATACGCAACCAGCAGATAGAATATTGGCTAAAATAACTTGAACTCGATCATCAAATAATACCTACTTGCTATCACAACTTATAGAATAATTATAACATTCTTACTTTCATCCTATCGATTTGTATCTTACAATTAAGAATAACGAAATAAGAAGAATTTCTTCAAAACAAAAAGCAATACGAACCCCTGGTTCCACTCCAGTATCCCGTTAGTATCAATCTACAAAGATCCTAGGCTAAACGGGGTAATTATGGGCGTAAAACAAAAACAAAATATCAGGGCAAATATGAACCTTCGTCATTTGCAAATAATAACGTCTTACATCATATTTATGCTGATCATTTAGAGCCTACTTATAGTAACTACTACTTATAGCGATATGTAATCCGCCCCTTGGTTAGATCATAAGGGGTCATTTCTACCGTGACTTTATCGCCTGCAAGAACACGGATACGATTTTTACGCATTCTCCCTGCCGTATGCGCAATAATTTCATGATCGTTATCTAATTTCACACGAAATACTGCATTGGGAAGCAGCTCGGTTACAACACCTGAAAACTCTAAAACCTCTTCTTTAGCCATTGATACCCTTTTAAACAAACCTAATGATACAACATACACGCCAGATAAACGTGCCAACCCATATGTTCCGTGGACAAATCAGAAATCGAATTTCGGTCACAGTTCACTATTTCTACCATTATTGGCTATACACTTGTAAAGATACTTTGTAAAATGCAACTGGTATGCGCTTCGTAAGCTTTATCATGGCGCCAATAAAGAATAGCTATACTACTCTCTCACTTGCAATGAAAGCAATGCAAGAAAATAAAACTTTTGACATTTAACTTTCTAATATTCAAAGTAGCGCCTCATGTACATCATGAATCCGCCTAGGTGACTCTAATGGAATGGGTTATGGGAGCAGTATTTGAAGTCAATAGAAAAAATTTCTTCTAAGAGCGCGATAGAACAGACAAGTGGTCTTATGTCATAATTAACTCAAAATCATTAGAAAAGTTTTTATAACCTGCACAGATTACTCTTATTTAAGCGATATTTCTATTTCAAAAGTACTGAAACCATTGTTTCATCAATGGAGAAAAGCGAGTCGTATTTATATCCGCCTAAGCACGAACTAGGAAGGTAACCAGCAGGTATAATATTGTTTATTATATACTTCTGATCTCTGATTTAACGATTAAGTCGTACAGCAACAGAACGTATATGTGCTTCCAGACCTTCTACTTCTGCTAATCGGATCGCTGTCGGCCCAAGATCATATAACTGTTTTACTCCAAGTTTTAATATAGAAGTACGTTTCATATAATCTAAAACAGAAAGAGAAGAAGAAAAACGCGCCGATCGAGCTGTTGGCAGAACATGATTGGAACCCCCAACATAATCCCCAATAACTTCTGGCGTATAAGGGCCAAGAAAAATTGCACCTGCATTGCGAATATCAGGCAATAACGCTTCCGAATCCTTAATTGCAAGCTCTAGATGTTCAGGTGCAATCCGGTTAACAAGTGGTACAGCATCCTTCAGATTATCAACTAGAATAATGGCTCCGAAATCACGCCAACTTGCAAGAGCTATTTGTGAACGCTGCAATGTAATAATCTGCGCTTCAATAGATTTTTGCACTTCATCGGCAAAAGAAACACTATCAGTTATCAAAATGCACTGCGCCGCCGCATCATGTTCTGCTTGAGCCAGTAGATCGGCAGCAATCCAATCAGGATTATTTTCCTCATTAGCAATAATGAGAATTTCCGATGGCCCAGCAATCATATCAATGCCTACAACACCAAATACCTGTTGTTTTGCTGCAGCAACATAGGCATTTCCCGGTCCGACAATCTTTACTACTGGACGAACGGTTTGTGTACCATAAGCCAAAGCTGCAATCGCTTGTGCACCACCTATACGATATATTTCATCAACACCGACAAGATTAGCTGCTGCAAGTACTAAAGGATTGAGCTTGCCTCTAGGTGAAGGGACAGCCATAACAAGACGTTTCACCCCTGCGACTCTTGCTGGAATAGCACTCATAAGCACTGAGCTTGGATAACTAGCTGTCCCACCGGGCACATAAAAGCCAACAGACTCAATTGCTGTCCAGCGCCATCCTAATTCAACACCAAGAGAATCGGTAAAACATTCATCTTTTGGTATCTGCCTTTTATGATATGCTGTAATGCGCTCATGAGCAAGGCATAACGCATACATCGTCTCGGAATTTATGCTTCTTACTGCATCTGCGATTTCCACCTGTGAAACTCTAAAATCGCCCTCTACAAAATTAACTTCATCAAACTGTCGTGCATATTCGGCAAGTGCTTTATCACCCTCCATGCGCACACGGTGAATAATAACCGAAACTATTTCATTTACATTCCGTGCAACCTTACATTTATTGTCTAGAAAAACCTTAAATTGGGCTTCAAATGTTTTATCTTGTTGTCGAAGAATTAAAACCATTCTTTTTCCAATTCTCTTTTAATATCCATACGAGATGCTATTACCATAAGGCAACAGATGCAACTGTCTTCTAGCAGTAACGAACTAATAGACAATCGCGTTTCGACATAATTTTTCTGCAAATACAATAAAAAAACAAAACTAATCAAGAGATTGCAGCAGTACTGCTGCTCTTATCAACGAGATAATTATCTCCATGAATGCGCTTAATATTTGCCCCGCAATTAGACAATTTTTCTTCCAAGCGCTCAAAACCTCGATCAAGATGATACACTCGATTAATAATAGTTTCACCTTCAGCAGCCAGCCCGGCAATTACAAGAGAAACAGAAGCCCGCAGATCCGTTGCCATTACCTGTGCTCCCTGGAGCCTCTTAACTCCTTTAATTGTTGCGGTTTGACCTGAAAGTGCTATGTGTGCTCCAAGACGAACGAACTCTTGTACATGCATAAAGCGATTTTCAAAAATAGTTTCGGTAATACGAGAAATGCCATTTGCGCGTGTCATCAACCCCATAAACTGTGCTTGCAAATCGGTTGGAAATCCTGGGAAAGGTCTTGTTTCAATGTTATACGGCTCAATAGCATCTCCATTATGTTGGATGCGAATTCCCTCTGCATTTTCAATAATGTTAACACCTGTTTTTCGCAGGATCTGCAAAACAGAATCAAGAAGCCTAGGAAAGCTTCCTTTAAGCATAACATCACCGCCAACCATAGCTACAGCTATGGCATAAGTACCAATTTCAATCCGATCCGGGATAACCTTGATTCTGGCCCCAGAAAGACTGCTGACGCCGCTGATATGAATTTCGGATGTTCCTGCTCCTGTAATATTTGCGCCCATGCTATTGAGGCATCTAGCAAGGTTAATAACCTCGGGTTCGCAGGCAACATTGTGTAAAACCGTATCACCTCGTGCAAGGCTTGCAGCCATTAGCATGACATGCGTACCGCCAACAGTGATCTTTGGAAAAGTATATTCTCCTCCAACGAGACCCTTGTGAGTTTTAGCATCGATATAACCCTTTTCAATACTGATCTCCGCACCAAGAACTCGCAAGCCATCAAGAATAAAATCTACTGGACGCGTTCCGATCGCACAGCCTCCAGGTAATGATACTTCGGCTCTCCCTATTCGAGCAAGAAGTGGTCCAATAACCCAAAAACTAGCGCGCATCTTGGCAACAAGATCGTATGGCGCTTTGGTGGTTACAATATGCCGTGCATGAAAATGCACTGTGCGAGAATAGTTGCTATCTTGATGTTCTCGTCGACCGTTGACAGAGTAATCAACACCATGATTCCCTAATATACGAATCAGAAGCTCCACATCGACTAAGCGAGGCAGATTCTCAAGCGTTAAAATATCAGCTGTCAACAGCGAAGCAATCATAAGGGGTAAAGCTGCATTTTTTGCCCCTGAAATTGGAATAATACCATTCAACTTGTTGCCACCGATAATTTTAATACGATCCATATAGATTGCCTCTCAATTTTTTAGAATAGGATCAAAATGTTCCGCTTTCTGTACGATTTAAGATACACAAAATATTCCTTCCAGTATTTTGGATTATTACTGGCATTAAACAAAAATAAGCTATTTATGATGATAGTAATTCATCTAAAATCTTCAAAAGTCGGCAGCTATTTTTTTAGTTATCTTCGTTTCTGCCTTGCAAATTAGCATGATAAAAGGGAATAACCTGCCTACATCGCTTGCGCAACTGCTCTTTACGTCGTATGAGATTAGCACGTAACTGTTGTGATAAACGGTGTTGCCGCCTCTGCCTCTGGTTTTCCTTTTCACTTGTCATTTCAGATCACCACTTAATTAGTACTATCCTCAAAAGCTTTATACAGCGGCAAATAAAAGCGCCAAGAAGTATTTAATTGAAAATAAGCCTTTTAGATATAAAAAAATTATCATTGATAATTGTGCTTACTCGCTTGCGTAAACTGCTCTAATATGGCAGTGCTGGAAAGTAGCCTATAACTTATATTTGAAGCTGCGGTAGCTCAGTGGTAGAGCACTCCCTTGGTAAGGGAGAGGTCGAGAGTTCAATCCTCTCTCGCAGCACCAGAAATTAATAACCTTCCAAAGATTTAAAGATTTTAAGTAATTTTTAAGCTTAATAAGCTTTTTGAAACCAAAGTATGAGCTAACATTAAGTAATACTTGCTATTCAATCTTAAATTATGCTTTATAAAAATTATAGATGGAGGAAATGATTTTATCTTGATCTTTATCGGAAAGATAAGGATGCATGGGCAGGCTTAGAACTTCTTTAGAAAGTTTCTCCGATACTAGGAGACCATTCTCTGCATACGGAAAATGGCGATAAGCAATCTGTAAATGCAATGGCTTAACATAGTAAACAACAGACGGAATACCGTTTCTCCGCAAATATATCTGCAAGCCATCACGATCTTCTGCTTGAATTGTATATTGCGCATAAGCCGAGCGACAGGCGTTAGGTATAGTTGGCACTTTTACAACATCCTTGAGGCCTTCATCATAACAGGCTGCAATGTGACTGCGTTTGTTTATTTCATCTTCAAGAATTGCTAGTTTTTCAATAAGAATTGCAGCCTGAATGGTATCGAGCCTTGAATTCAAACCGATACGGATATTCTCATACTGCGTTTCTCCCCTACCATGAAACAGAATAGAACGCATAATAGCTGCAAGATCATCATTGTCAGTAAATATGGCACCACCATCTCCATAACAACCAAGCGGCTTTGCAGGATAAAAGCTAGTAGCAGCAACATTACCAAATGCTCCACACATGATATTATCGCGGATTCCTCCGATAGACTGGGCGGCATCTTCAATAAGAAACAATTTCTCTTCTAGTGCTACTGTAGAGATTGCGTTATAGTCAGCAGACAAACCAAATAGATCAACTGGGATAATTGCCTTGGGTTTAAGGCGACCCTCATTCTGTATCATCGTAACCGTTTTCTTAAGTTGTGCAGGATCCATGGTATATGTGTCAGGCAAAACATCAATAAAAACAGGTTCTGCCCCTACAAGGGCTACAACCTCTGCTGTCGCAGCAAATGTAAAGCTTGGACAGAAAACAGCATCCCCAGGGCCGATGCCAAAAGCCATCAAAGGTATAAGCAGCGCGTCAGTGCCATTAGCACAGGTAATTGCATGTTTTACGCCGATATAGGAAACAATCTGCTTTTCAAAAGCGGCAACTTCAGGCCCGAGAATATAACGTCCTTCAGCAATAACTTTTGCTATTGCAGCATGTAGTTTGTTTTCTATACGCGCGCGTTGCGCCCCAAGATCGATAAATTGCATAAATATTAGCTCCGCTAAATAAGAACTATCTTAAATATTTTTTTACAAATGATGAAAACAAGCCAGTACATAAATTTCATTAAAACAGGTAAAAACCCACTTCAAACTACCCAGAAAATTTTTGCAGATGACCCTCTATAAAGAACAAACAGCATATTAATCAAAGGTTATCATAGCTCTCTCCATACAAAAGCTGAAAATAATCAAGGTTTTCCAATGACGTTATGGTTCATGCTATCTGCAGTAAGAATCCTGAGAACGGCGATTGCTTCTTCGCCATTTGTGCGGGGTTCTTCACGGGTTCTGATACAGTGCAAAAAATATTCTAATTCTCTGGTCAATGGTAAACTTTCTTTAACAGAGATATATTCAGCTTTATCAGCACTAAATGCCCACTGTCCATTATCTTGCCAGACAGAAAAACGATAAATAGCCAGCTTGCGGTCCCAATCTTCCATATCATTAAACACAGCTGCTGCCTTACTGCCAACCACCGTCAGACGACGTTCACGATAGGGATTAAGTCGTGAAACTACCAGGTGACTATGCAATTCGTTAGGGAATCGCATATGCACATGGGCAAAATCAGAAAGCTGATCAATAATAGCAATCCTCTCACCCTTCACCTCTAACGGTTCACATCCTGTCAAAGCTAAGATCATTGAAAGATCATGAGGTGCAAGATCCCATAATGCATCACTTTCCGTGTGGAATTTACCAAGCCCAAGGCGATTAGCATGAATATAACGTACTCCTCCTAACTCACCAGAATTTACTAGATCAACCAATTTTTCAAAAGCAGGATGAAACCGCAGCACGTGTCCGACCATAAAAATACGACCATTATCACGAGCAATTCTTACCTCACGCTCTGCATCCGCAACATTCAGCGCTATCGGTTTTTCCACGAGAACATCCTTACCGTTGGTAACAGTACGGATTGCATTGTCCGCATGGAATTGAGGTGGAAGTGCTAGCACTATCGCATCGATATCTTCACGCATAAAAAGTTTATCAACAGGAATTGCTTCCACATTATACTTCATAGCTAACCCTTGCGCTCGAGCAGAATCTGCATCTGAAACAGCTGCAAGAGCACTAAGACTTTTCAAAGTACAAATATGATTGCTACCCCAATAACCGCAACCTAAAATTGCTACTCGTGGCGACATTTAGAGACACTTCCTCATTGAAACTCTTTTAATATTGGCCTTCATCAGCGATGACAAGTCTAATAAAGAATGCTTGACAGAATATCCCTTGACACATTAATATTCGTCGTCTGTAAATGAGAGTATGCTTTATCCACTAGATTTTTTTAACCCAGCGGAGTAGCTCAGTTGGTTAGAGCAGAGGAATCATAATCCTTGTGTCGGGGGTTCAAGTCCCTTCTCCGCTACCATTTTTTCTTCCGTTACACTCGGCTTTTTTTTAATCATTCCGCTAAGCGATCTTCACGGTGGTTTCTTGAAAATTTTTTCGAAGTGCGTAATGAGTCAAGCTTTAATAGAACGTTTTTATCCGGTGTCCCGTTACAAGCCGTACGAATATGTATGGCTTCCTTCTCATATATGATAACCAAAAAACTTGGTGACTTTGTTTGATTATTATATTTGACTTTTAAAGATATAATTTCTTCACAACATTATTTGTCCTTTTCGCAAATTTCTTTCCATCAATTTTGCCGTAAATTCATAACATAGAATACTGGCTTCAGAGCTATAGGAAATTACAGTGCCAAAACTTAAAACGGGCACAAAACGAGTTTAGGAAATCAACAGGTCTCCGAATAAGCTTTTATTGTGATAGATATTGTCCAATATGTATCCCAATAAGGATAAAGGAAAATTCTATCGAGCAATTAATAAAATCTTTAAAAAACCGAGAAATATCCACCTTCGTCTATAATATCAAACCTTATAGATGAATCGGTTTGGCAAATATCGCTAATGCAGCTTCGCGCACAGCTTCCGACATAGTTGGATGTGCATGGCATGTCCGTCCAAGATCTTCTGACGAACCGCCAAATTCCATAAGAATAGCAATTTCATGAATCATTTCGCTAGCACCAAAGCCGAGAATATGACCACCAAGAACACGGTCCGTCCTAGAACAGGCAAGAATTTTGACAAAACCATCCGTATGCATCATCGCCCGAGCACGGCCACTTGCTGTAAATGGAAACTTTCCAATTTTGTATTTAATACCGGCCGCCCTCAATTCTTCTTCTGTTCTACCAACAGATGCCACTTCAGGTTGAGTATAAACAACGCTCGGAATTACATCAAAATTTACATCTCCTGCCTGTCCTGCGAGAACTTCTGCAACGGTAATTCCTTCACTTGCCGCCTTATGCGCAAGCATTGGTCCCTTGACAACATCACCGATCGCGTAAATTCCTCTAACATTTGTACGCCAATGCCCATCAATCTTAACGCGCCCACATTCATCAAGCGCAACGCCTACTGTCTGTAAACCAACTCCTTCCGTATAAGGACAACGTCCGGTTGCAACTAAAACTACATCTGCCTCAATCTTTTTAACTTCATCACTTTGGATTTTCTTAAAAGTGACGACAGCTCCTCTGCTGTTCTTTTTTACATCTATAACCTTTGCACCAAATTTATATGATATACCTTGCTTTTCCATTAATTTTTGAAACTGTTTAGAAATCTCACCATCCATAGTGCCAAGAGCTTTATCAAGAAATTCAATAACTTCTACCTTCGCACCAAGTCGATGCCATACTGAGCCAAGTTCGCTACCAATAACACCTGCTCCGACGATAATAATGCTTTGCGGTACCTCTTCAAAAGAAAGCGCGCCTGTTGATGAAACAATGACCTTTTCATCAAAATCAACTTCGACGCCAGGAATAGCCGCTATATCCGATCCTGTGGCAATCACAATATTTCTGGTTTTAAGGATTTGCTTTGTACCGTTCTCTGCCGTGACTTCAACTTTGCCAGTAGCTAGAATTTTACCCATTCCGATAAAGGCATCAATTTTGTTTTTCTTAAAAAGAAAAGCAACACCATTAGTATTGCTATCAATCACTAACTGTTTATAGTCCATCATCTTGATGAGATCTAAATTTGGTTTGGAAACTTTGAATCCCAACTCATCAAACCCACGGTTAACCTCTGCGTAAACTTCGGAAGCATACAGCAATGCTTTTGAAGGAATGCACCCAACATTAAGACAGGTACCACCAAATGTCGGCCGTTTTTCGACGACAGCGATTTTAAGACCAATTTGCGCCGCCTTAATGGCACAACCATATCCACCAGGACCGGAACCAATCACCACTACATCATAAGACATATTATTCTCCTCTCATTTTGCTGAACGAACTTTGCTTTACCATACCGCCTAACAAAGAAACCTTTTAAAATATTAACTAAAGCCGATCCAACAAAAAGAGTCGTAATCAATTTTATTCTATAGTACATAACAGTATAGGTTAAAAAAACTGATAAACATAATGATACAAGTAGTCACAGAAAGGAAAAACAACACTGCATTCGAATTAATTATATTCAATAGTATAGCCAGGTAAAAATCTGTCAGGTAACACACCTGATCGGCATTGCCGCATTTTCTTATTTTAGCGGTAACTCTATCCGCTCCTATGGCTAGAATCCATTTGTAATTAGATCAAGAAATATCAGTGATTTGGAAATGATAAAACCAAATATTCAGAATAATATAGGCAGTGTAACACTCCATACCTACGAATTGTTGAAAACTTTGCGAAATAAAGCTGCATTTCTTCGATCCATATTAAAAAAAACCATAGCCAAACACTGCAGCTATCCTGCAGGTAGCTGCAAAATTAGTCTATCAAGAAAAAAGCAAGGATAGCAAATCCCCTTGAATTTTGTCATAATTCAGAGATCAAGAACCAAACGTTGAGGATCTTCAAGATTTTCTTTTACACGGACAAGGAAAGTTACGGCTTCCTGACCATCAACAATCCGATGATCATAAGACAGCGCAAGATACATCATGGGACGAACAACAACTTTACCGTCAATAGCTACTGGCCGTTCTTTGATTGCATGCATGCCAAGAATACCAGATTGCGGCATATTTAAGATAGGTGTAGACATTAACGAACCATAAATGCCACCATTGGTGATTGTAAATGTACCACCCTGCATGTCGGAAACAGCCAGCTTACCATCACGTGCTAATTTACCGAGAAATGCGATTTTCTTTTCGATTTCAGCAATCGACATTTGATCAACATTACGCACAACTGGAACAACAAGCCCTCTATCTGTACCAACAGCAATACCGATATGTGCATAATTTTTATAGACAATATCCGAGCCATTAATTTCAGCATTAATTGCGGGAATTTCTTTCAGAGCATGACATACAGCCCTGGAAAAAATCCCCATAAAACCAAGCTTTACATCATATTTTTTCTCAAACATATCCCGATAACGCTTGCGTAATTCCATCACAGCTGTCATATCTACCTCGTTAAAGGTGGTTAGCATAGCTGCTGTATTTTGGGCATCTTTCAGACGAGAGGCAATCGTTTGACGTAGATTTGTCATACGGACTCGTTCTTCACGTGAAACTTCCACGCCCATAGAAGAAGCAATAGGCGAAGCAGCAGAATTCCTAGATAAGACATCAAGTACATCACTCTTCAAAATCTGCCCCCGTCTACCCGATCCGGAAATTTGACGGGCATTTAAATTGTTGTCCGCCATCAACTTTATGGCTGAAGGAGCCGGTTTTATTTCAGTGGAAGCCAATGCAGAATTTTCCACCGATTTTGACATTTCTGTCCCAGAAACAGACAAACCCTTTTTACTTGAATTTTCATCAACCAAGCCAAGTAAGGCACCTACTTCAATAGTATCTCCATCGTTGACAAAAACTTCTAGAAGCTTTCCGGAAACAGATGCGGGAATATCAACTGTTATCTTATCAGTCTCAAGTTCAAGCAGAGAATCATTTTCCTCTACAATTTCCCCAGGTTTCTTATACCATTTTCCAATAGTAGCCTTGGTAACGGATTCTCCTAGAGAGGGAACACGGATTTCAATTGCCATAGTAATTTTCCATTACACTTAGGGGTTACTAAAATTATACGCTTAGTGCATCTCCAAGCAACATAGAAAGTTGTTCAAGATGTTGTGACATAAGGCCAGTTGCTGGTGCCGCCGTTGCTGGGCGACCAGCATAATGCGCACGCTTGTGCTTGGCGTTGATATGCGTTAAAACCCATTCGAGATACGGTTCGATAAATGACCAAGCGCCCATGTTTTTTGGTTCCTCCTGACACCAAACAATTTCTGCATTCATAAAACGCAATAGTTGCGCAATAAGTGCTTTAGACGGAACTGGATAAAGTTGCTCGATGCGCAAAATATAAATATCATCAATGCCATATTTTTCACGCTTTTCGTAAAGATCATAGTAAATTTTGCCCGAACACAGCACAACACGACGAATCTTTGCATCCTTTTGCAGCTTTTTTTCAGAATCATCAAGCAACAAACGATGAAAAGATGAATCACTTCCCATCTCATGCAGAGAGGAAACTGCTTGTTTATGACGGAGTAAGGATTTTGGGGTCATAAGCACAAGCGGCTTCCGGAAATTTCGCTTCATCTGACGTCGCAGAATATGAAAATAATTTGCAGGAGTTGTGCAATTAGCAACTTGCATATTATCTTCTGCGCAAAGCTGTAGATATCGCTCCAGACGAGCGGACGAATGCTCAGGTCCTTGCCCTTCAAACCCATGTGGCAATAGGCAAACAAGACCGGACATCCTCAGCCATTTACGCTCAGCAGACGAGATAAATTGATCAAAAATAACTTGAGCGCCATTGGCAAAATCACCAAACTGCGCTTCCCAAAGTGTAAGTCCACGAGGTTCTGCCAAAGAATATCCATATTCAAAGCCGAGGACTGCTTCCTCAGAAAGCATCGAATTGATGACCTCATAAATTGCTTGCCCTTTTTGGACGTTATTGAGCGGAATGTAACGTTCTTCATTTTCTTGATCATAAAGAACGCTATGCCGCTGTGAAAATGTGCCACGTTCAACATCTTGTCCTGAAAGACGAATCGGATTGCCTTCAATAACCAAACTTCCAAAAGCTAAAGCTTCAGCTGTCGCCCAATCAATCTCCTCACCAGTCTCAATCATTTTAGTGCGGTTATCAAGAAAACGCTGAATTGTCCGATGCACATGAAAACCTTTTGGTAATTCAACTAATTTTCGTCCAATCTCTTCTAGTATCTTAATCGATACTCCTGTAGAACCGCAGCGCTGTTCATCTGAACAGTCTGCAGTATGCAATCCTGCCCAAGTGCCATCAAGCCAATCAGCCTTGCGCGGTCTATACATAGCTCCTGCTTCAAATTCAGCTTCAAGTTTATCACGCCAAACTTTTTTACAAGCCTTTATTTCTTCAGCAGTAATTAGTCCTTCAGCAATAAGCTTATCGCCATAAAAACCAAGCGTAGTTTTATGGCCACGAATTGCCTTATACATTAACGGCTGTGTGAAAGAAGGCTCATCTCCTTCATTATGACCAAAGCGGCGATAGCAAAACATATCAATCACTACTGGCTTATGAAAAAGCTGGCGAAATTCCGCAGCGACTTTTGCTACATAAACCACAGCTTCTGGATCATCTCCATTAACATGAAAAATCGGGGCTTCAATCATCTTGGCTGTATCAGAGGGATAAGGTGAAGAACGCGAAAAACGCGGATTGGTTGTAAAACCAATCTGGTTATTGATGATAAAATGAATTGAACCAGCAACACGATAACCTTTGAGATCAGAAAGCCCAAACATTTCAGCTACTACACCTTGGCCGGCAAAAGCCGCATCACCATGAATAAGAAGTGGCATGATTCTCGCTCGCTCGTGTAGTGGCACCATGTCCGTGCGAGTAATACCTGCAAGCTGATCTTGCTTTGCCCGCGCCCTACCCATTACAACAGGATTGACAATTTCAAGATGCGACGGGTTGGGCAATAGTAAAAGATGCACTTCATTACCATCAAATGAACAATTGGCAGAAGCACCCAGATGGTATTTCACATCTCCAGATCCTTCCACATCATCCGGCTTACAAGACCCACCCTTGAATTCATGAAAAATAGCACGATGCGGTTTTGACATTACCTGTGCTAAGACATTAAGGCGACCGCGGTGGGCCATACCCAAAATAACTTCTCGAACACCAAGGGCACCAGCGCACCTTATGATCTGTTCAAGCGCTGGAATAAGGGATTCCGATCCATCCAACCCAAAGCGCTTGGTTCCTTTGTATTTCACATCCAGAAACTGTTCAAAACCTTCCGCTTCGATCAACTTATTCAAAATAGCTTTCTTCCCTTTGACCGAAAATGCAATTCCATTTTCAGAACCCTCGATCCTTTCCTGTATCCATGCCTTTTGCCTTGGATTAGAAATATGCATGAATTCTACACCAATAGTCGAACAATAAGTACGATTCAGAATTTCAAGCATCTCTTGGATTGTTGCATATTCAAGCCCCAACACATTATCAATAAAAATATCACGATTGCAATCCTGTGACATAAACCCATAGGTTTCTGGTAGTAATTCGTTATAGTCTTCTGGTTTTTCAGCAAGATGAAGCGGATCAAGTTTAGCATGAAGATGCCCACGCATACGGAAGGCGCGAATCATCATAATCGCTCGAACAGAATCCCGAGCAGCACGGATAATCTCATCTTGAGAGAGACTGGAAATTAGAACTCCTCTGCTGTTTTTAACTGAACTTTCTTCAGATTTCGCCTTTAATTTACCAGCCATATGCTTTTCAACATCTGACCAATTACCATCAATTAAAATAAATTCATCTTCCGTCTTAGGCGACCAATTTTTTTGCTTCCATGATGCTCCAGCTGCATTTTTTAGCACATCTTCTTTTTCATCATGAAGACTATCAAAAAAATCTCGCCATCCTCCATCAATCGATGTTGGATTTTCCTCATACTGCACATAAAGCTGCTCAATATAATCAGCATTACCAGCATAAAGAAATGAAGTAAGGGCGAAAAGATTGTTTTTCTGTTCCTGCCTATTATCCATCCCATTGCCAAAACGTAATCGTTCCGTCTCCTTTTATAGCTATGACACCTGTATAACCAAGCATTCAAACCACATCCGCCCTTCACAAGTCATGTCAAGCTACTCTGTCAATTAAAGCGGCTTTACATTTCAAAAAAAGGAAAATCTATAATACACTTATAGGCATCTATGCATTCACTGTTATCCAATTGTCAGTCTTTTATGACTTCAGTTAACGTTGCTCCAAGCTTTGCCGGTGAAGGAGAAACACGTATACCTGCTTCTTCCATTGCAGCAATTTTATCTTCTGCTCTACCTTTACCAGCAGAAATTAAAGCACCAGCATGCCCCATGGTACGTCCGGGAGGTGCAGTTCGACCAACGACAAAGCCAATTATCGGCTTTTTCCGACCTTTCTTAGCTTCGTCCTTCAGAAATTGAGCCGCTTCCTCTTCTGCTGTTCCACCAATTTCACCAATCATAACAATGGATTTTGTTGCATCATCTGCTAAGAACATTTCTAGAATATCGATAAATTCTGTACCTTTAACAGGATCACCGCCGATGCCGACGACTGTGGTTTGTCCTAAGCCTTCACTTGTGGTCTGTAATACAGCTTCATAGGTAAGTGTGCCAGAACGTGAAACAATACCGACAAATCCCTTCCTAAAAATAAAACTGGGCATGATCCCGATTTTACATTCTTCTGGTGTCATAACACCCGGGCAGTTTGGTCCGATCAAACGCGATTTCGAGCTTTCAAGCTTCGCCTTAATCTGTACCATATCCAATACTGGAATACCTTCCGTAATACAAACAATAAGGCCTATTTCAGCTTCAATCGCTTCAATAATCGCATCTGCGGCATATGCTGGTGGCACATAGATGACAGAAGCATTAGCTCCAGTTTTTTCCTTAGCCTCAGCAACAGTTGTAAAAATCGGTAGGCTCTGTTCATTGCCCCCAGTCCAAACCTTTCCACCTTTTTTTGGATGAATACCACCAACCATCTGTGTATTGTAATAGGAAAGCGCCTGTTCAGTATGAAAGGTTCCCGTCTTCCCTGTAAGTCCCTGAACGAGAATTTTAGTATCCTTATTTGCAAGTATTGACATACTCCCTTAGGCTCCCTTTACTGCAGCAACGATATTCTGAGCTGCTGAATCAAGATCATCAGCAGGAATGATATGCAAGTCACTGTCTTGTAGTATTTTTTTTCCTTTTTCAACATTAGTGCCTTCCAGTCGTACAACTAGTGGAACTTTCAGCCCAACTTCATTAACGGCAGAAACCACACCTTTAGCAATCACATCACAATGCATGATTCCACCAAAAACATTAACCAAGATTCCTTTCACATGCGAATCAGCTGTAATAATCTTGAACGCTGCTTTGACCTTGTCTTCTGAAGCACCACCACCAACATCAAGAAAGTTTGCCGGATTGGCACCATAAAGTTTTATGATATCCATAGTTGCCATTGCTAACCCTGCTCCATTGACCATACAGCCGATATTGCCATCCAATGCTACATAAGCGAGCTCGTATTTCGAAGCCTCGATTTCCTTTGGATCTTCTTCCGAAATATCACGTAAAGCAACAACATCTGGATGACGGAAAAGCGCGTTGTTATCAAAAGAAACTTTGACGTCCAGTATCCGAAGATGTCCATTGTCCATAACAACAAGGGGATTAATTTCCAGAAGACTCATATCCTTTTCTACAAAAGCTTTGTAAAGAATCGGGAATAGATTAAGGCCATCCTTCCGAGCAGCTTTCTCAAGTTTTAGTGCTTCAGCAAGCTCATTCGCATCATGAGATGTCATACCCATTATTGGATCAATTTCAAGCGTAATGATTTTGTTAGGCATTTCTTTAGCTACAGTCTCAATATCCATGCCGCCTTCTGTTGAAACAACAAAAATAACTCGGCCAATAAGGCGATCAACAAGTACAGAAAGATAAAGTTCACTTTTTATCTCGGCCCCTTCTTCGATGTAAAGGCGATTAACCTGTTTTCCGGCAAGCCCTGTTTGCTTTGTCACGAGCGTACAGCCGAGCATTTCCCTAACATTGGCTAGCAATTCCTCAACAGAATGGGACAAACGCACACCACCCTCAGCATTAGGGGCAAGTTCTTTGAACTTGCCTCTACCGCGACCACCAGCGTGAATTTGGCTCTTTACTACATAAAACGGCCCAGACAGTTTTTTTGCCCATTTTTCAGCCTGCTCTATTGAATATACAGCAACCCCATTAGCAATTGGGGCACCATATTCATGTAGCAGCCGCTTGGCTTGATATTCATGAATATTCATACTCATTTACCTTTTATCATTCATCAAATTAGAATGCCCCAATAAATATGAAATTTAATGCAGCAATAGCTCTATAGGCTCAACTTCATCTTTATGTCTGTAATATTTTAAACTTTTCATGAAAGATCCATAGAAAGTTTGAGAGATGCGTTGCAAAGCTTTCTTACTGTACTGACGGATTGATCGAAGGCCGCTTTTTCAGTATCATTCAAGTCAATCTCGATGATGCGTTCAACACCCCCTGCTCCAATAACAACAGGAACACCGACGTAAAGATCCCTAACACCGTATTGCCCTGTAAGATGGACAGCAACCGGCAAAACACGCTTCTTGTCTTTGAGATAAGATTCCGCCATACATATTGCTGCCGCAGCCGGCGCATAATAAGCTGATCCGGTTTTGAGGAGGCTAACGATTTCTAGCCCGCCATCACGGGTGCGTTGAATGATATGGTCGAGCTTTGTTTGACTTATCCACCCCATGCTAATCAAATCAGATAATGGAATGCCAGCAACTGTTGAATAACGGGGTAACGGTACCATAGAATCACCATGGCCACCAAGAACGAAAGCTGTTACATCTTCAACTGAAACATTAAATTCCTCTGCTAAAAAGTAGCGAAACCGCGCAGAATCAAGCACACCAGCCATACCCACCACTTTTTCATGCGGCAAGGCAGAAAATTTCTGCAATGCCCAGACCATCACATCTAATGGATTGGTGATACAAATGACAAATGCATTGGGTGCATATTTCTTGATGCCCTTCCCTACCTGCCTCATGACCTTTAGATTAATTTCTAAGAGGTCATCTCGACTCATATCGGGCTTGCGTGGTACACCGGCTGTTATAATAACAACGTTTGCTCCTTCAATTTCAGCATAATCATTAGTGCCTTTATAAAGGATGTCAAAACCGTTCACCGGAGAAGATTCGGCAATATCCAATCCTTTACCTTTTGAAATTTCATCTGCAATATCAAATAGAATAACATCACCAAGTTCTTTAAGTCCGATCATATGGGCAAGTGTTCCGCCAATCATCCCGGACCCAATAAGAGCAATTTTACTTCGTGCCATCTCTTTTTTATCCTTCTTTCTCAAAATTCTTGCAGGATTTCCTAACACTCAGAAATATTTTGAGGCATTGCAAATAATAATCTTAATCACTAAACTGCTCCATAGGTTACTGGAACACTAAAACATGACGGTCGATAAGAGAAAACGAAAAAAAATACAACCAATTATTAAATTTTATTTAAAATCAATATACTAAATCAATTGCATTCTAGGTAAACATTTTGAGAAACAGAATTCGGGGATTTTTCATCCTAACACTTAAGTATCAGATGTCCAGGTTTGCAGATAATTTTCACTTTGCATTTCAAAAAGGCGTGAGGCTGTACGCTCAAACTCAAAAGTCTCGACTGTCTTCGAATGCCCTGTATACAACTTATCTGGCCAAGCCTCAGCGGATATAAAAAGTCGCACGTGACGATCGTAGAGTATATCGACTAACAAGATAAAGCGTTTTGTCTCATTATAGCACGTATCATCAAGAATAGGGACATGATCAACAAAAAATGTCCGATAACGAGCAGCAAGAACTATATAATCACAGGCGCCAAGCGGCTTAGAACAAAGATCAGAAAAATTAAAGCGAGCTGCTGTTTCTATAGATCTGGGTACCCTGATAATATGTCCGCGCACAGCAAGCTCAATAACTTTCTCCATAGAACCGTTCTTAACTTTTGCCCAAATTTTATCCATATGTGCATCTGCAGTTTTGCCAATGGGTGTCATATAAACAGACTGTCTCCTAATTTTTCTAGAACGGTAATCTGTTGAGACAATAAGATTCATCTCATCAACATGCTGTTTCAATGTATCAATAAATGGTAAAAAAATCTGATAGTTAAAGCCATCACGATAAAGATCATCCAATGCTACATTGGATGTAGCAATCAAAATTACACCCTGCTTAAAAAGAGCCGTAAAAAGCTGCGCTAAAATCATGCCATCAGCAATATCTGTTACTGTAAATTCATCAAAGCAAAGAATGTGTGCTTCCTTTGCTAGTTTTACTGCCAGGTTGGAGAAAAGATCTTCCTGCTTTGCTTCATCGTTACTCAATATCTGATGATATGCATTAATACGATAATGCACATCATTTATGAAATCATTGAAGTGCGCTCGTCGTTTACTAACTTCCGGTAAACAAGAGAAAAACAAATCCATAAGCATAGTTTTACCACGCCCAACTTTGCCGTAAGTATAAAGTCCTTTGATATTAGACCGTTCCTGGTTTCTCTTACCGAGAATCCACCTAAAAGAATTACTTTTGCATAGAAATCTTTCTCTATGTAGTTTTTCCAGAAGCGCATCATATCGTGCAATCACCGCAATCTGTGCTTGATTCTCAGAAATTATGCCTCTTTCAACCAACGCATCATAACGCTCACGTACTGTAGCCATAAGTTTGTCCTGCTTGCAATTATCATACGAAACCGATCACTTAAAAAACTGCTTAATCTAACGAGTAAGAACAACATGTGTTCCTGTTGTCGTGCACCCTTCAAACCGTACACTCTCAGGAGAATAAAGCGTGGCAACAGTGTTGCCAACATTGTCAAAAAACATAAGGTCTGTACCCCTGATCATCCAAGAGATAATTTGCGAAAATCCTGCAGGGCAATGCAATGGTCTAGCTCGGTATCCCTCTCCAAATCTTGTCTGTGGTGTGGCAATCCAGCACTTCATTCCGCCAATAGAAGCTTTCCAAACCCCAGCAACATCAGCCGGTGTTAATTCAATACCGGCTGACGCAATATCATAATCTGAATTATGCGTATGCTCGGATACATTCAATGGATCAGAACAAGATTCTAGAGAAGGTAAATTGCTCTGCAAAACCCGCCCTAATGGTGCTGTTTGAATTCCAACTGATGATACAGTACGAACAGAATTATCAGAAAAATAACTCGATGAACACCCTACTACCATCGGCGCTACAGTAGCAAATATTGGTAAAGAAATTTTCTGGAATATCATATTTTGCTTTCAAAGACGAATTTTTTGTACAATACCTCTAAAGATTGAAGATACAAATCATCAATCATAAGTAAACATTGTTCTATGAAATCTGTCAATTACCGGTATTGTAATAATACGGGTATTATCCACTGATAGTGTCAGTGCATAAGGAGAATATTATGATATATATTGGAAGTATTTTTACACATTTTTACAGCACACGGCATAATGATCGGGGCGCGTCGCTTATAGCTCGATTGCATTCGGAAATTTAGAAAAGCATGACTTTATAATCATGTAGACATTTTTCTCTCTGATTTTAATTATGCTTAATATTTGCATACCTAAAATTTATCCAATGACAACTGTATTAAAATTATACATGCCTAGAAATAAATGATGCTAAGCAGATCTCTGTTGAATAGAGCAATAGAAGCATTTTTTGCAATCAAATATTTGATCACATCGATGATCCATCATTGTAAATTACGGTTGCCGTAGCGATTGCAGCAATGCCTTCCTTTCGCCCGATAAAACCTAACATTTCATTGCTGGTTGCTTTTATGGAAATACGCTCAGGTATGATACCAAGCATCTCCCGTAGTCTCCACGTCATCATTTGCCTGTATGGACTGATTTTGGGTATTTCGGTAATTACCGTTATATCAATATTAGCAATATGACCTTTTCTTTCACGGATAAGACGAACTGCATGGCGGACAAATACTTCCGAGGCAATTCCTTTCCATTGTGGATCAGATGGAGGAAAATGAATGCCTATATCACCCGCCCCCTGAGTTGCTAGAAGAGCATCTGTTAGAGCATGTAGTGCAACGTCAGCATCTGAATGGCCAGAGAGTTTCTTTTGGCAAGGAATTTTAACACCGCAAAGTACGACACCATCCCCTTTTTCAAGTTTGTGTACATCATAGCCATTTCCTGTTCGTACATCGGGCAATGCAATGCTTTCCTCTTTTAGTCGTTTGTTAGCCATTTCGATATCTATGGCCCAAGTGATTTTTATATTATTTGCTGCCCCCTCGATAACACGCATCGGAATAGTGTACCATTCCGCAATTGCAGAATCATCTGTAAAATCATGACGTCCATCCGCATATGCTGCTTCGTGGGCAGACAAAATAAGTGAATAAGGAAAAGATTGCGGCGTCTGCGCGGCAAAAAGACGCTTATAAGGAATTGTTGCGATTACATGATCATTATCATCTGCCTCTTTAAAGGTATCAGAAACCGGCATAGCAGGAAGAACACCACTGGAGGGTGTCAAAGCAGAATAAATGGCATCCAGTAGTTCATGCTTAATAAAAGGACGTGCTCCATCATGTATATGAACATAATGCGGAGATAACTGTTGCAGATAGCGCAATCCAGCTCTTGCTGAATCTTGACGTGTTGCTCCGCCTTCTACAAAAAGAACCCTAGCTGTAAGTTTTCCTAGGGCCTGTTGGCATAAGGCATAATCACTTGGATGTATGACCAATACAATAGGGGAAATATTCCCGTGAGATAAAAAAGTCTCTATCGTACGGCGAATAATCGGCGTACCACCAATAGATGCATATTGCTTTGGAGTATTACCTTTTGTCCGCCTACCCCGACCAGCGGCTAATACAATTGCTGCAACAGACATGAGAGCATTTCAATATTAACTTGAGAAAAGTATTAATTTGCCATTTTACAGGTTTCTTGTAATCGATCAATGCCCAAGCGAATACGGTTGGTTGGTCGCTGCAAATCTGCAATAGTGGTCGCTGACAATACATCAAGAAATGCCTTGAGTGCTCTGCTTAACGTCATATTGAGACCACAGGCATTAACCAAGGGACACTTAGCTGCATCATTTACAAAACAAGCAGCCATAGCAAAGTTATCTTCTGTTATTTGCACCACATCAGCAACTGTGATATCTACTGCTGGTTTTGCTAATCTTATACCCCCATTGCGTCCGCGTACAGTTTGCATCAATCCCGCTTCAACAAGCGGGTTTAGTATCTTGAACAAAAATAGTTCCGAGACAGAATATGCCTTAGCAATTTCAGATACACGACTCAATTTATCCTTATTAGCTACGCAGTACATCAACATCTGCATAGCGTAATTTGTCTGTTTAGTGAGCCGCATATTTTATTCCTTTCATGTTCATCTACACTTTTTCTTAGATCTACTCCAGTACTTAGAAATATTCTAAAAATATGTGAACTCTTCTTTAGATTTATATCCAGAGTATATATTTTAGATAAAAACTGATCTTATTTTAGTACTCATGAAGATAACATCAATTGGTAAGCAGTTTTTGTGCACCATTAAGTGTGCAACATATTGTGGCATAATTGCAATGAATTAAAGTAATCTGGATGTAATATGGATTTGGAAAGTACAACTGCTATACTTGGAAAAAACTTTCTTAGGCGAAGGCAACATTATAAAGGGCAGGCACTTTTCAGTTTGGGCGTTATTACTCTAGCTTTTCTGATAGCAAGTATATCTTTTGTTATTTCAACTGGACTCACGCCTGTTATCTCTGATCGTTCTATTACGCTGATTCTCACACTTATTAATGCAGTTTTGGTGACTTGTCTTGTTGTTGGACATGCAGCTTCTCGCATGCATGTAATAATCATCACGCTTCAAACAATCGGACAAGATTTACGTGATGTATTTTTACTGCACCGTGATGGATCAATGATCATCTCAAGCTGTCATAGTAGAGAGAGAAATTTGCCGATTCAGCCTCAGTCATGGATTGGAGAGTCGACTCCCATTAATTCAGTGAAATTTCAACCCAAGGTGCATAATTTCTTTGGCATTATCCTCAAGGTAGACGATATTGAAGATGCTTGGTTTTATGCGGTGCGGGAAACAGACCTGCGAGTACTGGATGCTTTACGGCTAACAGAGCTCAATGCTAATCATTACTGTAAGCTTGAAGTCAGTCGCGTCCTGGCACAGATTGCTTTTGCTGTTTTTTATTTTTGTCTGTTTCTTGTTATGTTACTTTCAGCTGTCTGGGGAGCGATTTCTATTGCTGACAGACTACTACAACCGAACCGCCTTCTGAATTGGTACTGCCGATGATATCGCCTCTGGCAATATGGAGATTGTTGTTCCTGCTTGCTCGAAGGATAGTGATATTGGCCAATGTAATTGCATGATCGCACAATTTAAAAGCCAGTGTAGTGAATTGATAACAGCTAGCGAGCAAATTGATGAACGTCGCCGTTTTTCTAAAGCTGTACTTTCTAGTGTAATAGCAGCTGTGATCGGTGTGGATGATGAAGGATATATTACAATTATTAATCGGTCTGCTGAAGCCATGTTTAGTTTTGATCCGCAGAAAGTAATCGGGCAGAGCCTGATTATTACCTACACTACTGCCAGGAAAGTTTTCGAAGTGGTACGTGCATCCGCAGGGAAAACTCTGCATGAGCAGCAGCAGGGTACTATTTATCAAGGTCGAACACGTGTCTACAATGTCCAGATCACCATAGAGGATACGGATGCAAAAAACCATTCTTGGATTGTGATAGTTGATGGTATCATCAATCTGATCGAAGCTCAACATTCTTCTATTTGCGCGGATATTGCCCGGCGTATAGCGCATGAGATCAAAAATCCATTGACCCTTATCCAATTATCAGTTGAGCGCCTTCACCGTCGTTATGGCAAAATCATTGATATAGATAAGGGGGGGTTGACCAGTGTATTAATACGATTATCCGACAAGTTGGAACTATTGGGCGGATGGTGGATGAGTTTTCATTACTTTGCGTCTATACCTAAGATTAGTACAGATGGACGTACGTAATCCACTGCGGGAGGCAATATTTTTGATTCAAATTTCACGACAGGATATTGTTTTTGAACAGAATATAGAAGAAAAGCCACATATTGGTGTTTGCGATAGTTGCTTGATTAAACAGATTTTTTGCAATGTCACAAAAAATGCTAGCGAGGGAATTGATGCTGCGAATGGAAAAAAGATACGCGACAGCTACATATTGGTGCAAGCTTTACAGAAAGACGATGAGCTGACTATTGATATCATCGATAATGGCAAGGGTTTTCCTAAAAAAGATCGGAAGAAATTGCTTAAACCTTACATAAATATGCGAGAAAAAGGTACAGGGCTTAGGCTAGCGATTCTGCGCAAAATTATCGAGGAGCACGGCGAGTATATCGAATTACTTGATGCTCCGGCTTCACATCACTGAAAGCCGTGGAGCTATGTTCGCATGATTTTTCGGGCTTCAGATAAAGATAAAAAGCAGATATTGCCTCTTAAAAAGCAAGTGAGTGATTATGGCGGCTGATATTCTGATTGTAGATGACAAAGCAGATACTCGTGAACTTGTGGCAGGGATTTTAAGCGATGAGGGATATGAAACGCGTGTAGCTGCCAACGCAGACGAAGCACTGGCTGTAATTGATGAACGCTTACCACAATTAATCTTTCTGGATCTTTGGTTGCAGACTAGCCAACTCGATGGGCTTGCATTATTCGATGAAATTAAAAAACGCTTTTTAAAACCACCAATTGTAATAATTTCTGGTTATGGAAATATCGAAACGGCTGTTTCAGCAATTAAACGCGGAGCTTATGATTTTATAGAAAAGCCGTTCAAGATTGATTATCTGCTGCTTGTAGCAGAACGTGCTCTTGAGGCATCGAACCTCAAGCGTGAAGTGCAGGAGTTACGCAAGAATGCGATTGATACGTTAGAATTTATTGGAAATTCTCCGATCATGAATCAGCTACGGCAGACAATTGAAAAAGTTGCACCGACCAATAGTCGTATCATGATTACTGGACCATCAGGTTCAGGCAAAGAAATGACAGCTCGTATGATTCATACGATCTCATCGCGTGCTAAGGGACCATTTGTCGTTCTTAATGCTTCTACAATTACAGCTGAACGTATGGAAATAGAGCTTTTCGGTATAGAAATGAATGCTAGAGAACGTAAAATCGGTGCCTTTGAAGAGGCACATGGCGGTATTTTGTATCTCAATGAGATTGCTGATATACCTCGTGAGACACAAAAGAAGATTTTACAGGTCCTGACCGAACAACAATTTGAGCGAGTTGGAGGAATAAGCCGGGTGAGGGTTAACGTGCGTATTATTTCATCAACAACCAAGAATCTTGAAAAATTGATTGCCGAAGGTAGTTTTCGTGAGGATTTGTTTCATCGTCTTTCAGTTGTATCAATTACTGTACCACCTTTGGCTAAGCATCGCGAGGATATTCCCACTCTAGTGGATCATTTTATGCGTCAGATTGCTCGTCAGGCAGGCATAAGATTGCGCTCTGTGGATAATAATGCAATGGCGGTACTACAGGCTCATAGTTGGCCGGGTAATGTTAGGCAATTGCGCAATAATGTAGAGCGGTTACTTATTCTTACTAGAGATGATAGCTGTGAGAAGCCAATCACGGCTAATTTATTGCCAGCAGAAATTGGTGATATGTTACCCCGCATCTCTTCTAACGCAGATCAGCATATTATGACTTTACCGCTGCGCGGAGCACGGGAGATATTTGAAAAGGAATATCTAGTTGCACAGATTAACCGATTTGGTGGTAATATTTCCCGCACAGCCGAATTTGTTGGCATGGAGCGTTCAGCTTTGCATCGTAAGCTAAAATCACTTGGACTATCGTAATAATTCGGGTTATCATTTACCGTTCTGGGCAAATTGGCACGGTATTAAGCTAAAATTAACTGTCGAGTAGGTTGATGTGTTACGGTTGCAAATCAGAATCCAGAGTTAATTGATGTCATCGGATTACTCGGAGCATGGCTTACATCCTAATGTATTGACGGATGCAGTGCAGGCAGCAGTTGTTTGTTCATAAATGCAGTCAATATACTTCCAGGAGATATTTCTTATATTACTGCTGCGATTAACCAAGTACATCTGTACTCTTTAATTTTATCAAAGAGGCCATATTCTAAAGCGTATTGTTATTGCGGGCAGCGGCAATATTAGGTCTTTAATGTGATTAAAGCTACTGAGAAATGGCAGGACCAGACCAATATTATGGTTACTGAGTCTGACCTTAAACCTGCGCTTTCATCACTAGAATTATCTAGAATAAGATTCTGAGTTATGCACAGCAAGCGCGCTTGATCAGTCTATGTTGTAAGAAGCATTGTTTGAAGATATAAATCTCCTGATTGTGCTTAGGCAATCAAGAACAAATTAACATCCTAAGTGCGATGATGTAATGGAAAAAGTACTTTGGCTGCAATAACAATATGACTTTAGTTAATAATCCTTTGGTATGGAAAGCTGAGAAAGATATAAGTATTGATGCTTATATTAATCCATGCAATATTGCGTTATCAAAAATGTTGCAACAGATGCGACGAGGGTATACTCGTGTTGTTTATTCTATTGCGCATGGACAATCGGAAATTGTTGATGGTTGGATACTTGAAGCATCACCTCTTATTAGGAATAACGCTTTTCGAACTCAGTCTATATGAAAATAGCGGCGGAGCTGTTTATTACAATGCCGAAATTGCCTGTAGGAACATGTATTTGACCCGATAATTTTATTGTGATTTTCGCTTTAACTGAGACTATACAATGATGTTGAACAGATGTTTTGGGTCGACTTAGACTTTTTTGAAGTGGATGGTATAAAAGGGAATGGATATTTGTACTTTCTGGTTTGGTAATAAATTGCGTATCGTCGACCGAGTCTGTCTCTCATCAATGATTAAAACTGGTCAGCATGTTAAGCTATTTGTTTATGAGCCGATTAAAAATATTCCTATGGGAGTAGAATTGTATGATGCTAATTCTATTATGTCTCAGGACGTGCTTTATTGGATAGACCCTGATTACCCATCTTTTAAGCCATTGCTTTCGATTGTACAATTCAGCGACATTTTTCGCATCATGCTAATGAAATATAGTCAAGGAGTTTGGCTCGATACCGATATTTACCTAGTCAAATCATTTAAACCTGACCCTAGAAAAATATGGCTAGCACGTGAAAATCGTGCTCGTGTTGGCGTTTCTGCCCTTTATCTACCGCCGGATAACCCGATTATTACGAAATTTGAAGATTATCTTCATGGTAATAATCTTGTTCCCGACTGGTTGGGTTTCAAGCGCCGTGTTTGGCGGCCTGCTATTTTACGCTATAAAGGTATACCTGTTCAGCCCAATCGGTTGGGAATCACAGTTTTTGGTAATGATGGTATTTCGCGACTTGCAAAGCGTTTTGGCTTTTTTAACGAAGCAAAATCAAAAGAGACATTTTATTATTGGACAGGCCGAAAAGCCGAGCGTATTTTTGATCCTGCTTATGGGCTAGAACCACTTGATCACCCAGATTTTATAGGTTTTCATATTCATAAAAAAGCATTAACCAATGAACCACCTAAAATAGGAAGTTTTTATCATTTGGCTCTCAAAGGATTAATCTAACCAGATATGGATTATGCATAGGTATTCATCACAGGTAAAATTGAGTAACCTTTTGGCCGGAGGTATTTTGATATTTAAGAATATACAAATATTATTTCATATCCATCAGTATGAATTATGGTATCGCATATCGCCTCGATGAGGTGCCAAAACGTAGGAGTAGGAAAATTGCCCCCTGTATTTTGCATATTTTGTGGAAGCTAGATCAAGAAAAGGTCAAAAGATGGATAAGACAATCAAAACCGCAATGAGCCTCGTCCCTATGGTAGTTGAGCAGAATAATCGGGGAGAACGCGCTTATGATATTTTTTCTCGATTGCTAAAAGAGCGTATTATATTCATAAATGGTTCGATCGAAGATCAAGTAGCCGTACTAGTTTGTGCACAGCTTCTGTTTTTGGAGGCAGAAAATCCGAAGAAGGAAATCAGCCTTTATATTAACTCTCCCGGTGGGTATGTGACATCAGGTATGGCAATTTATGATACAATGCAGTTTATCCAACCAGTAGTATCTACCTTGTGTATCGGACAGGCAGCTTCCATGGGTTCGCTGCTTCTTACTGCAGGCGCTAAAGGGCATCGCTTTGCATTGCCTAATGCACGTATCATGGTGCATCAACCTTCTGGCAGTTTCCAGGGGGCTGCTTCAGATATACAACGTCACGCACAGGATATTATAAAGCTAAAACAACGTTTAAACGAAATTTATGTTGTTCATACTGGACAAGACTGCAAGATAATTGAGCAGACGCTGGATCGTGATCATTTTATGTCTGCTACTGAAGCTAGTAATTTCGGTCTGATTGATGAAGTATTGGAAAAGAGAATAATTTCACAGAAAGACGCTTAAAACCACCGTGCTGACAATAACAAAATTAAAAAGATCTTTCAGCTTCATTTTTGCGGATAATTTCTTACAACAGTTTTTATGGAAGCTGCTGAAATGGAAAGATTTAACTTTATAGACATTTTATTAGCTTTACGTTTACGTATTTGGTACCTGAAATACATGAAATTTCAAATCATTAGATGTGCATTAATCAGAAAACATTTGTTGTGAAGCGTATTGTGCAATCTTTTGCAAGAATGGAAGGATATTAAGCGATGAGCAGAATTGGAAATAGTGGGAGGGATTCCACAAACACGCTTTATTGCTCATTTTGCGGGAAAAGTCAGCATGAAGTACGCAAATTGATTGCCGGTCCTACAGTTTTTATCTGTGATGAATGTGTAGAGCTCTGTATGGATATTATCCAAGAGGAAAGTAAATCTTCTTCTGTTCGGGCACGAGAAGGTGTTCCTACTCCGCAGGAGATCATGTCGGTATTGGATGATTATGTGATTGGGCAGTTTTATGCTAAGAGAGTCCTGTCTGTAGCAGTACATAATCACTATAAACGACTCGCACACCAAGCAAAAAATTTAGATATTGAGCTGACGAAATCGAATATTCTTTTAGTCGGTCCAACGGGTTGCGGGAAAACTTATTTAGCTCAAACACTAGCGCGCATCATTGATGTGCCTTTTACTATGGCGGATGCAACCGCATTAACTGAGGCAGGATACGTAGGTGAAGATGTAGAGAATATCATTCTTAAGCTTCTCCAAGCAGCTGATTATAATGTCGAACGAGCACAGCGTGGTATTGTTTATATTGATGAAGTTGACAAAATTAGCCGAAAAGCGGACAATCCTTCTATAACTCGAGATGTTTCTGGTGAAGGAGTTCAGCAGGCTCTTCTGAAGATTATGGAAGGAACAATAGCATCTGTTCCTCCGCAAGGTGGGCGTAAGCATCCTCAGCAAGAGTTTCTACAAGTTGATACGACTAATATTCTTTTTATCTGTGGTGGTGCGTTTGCTGGGCTCGATAAGATCATTTCAGATCGAGGTGAAAAAACCTCTATTGGCTTTAATGCAAAGATTGCAGCTCCTGATGATCGTAAGATCGGTAGGATTTTTCATAATCTTGAGCCTGAGGATCTATTGAAATTCGGTCTTATTCCGGAGTTTGTTGGTCGTCTCCCGGTTATTGCAACACTTGAAGACTTAGATGTTGTGGCATTGATACGGATTTTATCTGAACCTAAAAACGCGCTTGTTAAACAGTACAAGCGTCTATTTGAAATAGAGAATGTGGAATTAACATTTCATGACGATGCACTGCATGCGATCGCTAATAAAGCGATTGAACGTAAGACTGGCGCACGTGGATTGCGTTCTATAATGGAAAGGATATTGCTAGATACGATGTTTGAATTACCTAGACTAGAAGGGGTGAGAGAAGTTGTTATTTCTGCTGATGTTGTAGAGGGGGTAGCTTACCCGCTTTATATTTATGCCGACTGGAATGATGGAAAAGGCAATGCATCTGCTTAAGTACATTTATCTAAAATATTAATAATTTGTCTAACGATCTGATTTTTATCTGTGTTTATTTCATATCTGATTATTTGAAGGATGTTTATAAACATCCTAGACGCAAGCACAAGAATGATCTTACTTTAAAAAATCATCTTAAGTATATAAACCTATGGAAAGAAGCTCTATCCTTTGCTTTATATGCCAGCTGGCTTTTAGCTGTATGTCGTTATTCGATGGCATTCCTGTTTTTATAATGCACTTGTTTGGTTGTTTAGTACAGCTGAAATAGGGATAGCAACAGAAGTAGTTAATAAGATACAATGGATGCAGTAGCCCTTACCAACGTTTGGGAAAACACAGTGGGATGGCTTGTCAGAGTTCCAGAAAGGATAAAAGATGCAGGAAAGTTCTGAGAAGATTTTTGTAGTAGAAAATGGGCTTTACGCTGTTTTACCGCTACGTGATGTTGTCGTTTTCCCGCATATGATCGTACCACTATTTGTTGGGCGCGAGAAATCCATTCATGCACTAGAAGAAGCAATGCGGGAAAACAAAAAGATACTGCTTGTTACACAAAAAAATGCTACGGATGATGATCCAAAGCCTGAAGCGATTTACAGTGTTGGAACATTTGCTAGTATTTTACAACTTTTAAAATTGCCAGATGGCACGATTAAAGTGCTGGTCGAAGGTGTTGCTAGAGCTGGCCTTGTTCGATTTGTTGATAAAGGAATTTATCTTCAGGCTGATGCCAAGATCTTACACGAAATTATTGAAGATGCCGTAGAAGTAGAGGCACTTGCCCGTTCTGTAGTTGCCGATTTCGAGAATTATGTGAAACTTAACAAAAAGATTTCACCGGAAGTTGTCAGCGCTGTCAGCCAGATTGAAAGCCCTTCCAAGCTTGCCGATACGATTGCATCACATTTGACAATAAAATTGTCAGAAAAACAGGAAATGCTAGCTTTGCTTTCAATTCATGCTCGGCTAGAAAAAGCCTTAAGCTTTATGGAATCAGAAATTTCTGTGTTACAGGTTGAAAAGCGTATTCGCTCACGTGTAAAACGGCAGATGGAAAAGACACAACGCGAATATTACTTGAATGAGCAAATGAAGGCAATTCAGAGAGAACTTGGGGAAAATGAAGATGGGCGCGACGAAATTTCTGAACTGGAAGAAACCGTTAAGACAATCAAGCTAACGAAGGAAGCGCGTGAAAAAGCGTTATCTGAAATCAAGAAATTGCGTTCTATGTCGCCAATGTCTGCGGAAGCAACTGTTGTGCGCAATTACCTTGATTGGCTGCTTACTATTCCGTGGAATAAAAAATCTAAGATCAAAAAAGATCTCAAATTGGCAGAAAGAATGCTAGATGCAGCACACTTCGGCTTGGATAAAGTTAAGGAGCGCATTGTTGAATATCTGGCTGTGCAAAGCCGTGCTGCGAAAATTAAGGGCCCAATTCTTTGCTTTGTTGGGCCTCCAGGTGTTGGCAAAACTTCATTAGCTCGCTCTATTGCTAAAGTAACGGGCCGTGAATATGTTCGTATGTCATTGGGCGGTGTACGTGACGAATCTGAAATTCGCGGTCACCGTCGTACTTACATTGGATCCATGCCGGGTAAAATTGTGCAATCGATGAAAAAGGCTAAAAAATCAAATCCACTTTTCCTTCTTGATGAAATTGATAAGATGGGTCAGGATTTCCGTGGTGACCCTTCTTCAGCATTGCTTGAAGTGCTTGATCCAGAACAAAATTCAACTTTTATGGACCATTATCTAGAGGTCGAATATGACCTCTCAGACGTTATGTTTATAACAACAGCTAATACGCTAAATATCCCAGGACCTTTATTAGATCGTATGGAAATCATACGAATTGCCGGTTATACGGAAGATGAAAAGCTTCAGATTGTTACGCGCCATCTTTTGCCTAAAGTCATCAGCGAACATGCTTTGCAAGCAAAGGAGTTTTCAGTTGATAAGGAAGCAATTCACGCCATTATACAGGATTATACTCGTGAAGCTGGTGTTCGCAATCTTGAGCGTGAACTAATGAAACTCGCGCGTAAGGTTATTACGGCGATTATCAAAAAAAGTAAATATCATTTAATTCATATCACGCGTGATAATGTTGTTGATTATCTAGGTGTTAAACGTTACCGGTTTGGTCAGATTGAAGGAGAAGACCAAATCGGCATTGTGACTGGGCTCGCATGGACAGAAGTCGGAGGCGAACTTCTCACTATCGAAGGCGTTATGATGACTGGGAAAGGTCGGATGACTGTAACAGGTAATTTGCGCGACGTTATGAAGGAATCTATTTCAGCAGCAGCTTCTTATGTGCGTTCGCGCGCTATGGATTTTGGTATTGAACCACCGTTTTTTGATAAACGCGACATTCACGTGCACGTACCAGAAGGAGCAACTCCAAAGGATGGGCCATCGGCAGGTATTGCTATGATGACAGCAATAGTATCAGCCATGACTGGCATTCCAGTTCGCAAGGATATTGCCATGACAGGTGAAATTACCTTGCGCGGCCGTGTTTTACCAATTGGCGGGTTAAAAGAAAAATTGCTTGCAGCTCTTCGAGGTGGAATTAAGAAGGTTCTTATTCCCGAAGAGAATGCTACAGATCTGGTAGAAATTCCAGATAATGTGAAAAACAATCTGGAGATTGTTCCTATTTCCAATGCCATAGAAGTGCTACAGAATGCACTTGTTCGTGAACCGGAAGCAATTAACTGGAAAGATCCTCTTTTGCTGGAATCAATCCTAACAAATGAAGACGATGTATCAAATCAATCCGTAGCTCATTGATTTCCAAAAAAATACAGGATAAATTCATCCATTCTCTATTTTTAGGTGTCAATAAGTTGTAATAGTTTTTGGGTTGTTGCATAGAGCTGTGTTGAATGGCTAAAGGTCGGTGTTTTTTGTTTTTTTTATTCACTAAATTTTTGAATAACCTTGAACCCTGAGAGATACAAATTAAATGCCGAGTCAACTCAGAGAAAGGAAATGCCTATGAACAAAAACGAATTGATCAGTTCAATAGCTGAGAGAGCCGGTCTTTCTAAAGCCAAAGCAGCTGAAGCTATAGATGCTTTCGTCACTTCTATTATAAACACTCTCAGTGAAGGTGGTGACATACGTATTCCAGGTTTTGGAACTTTTGAAATTTTACACCGTAAAGCAACAAAAGGTCGTAATCCTTTAACAGGCGCTGAAATTCAGATTCCTTCTCGTAAAGTGCCAAAATTTAGTGCTGGAAAATTAATGAAAGAATCTGTCAATAGGAAATAATACCCTCATTTTGGGTGTCAAATAACCGCTGTTTCAACAGCGGTTATTCGTGCGATGTAGCATTGGTTGTGATTTAATATAGGTAGGGTATTGAAAAAGATCAATTTTTCGTTTATTGATGCCTAAAAAAAGATAATATTAAGCTTAATTGTGCAACAGATATTTGGTGATCTCATTTTTAGCTTTGCTGAACCACATATCTAATACTCTTATGTTCTTTTTCCATATAATTTAAGTTACCCCAAGATACGAATCCCGACAGTATGTGGGGGATATCTCTGCTTGTATCTTCTCTTATCAATCCAGGGTGCAAGATTTTTTAAGTATCCATGGAAATTTCTATTTAACAAATGTCAAAGCATAAAAAGTATAATCAGAAAACTATTCTTCTTCATGTATTTTTTAAGACTGTTGATTGTATGTTGAACGTTTCAATTAAAAGTTCACTAACTTAAATATAGAGCATCTTCTGGCTAATTTAGGTTTTTATAAAACAAATTAGTAACCCAAGAATCTTATTCTATGCATCTAATATGATTAACATTGTGGATAATCAGGATTATGCACAGAATTTTATGGATTCAATTTCAATAGTTGGAGGGGAGATAATGTGAGAATTTATATTCAGAAAACTGTAATTCTTTTCAGAAAATCTGTTTATACTATTGCAATCACAATCGGTTTAACTTCCGCTGGGCATACAATGTCTAAAGGTGGTTTTCTTGATAAATACGCTGCTATTGTCATAGATGCCAATACCGGGAAAACCCTTTATCAGAAGAATGCTAACGCCAAACGTTATCCTGCTTCATTGACAAAAATGATGACTCTTTACATGTTTTTTGAGGCATTGCAGAAGGGGCGCATATCCCGTAATACACCAATCCCTGTTTCATCCCATGCTGCTTCACGTCCCCCAACAAAACTTGGTTTTAGCCCTGGACAGACCATTATCGCCGAAACAGCAATTAAAGCCTTAATTGCTAAATCAGCCAATGATGTCGCTGCTGCAATTGGCGAATATCTTGGGGGATCGGAAAAGAACTTTGCCCGGATGATGACAGAAAAAGCTCGAAGGTTGGGTATGATGAATACCAACTTTATAAATGCTTCAGGATTGCCTGATCCAAAAAATTACTCTACTGCCCGAGACATAGCCATTCTTTCCCTAGCTCTTCGGGAACATTTTCCTCAGCAATATAGGTTGTTTAATACGACTCAGTTCAAATTTCGTAATAAAATTATTGCTAGTCATAATAACTTGATAAAATACATGGATGGTGTTGATGGAATTAAAACTGGCTATACCAATATGTCTGGTTTTAATTTAGCTAGTTCAAGAAGGCAGGGAAAAAAAAGAATTGTTGCTGTTGTAATGGGCGGGAAAACCGCCTCTTCGCGTGATGCGCATATGGCGGATCTTCTTGAGCGTTACATGATGCAAGCCAGTATTGCAACGGCTACAAAGACATTTATTGCTGATCGTACGCATATGTTCGATAAAGTCAACGCTGTGCCGATGCCGACACCCAAAACCTTTATCCTGCTTTCTGAAAAATCTATTGCCATTCCCATTATGAAAAACACGATCAGTGATCATGAATATGATTCAATACTCTTGACAGCACTCTCAAGTAAAACTTTTGCTTCTTCTGCAGCTCCTGCTGAGCAAAATGAGATTATTATAAATAATCCACCAATTCCTGCTCATAAGACAGAAAAGGGTATTGATTCTGAAGTTACAGCCTCTAATGACATGCTATCAAGCTTTATTGAGAATAAAAAAAAGGAATGGGTTATTCAAATCGCTTCTTTAGCAAGCCAAAACGAGGCTGATCAAATCCTTAAAAAAGCTGCAGATAGTATGCAGACTGTATTGGAAAATGCAATATCCTATACGCTCTTTTTTGAACAAGGAGAGGTGCATTATTATCGTGCACGTTTCAGCGGGTTCTCATCAAAACAGGCGGCTTGGAACGCTTGCTTGCAACTGAAAAAAGCGCACTTTGGCTGTTACGCTCTGCAAGAATAAAAACAATCAAAGACCTTAATTTAAAATGAAATGATAAAGCAGCAGCTTCTACTGCAGAACAGGCAGGACTCGCTGATTAAAGTGTAGCTGATTGAGAGGTTTTATTATATGATTTTCTGTCGAATATTTCGAAATCAATCCGCTAAAAAGCAAGAAATAATTTAGAAAAATAACTGTAAATCCACACCCCCCTCTAAAGATAAAACAGCAATGGTTTCAATAAGCCGATCCATCCGGCACTTCAGCAGCGAAAGAAGATATGTTAGAAAGAATTACTGCTAAAAATAGCACAGACGGTTATACTATCCAACAAAAAACTTGCACTAATTTGACAGATATATCTTTTCGTTTCTGGCATCAATAAACGAAAACTTCAGAAACTGATTCTGCTTATCAGAACTAAGTTCACAGTTACTTTTTAACATAAAAGTTTAGAATATTTTTTAAATTTTCCTGAGAACACTGCGTATCTTTTTTGCTGCTTTCTCAATTTCTACCTTATCTGCTATCTTATTTGCATGATACTTAAGAGGTGTATTGTCAAAACATGGAATAATATGAAAATGCAGGTGATAAATAGTTTGGCCACTTGCAGCTTCGTTGAATTGCATCACTGTAATACCATCAGAATCGAATGCTTTTTTGCTTGCCTTAGAAATTTTCTGTACAACTCTGATGATGTCAGTCAATGTCTCAGGGGCAGCATCCAGAAGATTACGTGATGGCTTACGTGGAATAACTAGTGTATGTCCTATTTCTTGAGGCATGAGATCCATAAACGCTACCGTAGTTTCATCCTCATAAACGCAAATAGACGGAATTTCATTGCGTAAGATTTTTGCAAAGATGTTGTTCTCGTCATAAGGCAGTGTCATAAGTTAAGTTCTTTATTGTATGCTGCTTTTGGTAATATATTTCGAATTTCCAATACAGCTTCAACTTCAACCGTAGCGTCCATTGGTAGCACAGCTACGCCAACAGTTGAACGGGTGTGTTTTCCAGCTGCTCCAAGGACGTTAATAAAAAGATCTGAAGCACCGTTTGCAATCTTGGAAATATCAAAAAAACCAGGGTCTGTAGCCACGAATACAGTAATTTTGGTAACCTGTTTAATTTTTGAAAGATCACCAAGTACAGCCTGTGCCTGTGCTAATATGTTAATCGCGCAGACTTCAGCTGCTTTTCTTGCGTTCTCAATGCTAACTTCTGTATCAACCTTGCCTGTTATTAGAAGCTTATTTTTAACAAGCGGCAGTTGGCCGGAAACAAAAAGCTGCTTTCCACTTTTGGCAGTTGTGATATAATTAGCGATTGGCGTAGCTGCCTCAGGGACGGAAATACCAAGTCTTTCAAGACGAAGTTTATTTATATCAGGCATGACACCTCTTTTTATTCGAAAACAATTTATAATGATCTACGATAGTCTGCTTTTAACGAGTTATTATTGAAACTGAAATAAAATTGGTAAAGTGACTCTTGACTATTCATAGAAACAGCTTTTCATTACTATCAAATTTTTCTCAAAAATCGAACAATAAATTTCGTCAAAAGAGGGAAATGGTGGATTAGTTAAAATCTAATATTGCATTCTTAAAGGTGTACATAAACTCATGAGAATTATTATACAATTCAAAGGCAATAAAAACTACGTACGGTAGATAATAACGGTATATTTTCTCTATAATATTACTTGTCATTCTAATGAGAATGATGTAGAATAAGCGCTGATTTCGCACACGGATAAATTGGGACCAGCTGAGAATAAATTTTCTCTGACGTCCACCGGTGGTAGTTTTTTATTACCCTTTCCGTGGAGGTTTAACCGGAAAGGAAGATAGGATGGCATTGCCTAGCTTTTCTATACGCCAACTTCTAGAAGCTGGTGTACATTTTGGTCATCAGACCCATCGTTGGAATCCAAAAATGAGTTCCTACATTTATGGTGAACGTAACGATATTCATATTATCGATCTTTCCCAGACCGTTCCGATGTTGCGTTGTGCCATGCAAGTGATTTCTGATACTGTTGCGGGTGGTGGTCGTCTTCTTTTTGTCGGTACTAAACGACAAGCATCGGAAGTTGTTGCTGATGCGGCCAAGTGTTCAGCACAATATTACGTTAATGCACGCTGGCTTGGCGGTATGCTAACAAACTGGAGAACTGTTTCTAATTCTATTCAGCGTTTGTGTAAGCTTGATGGACTTCTGGTAGAGGAGGCACAGGGATTAACAAAAAAAGAACGTCTAAATCTCGGGCGTGAACGCAACAAGCTTGCTCGTGCTCTTGGTGGCATAAGAGATATGGGATCGATTCCGGATGTAATATTTCTTATTGATACTAATAAGGAAGCAATTGCTATTAAAGAGGCGAAGCGCTTAAGAATCCCTATTATTGCTGTTATTGATACCAATTGTGATCCAGATGGTATTGACTATCCAATACCTGGGAATGATGATGCACTTCGTGCTATTTCTTTTTATTGTAATTTAGCTGCAAAAGCAGCACTTGATGGCATTGCACGCCAGCAGGGAGCTATCGATTCTTCGGATATCAGTGTACAGATAAAACCGATTCCTGATGAAAACTTGATTGTGAATAAAACTGAGATTTCTTAACCTAACTCTCTGAATAATTTTTTTGGCAATGATTGCTTTTAAGATATTGGGATTTATCGGTAATAATTGTGCATCAGGCTGTGGGGTAAAAAGGGTTTGTATGTGTCAATTTTTAATTTCAAAAAGGAAACTAAATGAGTATTTCTGCATATCAGGTGAAAGAGCTACGTGAAATCACTGGTGCCGGTATGATGGATTGCAAGATTGCGCTTGTGGAAACAAGTGGCGATATAAAGATAGCTATTGATTGGCTTCGCAAGAAAGGAATTGCTCAAGCAGAGAAAAAGGCAGATCGTACAGCTTCTGAAGGTTTGATTAGTGCTGTATCAAATGGTAAAAAAGCTGTTTTGGTTGAGGTTAACTCTGAAACTGATTTCGTTGCTCGTAATGGAGCTTTTCAAGAAATTGTGCGCAATATTGCACAAGCTGCGCTTGAAACAGATGGTTCGCTTGAGGCTGTAACAGCAATATTATATCCAGGATCATCCAAAACTGTTGCTGATACGGTTAAAGACGCGGTTGGTATTATTGGTGAAAATATAAACCTACGTCGTGTTGCAATGCTTAGCGTCAAATCTGGTGTGATTGCTACCTATGTCCATAACAGTGTTTCAAATGGTCTTGGTAAGATGGGTGTTTTAGTCGCTATTGAGACAGAAGGCAGAAGAGAAGCTGCAGAGGCGTTCGGACGTCAGATCGCCATGCATGTAGCAGCAACCAATCCTCTGGCATTGTCGAATTCAGAACTAGATCCAGTAGCAGTTGAGCGTGAAAAAGCGATTTTTTCCGAACAGGCCCGTCAATCCGGTAAGTCAGAGGATATCATTGAAAAAATGATCGAAGGTCGTTTACGTAAATTCTACGAAGAAGTCGTTCTATTGTCTCAGGCTTTTATTATAAATCCCGATCATTCGGTTGAAGTTGCTTTAAAAGAAGCGGAAAAAAGCATTGGATCGCCTATCAAGATTAGTGGTTACATCCGTTTTGTTTTAGGTGAGGTCTTAAAAAAAGGAGAGGCTAATTTGGAAGACAAAAGAGTTGCTATTGAAAGATAAAATGACCTTTGTTCTCTATATTCAGGATATGTAAAAATACCTAACGTATTTGTTGGTTGCTGCTTACATCTACAGCTTTAGTAACGATTCCAGAATAGTTTGGTGAGCGGAAAATTATTTACGCGCAAGTGTTGCATCTACGTGACAATAGAATGTCCTCCGGCTATTCATATGCAACTTCGTCAGTGTTATAATTACGGAAATGTTGAACTATGGCAGATCGCCCATTTTGTAGACGGATTTTACTGAAAGCTTCAGGAGAAGCGTTGAGAGGAGGGAAGGATTTTGGTATTGATGTGTCTGTTGTAGACAGAGTAGCATCAGACGTTGCAGAAGTTCATGCTATTGGTATGGAAGTTGGCATTGTTGTTGGAGGAGGGAATATTTTCCGAGGTATTGCTGGTGCCTTCTGTAGTGGTGATCGGGTCACCGGCGATCATATGGGGATGTTGGCTACAGCGATCAATTCTCTTGCGTTACGTACATCGTTGACTAAAATCGGTGTTGATTCTGTCGTTTTATCGGCGATTGCAATGCCGCAGATTTGTGAAAGTTATTCTCAACGCAAAGCTTTAGTCTACCTCAATATGGGTAAGGTGGTTATTTTTGCTGGAGGTACGGGAAATCCGTTTTTTACCACGGATTCTGCCGCTGCGTTACGTGCCGCTGAAATTAGGGCCGATTTGCTTCTTAAAGGCACACAGGTTGATGGCATTTATTCAGCTGACCCTAGGATAGATTCCTCTGCAACACATTTTAAGCACCTATCGCATGAGCAATTGCTCAAATATAAGTTAACGATTATGGATGCGACAGCCGTCGCCTTAGCGAAGGAAAATGACATTCCGATAATCGTTTACACCATTCGTAAAAAAGGTGGACTCGCAAAGGTATTAAAAGGTAAAGGCCGTTTTACAATTGTATCAGATAATCGTTCTTGGAGCACTAATTTTTTTGACAAAGAGATTGAAAATGAGTGACGCAGTTAAGCTAGATGATCTTAAACGCCGTATGAATGACGTAATCGCCGCTTTTAGACATGAGCTTGGCAGTTTACGAACTGGTCGAGCATCAGTCAATCTTCTTGATCCGATTATGGTTGAAGCTTATGGTTCTGTTATACCGATTAATCAAGTATCGTATGTTTCAGTGCTAGAACCACGTATGCTTTCCATATCGGTATGGAATAAATCAATGGTTTCTGCTGTAGAACGCGCTATCAGAGCTAGTGGATTGGGTCTTAATCCAATTACGAGTGGAACAATTCTACGCATTCCTCTTCCAGAGCTTAACGAAGAACACCGATGTGACTTGGTCAAGGTTTCTCATCAATATGCCGAACAAGCTCGTATTACTCTACGCTCTGTACGTCGTGATGGTATGAATGATTTAAAAAAAGCTGAAAAAAATAATAGCATCAGCCAAGATGAAGGCCGCAGACTTTCTGATAAAGTACAGAAATTGACAGACGATTCTATCGTAGAGGTTAATAAAATTCTTACTTCTAAGGAAGCTGAAATTATGCAAATTTAAATGGATTAAAGGTCTTTAATACAATGCTTCCATGCCATATTGCCATTATTATGGACGGGAACGGGCGTTGGGCGCGTGCGCGTAAGCTTCCACGTGTAGCAGGGCACAGGGCGGGCATGAAGACACTGCGGACAATTGTTCATCATGCAATCAATATCGGACTTAAATGGCTTACGCTATATGCATTTTCTTCTGAAAATTGGTCAAGGCCGGCTGATGAAGTGCAGTGCCTTTTGTCTCTTCTAAAACTGTTTATTTATCACGATTTAACTAAGCTGCATGCAAATAATGTGCGAGTCCATGTTATTGGTAACCGGAGTAACCTTGCTAAGGATATTATAGCGCTATTGCATCAGGCTGAAATGCTCACAGAAAAAAATACAGGTCTCGATCTTGTTGTGGCCTTCAATTATGGTAGTCGCAATGAGATCGTGCGTGCTGTCAGGAAAATTGCGATTGATATCATTTCTGGTAAAATTACAGGTGATGATATAACTGATACTCTTCTAGCATCGTATTTGGATACAGCCAAAATACCTGATCCCGATCTTATTATCCGTACAAGCGGTGAAATGCGCCTTTCCAATTTTTTGCTATGGCAAGCAGCTTATTCAGAGTTTAGTTTTGTGCCTTGCTTTTGGCCCGACTTTTCAGTTTCAGATTTTGAGGAAACGGTTGCAAGTTTTTATGCACGGGAACGACGTTTTGGTAATTTAAAACGTTCTGATAGCATCAGAGAAGTAGCTTTATGACTGCAAACCCCCCTGAAAATAAGATGCAAACATCGAATTTACAGCTACGTATTTTGACAAGCATTCCACTTGCTATTCTTGTGCTTGGTCTAACATGGATCGGAGAATGGCCATTCGGCGTTTTTATATTACTTATGGGAGGGGGGGTGTTTTATGAATGGAATATTCTTGTAGGATCTCCGAAAAAATTGATACAATTGATCTGCGGGTGGTTCTGTTATCTTGCTGTTAGTCTAGTGCTGCTTGCGGGTTTTTCTGTCTCCATGATTTTTTTGGTATTGCTGGCAGGGATTTTTCTATTGATATTCTTGTATCGACAGAAGGCATATTGGATTGTCGGAGGTTTTGCTTATTCGACATTGCTTGTTGTTACATTATTTCTTTTACGAGAAAATAGCTTTGATTGCAGTATTGTTTATTTTTTATATGCCGTTGTTTGGGGAACAGATGTTGGCGCTTACTTTTTTGGCCGCGCATTTGGTGGAGCAAAACTTGTTCCTAAATTATCTCCTAATAAGACGTGGTCAGGAGCTATTGGGGGCGCAGCAATCGGTGTTCTGTGTGGAGAATGCATTGCTATTTTTATGATGCATGTTGATTTTACAGATTTTTCTGTTTTTATTCTTGCATTATTTCTTTCTTTTATTTCGCAAATCGGTGATGTTAGCGTTTCTTCTATAAAGCGTTATTTTCAAGTTAAGGATTCAGGAAATATTCTGCCTGGGCACGGTGGTATCATGGATCGAGTAGATAGTCTTATGGCTGCTTCTGTTGCCCTGTATGTAGTGAGGGCTTTTATTAGTGATTTTAGCCTAACTTCAAATTTATTTAATTTTCTGCAGAAAATCATCATATAGATGAATATGGATGCCTTCCAAGACTATATTCATTGGTAGTTTTTTTGTAAGATAAACTAGGGATCTTTCGGAGTAATTGTTTGGAGATATTTGATTTTTCTTTAATATCGCATGATATCATTATCCGATTTTTGAGTGTGGTTAGCTCCTTGATGATAATTATTTTTGTGCATGAAATAGGACATTACCTTATTGGTAGATGGTGTGGCATAAGTGCCTCTGTATTTTCCATTGGTTTTGGACCAGAGCTCTATCACTATATAGACAAGCGTAGCACGCGCTGGCGGATAGCCATGATTCCGTTTGGTGGTTTCGTTAAGTTTGCTGATGATTTAAACACTATAGATTCTTCGCAAGAAAAAACTTGCCTTCATGATCGAACGTTTGATCACTTTGCAGCGGCAAGTGTGTGGAAACGCTTTGCCACTGTTTTTGCTGGTCCCTTTTTCAATATTCTTTTTGCAGTCAGCATTTTGGCTGTTCTTTTTTTTTCTTTTGGGCGAACTATTACTGTTCCAGTTATAACAGGTATTGTTCCTGATTCACCAGCAGCGCGTGCTGGGTTGTACCCAGGCGATAAATTTTTGATCATGCAAGGAACATCTGTTACAAGTTTTGACGAAATATCTCGCTATGTTATGATCCATGCTGATGAACCAGTCCATTTTACAATAGAACGAGATAGACATCTCTTTGAAGTTACAATAACTCCAAAGATTGAGCAAACAGATGATGGGTTTAGCAATACAATTCGCGTTGGGCGCATTGGCATTATCGTCTCTAATGATGCTAAAGATAAACGAAAAGTTTCTTATAATGCTATTGAAGCAATCGGGCAAAGCATAAAGGAAAGTAGATATATTTTTCAACAGACTTGGAGTTTTCTTAATAAATTTATGCACGGAAAAGGAGATCGCTGTCAGTTAAGTGGTCCAGTGCGTAGTGTGCAAATTGCTTGGAAAGTTAGTGATTTTGGATTTTTAGCTTTATTACAGCTTACAGCTTTTTTTTCACTCAGCATTGGTTTTTTTAACCTACTCCCAATACCACCGCTTGATGGTGGACATCTGATTTTTTATCTGGCAGAAGGTACAGTGGGTTTTTTTGTCCCTCTGCGTATCCAGAAGATTCTTTTTCGTGCAGGGCTGATTCTTATTCTGCTGTTTATGATTTTTACAATATTGAATAATTATATTCCGTGTTAATGTATGTTCGGCAGAATATGTTGGATGTCATAGGGCCAATTTTATAGCAGAATATTTCCTATAGATAATTATCTGCTAATAATTTGAAGATCTGCTTATACAGACAGAAGAATATAGGTTTTTAGGTCTGGGTTTTGCTGATATATTTTTGATAGATAATTTTAAATTAGGGCTTTGAGAAGCAAATGACAGCAACATCAAAACTTCTTAATGCGACCTCTGCGTTAATGACAGCAACAGCGTTCGTTCTATTTTCTGTAGTAATGCTGTCATTTGGAATTGTAACAATAGCAGAAGCCGTTGTAGTGCAGACTATTAAGGTACATGGCAACAAGCGCATCAATGCTCAAAACATCCGTAATAGTATAGACATTATACCCGGAAAGGATTTTGGCAGTGCGGATATTGATAAAGCTATCAAACGCCTTTTCGCTATGGGTCTTTTTTCTGATGTAGCTATTAACAGGATAGGCAATGTACTGATTGTTCATGTCGCTGAATATGCAGTTGTTAATAAGATTATTTTTCAAGGTAATAAGAAAATCAAGGATGCAATTCTTGAGAACGTTATCTCACTCAAGCCGCGTGAAAGTTTTGATGCAACTAAGCTAAAGGCAGATGAATATATTATTCGCGATGCCTATTCGTATATTGGACGCAATGATGTCATAGTAAAATCCAAAACGACAAATATGGGCCAAGGTCGTGTTGATGTTATTTTTCAAATATTTGAGGGTAAACGAACAAAGATTGATAAGATTATTTTTAAAGGCAACAAGGCTTTTAGTGACCGACGCCTGCGCGATGTCATTGCTACCAAAGACACTAATGTTTTTTCATGGTTGACTCAGGGTGATCTTTACACTCAAAGTCGTCTAGCTAAAGATGAAGAGGCGCTGCGTCGTTTCTATCATAATTACGGTTATGCTGATTTCCGTATTGTTTCATCTAATGCAATTTTAAATAAGGAAAGTAGCCACTACATTGTCACTTTTGCTATTGATGAAGGGCAGCATTACAAATTCGGTGATATTCAAGTTGAAAGTACATTACCTGGAATTAATACCAAAACAATGAGTAGTCTGCTGAAGACGCGAACGGGTGATATCTATAACATTAAAAAAATTGAAGATTCGGTTATTGCCATGAATGAGCATATTGCCGATTCGGGATATGCCTTTGCGAAAATTGAACCTATAGGGAATCATAATTTTAATACTCGTACAATTTCAATTTCCTATAGAATTGATGAAGGTCCACGTGCTTATGTTGAGCGAATTGAGATTCACGGAAACAGCAAGACCCAAGATAATGTAATTAGGCGTGAATTTAATCTGAGTGAAGGCGATGCTTTTAACCAGACGATGGTAAAACGCGCAAAACGACGCCTCGAGGAACTAGGTTTCTTTCAGAGTATCACTATTTCTACATCACCAGGTTCTGAACCAGATAAAATTGTTCTTGTTGTTGATGTTGTTGAAAAGGCGACAGGTGAATTTTCTATTGGCGGTGGTTATACAACAGGTGGTGAGACACCTGGTGTTTCTGTAGAGGCTTCTATTACTGAACACAACCTTTTGGGCCGCGCTCAGTATTTACGTATCGGTGTTGGCATAGGGCAACAAGATTCACGAAATTATGATTTTTCCTTTACTGAACCATATCTTCTTGGTTATCAGATATCAGCGGGTTTTGACGTCTTTCATCGTAGTTATCATGTGGAAGATGGCTATGATGTAAGACAATCTGGCGGTACATTTCGCTTTGGTATTCCGATTACAGATCAATTAACAGCAAGCCTTGGCTATAAGTATATAGAGGAAGAGTATAAACTTAATTTGTTCCGCAATCCAGACGAATCGGATGAGCAATATCGAGAACGGCTCTACGAAAAGTATTCCGGTGCGATTATCTCAGCATATGAGAATAGTCCTTGGAAGCGTTCATCAATCAATTATGGTCTTATTTATAGCTCGATTGACGATATGCAAAGTCCACGTGATGGTGTTTTTGCCCGTATTAGCCAGGAATACGCTGGTATAGGCGGTGATGCAAATTTTCTGAAAACAACAGCTAAGGCTATGCTTTACAAAACGCTTTCAGAACAGCGCGATCTTATCGGTCTTCTTAGCGTTGGCAGCGGTTATATCCATGAGATTGGAAATGATGGCGCGCGTGTCTTTGATATGTTCAAAAGCAACTCTGATATGATTCGAGGGTTCAGATTTAACGGTATCGGCCCAATACAATGTTCAGAAAATAAGGACAAGTATTTTCTTGGTGGTACTACCTACATGGCAGGGACTGCTGAAGTTCAATTTCCCATGTTAATTGTACCCGATAGCCTTGGCATGCGTAGTGCGATTTTTTTGGATATGGCTACACTGTACGGTAATAATTATGAACCCCATGATCCGCATTTGGAGGGTGCAATCGTTAATATTGCGAGCACTTGGCGCATATCTACAGGTATCAGCTTGATGTGGGCTTCCCCATTTGGGCCGTTGCGTTTCGATTACGCATGGCCAATTAAAAAGCAAAATGGTGACCGAGTTCAGAATTTTAATTTCGGTATTTCAACAAGGTTCTAATAGTCTCTTTATTTCTATTCAAGCAAGAAAGAAAGTGATTTGACAATGGATAGGACATTTTTTATACCATCGCGCCAAATGACGGTTGCGGAAGTTGCTGTACTTACAGGGGCTAGACTACTTCAGTCTCATTTGGCTTCTATGCCGATAGAGCGGTTATCTGCTTTGTGTAACTCAGGTCCTGGTTCCCTTACTTTTATAGAAGGGAAAAAATATCAAACTGATCTGAATGATTTGGTTGCTGGGGCAATTTTTTGCTCTGAGGAATTGCTTTCTAACGTTCCAGAAGATGTAGCTATTCTTGTAACGAAACATCCACAACGGGACTTTGCGATGGTAGGACGTATTCTTTATCCTTCCTCAACTTGGCCTGCATCATTTTTAGGTGAAACAGGCATTTCACCACAAGCATATGTTCATACTTCTGCTTATCTGGAAAAAAATGTGACCATTGAGGTCGGCGCAGTTATTGGTAAAGATGTTGAGATTGGCACTGGAACAGTTGTTTCTGCAACGGCAGTTATTGCTGAAAATTGCAAAATAGGTCGTGATAGTTATATCGGTCCTGGTGTATCTATTCAATGTGCTTTCATTGGCGATCATGTTAAACTGCATGCTGGTGTGCGTATCGGCCAGGATGGTTTTGGCTATATTGACGGCGATTCTGGTGTAGAAAAAGTCCCACAACTGGGCTACGTTGTTATCCAAGATCATGTTGAGATTGGTGCCAATACGACTGTGGACCGTGGTGCTCTACGTGATACGACTATTGGCGAAGGAACAAAGATCGATAATCTTGTACAAATAGCACATAATGTGCGAATAGGACGATTTTGTCTGATCGCAGCCCATTGCGGCATTTCTGGAAGTTGTGTTATCGGCGATATGACCCAGTTAGGTGGTCGTGTCGGTCTTGCTGATCATTTAAAAATTGGTTCAGGCGTTCAGGTTGCAGCAGCAAGCGGAGTTATGAATGATATTCCAAATGGAGAAAAATGGGGAGGAATACCAGCACGACCATTCAAGCAATGGTTCAGAGAGGTAGCAGCGCTTCGTAGTATTGGTAAGCCGGTCAGGGAGCAATAATAATGAGTCACACAAAGCAGAAAGCACAGCTCAATACAGCAGATATCCAACGAATTCTATTTACATTACCACATCGTTATCCGTTTTTATTGATTGATCGTATTATTGATATTGATGGCGATAATTCCGCGATCGGAATCAAGAATGTAACTATTAATGAACCGCATTTTTCTGGACATTTTCCCCAAAATCCTATTATGCCTGGTGTTCTAATTATTGAAGCGATGGCTCAGACAGCTGGTGCGATATGTTTATTTCAATTTGCTTCTGAACAGAAGGGCGCTGTCTATTTTATGACAATTGACAATGCAAAATTCCGTAAACCTGTTATTCCCGGTGATCAATTATTGCTCCATGTCAAAAAACTTAAACGTCGTGGTAATATTTCACGTTTTGGCTGCATAGCTGAAGTTGATGGTAACAAAGTTGCTGAAGCCGAAGTAACAGCAATGGTCAGTATTAATAAGACTAATATTGCATAAGGAATAACACCTTCATGAACGGAACACAGATTCACTCTACGGCCTGTGTTGAGGTCGGCGCAGAGTTAGGTGAGAATGCTATTATAGGTCCTTTTTGCTATATTGGTGCAGATGTTGTGCTTGGTGATAATTGTGAAGTCATGAGCCATGCGACAATTATCGGCGTAACGACAATTGGCTCTGGTTCAAAAATCTATCCTCATGCTGTACTTGGTGCAGATCCACAAAACAAAAAGCATAGAGGTGGTCGTACAACCTTGAAAATTGGTAAAAACTGTATTATTCGCGAAGGAGTTACCATGCATTGCGGATCAGATAGTAGTCTTGGAAGAACCATAGTTGATGATGATTGCGTATTTTTGGCTTATGCCCATGTGGCGCATGATTGTGTTCTAGGCCATCATGTAACTTTTTCCAACAATGTTATGATTGGTGGTCATGTAGTGATTGGTGATCATGTCATTATTGGTGGAGGTGGGGCTGTACACCAATTTGTCCATGTCGGACACCATGCATTTGTTGGTGGTCTTGCTGCTTTGACTGCTGATCTTATTCCTTATGGTATGGCTATTGGCGTTCATGCATGGCTTGGCGGTCTCAATATTATCGGTATGAAACGCTCAGGGCTTGAGCGTAGTGAGATCCATGCTTTGCGTCATGCTGTTTCCATGTTGTTTGACCGTAAAAAGCCAATTCGTGAGCGTATAAATGATGTGCAGATAACTTATTTGCATTCAAAAGCTGTTGCGGATATGGTTACCTTTATTAAGGCAAATAGAAAACGTTCTTTCTGCACGCCAAAAATCAATTTTGATGCTACGCTAAAGGAGTAGGATCATGCAAGCCAGCCACTTAAACCAGGCAGGCAAGGAGTTATATGGCAGAACAGCCATCATTGCTGGAAACGGTACTTTACCGCTTACTATAGCCACCGTTTTGCAGAATCAAGGGAAACTTCCCTTCCTCATCATTTTGCGCAATGAATCAGATCCCAAACTATATGCGTTTGAACATTGTGAAATTTCTATTGCTGAATTTTCTATGCTCATTCGCTCATTGAAAGCGGCAAGGATAAGCAATGTCGTGCTGGCTGGAGGTATTCGAACCCGTCCATATTGGCGCGATCTATGTATTGATAGCTCTATGTTTAGGGTTTTGCCAAGAATTTTTTTTTCCTTAACCAAAGGAGATGATGCTTTGTTGCGTGCATTTATCAAACTTGTCGAAGCTTATGGTTTTCGTATTGTTGGTGCACATGAAGTAGCGCCTACGCTGCTCGCTCCTAAAAAAACTATCCTCACAAAAAAATATCCTAATAGACAAGAAAAACACAATATTGCTCTTGCATTCGAAGCAGCTCGCCAGCTAGGTATGCTTGATATTGGGCAGGGAGCTGTTGCTGTTGGTGGACGTGTTGTGGCGTTAGAAGGGGCAGAAGGTACAGATAATATGCTTGAACGTATCAAACAGATGCGACAAGTGGGTTCTATAGCATCAGTAGGAGGAGTGCTTGTTAAAGTTATGAAGCCAAATCAGGAAAAACGTGCAGATTTGCCAACAATTGGTCCTAAGACGGTGGAAAACGCATATCAAGCGAAGCTTTGTGGTATTGCAGTTGAGGCTGACTATACTTTTATTCTTGATCTTGAAAAAACTATAAAAGTCGCAGATCAATATGGTATGTTTATTAAGACGCTATAATTGTGAACATTTTCAGGATAGTTGCCTTTTGCTAATTTTATAGAAACTTTGCTAAAAGATTCTTTATGAAGTCTCGTTTGAAAATTGCAATAATTGCAGGAGAAGAATCTGGTGATCAACTCGGTGCAGATCTCATTTCTGCATTACGTTGTAAGACAGGACGCAATATTGATCTTATCGGTGTCGGGGGAGTACATCTTGCTAATAATCATCTGAAAAGCTTTTTTGACCTAAATGAAATTACGCTGATGGGGCTTGGAGATGTTTTAAAACGATTGCCTCGCCTTATCTTCTTGGTTCGTAAAATCTCTGCCTTTATCGTGCGGGAAAAACCGGATTGTCTTATTATTATTGACAGCCCTGATTTTACTCATCGTGTGGCTCGTAGGGTACGACAGCTTGATCCAAATATTCCGATTATCAAATATATTGCTCCTTCTGTATGGGCTTGGCGGTCGAAGCGCGCAAAGGCGATGCGTGCTTTCATTGATCATGTCTTAGTGATTCTACCATTTGAAGTTGTAGTGATGAGAAAGCTCCAGGGACCACCTGCAACCTATGTTGGTCATCGACTTTTGTCTTATCCACCATTGCTGAATATTCGCCTTAAACGCATAAAAAAGCTAAATAATATAATTCAGCGACAGACTCTTCTTCTATTGCCAGGATCACGTTACTTTGAAATCGTAAGACTTGCGCCAGTTTTTGGTGCGGTTATTAAAGAATTGGTAGAGAAATTTCCCAAACTTATTGTTATTTTGCCAACTCTTCCGAAAATTGAAATTAAATTGCGCAAACTTATTACAGAATGGCCTATAAAACCGTTGGTTGTCGTCGGTGAAGATAAAAAATGGGCTGCGTTTGCCAAAGCTGATGTTGCACTTGCTGCTTCTGGCACTGTTTCTCTTGAATTAGCTCTTTGCGGCATCCCGATGGTGTTAGCCTATAAGGCAGATTGGCTTTCTAAAATATTTATTATACCGAAGATAAAGACTTGGAGTGCCGCTCTTCCCAATATCATTGCTGATGAACCAATTGTACCTGAATATTTTAATGAATTTGTCTGTCCTGGTGCGTTAGCTCGCCAGATTGAACGTTATCTTATCCAGGGACCAGCTCGTACAGCTCAACTAGAAGGCTTTAAAAATATTGCAGATATTATGCATACTGATAAGCCATCTGGTGAACTTGCAGCTGAAGCTATCTTACCATTTTTGGAAAAATGAAATAGAAAATTCTGTTTTAAATATTTCTCCACTATTTGCGTTTTTTAATTGATACATAGGTACGTTTGACTTCTCCCGTATAAAGCTGTCGAGGACGGCCAATTTTCTGAGCTGGGTCTTCAACCATTTCTTTCCATTGAGCTACCCAACCAACGGAACGAGCGAGTGCAAAGATCACTGTAAACATTGAAGTCGGAAATCCAAGCGCTTTCAATATAATACCTGAATAAAAATCAATATTCGGATAAAGTTTCTTCTCGATAAAGTATTTATCATGGAGTGCAATTTGTTCAAGCTCAATCGCAATATCAAGCAATGGATCATCCTTAATGCCAAGCTCATTCAGTACCTCATGACAAGTTTGCTGCATGATGTAGGCACGTGGGTCATAATTTTTGTAAATGCGATGACCAAACCCCATTAACCGAAATGAGTCATCCTTATCTTTAGCGCGGGCAATAAATTCAGGAATACGCTTAACAGAACCGATTTGTTCAAACATCTTTAGACAAGCCTCATTCGCACCACCGTGGGCAGGTCCCCACAGACAAGCAATACCAGCAGCAATACAAGCAAAAGGATTAGCACCTGAAGAACCAGCAAGTCGAACAGTTGAAGTTGAAGCATTCTGCTCATGATCGGCATGCAAAATAAAAATCTTATCCATAGCTCTGGCAAGAATAGGGTTTACTTTATATTCCACGCAAGGTATAGAAAAACACATATGTAAAAAATTTTCTGCGTAACCGAGCGAGTTTAGTGGATAAACAAATGGTTGGCCAATGCTATATTTGTAGGACATTGCAGCCAATGTTGGCATCTTAGCAATTAAGCGAAGGGAGGCAAGCATACGCTGATGAGGATTAGTGATATCAATCGAATCATGATAAAAGGCTGACATTGCTCCAAGACAAGCAATCATGACAGCCATCGGATGCGAATCTCGTCGGAATACATGAAAGAAGCGGGAAAACTGCTCATGTACCATATGGTGATGCTGAACACGGTAGTCAAAATCTTTTTTCTGTACCTGAGTAGGTAGTTCCCCGTGAAGAAGAAGATAGCAAACTTCAAGAAAATCTCCGTTTTCTGCTACTTCATTAATTGGATAACCACGGTAAAGCAGAATTCCCTTGTCACCATCAATATAAGTGGTACGTGATTCACATGATGCAGTGGAGATAAAACCTGGGTCATAAGTAAAAATTCCAGTTTTCTTATAAAGCGTAGAAATTTCTGTAACATCTGGCCCAATTGTCCCTGAACGTATGGGAAGCTCTATTGTTTTGCCTTTAACTGTAATTTTAACCTTATTCTCAGACATAAATATTCCTTTCGACTTGTACCTTATAAGCACATGCTTTATAAAAAGCGAGCTCATTTTTCATTTTGATATGTGAGGATTATTTTTTAGTATACTTATTACAGAGGAATGTTTATCTTTGTTTGTTTTTTATCACAGTGGAATGATTTTCTATCTACTGTTCTAATTCTTTCATCACCTCCGATTGATATTGATTTTTAAATAACTTGCTCACGAATGCGCGCCAAGGATTCTTCACGACCAAGAATTGTCATCACAGCAAAGACACCAAGAGATGCTGAGCAGCCGGTAAGAGCTGCTCGCAAAGGCTGGGCAATTTGGCTTAATTTCAATCCTATCTCTTTTGAATATGTACGCATTGTATTATCTAACTCCATTTCGGTCCAATTATGACAGTCTTCCAAGATCGTCAATAATCCGCCAAGTATCCGACGTCCCTTTTCATTAAGAATAGCTGTTGCTTTCTTATCAAAAGAAATCGGGCGCTTTGCGAAAATAAACTCTGCGCCTTTAATCAATTCAACAAGAGTTTTAGCCCGTTTTTTTAACTCTGGCAAAGCATCACGAAGTTGCTGCCAATATTTTTCATTAAGCTGCGCTGCAATTTTCTTTCCATCTTCAATCTCAGGAAGAATAGAAATAACATTTTTAAGAAGGGTCTTATTATCACTTGCGCGGATATATTGACCGTTTATTGCTTCAAGTTTCTTGAAATCAAAACGAGCAGCTCCTTTGTTGATGTCAATAATATCAAACCACTCAATCATTTTCTGCATCGACATAATTTCATCATTACCGTGACTCCAACCTAGACGCACTAGATAATTACGCAAAGCTATCGGTAGATAGCCCATATTGCGGTACGCTTCGATACTGAGTGCACCATGCCGCTTGGAAAGTTTAGCCCCATCCAATCCATGGATAAGCGGAATATGAGCCATTACTGGAACGGTCCAGCCCATGGCATCATAAATGACAGTCTGACGGGCTGCATTGGTGAGGTGATCATCTCCGCGAATGATATGGGTAACTCCCATATCATGATCATCTACCACAACGGCAAGCATGTAGGTTGGTGTAGCATCAGAACGCAGAATGATATAATCATCAAGATCTTTGTTTGAGAAATGAATATCGCCCTGCACTATATCGTGAAGAACTTTATGACCATCACGGGGTGATTTAATGCGAATGACTGGTTGTATACCCGTAGGTACCTTAGTGGAGCTGCAATCGCGCCAACGACCATCGTAGCGAGGTGGTTTTCTTTCATATTTTGCTTTTTTACGCATTTCAGCAAGTTCTTCCGGAGAAGTATAACAGTAATAAGCTTTGTCTGCGGCTACCAATTCTTCAGCAATTTCACGGTGGCGATTTATTCGGCTTAATTGTGAAATTGGATCGCCATTCCACTCAAGTTCAAGCCATGTTAGGCCATTAAGGATTGCCTGCACTGATTCTTCTGTTGAACGTTTTTGATCGGTATCTTCAATACGCAGCAACATTTTGCCACCGGTATGTTTAGCATAAAGCCAATTAAAAAGGGCAGTACGAGCTCCTCCGATATGCAGAAAACCAGTAGGTGAAGGAGAAAAACGGGTAATAACAGACTGCGACATGGATCCTCCAGCAGAATTAAAATTAATCGAGGAATTTAAAATACCTACATTCTTACAAGAAGTTCTATTTTTTCAAAAAAAATAAACTATGACCTGACTTCATATTAACTATTATAACTATAATTAACATTCGAATTATCAAATAAAATAACTCTTCGTACCAATTTTTAATAATCGATTATAACTATGATGTATTACGGGTTATCGTCAGTATCGGTTTCATGTAACACATAACATCTGTCAACGTCACCGGCTAATATTTCTGGTGCGAGTTGGTATTGATTAGCTAAAACTAAGAAAGCATAGGAGTGATAGATTGTTAACGCTTTTACTCTTTTTTCTTTTACATCACCGTATTTTATTTTGGCTTTTGAAAAGCAATTAATAGATTTGGTTCGACAAAACGTGTACTGTTTATTTCTGAATTGTATTTGCGTGATACAGCAGCAATCTGCTGGTTCCTATTTTTATAAAAACAAAAGGAAGAAACGTCTTTGACAAATAAGGCGAAAAACGCTTTATCCTCTTTATGCATACAAAACTATGCAATCACGCGTAGTTTTTTTGCAGCCTCAACTGCAAAATAAGTTAAAATACCGCAACAACCGGCTCTTTTAAAGGCCAAGAGTGTCTCTATCATTGCTTGTTCGCCATTGATCCACCCTTTAATGCTTGCAGCCCTAAGCATGGCATACTCACCTGATACCTGATATGTAAAAATCGGTACAGAAAATCTATCTTTTAGGCGTTGAATAATGTCAAGACAAGGCAAACCGGGTTTAACCATTAGCATATCAGCACCTTCTAATAGATCTTGTTCAGCTTCGCGCATAGCTTCATCAGCATTAGCTGGATCAATATAATAGGTATTCTTGTCTTCATTTAAAACATTGGTCGTGCCAATGGCATTGCGGTAAGGATTATAAAAGAAGGAGGAAAATTTTGTTGCATAAGATATAATCGCTACATCTTGGAATCCGTTGGTATCCAGCCTGTTACGTATGGCCCCTATACGCCCATCCATCATATCTGAAGGAGCAATTATATCAGCTCCAGCCTTTGCTTGTGCCAGAGCACCTTCCGCTACCATTTCAACTGATTCATCATTGAGAATTACGCCATCGCGCAAAATCCCATCATGGCCGTGGGTGGTATAAGGATCTAAGGCTGCATCTGCAATCAACCCAATATTGGGGGCAAGTTTTTTCAACTTACGGATAAAACGATTAACTAGGTTATCGGGGTTAGTTATATACGCGCCGTTCTCCATTTTAACGGAAGAAGGTTCACGGGAAAATGGAGCAATTGCCGGAATTCCAAGATCAACAGCATACAAAACCTTCTCAAGAGCTACATCCACTGAAAAACACTCCACCCCAGGCATTGTTTCTACCGGTTCACATATGCCTATGCCTTCACATAAAAATATCGTCCAAACGAGATCATCTATATTAAGGTGGTTTTCACGGATAAGACGCCGTGACCAATCAAATCTGCGCATACGACGCATACGACGTCCGCCAGTAATTTCATCTACTGTCTTATTCATTTTTTTATATCTCGCTTTTCAATTATTTTATTTCTAGTATTATCTAGTCTTATTAGTCTTGTATGCGTTGTGCAAAAGGTAAGTTATTATATCAAACAATCGTTAAGCGGTTGCCTTATGGCAGATATAAGAAAATGCAAGCAGACTGTTATCGTACATGATAGCATGTAAAAAATCCAATTGCTATGGAAGCAGAGGAAGGTATATGCACAAATCGATTTTAGCAAAAATCATAGCATATTTTTCTCATAAGAGATCCTTTGAAGAGGCATTTTTTTATATGAAAGAAAAAGCTACTGTTGTGATTGAAGAAAGTCTTCCAAAAATCGACAGAAATATATTAAACAAAGTTTTTCTTATTTTGATATCTGTTCTTGCGATTTTTTGCCTGTTTATGGGAGCATTTTATTGGGTACGCCTGATTGGTGTATTTCCCGGTCCTTTATGGCGTTTTGATCTTATGCCATGGAATTGGCGTATATTGTGCTCATCGCTTTCTGTGCTTTACCCTATGGCTTCTAACGGTATCTGGATGGGATCACGTTGGGGTATCACCCTATGGTTTTGCGCTTCTTCTACGGAGACAGTGTGTATGACACTTTATTCAAATTATTTTAGCTGGAATCTCTGGATTTCGCTTCTACATATTTCTTGTTTTGTTTGCTATGGCTTTTTCAGCATGATGTTATTTTTCAAGAAATCAGAGCGTGTTCAGGTCGCTATAGAATATTAAGCTCTATATTTATACTTCTTATGTTTAATTTCATTGAAAACTGCATGTTTTTAAAAAATCTGGAGTTTTAGATGGGTTTTAAAAAAGTAAAGAAAGAAAATGTGTTCAGCCGAAGAGTTTTCCTGAAAGCATTTTTTAGCATTGGTCTTATCAGTGCGTTAGGTAACCGTACTGTAGCCAATTCGTCAATTGATCTAAGTTCTACTGCAGCTAGACTTAGCAAATGGGATGACCAATTTGATGTTCAGGTATCAAACGGTATTCAAGTTTCCTCCAATTACCCTATACTTGGACAGACCTCTATCCACTATACTAAAACAGCGATCGCTCGCTACAATGATATTGTAGCAGAAGGCGATTGGCCTATAGTCCCAATAGCACAAGGGAGATTGCAGATTGGGATGGAGGATCCCATAGTTTCTATTCTGCGTCAACGTTTGTTCATTGCAGGTGATCTCGCCTATGAAGCAGGTATGTCACAGGCATTTGATACTTATGTGGACGCAGCTTTGCGGCGATTTCAGTCGCGACATGGTTTGCCGTTAGATGGCGTTTTAGGGGATGTGACATATCGTGCGCTTAATGTCAGTGCACAGATACGATTGAACCAACTTTGTATTAATCTAGAGCGATTGAATAAAATCGCGTCTATAACGGCAAAAGAACACCGCTTTGTTATGGTGAATATTCCTGCTGCGCAGATTGAGGTTGTGGAAAATGGGGTAGTTGTGCAGCGTCATGTGGCTATTGTCGGAAAAATTGATCGTCAAACACCGATTCTCAACTCAAAAATCCATGAAATTATACTTAATCCGTTCTGGGTTATCCCAAAATCCATTATCCTCAAGGACATTATTCCACTGATGCGGAAAAAACCAAGCTACCTAACCGAGAATAATATTCATTTATTTGATAAAAAGGGACAAAAAATCTTTCCTCAATCGGTTAATTGGAATACGAATGAGGCAGTTAATCTCACGTTTCGGCAAGATCCAGGCAAGATTAATGCCATGTCATCAACGAAGATCAATTTTTATAATACACATTCGGTTTATATGCATGATACGCCATTGCAGGAACCTTTCAATAATTGGATGCGTTTTGATTCATCAGGCTGCATCCGTGTGCAAAATATTCGTGATCTTAATTTATGGATTTTAAAAAATACGCCAGGCTGGGATAGAATAACGATGGAAGCTGTTATCCGATCTCGTAAAAATAAGCCAATACAGGTTAAAGACCCGGTCCCTTTGCATTTTGTTTACATCTCTGCATGGTCAACCAATGAGGGAATTATACACTTTCGCGATGATATCTACCATATGGATGACTCCCTGTAAGAGGACCTAGGTCTTTTAGCTTAACGTATTGATTAGTAAGAGATTTATCGCAGATAAGTGCATAATGATTTCTCTTTTCTGATCTAGACGCTTTAAAAAAGATAATGTAGTAGTCTGCTGTGAATACTAATGCTTATTAGCTTAGTGCATTATAGCATGCAAATTTGAAGATTTATTTTTATTTCAATTCTATGGAATTTAATTCATGCAATAAAGGAGCTGATATTGATTACAATTATTGCTAATGAGAACATTAAAGACTTGAGAACTGAACGCATCTTCAGTAGACGACTTGTGAGCAATTGGCTTTACATTATTTTCCTGTTTCTTGTTGCTATTGTGCTAGTTGGTGGGGTAACTCGCATGACAGGGTCGGGACTCTCCATTACAGAATGGAAACCTATCCATGGCATTATCCCCCCAATAGGAGAAATTCAATGGAGGGAAGAATTTGAGAAATATCAGCATATTGCACAATATCAGCAGGCTAATTATGGGATGAAACTTGCAGAATTCAAGCATATTTTTTGGTGGGAATGGGCACATCGTTTGCTAGCACGCACAGTTAGTTTCGTTATTTTGTTGCCTTTAATTTTTTTTTGGGCAACTGGTCGACTCGAGAAATACATCAAATGGCGCCTGTTAGCTATTCTAGCTCTAGGTGCTGTACAAGGCATTATAGGCTGGTGGATGGTTGCTTCCGGTCTTGGGGATAGCCGATTAACCAGTGTCAGCCAATATCGACTAGCCATTCACCTTATCATGGCATGTATTATTATTATCACAGTTCTAGCTTTGGCGCGAGGATTGGTGGAACATACAGAAAAACCAGCACAGCGCAGCATTCAGCGTTTTGCTGGTTGGCTTGTTATACTTATTCTCTTTCAGATTTATCTTGGTGCTCTGGTAGCTGGATTGCATATTAACACAGCTTACGATATCTTATCTCTGATGAATGATCGTTTGATTTTTGAAAAACTGTTGTATATGCGACCAGTATGGGTCAATTTTTTTGAAAATGCCATGACGGTGCAGCTTGCTCACCGATTTTTTGCCTATATTCTTATTTCTCTTTCAGCATTACATGCATTAAATGTTAGAAGAATCATGTTTAAAAGCATACATTCACGACGTAGCATGTTATTATTTGCATTGGTTCTCCTTCAAGCTTTTATCGGTATCGTAACACTTTTTATGAAAGTGCCAATTATCTTGGGACTTATGCACCAAGGAGTTGCGCTCACAGTTCTTTCATTTGCCGTTGCTCACTGGATTGGGACAAAAGGGGGTATTTTCCCTCACGGCCGCTCATATGCTGCTTGTCATACTTGATTTATTTTTAGTGAGTAGAAAATTTAATCTTTGAGCATCAGGTCAAGATTTTGAGCTGCGGCGCCTGATGCTCCTTTACCTAGATTATCTAATACAGCAACAAAATTTACAATCTTTGCACCATTACTACCGGTAATATAGATTTTTATCCGGTCACTTTGAACAAGTTCCTCTGCATCAATATATTTAGTATCTAAAATTTCTTTATATGGGGCGACCTCTATCATATTATAATCTTGATAATGCATGTGAAAAATTTCATAAATTGCTGATAAATCTATATTTTTTTCCAGAAGACGCAAATGCAGTGGAATGCATACTACCATTCCTCGTGCGAAACGCCCAATCCCAGGTGTAAAAACAGGCGGTTGGGATAACTGGCCATGAATCATAATTTCTGGTACATGCTTATGTTCTAGTGTCAAAGCATAGAGAAAGTGATTGGCGTGAATTGCATTGGGACGGGATGGATTTTCCATCTGGGCAATAAGTTGCTTCCCACCACCTGTGTAACCAGAAACCGCACTGATAGATATAGGATAATCTGCAGTCAGCAGCCCTGCTTCACGTAAGGGGCGAATAATGGCAATTGCACCTGTTGGGTAACAGCCCGGGTTACTGACATATTGTGCATCTCTGATTTTCTGTTTCTGATTACGAGTCATTTCTGCAAAGCCATAAACCCATCCAGGAGCAATACGATGAGCTGTCGAAGTATCAATAATTCGAGTCGCATATCCTTCTAGCAACTGTACGGACTTTCGTGCTGCATCATCTGGAAGACAAAGAATTGCAATATCGGCCATACGTAGACAATCTGTCCGGAAATCGATATTTCGGTGTTCAGTCTCCGGAATGGATAAAATGTCAAGATCATTGCGCATTTCAAGACGTTTTCGGATCTTTAAACCCGTTGTTCCGTGTTCTCCATCAATAAAGATCTTTACCATAGGCTTCTCTATATATTTCGGATGATTTTGCTTACCACTAATGATTAATAGAATAAAATAAAAGGCAATAACAACCGGAATTACAGCGAACTTTTAAAGTATCCTTGCAGAAATTATTGCTATTCGATATGCTATACATAAGAGCGGTAGATATGTGAATTAAACGAAAGCGCAATGGATAAGAATCATTTAGGATAAGACATTTTTATGCTACACGTGCTTGTTTGTTGTATCCTCAGAGTATTTCCACGGCAGTATTTGGGATGAGCTAGTACTTATAAAGCAAAGGATAAGGAATTGACCATGGCGCAAGGGTCGACTGTGTTCATTGAGAATTTTTTTAACAATAGTTTGGGCTCTGTTGATCCCGATGTTTTTAATGTTATTCGTGGAGAGTTTGATCGTCAGTATCATGAAATAGAATTGATTGCCTCTGAAAATATTGTTTCGCGTGCTGTTATGGAAGCTCAAGGTTCTCTGTTGACCAATAAGTATGCTGAGGGTTATCCTGGAAAACGCTATTATGGTGGATGTCAATTTGTTGATATAGTTGAGGAACTAGCAATCGAGCGCGCTACTAGATTGTTTGATTGTGCTTTTGCCAATGTTCAGCCTAATTCTGGAAGTCAGATGAACCAAGCTGTGTTTCTGGCACTCTTAACACCAGGTGATACTTTCATGGGACTTTCTCTTAATTCAGGTGGTCATCTGAGCCATGGTTCACTTGTTAATATGTCTGGCAGATGGTTTAATGTTGTCCCATACAGTGTGCGTAGTGAAGATCAGCTTCTTGATATGGATGAAGTTGCGAGTATTGCCTACCGGCACAGACCAAAACTTATTCTAGCTGGAGGAACAGCTTATTCCCGTATTTGGGATTGGAAACGGTTCCGCGAGATTGCTGATGAGGTCGATGCCTATTTGATGGTCGATATGGCACATATTGCTGGTCTAGTAGCTGCTGGTGTTCATCCATCGCCTTTACCTTTTGCCCATGTTGTTACCACAACAACACATAAATCGTTGCGGGGACCACGTGGCGGGATGGTTTTGACTAACGACGAAGGCATAGCTAGAAAGGTAGATTCTGCCGTATTTCCTGGTTTACAAGGCGGTCCACTAATGCATGTAATTGCCGCAAAGGCTGTTGCTTTTGGTGAGGCTTTACAGCCCGAATTCAAGATCTACGCAGCTAAAGTGGTATCCAATGCTCGCACTTTAGCCAATTCTTTGCGGAAAAGTGGTTTTGATATTGTGTCTGGCGGTACGGATAATCACCTAATGCTAGTTGATCTTCGTTCCAAAAATGTAACAGGCAACCGTGCTGAAAATGCTCTCGGGCGTTCTGGTATTATCTGTAACAAAAACAGTATCCCATTTGATTCTGAGAAACCATTTATGCCATCTGGCATAAGATTGGGCACGCCTGCAGGAACGACACGCGGATTTGGAGAGCTCGAATTCAAAGAAATTGCTTTGCTGATTTCTGAGGTATTAAATGGCTTGAAAACTGCAAATTCGGATGAAAGTAATGCGACTATTGAGCAAGATGTTCGCAGAAGAGTCACGGCCCTTACTAACAAATTCCCATTATATCCTTGTCTAAGGTAAAATGACGAAGAATTTATTAATCAGCAAATATCAAATTAAATATGGTTTTGTTATTAAATAGAGAAATCTGATCTTGAAATATCAGGCTTCCTTCCTTTGAGCATAGTGCGTTTATGCGTTCAGTAGATACGAAAATAGAAGTTGTAGTGTGTAACCAGCTATATTACAGTAGTGAATTGCATTTGAGTAATGCGCCATATTTAGTTTTGCAAGCTAGGATTAAAATATGGGAGTAGGACAATAACTGAAAGAATTAGCTCATGGGATCTGGTTATAGAATTGTTCAAGAACATCGATGATATTTCCTATAGTCTTGCTTTTGTTTATCGCCATTGTCGTAATAAGATTATTGATGACGGGTTTAGGCTTCTGTATCTACATCTGGAAACATAGCTGATGCTCGTTGCACAAGATTGCCGAAATGATGATGATCGCTTTATGGCTGCTGCTATTCGGTTTGCAAGATGCAATCTTGGTCGAACAGCAGAAAATCCTTCTGTTGGTACCTTGATCGTGCGTAATGATGATGATCGAGCTTATATTGTCGGGCGTGGTGTGACAGAATTTAATGGTAGACCGCATGCTGAAGCCCAAGCATTAGCTGAAGCGGGTCTATCTGCCTATGGTAGCACTGCATATGTTACACTTGAACCTTGCTCGCACTTTGGACAAGCTCCCCCTTGTGTTGATGCGTTGATTGCTGCAGGTGTCAAGCGTGTTGTTATTGCTGCGAGTGATCCGGACCTTCGTGTGAACGGCAGTGGTATGAAACGCCTCAGACAGGCTGGTATTAAGGTCACAGAGCATGTTTTAACTGACATGGCAAAAAGTGGATTAAGTGCCTATTTTTGTCGAAAACGATTGCAACGACCCGAGATAACATTAAAGCTTGCTATTTCTATGGATGGATATATAGGCAAAAAAAATGAAGGGAATATTGCAATCAGTGGAGTCATTTCGCAGGCCCAAACGCATATTCTTCGAGCAGAAAGTGATGCTATTCTAGTCGGAATCGGCACGGTCATGGTAGATGATCCGATGCTAGATTGCCGTTTACCTGGGATGGAGGATCGTTCGCCTATCCGTATCATTCTTGACAGCAAACTTTGTCTACCTCTTAACTGTAATTTGGTTAAGACGGCCAGAAAATATCCAGTATGGATTGTTTGTGATAAAGCAGCCTGTCTTCATCATATGAAAGCTCTAGAATCAGCAGGTTGCTGTATCATTCCTTGTAAAACAAAAAGAAGAATGATCGATTTGCAAGATTTTCTTATTCAATTAGCAGAAACGCAAATTAACTCTATTTTAGTTGAAGGTGGTGCAGAAATCGCTATCTCATTCTGGGAGAACAGCCTTGTTGATCGGCTTATTCTATTTCAAAGCCCACTAGTCCTTGGTACGGGAGGTTATCAAGCACCAAATTTCCGAGAACGCATACTGAAATATAAGAAGACAATCATCCAGAAATTTGGAGAAGATTACTGTGTACAGTGGGAAAGAGTTACGTGATGTTTACGGGTCTTGTTACATCTGTTGGCACAATTGAGAGTTGCAAAAAATTGGAAGGAGGAGTGCAATTACGTGTTTTTTCAGATTGTGATAACAAGACCCTTAGAATTGGTGCCTCTATTTCCTGTTCTGGTATATGCTTGACCATTGTAGATTTGCCTACAGAACATGAAAATGCGTTCTGGTTTACAGTTGAAGCTTGGGAAGAGACTCTGCAATTGACTACATTGTCATCTTGGGATGTAGGGACTCATATCAATCTCGAACGTTCCATGAAACTTGGCGATGAAATAGGTGGACATTTTGTTTTTGGTCATGTTGATGGCATTGCAAAAATTTTATCTATCCGAAATGAAGGAGCTGCTCGTCGTTTTGAGATTAAGGTGCCCATACATCTAACTCCGTTTATCACCTCAAAGGGTTCAATATGCCTTGATGGTACTTCGCTGACAGTTAATCATATTGATAAGAACATTTTTAATGTATTATTGGTTCGTCACACGCTGGATATAACAACTTGGGATGAGCGCAAGGATGGAGATAATGTCAATATTGAGATTGATCAGTTTTCCCGTTGTCTTAGCCGTTTTTCTGAATTTGCAAAAAACAGTGGTTAAATTAGTAATAAGATAAAAATTACTGGATAATTTGTTATTTATGATTTGCATTTACTTTTATTTTTCTAGCTTTATCACCGGAGTTTTTAATGAATAAAAAGTCGTCGAAAGATTTGCATTTACTAATTGTTAAAACCCGATTTTATGGTGAACTTTCCAAAGCTTTGCTTGAAGGAGCAGAGGTCGCATTGCAGAATGCTGAAGCGAATTATGAAATTATGAATGTGCCTGGTGCGCTTGAAATACCGACGGTGATCGCTTTTGCACAAGAAAGCAAGATTCGTTTTGATGGGTATATTGCTCTTGGATGTGTTATTCGTGGTGAAACACACCATTTTGATATTGTTGCTAATGAATCATGTCGTGCTTTGAACTACTTGAGTATGCATTACAAACTTGCCATTGGTAATGGTATTCTAACTGTTGAAAATGAGGAACAAGCTTGGGAACGAGCTCATATAGCAAAAAAGGACAAGGGAGGGTTTGCTGCAAAGACAGCTCTTGAAATGATTTCAATAAAGAAAAGCTTAGAGTAAACTGGTGACATTAGCTAAAAATACAATACGCACGTCTCGCTGGCAGGCCAATAAGCGTAGTGTTGCGCGATTATCTGCTGTGCAGGCGTTATACCAGATGGATATTGCCGGAACTGGAGTCGTGGAAACTGTTACGGAGTACGAAATTTTTCGGCTTGGCAAGGACATTGATGGAGATCAATATCTGCCAGTGGATCCTCAGTGGTTCCGTGCTATCATTGCTGGTGTTGTCGCAGAGCAGAAAACTTTAGATCCGATGATTCGTCAAATACTACCTGACACATGGCCATTATCTCGTTTGGATTCGACGTTGCGGGCAATCTTGAGAGCTGGAGTTTGGGAATTAAAAAAACGTCGGGATATCCCAACTCCAGTCATTGTATCAGAATATGTTGATATTGCTAAAGCTTTTTTTGAGGAAGATGAGCCAAAGCTTGTCAACGCTCTTCTAGACCGACTAGCTAAAAATTTAAGGCCAGTATATAATAAACCTCAGATGTAGAAATTCCTAACAATCATCGCGATATTGTTGGCAAACCTGTCGCAGGAACTGCTTTTATTCCCCTAATCAGCTGGTTTAAGAACGGCTGCTCTCTTCCTTCGATTGCTGTAGTTTTTGAAGAAAAATCAAAAAGCTTTCCATCCTGCAAACCGTAATTAGCTATTTTCTTCACCTGTCCCTTACTATTAAAATATATAGTTAGAACACGCCGATCGATTACTTTGGATTTCATAAATTTTGCTCCTCGGTATCGCCTCTGCGAGATATAATAAAATACTTCATCGCCCAACATTGCAATTGTGGAAGTCATGGAAGGAGAACCAAGGGTTAATAAAACTTGATCTCGGCTGGATCCAATCACAATTGCTTCGAGAGCGCTTGAATCAACCACATATCCTTCAGTATAAATTTCGCTTGTATGCAGGAGATTATTTATTTTACAGGCGGAAGTTACTATTGCAATTGCCAAAAGAACACCAATCTTTATGGTACCTACTCTGTATTTTTTTCTGCTGGTCTTATAAGACAAAGATACCTCTATCAATGGTGTGCCGTCGGAAGAATCCTATGGCAAATTTAGTAAACTAAGTTGATCTTTATTGCAAGAATATGCTGCTGAGGAAGCAGTTATGAAAAAAAGGTTGCTTAACAGTGATGTGATCCTACTTAGTCAGATCTAAAATTATAGAAAAACATCAAAGTGAAAGAATGAAATAAGCAATGATAACAGATAGTTTTTGTCATAATGAGATTCTTTAATGTCCTTTTCTAATAAATCTGTTATGGTATTTGCGCTTTCTTATCCAGTCGATGTGTCTTCTTTTCCTAGGAAGGGTTTTGATCTTTTATTGAAGACAGATGCAAAGGAGCGTTGCAAACTCGCTGATAATCACGGCCTTCCCTCTGTAGATGAATTTTTAGCAGATTTTCGGCTGCGTCGTTGGAAAAAGCGAGGCATAAGATTACAAGGATGCATAACGGCGTCTGTCATTCAAAAGTGCGTCATAACGGCAGAGTTTATAGAAAATCATATAACTCAGACCGTTGATATGATTTACATACCACAAGGATCACAGCTTGCAAAGTTTTTTAAAAATGAAGGCCTGCAAGAGATTTTACTTGATACAAAAAGATCGGATAGACTTGAAATTTTTGAAGGAAAGGAAATTGATGTAGGGAACATTGCTGAAGAATTTTTTGAACTTTCAATCGATCCCTATCCTAGAAAGCGAGGAGCATTCTTTAAAAGAAGATAACAGAATACCGACAAATAACAAGGCAGATGTTTATAATCCGCCTTTTCCATTTTTAGTAACGCTTAAGGAAATTTAAGTCATTTTAGGGGCAGTTTTATGCATGATGAGCAGCAATATTTGTGACTAAGAAGGTCTTTTAAATGCTCCTAGGTAGGTGCGAAAAATTGAAATGTTATTGGTAGATGATATTATGGGAAGAGCTTCGTGATTACAATTGCAGTTGATGCCATGGGTGGAGATATAGGGCCTGAAGTTACGATCGCAGGTTCTGCTTTAGCGTTAAAACGCTATTCCGATATGCGCTTGATTTTTTATGGAGTTGCCCAAAAGGTAGAACCGTTTTTTAAAAAGTATCCTGAACTTTCGGATTGCATTTTATATGCAACGCAGACAGCAACAAAAATGGATGAAAAGCCGAGCCAGGCATTACGCAACGGACGTGGAAAATCCTCCATGTGGTATGCGTTGGAAGCCGTAAAAAGGGGTGAAGCAGATGCCTGTGTGTCTGCGGGAAATACTGGTGCTTTGATGGCAATGTCCTATTTTTGCTTGCGTATGATAGCAGAAGCGGAAAGGCCAGGTATTGCAGGTATTTGGCCTACATTGCGTGGTGAAAGTATTGTTCTTGATATTGGTGCAACAATTGGGGCTGATGCTGATCAACTGGTGGATTTTGCAGTAATGGGCGCAGGCATGTTCCGTGCTCTTTATCATGTTAAGAAACCAACGGTTGGGTTACTTAATGTAGGAGTAGAAGAGGTTAAAGGCCTAGAGGAAATACGTAAAGCTAGCCATATTTTAAGGACAGTGCAATCTGAGTCACTTGAATATAAAGGGTTTGTTGAGGGGAACGATATTGGAAGTGGTGCTGTAGATGTTGTGGTAACGGAAGGTTTTGTCGGCAATGTTGCTCTTAAAACAGCTGAAGGAACTATTTGTCAAGCAGCTAGAATACTTGCTGATGCTATGCGTCAGTCATTTTTGTCTCGCATGGGATACTTTATTGCCTCTGGAGCGTTTCGCCGCTTTCAAAAAAAGCTTGACCCGCGCAAGGTGAATGGCGGTGTACTTTTGGGGCTTAATGGAGTTGTAATAAAAAGTCATGGTGGAACAGATTCAGAAGGCTTTGCATCCGCCTTGCGTATCGGATATGAGATGGTTAAGAACGAACTTCTTAGCAAAATCGTTACTGACCTATGCCATTTTCATGAAAAAAGCTCTATTCTTTCTGTGTTACAAGAAAATGTAGAGTAAGTTATGATTAATAAGTTTATATAATGTATATAATAAGAGCGCGGATCAGATATTAAAGGAATAGGCGAATGATACGATCTGCGATCTGTGGCGTTGGGGCAGCGTTACCTGAACGTGTAGTGACGAATGCCGAGCTTGAAAAAATTGTAGAGACATCTGATGAATGGATCGTACAGCGCACAGGTATCCGTCAGCGTTACATAGCCGGGGAAAGAGACACAACAGTTAGCCTAGGGGCACAAGCTGCACGTAGAGCATTGGATAATGCAGAATTGAGTATCAAGGATATTGATTGCATCATTTTGGCTACTTCAACAGCGGATCACACATTTCCTTCTTCGGCCACAGAGATCCAAAGAGCGCTCGGAATGACGTTGGGTTTTGCTTTTGATATTCAGGCTGTATGCTCAGGATTTGTTTTTGCGCTTGCAACAGCGGATTTTTATTTACGTTGTAAAATGGCAAAACGTGCACTAGTTATAGGTTCTGAGACATTTTCTCGTATTCTTAATTGGAAGGATCGTACGACCTGTATTTTGTTCGGTGATGGTGCAGGTGCTGTTGTACTTGAAGCAATTAAAGGAAAAGGGGTAATCCAGGATCGAGGCATTCTAGCATCCAAATTGCGTTCAGATGGTCGCCATATAGAAAAGCTTTATGTTGATGGTGGTCCTTCTACGACTCAGACAACAGGACATTTACGCATGGAGGGGCCGGAAGTTTTTAAACATGCTGTCGCCATGATTACGGATGTAGTAAATTCCTGTTTCAATATTGCTGGCATTGGACCTGAAAAACTAGATTGGTTTATACCTCATCAGGCTAATAAGCGAATTATTGATGCTTCTGCTCATAAATTGGGCATTATAGATAAAAAAGTCGTAATTACTATTGGTGAACATGGTAATACATCAGCTGCTTCTATTCCTCTGGCTCTTGCTGTTGCTGTAAAGGACGGACGTCTCAAGAAAGGAGATCTTATCATGCTTGAAGCAATGGGGGGAGGATTTACATGGGGTGCTGTGCTTTTACGTTGGTAGAGATATATCTAGGGGGATACAATTTAGAATTGCATATTTGACTGCTTCAATATAAGAACTATAGCAGATCCGTTAACCAATTACATTATATAAAGGGTTGCTCGCCAATGGTAGATAAAACCGTTACGCGCGCAGATTTGGCAGATGCCATCTGCAGAGAAGTAGGTTTATCCCGGACAGAATCTGCAGCGTTGGTTGAAATGATTATTAATGAAGTTTGTGATGTAATCGTTAAAGGGGAAGGGTTAAAGGTAGCTTCTTTCGCGACTTTTCAAGTCCGTGAAAAAAGCGAACGTATCGGACGTAATCCTAAAACGGGGAAAGAAGTACCTATTTGTTCACGCAGGGTTATGATATTTAAAGCTTCTAACGTGCTAAAAAAACGTATCCTTGACGGTCATCGCAAATTTAACAAAACCTACTGATATCTTTTTTGAAAAGAAATAGTACTAAAGTGCAAAGAATGATGAGTAAGGCGAGAAATTTAAATCATTTGAGCTGTTACTCTCTCTTGTGCCCTTTAATATTTTGCCTCGGATGTTACTGTCTTTGTGTTTCTAGTATGGATTTGATTGTACATCTTATCTTCCTAGAAAGACGCTTTGGTTTTGTTATTTGAAAAGTAAACGAATTGTTCGCAGACAGGACTTAGCTAGTGCGAACATGATCAAGAAGCCTTTTGCATTCTATGAGCTCCAAAAGAATTTGTTGTAGAAGTAATACTCCTTCGTCAGAAGGAGTGGGCTTTTTGAGTTCAATTGTGTTATTTTCTTCCATCTTCATCAGACCGAAAAAATTACGGTCACCTATATTCTGATTCTGACTGAGTTCTTCTTGAAAGAGGTCGGCATTTTTCCTCTTATCTATAGTCTCCTTCACTGCCGGTGCATCATCGATGCCAAGTGCTATAACGAAATCAATTCCTTTTTCCTTCAAAAGCTTTTGCACCTCCTTGGTTGTGTAACCTTTATTATAAAGCAAATTTTTAATTCCTTTGAGAAAAATCACCTCAGCTGGACAGATAATATCTGCGGCCGCCAGCTCGTTTCATCGGTTTAATTTGAGAAAACCGCATCTCCCAAGACCTTAACACATATTGAGGCATATTAAGTATATCAGCTACTTCACTGATTGTGCGAAAAGCATCTAGACTTTTATTCATAAACGCGCCTATTCTCGCTGCATTTCATCATCTTCTAAAAACAAACCGAAGCAGACACGGAATATTTTTTAGACTAACAGATTCGTTTTCAATGGAAAAACAAAAATAAAGGTGGTGGTGGCTCTTCTAACTAAAGAACCGCAATTCTTGAGGATACTCACTCATTATCATTTTATAATTTGAATTAATCTAATTCATTACAAAATCTCAAATAATAACATAAACATATAAGAATTTACAAAAAATTAGAGCACCACACACTTTATTCTTAAGATATTTAATAACAAATGTAAAAACAACTTCAAAAAATATCATGATCTAGCCTATTCTACACAAATAGATTTTTTCATTCATTTTTATAAAGATTATATATAGGAATAGTAAATAATGCCAAAAATGAAGAAAAACAGGTATAAACGTTTGTCAACAGCACCTAGGTTAACACAGGTATCATAAGAGTAAAAACTCTCTTGATTTTAATAGAAATAATCTGACTATCCTTTATTTAGAGGGAAATAATGATGTGATCATGCGTTTATCATATGATGCAAAAGTCAGTTTTATTAAACGATAGGTACTTTTGGCGAAAAAAGATGTAGAATGACAGATGATAAGAAATTCAAAAATAGGCCTATAGTATAATCCATGGGCTTAATTCTAGCTCAAATCAACTAATGTAGACATAAGATTTAAAAAGCCAGGAGAGATAAATTGGTGGGCATGACAGGAATTGAACCTGCAACCCCTACGATGTCAACGTAGTGCTCTCCCACTGAGCTACACACCCCTTCAACAGCAAGGGCACATTACCATCTCATTTAACGAAAGTCAATGCTCAACAAAAAATGACTTCATTAAGCCTTTTTTTCCTAAAACATCAAGGGTACGAGATCTCTTAAATGGAAATCAATACTTTTTGAACTTCGTTTACCAATTCACGTAGATGAAAAGGCTTAGAAAGAACGTGTATATCGTTATTAGGTGTTTTTTCATCGGCATTAAGAGCAACTGCAGCAAATCCAGTGATAAACATGACTTTTAAGTCGGGATCAATTTCACTTGCCCGACGAACCAATTCAATACCATCCATTTCAGGCATAACAATATCTGTTAAAAGCAATGAAAAGGGTTCTTCCTGTAAGCGTTCATAAGCACTAACACCATTATCAAAATCCATAACCTCATAACCGGCACGCTCAAGTGCTTTTACCAAAAAGCGACGCATACCACCATCATCTTCTGCAAGCAGAATTCGTTTCATTAAGATATCCAGTATCGTTATATGTCTTTAAAGAGAATAAAAGAATATGATATCTTTCTCTAGCTCATCATATTGGTTTTTCCTAAAAAGGAAATAAAGTATCGACCAAAGAATAAGAAAATGGTTAATTTTCTCATTACATGATGTTCCTCTGTAGCTATAGATGAGCAACAAATATACATTGGTTTTTTTATAATATGGTATTAAAGAGCTATTTCTTCTTTTCGAAGGTAGAAATAGCCCTTTGTAAGTGCAGGCTTTTCTTGCATCATGTCTTAATGCTAGCGATATGAAGTGTGGTTACACACTTGATGCGATAATGTTTTGTTGCATAGCATTGAATTTTGTTTTAGCATCAAAGATACGTGGATACGTGTGCATGCGCATTCTATATTCTATGCATTGCCATTGCAAGTAGAATAAATTTATGAACTCTATGTCGAATTCAGGAGTGGAAGATAGGGTATCTAGAAAACAAATTGAACAATATCAATAAGAGAAAAATGCCAGCAACTGTCGATAAGGCTTTTTTTGATGAGCTTGCTAGTATTGCGCGGTGCGGTACATTACCATTCTTTCGTCAGTTGCTTGTAATTGATAACAAAGGTGGACATGCTTTTGATCCTGTCACCCAAGCGGATATAAAAACTGAACGAAATTTAAGAAAGTATATTGCCAAAAAATTTCCCGACCATGGTATTTACGGAGAAGAAGAAGGCACAGAGGGCAGTGAGAAGGATTTTATTTGGGTAATTGACCCGATTGATGGAACTCGTACCTTTATCTCTGGAATTCCTATCTGGGGAACACTAATCGGTCTTTTGTATAAAGAGCGCGCCGTGGCAGGTATGATGGCACAGCCATTTACTCGTGAGTTATTTTTTACAACAGTCGAAGGAAGTTTTTTTCAGCGTGGTGATGATGTTCCACGACAATTGAAGGTGCGTAAGACATTTAGTCTTGCTGAAGCAACACTTTTTTCAACAGCACCTTCCCTTTTTGATGCAAAAACTAATCAAGGATTCCAGAGGCTTGAAGCAACTGTTCGTTTTACGCGTTTCGGAACAGATTGCTATGCTTTTGCTATGTTAGCAGCTGGCTTCATAGATCTGGTCATAGAAACGGGATTGAAACCCTATGATGTTGTAGCACTTATTCCGATTATTGAAAAAGCAGGTGGCGTAATTACACAATGGAATGGTAGACCGGCAGAAGAAGGAGGTAATATCATTGCAGCAGCTACGCTTCAGCTTTATGAAAGCGCACTTCAGAAACTGCATGGTAGAGAAACGGATGATTGACTATGAAAGTATTACCATCGTTTATCCAGAAATTAGGCTAACAACCTAGAAAATGAGAATATGTATCAAGATTTTTTTGGTGCAAAACTAAATAGTGATGATTTAGGTTTTCTTAGTAGAGTATCTGAGCTTTGAGGTGGAAAAAAGAATCAAAATGTATTTGGGATTAAAAGACATAGTATAGACTTTAAAGAAGCTAGCATCGTAATATTAAATCATCATTAATTAGCGTTAAAAACTGTTCACGTGACAATTATTTCTACCCAGCATTTCATTTGCAATAAGACATATAGCCATAGAATCATGATAAAAAGTCATATGGATTTTAATATCAAGCGAATCTGATTTTAGTAAAGAGGTTATATTTTTAGCTATTCTACTTCGATTTCTCTAAAATTTAGTGTAGATAACCTCTCTTCAAGGAGATCATAATGGTGCGCACTCTGATGTTGCAGGGAACTGGCTCTGATGTTGGTAAAACAGTGCTTGTCGCCGGCCTTTGTCGTGTGGCCCGTAATCGAGGGCTGAAAGTTGTACCATTCAAACCGCAAAATATGTCAAACAATGCAGCTGTGGCTGATGATGGCGGCGAAATAGGACGAGGTCAGTGGCTACAGGCTCTGGCAGCAGGTATTGCCTCTTCTGTTCATATGAACCCCGTCTTGTTAAAACCGGAAAGTGAGATTGGATCTCAGGTTATCGTGCATGGCCGTCTTTATTGTTATACAAAAGGGCAATCTTATCAGAAATTGAAGCAAAAACTTCTTAAAATGGTTATGCATTCCTATCGACAATTACAACAGGAAGCTGATTTGATTCTTGCAGAAGGTGCAGGCTCACCGGCTGAAATCAACTTACGATCCGGAGATATTGCCAATATGGGTTTTGCAACAGCGGCAGGTATACCTGTGCTTCTTATTGGCGATATTGATCGTGGTGGTGTTATTGCTTCAATCGTCGGTACCCATACTATTTTGGCAAAAGAAGACCGTAGATTGATTGCTGGTTATCTTATCAATAAGTTTTGTGGTGATATAGCATTATTTAAAGATGGATTTGCTGCAATCCATGCTTTTACAGGCTGGCGTTCATTTGGGGTTGTGCCATGGCTTTGGCATGCTGCTATTCTGCCAGCTGAAGACTCGCTTATGCTGAATCATTATCATTTTACCGCTTGTCGCAATATCAAGATTGCTGTTCCTCTGACACCACGTATTGCTAATTTTGATGATTTTGATTCACTTGGCAGTGAAGAGGATGTAGAGTTGCTTTTCATAAAGCGAGGTCAGCCTATACCCCCGGTTGATCTTGTCCTGCTTGCTGGATCGAAATCAACTATTGCTGATATGCGGGATTTTCATGATTATGGCTGGAGTGAAGATATACATCGCCATGTCCGCAGAGGCGGAATGGTTGTTGGTTTGTGTGGTGGATTTCAGATGTTGGGGAAAACTATACGCGATCCTTGGAGTGGCGAGGGAGAACAAAAGGAAATTGCTGGCCTCGGCCTACTAAATATCGAAACAGTGATGCAGAAGACAAAAATGGTACGCAATGCTGCAGGATATATCCCAATTTTTAATGAAACTGTCAGCGGTTATGAAATTCATTTAGGCTTAACAGATGGACCTGACTGCGCTCAAGCTCCTGTTATACTTGAAGGACGGCCGGACGGGGCATCATCTCCAGATGGCCGGATTTGGGGTACGTATCTGCACGGAATTTTTTCTTCCGGCGGTTTTCGGCGCAAGTTTTTGCAGATGCTAGGTGGTGATTCTGATGGCAAGACACATAATGAAAAGATCGATAAAGCACTTGATAATATTGCTGAAACCTTGGAAAGAACGATAGACATTGATGCAATTTTTGCGCTGGCGCAATAGTCGTAATTTATAATGTAGGCTGAAGAGAGTAAATGGCAAATGTGACGCTTGTACTTGGTGGTGCACGATCTGGTAAATCTCGATTTGCAGAGAGTTTGATTCTGAAAACCAATAAGAATCCAGTTTATATCGCAACGGCTGAAGCACATGATGAAGAGATGCGACGTAGAATAAGACAACACCGTTTCCGACGTGATATTAATTGGAAAACCCTTGAGACACCACTTGAATTGATCCGTGATATCAATAATGAAGGAGGGGAGAATCGCATTATCCTTGTCGATTGTCTGACCTTATGGTTGAGTAATTTAATGATTTACAAGCGTGATATTGCATATCAGAGCGAGGGGTTGCTTTATCTTTTGAAAGAGGTACGCAGTGATATTGTGTTGGTAGCCAATGAGATCGGGCTTGGTATTGTGCCAGAATGTAGATTGAATCGGGAATTTCGTGATTATGCTGGGCAGCTTAACCAAGGGATTGCTGCCATTGCCGACACAGTTTATTTTATTGTTGCTGGTTTGCCGTTGATATTGAAAGGATAAAAACTTTGCTTCATGCATCATTTCAGGCTGGGAAGATACCAGCAACTGTTATTAGTGGCTTTCTAGGATCTGGAAAGACAACAATGATTCGTAAATTGTTAGAAGATTTGGATAGCAAACGCATTGCCCTGATTGTTAATGAATTTGGCAATTTAGGTGTTGATGGCAGTTTATTGAAGGGTTGCGGCATTGAAAACTGCCACGATGAGAATGTAATTGAACTTAATAATGGTTGTATTTGTTGTACCGTGGCAGAGGATTTTATTCCGGCAATGGTGAAACTGCTTTCTTGGAGGGAACCTTTTGATCATATTGTCATTGAAACATCCGGCTTGGCTTTGCCACAACCACTGATTGCTGCTTTCAACTGGCCGGAGATCAGAACACAGGTAACGGTAGATGCTGTTATCACAGTAATAGATGCTTCTGCTGTGGATGAAGGATGTTTCGCCAATAATGATTGTAGAATCAATACTCAGTTTCTTAGTCGTGAGGCGACGGATCATAATAATCCACTAGAGGAGTTGTTTGAAGATCAAATCCAAGCCGCTGATCTTATTGTTTTGAACAAGATTGATCTGTTGACTAAAAAGAGGCTCGAATCAGTAAGAAAAAAAGTAATTTCCTACAGCACTCGTCAGACGAAGATGGTGTTAGCCAGTTATGGTAATCTTGGATCAGCTGTGCTTCTTGGCCTTGGCATTGGTACCGAAGAAGATATTGGAAATCGAAAATCCCACCATGAACTTTACCACGCAAATGAGACACCGCACAGTCATGATGCTTTTTGCAGTTTTATTGTCGAAATAGGATCGATCGAGGACCCAAAAGATTTCACAAAACAGCTAAAACACATCATTGCTGATTATGAAATCTTGCGTCTAAAAGGTTTTATAGATGTGCCTGAAAAGCAGATGCGTCTCGTTCTTCAAGTAGTGGGATCACGGATAGATTATTATTTCGATCGGCCTTGGAAAAAAAATGAGAAGCGCATAACTCGTCTTGTCATTATCGGCATACATGACATAAATCAGATTGCGATTAAAAATGCAATTGCTAAAGCAGCCAAAACAGCGCATATTTATGAGTATAACTCATAAACAGGCTCCCATTTTTCGGAAACTGTTCTAGTGCATCTTCTATTCACCAAACAGGGTACAATTTCTGAAGCAGGCGGGGTAGTAGACCTTGCTCAATCTCCGGCAGACATCATATTTTTATCAGCGGCAGACACCGAGCTTTCCTGTCTTTCTGCAGCAAAAAATCTGCTAGGAGCAGATGTCCCGGATTTGCGATTAGCCAGTTTATTGGCACTTTCTCATCCAATGTCGATAGATATGTATGTTGAGCGCACAATGCGTCATGCCAGAATTGTGATCGTGCGTCTTCTTGGTGGTGAAAGTTATTGGCGTTATGGTCTTGAAACATTTCATGCTCTTGCAGTTGCCTCCGGTATCGCTTTTGCGGCTCTGCCTGGCGATGACAAACCGGATCCAGGCATAGCTCGCTTCTCGACGATAAGGGCAGAAGATATCGAACAACTTTGGCTCTATTTGGTTGAAGGGGGTAGTGACAATGCACAAAATTTCCTGCATTATTGTAGTTTTCTTCTTGGTCATTCAAAATATCCACCCGGACCAGCTCTTTTGATGAAGGCGGGATTATGGTGGCCAAGCCTAAGTCAACCAATGCTGAAGGATCTTCAGTTTGTTGCAGGTCTTAATGAAAGGCCGATTGTTGGTATTACCTTTTATCGCGCTCTTGTCCAGAGTGGTCAGACAGCACCAATTAAAGCACTGATAAAGGCATTACAGGCTCTTAATCTTGCTCCTTTACCGGTTTTTGTTTCAAGTCTGAAGGACAGTTTGAGTGTGGCTGTACTTTCTTATTTTTTTTCAATTTATCCCCCTGATATTGTCCTAAATGCTACTAGTTTTTCTGTTAGTGTTCTTGGTAAGAAACGCAAGCCAACAGTTCTTGAAATGCATGGCAATATGGTTTTACAGGTTATTTTTTCTTCTGCTTCACAGAAAAACTGGCGTGAAAGCACGCGTGGATTGTTGGCACGAGATGTAGCAATGAATGTTTCTTTACCAGAGGTCGATGGTCGAGTACTTTCACGAGCGATCTCTTTTAAAGAGGTAGAGTTTTATGACCATGAAACGCAATGCAATATCGTACACCATATGCCGCTTGATGATAGGGTTAAATTTGTAGCAGAGCTGACAGCGGCCTGGATCACACTTAAGCAGAAAAACCCGGCTCAACGGCGTATTGCCATGATTATGTCCAATTATCCAGGAAGTGATGGCAGACTTGGCCATGGTGTTGGATTAGATACACCGGCAGCGCTTATGGTATTACTTAGAACCATGCAGGCGGTAGGATATGATGTGAAGGACCTACCGTTAGATGGGAATGAATTGATCCGCTTTTTGGCGCTTGGACCGACTAACGCAGGGATAAAAGGGCGCATTATCCGAGAAAATCTCGCATGTGATGATTATCAGAGATTTTTCAATACATTGCCAGAAGTAATTCGCAAGGAAATGCTAGCTCGTTGGGGTAAGCCAAAAAAGGACGCTTATGTGACTAACGAAATGTTTGCACTGCCCGTTATGTGCTTTGGCAATACGGTTGTCGGCATTCAGCCTGCACGAACCCACGGTGTAGATACAAAACAGGCTTACCATGCATCTGATATTGTTCCTTCTCATCATTACATGGCGTTTTATTTCTGGCTGCGGTATATCTATCAGGCGGATGCTATTGTTCATATAGGAAAGCATGGAAATCTTGAATGGCTACCAGGAAAATCTTTTGCTCTATCTGATCATTGTTACCCTGAAATTGCGTTAGGACCCTTGCCGCATATCTATCCGTTTATTGTGAATGATCCAGGGGAAGGAACACAGGCAAAACGGCGCTCATCTGCTGTTATCATTGGACATATGACCCCCCCATTGACGAGAGCTGAAAGCTACGGTCCGCTAAAGGATCTAGAGGTACTGGTTGATGAATATTACGAGGCGGCTAGTGTTGATCCAAGGCGTCTTGCTAAGCTTAAGATGCAGATTCTTGATCTTATGAATTTAATAGGTATCAATCGTGATGCTGGTATTAAGGCGCATGATGATCCTGATCTTGCACTTCAAAAATTGGATGCCTTTCTCTGTGACTTGAAGGAACTACAGATCCGCGATGGTTTACATATTTTTGGGAAAGCTGCAGAAGGGGAGCAGCTTACAAATCTTCTAGTAGCATTAGTGCGAGTGCCTCGCGGTACTGATGGATATGACAGTTTGCATCGTGCTATAGCATATGATCTGCAATTGGGATTCGACCCCCTGAATTGTACCATGACAGATAGCTGGCAAGGACCTAAGGATATACTGCTTGCAGATATGAGTAATGATCCATGGCGTAGCACTGGTGATACGGTGGAAAGAATCGAGAAGCTATGTACGGCATTTGTTTCTGGTAACATTGCTTGTCCTGAGCAGATGACAAAAACAAAACTTGTTTTAAAAAAAATAGAGCAAGAATTGCGTCCGCTGCTCGTTTCTTGTGCTCAAAATGAGATTAAAAACCTACTTTTAGCACTTGATGGTCGTTTTGTGCCCCCTGGGCCATCTGGTGCACCGACACGCGGGCGCTTAGATGTTCTGCCAACAGGGCGAAATTTTTTTTCCGTTGATAATCGGGCAGTGCCTACAGCAGCATCATGGGATTTAGGGGCACGTTCAGCAGAGCTTTTGATTACTCGCTATGTACAGGATTATGGGGAATGGCCTACCTCTTTTGGACTTACTGCTTGGGGAACTTCCAATATGCGCACTGGTGGCGATGATATTGCTCAGGCGCTAGCGCTTATCGGTGTAAAACCAATATGGGATAATTACACACATCGTGTGATGGGATATGAAATTATTCCATTGGCAAAACTAGGGCGCCCGCGTGTGGATGTAACTTTGCGTGTTTCAGGTTTTTTCCGCGATGCATTTCCTGAGCAGCTTGTTTTGCTCGCTCAAGCTTTTTATAGTATCGGCATGCTTGATGAGTCGAATGAGGATAATCCGATGGCCATGCGGATGCGCAATGATGCTAAAGATCTTGAAAATGATGGCATTTCTGAGAATGAGGCGCGCAAACAAGCCAGTTATCGCATTTTTACTACGTGTCCTGGCACTTATGGCACTGGTGTGCCAGATTTGATAGATTCCGGTAACTGGGAAAAGATTGATGACCTTGGAGAGGCTTGGACATCGTTTTCATCCTATGCCTATGGAGCACATCAGATAACAGAGGCTGGTGTGATGCTTAAAAAGCGCCTTAGAGAATTACAGGCGATTGTTCAGAATCAGGATAATCGCGAGCATGATTTACTTGATTCTGGAGAATATTATGCTTTTGAAGGTGGAATGGCTGCTGCAGTGATTCGAGAGAAAGGTCGACGATTACCAATTTATCATAATGATTTTTCATCTCCTGAACGTCCAATAATAAAAACTCTTGAAGAAGAAATAGGTCGTACTTTGCGCGGGCGTGCTGTTAACCCTAAATGGATTGAAAGCATTATGCGACATGGTTATAAAGCAGGTGCTGAAATGGCTGCCACAGTGGATTATCTCTTTGCATTTTCTGCAACAACTAATGCTGTTGTAGACGCACATTTTGATGCAGTTTATGATGCCTACTTGGTAGACGATAAGGTACGACAATTTCTATATGATAAAAATCATGCAGCATTGTGTGAGATCGCTTCTCGCCTTCATGAAGCTATTCAGCGTAGTCTATGGACACCGCGTTCCAATTCTGCGCGTTTTGCACTTAAAAACCTAATAGAAAAGAAAAACAAATATGAATGGCAGCTTTCTAATGAGTGACGAGGAGATTAATATTCGTCACGCTAGAAAAATGAAAAAGAAAAGAGCAGTACGCAGCAAAATTGATAGTTGGAAAACAAGAGAAAAAGGTCTTTTGATTGTTCATACGGGTAAAGGTAAAGGCAAATCTACGGCTGCATTTGGCATGGTATTTCGTGCGTTGGCACATGGTATGCGTGTTGGTATTGTGCAATTTATCAAAGGTTCACGAGAGACAGGAGAACGAGTTGCGCTGAAAAAATTTTCTGATCAGATAACTATCTTTGCTGCTGGAGAAGGTTTTACTTGGGAAACTCAGAATCGCGTTAGAGATATTTCCATGGCATGTGAAGCTTGGGAAAGAGCAAAAATGATGATTTTAGACACGAATCATGACATGGTGCTATGCGACGAGCTTAATATTGTTCTACGTTATGATTATTTGTCGCTTGAGGATGTTCTTGAAACAGTGAGGCAGCGTGCTTTTATGAAGCATGTTATTATTACAGGGCGCAACGCACAGGCTGATTTAATAGAAGCTGCAGACCTCGTGACAGAAATGTCGCTTGTAAAACATCCATTCCATAGTGGGATCAAAGGGCAGAAAGGGATAGAGTTTTGATAATACTAGACAACCCTTTATCACAGCCCTTGTGTTTGAATTTTAACACCTCATCGAGTAAAGCAAATCGCTAAGAGTCAATAAGTCAAAGGGGTGAGAAAAAAGATAAAGTATGTCGATGAAGACTCCTACAAAAAGCAGAAAAAGGCCATACAAAAGCGATTATAGGATATTCCAAGAATTCTCATTGATTCCTCGATCTCCTTCTTGTTTTTTGTATTTATCGATTACTTAAAATATGTTAGCCTATCGGCTGATTCTTCTGGAGGATTTACATGCTGAATCAGCAAGTCAATGGTGACAAAAAAATTCTTCTGAATATTATTCTAGGCATCGGTTATACAAGCAAAGCACAAGGAGAAGGGATTGAAGGTTTTATTCGCATGAAAATGAAAGAGCTTAATATTGCAAAGATTTCAGCTCTTGCAACACTTTCCAGGTCGATTCTGCCCACGTTCCTGCTAAATATTGCGAAAAATTTTGGCGCTGTTCCAATACAACATTATACAGCGATACGTTTGGAAATGGAGACTTTGCGTCTCATACAGCCATCCTATACGGTATATCGTGCAGTTGGTTGTCATGGGGTTGCAGAAGCTGCAGCACTTTGCGCTGCTGGAAAGACGGGGCACCTTATTCTTGAAAAAACGGTTTTCAAGGGTATAACTTTCGCGCTAGCCTGTGGAAGCGAGATATGACAGTCCATTTTATCGGTGCTGGACCGGGGGCAAAAGATCTAATTACCATACGTGGTTTGCATCTTATTCGTTCCTGCCGTGTTTGTCTTTATGCAGGATCGCTTGTACCGCGCGAAATGATAGCTGATGTTCCTAAAGAAGCAAAAGTTCTGAATACAGCTGACATGACACTAAATGCAATTATCGAAGAAATGCGAAAGGCACATGAAACCGGCAAAGATGTTGCTCGCCTGCATTCAGGCGACCCTTCGTTATATGGTGCTATTGCTGAGCAGATACAGAGGCTTGATCAGCTGCACATCCCTTATGATATTACACCGGGAGTGCCTACTTTTTCTGCTGCCGCTGCCGCACTCAAACAGGAACTTACCATACCTGGATTGAATCAATCACTTATCCTTAGCCGTACATCGGTTCATTCCTCTCCTATGCCTAAAAGTGAAAGTCTGGTGAATCTTGCCGCCTCTCGTGCAACTATTGTATTGCATTTATCAGCTGGAAACATTGCCTATATACAATCGCAGTTAATTCCCCTGTATGGCAAAGATTGCCCGGTAGTAGTAGTAGCTCGCGTCGGTTGGCCAGACGAATGTATTCTGCGTGGAATTCTTAGTTCTATTGATCGAGATATGGCACAAATAGGTATAAAGCGTACAGCTATTATTTTTATCGGAAAAGCCATGGCATCACCTTCTTTTCCTATTCGCAAATCCTCATTATACGCAGAAAATTGTTGTCGAAAAATAGTATTATAATGCAATCTTTATTCTTTTATAAGACCAATCTTGCAAAGATGTTTCACCACCTCCTCTATACTAGTGGCAATGGCTGTTTTATTAGGTAGCTTACGACTGACCATGAAAATATCTAAGCCAATCTCGCGAGCTGCAATAATTTTCCCGTAGGATGCTTGGCCACCTGAATTACGGCAAACGATACAGTCTATTTTGTTTTTTATCAGGAAGCGGCTCTCATCTTCTTTATTACTTGGTTTTCCTTGAATAATCTTCAATTTTTTAAAAAGCGGCATCTTTTCTGGTAATTCGAGCAGGCGAGCTACAAAGCTAATGTCATAGCGGTAGGAAAAGGTTGCCAAATGCTGACGCCCAATAGCTAAAAAGACTCGTGCATTTTGAGGGATAATTTCCGCCGCCTTTTCAAGAGTAGCAGTCTCAATCCACCTATCCCCTATCATCTGCTGCCATGGAAGACGCTCTAACTGTATAAGCGGTACTTTGATTTTGTTGCATGCAATAATAGCATTCTCCGTGATCCGATTGGCAAAAGGGTGAGTGACATCGATAACCAATCGAATATTTTTTTCTCTGAGATAATTTGCCAACCCTTCCACACCACCGAAGCCACCAATGCGTACTGACCCGGTGGGCAAGCGCGGATTTTTTGTTCGTCCGGCTAGTGAAGTTATAATATTGACTGATATATCGGTTAGTTGTTTGGCTAATATATAACCTTCATTTGTTCCACCAAGAAGTAGAACTCTCTTACCCAACCCGCGCAAGGATACTTCCTTCTTGGTCTATTACAATAACTTCCACTATAGTTGCTGTTCCACGTAGGGTTTCAAGAGCTTTGTTACGGGCTTTGTAGGCAATAGAATCTGCAAGATTAATATTGTTTTTTATTGCGATTTCAAATATTTCCTTTGCTGTATTGGCATTAAGGATTTGGTTTTTAAAATTTTGCTTCATTCCCATGCTTTCTGCAATACACCACAAAAATCCCTTGCTTATCTGACTACGGGAAGAATGTAAGTCAAGTGCCCCCTGGGCCAGCTTAGTAAATTTAGCAAATCCACCAGCAAGTGTCAGCTTTTTGATAGGATGACTACGTAGATACTTAAGCACAGCACCAACAAAATCCCCCATATTTAAGAGGGCACAATCTGGCAGATGGTAAAGAGCCTGCGCTGCATCCTCCGAAGTAGAGCCTGTTGCCCCGATAACGTGTGATTGCTGAGCCTTCCGCGCCACATTAATACTGTGATATATGGAATGAATCCATGCCGAGCATGAAAATGGATGAACAATGCCTGTTGTCCCAAGAATAGAAATGCCTTCAAGAATGCCAAGTCGTGGATTCCATGTCTTTTGTGCAATTTTTTCTCCATTAGGAACAGTAATAGTGACCATTAGATCAGCAGGAAGATGATATCTGTTGCATATTTCTTGAATAACACCACGCATCAGTTTACGTGGTATGGGGTTAATTGCTGCTTCTCCTGGCGGAATCGGCAAACCAGCGCGAGTAATAATGCCGACACCCTTTCCTGCCTGAAAAACTATACCTGCACCTGGTTGTGTAAAGCAAACAGTTGCCATGATCATAGCACCATGGGTCACATCTGGATCATCACCTGCATCTTTGATAATGCCAGCTGTGGCTTGATCTTTTCCAAAGCTGGTGATTTCTAACTGAAACTGAGGCATATCCCCTTTTGGCAAAACAATCCCAACAGGGTTTTGGAACTCACCGGTAACTAAAGCGCTTAAAGCTGCTTTTGTTGCTGCCGTTGCACACGCGCCGGTTGTCCATCCGCTGCGTAGTTGTTTTGCTGATAGTGACTTTACTTTGCCTACTGTATTATCCATCCTCGATTATATATATATTACTTACACATTTTGTAATGAATTTGTAGACTGAAATAGATAATACCGGATAGAAAATAGGTTGTTAAACGGCTATTTTAAAAATTAAAGCAATTTCGATATATGATTGATAAAATGTATTCACGACATAGATTATCTTTGCCTTTCTTTCCAAAAGGAGAAGTATGGCTTGCAGGAGCTGGACCAGGAGATCTCGGTTTGTTAACCCTTCATGCTCTTAATGGCATAGAACAGGCAGATATCATCCTTTATGATGCCTTAATTAATAAATCCTGCCTCAATTATGCCAAAGTTGATGCTATTCTGGAATTCTCGGGTAAGCGTGGTGGTTTGGTTTCTCCTGGACAATATGAAATTACTAGACGTTTGATTGCGCTTGCCCGTGATAAATTGCGAGTGCTACGACTTAAAGGAGGTGATCCGTTTGTTTTTGGTCGTGGTGGTGATGAAGCGTTAGCGCTTGCACAGGCGCATATTCCATTTCGTATCATTCCCGGTATAACGGCTGGGATAGCGGGTCCTGCCTATGCTGGTATTCCTATAACCAATCGATTTATTAACCAAAGTGTGACCTTTATTACTGGACATGATACTCATGGGAAATTGCCGAAAAATCTTGATTGGCATGCGCTGGCATGTGGTTCTGGTGTCCTTATTTTTTACATGGCGATGAAACATATCAACAAAATTGTCGGGGCACTTCTTAGCGCTGGACGTGATCCTAACGATCCTGTAGCCTTTATTTCTAATGCCACAACTAGAAAGCAACAGGTGGTGACAGCGAAATTGGATTTCGCCATAGAGATCGTTAGGAAAAAAGAGATTAAAGCTCCAGCAATTATTGTGATTGGCAAAGTTGTTGATATGATGGCTTTTCTTAAACATTTTCAACAGCAATGGGAAACAGTTCGCCACTCTAGCATACTGCAGGATGATAGGGAAGCAAGGCATTCATCCGCTCATGCCTACGATTGAATCGTCGTATCAAAAAAGGAAAATAAGTAAGCCATGATGAAAGGCTTCATTTTAGCCTCCCCTTCTTCAGGTGCAGGTAAAACGATTGTAACACTTAGCCTTTTGCGTACACTAAAAAACCGAGGTATCGACGTTGTTCCAGCTAAAGCCGGACCAGATTATATCGATCCCACTTTTCATCAGGCTGCTTGTGGCATAAAAAGCATTAACTTAGATGCTTGGGGCATGCGCTCTAGTTTTGTTAAGGCCCTTGTTGCGGATATCATGCAAGATGGTATGTTTTTGGTTATTGAAGCAATGATGGGTCTATTTGATGGGGCGGCTAATAGTACAGGTTCGTCAGCGATGCTAGCCCGTATGCTTGGGTTTCCAATTATTTTAGTTATTGATTGTGTAAAGCTTTCCCATTCAGCGGCAGCGCTTGTGCATGGCTTTGCTAGCTACTGGCCGGATATTAACATTGCTGGATTGATTCTCAATAAAGTTAATAGCGATCGGCATGAAATTATGCTATGTGATGCTTTAGCGCCGCTCAATATTCCCGTTATCGGTGTTTTTCGTCGTAGTGAAGCTTTTATTCTTCCTGAACGATATCTAGGCCTTATACAGGCTAGTGAATATAATAAATTAGAAAATTTTATTGACTCCGCTGCCCGTATTGCAGCTTCAAGGATGAATGTAGAAAAATTGCTCTATATTGGAGGGTTGGTTGAAAAAAAGAACAGTAGCCTATCCAGCTCTATCCCATACTTTGCACCTTTAGGTGATCATATTGCAGTCGCTCGTGATGATGCATTTCGCTTTTCCTATCCGCATATTCTCACAGGCTGGCGCAATTGTGGTGCTACCATTAGTTTTTTCTCGCCACTTGCAAATGAAGGTCCAGCAATTGATGCCAATGCAATTTATCTACCAGGTGGTTATCCTGAACTTTATGCTGGAAAGTTGGCAAATGCTTTCCATTTCCGGACGGCTATGCAAAAAGCGGCAGAAAAAAAGCATGTGATTTATGGTGAATGCGGCGGTTATATGGTGCTTGGTCATGCGTTGGAAGATGCTCATGGAATATCCCATAAAATGCTGGGTCTTTTGCCACTTATAACAGATTTTAGAAGCCCTAAGCTTCATCTCGGTTATCGCAGACTTGAGCAAATGAGCGGTTTTCTGAAACAGAAAAATCTCAGGGGACATGAATTTCATTATGCTGCAACCTTATGGCAGGGAAATACAGCTCCTTTGTTCAGGGTACGCGACGCTCTTGACAATTCTTTTGGTACTATTGGCTTGCAGAAAGGTAGTGTTGCTGGATCATTTGTTCATGTACTTGATATTGAAGATGATATCATATCATCTTAGATGACGATAATGTCTCTACCACGATATTCAACTTCTCACAGTATTGAAGATTAACAAATGGCATTGAACATTTTGGCTTCAGGGGGTTCTCGAAAGATAAAGTTTGGATAAGGCATTTGTTATTTTATTGTTGGCACTTCTGATTGATCGTATATTTGGTGATCCGCACTGGCTTTGGGGATATATTCCTCATCCGATTGTGTTTTTCGGGCAAATGATAAGCTGGTTTGACACTTTTTCTAATCGCAGTGATTTTAGCCTAAAACGACGCTATTTGTATGGCTGGCTAGTTATCGCTGCCTTACTAGGCAGTGCTGTAGGCATAGGTTGGTTGCTTACAAAAATATACTGCTCATGCTGGCCAATAGTGAATCTTTTTCTAGAAGCAGTAACTGTTTCCTTTTTTTTAACGCAAAAAAGCCTTACCGATCACGTTATGACTGTTTGCAAGGCTCTCGAAGAAGGTGGGATTGAGCAAGGGCGTTCTGCTGTTTCGATGATTGTAGGACGTGATACGCAGATGCTTGACGCGAGTGGTGTTTGTCGCGCTGCTATTGAAAGCCTTGCCGAGAATAGCTCTGATGGCATTATCGCTCCCATTTTTTGGTATGTAATATCAGGGCTTCCAGGTTTGCTTGGTTATAAAATGCTCAATACTGCTGATTCTATGATAGGACATAAGAATGAGCGCTATGCTGCATTCGGTTTTGCGAGCGCTCGTTTAGATGATATAGCTAATTATATCCCCGCACGTTTAACAGGTATTTTGATCGTGTTAGTCAGTTTATTTACCAATGGCAATGATGCAGCAAAGCGTGCATGGAGGGTTATGTTGTATGATGCAGGCCATCATCATTCTCCTAATTCTGGGTGGCCAGAAAGCGCTTTTGCCGGAGCACTGAATATCCGCCTTTCTGGCCCGCGTTATTATGGTACTAAAAGGCTTGATGAACCATTTCAAAATATCGAAGGCAAAGAACCAGAAACTTTTGATATACGAAGGGCTGTTCGGCTTTTTGAGTCGGTTATGAATAATATCGCTATTTTTACTCTTATCTTATATATTCTCTATGTTAGTTTTTAAAGGATAAAGGATTTTTCTTTTTTCCACAGAGTTTCTAAAATACGATGTGACGCAGTTAATTTGATAATAAAAAGAACTGATAGGCATAGTTATGTATGTTTCTATATATACACCCCTCCTTCTGCTGGTTTAATCAGACTTCTCAGATTGAAAATCTGTGTTCTTATATAAGATGGCACCGCTTTTAGCTATCCTCTCAAAAGAGTCTACATGGATAAATAAGCAGAGAAAAGTACCTGCTTCTTCCTCGCAATGAAGGACAATTCGGAAAATTGGAGAACGCTTACACAGGAACAACCCCCTTGGAAAGGCAACTCTGTATCCAATTCTGAACTTTTGCGTTGTATTGTACAATTCAATCTATTTTCATGGCATTTTGTAGTCTTTCGTCAATTTTATCAAAAAAATCTCTTGTTGAAAGCCATGTCTGCTTTTGGTCTATCAGGAGTGCAAGGTCTTTTGTCATAAAGCCAGATTCAACTGTCTCGATGCAGACTTTTTCAAGTGTAACTGAAAAGTTTTTTAATGCCGCATTGTTATCAAGTTTAGCTCGATGGGCAAGCCCCCGTGTCCAAGCAAAGATTGATGCAATTGGGTTGGTAGAAGTTTTTTGCCCTTTTTGCCACTGGCGGTAGTGGCGAGTTACCGTACCATGAGCTGCTTCTGATTCAATTGTCTTACCATCTGGTGTCATCAACACCGAAGTCATCAATCCGAGGGAACCAAAGCCCTGCGCTACGATATCAGACTGCACATCACCATCATAATTCTTGCAGGCCCAGATATAACCGCCAGACCATTTGAGTGCTGAAGCAACCATGTCATCAATCAAGCGATGCTCATACCACAATTTACGTTTTTCAAATTCAGCTTTGAATTCTTGATCATAAATTTCTTGAAAAATATCTTTGAAACGGCCATCATAAGCTTTTAAAATAGTGTTCTTCGTTGAAAGATAAACTGGCAAATTGCGTTGCAAACCATAATTAAACGAAGCTCGCGCAAAATCACTGATTGAATCATCAAGATTATACATAGCCAAAGCGATACCTGAGCTTGGCGCATCGTAAACTTCATGCTCAATAACCTCCCCATTTTCACCAACAAATTTGATTGTGAGTTTGCCTTTTCCTAAAAATCTAAAATCTATGGAGCGGTATTGATCAGCAAAAGCATGGCGCCCTATCACGATTGGGTGTTTCCATCCTGGTACTAATTTCGGAATATTTTTGCAAATGATCGGCTCACGGAAAATCACTCCACCAAGAATATTACGGATAGTACCATTCGGAGATTTCCACATTTTCTTAAGATGAAATTCCTCAACCCGGGCTTCATCGGGTGTAATTGTAGCACATTTTACGCCAACACCATGCTTTCTAATAGCAGTTGCTGCATCTATAGTTATTTGATCATTCGTCATATCACGGTTTTTAATTGAAAGATCAAAATACTTCAGATCAATGTCAAGGTAAGGATGAATGAGCTTTTCCTTAATATATTGCCAAATAATATGCGTCATCTCATCACCATCCAGCTCAACAACTGGATTACTTACCTTAATTTTTTTCATGTAGCTATTCCTCTCACTGTAAAAGCGCCAATGCTACATCATTGCTTTCTCTAAGAAAAGAATTTAAAGTCTTTTCACAGTGCTTTTAATAGGATTAAAGGATCTCGTTAATTGGGATCCATATTTAAATCTCATCCAAAAAAGTGACTTAAATTTTTTTTGCACTGAGAATGCATAAGACTTTAGAGGATGATTTAGGATCATTTAACGTTCTTCTCAAACTCCATTGCCAGAATTTGTTTGTTCAAATGGATTCCTTGTATCTTTATGGGCTTCTTGTTATTTGATAACAATATGATCAGCTGATCATCTTAAGCATATATCAAGATCAAAATGATTTAAGGACAATATGGATGAAAACTGCGCCAGCCATGTTGCACATCACATGTCTTTTGAGCGTATACAGTTATATCTCCTATAAGATTAGGTGACCTGAGAGACGTTTGTATGATGGCATCTTTTATTATTTCAAGTAGATGGGCGTGGACTTTATAAAAACTCAGCATATGGTAGATGTCAAGAAATTTACAAATGATTTCTTGTTGAATCAAGTACTTTAAAAGGAAAATAAGAATTTATGTCAAGAATAGGATTATTTAAAACAGGACTAAAGGAGGAAGGTCTTTCAAATATACCTACTGTGGTTATAATAATCGCAGCTTTATTCCTGCTTGTCTACGTTGTTCCAACATATCTTATGTCTTTTGAAGAGAAAAAGGTTTTCATTCTTAAATTCGGGTTTATCCCTACGTTATTTGTCATGGATCATGGCTTTATAACTCGGATGAGTACTATAACGTACTCTTTTCTGCATGGCAGCTGGACTCATCTAGGACTAAATATGGCTTGGTTTGTTGTTTTTGGCTCGCCGTTGGCCAATCGTTTGGGCACTTTTTCATTCTTATTATTCTGGATTTTCGCAGCCATTATTGCAGCGCTAACCCATCTTTTGTTTTATCCACACAGTGAAGTGGTACTTATTGGCGCTTCTGGGGCAATTTCTGGTTTGATGGGAGCGGCTGCTCGTTACGATTTTTATCAGGTTTCTGATCTACCATCACATGACAATAGACCTAAATTTATTAGGCCAATTTATGCTTCTCTCCACTCACCTACTGTGCTTATTTTTATCAACAGCTGGCTGTTTCTCAATATAGTTATTGGTGTCACAAGTATTTTCTTTGGAGAGAAAGAAGCAACAATTGCCTGGGAAGCACATATTGGAGGATTGTTTGCAGGTTTTTTTGCGATTAGCCCTTTTAACCGGCTTTCATCCTGGAGAAACTAAATAAAGAGAAGGCGCTTTTCCTCTAAGAGAGGTTGGAATAGGGGTTAGTATCTTTGTTTGGAATGACTGAGATAGGAGTGAGCTACATAAAAAGCAATGGCAGCTGCATTAGATACGTTAAGCGATTTAATTTCTCCGGGCATGTCTAAGCGAGCCAGTGTTGAGACCATTTTTCTAGTTTTCTGACGCAATCCTTTACCTTCAGCACCTAGAATCAATGCAATCTTCTCGCCTGAAAAAGAAGCTTCGAGTGGCTGCAGTCCTCGTGAATCTAGACCAAATGTCTGAAACCCCATCTCATGCAGTGTTTCAATCGCTCTTGCTAAATTTCGCACCACGATGTAATTGATTAATTCAAGCGCACCTGCGGCCACTTTTGCTAAAACAGAAGATTCTCGTGGGGAATGTTTGGTTGTTGTAATCACTGCACTAGCATTGAAGGCCACAGCTGAACGCATAATAGCACCGACATTATGTGGATCTGTTATTTGGTCTAAGATGACGATCAGAGGTAAATCAGGAAGATTTTTTAAATCTCCGACAATAAGCGGTTCAGTTTCAAGCATTATACCCTGATGTACGATTTCTGAGCCAAGGTATCTATCTAATATTCGCGATTCAGTCAGTTCGTATCGACATGGGAATTGTGATTCGTTAAACCCAAGGCGAGAGTAGGCATTGCTGGTTATGAGCAAGCGATGAATTTTACGGCGCGGATTTTTAAGTGCTGCTTCAATTGTATGCAAACCATAAAGCCAAATATGGCCTTTGGGTAGATTTGGTACAATGGTCCCTTTCGTATAGATTTTAGAGATATTCCTACCCTTAGAAGGGTGATGCCTACCCTTAGAAGGGTGATGCTCGCGTTGCAGGTGTGAATGGAAATCCTTAGGTGTTTTCATCGATGAGCCTGTATGTTTGTATTCTTGTCCATAATCCGTCTTTGTAGACTGTAGATTAGAATACTCTTAACAAAATTATCAGTTGAGTGTCAAAATTTTAATATTAGCTATATTGACAGCTTAGATAGCTACAGTTCATAATAATGCTTTGCAAGAGTGTGTCTTGAATGATGCAGCAATCTTGACCTTATTATTAGTATGATGTGATGTATTTCTTTTTGTTTAAGGTCTTTTTGGTATTGTTATGATTGTGGAGGGATGCCCGAGTGGTTAAAGGGGGCGGACTGTAAATCCGTTGGCTTCGCCTACGTTGGTTCAAATCCAACTCCCTCCACCACAGCAATATCAGAATTTTGGTATGCGCGGGTATAGCTCAGTGGTAGAGCAGCAGCCTTCCAAGCTGAATATGCGGGTTCGATTCCCGCTACCCGCTCCAGCCTGTGTTTGTGTAGAGAATTAGGATGGTATTGTAATTTAGAAGTTACTTCATCGATCGATGGTTGCGCAGGGAATTCGAAAGAAGTATGCGTAATCGAGGCTGATTGCGTTAAAGTTTAAACATTGCCCATAGGGCATTTTATGGAGGGCTCAAATGGCGAAGAGCAAATTTGAACGTACGAAG
>QENB01000009.1 GCA_003331065.1 Candidatus Tokpelaia sp. JSC188
GGTGCAGGAAGAAGTTAGGAAAATGTCTCAAGTTTTCCCTTTTCCTTATCTCTTAGTAACCCCCCGTAGTGACTGATTTAATCAAAATAAAAAAGCCTTTGCCTTCTATCGTCCTTCTTTCGCATCATCTTCTCTTTGTTGTGCACTTATGTATGTTGGAAGAGGCTACAAGTGCATCCTTTGTTGCTAATTCAAGTAGACTGCATCAAATTCAGCCACCAATGCGCCCTGCATATTCCACAATCTTAATCGCTTGCCTTCTATCTGCCAGCGAGTCACCGTCGGCAACGTAATAAGTATGCTATGCTCTTGATTCATACCGCTTTGGCATGCCATCATTGTCCCTGCCATAGGGGTAAACTTGAGGCGTTCACCGTCTAATATATACGACCCGATTACGTTGTTGCAACCCCCAGAACCAGACACCGAGTGCTGATCTGCATGTAAGATCAGGTGAGGTTCGCTTTGATTTTCCGTCACGATTGCCTTTTGACCTTTCAGACGTACCAATTTCCAATAAGTATTTTCTAGCGAAGGGCGGTTATCCTGCGATGAGAGGTGCTTTAAGTCTTTAGAACCAGAGAAAAGCACTACCACGCAGATAACCATGAACATCATTACTATACAGGCGGCAAATAGAATGCTGCTTCGAATGTTCATCGCTTTTTCCTCGAATTGTTGCTGAATCGTACGAAACATATATGATTCGGTCGATTTCATCAATGCAGAAAAACTGTTTGATCCGGGAAGTTAGGGGAGTGCGGACGCCATAGAACTCCTTTTGTAATCAGTACGATGTTTACTGTTTTGGTGATGATCTCGTCGCTATGTCTAGGTGAATATTATTTGGTATAATCTTGGTGGGCTCAAGCTAAAATTATTCTACGCAACAGCATGGGTAAAGACTGTGGTACACATTGTCTGTGTACGGGTTTCTAAACAGTAAAGACGATCTGGAATGTATTGCGCCCGTTAGAGGAGGTGATTTAAAAGCAGAGAGTTGAAAACATCCAGAAAACACTGGATATTTGTATGGCCGCCGGTCGCGCAATAAGCGGTAGCAGTGGTACAGGTAATAATGTTCGCCAAGCGCAATGCGTTTTACCAAACAACGCAATAGACTATATACTCAGCGCGGTTTTCGCGCATCAATCTACGCGGCAGTCCTTGGCAGACAACTAGCAGACAACTAAATGTCATGCCATCAAGAATGGGAGAAATGCATTCCAGAACTTCTTTGCTGGACCTGCACGTTTTTTTTACAGAATTGTAGAACAACGTGCAGGACCGCTTTGGGCTGATTGGTTGATGGCGAGCTCTAAATCTTGGCTAGGTGAAATTAAATTGTATGCCCCCCTCTATGATTTACTGAGAAAAACATGTCATAGTATTATCAGTATTGCGTTGATACCAATGAGAGTTTACATACTACTAGTTTAGCCTGTGGATTATGGTGTGGCGGCTTTAGAAAGATTATTGCGGGAAGATTATAAAAGGACCTAGTCGCAACGGTTCTCACGCAGCCTATCAAGGAAAAAAAGGCTCAAAGAATTGGCGCAAAGCTAAGTGTGAACTCGCCTCATTAAATAGATTTATGTAAGTGCAACAGAGAGGCAAAAAGCGAAAGAAAAACACTAATTACAATAATTTTCCTTTTTTTCTGCTTTCAGGATGCGATAATTAGAGGTGCCCAGTAAGGAGTTTGATGTATTAATATCCTTTTCCCTGAATAGATTTCTGTTTTTAAAGGTCAAATCTTTATTGATGGGCGGTGATAAATATAACGAGGTAACAAATGAAGAGAAGATTTTTTATAACCTCCATGATTTTCATTGTATTAGCAGTATTGTCTGCTTGTCGAGAATCTCCACCAAAGCTTTCAGATGAACAGGTGTTGAATGTGTTTGGTGAGAAATCTATTTTTGCAAGTAATGATACGCCCGCAACTATCTCAAAGCGAACGGAGGAATGTGCCCGAGTATTATCTGGGCTTGATGAAAGCCTGTATCGAGATATGCCAAAAGAAATGCTCGGTTCGTTTAAGACAGAGTGTCGGAAGGACTTCCAGGAAACTGTCATCAACTCTCAACGTAATACGGTCGATCTGAAGCTTGAGCACCTAGAGAATGCAAAGCTAGCTGAGCAAATCACGCGTGTTCGTGCTCAATCACTAGCTGCCGAAGAAGCATGGAAAAAGGCAAAAAAACTTGCTGAAGATCAGAAAATAATCGTGCAGGCAAAAGAGAAGGCGAAATTACTTGAAACAACTCTAGAAAGCAAATTAGAAATACTCAAGAAAAAATGCAATGAGTGGGAAACAACAATGCTGGATCTGAATGAGAAAAAACTCATTCCAGGAATACAATTCGGTCCGGATGTTTGTACTAGAAATCATGAGGAGTTTCTCCGGAGTCAAGCTAAAAGAGTTATAGAGGAAGTCTCGAAACTAGAAGCAAAACCAGATAGCATCATTGATCCTGCCGTTCCTTATTTTGGTGCTGTCGATCCCGAAGCCATTAGTGAGGATTTAAAAAAGGTCGAGAAGAGTATTGCCCAGATAAAGGCTGAAGCAGAAGAAAGAAAGGAAGGAGAAACTGAGCTTCAAAAGCAGTGAGGATATTTCGTGTTATTCAGTGAAGCAGCATTGCTGTGTATATTATGTAAGTGATCCTGATTTTCTTCTGAAGGAAGATTTAACGGAGCTTTGCATCAATGCTTCCTCAGGAGATGTGATGGGAAGGCTGCGGATATCATGGATGAAAGGCTGACTTTTGATGGGTTAATGGGTCTTGCTCATCTCACTGTATAGCATGTAGGATGCTATACAGCTTTTTCTGTTTCCCTAGGAACAGGTCTCATCGACCATTGACAATCCGCAAGGCATCAATTGTATGTTGGACAATGCTTATTCCTGGATATTCATACCATCGTCGAATGAAACGATATCATATTTTGGTTTATGTTATTTTGCCTATTATCAAGCGGCCTTTTTGTCCATCGATAGTGACTGTGATGACAATTCCAGATGGATATGATTTTGATGTAAATGCTTTGAGTGCTCTGTGATCCCTATAAACGCCCGTAGAACGCCTTTCAGGAGGTAGAAGGTAATAAGGGGGACTCTTTAAGCCTTAATGATAGTAGATGCGAGGTTTAAGTAAGACCAGTGCACTGTTTTCTGGTATCCTCTTTCTCAGGATGGGTCCTTCGTTCTTCGATAGCTATCGGTTAACCAACAACAATGCTGCATGTGTTTTATAGAAGCCTTGACCCGTACTGCACATCTACCAAAGTCCATAAGCCAAATTTTAGTTTTCGGATTTTGCTTAGTAAAGTTATTCCAAGAGAGATCATCAAAGGACCTACTCGCATAAGGCATTGTTTAACCGCTCGCGATAGTTCTTGCACAACCTATCAAGAAAAAAGCTCAGAGAATTGGCGCAAAGCTAAGTGCGAACTCACCTCAGTAAAGTAAAGTCAGCAATTCAGAGATTTTATCTTTTAAACTAGATTTTTCTTTGAATCTATGCAGTTTTTATCCTAACTTCTATCAAAAGATGTTACGTTTAAGAAATTGGTACAGAATACCCGTGTCGAACAATGCCATTGATGATGTAAAAATTTCCCTCACAAAGGTCGATTTTACCGCATCGCAAAAACGAGGATTAATTCATGAATGACATTGTATGCCCATTTGAAAAATCACTGCTTGTGCAGTTTAGAAAAACCGGAAAACTTCGTCACATCAACATGCTACAGATAGACCAAGGCATAACTTTCAATCAGTCGAATAATACAATTAAAGCACGCTATCACTTTGGAACTTCTGAAACATTTATAGTTGAGAGCTTTTCCAGCGAAAAGCTTGCAAACACTGCGTTTTGTAATCTGCAAACGGCATTGAAACATTATGCTTACAGTCAGCGTTTCGCAAGATACTGGAAAACTTCGATAAAATGGATCTTTGTACCACTGATGGTATCTATCTTCGCTTTTAAGACTGATCTGGTAGGGACAGAAGGCAGGCACAGATCAGCTACGAATGAAAGCAATCCTTCGAGAGAAGCACTAATGGTACAAAAACCCACAGAGCAGATAGCTAGAGAACGTGGGCAACTACTGGCCTATGGTGCGCGGTCAGGAAAATACGCTGTTCAGTTGTCGAATGGCACAAAAGGAATATTCTATGTATTTTCTGATCCATCCTGCTTACATTGTCAACATCTTGAATCCGAGCTTCACAGGCTTGCAAAGGACTACACAATCTATATCTTCCCCGTGACACTGATTGGTGGTGAAGTATCATCGCACCGGGTAGCAAAACTTATGTGCTCAAAGTCAGAGACACGCGCTGTCTTATGGAAAAAAATCGTAGAGGGCGAAGATTTAGCAAATGAGGAATGTAGTGAAGGCATAGATGTTGTTGCCCGAAACAATCAGATGTTTGATGCAATGGGCCTCCTTGGCACGCCAACGATCATCAATGAGTCCGGCGAGCAGATGCCAAACTCTGTTTCAAATACAGCAGAAACAATTCATAGCTGGATAAAAACAAAATCCATAGAAAGAAAGTAAAAGAACAACAAGCGCTGAAAACCATATTCTGATCAAGAACAATTCCATGCGACATAATTAGCAAAGGCGAGCAGCTTTAAAAAATGCCCTCGAATATGTGTACTGCATCATTCTGACGACCTGCAAATCTAATTTGATTTGAATAAAATTCAAGTCAACTGTAAAAAACCTTATCAAAGGGTTCTTGAGCATTAAGTTAATTTGCTCATGCTTCTACTCAAAATAACAAGGAATTGCTTATGAAAAAGAATATGAAAGCTGCTGTTTTCGTTGGAAAAAATAGCATTGTACTTAAAGAAAAACCTATTCCAGAAATTGGTCCGATGGACGCGTTGATTCGTGTCACCACTACCACTATCTGCGGGACCGATGTCCATATTCTCAAGGGAGAGTACCCAGTGGCTAAAGGCCTTATTATAGGGCATGAACCTGTTGGCATTATCGAAAAACTTGGATCCGAAGTAAAAGGCTTTAAGGAAGGAGAACGTGTTATCGCTGGAGCTATTACCCCGAGCGGGACCTCTAATGCTTGCATGTGTGGCTGCGGATCCCAAGACGGTCCAAATAGCAGACATGGTTTCCAGCCAATGGGAGGCTGGAAGTTCGGCAACACTATTGACGGCGCGCAAGCTGAATATTTGCGAGTCAATGATGCCGCAGCTAACCTCTGTTCCATCCCAGATTCTCTTACCGACGAACAGGTGCTTATGTGCCCAGATATTATGTCTACCGGATTCTCTGGCGCTGAACGTGGCGGTGTGAAAATCGGCGACAGTGTCGTTGTTTGGGCGCTCGGACCTATCGGTCTATGTGCCGTTGCTGGAGCAAAACTCCTCGGAGCAACGACAATTATCGGTGTGGATACCGTACCAGAACGCATAAAAATGGCGAGGAAACTTGGAGCAACTCATACCGTAGACTTTAGAAAGGGCGGGACAGTCGAACAAATCCTAGAATTTACCGACGGCCGTGGTATTGACGTTTCTATCGAAGCACTTGGCACTCAGGGAACCTTTGAATCATGCTTGCGCGTTTTACGTCCTGGTGGTACCCTTTCTAGCCTGGGCGTCTATTCAGACGACTTGAAAATTCCTTTGGAAGGCTATATGGCCGGCCTGGGTGATATCAACATCGTTAGTGGACTTTGTCCTGGTGGCAAGGAACGTATGCGCCGCCTCATGAACGTATTGGAGAGCGGACGTATCGATCTAAATCCTCTGGTTACCCACACCTATTCCCTGGATAAAATTGAAGAAGCCTACGAACTTTTCGCCAATCAGCGCGACGGCGTCATGAAAATTGCGATCAAAACCTAAAAATGATTCAAATGCCATTGTTCCTTTCCTTAGTTGATGATAAGCGTCTCGACCTTTTTGGAATCTCATCTGGACTGCCGTTAAATCGCAGGCAACTAATACCAAATTAATCTAGGAGAACTAGGATATCGGAGATCGATATTTTTTTAAGTTCTAGGTTACGTTTTAAGATTATTGCTGCTATTAAAAGGAGATACCAAGGTGCGGACTTAACAGTGCATTTGAAAAATTATGAGGAAGCAGAATGAACAAATGAGTCAATTCACTATCCAGAGATGAAGTGGTTGGCAAATGCGCTGATTCATCCACTACAAAAGGCGTGTAGTTCCTTAGCTTTGTGAGGAATATCACCGTAAATCAATACGGAGGCTTAAACGCAGTTACACTGCTCTTTTGCCCACGCAAATCTATCTGAATGAATTTTCCGTGTTATTTGGTTGCAAAAAGAGAACAACATACGTACCTCTAGACTAGAAATGCTTCTGCAGAAAAAAAGAGTTCTTATTCTGAACCAAGTTAGCAGGAATTAAACTCTACAAAAGAATGCAGTTGCATAACTATGGACAACAAATACATCTGACGAGATGAGTGCTGTTGATATGGTCAATATCTCAAAGGGCGGATTAAGGATTAATGTTTATCCAAAACAAAAGGGAGAGTGGGCGTTGAACAACGAAAGTGCTTGTCTTGCTTTTTTTGAGACAAAGACGCGACATTACACCATAATCCTGCAAAAGGATTTGTTTAACCAATGGATTCTTGTTCGTATATGGGGAGGAAAGGCAAGTCGCTTAGGACAGGAAACAACGACTTTATGCGCTAATTACGCAGATGGGCTCATCCTTTTCAAGAAGACACGAACACAGCGCCTCCGGCGAAAATACATCGAAGTTAATCATAAAACCGCTGAACCAATAAGATCAATCTCAAACTCTGCTTGCTTATCTTCGATTCAAAAAAAATTCAAAAAATCTGGAAAAAAACAGTTTCGAGACCAGTATACTGTCGACTTTTTCTCAGGCAAAACGGAGATAGAAATAGATAAAAATATAAATGAAAAGTAACGTTGGATTAACAATCGGATTTATAGCGTATACCACAGATATTATTGATCATCCCTTGCAACGTCAAAGTTTTTTAAGATGTGACAAATACTGAGTTATGGAATTCTTATTATCCTTAATGACATCCTGTTCTCCTTTATATCTATGATTAAAGGAGAATTAAATGAATGAAATTGACTGGTGTACTTGATGCTATTACACTCATTGGGTAGCACAAATTTTATTGTTAATAGGTAGTGCATATGCGAGATCTTTTGAGAAAATAGATGTGTCCGTGGAAAATTTAGAAAGTTTTTTTGATGAAAATCTTCTTTGCTATATTATTGATCTGTCTCAGTTTATTTGGTTGTGCAACATCAGCGCCATCTCCCAAAAAACCAAGTGAGTGGCACAAAGTTCCAATTAATAAAAGTATTCCTCCTGAAATTGAGCAAGGGATACCTCTTTGAAATCTCATTTTCTCAAAAAGGTAAAATCGGACGGCCCCTACTTGAAAAAGTCTCATGACCTTGAACACAGTTTTATGTCAGAGGTTATAAGATTATGCGAGGTAGCGTGGAAGATCTCAAAGTTTCGTGCTCTGATTGTAATCGACGGAATTTCTGCTGGAGTTGCCGGACTATGGCAGGAATCCGAGTTGGTAGATTAATCATGTGGATAAATGCAAAACATCTTTTTTTATTTTTTCTGCCTTTTGCAATTGTTACAACACCGACATTTGCACTTGAATTTCCAACTAAATCCAGCTTTGATCATCGCATCAGATATATCGATTATAATCCGGCAAATGTTGTTCAGATTGACACAGTACTCGGTGTAGCTACGCACATAGAGCTTGAAGAAGGTGAAAAATATGTAACGCATGTCTTTGGAGATTCAGACTCCTATGCCTTTACACACAAGGAGAATCATCTTTTCCTCAAGCCAAAGGCAGATCAGGCCAATACGAATCTTGTCGTTGTTACTGATCGGCGTAGCTACAAGTTCCGTTTAGAATTCAAACCGACACGTACAAACGCAACGTATGAGGTTTCTTTCCACTATCCTGATATACAGACACGCCAGGAAAAAGAAAAGCGGGAAGCTGCTAAAGTAGATGCAGCCTTTCATTCAGCCTCTGAAATAACAAATCTTCGGTATAGTATGAGCGGCGATCTCGATATCGCGCCGATCAATGCTTGGGATAATGGGCGCTTTACTTTTTTTAAATTTACAGCCAATGCGGACATGCCTGCTATTTACATGGTTGATCCAGAAGGCATGGAAAGTCTCCTTAACACAACTACAAAAGGTGCATCGAACAATATTCTTATTGTGCAAAAGGTGTATAAAAAATTTATTCTTCGGTTAGGCAAGCGCGCGTTAGCTGTTTTTAATGACGCCTATGACGCACAAGGCATCGATAATACGACAGGAACCGTCTCATCAACTGTCAGGCGTGTCTTCAAGGGAGAGGGAAATGCCAAAGCAAAAGAAAAACGATGAAATCAATGCGGAAACCGGATTGGAGTGCGTAGAGAAAAAACATATTTCTGAAGAATACCGCGCTTCTAAGCTTGGCTTTCAAAAAAAACAGAATCTACCTGGTCCAAGTATATTTCTTCTAATGGCTCTGGCAATCGTCCTTTCTGTTGGCACTACTTTTAGCTGTAAGGCTAAATCTAACCTGTTGTCTGAAAGTAAAAAAACAGAATCGCAGCAGCAAAATACAGTAGTCATTCCGTCTCTTCAGAAGACGGTACATGTAGAGCAGAATCTAAAACAAACGCGAACACAGAAATCGCCTGAATCTTATGATTCAAGTAATAAAACGCAGGAAGATCTTATTCGCAAACGAATGCTGCACTCTTCCCTTAATGAAGAGCACGGTGATGATCTTAATTCTGCAGGGAAGTATTCTAATGACAGAAATCAACCTACCACTTCGCTAGTAAGTGGCGATCTTGCGGAAAAGCTACAACCCATTCGTCTATCGGCTTCAAAAGCCGACATACTACAGAACCGTGATCTTCTCCTCACAGAAGGTGCGATGATTGATTGTGTTCTGGAAACGCGTATGATTACAACCCAACCAGGTATGACTAAATGCCACCTAACACGAGATATTTATTCAGCTAGCGGTCGTGTGGTCTTACTAGATCGTGGCACAATCGTAGTAGGCTCCTATCAAGGAGGTATCGCTCAAGGTCAAGCCCGTATTTTTGTGCAGTGGTCTCGGGCTGAAACACCAAAAGGTGTCATCATCAATCTGGATTCTCCTGGGATTGGTCCTCTCGGGGAGGGTGGTATAGATGGATGGATCGATAGTCACTTTTGGGATCGTTTTGGCGGTGCTGTCATGATTTCTATGATAGGGGACTTTGGAGCATGGGCAGCAAAGCAAGGCAGCACCGTTAGTGCTAACTCCATTCAGTTATCAAATACAACGGAGGGGACAAAACAGGCAGCAGCAGAAGCACTGCGCAACTCCATTAACATTCCGCCAACACTTTATAAAAACCAAGGAGAACGCTTATCCATCTTTGTTGCCCGTGACCTGGACTTCAGCAATGTCTACAGTCTGCACACAATCTTCAAAAGATGAGCGCTTTCTTCAACTCATACGACCTTTCATCTTGTTCTGTTGCACCCAGGTGAATTTATATAAAGCATGAATATGATTTAATCCTGAGAGTTTTAGCTCCTATATCATCTTAATACAGTTGAATCGCCAGAGTCGCTGGATTAGATGTAAAAGAGCACATCACTCCACATGATTTTCTCTTCGTACGAATGGTATAGCGATTAAAATATCTTCTGCATGTTTCGGTACATTTCATGAATGTTTTGCGTAATCTAATTGGCAATTAGGTGGCCATAATATGAGAGCTTTTCTAGATATTCCAAAATCTTTCCAAATGACTACGCGCGGTAGCTTTCCGATTCTAGCGATGGCTATTGGCTCTTTTGCTATCGGAACGGGCGAATTCGTCATTATGGGTCTACTGCCTGAAATAGCGCACAGCTTGTCTATCAGTATTCCACAGGCTGGTCATGCTATCAGCGCTTATGCGCTTGGCGTTGTCATCGGTGCGCCGACACTAGCTGTAATTGTAGTCCGCTGGGAGCGTCGGTGTCTACTTATAACGCTGATTTTAGCGTTCGCGCTGGGTAACTTCACAAGTGCTGGTGCGCTGGGATACATATCATTAAACATTCTGCGTTTTGTAGCTGGTGTGCCGCATGGCACCTACTTTGGCGTCGCAGCACTTGTGGCTGCCTCACTCTCGCCATCCAACAAGCGTGCTACTGCAGTCGGTTTGATGATGAGTGGTCTAACCATATCTACTTTGGCTGGTGTGCCGCTTGCTGGGTGGTTAGGCCAAAACTTCGGATGGCGCTCTGCCTTCATTCTTGTAGGATCAATTGCCCTTTTATCCGCTGTCATGATACGATATGCTCTACCAGTGGTATCTGCACCTCCCGGGGCAGGTCCTATGCATGAACTGGGAGGGCTTTGCAATAGGCAAGTCTGGCTGACGTTAGGCATAAGCGCGATAGGCCTTGGTGGCCTGTTTTCTGTATTTAGTTATGTTAAACCTACCATGATTGAAGTGGCTGGGATGTCTATTTCTAGTATCCCAGTCGTTCTGGCACTTTTCGGCATCGGAATGGTAGCGGGAAACTTGCTTGGATCTCGCTTAGCTAACAAAAACCTTATGCCTGTTATCGGCGCTATGCTTTTGTGGGCCATCACAATCCTAGGGTCTTATAGCTTTACCGCGCATTACTATATCGCCGGTAGCATCAACGTAATGCTGATTGGAACAATAGTAGCCGTTGGCCCAGCGCTGCAGATCCGCCTAATGGATGTTGCTGGAGATGCCCAGGTCATCGCTGCGGCTCTGCATCATTCTGCCTTCAATATAGCTAATGCTTTAGGAGCTTGGCTTGGTGGTTTAGCTGTTGACGCTGGTTTAGGCTGGACATCTACTGGTTGGGTTGGTGTTGGTTTAGGCGTAGGTGGTTTGAGCATTTATATGTTGGCGCTAGCGGATATGCATCATCAATGCAGAAAAACTGTTTGACACGGGAAGTTGAGATAGCCCAGACCGTTATAGGTATTCTTTCGTAATTAGTACGATGTTTTATGATTACCATCTCTTTTAAATTCTAAAAATTTCAGGCAAAGGCGATAATCCAGATCAAACTCAACTAACTTCGCCATTGCTTGTGGCTGGCGAAGTAAAGAAAACTATGCTAGTGATAAATAGCTGCAAATGGTTTTGCATCAACTACTATCCATGCTACCTGAATTGTTCAACAAAAACGAATAAAATAAAGTATCCAAAAATATTTAAAAATCTGTCCTTATGGCAATTTTATTGGGAATCCTAGTTAGATAAACGATTATGATTCAACCGTAAAACTGATACTAGCAGCGTATTAGTTTAGTATTTGAAAAAGAATAAAAAATATGAGAGAACATTGATGATTGATTTTGATATTTTGGAAACCTTAGTTGCGGCATCAATAGTGTTGCTTTTGGGACGAAAACTTGTAGCCTCTTCTTCCTTTCTGAAGTCTTATAGTATCCCGGAACCAGTTGTAGGTGGCTTGCTCTTCGCCGTTCTTTTGCTCACGATCAGTGGTTTTGCTGGTATATCGGTACAGTTTGATACAACTTTGCAAGAACCGTTAATGTTGGCTTTTTTTGCTACTATAGGTCTCAACGCTGACTTCGCAAGTCTCAAGGTGGGAGGCCGCACATTGTTGCTCTTCTTCGGCGTAGTATTAGGTTGTTTGGTGTTGCAAGACATTATCGGCGTGAGCATGGCAAAAATGTTGAGATTGGATCCATTGATCGGTTTATTGGCCGGATCGATTACTTTATCTGGCGGTCACGGTACTGGGGCTGCATGGGGGCGGGTTTTTACAGAACGGAACGGGCTAGCTGTTGCAACTGAAATTGCAATCGCCTGCGCTACGTTTGGGCTGATAATGGGTGGTTTGATTGGTGGGCCAGTAACCGGGTTTTTAGCTAAATATTTTAAACTTTCTGCCGATGCGCAGGTGCAAATCAGCGATAATGATCCTTACCAAGGCTTCGAGAAACCAAAAGCCGTGCAACAAATTACGCCGCAGGCTTTTATTGAAGCAGTAGCTCTCATCGCGATTTGCCTTTCTATTGGCACAATAATGGCCGGTTGGCTCAATAACACGGCGTTTGAGTTGCCAACCTTTGTATCTGTTCTGTTTGTTGGCATCTTATTAAGTAATGGCTTATCCTTTCTGGTCGGATACAAAATTTTCGAACGCACGGTCCAAATGTTGGGTAATATAAGCCTCTCACTCTTTTTGGCAATGGCGCTGATGAGCTTACGTCTGTTGGATTTAACATCACTAGCATTACCGGTGTTGTTCATTCTATTTGTGCAGTCAATCGCGATGGCACTATATGCAATCTTTGTGACCTTTCGCGTGATGGGGTGCAATTACGATGCAGCGGTTTTAGCAGCAGGACATTGTGGTTTTGGCCTTGGTGCAACACCGACCGCGATCGCGAATATGCAGGCGGTCACTGAACGTTTTGGGCCTTCGCCGCTAGCTTTCTTAGTGGTGCCAATGGTCAGCGCCTTCTTTATCGACATTGCGAATGCAATTGTCATTAAACTGTTTCTCGCGTTGCCGATATACAACTGACTTCACTCTACGCGGAGGTGTTAACTGCGCCCAAGAAAGGAATGTAGTAGGACAGAAATCCTCTTTGACTGTAAAGGCGGGAATTGCACGTTATCTTTTTCATCTAGTTAGCAGTATCATAGAATTCCAAAAACTGTATTGAAGATATTTACCGCTCTGGACATTATGTATGACTAAAAACGCTCTATGAATTACGGTTTCTTCATGGAAAGGTCCCGCAAGAAGTTACGGCTTGATGTAAGTCAATCTGGGATATAATGCATAAAAGGTATTGCAGATGGAGGGGTTTGCTCATAACCGAGAGTGTAGTGATAGAATACAGGTGCAGGAAGAAGTTAGGAAAATGTCTCAAGTTTTCCCTTTTCCTTATCTCTTAGTAACCCCCCGTAGTGACTGATTTAATCAAAATAAAAAAGCCTTTGCCTTCTATCGTCCTTCTTTCGCATCATCTTCTCTGGTACGGATGATGTCTTTGCCCTATAGGCAAGATGCCTATAGCGTAGTATTGCGCTTCGTGATGTTCTTACGTTTGGGTTATGTTGAGACGCCTGCCTTATTGACTAAATAAAGTTAGATTATTCTAATTGAGTTTGCCTCTCTGACGCAAACAATGAGTTTTAGGTTGAAAACAAAAAACCATTCGCGCTTTCGTCCTTCTATCCTTTTTCGGTTAGCTGATCGATGGTACGATGTTGCGTTCACGACTTGATCATCACAACATTTGTAACGAGTCTTTTCATGTAGTTGTCTGGAATCTTCCAGTTCTTCCCACTATTGCTTTTCCCCGTTGGTTTTAAGGAAAAGCTTTGTGAGACCCTTAATAAGCTTTTGCTTTTGAAAGTCTATGAAGAGATCGCCTCAAAGGCAGAATGAAGAATCATAGCATCTAAATAGAATCTAAAATAACGATTCATTCTTATTATGTGTGCTGTACAGGTTAAGGATAACAATTGAATATTTGTTACAAATTCTAGAAAAATTTATGCGTGATGCGTCTTACCAACCATTATTAACGCAATCATCGTTAGAAATGCAGAAGCAGCGAGATAGTATCCGACGTATCCAGATCCGTAATGGGTAGCTAGCCAGGTCGCTGTATATGGTGCCAAAGAAGCGCCGAAAATGCTGCCGAGATTGAACGTTAGCGAGATGCTGGTATAGCGTATTCTAGCTGGGAATAATTCTGATAACATCGTACCAAGTGGACCGTAGCTCATACCCATCAGCGTTAATCCCAGTGACAGGAAGGAAATCACGCCGATTAGGTTATCCTTGGTGAACAGCGGCATCATAAACAAACCAAATAGAATAGTTGCAATCGATACTAGAATCATCGTAAAACGCAAACCGCAACGATTGGCTAGAAGTGCAGAAACCAAAATCGTGATTGCAAAAAATGCCATAGAGAATAGTTGTAGAATTAGGAAGGTCTTGCGGGAATATCCAAGCGCGCTCGTGCCCCAGCTCAGTGTAAATACCGTCATCAGATAAAATAACAGGAATGTCGTCAGCGTGATCATAGTACTTAGAATAATCATGCGTTTGTGTTCGGAAAATACAGTAATCAACGGCATTTTCACGATCTCACCTTCGTCGATCACTTTTTGAAAGGCAGGTGTTTCAGTAATCTTGAGTCTTACATAGATTCCAACCAGGATAAGTACAGAACTGCCGATGAATGGAATACGCCAGCCATAGTGAAAAAATTGATCGTTATTCATAAATTCAGAGAGTAATAAAAAAGTGCTACTAGATAGTAAGAAACCAAGTGGTGCACCAAGTTGAGGAAAACAGCCATACCATGCAATCTTATCTGGCGGCGCGTTCTCGATTGCTAGAAGTACTGCACCGCCCCATTCGCCACCTAGACCAAAACCTTGACCAAAACGGCAAAAGGCTAGCAAGATTGATGCTAGCTTACCTATTGTTTCATACGTTGGTAATAAACCGATAGCGACTGTCGAAAGACCCATTATCATTAGCGATGATAGCAATGTTGTCTTGCGGCCAATGCGGTCACCATAATAGCCGAATATAGCTGCACCAATTGGACGTGCGAAGAAGGCAATTGCAAAAGTCGCTAAGGACTGAAGTAGCATTGCAGTCTGATCGGAAGATTTGAAGAACAGATGTGGAAACACTAGCACTGCAGCCGTCGCATAAATGTAGAAATCGAAGAATTCGATGGTAGTGCCAATCAGACTAGCAAACAGCACATTTGTAGGTGAATTGATTTCCTTGAATTTGGTATTATTCATGAATCTTCCCTGCTAATTGCGTTTTGCAATAGATGATTTTTGTGAAATTTGAGGAATACTGAAATGCTGGATAATCTTCACAAACTCACTTAAGCTAATTAATCATAAATACAATATTATTGGCACTTAGTGCTATCTGGAACATCATGCTTGGGAAATATTACCATAGTTGGGCTAAATGCAAACCAATTTTTCAAGGACTTTTAATTTTATTTGTGCCAAGATGTTGCACATCTTCTTCAATAAACATTGCGTATATCACGAAGAAGGAACCGCTTTTATTTTTACTTTTTTCTTTAAAAGAGACCTACTAAATCGACCAACAAGCGCATGTGTAACGCATGCCCATTCTTCGTAATTTCAAATCGCATTGGCTTAAACTTGAGAAAATCAATGTATTCTATTTTGTTTGCGGAAGCCTTATAATCTAGGAAATATGCTCAGAAACAAAATTCTATTTTGCTCCCGTGTTCTGACTAAGGGTACCACCCGACATAAACTACATTCTAAAAAATCACACCGCCATTGTATACGGAAAATAATTCGTGTCCACATTAACATTTGTTCAGCAGAATTAAGCGCCTCTTTAGCTTTAACTCCATTGATTTTCTTTGTATTTTAAACATGTGTGAAAAGGTAATAATATCGTTGAGTGGTGTGTAAAAAATTTAATTTTTCCTTGTTCAAGGATGAACATCATAAGATATTACTCCTGTGTTGAGATCAAATGTGAATGCCAAAACAGCTTGAAATAGAGTGGCATAGCCACTCAACTCAGCGACCAGAAAACTAAAAAATACAGCAGGATATTATTCATGTTGAAAAACGCGACAAATAGAAAAACAATTTTATTGACAACCTTGATTGGTGGTTTCTTCAGCTCTCTTGTTAAGTGGGGATCGGAGATTAATATGCCACCGCGAGTGCCGGGAGAAATATCTCCGCCAGGAGCACATATCGATGCATGGCTTGGCTGGATTGGTATAAATCAACACTCTATGGACTATATGTACCAAGGCGCGAGCGTTCTTGGTGCTGATAACTTTGTATCACTGGCTTTTTAGCTTTGCTTTTGCTTTCGTTTACGTTTTTATTTCAGCTTACTGTTCAAAGGTTAGAATGTTGTACGGATCAATCTACGGTTTAGTCATTACAGGTGTAATGCATGGTTTTTTGATCCCATTATTGGGTTTTAGAAATCCCGTTTATGCAAATGGCGCAGCGGGATGGCTATGGAACCTAAATGAATATGAGCTATGGAGCGAAGTTTTAGGACATGTCTACTGGTCAGCTTCAATAGAAGTCTGTTTAATTTCTGTTCTTGCTGTTTTGTCCAGGCCTGTTAAAGGGAACTGGGTAGAAAAATAACTTAGCATGCTGTTTCTTTTATCGCATTTCGATAGAGATGAAGGAAACAGCAGAAAAGCTTGTTCAAGTATTTCTACGACAAAACCTTGAAAAAGGTAAAGATCATTGACCTGGAAGGTCATCATATATTCTTAAGAACAACTGCAGGATTTTTACCGTCACATTCCAAAACCGATCTCCACTTGAGTTTAGAATCTGTATCATAACGTAAAATAACGGTGGTAGATGACCAAGTAAAGAGCTGATTATGGTGTTCGCGTATAAGCCTAAAGGCTCTCTTGCCTCCTTTTAAATGCTTTGCCTTAATCTTGACGATAATGCTATAGGCCTATGGCTTATTCTCAAACACGCACCCACGCGTGCGTCTATACCAAGAGGACTTGATTACTCTCGTCCTGTGAGATACTTGATTCTGTGCTCATGACGGCAAAAGACCTTCTCTCCTCTATAGGATAACTCGAAATGAGGAAGTATGGAAAAATCTCGTTAGCAAAGGCGTCTGTGAATAGCAGCACTAGATATCCCCTAGTAAGATCCGAGAATGGCGCATATAACAAGAATATTGTCCTTAAGTTAACATTGAGGATTGTAATTCTATATAAATCAGATTAAGAAAACGATATTTTATCATTATGAATTTTTATTTATCATGATGTCCCTGCGTATGGTATCTATTTTCAGACAGCGTTGTAGATGAATGACAGACAAATTTTGAGGAGCATCAGTAGTATGCAGAGCTCTACATTCTGGTGGTTGGCCACGGGTACGGCTTTGGTTATAGAATTATTTACTGGTACATTCTGTTGGCTGATTCTGGCTGTTAGTCTTGCTGGCATATCTTTAACGGCGTGTATAGGTGTTAGCTTGCCTGCACAATTGATGGGGGGCGCTGCCGTAGGCGGTGGGTTCCTCATTGCTGCCTACATATATCGACAAGGCGACGCTGAAGGTGTATCAGCTCTAGCAGATCATACTCACAGCATATATCTGGATATAGGTGAAACTGTCCATATCGAGGCATGGGAAACTGACGGAACAGCTATAGTGAAATACCGTGGCGCACAATGGACTGCTATCCATCGTCATGGCACTATACCCGTGCCGGGTATGCATCGGGTAGGTGAATTAATAGGTAACCGCTTGCTCGTTGATCGCCTTTAAGATTCTCTAAGAAAGAATGCCATGGAAACTGCTCTCGCCTTTTCTCTCGTTATCGGGGTTGTTGTCGCTATCACTATTGTACGCTCAGTTCAAATTGTACCGCAGCAGCACGCCTGGGTACTGGAGCGCCTTGGAAGATACGCAGGTACACTCGCACCTGGGCTAAGATTCATCATCCCCTTCATTGATCGGGTATCCTATAAGCATAGCCTGAAGGAGATACCTCTTGACGTGCCAAGTCAAATCTGCATTACCAAGGATAATACCCAGTTGCAGGTGGATGGCATTCTATATTTTCAAGTAACCGACCCGATGCGTGCAAGCTATGGTTCTAGCAACTATGTTATGGCGATAACGCAGCTTGCCCAGACTTCGCTACGCAGTGTAATCGGTCGACTTGAACTGGATAAAACTTTTGAGGAACGGGACTTGATCAATGCTCGAGTGGTATCTGCTATTGACGAAGCAGCACTGAACTGGGGTGTCAAGGTGCTTCGCTACGAGATCAAAGATCTAACACCACCCTCTGAGATTCTACACGCCATGCAGGCGCAGATTACTGCTGAGCGCGAAAAACGCGCCTTGATTGCTGCCTCCGAAGGCCGTCGTCAGGAGCAAATTAACATTGCTACAGGTGAGCGTGAGGCTTTTATAGCTCGTTCCGAAGGCGAAAAACAGGCTGTTATCAATAAAGCCCAAGGCGAAGCTGAATCCATCAAAGCCGTAGCTGAAGCTACAGCACAATCCATCGAATGTGTTGCCATCGCTATCCGTAAAGCCGGTGGTGAACAGGCTATGCAACTCAAAGTAGCGGAAAAGGCCATTGATGCCTATAGCAAAGTAACCGGTGACGCGACTACTACCCTTATCGTTCCGAGCAATATGACTGAGGTCTCCGCTCTTATCAGTTCAGCCATGAAAATGGTACAGATCAATGACGTGCCACGAAACTAATTCACACTAGTGATTGCACAATAAATTCCTTTTTAAGCCTTAACAAAAGACAAAGTAACGTCTTCTAAAGTAATGCTTTCTATTGTTTATGATAAGCAAATTACGTTTCATAAAATGATCGGTTAAATTCAATTGTAATAACCACAATAGGTTAGCAAATAGCATGATTTCTCAATCTTTGAAAAGTGAGATCGGAAAAGAAAGAGAACTTTACTCCCGCCCTCTAATCGCAAACTTTACCAGTTGCAAGTGCTTCAGTTACGTAGTGATTGCTGTTACCCTGTATCTTTTGTATGCGCTTGTCACGTTCAAATTCCCAACTATCTACTGGATATTCGCGTGCCCAAGCACAGAAAATGCGCTTATCTTCTCTTGTTAACCTAATACCATACTGCTCAGCCATGTAAAACTGGATGCGCGCAATACGACCACGTATCTCCTTTCGAGGTTGGATACGCTTGTTTTTGAAATCTATTATAGTTTGACATTGTCCGTATATCGGCGTTGGATTGCTTGACCAGATTGAATAACGGAAGTTTTGGCGGTCACCATTAATTTCTCCAATCGATGGTACTAAATTAATCAAATCGCCCTCAGCGCGTGCGAAAATTGGATCATTGTGTGTACAATTCCTTCTGCCCCCTAATTTGCCATTTATCTTTTTCTGCCAACACGCACGCTGGTGTCCAAGTACCCATGCCGGTACAATGTGCTCCCATTCAAGACGTTTTGCCCGAACTATCTGCTTACGTGGGACATACCCACAGCTTTTCAAATCTATTTCTTTTCCTGAATAGGAACAATCGCAGTAGAAATCACGTTCTAGATCTTGTTGATAAACATTCGGAAGTACTTTCTTAGCATACCTAAAATCCCGATGACCTATTGCATTCAGATGGATGACCGTTTCAGCTTCTGCAAAAGCTAAAAAAAGTAGTAAAACCGAAACTAAAATAGCGCATATATTCAAAGAATTTTCTCTCAGTTTACATAAGCATTATTTAAATATGTACTATGTATTTGCTCACACTAGTAGTTCATCTAAATGAATCTCTCAAACCTAGGTGCGTTAAATCGTATTCGCAGAACTAAGTGACGTGAATGTTTCCATATACTACTATAAGCTACAAAATACAGACAAAATGTCTAAACCACTTTAATTGAATCACATGATTCAATGGCATCATTGAAAAAAGACTTTTATCAACGCTGTCCTTCGTCTTTTTCTTCTACTTGGTGAATGATAGTAGCTGTTATTGTCTCACATAATTTTATATCTACAAAATTTTACTGACAAGCCGAAATAAGCTACTTTTTCGGCAACATTTCTGAAATGACAAATAAGTGTGATCTTCGTTAGGTGTGTATTCTAAAAATAAAACCATCAAACTCGTTGTGCTTGAACTCATCTACTAGATCCTTTAGAGTTTTAAGTTAAAAATCGATAGGAAAATCAAAATGCCGAAAGAATCATCAAAATTTTAAAATTAATAACTTCGACGATTTATACGCTATGTACTAAATAAAGTGTAATAGTAGGAAATTGTCCAGCGGTATAGATTAGCACAATTAGATATCGCATATAAATGCCTCTTTTTATGCTGTGAAGTTAGTTAGATCCCCTAGAGATTTAAGTCGATATTCCTGCTGCAGATAGCTAAATCGCGTGGTGTAGAACCACATAATTAGCAAAAAAGCTTATGGGTTATCTCTATACATGAATGATATACCAAATGCAGTGCAATAATAAGATCAAAACTGACAAATTATGCCGCAATTCTCTAGCTATTCTTCACGATGAGGGAAGAAGCAGAAGGTAAAAGGCAGAAACCGCCGACTTATATTTGGAATGCTGCACATGTGGTTATTTACTCATTATTCGATAAGTTTTCAGAAAAATAGGATGAAAGTCTTAAACACTGGTTTGCCCTGACGTATGAATTATTAACCCAAGGATTAAAAATATGATCAAAAAACTGCTGATCGCCAACCGAGGAGAAATTGCCGTTCGTATCATACGCGCTTGTGCAGAGATGAATATTTGCTCGGTGGCTGTTTATTCTGAAGCAGACCGTCATGCTTTGCACGTCAAACGCGCGGATGAAGCTTATTTTATCGGGGATGATCCATTGGCCGGTTATTTAAATCCAATAAAACTTGTCAATCTTGCAATAGAGTCTGGGTGCGACTCCTTGCATCCTGGTTATGGATTCCTTTCTGAAAATGCTAATCTGGCAGAAATTTGCGTAGAAAACGACATCTGTTTCGTGGGCCCATCCTCGAATGTGATTCGTCTCATGGGCGATAAAACGGAAGCTCGCCGTAGCATGATTAATGCTGGTATTCCGGTTATTCCTGGAACTGAAAGCAATGTTGTCAACCTTTCTGAAGCATTACGCGAAGGTGATCGCATTGGCTATCCAATAATGCTCAAGGCTACTTCCGGAGGAGGAGGTCGTGGCATTCGTCTTTGCAATTGCCGAGAAGAATTAGAAGAGGCTTACCCGCGGGTGATTTCCGAAGCGACTAAGGCATTTGGCTCATCCGAAGTATTTTTGGAAAAATGCATTATCAATCCAAAGCATATCGAAGTTCAAGTGTTAGCTGATAGTTTTGGTAATACCGTGCATTTGTTTGAGCGTGATTGCTCGATCCAGCGCCGTAACCAAAAGCTTATTGAGATCGCTCCAAGCCCGCAGATCAGTCCCAAGATGCGGGCTTATATCGGTGATCAAGCTGTGCGTGCAGCCAAAGCAGTAGGTTATCAAAATGCCGGTACTATAGAATTTCTTCTTGCTGATGATGAAATATACTTCATGGAAATGAATACTCGGGTGCAAGTGGAGTACACTGTCACCGAAGAAATTACCGGTATTGATATCATCCGTGAGCAGCTTCGTATTGCTTCTGGTCTTGCGTTATCGATCAAGCAAGAAGAGATTCAATATCGCGGATATTCTTTGCAGTTTCGCATCAATGCTGAGGATCCACGCAATAATTTTCTGCCTAGTTTTGGAAAGATCACTCGCTATTATGCTCCAGGAGGTCCTGGGGTGCGTACAGACACCGCAATCTATACTGGCTACACTATCCCACCATACTACGATTCTATGTGTCTAAAACTGGTAGTCTGGGCATTAAGTTGGGAGGAAGCCTTGGCACGAGGTTCGCGAGCACTAGATGACATGCGCGTGCAAGGGATTAAAACAACGGCTACTTATTATCAGCAAATCTTAGCCGATTCGGATTTTCGAAATGGACGATTCAACACTAACTTTGTTGATGAGCATCCGCATTTGCTGAATTATTCGATCAAACGTAAGCCAGGAGAACTGGCCTTGGCTATTGCTGGTGTTATCGCCGCTTATGCTGGTTTTTAAAATAGAAGCAAAACATAAACCGTTAAGCGGCCGGTAAAAGCAGGTCATCTACGACTTACTGCCTTAATAAAGGAGAATTTTGATGCGCAAGAAAATCTATATCACCGATACTATCTTACGTGACGCTCACCAATCACTGATTGCCACTCGCATGCGCTTGGAGGATATGCTCCCAATCTGTGCTAAACTTGATAAAGTCGGTTATTGGTCTTTAGAGATCTGGGGTGGTGCTACATTCGATTCCTGTTTACGCTTTCTCAAAGAGGATCCATGGGAACGCTTGCGCAAGCTGCGTGCAGCTTTGCCCAATACTCGCTTGCAGATGTTACTGCGCGGACAAAATCTGCTTGGCTATCGACACTATAGCGATGATGTAGTGCAAGCCTTCGTTTCTAGGGCTGCTGAGAACGGTATTTGCGTCTTCCGAATCTTCGATGCGATGAATGACGTGCGTAACTTGGAAACTGCCATTAAAGCAGTGAAGAAAAGTGGCAAACATGCTCAGGGTACGCTCTGTTATACCACAAGTCCAGTGCATACCATTGATGTCTTCTTAAAACAGGCAGGAAGTATGCGCGATATGGGCGTAGACTCCATTGCTATCAAAGACATGGCTGGTCTTCTGACTCCACATGTTACCGGAAATCTTGTGCGTGCTTTGAAGACAAAAATCAACCTGCCGATATTTATTCACTCTCATGATACCGCCGGTGTCGCGAGCATGTGCCAACTTAAGGCTATCGAGAACGGTGCTAGACATATCGATACCGCCATCTCCAGCTTTGCTTGGGGAGCAAGTCACCCAGGTACTGAATCCATGGTTGCGGCGTTTCACGGCACTACGTATGAAACTGGTCTGAATTTAGAACTAATTCAGGAAATTGGCCTTTATTTCTATTCTATTCGCAAAAAATACCATCAGTTTGAAAGCGAATTCACTGGCGTGGACACTCGAGTACAACTCAACCAGGTGCCAGGTGGCATGATATCTAACTTAACCAATCAATTAAAAGAACAGAGCGCATTGAATCACATTGATAAAGTCTTCGCAGAAATTCCACGAGTGCGTAAAGATCTTGGATTCCCACCACTAGTTACTCCTACGTCACAAATCGTTGGTACTCAAGCAGTATTCAACATATTAGCTGAAGAACGCTATAAGATCATTACTAGCGAGGTAAAGTATTATCTGCAGGGTCGATATGGTAGAGCCCCTGGAATGATCGATAAAAAGCTACAACTTCAAGCCATTGGTGACGAAGAAATCATTGATGTTCGTCCAGCCGATTTGATTCCACCTGAAATGGATAAACTGCGTATGGAAATCAATGATCTCAGCAAATCGGAAGAAGACATACTGACCTATGCCATGTTCCCTGATATTGGACGAAAATTCCTCGAAGAACGCGAGGCAGGAACGCTAGTCCCGGAAGAGCTATTGCCTATTGCTTCTGATCACTTCCAAACTGCCATCGGTCAGGGTATGCCGACTGAGTTCATTATAGACGTGCATGGCGAAAGTTATCGGGTAGATATTACTGGTACCGGTGTCAAGAGCATGGGCAAGCGCAATTTTTATATTTCTATTGATGGTGTACCCGAAGAAGTTGTGGTTGAACCACTCAATAATTCCGTTAGCGCTAACAGAAAAAAACCAAAAAAAGCGAACGCACTGGGAGATATTAGCAGCAGTATACCGGGAAATATTGTTGAGGTATTGGTCGAAATCGGGGATTGTGTTCAAAAAGGACAAGCCGTATTAATTACAGAGGCAATGAAAATGGAAAGCGAAGTTCAAGCTCCAATCTTTGGGAAAGTCAAGGCTGTTTATGTAGCCAAGGGCGACCGCGTAACTTCTGGTGAAGTGTTAATGACAATTGAAGATTGAATGGCATGCAAAAAGGTAATCAAATTATCGAGAAACAAAGTTCTGCCAAGCTAATCAACCATGTCATTGTTTGAATCCAAACGAAAATGGAGAATAGCAGAATAAATCCAACGACTGATGATCATAATTACTTATACGCGGTGTAGTTTTTCCTCTAGATCCTCTAAACTCATTGGAAGTCAGCTTTTCTTTGGCTAGAAGTTCATTTTCTAGTAACTAGTTGCCTAGGGTATAGAGACCTACAATCATCATGTAAGAATTGGAGAAAAGCAGTGGCCAGTTATGGAGATGATTATTGATCGTATTAGCTTGAGAAATTGCTGTAAGCTCTTTTTTGAGATCTTAGCATGTCTCAGAAGGTTTCTTTCATATCTGCTTAAAAGGTAAATACGATAGAAGAAGGCGCGTTTCCCGTGTATCCGACGTGATTAGCTAATTCGTAGTAAACAGCGGGAGAATGCCTGAAACATATGCAAAGTTGCAATGCGTTTCAAGATAAGAAAGCTAGTAGTTCCTCTATAAAACGCTATAAGATTGAATTTTTTCCAAGAGCATTTAATATATGAGTCACTTTTTAGTAATTTGCTAAAATATAGCGAAATAGGACGCTTGCAGTTTCATTGGGTGATCGACGATAGAATCGATGTAATTAATCTTCTTATTTAGGATGCAATGGCGATAAAGAGATAGAATATTATCTATAGAAACGATTTGATAAAACAGCACGCCGATATGCGTTAGTTCGTCTCCTGACGCTGAAGGTCATCAATCTCGCTTTAATAGCTGATTAGTTGGATATCGGTGAACACACAGTTATTTTACAAACCCGGGGTATAATCGCGTGATTTAGGGTACTCATCAAAGAAGATGAATAACATACACTTTCTTCACCAACCATCGTTATTTCGAATAGACGCCCAAAAGCCACCTCATAAATGAGTGTGTTGCTATTCTACAACCTTTCGTGCATTGCCCATATACGGTGAAAAAAAGAAAGAGCAACTGGATTAGAATAAGATCCAATAATTCTGCCTGTTTTTGAGATCAATTTTCACAACACGTGAATGCGCTGAAGTAACACCTAAAGAATATTTTCCTTTGTCGAATCTAAAATAGAAGAACCATCAAGCATTTCAACGGGCGCATGCTGTTGTGCCAATATATCCGATCCAATCTTCCACATAACTTTACTGGTTAAAAGGTTTACAGCAATAATACCTAACGTTACACGCAAGCTCATGCGTAAATCCATCCTGATGTTTCATCAAGGCTATATAATTAACATGATAGCGCTCGAAAATTGAATGAACGGGAAAATCTTTTAATTTTAGATAATCAGCAGTTGACCAATTTTTTATATCGGTTTTCATCTACTGATCATTTCATGTTTTATCATATTCCGGCGGCTTTTTGGGTAGCTATGAAAGCTTTGGCAGCGAAGAATTTGACGACCTCAACGATTTTTTCATGAGGTTTGGTAATTTTTGTACGCGGCGTAGTTTTTCAGCGTTGATTTGTTTTTGAAGAATTATTTGACTTTAGTGTGGTCTGGCCTGGCTATAAGGGCTGAAATGATTTTCTCAGTGATTTTTGATCGTTCTTGGAGTTTATGGGCAGCTTTTTCAGCGTTTGTTCTGCTCTACGGCGTTCTTGAACACTTGTAGCGGCCCTTGCGGATAGGCCCCTTTTATGAGTGGGACTACGAAAATGGAAAGGTGCGGTGTCTGTTCATCTTTGTGATTCCTCGATGCAGACTAATTCAAGCATTCATTTTTCAATTGATGGTTCTAGCATTTTCTATCATAGAGATTTAAAGCATAAACATTGCGTAATTGGTAGTGATTTGATATTCTTTAAGAAATACTTATATACGGCAATCAGGAACTATGAGGATAAGAGGAGAGGTATTTTAATGATGGCAATGTCAGTGTATAAGGAGAATAGGGGGTATATATTGAGAAGGATATAGCACCGTCTCATATAGCTCGATTGTATCCGGAAGTTTAGAAGAAGTACGATCTCTCTCCTGTGATAAGAGTAATTTCTAGATAAAGTAGTGATAGAGATCATGAAGACTGTGCTTGCCTCAGCGCATACCGCAGTTGCGTAGCTGCATGTCATATTGCTCTGCCATAGTTTGCACGCGATGTGCTCCCTGAATAGCAATCATACTGCCTTGGCCATGATTTTTAGCGTAAGCATTGTGTCCCATATGATAATTGAGATAAAGTGCGTAGGCGTCATTGGGCGAAACGTTATTCCTAGCTACGCTTTTGTGATGATACCAAGCAATAAATTTTGCAGCATGATCGAAACTCGTACGGCGTGCACTTGTATAGCCTGTCTGCTTGCGATACTCCTCCCACGCGCTATTGATGGCCTGTGGATAACCATAGGCGCTTGAAGAACGCTTCCATGGAATGAAGCCGAGTAGCTTTCTGCGTGGCGGGCGTGCTCTTTGCTGAAAACCAGATTCAGTATAGATGGTTGCTAGAATAATCGGCATTGGGATTCCGTATACCTGTTCCGCTTTTTTTGCCGAACGATGCCAATTGAAAAGAAGACCATTTTTTTGTTTAAAAACAGCACAAGCATTGGTTGTATGGGTTGGTGTACTTGCACACTTCGCTAGAAACGATACAAGCGCTATAGATAACAAAATGCGCTTCATTATTTCATATTTCTCCTGTAACAGATGGTGATTTCATCACACATTAAAGCTTCACTCGATTTTCTAAGATAATCCAAAAGTTTTCAAAAAGGAATAAACTTGATTTTTCAGAAGACGAATATCGGATTCATGACCAAAGCAACTATCCAGTAGTTGGACGGTAGACCATCTGCAATTTGGTTTACTAATAACTGAATATTGTTCTGAGCAGAATCAATCACTGCCAGCCTTTCCTGCAATTTGCAGAGGTTCTCATAGGTTAATTGAATCTGATTGTTAACACTTTTCCCGAGTTGACTGGTCATACTATCAAGTCTGTCGCGAACTGATTTATTAAGTGCTGTCTGTCGAGCATCAAAAAGCTCTGCTTTGCATGCGGTCTTGCATCTCAGACTGCATTCGCGAAAGTTCGTTCATATGCGTTTGTATATGTCGTTCCTGTTCTACTGCCGGAGAATCCAATATTGCTTTATAACGAACTGTACGCCACAGACTAATGATAAAAACTAAGAAGCCAACAATAAGTGCAGTGATAAGGTCAAAGATAAGAGCTGCAGAGTCAATATGTTCATAGTTGGACGATAATAAATAAAGATGTGGTAAGCATGTTTGAATCGGCCATGTATTTAATCCTAGCGTTTAGTTGCTAAAAAGCGATCAAAGAAGAAGCACTGCAGGGATAAAAATTGACGTAAGATTAATCATTGCTTATCATAGGAGTCATGAGTATCAAACCGCTTGTTATATTGCCAAATCCACTTTTGCGCGAGGTGTCAAGACCAGTGGCCACTGTTGATGATCGTATTATTGAACTGTCTAATGATATGCTGAAAAGCATGTATCATGCATCCGGGATCGGTTTAGCTGCGATACAGATCGGTGTACTTCTACGCCTTCTAGTGATTGATATTACCGGGAACGATAAGCCAAAGAATCCGCGAATATTTATCAATCCGGAAGTTATTTGGAGATCAGATGAGCAAAATATCTACAAGGAAGGCTGTCTTTCTATCCCTGATTATTATGCAGAGATTAAACGATCACGCAAAGTATGTGTTACCTATATTGAGCGTGATGGTAGAAAGAAAGAGATTGAAGCTGATGGACTTTTAGCAACCTGTCTGCAGCATGAGATTGATCATCTGAACGGTATTTTATTTATTGATCATATATCCCGTTTAAGGCGTGATATCATTATTCGCAAATTCAAGAAAAAGGCTCGCAATATAGAAGAAGGGCATATGGCAATCTGATGGCATTGCGTCTTGTTTTTATGGGAACACCAGCTTTCTCTGTACCGATCTTAAAGGCATTATTCGCTGCCGGTCATGATATTGTTGCTGTCTATAGCCAGCTACCGCGTTCTGCTGGTCGCCGTGGGCTGAATGTCATAAAATCACCAGTACAGCATGAAGCGGAAATGTTAGGATTGACGGTTTATACACCTAAGACCCTATACGATGCAGAGGAGCAAGCTCGTTTCAAAAGACTTTCTCTTGATGCTATAGTTACTGCCGCCTATGGCCTATTGCTTCCGGAAGAAGTATTGCGTGCCTCCCGTTTTGGCTGTTTTAACACTCATGCATCTTTGCTTCCACGTTGGCGAGGAGCCGCGCCCATACAGCGTGCAATTATGGCTGGTGATACTGAAACCGGAATCATGATTATGCAAATGGATAAAGGGCTTGATAGCGGCCCAATTGCCTTAGCAGAAAAAGTGGAAATTGGCCAGGATATGACTTCGGGGGAGTTGCATGATCATCTATCACAAGTTGGAGCTAATCTTATAGTTAAAGCAATGGCTGATTTGGAACAAGATAGGCTTGTTTTCACGCAACAGAGTGTGGAGGGAATCACATATGCTAAAAAAATTAGAAAAGAGGAAACGCGTATTGATTGGGACAAGCCCGCTGCTGTTGTGCATAGGCATGTCTATGGCCTATCACCTTTTCCTGGAGCATGGTGTAAAATGAATATCTCTGGTAGATGTAAGCGAGTGAAGATTCTTAGAGTACGTTTTGCGGGTCCGGCTGTTGGTCAACCCGGTAGTTTTGATCCACTAACTTTAGCTGTTACTTGTCGTGATGGTGCTGTATTGCTGACCCAGCTGCAGAAAGCTGGTGGAAGGTCGCTTAATACACAAGATTTCATACGCGGTGCTTCTGTAACAGCTATTTATTGAAATGCCGCGTTATAAACTAACCATCGAGTATGATGGAACGCCTTATGCGGGTTGGCAGAGACAGAGTGGATTGCCAACGGTTCAGACTGCGATTGAAACGGCAATCACTCGATTTTGTGGTTCTGCGGTAACGATCACCACAGCAGGTAGAACAGATGCAGGCGTGCATGCCATTGCACAAATTGCCCATGTTGATTTACAAAAAGAATGGCAATGTGAAAAAGTGCGTAATGCACTTAACGCCCATCTGATACAAGCTAAAGAGATTATTTCTATTTTGCGGGTAGAGAAAGTTGAGCAAAATTTTGACGCGCGCTTTTCAGCACTCAGGCGCCATTATCGCTATCGTATTCTTAACCGCCCTTCGCCACCAACACTTGATGCCCAGTATGTCTGGTGGGTATTGCGCAGGCTTGATGCAGAAAAAATGCATGAAGCTGCACAAAAACTTGTTGGCTATCACGATTTTACTACTTTTCGTGCGGCTCATTGTCAGGCCAAAAGCCCTTTGCGCACACTAGAGCGATTGGATGTGAGACAGAATGAAGAGTGGATTGAAATTCATGCTTCGGCTCGCTCTTTTCTACATACTCAAATACGATCTTTTGCCGGCAGTCTTGCTGAAGTTGGATGGGGGCATTGGAATGCTGACGATCTTGAAGCAGCTCTTAAAGCACGTAACCGTGCGTGCTGCGGCGTAGTAGCTCCGCCACAAGGGCTTTGTCTTATCAGAGTTGATTATACTGTATAGTTATGGAATAATTATTCCGTTAAAAGTGTGAATGTCCTAGTATTCTTGTTTTTGTATTTTCGTCATGAGGCTTATTTTGTTGGAATTATTTTCCAATTCTTCCGGTATTAGAGAAATACTTCTCTCATATAGTATATTTTCCTTAATTTTTTTGTAGAAATAGAACCTCCTAATGCTTTTTCGGTTTTAATGCGAGCAACGTCTTACACATGACTTCTGATTATTTTTTTAAAAAATTAGGAATAAATAAGGTGAATTCCATGCTGTCTGGTTTTTCTTCTAATATCAACCCCGAGATGTTAATAGCAGCAAAGGAAGCAAAATCTTGGCCTTTCGAGGAAGCACGAAAAATCATCAAACGCTATGAAAAATCCTGCCGTTCGGAAGTCGTGTTATTTGAAGCTGGCTATGGACCTTCTGGCTTGCCACATATTGGCACTTTTGGAGAAGTGGTCCGCACAAACATGGTGCGACATGCTTTTCATGTTTTAACGCAAGGAGAAATTAAAACACGACTTATCTGCTTTTCCGATGATATGGATGGATTACGCAAGGTGCCTAATAATGTGCCAAACTGCGATACGATGACGGAGTATATCGGCCAACCTCTAACCCGTGTTCCAGATCCGTTTTCCGATGGATACTCTTCTTTCGGAGCTGCCAATAATGCACGCCTGCGAGCCTTCCTTGATCGCTTCGATTTTGACTACGAATTCGCTAGTGCAACGGATTATTATACCTCTGGACGGTTTGATGAAGTCTTACTCAAAATGCTAGCAGCCTATGACAAGGTGATGAATATCATTCTTCCTACACTAGGTAAGGAGAGGCGGGCGACTTATTCCCCTTTTTTGCCAATTAGTCCTGTAACTGGAAAGGTACTGCAGGTACCGGTTATCGCCCATAATGAGAAAAAAGGTACAATTACCTATATTGAACCTGAAACAGCTGAAACGATTGAAACGGAAGTGACAGGCGGTAAGGTTAAATGTCAATGGAAGGCTGATTGGGCTATGCGTTGGACAGCTCTTGGTATTGATTACGAAATGGCTGGTAAAGACCTGATCAGTTCCGTTGCTTTATCTTCTAAAATTTGTTTAGCATTAGGTGGGATACCACCGGAAGGGTTCAACTACGAGCTGTTTTTGGATGAGAAAGGACAAAAGATTTCCAAATCAAAAGGAAATGGCTTAACCATTGATGAGTGGTTAACCTATGGCTCAGCAGAAAGCCTTGCACTTTACATGTATCAGAAACCAAAGACTGCTAAACGACTTTATTTTGATATTGTTCCAAAGGCAATTGATGGATATTATGCTTGTCTTTCTGCGTATCAAAGACAAAAATGGAAGGATCGGCTCGACAACCCTGTCTGGCATATTCATAAGGGACAACCACCGAAAACAGAGCTACCAGTTTCTTTTGGGATGCTTCTTAATCTTGTTAGTGCATCAAATGCCGAGAACAAGGCAGTTCTCTGGGGCTATATCACATGTTATGCCCAGGACGTGACAGCGCAAAGCCATCCTGACCTTGATCGTTTGGTCGATTATGCGATCTGTTATTTCGATCATTTCGTTAAGCCAGGTAAAAAATTCCGGGAGCCTGATCAAATTGAACGTGCAACATTAAGAATATTATATGAAAAACTTGATCTACTGAATCACTGTGCTGATGGTAATGTAATCCAGAATGCGCTTCTTGATGTTGCTCGTAAGATTGAGCGTTATCAAGATCATAGCAGAATCAGTCCTGAAGGTGGTCCTGGTGTTTCCATTTCATTTTTCCAGATGATTTACGAAATCCTTATCGGTCAAAAACGCGGTCCTCGTTTTGGTTCCTTTGTTGCACTTTATGGCGTGCAAGAGACACGAAAACTAATTAGCGATGCATTGGATAGGAAATAAGTTGCCTAATTGCCGTGACTTATAGAGAAGCGTTTTGGTTTTACGACTGTTGTGTTACTACCTATATGACTTTGCTAAATTATAAATAGTTAGGGAGTTTCATGAATAGGGAGGATATTATGAACATAGAAGTAAGCCGGCGGCGTACTCTTGCAATTATTGCGCATCCAGATGCTGGTAAAACTACTTTGACGGAAAAGCTCCTACTTTTTGGTGGAGCCATTCAACTTGCTGGCGAAATAAAAGCCAAGAAAAATCGTATCCAGACTCGTTCCGATTGGATGAAAATTGAACGAGAGCGTGGCATTTCGGTTGTCACTTCGGTGATGACCTTTGAATATAAAGATTGTATTTTTAATCTTCTCGATACCCCAGGTCATGAGGATTTTGCCGACGATGCATATAGGACACTTACAGCCGTTGATAGTGCTATCATGGTTCTTGATGCGGCCCGAGGTATTGAACCACGTATACTTAAACTATTTGACGTATGTCGCATGCGCGATATCCCGATCGTAATATTTGTTAATAAAATGGATCGTGAAGCACGTGATCCATTCGAAATTCTCGATGAAATTGAAAAAAAACTTCTACTCGAAATAGCGCCGATTACTTGGCCGATTGGTTCTGGAAAAAGTTTTTCTGGTACATATAATCTACATGGTAATACTCTACGGCAGAAAGATGAAGATTTAAAGGTTGTAGAAGTGTCAAATTCTGGTGAAGTAGCGAAGCTTTTGCCAAAAAATGAACGTCAAGTTTTTATGGAAAGTGTGGAACTAGCACGTGATGCTTGTAAACAATTCTCTGTCAAAACTTTTCGAGAAGGGCACATGACACCAGTTTATTTCGGTTCTGCTTTATGCAATTACGGTGTGCGTGACCTGATTGACGCTCTAGCTGATTTTGGTCTCAGCCCGCGCTGTCAAATAGCTTCTAGCCGGATTGTCAAGGCTAGCGAGCCAAAGATGACTGGTTTTGTATTCAAAATTCAAGCCAATATGGACCCAAACCATCGTGATCGTATCGCTTTCTTGCGTGTTTGTTCCGGAAAGTTGACACGCGGCATGAGGGTAAAACTGATTCGTACAGGGAAGCAAGTGACTCTTCTGACACCGCAGTTCTTCTTTGCCCGATCGCGCCAGATTGTGGATAAGGCTTTTGCTGGTGATATTGTTGGCATTCCAAACCATAGCACTTTGCGTATCGGTGATACTTTGACAGAGGGAGAGGAATTATTTTTCAAAGGAGTTCCGAACTTTGCCCCGGAAATCTTGCGTCGTGTACGCTGTGATAATGCTATGCAAGCAAAAAAGCTGAAAGAAGCTCTCCGGCAAATGGCAGAAGAAGGTGTTGTACAGCTTTTTACACTTAATGATGGTTCTCCAGCTATTATTGGTGTTGTTGGTGCTTTACAGATTGATGTGTTGACTGAACGTCTTAAGATCGAATATGCGTTGCCTGTTAGATTTGAAGTAGTTAACTTTTCTATCTGTCGTTGGATTTCAGCAAATGATCCGGCAGAGCTTGCTCGTTTTATTGATGCACATCGCGCTGACATCGCCTATGACCAAGATCATAAGCCGGTTTTCTTAGCACAAAATGGATTTTTTCTGAATTACGAAGTTGAACGTTGGTCAGAAATTCATTTTGCAATTTTCAAGGATTATCAGGCACGATAATTGATAAGAGATGATAAAAAATCGATCAATTCCTTCTTTGATTTGCCAGATTACGGCTTGCGCAAAGCAATTATGCACAATGTGATCGCCCTTCGAGATATTAATAGTAAAAAGCAACTAGGTGTAGTGGGCTATTGATTGCAGGCCATGTAGTAAGATCTTTCGAATATACAGTGATACTGTGACCTATTCAGTTTTAGTAAGGATCTAAAATTAGTCTTTGCAAGTTAAAATAGGCAAATGATGGTTAAAGGAAAAACTTATGAATAAAATACTCGTTCTTAAATCTAGTATTAAGGGAAGCAATTCTAATACTAGCGCTTTGGCTGATAAATTTCTAGCTGAACGGCGAGCAAAAGGAATTAAAGATAAAGTAATTGAACATGATCTGGTGGCTGAAAACATTCCAGTGCTTGACGGAGAATTGTTTTCTGCTTTATGCGGCGCTAAAAATCTGAGCAAACGTGCTAAAGAGGTTATTGCTCTTTCTGATAAATTGGTCTTTGAGCTTAAAACAAGTAATTTATTAGTAATTGCTGCACCTATGTATAATTTCAATGTCCCGACACATCTGAAGAATTGGTTTGATCTAGTTGCACGAGCCCGCATTACTTTTCAATATACAGAAACTAATCCTATCGGCTTGATAAAAGGTGTCTGCGCTTTTGTAATTAGTTCCCGTGGCGATATGTATATCAACTATGAAACGGATATAATAACACTCTATCTACGCGCTGTGCTAGGCCTTATAGGAATTACAGACATAAACTTTATTTACGCAGAAGGACTAAACATCCGGTTGGATAACAATGAGAAAAAGAATCAGTCACTCACAAGATGACCGGAGTAGAAAGTTCTATGGTATTTGTATCTATAATTGCACACGCATTAATTCCCTAGTGAACGGTTTCGGTTTTTTATATTCTATTTATTCAAAGTTCGTCAAAAAGAATTGTTGAAAGGTAACGTTCTGCAAAAGAAGGAATAATAATAACAATGTTTTTGTTCTTGCTCTCCAATCTTTTTCCAATTTTTATTGCTGCAGTTAGAGCTGCGCCCGAGGAGATTCCTACTGGGATACCTTCGATGCGAGCCATAGCGCGAGCATTTTCAAAGGCATCATCATTTGAAACAGTTATGACCTCATCATAGATTTGAGTATCGAGGATACTAGGTATGAAACCGGCACCTATTCCTTGAATCTTGTGAGGACCGGAAATACCTTCTGATAGAATAGGAGAATCTCTTGGTTCAACCGCAATAACCTTCGTATCTGCCTTGCGAGATTTGAGTACTTGTCCTACACCTGTAATTGTTCCACCTGTACCTACACCAGAAACGAAGTAATCAATTTGTCCATTTATATCATTCCATATCTCTTCAACGGTCGTCAGACGATGAATCTCAGGATTGTCCAGGTTTTTGAACTGTTGTGGAATAATGGCGTTTGAATTTTCAGCTGCCAATTCTTCTGCTTTGGCAATAGCTCCCTTCATACCTTTTGCTCCCTCTGTCAGTACTAGCTTAGCACCGAGAAGTTTTAGGAGCTTTCGTCTCTCCATCGACATAGTTTCAGGCATGGTCAAAACTAAATCATACCCTTTGGAGGCAGCAACAAAGGCAAGAGCGATGCCTGTATTTCCTGAGGTAGGCTCAATCAAGACTGTTTTTCCAGGAATGATTTTGCCCTTTTTTTCAAGTGCCTCAATCATAGCAAAACCAATGCGGTCTTTGACGCTGGCTAATGGATTGAAAAATTCAAGTTTGAGGAAAAAATGTGCACCAACACCTTTTTCCTTTGTAAATTTATCTGCCCGCACTAGTGGAGTATTACCAATAGTTTCGATAATAGAATTGTAAATACGACCACGCCCTATCTTTTCTTTTTGTTTCTGCACTATGATCTTCCTTTTCTAATAAGCCAGCAGTATAAAACAAAAAGAGCGGATAATCATATTATCCAATGCTAAAAATACTATTTCTTATTGCATTAGTTTTCTATAAAAAGACCGTGTTATAAAATTTTTCTTCTGAGGAACTTTTGCACTAGTTTTATTAAGAAAGGTGCTAGGGGATAGTGTTTTGTTATTCTATGCTTTCATATTTATTTGATATGCTTCACTGTATTCTAAGAAGATGCATAAAATTCCTTGCTAGAATAAATCTACTATAATTTGCGTTGAACATAGTAGATAAAAAAACTTATAGTGTAGTTGTTTTGTATATGCGGGATTATATTATGTTCAACCTATCTCTAAGAATCATTATAGATTATGCGATTGGTTGGAGTGAAAAAACAACTTTTCAAATAATTAAAATGCTGATTAAATATCGTAGCCGGGAATCAAAAGGCGTACTCGATGCCTGATAGATAAATGTGAACAAATATTGGTCAGTGCTGATGCGCATAATCTGGGCAGGCGTAATGTCAGATATTGGAAACAGCTGTCATGTTAGTGTCATTGCATTGCGATCTTTTTATGCATCTTTGCTGGGACAGCATGTGCAGCGAACAATCGCAGATGTCCTTAAATGTTATTACCATGCTGTATTCGGAGAACGCATCATAGGGCTTGGGTATGCTATCCCCTATCTCGAGCCTTTTGCACACAATGCGGAGTGTTGTTTTGCTTGTATGCCTGCCTGCCAAGGTGCAAGCATTTGGCCTTCAGCTGATTGCGTGGCAACAACTCTGGTTTTTGAAGAAAATCTACCTCTGCCAGATGCCTCAATTGATCGTGTTATCATGGTTCATGCCTTGGAGCAGACAGAAAACGCAGAAGAAACTATGCGAGAGCTATGGCGTATTCTAGTGCCGAACGGTCGCCTTATTATTATCGTGACAAATCGATGCGGCTTCTGGGCACATACAGAGTTTACGCCTTTTGGTAATGGCAAACCTTACAGCCACCATCAATTGCAGAATCTTCTCGAGAGGAGCAATTTTTTTTGCGGTCCTATCAGAGAAACATTGCATTTCCTGCCACGCAGAAACTGGCATCCCACCTCCCTCTCATCCTTGGAAGAGAAGTTTCTACAACATTTGTGCCCGTATTTCGGTGGAGTTCTGATTATAGAAGCGCAAAAGCAGCTTTATAAAAGTCTACCTGTGATCAGACGTTCTTCTCGTCAGTTTTTTTCCCCGGCATCATCTGTCTGTAGGGTACAACAAAAAATATTTTCTCACCATAATTTGTCAAGTATGCTGATTAATTCATAAGTCTATAGACACAAAATCCATTGCCTAGCTGCTTGGCTCTTCAGAAGATCAGCTTATAACCACCACTATCAGTAATAAGAATTTGCGAGTTGGAAGGATCTTTTTCAATTTTCTGACGCAATCGATATACATGAGTCTCCAGTGTATGAGTTGTCACACCGGGATTATATCCCCATACCTCTTCAAGTAGAAGATTTCGGTTTATGATATTTCCACCAGCGCGATAAAGGTATTTTATAATTGCAGTTTCTTTTTCTGTCAGGTATATTTTAGCTCCTTTTTCATTAAACAATACTTTTTGGCTAGGCTTAAGAGTATAAGGGCCAACTTTGAATATCGCATCCTCACATTGTTCATGCTGGCGTAGTTGCGCACGAATACGTGCTAGAAGAATAGCAAACCGAAATGGTTTTATTACATAATCGTTAGCACCTGCCTCCAGTCCTAGAACTGTATCAAAATCGATATCCTCTTCTATTAGCATGATAACAGGAGCACGAAAACCATGCTGTCTCAGTAGCTTTACAGCTTCTCGTCCATCTATGTCTGGAAGAGAAACATCCATAATGATGAGACTGATATTGCTTCTTGTTGCTATATCAAGCCCTTTTCTTGCATCATTTTCGTAAAGAACATTGAATTCTTTATGCACCTGAAGCTGTTCGACAAGAATACTGCATAAATCCTTATCATCATCAATAACTAAAATTTTATGCTCTGACATTCTTCCTCCTTTTATAGCACTTTTTTACTTAATTTAAGGAAATCATGCTACATTCATCCTGTTTTGCGCAAAAGCCTACTTGCTTTCCTATTTATTCATACCCTCGTCTTTTATATTTATAGCCAACAGGTCATACCTTTTTTCGGCAATTATTTGTGTTTATGATTTAACGGTTTTTATCTCGATAAGAGATAGGAATCGCTATTCGCGCTTACTATACATTATCCAAAAACAAATCAGAAAATCTTAAATTACTTCCGAGCTACTTAAAATAGCTAGCTTGATAGATATGAGATGTTTTTAATCCTCAAATTTAACTGGTCGAGTAATCAAAGCTTGCAAAGCATCTTTCAAATGCATATTTTTGGAAAGGATAGCTGCAGTTGTGTGAATAATGGGGGCGTTAATTCCATATTTTTCGCACAGGCGAGAAGCTGCCGATGCGGTTGCTACCCCTTCAGCAAGTAGCAGATCAGTTAAAGGTTGACCCGCACCAAGCGCAGCACCATAGGTGTAATTGCGTGACTGTAATGATGAGCAGGTCAATATAACATCCCCCAGAACAGAAAGGCCAGTCATCGTTTCGAGTTTGCCGCCTAGTTTTACCCCAAGGCGTCGCAATTCAGCAAAACCTCGGGTTATAAGTGCAGCTTGTGCGCTAACACCGAGTTTAAGCCCCATTACCATACCTGATACAAGTGCCAATACATTTTTGAGTGCTCCACCGATTTGAACCCCTATGAGATCCGTTGAAGCATAACAACGAAAATTCCGCCCTGAGAGGAGACAGGCTAGATCATGAGCGAGCCTCTTATCACGTGATGCAATGGTAACAGCTGTCGGCAAACCTCTAGCGACATCCCTCGCAAAACCTGGACCTGAAAGTACGGCAAGAGGATGACATGGTAAAATATCTTGCACAACATCTGACATGAAACGACCAGAAACCTGTTCAATCCCTTTGTTACAAAGTACTAATGGTGCTTTAGTGGGTATAAAGGAGACAAATTCTTTAAGAGCAAAAGCAAAAGCTTGAGAAGGGATACCGACCAGAATAATATTAGCAGAAGCCAATGCTTTTCGTGGATCACTCGTTGCTTTAATCGTATCAGGTAAGGAGATATCAGGCAGATAATGGATATTCTGGTGTTTGGTATTTATTTCTTCAACTGTTTTTTCTTTGCGACCATAAAGGTAGACATCATGTCCTAGAGTGGCTGTCAACGCTGCTAGAGCTGTTCCCCATGCACCGCATCCAAGAATAGCAACATGCTTTTTTTGCATTTTCATGCTTTTGCTCCTTTGCGCCCCGTTCCGATTCGTGGAGTACTTTTTTCATCTAAAGGCCAACGTGCACGCGGTGGCGTATCAAGTTGACTGGTTTCACCTCGGAAGAAATGTTCTGCTCCGGCCCAAGCAATCATTGCTGCATTATCACTGCACAGTTCCGCAGGTGGCACAACAAACCGAAAACCACGCGCATCGCAAAGTGTTTTAAGCGTACGTCGTATTACTTTGTTGGTAGCAACACCACCCGCAATGACAAAAACAGGAGAACTTATGTTAGGAAATGCATCCTGAAAACAGTTAAGGGAAAGCGCAATTCTATCATAGAGTGTATCTGTTACTGCCGCTTGGAAAGCAGCACAGATATCGCTCACATCTTTCTTTTTCAAGGGGGCGGATTTTATTACTATTTGGCGGACAGCAGTCTTTAGTCCTGAAAAGGAAAAATCGAGTCGTTTTTCACCTTTGAGCGGGCGCGGAAGGATAAAGCGCTCCGGATTGCCATTCATTGCTGCTTTTTCAACTGCAGGACCACCGGGATAAGAAAGGCCGAGAAGCTTGGCTATTTTATCAAAGGCTTCGCCAAGCGCATCATCAATTGTTGTGCCAAGACGCTCATACTTTCCAAGCCCGCGTACCAGAACTGTCTGTGTATGTCCACCAGAGACAAGAAGTAACAGATAAGGAAAAGTTAGATTATCAGTTAATCGTGCAGTCAATGCATGACCTTCTAAGTGATTAATGGCAATAAGAGGTTTGTTGGCGCCGAGAGCAATAGCTTTAGCTGTCATTAAACCGACAATTAACCCACCAAGAAGACCTGGCCCTGCAGTTACTGCAACAGCATCAATATACCCAAGCTGAATCTGAGCTATATGCAACGCTTGCCTCACAACCTCGTCAAGGATTTTTACATGGGCGCGGGCAGCAATTTCAGGCACCACGCCACCATAAGGTGCATGGTCACCTATCTGGCTCCATACAATATTAGAGAGAATACGCCCACCACCAATGTTATTACGCACGATGACAGCTGCAGCCGTTTCATCACAACTTGTTTCTATCCCGAGAATGCGCATATTAAAGTTAAACTTTTTTAAAAAGATATTTTAAAACATCGGTATCATGGATAGCAATTTATGCAAATACTTCCTCTAAGAATTGGCACACGTAATAGTGCTCTTGCTCTTGCTCAAGCTTATGAAGTACGTGTTCGATTAATGGAAGTTCATAATGTATCATCAGAAGCCTTCAAGATTGTTCCAATAGTCACTAGGGGAGATCATACTTCTAATCACTCTCTCTCAGGTATCAATGGTAAAGGGCTTTTTACCAGAGAGATAGAAAAAGCTTTAAGGCAAGGTCAAATCGATATTGCAGTTCATTCTGCTAAGGATATGCCCGCTATTCTCCCAGATAATTTGCATTTATCTGCTTTTCTAAAGCGGGAAGACCCACGGGATGTCTTTATCAGCGCACAGGGTAATTCTCTATACGATTTGCCAGACGGTGCAACAGTTGGTTCTTCCTCCATACGAAGACAGGCAATGATTCGCAAATTGCGCCCGAATCTCAATATTGCCATGTTGCGTGGTAACATACAGACTCGTCTTGCTGGGCTTCAACAAGATAATTTTGATGGTATATTTCTGGCTTTTGCAGGAGTAAAACGACTCGGTCTTCAAAAAATCGTTACGCAGATTCTGGATCAAGAACAATTTCTTCCTGCTCCTGGGCAGGGAGCTATTGCTGTAGAAAGCCGAATTGATGATGCGAGTGTCGATGCCTGGCTTACTTCTTTGTCAGATCGTGTTACCCATTATGAAATTACCTGTGAACGGGGGTTTATGGCTGCGCTTGATGGATCCTGCAGAACTCCCTTAGGCGCCCTTGCTCGGGTAGAAGATGAAAAAGTCCATTTTTCGGGTATTATTCTTACCCCAGATGGGACAGTTTTTCACGAAGTGAAATTACATGGAGGTATTCATGAGGCAGAAGAAGTCGGCTATGAAGCCGCAAAAAAACTTAAAAAAGATGCAAATTCTGTTTTTTTTGAAAATTGGTGATTCAAAATGTCAACTGGCCATTCTGTCTTAATTATCCGACCTTATCTAGCGGCACAACGGACAGCTGCACTGGTTGCGGCAAGGGGGTTTGTGCCTTTTGTTATACCGTTAAGTGCAACATTGCCACTTTCTACTTTATTTCCTGATAAACATTATGATGCGCTAATCGCTACAAGCGAGAATGCCTTTTTGAAAGGCTTTCCGCAAAGTGCTGCATATCTCACGGCACTACCGCTTTATTGTGTTGGAGAGCGCACTGCCTCAGCTGCGCGAGAAAAGGGATTTAATATCATCGCCGCCGTTGAAAAAGACATCGATGCGCTGTGCACTATCCTTGATGGCAAAACAAAATTGCACTTCTTATATCTTGCTGGGAAACAACGCCGCTCTATGCTCGAAAAACACTTGCAACAGGTAGGTGCAATAATTGATGTTATTGAACTTTATGAGACTGAGCTGGTGGAAGCTTCATGGCAACAGCAAAACGCTTTGCCGGAAGTGATCAATAACGTGCTACTTTATTCTGCAAGTAGTATACAGCTACTTTCTTCGCTCGCAAATATCATTACGGCTGATACGAGAATTTTGTGCCTTTCACTGCGTATAGCAAAAACTTTGCCTGAGGGTTTTGTGGGTGATATACAGGTCGTTGCAGAGCCGACAGAGAAATCCTTACTTTCTCAGCTTTTCTATGGCGTTAAAAATAGAAAATAAACTAGTAATGCGAAGATTGAGTGACCAAATTAGAGAAAGCGTTTTATTTAATGGCAATTATCGATAATAAAGCTGCGAAGGAACCCATCTTTGTAGAAAAAACCTGTTAGAGTAGAGAATAGTGCACTCCTTGCAGAAAACATATCCGTGAAAACTGATAATTCTAAATTAGATACTAATGTAAAAAAGCAACGTGACTTTGGCCACGGATTTATTTTCATCGCTGGTATTACAGGTGGCATTATTGCCCTCAGCTGTGATACCATACTTCAATATACAAATCTCTTCCATGTTGGCATTAAAAACCAGCTTATAGAGCTGAGGGACGAACTTATAATTAATATAGCGCTGGTGGAGAAAGAAAAAATTCTGCTTTCTGAAATACAGAAGAATGTAGCTAAAAGCAAGATTATGGTAACGGATATACAGAATCAGGCCCGTTTCATGATTGATGCACTTTCTGAAATCCGCAAAGAGTTAAGTAAAATTGCGAATGGGATAACATCTAATCAACTACAGGAAAATATCAAACAACGAATCAGTGTGTTGGAAATAAAGCTAAATGAACTTGATAAATTAAAACAGGATGCAGCTTTAGAGAAATTTCAGTTAAAAACTCTGAAAAAGGGGGGGGGGTCCTCAAGAGAGCAGAAACGGGTAAACAGCACTGATGCAACATTACTTATTGCTGCTGCTAATGCGCTAAAGGCAGCTGTTGACCGTGGTGATTCTTATGCCAACGAATTGCAGACATTTTCAGCACTAGCTCCATTGAATATCCCTTTAAATCTTCTGAAAATCTATGCTGACAAAGGTCTGCCTTCAGTTTCGGAACTTTCAGCTCGTTTTTCTAGAATTGCTGATAAAATTACCCAAACAGAAAATAGCTCCATTGATAATACCACTATTTTAAAAAAACTATGGTCTAATGTGCGGAAAATGGTAATAGTAAGACCTATAGGTACTGTCAATGGAAATACAGCAAGCGCTATTGCCGCACGGATGGAAATGGCCATTACTGCAGGTGATTATGCACGTGCCTTCAATGAATGGAAAACACTATCCTCGCGCGGGCAGTTTGTCTCCGCAGACTTCATGAAAATACTTCAGGGTCGCTATGAAATAGATAACTTGCTTTCCCGGTTTATATTCAGAGCATTTGCAGCAGGAATTAAGGAATAGGAAAATATCGATAGTGCGTGGTTTTTTCTATCTTCTATTGATTGTCATGATTAGTATCAGTTTTGCATGGCTTTCCAGTTATCCTGGTGAACTTGTAATAACTGTACATGGTACTCGTATCGTATTGTCGCTTTTAACGGCTGTAACAGGTGTTTTGATAGTTTTTTTTTGTGTCTTTTTTATTTGGCGGATATCGAGATATGTTATATTTGCACCGCTTTTGTTGAAACGTTATATGCAAACTTACAGAAAAGACCATGGATATCAGCTACTTTCTATTGGCTTGTTTGCTGTGTTTGCCGGTGATTCTGCAACAGCTAGGCATATGGCACGGAAAAGCAGTAAATTGCTAAAAGGTCGGGAAGTATTGCTATTATTACTTGAATCGCAGACAAAGCTATTGGATCTGGATCATAAGGGAGCTGCCAACTTCTTTGAAAGAATGCGAAGAAATCCACAAACGCGATTGCTGGCACTCAAGAGCTTGTTTCAGGAAGCAATCAAAAGCGGCGCAGCAGAAGCCGCTAATCAGTACGCCCAAGAAGCTATGCAGATAAATCCTTGTTTAAAATGGGCAAATACCGCTGTTACAGAGCGGCTTGCTGCTGAAGGTAGCTGGGGGCAGGCTATTTCCCTGTTTAAAAAATATGCGAAAGCGCAACCTAGGAATGTTGTTCTCAAGGAAAAATTAGTACATCAGTATGTGATATTGATGATAGGGCAAGCACAGAATCTTAGTTTTTCCCATCCAGAGAAAGCTTGCAAAATTGCCATCAAAGCCCATAAATTGCAGCCTTCTTTCGTACCAGCTGTCAATACTGCAGCTCGCATTCTTTTTCATCTGCGGGAAATACGCAAAGGCCTCAGATTGATTGAAGCAATATGGAAAGAAAGACCGCATCCAGATCTTGGGCTTACATATGTTAACGCTGGTGCTCAAGACGAAGCTCCTATCGAGCGGTTAAAACGTGCTCAGCAGCTCGCGAGATTTAATCCTTCAAGTCATGAATCGCAAATGCTTGTTGCCAGAACAGCATTGGAAGTTGGAAAAGTAACACTTGCAAACAAGAGTGCAATAGAGGCTTCTAAAACACAACCGACCAAAAATACATTTCTACTGCTTTCCGATATTGAATCAGCTCTGACTGAAGATCAGGGAAAAATCCGTTGCTGGCTCACAAAAGCCGTGCGAGCAGATCTGGATATGGCATGGATCTCAGATGGAATCATCTTGAATGAATGGTCACCTTATTCACCGATAACAGGTTGTATAGGAACCTGTGAATGGAAGATGCCTGCAAGGTATTATCAATCTGTTTCTTATGAGAAGGAAAGTATAGAATGATCACAACTAGATTGAATCTTCTTCGCTAGGAATTAATTCTGCTATCATGTCAAGCAACAAAGCGCCGCTTCAGAACAAAAAATCCTATACACCTTTCACTCGTACCATCGTCGACGATCCGGGGCAAGTAGCGATAATGTGGAGGAGCGTAATATTTCAAGAAATAATTTTCGTTTATTTTAATGGTTTAGGAAATAACTTGAAACGTATACATGAACTAATGTTTGGTTACTCAAAAATAGAGAAAACAGAAGGCAGTATTTTAAGCATATAAGTGAAAGGCAGGACTTTAGAGTTTATAATTTTCCGGTTGAAAAAGAAAATTAGCTTCTATGTAGATAAAACAACAGTGAAAATTTCTTCGTTTGACTCATTCTTTAGAGTAGATCAGTAATCAGTGTACAGTTTTGTGAGGTTATTTCCTTTTTAGGTTTACAATCAATCAAATTGTGGAGAAAGTGAGTAATGAAAACTCTTATCAAGGCTGAAAAATTCCTGAATTTTTCTAAGTTAATGCTAATTAATAGCTATTGATATTAAAAATAAGCAGGACGACATCATAGCAGTCATTTGAAAAATGTCAGAATAAAATAAAGATCAATTAAACCGTTTTTGCTTAATGTATCAATATTAAATTTCGTCATAAAGAGGGGTGATGACGAACTAGACCTTGCGGGTTTGCATCTGTTTTTATATTGTTAAAATGTTAGCAATTTGTCATCTTTTCCTTCACGGATACGTGTCGGTAGTCCCATTTTATTCAAGAGGGACAAAAACGAATGAGGAGGAAGCTCCTCGACATTGACCATAGTTTTGACATCCCATTCACCTTTGGCAATCAAAACCGCAGCAGCAACTGTCGGCACACCTGCTGTATAGGAAATACCCTGTGCACCGGTTTCAGCATAAGCATTTTCATGATTAGCGATATTATAGATAAATACTTCGCGCATTTTATTATTTTTTGTACCTTTCACAAAGTCTCCAATACAAGTATTTCCTGTATAATTAGGTGCAAGAGAAGCGGGGTTAGGAAGAACAGCTTTGACAACTTTTAATGGTATAACTTCAAGCCCTTCAGCTGTTTTCACAGGTTTTTCAGAAAGAAGGCCAAGATTATTCAGGACCGTAAACACATTAATATAATGTTCTCCAAATCCCATCCAAAATCGGATATTAGGGACATCTAAATTTTGTGATAAAGAATGAATTTCGTCATGACCTGTCATGTAGGTAGTGCACGTTCCTACGACTGGCAATTCCCAATCTTTACGAATCTCAAACATTTGATTTACGGTCCATTTGCGATTCTGCCATGATAAGACTTGGCCTGTAAACTCACGAAAATTGATTTCTGGGTCAAAATTAGTAGCGAACCAGCGGTCATGACTACCGGTATTAACATCAATGATATCAATCTCATCAATGCGGTCAAAATAATCATCGCGCGCGAGCGCCGCGTAAGCATTAACAACACCAGGATCAAAACCGATCCCAAGAACCGCTGTTATACGGGCTTTTTTGCATTCTTCACGGCGTGGCCATTCGTAATTCCTATACCACGGTGGTGGTTCACAAACTTGAAGAGGATCTTCATGGATTGCCGTATCAATATAGGCAGCTTTCGCTTCAATACATGCACTAAGCACAGCCATATTCAGAAAAGCAGAACCAACATTGAGGACAATTTGCGCTTTTGTCTTGCGAATAAGCGCAGCTGTCGCAGCAATATCCATTGCATCAAGTGTATGGGTTTTAAAAATACCTTGGGTTTTAAAGGCATTTTTTTCTTTAACGGAAGTGACAATTGCTTTGCATTTGGCTTCAGTTCTGGAAGCAATATGAAGATCACCGAGAATATCATTATTCTGAGCGCATTTATGAGCAACAACTTGTGCTACACCTCCAGCACCGATAATCAGAATATTCTTTTTCATTCCCGATTTATCTCCTTAATATCTTGAATGAAGTTTTTTTTATGATAAATTTGTCATATAATCAGTATAATCGAAATTGCGAATAAGGCGATGCGTACCATCGAATTCTCTAATAACAATTCCTGGCATTGCAAGGCCGTTAAACCAATTTTTCTTGACCATTGTATAGCCGCCAGCATCTTGGATAGAGAGACGATCCCCAGGTTTTAGTTTTTTAGGAAATTGAAATGTGCCGAAAATATCACCGGCAAGGCATGATTTTCCGCAGATCATAATCTCATGCGCACCTTTATTGGGCTCAAGCTCCGCATTTTCTCGATAAATAAGCAGATCAAGCATATGAGCTTGAATAGAGCTATCAACAATAGCAAGATCCTTGCCATTATTGAAGGTATCAAGAACTGTGATCTCAAGTGTTGTGGAATTGCTGATTGCTGCTTCCCCTGGTTCAAGATAAACTGTAACATCATAAGTATCAGAGAATTTTTTTAACCGGTTAGCAAAAGTATCGATTGGATAGTTTTTCCCTGTGAAATGAATTCCACCACCGAGACTTACCCATTCAACTTCGAAAAAAAACGCTCCGAACTTTTTTTCGATGTCATTCAGCATCTGATCAAAAAGAAAAAAATCACTGTTCTCACAGTTATTGTGAATCATGAAGCCACTGATGTCATTAATAATCTCTTTAATCTTTTCCTGTTTAGATTCTCCAAGACGACTGAAAGGTCGAGAAGGATCAGCGAGATCAAAGCTTGATGAACTGATTTGTGGATTAAGACGCAGTCCACGCTGAATTGTGGCAGAATTTGGGTAAAAACGTCGCAATTGCCCGATAGAATTAAAAATGATTTTATCAGCACAGCTGATAGCTGCATCAATTTCGTGATCAGCCCAAGCAACGGAATAAGCATGGGTTTCTTTACCAAATTTTTCACGCCCTAGCCGAACTTCAAAAAGCGAAGATGACGTGGTTCCATCCATATAATCACGCATAAAATCAAAAATCGACCAAGTGGCAAAACATTTCAAAGCCAGTAATACCTTGGCACCTGAGCGCTCACGTAAATAGGCGATTGTTTCCATATTGTGCAGGAGACGAGATTTATCAATCAGATAGTAAGGAGTTGGGATCATTAGATTTTCTCTGCATTGAACTGTTTCTTTTAACGCATACACGATTGTCTTCGTATTTAGAAAAATGCGTAAGTAAAGAGGAAGTATGGAAAAAATGCAACCTTATAATGCGTAAGGATGCTTCTATTTATTCCATAACATACCTTTTCAAGGGAAAAGACTCTATGCTCTCTTTGAATAGCCGATTCTATCAGTTTTATTTTACCTACAGTATGGTAGAGTAGAGCTTGATATATCAATTGCAACAGCGCTCAAGTTGCAAAATCTGCGGATTTTTTAGATAGAATATTGGAAATGAATGAGGAGTAGGAGAGATTCTGATGTGCTATCAATATTGATATGGCAACGCATGCTGCGTAATTTCTTTAGACTTTGCACACTGCTACTTAATACTAAGGTTATATTCGCACAGGATGGCAGAAAATTTCTGTAAATCTTCTATGACAAGTGGTATATTACAATGCAATTTTTCTATAGACAGAGAGAATAAGGGGTATTTGCCTTAACTGCATTGAAACACCTAAAAACTGCTCAGAGCAAATGAAAATACAGCAATGAAAAAGATAAACATAACAATAAAATACTCATTGTCGCACAGCAATAATGTTAAAGACAAGCACAATAAAATAACAATTTGCTCTTGCGAAAGATAAACACCCACTTTCCAAGTGGGTGTTTCCGCGCCTTGACTTTAATTTTATCTGGGAGATAATACCATCATCATCTGTCGGCCCTCAAGTTTAGCCTCCGCTTCAATCTTAGCTATATCAATAGTGTCTTCTTTTACACGTCCGAGCAACTTTATGCCCAATTCCTGATGTGCCATTTCACGGCCACGGAAACGCAGTGTAATTTTAACCTTGTCACCATCATCCAAAAAACGGGCAACTGCTTTCATCTTCACCTCATAATCATGGATATCAATGTTAGGTCGCATTTTGATTTCTTTGATTTCAATCGTTTTCTGCTTTTTGCGCGCTTCTGATGCTTTCTTTTGATTTTGATATTTCAATTTTCCTAAATCAATTATCTTGCACACTGGTGGTTCAGCAGTTGGAACGATTTCGACAAGGTCAAGCTCGGCCTTTTCTGCAAGGGCAAGTGCATCATCTATCGAAATAACACCACGATTCTGCCCTTCTGCATCAATAAGCTGAATATAAGAGGCGCAAATGTCCCGATTAGATCGTGGTCCATCTTTTTGTATAGGGAATGTTTTGAAAGGTCGGCGAATGATCGTGTTCTCCTTAAATTGTTAAACTACTTCATATTGATGTTATGAAAGTAAGATATCATAAACACTTTATAGTATATTTTTACATAATTTCGAGAAGAAAGTTGTCATTTTACCCTAATCTTCTAGATGAATATTATCTTTTTTTGATTTCTTTCGCATTGGGAATAGCTATGAGAAAGTTGATTTTTTATCATCTTTGGAAAAAATAATAGCATACCAGTCTGAAAAGGTTTCACAATCAGGAAAATCTGACATTTTGAATGTTTTCATTCTCCTGCTAACAAAGTATTTGCAGAATGGGGTGAAAAATTTTTGAAAGGTTAGTTTATGTAATGAATAAAAATGCTTCTCTACAATTTCTGAGTGTTGATGGGATAGAGATTGCTGTTCGCTATCGACAGGGTAATAAAATGCCAGGACTTGTTTGGCTTGGAGGATATCGCTCTGATATGATGGGGTTTAAAGCAGTTGCTGTTGATGCTCTTGCCGCTCGTCTTGGAATTGCAGCACTTCGTCATGATTATTCAGGTCACGGTGCTTCACAAGGAGATTTTTCCAAAGGCACTATATCTCTGTGGCTTCGGCAAAGTCTTTCTATTTTTAAGCATTTTACTAGAGGGCCGCAAATTTTGATCGGTTCATCCATGGGCGGGTGGATAGCTTTGCGTATGGCAGAGGAACTAAAAAAGTGTCATATCGGGCTTGCTGGTATGGTGTTGATTGCTCCTGCACCTGATTTTACCAACAGGCTTCTTGAGGTAAAACAGAGGCAATCACAAAGGCGAAAGCTTGACGCAAAGGATTCTTTCGAAATTCGATCAGAATATAAAACACTCTCTTATACACAAGCATTAATTGAAGATGGAGAAAATAATCTGGTTATGGAAGGTCTTATTGATCCTGGATGTCCTGTTCATATTTTGCAAGGTATGCAGGATGACATAGTGCCTTATGAACATACGCTAAAATTGATGGAATATTTGCCTTTGGGAGATGTGACTTTAACTTTTGTTAAGGATGGTGATCATCGCTTATCACGTTCACAGGATATTGATCTTTTAGAAAGAATTATTCAATTTTTTCTTACTGCTGCTTGATGCAGGAGGTGTATCTTTGATTATAAGGGATATAGGATTTTTCAATAAATATTGATAGATTAAGATACAAACGCTGCAAATCGTATGATATAAGAGATGCGCGGGGGGGTTGCTTCAGCTTTTCCTTTTTCTGATAGTGCATAATTTTTATCATTAAAGTTGTATTAATTAGTAAGTAATTGTTCTCAAGATTAAGAAAAGGGGGGGTGTGGATCACTAGTCCCATCAAAGTGGGATGATGAGGGAGTTCATTGTATTGTTACATATAATGTAAGATAGATCGAATGGGTTTGCGGATGTTTATAAACAGGTAAGGTGCGAAAAGTATCTTTTGGCGTATCATGTAGTGATTCTTGATAAAATTATTAGTTTTTAAATTATTTTATAAAATGAGCAATCTCATTGGATCGCAGTCTATATTTTTAAGTATCGTATAAAAGTTTTCATCTGGACATAGAGGAATGTTGCGTTTGATTAAAATGAGATGGAGAAACATTGCATATGGTCGATCCTAAATAAAGTTTTTTGATTAATTATGAAGCTAGTAATTTATTTTCATTTAGATAGAGATTGGAAGAAAAGAATAGTATTCTGATACAGATAATATTTTCCATATCCAAAAAGCCATTGTAATAATTATTGAAGCCGCTTAGCATTTTTTATTTCTGATTCCAAGAAATTACTGTCTTAGGTTGTATGATTTAAACAGATCATGAGAAATCATTCTTATGATTTTCGCCTTAAGTAATGCTTGCCTTGTAATTTGATAACAGCCTATTTTACCGTAATCAAACTTTTCTCGCATTGAGAGTATTCTTTGCGTCTGGGGTTCACACTGAATTCCATAATAGATCTTTTATAAATAATTATAATTATAAAAGTTAAAACATTAGAAGCTAAAATTTTTGATTTATCAGAATCACAATTCTTATATGAACTGTACCTGTAAAATCTGGTCGGATTCTTCTTTAAAGAAAAACGGTAGAATTCTACTCTTGTGATTCTTAATTATTGATAAATTAATTATTTTTAACATTCATTTAGTAACTACTTACGCAGATATCCTTTGCTTATCTTAATGACATTATTAACGATTTTTGTACTCAGAATTTCAAGATCTTCATCGGTAAGTGTACGTTCAACTGGTTGAATTGATACCTCTATCGCAATAGATTTTTTATCTACACCAAATCTTTTTTCTTCAAAAAAATCAAATACTTGAACTAAATCAATCAGTTTTTTGTCAGCTTTTTCCGCGGCATGAATAATGCTTGCAGCTGTGATATTTTTATCAACAACAAATGAAAAATCTCGTATAATCTTTTGGAAATGTGATAGTACGAGAGGCGCACGCTTTTTAGTATCTTTCTTTTTTGTTTCAGGCACTGCATCAATAAATATTTCAAAACCACAAAGGGGACCATGAACATTCAATGTGTCCAGTATGTTAGGATGAAATTCACCAAAATAACCAAGAATGATCTTAGATTTGAGTATGATAGCACCAGAACGACTAGGATGATACCATGATGGAGCGCTGCTCTCGATTTGAATCTCATTAGCAGCTATTCCACAGGATTCTAATGCAGTTATTGCATCAGCTTTTGCATCAAAAACACTAACGGCAGTAGCATTGCCATTCCAAAAACGACCCGAGCCATTCAATCCAGCAGTATTACGGCGAATGCCACTAGCAACGCGACGTTGCTTTTCCGGCATATTTCCTTCATACGTATCGGAAACCTCAAAAAATGCTATATCGCTAAAACCAAGGTTCACATTCTGCTGTGCTGCTTTAATCAATCCCGGTAGAAGAGAAGGGCGCATATTTGACATATCCGAAGAAATTGGATTACTAAGCTTAAGTTCCGACTTACCGCCACCAAAAATGCAAGCGTTTTTTTCAGAAATAAAAGACCACGTAATAATCTCCAGCATACCGCGGCAGGCAAGAGCACGACGCGTATTGCGAGTGCGAATCTGTAAAGGTGTAAGTATCTTATCTTGAGTTATGAAATCATTTAACAATGGTTGCGGTTTAATCCGATCTACACCATAAATACGTATAACTTCTTCAACCAGATCTGCTTTTTCATTGATATCTGTTCTCCAACTTGGAACTTGAACGGTCAGGACCTGGCCTTCTCCTATAGTTTTAAAACCGAGATTATTGAGAATAGTAATTGTTTCACCTCTTGGCACATCAAGGCTTGTTAAGCGTCTGATTTCAGAAAAAGGGAATTGAACTTTTCGGATAATGGGTGGGGTAAATCCTATTACTTCAATTTCTGTTGGTTTGCCTCCACATATATCAAGAATCATTTTGGTAGTAAGCTCAAGGCCTGGGAGCATAAAATTGGGATCAACACCACGTTCAAAACGATAGCGTGCATCACTGATAATGCCAAGTTCACGTCCTGTTTGTGCAATATTATCTGAATTCCATAGAGCGGATTTGATGATGATATTGCGAGTCTTTTCATCACAAGCAGTCTTTTTGCCTCCGATAATACCAGCAATGGAGACAACGTTATTATCATCAGCGATCACGCAATTTTTGGATGAAAGAATATACTCCTTATCGTTTAAGGCTAGTACTTTTTCGCCTTTTCGACCAAGTCGTATGGTAAGATTATTGTTGATTTTATCGGCATCAAACGTATATAGCGGGTAGCCACGATCAAATGTAAGATAATTGATGATGTCGATTAGGGAGTTGATCGGATGCAGTCCGATGGATGTAAGACGATGCTGAATCCATTCAGGAGATGGGCCATTTTTGATGTCTTTTATAACGCGCCAAGCAAAACCAAGGCACAACGGTTCTTCATCATTGGATTCAATCTTGATTTTCATAGACGTTTTTTCAGCTTTGCCGCTAATGATTGGTGTTATTGTTTTTCGCAAAGCACCGATACCGGCAGTGGACAGATCACGAGCAATGCCGTAAACACTAGCGCAATCAGATCGATTGGGAGTAAGATTGATATCAATGACTGGATCATCAAGGCCCGCGTAGACGAAAAACGGCACGCCGAGTGGTGCATTTGCAGATAGCTCGATAATACCGTTATGTTCATTTGATAGCAGTAATTCATGTTCAGAGCACATCATACCAAAGCTTTTAATTCCACGGATCTTTCCAACTGTGAGTATTTTTTTGAGTCCCGGAATGTAAGTGCCAGGGGGAGCGAAAACACTAATAAGACCTGCTCGAACATTAGAGGCACCGCAGACAAGCTGTACAAATTTTTTTTTGCCAATGTCGACATTGAGCACCTGAAGTTTATCAGCATTAGGATGTCTTTCAGCCGTAAGAATTTTGGCAATAACAAAAGAGTTAAGTAGTGAAGAACTATTTACATTTTGTACTTCAAGACCGATAGAAGTTAGTTTATCAGTAATGTCTTCCAGAGATTTTTCAGTCTCTAGATGCTCTTTCAGCCATGATAATGTAAACTTCATTTTAAACCTCATGAGGTATGGGATTAATTTGGTAAAATCGCTGGAAATATGTTTGTACGAGTAATTCAATAAAACACGGCAGCATTATTAGCTGGTAAGGCCATCAAACAGTGTTGGTATATCAAGCGGGCGGAATCCGTAATGTTCTAGCCATCGAATATCGGCATCAAAGAAAGCCCTTAAGTCTGGCATGCCGTATTTCAGCATGGCGATGCGATCAATACCCATGCCCCAGGCAAATCCCTGATATTCCTCTGAATCAAGATTGCAATTCCTGAGCACCTTAGGATGCACCATTCCACAACCTAAAATTTCCAGCCAGTCCTTGCCTTTACCGAACTTTATATCTGCCTTAGAACGATCACATTGGATATCAACTTCCATTGATGGTTCGGTAAATGGAAAAAATGAAGGACGGAAACGCATCTTTACGGAAGGCACTTCAAAAAATGTTTTGCAGAAATGCTCTAGGACCCACATCATATTGGCGATTGTCACTGTTTTATCGATAACAAGGCCTTCAACCTGATGGAACATTGGTGAATGTGTTGTATCAGAATCTATCCGATAAGTTTTGCCCGGAATTACAATGCGAATCGGCGGTTTCTGTTTTCTCATTGTGCGAATTTGTGCTGCTGAAGTGTGAGTGCGTAAAAGTTTGCATGCACCCTTTTCATCTGGATTGAAGAAAAAAGTATCATGCATTTCACGTGCAGGGTGTCTTTGAGGAAAGTTGAGTGCTGTAAAATTATAATAATCGGTTTCGATGTCTGGTCCCATAGCAATGGTGAATCTCATATCAGAAAAAATGGCTATAATTTCATCAATCACCTGAGAAATAGGATGAATACGGCCTCGTTCTGCGGGAGTCTGACGGACAGGAAGAGTTACATCAATTTTTGCATGCGCTATTTCTGCAGAAAAAATTTCTTTTCTTAATTGCTTGCGCCTTTCTGTTAAAAGGCCGTTGATCTGCTTTTTAAGGCTATTGAGAACTGGGCCAGCTATCTTACGCATATCTGATGACATAGAACTCAGACTTTTCAATTGTTCTGAAATTATTCCTTTTTTCCCAAAAGCAAAGACACGTATAGTGTCAAGGGCTTGAATCGAATCCGCTGCGTTGATCGCATCGCGAATTTCCTGTGCGAGGATTTCAATATTTTTCATAATTTTACCCCATATATCCTAGATACAAATGAAAAATTGCTATAATGCATGAGCATGCGTTTACCATTGCTGCTAAGATAGATCTGCCGAATGAATTTAAAAAGGACGAAAAAATATCGGAAAGTGGATAAATTTTTTCAACTAAAATTATGTCGCAGATGTACAAGAGAGACAGCTCTTAAGATGAGCCTTCTATCAAGAAGCTGTTTCATAGTAAAACAGTATAACAATTTCAGGATTTTTATTAAACTCGAGAAAATTTGCCTGCACATTCAATAGGAATGTATCATAGAGTTATCTGTCTGCCATGGCGAAGCCTGATTATTAATATTGGATATAAATGGAATTCTCTTCTTTCCCGCGTTTCTAACCGTCATGTACATTGTTCTTTTTAACAGAAAGAACAAGCCTCTTAGCTAGAGGTGTATATAAAGATACTAGGCATGTAAACTATCTTGAGTGATCTGAAAATACTGACTTCCATAGGAATTAACCTGCGCCTTACCTATTCTTATTGTTTGCCCCGATAGAATCTTTATACTTTTGGCGCAAGATCAAGGGCTAAAAATGCTTTGGTTAAAGAACTATTACTTAGTCATAAAGATAATTTGCTTTTATGAAACAAACAACTCCCCCCCGTAGTTAGACTAATTTAACCAGGGCTTTTGCACTGCAGATCTCTCTCTGATGCCTAACTTATTCAAAAACGTTACTAGAAGTCATCTTCAGGCATTCCAATGCTTTTTTAGCAGATACTATCAACTTTGAAAAAGCATCTGGTTTGTGAATTGCAAGATCAGAAAGAATCTTTCGGTCAATTTCAATACCGCTTTTTGTAAGACCATTAACAAAACAACCATAGGTTAAACCTTCACTGCGCACAGCAGCATTGATACGTTGAATCCAGAGTGCCCTAAAAGTACGTTTGCGATTTTTGCGATCGCGATAGGCATATTGCTTGGAACGATCAATCGCTGTTTTTGCGGCCCGAATTGTATTTTTACGGCGACCATAGAAGCCTTCCGCTTGTTTCAAAGCTTTTTTATGTTTAGCGTGAACTGTAACACCTCGTTTCACACGTGCCATATCATAACCTCCTGTTTGTCAATCCAGTATCCTAAATCGGAATTTTTTTTTGCCATCCTGAAAAAGCCTTCGATCACCCGTTAGGCAAGTAGTATGCGATAACTTTTCTAGCATCCGGTTCAGATAAAAGCATTGTGCCGCGCGTACCCCGGATAAACTTGTTAGATCGTTTGATCATACCGTGGCGTTTACCGGCAGCACCCACCTTAATTTTGCTATTTGCAGTTATCTTAAACCGCTTCTTAGCAGAAGATTTAGTCTTCATTTTTGGCATTCTTTATCTCCATATTTCACCGATATCCACTAGACAATCATCATTAAAGAAGCCGATAAAACAGCTGCAGCACGCATATATCGATTCAGACTTGGCGTATTGTTTTTCTATTTTCTTAAAGAAAAAGGACTCTTACCTCTTTCTGAATGCCTTATATTTGTTGTGCGCGTCAAGCCCCTAATGAATCCGAGGTACAAAGTAGTTTTGTTATTGTAGTAGTTATTTTTATTTTTGTTGGACAGCATTGATGGTAGGGTTGTGCGTTTTTCTGAGCTATAATTTTATGATATCTTGTTTTAATTTTAGGATTAGAGTGGCTTTTTTTGTTTGGGATATTTTTCTAGATTTTTAAAGGTTTTGTATACCTACAGTTAGCGATTTTATCCATATTTTTAATTATCAAACCACAAATAAATCGCCTTAATGTCTGATTATCTTTGTTGAGCAGGGATCTGCTTAGCACCATTCATTCCTAGGCATGTATAGATGGAGGTTGTATGATTTTTTTGTATTATCTTCGTCGACTATGTTCTAAGCTTTTTCTTATCTTTTGTGTTTTTATTGCATGCAGTATAAATGCCAGTCACCTGTATGCCATACGATATTGTATAATGATATTCCAAGGACGGCAATACTATGGCTTCTATCACCTACATTGATATTCTCAAGAAATTAAAACAGCTTAAAGATCCAGATTCCAGCCGTGATATCATTTCTTTGGGGCTTGTTTCCGAAATAGTTATTATTGATGGAAAGGTATTTTTTTCCATCAGTGTGCCGCCTGAACGTGCTGAAGAACTAGAATTATTACGCCAGACAGCTGAAAAAATGGTAACAGAAATTGATGGTGTTAGTTCAGCAGTTGTTACGCTGACTGCTGAAAGAAAACCCGCTGTAAGAGAAAAGTCTTCATCTTCTTTACTACGATCAATAGATCGTAAGCGACCTGGTCTTTCCCTCCCTAGGCCAATCGAAGGTGTGAAGCATATTATTGCTGTTGCCTCCGGTAAAGGTGGTGTCGGAAAGTCAACAATAGCAATCAATCTTGCTCTTGCTTTGAAAGAAAACGGATTCGCCGTCGGTTTGCTTGATGCTGATATTTACGGTCCTTCCCTTCCCTGGCTTACTGGGCTTCACAGACGTCCGAGATCTCATAATAAAAAACTTGAACCTTTAGAGTGGTATGGAATGAAGCTAATATCAATGGGTTTTTTGGTTGATAAGGAAGTTCCTATGCTCTGGCGTGGTCCCATGGTAATGACGGCTATTACGCAAATGCTTAGAGATGTGCTATGGGCGCCACTTGATATGCTTGTTATTGATATGCCACCAGGAACCGGCGATGCGCACTTGACTCTTGCACAACAGGTACCAATTTCAGGTAGTGTCATTGTCTCTACTCCACAGAACCTTGCTCTTGTTGATGCTCGTAAAGGGCTTGAAATGTTTATGAAAGTTGGTGTTCCTATTTTAGGGATGATTGAGAATATGAGTTATTTTATTGCTCCTGATACGGGCAAGAGGTATGATATTTTTGGCCACGGCAACGTACGTCTTGAAGCTGAAAAAAGAAAGGTAGCTTTTTTGGGAGAATTGCCACTGGACCCGAAGGTACGTGCTACATCTGATGAAGGAAAACCTATTATTTTGGCTGTGCCAGATAGCGTGCATGCTATGCAGTATCGTTGTATTGCACAGATTATCATGAAAAGCTTATAAGTGATCCAATTTAACGCCAGTACTGATGAGCTCGTTGGAGATGCCCAAGTATGCATACAAACTCCATTCTCCATTTATCTGGAATAGAACGAATCTATCGCTCTGTTGTTATAATATGCCACTGTAACTGATAAAAGGATGCGATCTTGACAAAGTGCCGACCTTCGAGCATTCGTCTATACTCAGAAAAGCAAGCCTTGAATGAATATTGATTCCTTGCATGATATTCATAATTCAAGGCAATTGCAAGGTCGATTTTTTTGTTCGACTGCATAAAAAAGGTTTAGTCAATTGCAAATCACCTGTATTAAAGCTAGGTCATAATTGTCTTTCGCTATGACAATACAGCCGAGAATATCCGAATGAAGTATCTCCATTTTTTTGCGAAATTGCATGATCAAAACTCTTTTGATTGATTAATAAAAAAGAAAAATTTCTTTGATGCAATCAAAATGTTTAGTAAACATTATCACAATTAAGAAACTATTGGCAACTATAGGACCTTCCCACTTTTTAGAAAGATAAAAGTAGAAGTCCTCAAATACACATACTCCATATCCAATATTATTCAGCATGTGATATACTTACCTTGACGTGAGATCACACTCATAATTTGATGCGGCGTTGGCTCCGTATAGCATCTGATCTTATCAATCTTGGAGTGCTGTTTGAAATCCGATGTATATTTTTTGTGAGGTGCATGAAATCAGATTGCCATGAATGTAAGACTTAAAGTTAGTCTGATTGGCAGTTCACTGAAGAAGATATTTTTCTTGACTGATTATGATTTACATCTTTTGATAGATTGTTCCAATTTATTCAAAAATGCGCGGTTTTATCCCTGAGAAGGTAAGAGAATCTAGATTGAAGATATGCTTGATTTCCATCAGTCAGCAAATTACTGAAGTCTTTTAATGAGACGCTAATGATTAAAAATATTGTTATATGAAGAGAGGGGCGTCCTTTACCATCAATTTACAGGCTGTGGTTCTAAATTTTAACCAAATTAAGCAAGTGAAACAGCGTAGGCTTTTTTCTCTACCTTATAAAAAAGCTTACCGATCTTATCATTGATAAATTAGGAAAAACGCCGCTGTCGGGGGTATACCTGTCTATGAAAATTCAACATGGAAATGCTCTCCTCCTTGGAAATTTTGGTGTTTTGATTATTGGTCTTTCGGGTTCAGGAAAATCTGTGCTTACCCTTGCGCTTATTGAGCGTAGCCATCTTGTCGGGCGCAAGGCAGTGTTGGTCGGGGATGATTACGTAGAACTTAAAAATATAGCAGGACAGCTTTTTGCTTACGCTCCACTGAAGATTGCCGGTATTATGGAAATTCGTGGTGCTGGATTATTTAAGATGGCTTATGGAGAAAAAACCCGACTTGATCTCGTGATCGAACTAGATAAGAAAGGTGAACGCTATCCAGAGGAGCATTTTTTTGAAAGAATGCAGGTGCGTCTGCCGTTGTTGAAGTTGCCACAACTGGGAAAAAGTGACCTCCTAGCGCTTTGCCATGCAGTTGAAGCGACCTTGTTCAAGACTCGATTAGATTGAATATTTTCGTTGGAAAATTGATGTATGAATATTTTTATTAAGGTAATAAAATTAAAAAGAGATTGAAATGTTTCTTGGTACTATAATATATCAAGATTTTAATAAATGCTCTTGTTTTTATTTTGCGTGCTGTGGATTGAGGGTAAATTAACAAGTAGGAACTTTTTATTGATGATTGGACTCGTGCTTGTCACACACGGTCATCTGGCGGATGAATTTCTCCATGCTGTTGTTCATGTTGTCGGACCTCAGGAGAGATTTGCAACAGTTTGTATTGGTCCTGATGACAGTATGGACCACCGTCGCGAAGATATTATAATAGCTGTTCGTCTGGTTAATGATGGCAATGGGGTTATTATTTTGACGGATATGTTTGGCGGAACTCCTTCCAACTTAGCAATTTCTGTTATGAAAGAAGGCGAGATTGAGGTAATTGCAGGTGTAAATCTGCCAATGCTGATTAAATTGGCTAGTGTACGCCAGACAGAAACGTTAGTGGGTGCCTTGCAAGCTGCTCAAGATGCAGGGCGGAAGTATATCAATGTCCCAAGTATGATTCTTTCTGGAGAGTAGAAAAATACATGTGTGAATCCTTCGATCACGAAAATGCCTTAATATGCGAAGTAGCAATTCTTAACAGACGCGGTCTACATGCGCGAGCTTCAGCAAAATTCGTCACAACCGTATCCTCTTATGAGGCGCATGTTGTCGTTGAAAAAGACGGTATAATCGTTGACGGCGATTCCATCATGGGTTTAATGATGCTATCGGTACCCTCTGGCTCCAAGATTACCATAAAATCCTCTGGAAGACAAGCAAAAAATGTACTTGACGCGCTGGAATGCTTGATTAATAAGCGCTTTGGTGAAGAAGCATGATTATATTGTTAGAATCGCTGCACTAGAATGAAACCAGGTGCTTCTAGATCACATCTAGCTATGCCACAACGTTCTATTTATCATCTTTTATCGAGGAAAATTTAGCAAAAATCTTGCTAATATCAAGTCCATCATGCAGATTATCCACAATGTCCAAATTTTCTGTGGCCGATGCTGGTAGCAGCATTTCATCTTCTGGAATAATCCGTGGCCGATTCTTAGATGCTCGCTCTACCTCGATATCAAGATCGATCTGCAAACAAAGACCCAATGTTACTGGGTCAAGCGGTATTAAATTACCCGAATTCCAATGAGTGCGGTTACGGACTTGCTCAATTGTGAATTTTGTCGTACCAATAAGACGCGCAATCTGAGCATCCTTCAATTCCGGGTGATTTCGCACTAGCCATAGGATTGCATTTGGACGATCTTGTCGTTTGGAAAGCGGCGTATAACGTGGGCCGCGGCGTTTCTTTTCAGGAATACGTATTTTGGATTCAGAAAATTTAAGAGAATAGTCAGGATCCTTTTCTCCCTTGATAATTTCTTCACGTGTAAGCTGTCCAGTTATAACTGGATTAAGTCCTTTGATACCTTGTGCGGTTTCACCATCAGCGATTGCTTTAATCTCAAGCAAATGTAGTTTACAGAATGCTGCAATCTGATCAAAAGAAAGCGCTGTATTATCAATAAGCCAGACTGCAGTAGCCTTAGGCATCAGAAGCTGATTATACATAACTATAGTCCTCTTGTTCATGCACTCTGGTGAGCATGCCGTGAAATAAAACCACTCTTCCAAGAAATCATTCTCTACTATACTGTATACCCCGCTTTTGTAAAAGCGGCAAGTGATTGATAAAGAATATGGTAATAGCAAGAAATTCAAAAACCTACAGTTTGCAGCTGGCATGTAAAAAATTATTTTCACAAATAGGAATGTAGTTTAGAATCATGTTTTAACTGTTAGTTTTGCATTCAAGTATTTTTATTACGTAAAATTAAACCATTTTAAGGATAATTTTTCCAATATTCATACCTTTCTCTATATATTCATGCGCTTTAGATGCTTGGTCAAGCGGTAATATTTTATAAATAATCGGTTTTATAGTATTATTTTCTAGAAGCGGCCAGACATTTTTACGTAATAAATTAGCAACCTCTTCTTTGAAAGTAATCTCTCTTGCCCGTAGAGTGGAACCGGTATGAATCAGCCGTTTTACCATCAGTGTATTGAGATTAATTGTTGTTTTATGGCCATTCAGAAATGCGATTTGAACAATACGGCCTTCTGTGGCAGCAATTTTATAATTGAGCTCAGTATAATCACCGCCAATCATATCCAGAATGACATTAACCCCTTTTTTATGCGTGAATTCATTAATCTCTTTGACAAAATTTTGTGTACGATAATTAATGGCAAGATCAGCGCCAAGATCGACGCAAATCTTGCATTTTTTTGTGGTACCCGCTGTGACGATAACTGATGATCCAAAAGCTTTTGCAAGCTGAATTGCTGTTGTACCGATTCCTGAACTTCCACCGTGAACAAGCAAAATTTCACCTTTAGTAAGTTGGCCAAATTGAAAAACATTGCTCCAGACTGTAAAAAAAGCCTCCGGTATTGCCGCAGCATGGATATAGCTCATGCTTTGTGGAATCGGAAGTACATTACGCTCATCGGCTACGGCAAATTCAGCATAACCACCGCCGACTACAAGAGCCATAACCTTAGCGCCTAGCGAATAGCGGTTAGCATTTTTACCGTGATCAATCACTTCGCCGGCAATCTCAAGTCCAGGTAACGATGAAGCCCCTAGCGGAGGTGGATAAATACCTTGGCGTTGGGCAATATCAGGGCGGTTTACGCCAGCGGCGTAAACACGGATTAAGACTTCATATTTTTCCGGTTTAGGCACAGGAACCGTTCTGATTTGTAGGACATTAGGACCGCCAGGTTCGGTTATTTCGACACCACGCATTTCTTTTGGAATCATGTTGTTCTTGCTTTGTATAGATCTCTTTTGGGATATATTCGCTGGTATCCAGCTATTATGATGAAATTAAGCTAAAAGACTTTTGCAATCAATACATATAAAATCGTATGCCCTGCAACCGCAATGTGGGATAGAAGAAAGCTAAGAAATAGAAGAGCTCTTTTAAAGGAAATCTAGAGTTCTTTCTAATTCCTTTGGGTAAATTTGTTATATGCTTAATCAACAGAAAGCGATAAGTTTCCTATTCTGGACTGCGTATAAATAGGAGTATGCATGAATCAGCTAAATAGTTGCAAAAACTCGAAAATAATACCATTTTGACACTTTAAATACTGTAAAACGGGAGATCGTTCTAAAATGATAAGTAAAGGTGCCGATATTGCCATTATAATGGGAAGCCAATCTGATTGGGATACCATGCGTCATACGGCGCAAATACTCGATAGGCTAAAGATAAGTTATAAGGCTCGTATTATCTCAGCGCATCGTACACCTGATCGGTTCGTGACATTTGCCAAAGAGGCTAAAAAGTCAGGATTTAGGGTAATTATTGCTGGTGCTGGTGGTGCTGCTCATCTGCCAGGTATGGCTGCAGCTATGACTCCGCTGCCGGTGCTTGGTGTTCCTATACAGTCAAGCGCTCTTTCAGGGCAAGATTCACTTTTCTCTATTGTACAAATGCCTTCCGGCATTCCTGTTGGCACATTAGCAATTGGTAAACCAGGTGCTATAAATGCGGCACTGCTTGCAGCAGCTATACTTGCTGTTTTTGATAATGTACTAGCTAGGCGCCTTGATGCATGGCGGGAGGAACAAACCTCTAGTGTCCCTGAATTTCCAATAGAAGGACATGGAGCATGAGATATTGAAAGAGCGGAAAATGCAGCTCTAATGGAAGGAAAGTTTTCCTGTGTGATTTATAAATTATAATCACAGTCCGTTTGCTTTTAGAAGGTTCTTAAACCTGCCTTCTTTCGGACAAGAATATTATGAGTATCCGGATTGTGGTTTTTATTTTATGTAGGAAAACGAAGTAAAGGTGCGTCTGTACAACAACGGAGATTTTCTCATATAGTAACACCATATGATGAATGAGCCAGAAGGCTCTGTTTTTGAACAGTTTTACTTGATTCGCTCAGAATAAATATTCTATGCACTAACAGCATTCATATATCGATATGTTCCGGCGAAGAATTTTTCTTCTCTGTATTTTTTGTATCGTATCGAGAGGGTGATAGGCTCTGTATACTTTATCTATAAATATATCAATAGTTGACAAACTTCATGATTTTTATCTATTATGTATAGGTAGGGTGTGTTAGATGTTCAGTCTTGTTTTTAAATTCCCGGCAACGGGCTTGATGATGTTAGTAATTGGCATGAAAATCAAAAATTCGCTTAGAGCACTTAAAATTCGCCATCGTGATAATCGTATGGTTCGTCGCAGAGGTCGTGTTTATATTATCAATAAGATAGCGCCTCGGTTTAAAGCTTGTCAGGGATAGGGTTTTTCATTTGTTGTTTACAGAATGTGGTCATCCTTTTATAACCATTCCACAGGATTAGGTATGGTAGGTGCACTTTGTAAATCCGCTTTTTAGCGAAATAGTGAATAGTTGTGTATCAGTGTTTCTTGTCAAGCTTTGAGACTGTTTTCTAGAAGTTTATGTGCTTCATCCTCAATTAGGCGTATTAATGCCTGAAGATCGAAATTCGTAGAAAGAGGTCCAGTAGACAATTGACATTGCTTTTTGCATCTATAGTGGAGCGATTTTATCGCGCTAACTGTAGAATAAAGTTGAATAACACTTCATCGAGTGGATCGATGATTTGCTTCGATTTTATTTTTCCGGCCTTGATGCGGTTATGAAAATAATAAACTGCAGGAAGCTTAATTTGTTGTCGTGCTCTTAAATAAGAGAAAGCTGATTACGTAATCTAACTTATCAAAATCACTAGTATATTATGCTATATTATAGTATACAAGGGACGGTGTTCTGCGCTTCACGATAGGAATAAAATATCCTTGGGGCCTTGTTGATCCTTAAGGGTGCCGTCCCTGATAGGGGCTCGTAGGCCTTATCATATAGCACCCACCTGTTGCTGATTCCCCTGGATCAGAATTTCGTCGGTTGTCGTGGTCACCCTATTTATTCTATGGGAGCGGTTTTTGTATATATGAAAATTTAAAATAAACTCTTAACTACCTATGTTATCTTTTCAGCAAGGTTCGTTGTTATTTGCTAATACCTATTGTAATAGGGTTTTTCTGACAAAATGGTTTAAAATGATTTGATAGAGTATAGTGTAGAGAATTTCTATTCCAGAGATATTTGGAATAAATCTGTGAAAAATCGGAAAAATGAATTGCGTTGTCAGGCGTTAAATCGACGTAATAGGTTGCAGGAGAGAAAGCGTCGTGATGCTTCTGAGGCTCTTGTTATCAATGCGGAAGGACTTTTTTCAGAAACTGAAATAATATCATCTTTTTGGCCTATCGGCTCTGAAATTGATTCGCGTCCTTTGATGGTCGCATTGGAAAAACAGGGAAAACAGCTAGCATTACCAGCTGTTACTGGGGAAAGGACTATTGTATTCCGCCGCTTTAATATGGGCGATTCACTTATCAACATGGCATATGGTACGAAAGGTCCACCTGCCGACGCGGATATGGTTGATCCGACAACAATACTAATTCCCCTTATAGCTTTTGATGTTCAAGGCAATCGCATCGGTTATGGTGGTGGCTACTATGACAGGGCTGTCGCACAAATGCACAAACGAGGCCTGAAAGTACACCTTATTGGTCTTGCTTTTAATTGTCAACAAGTAGAAAATATCCCTGTCGAGCCACATGATTTATCTATGGAGGCTATTTTGACGGAAAGTGGCTTTAGGTTTTTTTTCTAATAGGCTTTCTTGTTGGAAGGATGCTATGCGTTTTTTGTTTTTGGGTGATATGGTTGGTCGTACAGGTCGTGATGCTGTGTTTAAAAAGCTACCGGACTTGATTGCTGATCTGCAGCTTGATTTTGTGGTGGTAAATGGTGAAAATGCTGCAAATGGGCATGGTATTACCGAAAGGATCTATCTTGAAGCGCTGATTTCTGGTATTGATGTCGTAACAAGTGGGAATCATATTTTTGATCAAAAAGATACGCTTGTATACGCCGACAGAGCGGATAATCTTCTGCGTCCAGCTAATTTTCCAAAGGGGACCCCTGGCAAGGGATCGGGTATCTATATTGCAAGAAACGGAGCTCGAGTTTTAGTTGCCAATGTCATGGGTCGTGTTTTCATGTACCCTGATCTGGATGCTCCTTTCGGGGCGGCGGAAAGGATTGTTTCGTCTTGTCCGCTCGGTGAGCAGGTTGATGCGGTGATTTTTGATTTTCATGCTGAAGCCACAAGTGAAAAACAATGCTTTGGCCATTTTTTGGATAGCAGAGTGAGTGTCGTGGTTGGCACCCATACCCATGTACCAACTGCAGATGCGCAGATTCTGGAAGGCGGCACTGCGTATATGTCTGATGCAGGTATGTGTGGGGATTATGATTCTACTCTTGGTATGGATAAGGAGGAGCCATTGCAGCGTTTTTTAAGCAAAATCCCACGTTTTCGCTATGAAGCAGCAAACGGTCCAGCAACAATCTGCGGTCTTGCGGTTGATATTTCAGATAGAACAGGACTTGCCGAAAAAGTATCTCCTCTACGGATTGGCCCACGGTTACAACCAGTTCTCCCCGAGTTTTGGTAAAATAAGCATCTTGAAGAGATTCGGGTGCTAAAGATTGCACATTAGTTTAATTTTAGCAATATTTTTTCGTAAAAGATCTGCTATTCAACTTTTCATATGATTGTCTTTGAGTAAGCTCTAGAATTTTGCGAAGAGTGCTGTCAGTAGTCTAAATTTAGGCAGGAATGTTATGGCTGGTCATTCACAGTTTAAAAATATTATGCATCGTAAGGGACGTCAGGATGCTATACGTTCTAAGATATTTTCCAAACTTACGCGTGAAATTACAGTTGCTGCTAAGCAAGGATTAGCGGATCCTATCATGAATCCGCGTTTGCGCTTTGCGATCCAAAATGCCAAAATGCAGTCTATGCCAAAAGATAATATTAAACGAGCCATTAAGAAAGCTTCAAGCGGAGATGGGGCAAATTATGAAGAAATCCGCTATGAAGGTTATGGACCAGGCGGTGTAGCTATTATTGTCGAAACATTGACAGATAACCGCAATCGCACGGCATCCAATATCCGCTCAGCCTTTACAAAGTCGGGGGGTGTTCTAGGAGAAAAAGGATCAGTGGGCTTTATATTCAACCGTATCAGTAAAATTATTTATAAATCTGCGGTGGGAGATGCTAAAATAGTTATGGAAGCGGCTATAGAGTCCGGTGCTGAAGATGTATACTCAGATGAAAATACTCATCTCATAGTCTGTGCATTTGAAGATGTAGGTGCGGTTTACAACATCCTTGAAAAGACGCTGGGTGAAGCGGAGTTGATCAAAACAGTATGGCATCCCACAACCTTGATTCCTATTAATGAGGAGAAAACTCGATCTGTACTGAAATTAATCAGCATACTTGATGATGACGATGATGTACAAAATGTTTATGCCAATTTTGAAGTCAGTGATGCAATCGTAGCAAAACTTTCTGACTGAAGAAAAAACTTTTCTTTTCAAGTTTTTCTATCACCCTTTCTGTTTTTATTTTATGCTATGTGTGTTAGTTTTGTCTTTTAGATATCTGAATTTATTTTCAGAAGAAAGTATGTTTGTTCTAGTATTATTTGTAGCATTTTATTTTTGTCCGAACTTAACTTACTCAAACGAGCAAAATACTATAATTTAATGATTGAAGTGGTCGAATATAGTGTACTCAGCGTGATCTTTTTCACTAGAAAACTGGGTATTAGATTGCCCTGGATGGATTTTTGAATATTACTGTAGTGATAATTATGATACTGGGTTACAATCTTTTGCAGGACAATCCACTTCTAACTGCCTGACCGCCAATGCAATTACGATTAATCCATTTGGCCAATTTAAGAGGTTTAGTTGACAGTATTCTCTTGCAGATTATTAATCTCACCACCATCACTTTCAAGAAATCTATCAGCAATCAAACCTGCATTTTGACGTAACAAGGTTTCGATTTCTTGCGCGATAGTTAAGTTTTCTCGCAAAAACTGTTTTGCATTCTCCCGTCCCTGACCAAGGCGCTGCGAACTATAAGAAAACCAAGCGCCAGATTTTTCTATGATACTGGCCCTTACACCAAGATCAATCAATTCACCGACTTTGGAAATACCTTCACCATACATGATATCAAATTCAACCTGCTTGAAGGGTGGTGCGAGCTTATTCTTTACTATCTTAACGCGAGTTTGATTGCCAATAATTTCATCACGGTCCTTCAAGGCACCTATACGTCGGATATCAAGACGAACAGATGCGTAGAATTTTAAGGCGTTTCCACCAGTTGTTGTTTCCGGTGAGCCAAACATGACACCGATTTTTATACGAATCTGATTAATAAATATAATCATGCAATTAGAGCGTGAAACAGACGCTGTTAGCTTACGCAATGCCTGGCTCATTAATCGCGCTTGAAGACCAGGAAGGGAGTCCCCCATCTCTCCTTCAATTTCTGCACGCGGAGTCAATGCTGCAACTGAGTCAACTACTAGAACATCAACTGCGCCAGAACGCACTAGCGTATCGGTAATTTCCAATGCCTGTTCACCTGTATCGGGTTGTGAGATTAACAGATTTTCTAGATCTACACCAAGCTTGCGGGCATAAACCGGATCAAGTGCGTGTTCCGCATCAACAAAGGCACAGATGCCATTATGCTTTTGCGCCTCAGCAATCGTGTGCAATGCCATTGTTGTCTTTCCCGAGCTTTCTGGCCCATAAATTTCTACGATGCGCCCTTTTGGCAAGCCACCGACTCCAAGTGCAATATCCAGTGACAATGATCCGGTTGATATAGTCTCAATTTCCACCACATTTTTATTTTGTCCTAAACGCATAATCGAGCCTTTGCCAAAGGCGCGCTCAATTTGAGAGAGTGCGGCATCCAAAGCTTTTGTCTTGTCCACTGAATTATCCTTAACGAGTTGCAATGAATTTTGAGACATATTATATTACCCTCTCAGCTTACCTTACATAAGCCTGCAAGGACCTTTTATTGTACCATATGTGAATGGCATTTTGATGTGATAGTTTTCTGAATATTGATATTTTCCAATATATTTGGATATCCAACTGTTTTAATTCACTATTTATACGACTAATTCTCGTTTTTACACATTTGTAAAATCTGGGGAATAGATGCCCTCTTTTCTCTAAAAATACTCTAATCTACTGTAAGTGGAGAAATCTGAATTTCAACACGACGATTAAGTGTACGCCCTAGTTCTGTTGCATTGTTTGCGACCGGGCGAGAGGAGCCGTATCCAACAATCGATAACCGCTGCTTATCAATTCCCTGCGAATTCAGATACTGGGCAACTGCTAATGCACGGCGTTCAGAAAGCGAATAATTATGAACTACCTTTCCAGTCGAATCCGTATGGCCTAATACATTAACAATTGATTTATTATATTTGATCAAAACACGAGCAACGGAATCAAGCTGAGGATAAAACTCCGATCTAATTGCATCCTGATTGGTATTAAAAGTGATATTACTTGGCATATTTAGAACAATCTGATCACCGCTACGACTCACGGAAATCCCACTTCTTTGCAATTGTGTACGCAAATCTGCCTCTTGACGATCCATGTAATTGCCAATCATACTGCCGGACAGTGCGCCTATACCAGCTCCGATGAGAACAGCATTACGTTGTGCCTTATTTGAACCACCGACAAAAAGGCCACTTATTGCACCAATTCCCGCACCTATGGCTGCACCACCTGTAGTTTTTGAAATTTGCCGTTCACCGCTATAAGGGTTAGCTGTTGTACAAGATGTTAAGAAGCTACTAGCTACTAGCAGGATATAGAATTTCTTTAACATAAAAAATTTCTCCATTTTATCGAATATTTGATAATTCCATCAGTTTCTACAAACGTAAGCTGTGCAATAGGCCGAAATTTATAGAGCATCAATATTCAGAATCCTGTAATATTTGACCGATTATCACGTAATCTATTTTATCATTTTCCTAGATCATTTTTAAATTTTAGATCACTGCGAAAGAAATAATCCTAATCTAAAAATTATCTGGCCTTTCATATTCATAAATAAATCCTTTATCAGAATTTTGTTTTATTAGTTCAATTAAGCATTTAGAATATGTTTCTGGTGGTATAAATGAATCATATACAAGGTCAATGATTATCGATAAATGGTGTATTTTCATTGCTTTTACCTATTTCTAAAATAGTTAAGCAAATATGCTTCAATTATTCGGGTTCAAATGACTTGCGGTCCAATTAAATTGCTCTTATCCAAGAACTTCATTAAGTTTTTGAAAGCATACTATTCATGCTGCTAGAAGCAGCAAGTTTCCCTTGTCTTTGAAGCAAAAAAGATCATAATCTACAGTAGATTATATAATATCTTGTCAGATAATACCTCAGATGCAACTTACTACATCAGTAATATAGATAAATCAAAAAAACATGTCATTTAAATTTTATTATTAAGAACTAATTTAGTGTACAAATTGACGAATCAAAATGCCATTTCGCTCATATTCAATATACCATATTTTTCCTGTTCCAGTATTAAGTATCCTTTTTAAATCATCTATTGTATTAACGGACTGTCCATTAATTGCGCGAATGATGTCACCTTTTATAAAGATCGTTGCTGCATCTAAACTCCTATCAATATCATTGATGACAACGCCTTTGCTTTCCAAAGGTTGATGAAATCTACGTGCATTCAATGGCGTTAGACTCATAACCTCTGCCCCCAAGAGCGGCGATGGTATCTTAATACGATCAGCATCTATAACCTGATCCGATGATGGCATTTGCACAATAACGTTTGTATCAAACTGTTTACCATCACGAAAAACACCAAGTTTTATCATTTTCCCAGCATCAGCTGTAATCAGATAATATGTAAATACATCCATGTTATCAACTCGCATATCCTGTGCAGTTACTATTACATCTCCTACCTTTAGCCCTGCTTTTTCAGCAGGGCTATTCTTTATTACACCTGTGATAAGAATCCCATAAGGATATTTCATAGAAAGACTTTCAGCAATATCAGGTGTTACGACTTGGAATGTTGCGCCCAAGTAAGGTGGTTCAAAGCTTTCTTTACCATGCTTGGCAGCTTCAACAACTGAGCGTACAAGATTTGAGGGAATCGCAAAACCAATACCGATTGATCCTCCATTACGAGAATAAATAGCTGTATTCACACCGATCAAATTACCCTGCATATTAACCAACGCCCCTCCTGAATTTCCAGGGTTAATGGCTGCATCTGTCTGGATAAAAAAATCAAAATCAGAAATACCAACTTTGGTTCGGGCCTGAGCTGAAACAATACCACTGGTAACTGTCTGCCCAACTCCAAAGGGATTTCCTATTGCGATTACCAAATCACCGACTTCAACTTTATCAGAATCTGCAAGGTGTAAAAACGGAAATACAGTCTCTTTAGTATTGATCCTGAGCACAGCTATGTCTGTTGCCTCATCTTTCAGTATAACTTTACTCTCAAATTCACGTCCATTAGACAATGCTATTTTTATTTCATCAGCGTCACGAATTACGTGATAATTGGTAACAATAAGGCCAGAAGAATCCACAATAACACCTGATCCTAATGACGACTGAATACGTGAACGACTAGAAAATCCTTTGCCAAAAAACTGTTCAAAAAATGGATCTCCTTCAAATGGAGACCGCACACGAACTTGGCGTGCAGCATAAACGTTAACAACAGCAGGAATTGTTTTTTTAACAAGGGGAGCAAAGGAAACTTGAATATCCGATTGCGATCCCAGCAGTTTGGTCAAAGATACGATCTTCGCAGATTCTGCTAAAACCTCTCCAAGAAAAACAAAAGCACAAATACTACATGTATATGCAACCCACCTCATCCAAATACTCCTGTGATTATTGAATAGTTCTCTGTAAGTAATTTATTTTAATGTTACAGATTAAATCGAAGGTAGAACAAAATAGGAGGGATATTATTAACAATAAGTCCGCTTTCATACAATAAAAGCGGACTTCATGGATTTATGGATTTCCTATAGATCAGAATCAAAAAGATTTAACTTCCTTAACAGGCATATGAAGACGATTATAATCAACAGCCCCCTTAGCATCCACATCACGATCAATAAATTCAACAATTGCCATTGGTGCATTATCGCCATGACGGAAACCCACCTTCACGATTCGCAAATATCCACCATTACGCATTGCATAGCGTACAGCAAATATATCAAAAAGTTTTGCAACCAAGCTAATATCACGAACAACTGAAATAGCCGTTCTACGGGCATGCAAGCTTCCGCGCTTACCCAATGTCACGAGCTTCTCTATAATCGGACGAATTTCCTTAGCTTTTGGCAGCGTCGTCATGATTTGCTCATGTCTTATAAGCGAAGCAGCCATATTAGAAAACATTGCCTTACGATGGCTGGCAGTCCGATTTAATTTACGACCCGAATTACCATGGCGCACGAGCTATTTCCTCCATCATATTCTATTATAAGAAGTACCTGCAATTAATATTGATCTTCATAACGCTTTGCAAGATCATCAATATTTTCAGGCGGCCATGAAGAAACTTCCATACCAAGATGAAGCCCCATAGAAGCTAGAACCTCTTTAATCTCATTAAGCGATTTACGACCAAAATTCGGAGTACGAAGCATTTCCGTTTCTGTTTTTTGAATAAGATCACCAATATAAACAATATTATCATTCTTTAGACAGTTAGCTGAGCGAACCGAAAGCTCCAACTCATCGACCTTCTTAAGAAGTGCTGGATTAAAGGCAAGCTCAGAAACTGACTCTTGAGGAGTTTCCTTCTGCGGCTCTTCAAAATTAACAAACACAGAAAGCTGATCTTGAAGAATACGAGCAGCAAATGCAATCGCATCCTCACCACTAATAGCACCGTTGGTTTCAATCATAAGCAGCAGCTTATCATAATCCAATACCTGACCTTCACGAGTATTTTCTACCCTGTAGGAAATTTTTCGAACAGGCGAATAAAGGCTATCAACTGGGATAAGACCAATTGGCGCATCCTCTGTACGATTCCGTTCCGCAGGTACATATCCTTTACCACTGTTGACAGTAAACTCCATACGGATTGCTGCACCTTCATCAAGCGTACAGACTACATGCTCGGGATTAAGAATTTCAATATCCCCTATCGTTTGAATATCACTGGCTCTAACAATACAAGGACCTTCCTTGCGAACTATCATACACTTTGAGCCATCACCTTCCATACGAATAGCAATTTCCTTGATATTAAGAATAATATCAGTCACATCCTCACGAACACCTGGGATTGATGAAAATTCATGCAACACACCATCAATCTGGACTGCGGTTATAGCAGCTCCGCGAAGTGAAGAGAGTAAAACCCGACGTAAGGCATTGCCAAGTGTCAAACCAAAACCACGCTCCAAAGGTTCGGCAAGCAACGTTGCTTTCTTTGAAGACCCCTGCGTCTGGAACTCAACTTTGTTTGGCTTGATTAATTCCTGCCAATTTTTTTGGATCATAATAATATTCCTGCTCTTTGCTCCTGTCGCCATCCAATCACGATAATTAACGCGAACGCCAAAAGAATTCTCTCTCTTAACTGGTGGACCCAAATTAAACACGACGTTTTAAACACGACGTTTTTTGCGTGGGCGGCAACCGTTATGTGGGATAGGAGTAACATCACGAATAGATGTAATAATAAAGCCAAAAGCCTGCAATGCACGCAAAACAGACTCACGCCCTGATCCTGGACCGCAAACTTCAACTTCAAGTGAGCGAAGCCCATGTTCTTGCGCTTTTTTTGCGCAATCCTCAGCAGCAACCTGGGCAGCAAAAGGTGTAGATTTACGCGACCCTTTGAACCCTTGCACACCTGCAGATGACCAAGCTATTGCATTTCCTTGGGCATCTGTAATGGTAATCATGGTATTATTAAAAGACGAATTAACATGAGCAATACCCGAAGATACATTTTTACGTTCACGTCGACGAATACGTGTGGCTTCCTTTGCCATAACAACCTTTCTCTCGATTACAGTACTGTATTGTATATCAAGGGCTTTATACACCCCGTTGCAATCTAAAACTGCTCAAAGCAGCAAGGGATAAACCCTTTTGGGCCAAAAGACAAATAATGGTTTATAGACTATTTTATTTTTTCCTACCGGCGATAGCTTTTGCAGGACCCTTGCGAGTACGCGCATTTGTGTGCGTGCGTTGACCACGTACCGGAAGAGAACGACGGTGACGCAGGCCACGATAGCACCCAAGATCCATCAGGCGTTTGATATTCATGATCACTTCACGATGCAGATCACCTTCAACCTGATAATTACGATCAATTACTTCACGAATTTGTAAAACTTGCGCATCCGTTAATTCACTCACACGACGCTCTGATGGAATACCAACCTTGTCAAGAATCTCCTGAGCAAACTTTGATCCGATCCCGTGAATACATCGAAGCGCAATAACTACACGCTTATTCGTCGGGATATTGACGCCAGCAATACGAGCCACGCCTATTCTCCTTGGATTTAATTCTAAAAAAAAACGACCACCGAAGCACACCGACACCGGTTACTTAAAAAAATACACCTGGCGCATCCTTTACCTATTTACCTATAAAAGTCAACCTCCCTTCTAGCTGTTTTATAAAGTATCCAAAGTATTTCTTCTTAATTCACGAGGCAATTGCATTAAAGGAAATTCTCTATTTCAGCGCTTACAACTGCAATATCGGATGTATTATCAACTGTCTTTAAATACCCTATGTTAGCATAATATTGTGACAAAGGTAGTGTTTTCTCACGATATTCTACCAATCTCTTTGTAAAAACATCCAGATTGTCATCTGAACGTATCCTTTCACCTTTAGCAATAGCATCATTAACACGCTTTTTCATACGTGCAATTAATACATTCTCATCAACTTTCAGTTCAAAAACTGCATTAAGTGCAGTATTTTTATTGGCAAGTATATCCTGTAAGACCTTGGCTTGAGCTAAAGTACGCGGATATCCGTCAAGGATAAAACCATTAACACAATCTAGTTTGTCTATGCATTCTGATACAATTTGATTCACGATTTCATCAGGAACAAGCTGCCCTGTAGCTATTATCCTCTTTATCCGTTTACCAATTTCAGTACTAGCAGCGATTGCTGCACGTAGCATATCGCCAGTTGAAAGTTGAGGAATATTATACCTTTGGCTTAAGATTTGTGCTTGTGTACCTTTTCCTGCTCCTGGTGGTCCTAAAAAAATGACTTTCATCGATTTCGTCTGCCTCCACGAAGCTTTGATTTTTTGATAAGGCCTTCGTATTGATAAGCGACTAAATGTCCTTGAATTTGTGCAACCGTATCTAATGTTACACTAACCACAATTAACAAAGAGGTACCACCAAGCCCTAATGAAATTCCTGTAGCAGAGACAACAAATTCCGGCAAAAGACAAACCGAAATGATATAAATCGCGCCGATAACCGTAATACGTGTTAATACATAATCAATATATCCAGCTGTCCGCTCACCAGGACGAATACCTGGTATAAATCCGCCATGTTTTTTAAGCTGCTCTGCCGTATCTTTCGGATTAAATACAATCGCTGTATAGAAAAAACAAAAGAAAGCCATCAAGATGGCATAAAGCATCATATAAATTGGATGACCATGACTCAGTGCAGCGATAATCTCTTGTGCCCAATCAGGAAGATGTTGCGAAAAATTACCAATTGTTGCAGGCAATAGTAAAAGAGACGAGGCAAAAATCGGCGGAATGACACCGGCAGTATTAAGTTTGAGCGGAAGATGCGACGTATCTCCCTGAAACATACGATTGCCTATTTGTCGCTTTGGATACTGTATCAAGATACGTCGTTGTGCTCGTTCAAAAAAAATAACGATCGCAATAAGTGCGACGGCTAGAATAAAAATACCGATAACAACGATCGATGACAACTGTCCTTGGCTACTCAGTTCTAACATATTGAAAACAGCAGTCGGCAAGCCTGCAATAATACCCGCAAAAATAATCAAAGAAATACCATTTCCGATGCCTCGTGACGTAATCTGTTCTCCTAACCACATTAGAAATATTGTACCACCAACAAGTGTGATAATGGCACTAAAACGAAAAAACCAACCTGGATCAGCAACAATGTTGTTACCTGATTCAAGTCCAACAGCAATGCCGTAAGCTTGGATAATAGCCAAAAATACCGTAGCATAACGAGTATATTGATTAATAATTTTAGGCCCTATTTCAGCTTCCTTTTTTAAGGCTTCAAGAGAAGGAAATATAGCTGTCATCAATTGAACAATAATTGATGCAGAAATATAAGGCATAATACCAAGCGCAAAAATCGCCATACGAACGATCGCACCGCCAGCAAACATATTGAACACACCAAGTACACCAAATGAATGTGTATCAAAAGCTTTTCTTAAAGCTATTGCGTCGATACCTGGCATAGGGATATAAGTACCCAAGCGGTAAATTAGCAATGCACCTAGTGTGAACCAGATGCGCTTCTTGAGATCGATTGCCCGTGAAAACGCCGAAAAATTCAGATTTGACACAAGTTGCTCAGCGGCTGAGGTCATCTATATTTCTCCGATCTATCATGCATTCCGAAAAAACCAGTGTTTAATAGGCGAAATCACCTTTTATATTAAAACAACAACACAATGATGTATGTGTGAAATTTTTACTCTTCGTACTCTAATAAAATAAAACATGAAATCGCAGCAACTCTGTACCCTTCAAAGCAAACTATCGACAGAAGATATCAATGTTCTACATCTTAAAAATCATCAAATAAGGCAGAACCTATATGTTTATCTGAGTACTTCTATCGATCAAAAGATATAAAATTATCTCCTTAAAGAGGAGAAATGAAACTGATTGAGCTGCCAGATTTTTCAATTTTTGCAATCGCTGCCTTAGAAGCTCCAGAAATTTTGAAACTAACCTTACTTTTCAATTCACCATCTGACAAAAGGCGAACACCAGCTTTTACCCGACGAATAACCCTTGCAGCAACGAGTACCTCAGCTGTTATGACACTTAAAGTATTAAGTTTTCCAGCATCTATAGCCTTTTGAATACCTTGAAGTGACACAACATTAAAATTCTTAGAAAAGATATTTACAAAACCACGCTTTGGAAGACGTCGATAAATCGGCATTTGCCCACCTTCAAAACCATTAATCGAAACACCAGAACGGGATTTTTGACCTTTCACACCACGTCCAGAAGTCTTACCCTTACCAGATCCAATACCGCGTCCAACACGCTTACACGCTTTTGTCGCTCCAGGAAGAGCGCACAATTCACTAAGTTTCATAAATCCATCTCCCGAATACTTTATTAATTCTTGTCCACAATGCAAACAAGGTGCTGAACCTTTGCGATCATGCCACGTATAGCAGGTGTATCCTGTAATATTTTGCGGCGATGAATCTTATTAAGGCCAAGACCGACTAACGCTGTACGTTGAGTAACTGGACAACGAATTGGACTAGCAATCTGTTCTATGGTTACCATTTTTCTGTTCTGAGATTTTTCTTCGGTCATTTTTGAAATTCCTTATTCATGGTAAATGGAAGAATAATTATTCTTCCCTACTACCGATCAGATGTTGCCTGCGAGCTTGCAAGATAGAATATTTAATGCCACGCCGTGCCGCAATATCCTTGGGATGAATCTGATTCTTCAAAGCATCAAATGTTGCCCGAACCATATTATAAGGATTTGAGGAGCCAAGTGACTTTGCTACAACATCTTGCACACCAAGTGTTTCAAAAACTGCACGCATTGGACCCCCAGCAATGATACCCGTACCAAGAACAGCAGAACGCAAAACTACTTTCCCAGCACCATGACGACCTTCAATATCATGATGAAGCGTACGTCCAGAGCGCAGTGGAACATAAATCATCTCGTGTTTTGCAGACTCAGTTGCTTTGCGAATAGCTTCTGGCACTTCGCGCGCTTTACCATGTCCAAAACCAACACGGCCTTTCTGGTCTCCGACAACAACAAGCGCGGCGAAACCAAAACGACGACCACCCTTAACAACTTTGGCAACACGATTAATATGAACAAGCTTATCAAAAAACTCATTATCGCGCTCTTCTCGGTTACGTTCTTTCTGTGCCATTCCACATTCCTTTTTTCCCGTAAGCACGGAGTTGAAAACAGGATCTCGAAGAAACCTGAGGACCCCAAAACGGTGCGTATACATGCAATGATATAAAATAATTAGAAATTTAAGCCACCTTCACGAGCAGCCTCAGCCAACGCCTTGATGCGCCCATGATAAACATACGGTCCACGATCAAAAACAACACTCTTGATACCAGCTTTAATCGTACGTTCAGCAATCAGCTTTCCAATAACAGTTGCTGCTTCACAGCCACCACCGCTTTTAAGAAACTTTCTGAAGCTAGCATCGAGCGTCGATGCAGCAGAAACTGTATAACCCTGTACATCATCAATAACCTGTGCATAAATGTTCTGATTTGAACGATAAATACTCAAGCGCATACGATTACCGGCTACCACCCTAATTTGGCGGCGCACACGCATCGCACGACGTCGGAGAATTTCCTTTTGTGAAGTCATAGGCGCATGTTCCTTATTTTTTCTTACCTTCTTTACGGATAACACGTTCACCCGCATATCTAATGCCTTTGCCTTTGTAAGGCTCAGGAACGCGAAATCCACGGATTTCTGCTGCAACCTGCCCAATCTGCTGCAAATCGATACCGGCAATGATGATTTCCGTTGGCTTCGGTACACTGACAGTCAAGCCAGAAGGTACCTGGTATATGACTTCATGACTGAAACCCAAAGATAGTTGTAGATCTTTTCCCTGTATTGCGGCGCGATAACCAACACCATTGATTTCTAGTTTCTTTTCAAATCCATTTTTAACGCCCTGAATAATATTCTCAATCATGGTACGAGACATACCCCATTTGGAGTGCGCATTCTTTGATTGATCACGCGGTGCTACTGTTATAAAATCATTTTTAAGTTCAACGACTACCTTATCATTAACAACAAAAGCCAACTCTCCCCTAACGCTCCTCGCCTTGACAAGCTGTCCTTCAACAGTAGCTATTACACCTTCTGGAATCGAAATGGGCTTTTTTCCAATACGAGACATTACTAAACCTGTCTTTCCTAAATCTAAAATCTGTCACATTAGAAGATGCAACAAAGAAGCTCCCCACCCACATTTTTCTCACGTGCCTTATGATCAGCCATCACACCTCTTGATGTTGAGAGGATCGAAATACCCAAACCATTTGCTATATGCGGGATGGACTTGACAGATACGTAAACACGACGGCCCGGCTTGGAGATGCGTGCAATCTTTCGAAGAACCGGAATACCTTTGTGATATTTCAACTCAATTTCGATCTCAAATTTTCCATTATAACAATCAATTTTGTTGAACTCGCGGATATATCCTTCTGTTTGCAGAACAGTCAAAACATGAGCACGAAGCCTCGAAGCAGGTGTTAAAACCCTAGCCTTGCGACGTACCATGGCATTACGGATACGGGTCAACATATCACCAAGAGGATCTGACATAGACATCCCTATCCCTCACTTACCAACTAGATTTGACAAAACCCGGAATGCATCCGAGTGAACCAAGTTCGCGTAAAGCAATACGCGATACTTTCAATTTACGATAATAGGCACGCGGACGCCCAGTCATTTCACAGCGATTGCGAATCCGTACCTTTGATGAGTTGCGTGGCAATTCAGCCAAGCGAACCGACGCCTTAAAACGCTCTTCAAGCGATAAGGACTGATTCATAACAATTGCTTTCAAACGAGCACGACGATCAGCATACTGTTTAACCATCCGTCGGCGATGGTTATCTTTCTCTACAGCACTTACCTTAGCCATTTTATACCTCGCTACACCTTTCGTTGAGCCCGAAATGGAAAATTTAGGGCACGCAATAACTCCCGTGCTTCATCATCCGTCTTAGCCGTCGTACAAACAATAATATCCATTCCCCAGATTTGATCGACCTTATCATAGTTGATTTCCGGAAATACAATATGTTCTTTAAGGCCCATAGCGAAATTACCGTATCCGTCAAAACTTTTCGAATCCAGACCACGAAAATCACGAACACGAGGTAGCGCAATCGTAAGCAGACGATCAAGAAATTCATACATGCGATCTTTACGCAAGGTGACTTTAGCGCCAATAGGCATACCTTCACGTATCTTAAAGCTGGCAATAGACTTACGAGCCCGTGTCACAACAGCCTTCTGACCAGCAATAAGTCCCAGATCAATCGCAGCATCGGCCGGTTTTTTGGAATTAGCAACCGCCTCCCCAACTCCCATGTTGACAACGACCTTATCAACACGAGGAATCTGCATCTTATTTTTGTAATTAAAATTTTCAAACAACGCCTTACAGACAACTTCTTGATAATGCTTCTTCAAACGTGGTTCAATTTTTGCTTCATCCATCAATCAACTCTCCGGAACGCTTGGCCACACGGACCTTTTTACCATCTTGCTCAATACGAAAACCAACACGCGTCGGCTTGCCATTCTTAGGATCTATAATAGCTAGATTGGAAAGATGAATCGGAGATTCTTTAGCAATGATACCAGCTTCCTGTTTCTGAGTCTGACGTTGATGACGTTTAGCCATATTAAGATTACGAACAAGCGCAGTACCATCCTTTGGATTAATTTTAAAAACTTCACCGTTACGGTTTTTATCTTTACCAGCCAGCACAACTACTTTATCGCCTTTGCGAATTTTCTGCATCTTTGATCACCTCTCACAACACTTCAGGAGCAAGCGAAATGATTTTCATATGATTTTTTGCACGCAGTTCGCGTGGAACCGGCCCAAAAATGCGAGTACCAATCGGTTCCTTTTTGTTGTCAATAAGAACTGCTGCATTTTTATCAAAACGAATAACGCTACCATCTGCGCGCGAAATATCCTTCGCAGTACGAACTACCACAGCCTTCATCACATCCCCCTTTTTCACGCGACCACGGGGAATAGCTTCTTTAACGGAGACAACAACAATGTCGCCAACAGAAGCATATTTTCGCTTTGAACCTCCCAACACTTTAATACACATGACACGACGAGCACCAGAATTATCTGCAACATCAAGATTTGTCTGCATCTGAATCATAATTGGCCGCCTCCTTCAATTTACTGCCCGAGACGAGATATATACCCGAACATGCCTTCAAACTACTATTTAAACATTTTTGCTTAATCTTCAAAAAATAAAGAAAAAACGCTAACGTTTTGCCTAATTACGCTCGCTCAGGCATGACGACCCAGCGTTTATTTCTCGAAATCGGCGCAGATTCTTGGATAAAAATCGTATCACCGATCTTAAATCTATTGGATTCATCATGTGCTTTGTACTTCTTCGATTGACGAATAGTCTTCTGAAGAAGAGGATGCGAATAGCGGCGTTCTACTCTAACAACAACAGTTTTATCATTTTTGTCGCTAACAACAACACCCTGTAAAATGCGTCTCGGCATTATATCTTCCTTATGCCTTCTTTACTTTCGATCGCCTTCTGACGGACAATCGTTTTAATGCGTGCAATATCACGGCGCACCTGTTTTACACGCGCAGTTTTCTCTAATTGACCACTTGCTTTCTGAAAACGTAGATTGAATTGCTCTTTCTTTAATGCGGCCAATTCATAATTCAATTGATCGAATTCCTTTTCTCGAATTTCAATAGCCTTCATCACTTAACCTCTCATTCAGCTACACGCTGGATAAAACGTGTCTTAATTGGAAGCTTTGCTGCTCCAAGTCGGAGAGCCTCACGTGCCACATCTTCCGCCACGCCGTCAAGTTCAAATATAATGCGACCAGGTGCAACACGTGCCGCCCAATAATCGACACTACCCTTACCCTTACCCATACGAACTTCCGTTGGCTTTGATGTCACTGGCAAATCTGAGAAAATACGGATCCATACACGACCAGCACGCTTCATATGACGTGTGATAGCACGCCGAGCGGCTTCAATCTGGCGCGCAGTTACACGCTCCGGCTCAAGAGCCTTTAGACCGAAAGCACCAAAATTCAATTCCGTGCCGCCTTTCGAATTGCCGTGAATACGACCTTTGAATTGTTTGCGGAACTTTGTGCGTTTGGGCTGCAACATTGTTCTCTACTCCAAAATCTTTTTGATCTAACTGAGCAAGGCTTCAGCAGTTTCCCGACGGCGACTTGACGAAGAACCCTGGCTATCATTCTCCATTGTACGATGTTCAGAAGCCATTGGATTATGTTCAAGAAGCTCACCTTTGAAGACCCAAACCTTAACACCACAGATACCATAAGCTGTCTTGGCTTTAGAAGTTCCATAATCAATATCAGCACGCAAGGTGTGAAGCGGTACGCGACCTTCACGATACCACTCCATACGGGCAATCTCTACTCCACCCAAGCGACCTGAACAATTGATACGAATACCCTCTGCGCCTAAACGAATAGCAGACTGCACTGCGCGTTTCATAGCTCGTCGGAAAGCAACACGGCGCTCAAGTTGCTGAGCAATGGACTGAGCAATTAATGTTGCTTCGATCTCAGGCTTGCGAACTTCAACGATATTAAGTGACATATCCGCCTTGGTCATTTCAGCAAGTTTGCGACGGAGACGCTCAATATCGGATCCTTTTTTCCCAATAATTAATCCAGGACGAGCTGAATGAATTGTCACACGACACTTTTTATGTGGTCGTTCGATCACAATTTTTGCAATACCAGCCTGCCTCAATTCCTTTACCAAATAGTTACGAATCAATAGATCTTCATGTAATAACCCACCATACTCGCTGGTTTTTGCATACCAACGTGAATTCCAAGTACGATTGATACCGAGGCGAAGCCCAATCGGATTAACCTTTTGCCCCATTATGCAGCCTCCTCTTTCGTAGTTACTTCACGGACAATGACGGTAAGATGTGAAAATGGCCTCTTGATTCGGCTAGAACGGCCACGTCCACGAACATGAAAGCGTTTCATAACAACTGATTTACCTACATACGCTTCAGAAACAATAAGAGAATCTACATCGAGATCATGGTTGTTTTCTGCATTAGCAATCGCTGATTCTAACGTCTTTTTAACAGTGGAGGCAGCACGTCTACGCGAAAAAGCCAAATCAGCTAAGGCTATACTAACTTTTTTACCGCGTATCATAGCAACAACTAAATTAAGTTTCTGAGAACTGAAACGAATCGCACGAGCGACCGCCTTTACCTCATTATCTTTTAACTGGCGCGAAGTTTTTGGCTTACCCATAGTCACCTCCTCTTCGCTTTTTTATCTGCACCATGACCGTAATAGGTTCGTGTCGGAGCAAATTCACCAAATTTATGTCCTACCATCTCCTCGGTAACCGAAACGGGTATATGTTTATTTCCATTATAAACACCAAAGGTCAAACCAACAAACTGTGGCAAAATCGTGGAACGGCGACTCCACATTTTTATAACCTCATTACGACCATCTGCACGCACCTTCTCAGCTTTTTTGAGAAGATAGCCGTCAACAAACGGTCCTTTCCAAATTGAACGAGCCACCTCAGGCTACCTCCTTCTATTTCTTGCGCTGATGACGTGAGCGCATGATGAATTTATCGGTTGCCTTGTTCGAGCGAGTCCGCTTGCCTTTTGTCGGCTTACCCCAAAGCGAAACTGGGTGACGACCACCCGATGTACGACCTTCACCACCACCATGCGGATGATCAATCGGGTTCATAGCAACACCACGAACATGAGGACGTCTACCGTTCCAACGGGAACGACCAGCCTTTCCGTTATTTATATTAGCATGATCAGGATTAGAAACCGCTCCAACCGTTGCAAAGCATGCGCTTGGAACAAGACGCTGCTCACCTGAATTTAAACGAAGGATGGCCATATTTTGATCACGTCCGACGAGTTGCGCACAAGCCCCAGCCGACCGAGCAATTTGACCACCTTTGCCTGGCTTCATTTCTATATTATGAATAATAGTACCAAGTGGTATGGCACTAAGTGGCATAGCATTACCCGGTTTAACATCAACACTTGCACCGGCAATAACCGTATCACCTACAGTCAAACGTTGTGGAGCAATAATATAGTTTAACTCATTATCTTCATAACGAATAAGTGCAATAAATGATGTCCGATTGGGGTCATATTCCAAACGCTCAATCTTTGCTTTTATATCACGCTTTGAACGTTTAAAATCAATAAAACGATAACTGCGCTTGTGCCCTCCACCCTGGAAACGAGCAGTTATGCGACCTACACTGTTTCGACCACCCTTCAAAGGTAAACCTTCAGTTAAGATCTTCAGCGGTTTACCTTTATAAAGATCTGATCGATCAACTATAACAAGCTGACGTTGTCCTGGCGCGACTGGATTGAAATGCTTAAGTACCATTACTTTACCCAACCCCCTCCCTTAAAGATCAGTTGAAAAATCAATCGACTGATCTTCAGCCAATGACAAGATTGCTCTCTTAATATTACTTTGCCGTCCAGAAATTCCTTTAAATCTCTTTTCTTTACCTTTACGAATAAACGTATTAACGGCCTTTACTTTAACACCAAATAATATCTCAACTGCTTCCTTAATTTCAGACTTTGTCGCCTTCGGTGCAACATTAAAGATAACCTGATTGTTTTCTGAAATCATGGTCGACTTTTCAGTAATCACTGGATTTATGATTGTATCATAATAACGAATATCCATTACTTGAATCTCTCCTCAAGAGCTTCCACCGCCGATTTGGAAAGAACAAGCTTTCCATGACGTAAAATATCATAAACATTAATACCTTGAACTGGAAGCACGTCTATATTCGGAATATTTGAGGCTGCACGGCTGAAATTAACATCAATTTTCTTACCACCAACCAATAATGCATTCTCAAACCCAAGCTTCACAAAACTAGCAGCTAATAACTTAGTTTTTGCCTCTTTTATATTGAACTCATCAACAATGATAAGATTATTTGTTCGCACCTTAGCTGAAAGAGCATGACGAATGCCAAGAGCACGAACTTTTTTTGGAAGATTATGTGCATGACTGCGGACAACAGGACCATGTGCCTTGCCACCACCACGAAATTGAGGAGCGTGAGCAGAAGAATGGCGAGCTCGTCCTGTTCCCTTTTGTTTATACATTTTTGCACCAGTGCGCAATACATCCGCACGAGATTGCGTCTGATGTGTACCTTGACGACGGCGAGCGAGCTGCCAGCGTACGACACGATGTAGCAAATCTTCACGCGGATCAAGTCCAAACACACTATCGAAAAGCTTAAGCTTTCCAAACTCCTCGCCGTCAAATGTTCTAATTACGAGATCCATTATTTGTCTTCCTCAATTGCAGAGATTTCCTGTTCTACCTTTCCTACTTGACGCAAAGCAGCAGGTTTCGGTGCATTCTCAGGGAGAATGCTTTTCGTAGCATCACGGACAAGAATCCATCCGCCTTTTGATCCAGGAACTGAACCACGCACCAAGATAAGACCAAGGTCAATATTCGTTGACACCACTTCAACATTTTGAGTGGTCACACGGACGTTGCCCATACGACCAGCCATTTTTTTCCCCTTAAAAACCTTTCCGGGATCTTGACGCTGGCCAGTTGAACCATGAGCCCGGTGTGTAATCGAATTACCATGAGAAGCACGATGGCCGCTAAAATTATGACGCCTCATGACACCGGAAAAACCCTTACCAATTGATATACCAGTAATATCCACTTTTTGTCCGGAAACAAAGTGTTCAACAGTAATTTCGCTACCAACATCAAGCAAATTGTCCGGAGTTACTCGAAATTCTGCGATCTTTGCCTTGGGTTCAACAGAAGCCTTAGAAAAATGTCCACGCAGTGGCTTTTTAGTATTCCTAATTTTTGCAAAACCAACACCGAGTTGAATAGCCGTATAACCATTTTTTTCAATTGTACGCTGAGCAATGACTTGACAGTTCTCCAAACGTAGCACCGTAACAGGCACGTGCTCTCCAGCAATGCTATAAACACGGGTCATACCTAGCTTTTGTACAATTACACCTGAACGCATCGGATTTGTTCCTTCCGTCTCAAGCCTTAAAGCTTGATTTCGACATCAACACCAGCAGACAAATCAAGCCTCATTAGTGCATCTACTGTCTGTGGAGTTGGATCAACGATATCAAGAAGGCGCTTGTGTGTGCGCATCTCAAACTGCTCGCGACTTTTTTTATCAATATGCGGTGACCGATTGACCGTGAATTTCTCGATCCGTGTAGGTAGTGGAATCGGACCACGGACATTTGCACCGGTGCGCTTGGCCGTCGATACGATCTCACGCGTCGAAGCATCAAGGATCCGATGATCAAACGCTTTAAGGCGAATGCGGATGTTTTGACCGTTCATGCTCTTATCCCTTGTTATATTAGAGTACCTCTTTGCTAGAGGAGGTACACCTTTAGCACATTACATTACAATCATTCGATAATCTTAGAAACGATACCAGCGCCAACAGTACGTCCACCCTCACGGATAGCAAAACGAAGTTTCTCTTCCATTGCAATAGGCACGATCAGCGAAACATCCATCGCAACATT
>QENB01000010.1 GCA_003331065.1 Candidatus Tokpelaia sp. JSC188
AAAAATAAAAATAACTACTACAATAACAAAACTACTTTGTACCTCGGATTCATTAGGGGCTTGACGCGCACAACAAATATAAGGCATTCAGAAAGAGGTAAGAGTCCTTTTTCTTTAAGAAAATAGAAAAACAATACGCCAAGATAGCGATTGTAACAAACAAATATTAGGATAGTTATGCATTGGTTAATCAGCAAAAAGTGTTTCAGGAATTCTTGAACGTGTGGAGAATACCGTGAGTGAGATTACTGAGCAAGCCGTTGCCGTAGGGCAGCTTCGTTCCTTTATTGAACGTATTGAACGACTTGAAGAAGAAAAAAAAGCCTTGAGTGATGATATTAGTGCTATTTATGTGGAACTGAAAGGTAGCGGATTTGATAGTAAAGCCGTTCGGGCAATTGTTCGTCTACGTAAGAAGGAAGAACATGAACGTCAAGAGGAGGAGGCTTTGATACAGCTTTATAAGGATGCTCTTGGTATGCGATAGCCTAATGTCTTAAAATCTAAACTGCCCTCTATCCACACACTTCTTCCATTTTGCCAGAAATATTTCGGTGATCAAATGAATAGCAGTGCGTGGGCCTCTAGGCCTAATCTGATGGAATTAGGATTAAAACTATATGAGTATTGTTCATAAGCAAGGTCAGATCTGTTACGCTTCACCTATTTCTTTATCAAAGCTGGCCTGAACTGGACTGTGGCCATTGGATAGTTTCATTTTTTCCAAGAGTTCACTGATATGAATATTAAAAGATTAAAAGCATCAAGTATTTTTCACTCCTGAATCATGATGAGTTTAACAAGTGGTGCGATAATTTTGGTAGCAGCACGATGGCATACCTGATAGCTTTTTTGCATTATCTGAAGTTGCCATAATCACTTTCCCTCATCAACACTGTTGCAGTGATCTCTCGAGTTATGAATAAAAAGCACCTTGCCATCACATTTGTTATCGAGGCTCGCTTTGCATATCTTGATTGTACTTATCTGGAATTTTTCTAGTCAATTTGGAAAGTCTGTTATCATCTGATAAGTTATATCCAGAAGAGTTAATCTGTTCTGTACTAGGTGATATATATATGCTCAGATAAAATCTGCATCACGGCCCTATAACCGGTATAGAACGGATAATAGTCATCGGATCAGTGATAAAACCCATCCATTGATGTTGAGTTATCAGAAAATACAATGGCAAACGTGAAAAGTTCGTACTGTTTTCAAACAAGCAAGCGAACAAAATATGTCAAAAGGTTTTTCATGAATGCTAATAAGTGTCATATATCTAGGTAGTTTGCCTTTTCCGATAACTTCATTGTAAATAGGATTTGCCCATGCCACCTCTAAATACTAGAGATTCATATCTCTCAGCAGAACAGCCTGATTTCATCAGGTCAATAAACAGTAGCGAATATTTTTGCGCAAAGCAATTTCAATACTAGAAAGAAAGAATCCTTAGTTTCCTTTCTAAAAGGAAGCAAGAAAACAAACTATTTTTCCTGTAATCGAACAAAAGTCTTTATGACGTAATACTCAAATATCAGAAGATCTGATATTAATTACAATAATTTGATCATATCCTTACACTATAGCAAACGATATTGGATCATCATGAGTAGGCTAAACCACATAAAAGAAAATTTCTATCTTAAGGTGGTTTTTTTTCAAAAGATGAGCACCGATATAGCGATATCGCTATGGATTATTTCTTAATCGGCCTTGAAACTATTATTCACTGTTGGTACCCTTTTCACATTATGAGACTTTATACTATAAATCTTGATCGATCAACTGAGCGGCTTCGTCGGGTTAAGGTGTTTTTTGGTAAACAGAATCTAAAATTAACCCGTATATCGGCAATTGATTCACAGGTAATTAGCGATACAGAATACGCCACGTTAACAGCAAAACAATGTTGGGTAGAACCATTAACGCGAGGGGAGGTTGCCTGTTTTCTAAGCCATCGTCTTGCTCTTCAACATATTGCAAAGGAGGCAGAGTCTTATGGAGCAATTTTTGAAGATGATGTAATACTTTCCAAATCAGCCCATTTTTTTCTTAAAGACAGCGGCTGGATTCCTAAAGGAGTAGATATTCTAAAGATAGAAACGCAGCATAAGAAAGTCCGGCTTGGACCATCCATAACAGTTAGGGAAGGTTTTACGATTGCTAGGCTAAAAAGTACTCACATCATGGCTGCAGCTTATATTGTATCGAAACAAGCGGCTGCACGCCTTGCCGGACAGATGAATTGCGTATCAATCCCCTTTGATCACTTTCTTTTCAATTTCGAGTATGGCATTGCCCCATTTCTAAACATATATCAGCAAGTTCCAGCAATTGCTATGCAAGCAGAACTTACCAGCACACTGGAGAATGAACGAGCACAAAACAAGCGTGCAAAAAAGCAAAAGCGAAGACTGATACAAACATTACATCGGGAAGTTCGGCGTATTGGAACACGAAATTGTAACGGCCTACAAGGCCTCATAATAAATACCATAACTAATGAGCAATGGAAGCGCATACCTTTCGAAAAAGATTAAAGATATAGTATTTAATACTATCGTTTTGTAGTTAATGCGCTATTCGTTCCAATAGCATGGGGGGTATCTGTGTAATCGAAAGATTAGCTCACTAACATATAAAATTTTGGAATTCCATATCCACAAGTAGAATACATAGCATCGTATTTCTTATTTTCTCCATCCACAGAGTATCATGATGTCTGTCTTGATGATAAACGTCGCAGCTTTATATAGAGTGCACCATTCCCGCCATGATGACGTGCAGCACTTTTGAACGCATGAACGCATAAACGAAAAGGAACGGTTTCCAGCCAATACGGCACGTTCTCTCGCAAAATACCATCGCTGCCTGAAGAAATTCCTTTGCCTGTAACTACTAAAACATAGCGTAAACCGCGAGATTGTGCCGACTGCACAAAATATAAAAGCAAAGAATAAGCCTGCTTTTGTGTCAGACCATGCAAATCAATACGCGCTTCAATACGCAAATGCCCTTGTGCAATCTTTCGATGAAGAATTCTATCAAAATTCAATATATGTAATTGGACATTTTTTGCCGATGAGCCAACCACCTGACTAGTAGAACAATCATTTGCCTTAATTTTTGGTGTTGTTGCTTCATTTTTTAAGTTATAATCGGAAGCATTCTTCTTAGAATGGAAAGACGAAAGAGGACAAACATCACGAACCACAGTTTCCCAAAGTGCTCGATCTTCAGGACAAAGCGGATCTGACAAAGTCTTAGAATAGATTATCGTAGTATCTCTAGAATGTTCCATTTTATGCTGGGATGAACATATCGCTTCCATGGTGACATGGTTAAACAAAAATAATCAACCTGTATTCGTAAAATATCTATCTCTCGCAAACAGATTTTAGAATTGCATGCCGTATGGTGGTGCTCTATTCATCTTCCTCTGTTGTAACAAGCCTCCAGTTTGGGTCACGGGTATGGGTATCGCGAACAAAGGTCCAACGATCACGGATCGTAACAATAGACTGCGGATTACCGTCTAACAGCTTGTTCTCCTTGTCATATGTAGCAGAAATAATCTCACTAGAAAGGCGCATTGTAATATATGCTTCATTTTTCTGCATAATGGCCTCTATTATTTCTGCGTCGTTAATGCTCACCAGAGAAAATCTAATTGAATGACCATTAGCCTCGCGTTCATCAATAGCCTGTGCAAATTCCTCATAAATATTTTTTACAAGTAGATTTTTAAGTACCTCCCGGTTACCTTTTGCGAAAGCAGTCAAAATCATTTCATAGGCAGTCTTGGCACCATCGCGAAATCTCACAGGGGAAAAGGTAAAATCTGCTTTACGAATTGCACGTAGCGCACTATTAAGTGCACTGTCTGAAGGAGCTAGACTGTCAATATCAGAAAAATCATCTATAGACGGATGCCCACGCTGCGGAAAAGTAACAGCAGCCTCGTCGTTTTCCTGATTTGTTTGGGCTGGCTTAGCATAAGGATCAAAAGGTGTATGTTCATTACCAGTGCGCCTGCCGAGAACGTTACGAAGCTGAATGAAAACCACAACAGCAAGAACAAAAAAAACTAATGTTATAATATTCAAATCCATTGGCTCTGCCAATCTCCAATTGTGAGATCTTAAAATAAGAAAACCGAATGCACACATTATTTATTGCAAATATCAGCTTTTTCCGCACAGATATATAGAATATGGAAAACAATCATTCAAATGCCGCTTTTGAATTCCTAACTGTCTAAAAACCGGTCAAGTGCAGCGAAATAAGAGAGAGGTACATCAACTATGCAATCGGCTTTTTCTGCTTCTGCTTTAATCGTCCTTCTAGTGATTTTTACTGAAATCGCAGGTTTTATCATAATCGGCTCCAAAATCGGTATTCTAGCTACATTGATTTTTGTTTTGATTTCCATATTTGTAGGCATCTATCTATTGCGCGGGCAAGGTATTAATATTCTGTTGCGCATGCAGAATAAATTTATAGCAGGACACGTGCCCGATCGCGAAATAGCTGAAGCTGTAATGATCGTAATTAGTGCAATTTTTTTTATTATTCCTGGATTTGTCAGTGATATAATAGGCATTATACTTTTTATTCGGCCTGTGCGAAACTTAATATGGCGCTATTTTTCAAATTATTTTTCCTGCACCTGTTCCCATCGTAGGTGGGAAGCAAAGATTATTGATCTCAATCAGGATGATTATTATTCTGATGATTAAGATTTTTTCAGCCCCCTATTACTATTAAATAAGCACAATGGCTAAAAATGCACTAAAATCCCTAAACAGAAGAGCATCCTTTATCTTGCCAGAGAGAAATTTACGTGATAGCCAGGACATGTTTTCAATATGTAATGAATGACTATTCGCCTGAAATAAGGATTTTTTCAATGGCTGAAGTTAACACAGGTAAATACGTAGAAGCGCCTATCCTAAGTGTGCTGACACAATATATCAAGGATTTTTCATTTGAAAACCCGAATGCACCCAGTACGTTGCATATGCATGAAAAGAAACCGCAGATTAATATTAATGTCAGTGTCAATGCCACATCCATGGGTCAGGATAACTATGATGTTGTCTTGACCCTAAACGCAAAAGCTTCTGAAGAAAAAAGTCTGATGTTTCATATTGAGTTGATTTACGCTGGTCTTTTCAAGATACAAAATTTTCCTGAAAAGCATCTAACTCCAATAATATTCGTCGAATGTCCGCGTCTTCTTTTCCCATTTGCTCGTCAAATCATTGCGGATACCACTCGCAATGGTGGCTTTCCTCCACTGATGATCGATCCAATTGATTTTGACATGCTCTTCCAACGACGTGTAGCAGAAGAAAATGCAAAAGCCAAAGCAAACGCTGATTTCAAAATTGTTTAACATATGAAATATCGTTTTTCTTCTTTTCAAAAGCTATTTTATTGCAGATAGATAAGAATCAGAGATTTTAAATCTTTGCGATGTACTGCGCAGATATAGAAATGTCATGAATATGAATTACTTTCCTAAGGCATTCTTACCTATTTTTATATTATAAATGCCATAGTCCTATTTATCGTAATGATCTTCTTACCTATGCGTGATTTAGCAATACGAACTGAATTAATCCGTCTAGTTTCGAAGAAATGAGCTAACATAGTAGTATTGCTAAATTTTCGAAATTTATAATAACAAGAGTATTTAAGAATTGCCAAGATTATTGATAACTTTACTCAACCTTATAAAATAAAGGAACAATTCCATTGGTGCCTACGTTATTGCCTTGCCCGTTTTATGATTTCGTTCATATACTGTTTTAACATTGTTCTTATTTTTAGCGAAAACCATTGCAGCCCCCAGTATCTACGATACAGGATTGAAGGGTAAAAAAACTAACAATACATAACAATCTTCTTCAATAGTTACACATTAGATCATTTTATCATAATTTCTAAAAAAGACAAAAAAGTTACAAATACAAAGGTTTGGTATTGAAGATTTCCTAATAATCTTGAAAAATATGAGAAAAGCAATGCTTAGGTTGCAGGTGGCGTAACGTCGATTCAAATATCAAAAAATATTTGGTACACTATAAAATGCGCTGCCGATCTTTACAGAGTTTTATTGTCTTGGATAAAATAATCTGACACGAGTTAGCTTTTTCAAATATGACATCGACATCAAACACGGTAAGATCTTTAAGTTTTCTATCCTGTTTATCAGGCTCAAGCCGTACATAATCTTTAGCAGTGGTTGCCAGCGAAAGTTTGTGCACTCTAGCACTCTCAACGATATCTTCGATATCATACTTATTAAAAAAATGATGATCGGAAAAAATACGCTGTTGTTTAACGATACCACCCATTTCTTTTATACTTGAAAAAAACTTGTTTGGATTAGCAATTCCTGCAAAGGCTAAAAATTCACGGCCGAATACACGCCTGTTTGCATATGGTTTTAGTATGGCGTGATAGACTGGCCTTTCTAGGTATGTAGCGCAAGGCACAGTATAATCATCATCACCATGCCCGATGATAAGGATACCATTTGTATAAGCAAGCTGAACTGACATAGGAGCACGCAACGGTCCGGAGGGGAATATTTTCCCGTTGCCAAAATTGCGAGTCGCATCTACCACCATCAACGCATAATCAGGATAAAGGCAACGGCTTTGAAAGCCATCATCCATAAGAATGATGTCACACCCTGCTTTCCGTAATGCCAAGCTTGCAGCATAACGATCTCTTGAAACAACTACTTTGGCATGCTTTGCTAACAAAAGAGGCTCATCGCCAACATCAAGGGCGCGATCATGCTCAGTATTGATTATATGTTGCCCCCGAATAGAACCACCATATCCACGCGAAACAATGCCAGGTTTAAGTCCCATTTCTAGTGCTGCTTGTGCAAAGGCAATCGTGACCGGTGTTTTACCTGCGCCACCTAATGTAAAATTACCGATGCACAAAACAGGCAAATCAATTTGCTCAGGAATATGATTTTTCATATTGCGATAAGCAAAAAAACTATAGATCCACGCTGCCGGCATAAGGAAATAACTAAGAAATCCTGGCGCCTTCCACCAGAAAGATGGAGTTTTATTTATCATGCTGATTCCTTGCTCTGTTAAGTTGAGCGAATAACACTAAAGGTTGCAGAAAAGGATTTAAAATTTCAAAAGTGCGCTTGAGAGCACCACTCATCCTAAAAGCTGTTTGACGACCGGATTTTATCATTTTCTGTCGCACATCAGGTCGCTCTAGAAGATAATGAATATAGCCTGCCAGCATAGTCGAATCATCAACAAGCTTCGCGGCTTTATTTTTTAAAAGTTCTTGATAGGTTTGCTTAAAGTTCTCAATATTTGGACCACTAAGAATTACTGCTCCTGTCATGGCAGGTTCCAACGGATTATGACCGCCTTTTGCCATCAAGGATTTTCCGACAAAGGCGATTTCTGTTAAGCGTAGGTAAAATCCCATATCACCGATTGTATCACCAAGCAAAATATCGGTTTTAGCACTTGGCATTTCATTCAAGCTTTTTCGAGAAAAGGAATAGTTATTATCCTGCAAGATTTTTACAATGGCATTAACCCGCTCTAAGTGTCGTGGAACAATGATCGTTAGCAGATTAGGGTGACGTTTACACAAAATGGTATGAACCCTTGTCGCCATCAGTTCTTCACCTTCATGAGTTGAGATAGCAGCCCAACTGGGTCTGTTAACCATGGAATCGCGATAACGTCTCAGCTCCTGAGAGTAGCATGATAAAATATTGTCTGCCTTTAGGTTTCCTGCAACCATCACTTTGGGCGCATCAAGTTTTTTATAGCGTTCAGCATCCGCAACAGATTGACATACCACTACAGCAAATTTTGAAAAAATTTCACTAGATAGAAAAGCGTACTTTTTCCATAAGTTATAAGAACGATCTGAAAGCTTTGCGTTAAGAAGAATTTGCGGAATGCGACGTCGTGCCAGTTCATTTATTCTCATTGGCCAAATTTCAGACTCACACACAAGTACAAGATCCGGTTTCCAGTGATTAAGAAATCGCCGTATAGTAGAAGCAAAATCAAGCGGCATATATTGATGTATAAGGCGGTTTTCAAAACGTTCACGGACAAACCTTGCTGAAGTGCTAGTTCCTGTTGTTAGAAGAATCTTAATATGAAACGACAGAATACGCTCAATCAGCGGTATAAGAGTCATTGTTTCACCAATGCTGGCTGCATGAAGCCATATCAGTGGGCCTTCAGGACGCAGCCTTGATGATTTGCCAACACGTTCATAAAAACGCTTTCTTTCTTCTTTGGCACGTAGGGCACGCCATGAAAGATAAAGAGGAATAAACGGACGCATAAACATCCCAATTCCGCGATAAGTAGAAAGCATCAAACATGCCTTGATATTTTTCATCTAACTCTTATGCATCCTTTCTAAGACGAGAATAAGCTTCCTCTGTCAATTTGTTCATAATGTCTGTCAACTCGAGTCGCTTTTTCTCCAATAAAGCATCATTTGCATCCTGAGGAACAAAAAATGCGTTTCCCATAAGAAAAATCGAATGACCAAAAGGCAATGGTATTGCAGTTTTATCCCATGTTTTTTCTAAAATCTTTTCTCGTGAGAAAGCATAAATATATGGCACAATCGGTCTTCCAGAAAGCTTAGCCAGTAAGATAATGCCCTTACCCGCTTCCCGTGCTCTTTTATGAGCAATATCAGCAATCATCGCCGTGCTCTTGCCGTCGCGTAAAGCCTTGTTTAGTAAGAGAAGTGCGCGCGCCCCACCTTTTCCTATATCATGCCGCTCTTTTCTACCGCCTGAACCTCGCACTGTTTCGAGGCCAAACTTTTCACCTGCAAGTGCATTAAGTTCGGCATCGGCAGAACGTGAAAACATTGCCACTATGTTTTCTCCACGAGGACGCAAAAACGGCCCCATGATATGACGACCATGCCAAAATGTTATGATAAAAGGAGTATATTTACGATGAGCTTCACGCGGATCAGCTGACCCTTTTATCCAAGGATTTGTCCAATAAACAAGACGCAAATAGTTCGTAATAAGAAATACAAGAACCACCTTACTAATATGCGAACCCATCAATGATCCGCGAATTTTCCGCCATAACCGCTTCAAAATGGTACCTTCGCTATTGACTTGCAGTGAACCATTAACTTCAACGAATTCAACAACAGTAAATAGACTGTGTTACCAGTCGTAAAATTTCCCTGTTTTATTATCTTATTTATCTGCTTTATCTGCTTAACACCTAACAAGCACAGGATATTACCCAACGCCTGCTCGCTTTTCTGCTTTTCTTGTAAAAATTGAACACGAACAACCAAGAAGAATATTCACGATATCAGTATTATTGATATTATGGAACTCTTAACTCCTCATAGCGTAAGCAAAATCCAAAAACTATGCAGCTTTCCTTCTGTTTTCTCCTATGAAGACAAATGGTATATATCCAACAAATTATCGCGTTGATTAGCCTAAATTCGCTTTACAGACAATATTTAACATATTCTTAATGTTTTGATTTCTGCCAGCTATTAGAAAATCATGGCAAAATGGCGAGCGCAGGTAAAGAACAGATTGCTCTTCTAATCCTACAATAATGCCCCCGGTTTGCTTAAGAATAATATCAGCTGCTGCAATATCCCAATCATGGCAACCAGCATGAATAAAAACTGCATCTAAGCAACCGCGACTTAAAAGCGCAAGACGGTAGGCAAGAGAAGGAATATCTGTCTTTAACGTCACGCAATCCACAAAGGTACGCGGTAATTTTCTAATCATGGAAGAACAGCAGGAGATCACAGGCTTTTTCCTAATTAGCGGAAAAGAAACCTGAATAACATTTCCATTCAGCAGGGCAGGTTTTCCTTTTTGCGCTAGATAATGTTCATTTTTAACAGGACACTCCAATACACCAACAATGGGATGCCCATTTTCAACAATCGCAATAGAAATACACCATTCGATTTTCCCTTCAAGAAAGCCACGGGTCCCATCAATCGGGTCTACAATAAAAAAGCGATGAAAAGATTGTATTGCGCGCTCATCGCTAGTTTCCTCTGATACCCAGCCATAATCTGGTCTTGTACTAAGCAATCTATGTTTCAGAAAAGCATCTACGGCAAGATCAGCTTCACATACCGGTGAATTGCCTGTTTTTATCCAAACTTTAAGGGTCTGGCCGAAATGGCGCATAGCAATCCTACCAGCTTCTTGTGCCGTCCGACTTAACAGAAGAAGATCATCTTCCAGAGCTCTGTTATTTTCCAGCAAGAATCATTCCTTCGATAAGCACGGTAGGCGCTGAAATAGCATATCGCCGATCAAGATCATTGGCCGGTATTAGATGGGTAAGTATATGTGAAAGATTTGACCCTAGTGTTACTTCGCTAATTGGATAAGTCAGTATACCGTTCTCGATCCAAAAACCGGAAGCACCTCGACTGTATTGCCCAGTCACAAGATCAACCCCATGACCAAAAAGCTCTGTAACATAAAAACCCTTCCCTATATCCTTAATCATATCTTCAGGAGTAATGTTACCCGCCTCAATAGCAAAATTAGTACAAGAAGGAGGAACTGATGAGGAGGATCGGATTGCGCGACCATTTGTTTTAAGCCCAAGCTCCAGAGCTGCAGAACAGGACAGCAGCCAAGTTTTTAAAACACCATCTTCAATGATATCAAGTGGAATACCTTCAACACCTTCTCCATCAAATGGTTGAGAAGCTACTCCACGTTTACGCAAAGGGTTATCACTAACGCGCACGCCTGGCCTCATGATGCGCTGATCCAATTTACCACACAGCAAACTCGTCTTACGAGCAACTGAGGCACCATTGAGCATTGCTGCTAGATGATTTGCAATAGTCCGCGCCATACGCGGATCAAAAACCACATTCACCAAGCTAGTTTTAGCCTGACGAGCAGAAAGGCGTCGCACAGCACGTTCGCCAGCATTCTTGCCCACAGATTCACAAGTCTCCATATCAGCAAAATGCAAAGCAGAGCTATAATCATAATCCCGCTCCATAGCCGTACCTTTACCTGCAATTGCACTACATGAACGTCCAAAATGTGAAGACATATAATGGCCACAAAAACCACGACTTGTCACAAGAACAAAACTGTAAATGCTTTGACAAATACTTGCACCACCCGAATTCGTTACCCCCAAAACAGCCAAAGCTGCTGCTTCTGTTGTCAAAGCATCTTCGATCATCTTCTGGGTGGTTGCTTCATAAGAGTCAAATAGATCAAGATCCTGCGGCGTTCTTATCAAAAGGCTATCATCAGCAAGCCCCTCATATAAATTCCTGGGCGATGCTTTAGCCATTTCAAGAACGCGGGAGGCAAAAATATCGGGTTTGCTAGCAAGATTAGCTGATATACTGGCCATACGACTTCCAATAAAAACACGCAGGCTAAAATCACAACTTTCCCCTGATTCACTTGCTTCGATTTTGCCTAAACGAACCTTGATACTGCTGGAACGTGTGCGAATAGCAACCACATCGGATGCATCAGCACCTGCCTCTTTTGCCGCTTTGATTAGAGCTGATGCTTTATCCAGCAATCCTTGTTCTGTAGTACCCATCATTCATTAACTCCAAGAATATTAATTCAGTGTATGGTCGCTGTATTCAAGGGAAAATTCGAAATAGCTTTAAAACGCCTTTTTTCTACTTTTCTACTCAATCCCTCGTAATATAAAACATGAGAACAGTAAGCTGATATTACGCAGTTGCCTACCAAGCGCATTAACAGAATCTTGCATCACTTCGATTATATAATAATTATTCTGTCTATTGACATAGTTTAATCGGTAAATCCAACCTCTGCAACCTAACTTAAGATTGAAATATATCACAACAGTGCATAACCATTCCTTGTTGGAGCAGCGATCTTTGACACAAGTGAGCATGATTTTTATTTTCGAATATTTCGGAAAGAAGATCAATGATCTCCCAGACTTAATCTAATTTTTTATGACATCTTCCAGATAGTTGAAAGCAAGCACTCCATGATAAATAGTCAGTTAGTCATAGAAGGTAAAATTTCTCCTCGCATATACTATACAAAACTTAGAAAATACTCTTGAAGGATATAGCTTCAAGCGTACCTCTGGACATCAGATGTCTAAAATGGCAATTCTAGCATAATTTTGTGCTTCATCATCCCTCCCCTTTAATATACTGAATGCATGAATCACTAAAGAGTAATCAGGACAATATATAAAGACGAATAATCGTGGAACCATAATGCCGTTCGTCATACATAACAAAACTCTGTGGTAGCTTTATTTCAATATCTCTGGTTTCTTCCAGAATAAGCATAGCATCACTATGAAGCCATTTACCAGTAAGAGCTGCGACAAATGCTTTTTCGCCCAATCCATGCCCATAAGGTGGATCAGCAAAAACCAGATGAAATGGCGCCATACTCCCAATGAAATCCAGTTGTGTCGCATCCAATCTTAATATTCGGGCTACGCCAGTAAGACCGAGTCTCTTAATATTTGTCTGAATGAGATCGTATCCCTCAATTGACTTTTCAACAAAGACAACTGCCTCCGCGCCGCGCGACAAAGCTTCAAAGCCAAGAGCGCCAGTTCCAGCAAAAAGATCAAGAATACGGCGAGCACCACAGCCTCCATCAAGCCGATGTTCTAAAATATTAAATAAGCTCTCACGGATACGATCACTAGTTGGTCGAATCATCGGAGAAGATGGCGTTGACAAAGATCGGCCCTTAAATTTACCTCCAACGATCCGCATCGCGTTCTCCGCGTGCTATTGTAGAAAACCGAGAGGATTTGCATTGATATGGATCAATCCTCTTCTGTTGCGGTTGTCTAATTTCACATAACTGTGATTCAGATCTTCTATCATTGGATTGGAATTCATCAATAGCTGTTCGCTTTTGCTTTTTTTGCCTTTGCTCATATCGATCAGAAAAAGCACCACTCTTTCCTATAGGAAGATCCTGCTTTATAATTCTATCTGTAGATTCACGCTGAACAGTCTTTTCTCTCCAGCAGCCTTGCAGTCGTGTTAATTTTCTCCTTTCTTTACTATGACTAGGAAATTGATCGCGGATACGAGGTTGTCTACATATTGGTCTCGCACCAGGAGCCATCCAAACATTGGAACTACGAGTGCGATATCCTCGTTGCCTCTCATTCGCATCATGATTCGGCATTGATGATTGTCTGTCCAAAACATTGCTAGATAAAATCCAATTATCTCCCCTTCGCGATGATACCTTACGCCGTTTCTCTTCGCAATGAGATGCAGCGGGAGAGTTATTTGAAAAAGGTTTCAGAATTGGTGCATCAAAATTTGCGTTTGCCTCAGCAATCAATCTTTTGCCAAGCTGGTCACGCAGCGTGCGTCCACAGATCTCACGCACTGTTCCTTTAGGCAGTTCACCTAGTTGAAATGGCCCAAATGAAACACGAATCAAGCGCGTAACCATCAAACCTAATGCACTAAGAATATTTTTAACTTCACGATTTTTTCCCTCACGTAGGATAAGAGAAAGCCAGATATTACTACCCTTTTCTCGTTCAATCGATGCTTGAACTGCGTTATAGAAGATACCGTTTACCGTAATGCCATCTTTCAGCATATCAAGTTCTTCTTGGGTAATTTTACCATGGATCCTGACACGATAGTGCCGCGTCCATCCAGTTGAGGGCAGTTCCAAAATCCGTGAAAGACCTCCATCATTAGTCAATAGCAAAAGGCCCTCACTATTAATATCAAGACGTCCTACAGAAAGCACACGAGGCATATTATCAGGCAAACTATCGAAAACTGTTGGTCGCCCTTCGGGATCACGCGTTGTCGTCACAATTCCCCTTGGCTTATGATAAAGCCAAAGTCTCGTACGTTCGACCTGCGGTAGAGGCGTTCCGTCAACGATGATGACATCTGCCTTTGTGACATTGATAGCCGGCGTCATCACAACATGACCGTTAAGTATGATACGACCGGCAGCAATCATGGTTTCCGCTTCACGCCGTGAAGCAATTCCAGAACGAGCAAGCCTTTTGGCAATACGTTCACCTTGCCCTGTATCAACATGTGCAAAAGGGACGGATTTTGCATCTTTACGGATGATAGGAATAGAATGCTTGCGTAGACACTTACACCTATGTTTTGAGGTATTTCTATTACCAGTGTTGTCTGCTTGTCGTCGTTTCATTTTTTCCTGCCGTTTGTAAATCATCTGTTTTTTGCCTCTTGACAGCGATATTTGGTAATAAAATCTACCATAATGAAAATAGCAGATGCGAGGAAAATATCAGGTTTTTTCACTTTAAAAGTTCATCTCTTTGAAAAAGGGTAAATGGCAATATGCAAACAACAAATGAGAAAAAAAACCTTACACCAATGCAGGTCGCTCTTGCTAAGGCACATGAGGCTATTACTCTTAATGAAGTACCAGTTGGCGCTGTCATCGTACATAACAGCCGCATTGTGGCCTCAGCACATAATCTGACACATTCAGTTGCAGATCCGATAGGACATGCCGAAATCCGTTCCATCCGTATGGCCTGTGCAACTCTACAATCAGAGCACCTCGCCGAGTGTGATTTATACGTAACGCTTGAGCCTTGTGCTATGTGCGCAGCTGCAATTTCCTTTGCTCGTATTCGTCGTCTTTATTACGGAGCATTAAACCCAAAAGGTGGAGCAGTTGAACATGGGCCTCATTTTTTCAATCAGCCAACTTGTCATCATAAACCTGAAATCTATTCAAGCATAGGAGAAAGCGAAGCAGCAAATCTGCTTAAGGATTTTTTTTACAAAAAACGCATGGGACAGGACTAAATTGTCTTTAATTTCGTTATCAGTAATATTCCTTAATTCATATCGACTTTATCGCAAAGCAATACAGTAAACTGGTGACTTTTCAAAAGTGGGAATCGTTATATTCGATATTTCTAAAGGTTTTCTGGTGTAGAATTATGAAGAATAGCAAAGGCATCCAGCATAAAGTTGTTCATTTGATCCAAGAGATACTATCTCTCAGCCAAATCATAGAAAACATTTGGAATTTCTTACCTATTAGCCTATAATTAAAAGGTTTTTGAGGCGGTGAGGCCCTAAATTTTAATGAGAAAACGGATCGAGTGTTATGAGTAAGGCGATTAAGCCAGAAAACAGCGGTGAATATGGGGCGGAATCAATCAAGATTTTAAAAGGGCTAGATGCGGTTCGTAAACGCCCTGGTATGTATATCGGTGATACAGATGATGGTTCGGGTTTACATCATATGGTTTATGAGGTAGTGGATAACGCTATAGACGAAGCATTGGCTGGTTATGCGGACCTTGTGGTTGTCACACTGAATACTGATGGCTCTTGCACTGTTGCAGATAATGGCCGGGGGATACCGACAGATACTCACCCAACAGAAGGAGTATCTGCTGCTGAGGTCATTATGACCCAATTACATGCAGGCGGTAAATTTGATCAAAATTCCTATAGGATCTCAGGTGGCCTGCACGGTGTTGGCATATCGGTTGTCAATGCACTCTCAACCTGGCTCAGATTGTGCATTCGACGCAATGGAAAGCTATACGAAATGACATTTCGTCATGGTATTGCCAAGGCGCCTTTAGCTATCACCAGTGATGCAGATGATGAAACTGGCACGGAAGTTACATTCCTTCCAAGTCCTGGGATATTTACCATGGTAAATTTCGATTTCGATACACTTGAAAAACGACTACGTGAGCTTGCTTTTCTCAATTCCGGAATCTGCATTAAATTAAGTGATAAGCGCTATACAAGTCTGCATGAAAAAACGTTGCATTATGATGGTGGTCTGATTGCATTTGTCAGATATATCGATAGTTCTAAAACATCGATAATTGACAAACCGATTTATATCCTTGGTGAGAAAGACGGTATGGCGGTGGAAGTTGCTATGTGGTGGAACGATTCTTACCACGAAAAAGTATTATGTTTTACTAATAATATCCCTCAACGCGATGGCGGCACTCATCTTGCCGGATTTCGTGCTGCTTTAACCCGTCAAATCGTCAGTTATGCCGAAAGGTCTGGTGTTGCCAAAAGAGAAAAAGTGCAGCTGACCGGTGATGATTGTCGTGAGGGCCTGACGGCAATTCTTTCTATCAAAGTACCTGATCCAAAATTTTCATCCCAGACCAAGGAGAAGCTTGTTTCCTCAGAAGTACGTTCTGTTGTTGAAAGCCTTGTCAGTGAAGCTTTCTCAACTTGGCTTGAAGAACATCCTGTAGAAGCAAAAATTCTTGTTGGAAAGGTTGTAGAAGCAGCAGTTACCCGTGAGGCAGCCCGTAAGACCCGTGATTTAACCCGACGTAAGGGCATTCTTGATATTTCTTCCCTTCCTGGAAAATTAGCTGATTGCCAAGAGCGCGATCCTTCTAAATCCGAACTTTTTATTGTTGAAGGTGATTCTGCTGGTGGTTCGGCTAAAAGTGGACGTTCACGCAAAAACCAAGCGATTTTACCGCTACGCGGAAAGATTCTCAATGTTGAACGAGCACGTTTTGATCGCATGCTTTCCTCCGATATGATTGGCACGCTTATCACAGCCCTCGGAACATCTATCGGTAAGGACGAATTTACACCTGATAAATTACGTTACCACAAAATCATCATTATGACCGATGCTGATGTAGATGGTGCTCATATCCGCACACTTCTGCTTACTTTCTTTTTTCGGCAAATGCCAGAACTGATAAAGCGTGGGCATCTGTATATTGCACAACCGCCACTCTATAAAGTGTCATGGGGTAAATCATCACAATATATCAAGAATGAGGAAGCATTTGAGAAATTTCTAATTGAGATCGGCACTCATGAAACTGTTCTTGAACTTGCCAATGGAGCGGCTTGGAGCGGTGAAGATCTACAACAGCTTGTAGAAAAAGAGGCACGTATGCTGCGTCAATTATTTAACAGACTTCACACTCGTTATGACCATGCGCTTGTTGAGCAAGCAGCTATCATCGGCGCTCTTACCCCTAAAGCTGTTGCAACTCAAGAAAGCGCCCAGGAAATGGCGAATAAAATTGCTGCACGACTTAATATTATTTCTGAAAACACAGAGCAAGGTTGGAGCGGTTACGCGATAGATGACGGTGAAGGTATGCGTTTTGAACGCACACTGCGCGGTGTTAAAGATGTTGCATTTATTGATATGGATCTGATTAGCTCAGCCAATGCCCATCAGATCACTCGTCTTGCGCCGCACTTGAATAATATTTACGGGATACCAGCTACCTTACACCGTAAGGACCAAAAAGAGATCATGACCGGGCCCTTGGCATTGCTGGAAAATATTTTTGCCCATGGTCGTAAAGGTCTAACGCTACAGCGCTATAAAGGTCTTGGTGAAATGAATGCTAACCAGCTCTGGGAAACAACACTTGATCCCGATACGCGTTCATTACTCCAAGTCAAAATACCGGACCTTACAGATGCTGATTCTCTGTTTTCTACACTGATGGGGAATAATGTTGAGCTACGTCGTGAATTCATTCATGCACATGCTTCGTCCGTCATTAATCTAGATGTCTAGCATTTTTCTGCTTTCATGGCAGCAAACATTATGAAAATAAAAATATCAATAAGATATAAGGGATGCTGCGTGGATTCTCCTCTGTTTTCAATAAAAACCAATTTGTTAATTAATTATTGTAATTCTGTATGCACCAGTTTCATTGGCATAAAAAGTAGTAGGAATTATTGTGGACGAGGTTAGGGACTTTGGACGAAAAACTGACTGATGCCGCATGTCCCTTGAAACTAGTCCAATTCACTGATAGAAGAAATTCGCATACTAGAAAATAGATTTGCATGTTATGGTTGTCTCTTGATATCAATCACATTGGATTTTCTTGCGTTATGGACGAGGAGATATTATGCCTATGCAACAAGATGCCCCAAAAGCTACAATAGGACCACTGCCCTCTTCATGCAAAATTTATCAATCCGGAAAAATTTTTCCTGAAATTAGAGTGCCTATGCGTGCTATTGCTTTGCATTCGTCTAGTGCAGAAACTGCTGTAGTTGTTTATGATTCTTCTGGTCCTTATACGGATTCTGAATCCAAGACGATGATTGATAATGGGCTGCCACGCATTCGCGAAAAGTGGTTGTTGACAAATAATGATATTAAAATTAGTCGAAATCAAAATGTCAAAACGGAAGATAATAAGTTCCCCAGCGGTATTCATCAAGCCTCCGCATTTCCTATATCGCATAAAATTTTTTGTGCTAGAGAAGATAAAGCTGTGACTCAAATCGCTTATGCTCGGGCAGGTATTATTACACCGGAGATGGAATTTGTCGCTATACGTGAAAACATTGGTCGAGAAGAAGCAAGAGATATACAAAAGCACACAGACAAATCTTTCTGTGATATACCTGATTATGTTACACCAGAATTTGTACGTGATGAAATCGCTTGCGGTCGAGCAATTATTCCTGCTAATATCAATCATGCAGAAGTTGAGCCAATGATTATCGGGCGAAATTTTCTTGTTAAAATCAATGCTAATATCGGTAATTCAGCTGTCACTTCTTCCATGGCAGAAGAAGTGGAAAAAATGATCTGGGCTATTCGTTGGGGCGCAGATACGATAATGGATCTATCTACTGGGAGCAATATTCATAATATTCGGGAGTGGATTATCCGTAATTCCCCAGTGCCGATTGGTACAGTACCGATTTACCAAGCCCTAGAAAAAGTCAATGGCGTTGCTGAAAATCTAACTTGGTCAGTGTTTCGCGATACGTTAATTGAGCAAGCAGAACAAGGCGTTGATTATTTCACGATCCATGCCGGTGTCAGACTTGCCTATATTCCGATGACCGTGAACCGTCTTACCGGCATTGTCTCACGTGGTGGCTCGATTATGGCCAAGTGGTGTCTATATCATCACCGTGAAAGTTTCCTTTATGAGCATTTTGATGAGATATGTGATATTGCTCGCGCATATGATGTTTCATTTTCACTTGGTGATGGATTGCGTCCTGGTTCTATCAGTGATGCCAATGATAAGGCCCAGTTCGCTGAACTAGAAACATTAGGCGAACTGACTCAAATCGCTTGGACAAAGGATTGTCAAGTAATGATAGAAGGACCAGGGCATGTTCCTATGCACAAAATAAAGGAAAATATAGAGCAACAGCTAAAATATTGCGGTGGGGCTCCTTTCTACACCCTTGGTCCATTGACTACCGATATTGCGCCGGGGTATGATCATATCACGTCAGCCATTGGGGCAGCTATGATTGGGTGGTATGGCACTGCCATGCTGTGTTATGTCACGCCTAAAGAACATCTCGGTCTTCCTGACCGCAATGATGTCAAAATCGGTGTAATTACTTACAAGATCGCTGCCCATGCTGCAGATCTTGCTAAAGGAATTCCTGGTGTACAGGAGCGCGATGATGCCATTTCCCGCGCGCGGTTTGATTTCCGTTGGCAGGATCAGTTCAATTTATCACTTGATCCGGATACAGCTTGTGCTTTTCATGATGAAACTATGCCAAAAGAAGCACATAAAATGGCACATTTCTGTTCCATGTGTGGACCAAAATTCTGTTCGATGCGAATTTCTCATGATATACGCGAGGAAGGTATGAAGACTATGGCGAAAAAGTATCGGGATAACGGTGATCTTTACGTGCCACTATTATCATAAAGCTTGACCGATATAAAAAAGCTTAATTCTTCTGAGAAGTTACAAGGTAGAGCAGAGTGAATCAGCAATGTTGCCTACGCTGCTTTCTATTCGTGCTCTTTGTCCTTTCTTAAGCCGCTAAGAAAGATCAAGCAGAGAATTACTTATTAGCTGAAGTAGTGCATAAACATGATTGGCAATAATTAAGATAAAAAGATAATGCATCATAAAAATACCTGTACGGATATCATAAATGAACTTCAGAAGATTGATAGACTATACGTTTGGCAAATCCGCTTCCTAAGGATATTGCATACTCCCTAGTTGGCACTTGAAGTAGAATAAATCTAGGTTATTAATAAAGGTAAATCTCTAAGATACTTTAAGATACAGTAGCATAATTCACACTAATGCAAGTAAATTACAGAAAAAAAGGAATCCATGTTCTTTCATTAGTTGAATGGAATATTTCTTGCTTTATTTGCACACAATCAAAAAATACTGTCTTTCATATTCCAATTGAAAAACCAACTTTTTGGGCTCATTATATCTACCGTGTTTATACGACTTAAGATTTACCTATATCCTTACAGCATATTCATAGTATTTTAGAAAATCTGCATCCCATATGCTAACATTATTTCATCATCCCATGTCTTCTGCATCACGCTATATACGCTTGCTACTGAGTGAATATGGAGTTGCAACTCAGTTGATCGTAGAATATGAATGGCAGAAACGTTACAAATTCCGCACGGTTAATCTTGCTGGTACGATTCCTGTTTTGCTTGAAGGAAAAACACCAATTTGCGGTGCATCAGTCATCTGCGAATATCTTGACGAGACTCGCGGCGCTTATAAGACGCAGAGCTATTTTTTCCCGCCAAATCCTCTTGGTCGAGCTGAAGTAAGGCGTCTTTGCGAATGGTTTTTGATTAAGTTAGAAAATGAAATTATCCGCCATTTAGTTCGAGAACGCATTTATAAACAGGAAATGCCAAAATCACAGGGCGGAGGTGCTCCAGATTCGAGCATTCTACGCACAGCGCTGTCCAATATCCAGCCACATATGCAATACTTGAATTGGCTTGCAGCCAATCGTGATTGGCTTGGCGGCTCTTCACTCTCCTACGCGGATTTTGCAGCAAGTGCAACAGTTTCAATTCTTGATTATATGGGAGAGATAGAATGGACTTCCTATCCTATGGCACATGACTGGTATGCTCGCCTAAAATCTCGCCCTTCGTTTCGATCTATTTTAGCTGACCGTATTCGTGTAATGGCGCCAATCGCCCATTATGCAGACCTTGATTTCTAAAAAAACAGAAAAAACTAAAAATTGTTTGGCTTTATGTCTATGCCTCCGGAGAAATTTACTAACCACGCATATAAATGAAAGTCTCAGGGTTGATCAAAAAGTAGGTGTATACCCCTTTCCCTTTTCCTCTATTATACAAAAACCATCTCTTAGATTATTCATCGTTGGTTCTCGGCATAATAGAGCAAATTTTAGCAGCACAACAGTCTGCAATCCTATTGCCAGCAGCTTGCTTCACGGAAAATTAATGATAATATCAAAACAGAATGGAAGGCTGATATATGACATTTTTTATCTTCGGTGCTGGTTATACTGGAAAGGCGTTTTCCTTAACTCAGTCGATGCCAGTATATGGCACAACAAGAGATATAGCACATTTCAAAACGTTGAAAGCAGCTAATATCATCCCTCTTCTGTTTGATGGCGTGAATCTCAGCACTTCTATTATCATTGCATTAAAAAGAACTACACATCTCATTATCAGTATTGCATCGACTGCAGTAGGAGATCCGGTCTTAGGGCTGCCTAACCTGTGGAGTAAAATGCCCATTCTTCAATGGATTGGATATCTGTCCACTGTTGGTGTTTACGGCAATCATAATGGTCGATGGGTTGATGAAACAGCTCCATGCTATACAACCTTACCTCGCAATAAAAAACGCATAGAAATTGAGAAATCTTGGCAACGTTTTTCTAGACAATATAATATTCCTCTGGCTATTCTGCGTCTTGCCGGTATTTATGGCCCTGGCCGAAATGCTTTTGTCAAACTACGAAAAGGAAAAGCTCACCGTATTATCAAACCGGGACAGGTGTTTAATCGCGTTCATGTAGCAGATATTGCTGGCGCAATAAATCATCTAGCTGATAACAAGTGCTCTGGCATCTTTAATATTTGCGATAATGAACCAGCATTCCCACAGGATGTTATTACATTTGCAGCTCGACTGCTAAGAATGCAAGTACCACCGGAGATTCCGTTTGAAAAAGCGGATATTCCCTCCGTGATTCGTTCTTTTTATAGTGATAATAAAAGAGTTTCTAATAAGCTGCTTCTCAAAACAGGCTATCGTCTCAACTACCCTGATTATCGCAAAGCATTGACGTTAATTTGGCAGACCCGAGATTGGTAGAATAGACAGGTGAGAATTATAATGATCAAGTGTCAAAATAATCTGTGTGATAAAATTATTCCTGATTGTAATAAAGTAGTTGTCTTTAATAGGAAGTAGAGAAACACATGTCACCGATAAATTGGCCAAACAAATCTCTGATGTGCAGGAAACTCCAATGAAAGATATTACTAAATTGAAAATTTTTATTTCAAAAAATGCCTTTTCGGCATAACAACAAGTGTTATTAACTACAGTGACTTTCTCACTGGCAACTCATTTTCTTTTGGACAGAACTGTAATCGAGGATTTCTAGCATTGATCAGTTTTATTGAAAGTTTGTTATACCAGAAAGCAAAAAAGAGCTGGTCGAGGCCGCTTGTCAGTGGTATGTCACAGCCGCACGGTGGTTTGATGCCTATACAAAAGCTCTCGTGGCATAAAAGGGAAGATATGTTTTGCGTTTCCTAGTGGAAGCCAAAGTACTTTTTATTGATTCGGCCAAATGGAGCATGCCCCATGGGGATTTTGAAATTTTCCGCTCAGAAGCCACAAATCGAACATATTTTTGTTCATCACGGCATCAAAAAACATCTTCGTGATATAACGGTTAGCAATAGCCAGTCATGGCTGCGCAGAATGCAATTTTACTTGAGGGATAATTTGCACTTTTATCTCCACTTAAAATACAAGAGCGGATGCTTCGCCTGTTTGTCATACCCACCAGGTATAGGTATTAAGGGAAGCGGACGTGATTCCTCGCTTGACTGGTGGTTTACGGATGCATCTCACCCTCCAAGAAATAACGAACGACTCCATAAATAATATCGTGAGCCAAATTATGAGTCTTTTTTTCCCCAAATTGCCCGGTCCATTCCTTGTTGGTGATATCGGCGGTACTAATGCACGCTTTTCAATGATTAGCCCAGATGAAGATGACGAACAGATTTTCCCGACGGATAAAGTGTCTGATTTTAAAAATATTGATGAGGCTATTGAACAAAGCATCTTACCGCTTGCCAAAGAAAAACCAAATAGCCTTATCTTAGCCGTTGCCGCGCCCGTAGAAGGAAAGATCATTCCTCTTACTAATTCACACTGGTTTATCAATGCACAGTCTCTCATTAAGCGTTTTGGCTTTAAAAGCGTACTTGTGATTAATGATTTTGAAGCACAGGCTATGGCGACTACAGCCCTAGACGAAAAGTATCTTTGGAAAATTGGCGATAAAGGAACAAGTAGCTATGGTGCCCGTGTTGTTCTAGGTCCTGGAACTGGTCTTGGTGTTGCAGGTCTTGCCTGTGCCAACAAACGGTACATGCCAGTGGCAGGTGAAGGCGGGCATATAGATTTTGCTCCACGTACTAAACGTGATATAGAGCTTTTTCCGTATTTTCTCCACAATGAAGGGCGTGTTAGCGCTGAAGAAATTCTTAGCGGACGCGGGCTTACCAGTATTTATCGCGCAATCTGCAATCTGGATGGTATAAAGGTAGAATTTGAAAAAGCTGATGCTATCACCGGAGCAGCACATCATGCAGACCAGCCGCAAGCTAATGAAGCAGTTGATCTTTTTCTGACCTATCTTGCCCGTTTTGCAGGTGATTTTGCATTAATTTTTAAGGCACATGGTGGGGTTTATATTGGTGGCGGCATTATTCCCAAAATCATGGCCTTCATTAATGAAGATTCATTCAGAGCACAATTTGAAGATAAAGCCCCACATAGAAAACTTCTGGAAACTATACCGATTTACGTCATGACTCATCCACGTGCTGCCTTGGAGGGTATGGCTGCCTTTACTCGAAATGGAGAACATTTCCTCTTGGATTACCAAGACCGATTGTGGACAGGATAAAGAGGTGGAGAAACCCATCCGTAAGTCTTCTTTAGAAGGCCTGCGTCTTTAACTAACTTGAGCTTCTTAGGTTAGTTCTTTATACGCTGCCTTCATTCCCTTGAATAATTAGTTATAAACTTCCTGTCAGAGAAGTTTTATCTTAGCAATAGCCAGTGTGTCAGTGTATAAGGAGAGTATCGTTGTGATATATATATTGGGAAGTATTTTTGCACATTTTTACAGCACATGAGCATAATGATCGGGGCGCGTCGCTTATAGCCCGATTGCATTCGGAAATTTAAAAAAGCATGATTTTATAATCAGTAGATATTATACTTGACGAAAGGCTTTATGCGATAGTACCCCCTCCAATCTTACCCCCCCCAATTTCATTTCCTCCCTCATTACTCTGTAAGCATATAAACTGAAGCTACATCATCTCAGTAATTTTAATTGTTTTGCACAGAAAAATTCCACTCACGTTTAATAAACACATGTAGGAATATTTATTACAACAATTGACCAATATCACGTAACCGTCTTCCCTGCATTAGATTAGCTTCAATCTTTTCTAACGAGATCTCTTTTGTTTCTGGCACAAACCACCATGTTACAACAGAAAATAGAGAATTAAGTGCAGCATATAGCCAGAATGTATTAGCTGCCCCCAACACATTGAGAAGAGACAGAAAAGTCGCAGCAAGAATCATATTTGCCAGCCAATTAGTCGCAGTTGAGATGGTAATACCAAAATCACGACCTTTGAGTGGCTGAATCTCTGAACACAAAACCCAAATCAAAGGCCCTGCACTCATGGCAAATCCAGCAATGAATACCAGAAGCATTATAACTGAAAAATAATGTGCCCAAGTTGCATCCAAATCCAAATACAGCATTAGCCCTAATAAATCCATGGAGAATGCCATAACAGAAAAACCAAGTAACAACGTTGGGCGCCGCCCCCAACGATCTACAACACCAATAGCAATAAAAGTTGCTAGTACATTAACTGAACCTACTAGCACTGATCCCCACATTTGTTCTGCTGTTGTCAAAAAGCCAGCCATTCCCATGATTCTAGGCGCATAATACAAAACAATGTTGATACCTGTACATTGTTGCATAATTTGCAACAAAACACCAAGACCAACAGAACGACGAAAGTTTTTATTATCCCTGAAAAGAGTCCAACCACTTTGCTTTATTTGCAAACTTTTCTCAATTTCTTGCAACTCAGTTACAACTTCTTTCCGTGTTAGACGGATTTCTTCAAGTACTTTCTCCGCCTCTTGTTCTCGTCCCTTGGATATGAGCCAACGTGGACTACGCGGAAGTGTAGCCACACCTATAAACAAAAATACAGCGGGAATCACGACAATCCCTAACATCCATCGCCATGCTTCATAATAGCTTAGCACTGTATCGGAAATAAAAGCTGTCAATAAGCCGAATGTAATCAACAGCTGATAAAGTGAAATCATACTGCCGCGGATTTTCTCAGGCGCTATTTCTGAAAGATAAAGAGGTGTCGCATAGGAAGCGATACCAACCGCAATACCAAGAAGAATTCGCGCTGCAATAAGAATTTCCACATTAGGTGTAAACGCACACAAAAATGAGCCAATAATAAAAAGAACTGCTCCTACTAAAAGGCTGTATTTACGCCCGATATAATAAGAAAGCCAGCCAGCAAAAATAGCTCCAACTGCTGCTCCCAACATTAAAGCTCCCATGATATGCTCCTGCATCGTATCTGACAATGCAAACTCTTCAGCAATAAATTGAAGCGCTCCTGAAATAACTCCTGTATCAAGTCCGAACAATAAACCTGCAATGGCTCCTAGAAAGCCAACAACAGCGATTCTTCTTTTTTTTAATACTGTACTATTAATATCCAATTTCATTTCCTCCCTTTTAATCTCCCTTAATTACTTTAATAAGCGGATTTTAATTCAGAAAAAGATTTTTTTACAAAAAAACTATTATCATTCTAAACGATGGTTTTCTCCTCAATCAGTTACTGATAAAAAGCAATAATAGACATATTTATAAAGAGGTAAAGTATCATGCGTTTTGCAGTTATTGGGGCGAGCGGAAAAATGGGGCGAGAACTAATCCGTGCAGTCGCGCAGACAGATGGCATTGAGCTTGCTGCAGCTGTTGACCGTCAGGGATCCGAATGGCTAGGAAAAGATGCTGGTATATTAGCCGGCATTGAGCCGCTTGGCATTAAAGTCACATCAGATATTTTCGATAACCTTTCTGAAATTGATGGAATTCTGGATTTCACAAGGCCGGAAGTTAGTGTTATTTATGCTGATCATGCGGCCCGGATGCATATCGTTCACATTATCGGAACAACCGGTTTTTCTGAAACGGACGAAAAAAAAATAACGACAGCTGCGCGTCAAGCAACGATCGTCAAATCAAGCAATATGAGTCTTGCTGTTAATCTACTTGTCGATCTGACGCAAAAAGCAGCCCAGATCATTGGCTCTGAGGATTTTGATATTGAAATTGTTGAAATGCATCATCGATATAAAGTAGATGCTCCCTCAGGCACAGCTCTGCTGCTAGCAAAGGCAATTGCAAAAGGGCGTACAATTGACCTTGCGAAAAAAAACGTTTGCAGATGTAACGGATATACTGGCCCCCGAGAAGAAGGCTCAATCGGTTTTGCCTCCTTGCGTGGCGGTACAGTTGTAGGTGAACATTCTGTTATTTTTGCTGGAAAAAATGAACGCATTATTCTTTCCCATGTTGCTGAGGATAGATCAATTTTTGCATATGGTGCTGTTAAGGCAGCCTTCTGGGCACAAAGTAAACCACCTGGCCTTTATTCAATGCTCGATGTATTGACTGCTGATTAAGAATCACAGAAATAATCGCCCAAGATACAACGGAGATAATTAGTAATGGCACGTATACTGGTCCTTATTCGCCATGGCCAAAGTGAATGGAATCTGAAAAATCTTTTTACTGGATGGCGTAACCCTGCCCTAACGAATCTAGGGCATAGTGAAGCAATTTTGGCTGGGAAAAAGCTTAAGGCTGAGGGATTAAAATTTGATATTGCTTATACCTCTTCTTTACAAAGAGCACAGGCCACATGCTTCCATATCTTTGATGAAATGAATCAGTCAAATCTTGAAACTATCAAAACCCAAGCTTTAAATGAGCGTGATTATGGTGACCTCTCAGGTCTAAACAAGGATGATGCGCGTAAGAAATGGGGAGAAGAGCAAGTTCATATTTGGCGACGCTCTTATGATATTCCACCACCAGGTGGTGAAAGCCTACGAGATACCGGTGCGCGTGTATGGCCATATTATATGTACACCATCCAGCCACATGTTTTGCGAGGAGAAACAGTTCTAATAGCGGCGCACGGCAATTCTCTGCGTGTACTTATCATGGCACTAGAAGGACTTAGCGATAAAGAAATCATTAGGCAAGAGCTAGCAACTGGTGTGCCAGTCATTTATCGCTTGAATGCTGATTCGACAATTGCCAGCAAGCGAGTGTTAGAGAACTAAAATTTGTCTTGATTTTCAAGCCAATGCTGAGTCAGGTATTTTACTGAATTTTTGCTATCCTGTCGCAAATTGTGGTTGACATGAACTGCTTAATTAGTTTGAATGGCTGCAAGTCATGCAGCCCAGATGGCGGAATTGGTAGACGCGCAGGTTTCAGGTACCTGTGCCGCGTGGTGTGGAGGTTCGAGTCCTCTTCTGGGCACCAACTATCTTTATTTCCTGTATTTATGTTGTTATCTGTACGGATAATTTCCCAATGTATTGCCCTTGGTGGGTTGTCAGATAAGTGCGCCTTTATTGTGCAGCGGTTGGACGAAGCCACCAAAAGCAAATTATCCGGTAAAAATGGCCAAAAATGAGCCTGATTTATCCCGTTGGATTATCGCAACGGACCGCTTCGGTCAAAAACAGGATATTTCTTTTTTTGAACAATTGTCATAGGATGGTCCTTTCCCTATCTTATTCCTTTTTCAACTTTATATCTTGTCTTTACCAGTTTCGTGTCTTAGGAACTTTTTAGTTCGGGGCGTAGCGCAGTTTGGTAGCGCACTTGACTGGGGGTCAAGGGGTCGTGGGTTCAAATCCCACCGTTCCGACCAAAAAATCGATAAATTGCTTGTAAAGCAACACATTTAGTATGGGTGGAAAGCCTAAAACGGTTAGATAGGTCGCTTCATCAACAAATAAATGCAGCAGATATATACGCATTGCATAGAAAATTACGATAGATATAAGTAAAGAGAAACTCTATAATTTATCGTAAATGTGGATTGCTGTTCTAAGATAAAGCCATTAACTTTCGAATAAAAACCCTACAAGTTCGATAGATAGTTTGTCTTCAATATGTATTGATAACCTTCACATTGAGGTCATTATGATTAGGCCTATGAGGTTTATTAATTGAAACTTTATTTATAAGGTATCCACCAATTTTGCTTCTCATATATCTCCCATTAATAAAAAAGATAGTTAGTAAAATTCTTACCAGAGGGATAATGTGAAGATACTTTATCTAAAGCTACTTATTATAATTATCCTGCTGTGATTGATATAAAACACAAAAATTGAGGCAATGCACAACGCAGCACTACTCTAAACAGTGAAGCTTGAAAAGCTTTCTTTTGCTAAACAACCATTGCATAGAAAGAACAAACCACCGCAAGCTCAACAACAATTACGATCGGGTCTTGCTTTTGCATAAGCTATAAATTTATGCACAGGCTATATTTTATCATTCTGCATCTTTCTCCAAGTCTATCTTTATCTTACATTAACCAAATAGGAGAAACGAAAGAGGATATAGAATGAAACGAGATGAATCACAGTTTCAAGCAGCTCTAAATACCTTGAAATATCAAAATAATAATGGTGCACTATTTAATATCAAGAAAGCATTTTTTGATGACATAAACCGCTTTAATAATTTCTCTCTCAAGCTAGATGATCTTCTATTTGATTTTTCCAAATGTGCTGTTAGCAAAAACACATTAAGATTACTAGAAAATTTAGCCAGAATCGCTAATATCAGTAGCAGGCGCGATGCTATGTTTACTGGAGAATCAGTCAATATAACAGAAAATCGCCCAGTCTTGCATACAGCGCTGCGTGCGCCCGAAAAATGCAAAATTTTATTAGGAGAAACAGATCTCGTACCAGAAATCCAGTCTGTTTTGGCCAAAATGGAGAAATTTTCTAATGCAATCCGTAATGGCCTGCTGAAAGGGGAAAGGGGAAATCCATTTACAGATATAGTCAATATTGGTATTGGCGGCTCTGATCTTGGCCCTGCTATGGTGACGAGAGCGCTAAGGCCTTATCATAATGGGCCTGCCTGTCATTTTATCTCTAATATAGATAGCGCTCATATTATTGATACATTAGGCGCTCTTAATCCGAGCAACACATTTTTTATCATTGCTTCCAAAACGTTCACAACAATTGAAACCATGACAAATGCATTATTTGCTCGACAATGGATTGCAAATTCTTTGGGAGCAACAGCGGTTTGCAAACACTTTGCTGCTGTATCCTCTGCGATCAATAAGGTAATAGATTTTGGCATTGATGAGTCTTATATCTTTGGTTTCTGGAACTGGGTTGGGGGACGTTATTCCGTTTGGGGTGCAATTGGTTTACCGGTTATGATTGCAATTGGCTCTGCACAATTTCGCCAGTTTCTTGCTGGCGCCCATATAATGGATGAACATTTCCGCAAAACACCTCTCATGACCAATATACCTGTTGTGTTTGGGCTTGTTGGCTTCTGGCATCGGGTTATCTGCAATTACCCCACACGCGCCGTCATTCCCTATGAACAACGACTTAAGAGGTTGCCTGCTTACCTTCAACAGCTTGATATGGAATCGAACGGCAAATGCGTAACATCTGAAGGCACGCAGGTTACAACAGCAACTGGACCTATCGTCTGGGGTGAACCGGGGACAAACGGACAACACGCTTTTTTCCAATTGTTGCATCAGGGAACAGATATCATTCCGATTGAATTTATTATATCCGTCAATAGTCATGAACCGAACCTACAATCCCAGCATAATCTTCTTTTAGCAAATTATCTGGCACAAACAGAAGCTTTGTTATGCGGACGTCCTGCTGAGGCAGCCTATACCCAAATGATACAACAGGGCGTAGGAGAAAATGAAGCAAGGAGGCTTGCCCCACATAAAGCTTTTCCTGGCAACCGTCCTTCCATTACTATTATGCAGGATCTTTTGACACCTTTCGCCCTTGGAAGGCTGCTCGCACTCTATGAACACCGTGTTTTTGTTGAAGGCATCCTCATGAACATTAACTCATTTGATCAATGGGGTGTAGAGCTGGGTAAAGATCTTGCTAATTCATTAGTAAAAATGATTGAAGGAGAAGCAGAGGATAGCACAAAAAAATCGCTATCAGGACTTCTATCGCATATCCGTGCTTATAGAAAGTAACTATAAAGTGATAGGAAGAGCATTGCGTAGTTTTCTTTCTTTATAATCTTCCAATCATAGAAATATCTTTCTATAGAAATCAATTACTTTTAATTTTTGATTACTTTAATAGTAGCATCAAAATCATATAGCCAATGTAGATAAGCAATTTAGAAAATTTAACTTTTTTCGAAAAGAGCTTAATTTAAGTACTAAATTGCTTTATTCTTTAAAAATTTATTAAGAAATATCTAGATATTTGCCTGAATGCCAGAAAAGTACTAGATAGACAACAAAATTTGTCATTACACCTTTTGGTGATTTTAATTAGTATTCGGAGGTATGTATATCCGTATGAAGAAGATGATACTATGTAGCGTTTTATAGAATTACCAGAGTCATTTTTTTGACTAAAATGTCCTTAAGATTTCGAAAGATCATGCCAGTAGGTTTCTTGCTTCTAACTCCCTAGCCTGGAATAATTTTATGCTAATCCTAGCCATTGATACCGCTTCTCCTTTTTGTGCAACTGGTCTTATCAATAATAACCGCCTTCTAGCTAAAGTAAATAAAAGTATCGGTAAAAGACATGCTGAATGTCTTATGGAACAGATTATGTCTGTCATGGATGAAGCGCATAAGAACTTTTCTGATATTGATCGTATCAGTGTCAATACAGGTCCGGGTTCTTTTACTGGAGTACGCGTCGGTGTATCTGCTGCTCGCGGGCTGGCATTAGCTCTCGACAGACCAGCTATCGGTATCAACACTTTTGAAGCACTCGCTTTTGAAACGGCACAACACTATAAAGATCGACCTATAACCATAGTGCTTGAAGCACACAGAGGCACCCTTTATGTGCAAGATTTTAATGCTAAAAACCAGGCTATCCGGTTCCCTCGAATTGATACAGCCGAAGCAATTGCAGCAACTTTATCTAAAACCACACTACTGCGCGGATCAGGAGTCTACAAAATCACACAACGGACCTGCCATCCGTTCTTTGATACAACATCAACAGCAGATATTGAAATCTATGCTTTTCTAGCTGCTAGAAAAAAAAAATCTGAAAAAGCTAACCCGCTTTATATGCATCCACCTGATGTTAAGCCGAAGGCAGCAATCCCATTTCTCCCCTTTTCTGGTGAGATCAATTGTTGTAAACAGGGAAAAGTTTTATCAGAAAAACATAAATGTCCATAATCTAGATGTGTTTTGCGGAGACAAGACGTCCTGAATTCAGCTATGGAATATCTTAGTTCTACAAGCCAAAGTTCTTTTAAATGTTCACTACTTTTTCATCTTTACACCGTAAAGTATTGATTAACCCTGTTAAAAAAGGTGATGTCAAAGCATTGCATACCCTTCACAAAAAATGCTTCTGGCAAGCGTGGGATAAAGAGACATTCAGGTTTTTTTTGCATGACTCACAGGTTGTAGGTTTTCTCTCTCTATCAACTGGAGAAACACATTGTCCGACTGGTTTTGTTCTCGCAAGGACTGTTGCTGATGAGGCTGAAATCCTGTCCATTGCTGTGGATATCGACTATCGTGGATATGGAATAAGCTATGTCCTCATGAACGTTTTATTGGACTATCTGTATCAAAAACAGATAAAAATGCTTTTTCTGGAAGTAGATGAATTCAATAAAAGAGCACGCACTCTTTACAAACACTTCGATTGTAAAGTCATAGGACGGCGCCGTGGCTACTATAAATCACAAAGTGGTCACTCTGATGCACTTATCTTAAGTCGAAAGTTGTTATAAAAGAAATAAAATGGATATTTAACTTTTTAAAGAAATATAAACAATACAAGTGGAGAGCAAAAGTTTACTTATCATGGAGATAAAGATAAAAGCACAGGAAAAAAATAATCAGCGTAAAGTTTATATCAAAACCTACGGCTGCCAAATGAATGTGTATGATAGCCAGCGGATAAGTGATAGTCTTAGCGTAGAAGGATATATCACAGTAAACAGCATAAAAGAAGCTGACCTTATTTTGCTTAATACCTGTTATATTAGGGAAAAAGCCGCAGAAAAACTTTATTCTGATCTTGGACGCTTACGTATTATGCGTGCAAAATACAAACAGACGCCGCTAACAATTGGTGTTATCGGTTGCATTGCTCAAGCAGAAGGGGAGGAAATTATTCGTCGATCGCCGATTGTTGATTTAGTAATCGGACCGCAAAGTTATCATTGCCTACCGTATATTCTAAAGAAAGTAGAAAAAGGAACGAAAATTATCGAAACGGACTATGCATTAGAAGACAAATATATGCGTATGCCACTACCGAAAAAGGAAGCAATACGTCATCGTGGTGTTAGTGCTTTTCTAACCGTTCAGGAGGGTTGTGATAAGTTTTGCACTTTCTGTGTTGTTCCATATACGCGTGGAGTAGAGGTTTCTCGTTCTGTGGAACAAATTGTGCTTGAAGCTGAAAATTTGGTTGATGGCGGTGTAAGAGAAATCACGCTTTTAGGACAAAACGTCAACGCTTGGCACGGTAACAGTAGTAGTACACATGAGTGGCGCTTGGGTGATCTTCTATTCCGGCTAGCAAAAGTCAAAGGGCTTAAGCGTCTTCGTTATACGACAAGCCATCCGCGTGATATGGATGATACGCTGATTGCTGCCCACCGTGATTTGCCAATGCTGATGCCTTATCTGCATTTACCGGTGCAAACTGGCTCTAATAGGATATTAAGAGCTATGAATCGCCGGTATACTGCGCTTGATTATCAGAAGCTAATTGAGCGAATCCGAGCCGTTCAGCCTAATATTGCGTTGTCTGGAGATTTTATTGTCGGCTTTCCTGGTGAAACAGATGCAGATTTTGAAAAAACATTAAAACTTGTGCAAGATGTGTTTTACGCCTCTGCTTATTCTTTTAAATATTCTCCTAGACATGGCACGCCGGGTGCAGATATGTCTAATCAGATTGATGAACAAACAAAAGACGAACGACTTCAGCGATTACAGGTACTTCTTGGTAAACAGCAACAGCTATTTTTGCAATCAAAGATTGGTACAGTCATAGATGTTTTAATTGAAAAACCAGGACGCAATGAAGAGCAAATGGTCGGGCGCTCACCCTGGCTTACGCCAGTTGTGCTGAAGACAAAAGCACCAATAGGAACAATGCTTGATGTCGTCATCGAAGAAGCAAAGCAGAATAGCTTTGTTGGGCGCTCACAAGAATAATTATTCTTTAGTTTAGTCTAACTATCTATCATACTGATGTAAAGAAATGACAAGGTGTAAAGCCGTTGAAATTAGCAACATTGTAATCTTAGTGTTTGATATAATCATTTTACAGATAGTGAGTTAATTAGTCATTGATATTGGAATCGAATAAATTAAAGAAATACTGATTTCACTGATGTTTGAGAATCTATAAGGAAAAGTTAGATTATTAAGAAATTTCTCCCCTTGTCTGTATGTATACTCGCACGTTCGCCTATTCAGACGTTATCCTTAATGAAATACAGAATGCTCCAACATCTGCAGATAAAAATCTTTTTACCCCCCCCTCCCTTGATTGAGAATCATTTATGATTATCATAGAATGGTCCTGCTTAGCTTACTTTAGTTCCATGGTAAGAATTTGTGCGTGATTGAGGTACTGAATATCTTAGAAAAGAATAGTTGACAGAAAAAGATGTATTGACGCCCTGATGTATTAACGCCCTCTTGTCATAGAGATTATTAATACTTATGATCGATTTACAAATAAAAGCCATGCTAAAAGGCTGAGGTTCTGTGATCACAATTGACATTGCTGTTCATGATAAAAGTTGGATGGATAAAAAAAGTCTTAAAAAACTGGTGACTGAAATTGTAGAAGTCACACTTAAGCGCCTTTCCATGCAGCATATCTCAAGCGAATTGAGCCTTGTTTTCACAAATAATGCAGAGATATGCTATCTTAACTCTGCATGGCGCAGCCAAGGCAAGGCAACCAATGTACTTTCCTTCCCTGCCTTTCCAATTAAAATTGGAGGAAAGGTTGGCCCTATGCTTGGAGATATTATTCTGGCCCGTGAAACCATAGAGCAAGAAGCCACTAAACAGAGAAAACCTTTCATTCACCATTTAAGCCACCTAATTGTGCATGGTTTTTTGCATTTGCTGGGATATGACCATGAGAATGACACTGATGCTGCAATCATGGAAACGATAGAACAGGAAATTGTTAAGATTCTTGCTATTCCTGATCCGTATACTGTATCGGCATTAGATTAGACCAAGATTTGGGATCATGGCGGATAGAACAGATACACAGCCAACAGATGCGGAGAATGCAGGCGATGCTACTAAAGAGCGATATCCGCGAAGATTACGGGAAAATGAAAAACGCTCATTGCTAAGGGGTTTTTTTTCGTTTCTCCGATCACCACAGGATGATTTAAATCATGGTGACTCAGATAATAGATTTTCTTACCAACACAGTAAAACATTTTCATCGCAAGAGCGAGTGATGTTCAGGAATATTCTGGAACTACACCAAGCGAGGGTTGATGATGTGATGATTCCACGCTCTGAAATTGAGGCGATTGAGATTAATACAACACTTGCAGAAACGTTACAGCTGTTTGAAAAATCAGACCATTCACGCATGCCGGTTTATGTTAGCACGTTAGATGATCCGCGTGGTATGGTTCATATCCGCGATGTTTTGACATATATCACTCGCGCTGCGCAAAAAGAGGAAAAAAATAAAATTCTTGATCTTTCTCATGTTGATCTGAATAGACCGCTTCGTGATCTTGATGTCATCCGCGATGTGCTTTTTGTACCGGGTTTAATGCTTGCAAATCAGCTTTTAGCTCGCATGCAAGCTACACATACACAAATGGCTTTGATCATTGATGAACATGGCGGAACAGATGGGCTTGCCTCTATGGAGGATATTGTTGAGCTTGTAGTTGGTAATATTGAGGATGAACATGACGATGATGATGTTATGATTGTCGCTGAAGCTGATGACAGTTGGTTAATTGACGCCAGCGCAGAATTTGAAGAAGTAGAAGAAACAATCGGTACTGATTTTAAACCCGGAGTTCACGCTGAAGAAGTTAATACGATTGGTGGCCTTATTGTTTCTGCTCTTGATCGGATACCAGCTCGTGGAGAAATCATTGAAGTGATCCCTGGCTATCGTTTCCAGGTCCTTGATGCTGATCACCGCCGGATAAGACAAGTTCGTATGCGTCGTATTTCTGAAAAAGAGCTTGATGCAAAAAAATCTCCCAGATGAAGATGCAGCACTGTATTTTTTACGTTTAAAAGTAAAAACACTTTGACCCTTTTTAATTTGTCATACTTTTCACTACTACAAATATTTTGCCCATGTCGTTTTGCGCATAATACAATTCAGGCATTATCAAGTTGGAAACGGCAAATAATAGCTCTTTTTGCAGGTGCCGCGACAGGGCTTGCTTTGCCTCCGGTCAATTTTTTCCCGATTTGTTTTCTCACATTTCCGATTCTTACCTGGTTGCTTGATGGCATTTATGTACAGCGAATCACAAAACGTCGCCAACGCTATAAAGCGGCTATTCTGACGGGATGGAATTTCGGTTTTGGTTACTTTGTAGCTGGTTTGTGGTGGTTAGGCGGCGCAGTTCTTATTGATATTACTGTCTATGGCTGGATTATGCCTTTTGCTGTATTTGGCCTTCCTGCGTATCTTGCCTTTTTTTACGCTTTTGCTACGTTCGTGGCCTTTCTTCTATGGAAGCCTGGCTATCGCCGGATTATTACGCTCAGTATTGCTTTCGGATTAGCCGAGTGGTTGCGTAGCCAAATATTTACCGGGTTTCCGTGGAATGCACTTGGTTATACTGCCATGCCGTTTCCACTTTTGATACAAGCAGTTGCCGTTATTGGACTTGATGGTATGAATATGCTTGCTGTGCTTGTATACACCACTCCAGCTCTTTTTATCGAAAGAAAGGGTAAAAAAATAGGTTTTTTGGTTGCTGCTATTCTTATGATAGCAGATTTCAGTTTCGGTTTTTATCGCCTTAACATGGAAGCTCCAGTCCACATACTGGCATCAAAAACAATACGGGTGCGTATTATTCAGCCTTCCATTTTGCAAAGTGAAAAAATTGATATTGCAACAAGGCGGGTAAATTTTGAACGTCATCTGCAACTGACCGCAGCAGCGCCAATAAACGGTGTTACCCCGCCTCGCCTTATTATCTGGCCAGAAACATCAGTTCCTTATATACTCGATTATACCCCCGCTGCCTTGGAGCGGATTACGCGAATCTTAAAAGACAATCAACTGGCGCTGGTTGGCGCAGTTCGGGTGGAAAAAATAAACAGTGCTACAGCAACATTTCGATATTTCAATTCTCTTCAGATTATCCATCCAAAAGGTAAAATTATTGCTTCTGCTGATAAAGTTCATCTTGTACCTTTTGGGGAATACTTACCGCTTGATTCTTGGTTCCGTAAGCTTGGTCTCCAGGCCATTGCCTCTTTTGCAGGAGGATATAGCGCTGCGGAAAAACACAGTATCATTGCACTTGAAAATGGGCTTCTCTTGCTGCCACTTATCTGTTATGAGGCTATTTTCCCAATAGATCTTACACATGAAAAGCTTAAACCAGATGTACTTGTCAATATCACAAACGATGCTTGGTTTGGCAATACCCCTGGCCCTTGGCAACATTTCGCACAGGTGCGTATACGTGCTGTAGAACAAGGTATATCACTTATTCGTGCAGCTAATAATGGCATTTCTGCTGTAACCGATCCTTATGGTAGAATTATAGCCATGTTAAAACATAATGAAATTGGATTTATAGATATTGATTTACCTATAAAAACTGTTCCAGTGTGGAGCCAGAATTTTACAAAGATATATATTTTTTACATATTCTCGCTATTACTATTATCCATAAAGGGTATGAAGATCTTTGTCCAAGATTATTATACAGGATAGTTAGCAGGCTATTTTCTGTGGAGGTTTTTAAGTTGTTAGCCATAAGCGCGTACCAAAGAGGACTTCTTATAAAGTAGACGATTGTAAGATTCTAAGAAATTACTATTATATGGGGCAATATTAAAGAAAAAAGCCGACCCAGTTGATCTGTATGTTGGCATTCGAATTCATCTTCGACGTCATTACTCTTATTATAAGTCAAGAAAAGCTTGGCAAACAATTAGGAGTTACATTGCAATAGATTCAGAAATCTGGCAAAAGCATCGCATTTGTGCAAGTCATCTGCAAGCTATTTCTGAAATTCTTGAAGTTCCAGTTTCATTTTTTGGGGTTCCTTCAGTACAGAAAAAATCTTTCTGAGAGTGAAGTTAATCATATGAACTTTTCTCCCACTAGTGAAGAAACGCAACTAATGCGCGCCACGCATATCAAGGATCCCAAGATGGGTCGTAAAAATTATTGATCTAGCGCAAACCCTTTCCAATAAAAGCAGTGATGATGTGTCTGAGTGATTTTTTTATATTAATTGAAAATGTCTGCCTTTAAAGCTAGTTCTTACTTATAAATATATTTCTAATATAAAATCGTTTCTTGTGACGAATGTTATAATCCGGTATTCCAGGTAATTTCTTCCAGAGGGGTATTTCCGTTGTTACATCAAGCTTATTTCTTTACAAGTGAATCAGTTTCAGAAGGCCATCCGGACAAGATTTGTGATCGCATTTCCGATGAAATCGTAGACATGGTCTATAGAGAAGCATACAGAAGCGGTGCAGATCCTTGGGCTGTGCGCGTTGCCTGTGAAACATTAGCCACAACCAATCGTGTTATTATTGCAGGTGAAGTGCGCGTCCCCGTAACCTTACTAAAAAAAGATAAGAGCGGTAAACTTATTTATGATAATAAGGGTAATTCATTTGTAAATCCTCGACGTTTCCGAGCTGCAGCTCGCCGAGCTATTAAAAAAATAGGCTATGCACAGGAAGGATTTCATTGGAAAACAGTGAGAATTGATGTGTTATTGCATTCCCAGTCAGCGGATATTGCTCAAGGAGTGGATAATGCCTATGACAGACAGGAAGAAGAAGGCGCTGGAGATCAGGGTATCATGTTTGGTTATGCTTGCCGGGAAACTCCTGATTTCATGCCTGCCCCTATCTATTATGCCCATAAAATACTGGAGACGATCTCTATTGCCCGCCATGAACAACAAGGAGAGATTGCTAAGCTGGGACCAGATGCCAAAAGTCAGATCACAATTCGTTACTTGCGCGACAAACCAGAAGAAGTGACATCCATTGTTCTTTCAACCCAGCATACCGATTCAGACTGGAATTCACAGAAAGTTCGTAGTGTTGTAGAACCTTATATTCGCAAAGCTCTCACCGGTTTGAAAATTGCCGATAACTGCCGATGGTATATTAACCCAACCGGAAAATTCGTAATCGGTGGACCTGACGGCGATACTGGTCTAACTGGCCGCAAAATTATCGTTGACACCTATGGTGGGGCTGCTCCTCATGGCGGTGGAGCGTTTTCCGGTAAAGATACAACCAAGGTTGACCGTTCTGCTGCTTATGCTGCACGTTATCTTGCTAAAAATATTGTTGCTGCTGGATTTGCTGAGCGCTGCACCATCCAAATCTCCTATGCCATAGGCATAGCTCAGCCTTTGTCTATCTGTGTCAATCTACATGAAACCAGCAAAATTAGTGAAACACAGGTCGAAGCTGCAATTCGCAAGGTTATGGATTTATCCCCTTCTGGAATCCGCAGACATTTAAATTTGAATAAACCTATTTATGCTAAAACCGCTGCTTATGGCCATTTTGGCCGAAAACCAGGAAAAGATGGCTCTTTTCCATGGGAAAAAATAAATCTTGTCAAGGATTTAAAAACAACAATAAAAGAATTAGAAATGATTAAAATGCACATGAAACAAGAGTACGCTTTTTTTAGTCGCTGTCGTGGTAGGTCCTTACATCCTCGTCAGAAAACCTTATGCACAATGTTGTTACCTAATTTGCGGATTGATCCCAAACAGAATGCACCGACTGACTTGCGAACCTTGTTTTCTGATCCTGTCAAGAAGGTGCGTTTAGAAATCGGTTTTGGATGTGGAGAACACTTGTTGCATGAAGCTATTCATTTCCCAGAAACCGGCTTTATCGGAGTTGAGCCTTTTGTCAATGGCATGATAAAGATACTAAGCCGGATCGAACATGCACCTAATTTGCAGAGATACATACGCCTTTACGATGGTGATGCCACTCAACTTCTAGATTGGATGCCCGCCCAAACACTTGATGGAATTGATCTCTTCTATCCTGACCCTTGGCCAAAAAAAAAGCACTGGAAGCGTCGTTTTATAAATGTATCTAACCTAAATCGTTTTGCGTATGTGCTAAAAAAAGGTGCTCTCTTTCGTTTTGCTAGCGATATTGATGCATATGTCAACTGGACTCTGCTTCATGCTTGCAAGCACTATGCCTTTGAATGGCAAGCACAAAACGCAATTGATTGGCGCACACCGCCTTCTAAAGTATGGCCTGGCACCCGATATGAAGCTAAGGCTATCCGTGAAAATAGAAAACCTACTTATCTGACCTTTCTACGTGTGTGAATAAATAAATCTCAAGGATTAAGAGAAAAAACGATCTCGTATCTTGTGCCTTGTGCAAAGAGAGTTTATCTATGTGCAGTGAAATTTTTGATCTGATGATGGGAGTGGGCCCCACAGGACCCGCTCCTTTTTGTTACTTGGAAACTAAATAGAAGCAAAATTCAATGAACGAAATAATGCCGATTCTCCTTGACGAATCGCGTCTGATACAGGAAACTGGTATCGAGGCACAAGTGGCTAGTGTTATCAAATCACCCCTCAAAGCATTGGGATATTCTCTTGTGCGGATTCGTCTATTCAATCTTAATGGATTGTTGAGATTGCAGATCATGGCTGAGCGTGCTGATGGTACTATGGGTATTGAAGACTGTAAGATTATCAGCCGGACAGTTTCGCCCTTACTAGATATGGAAGACTCAATTGACTGCAAGTATCACTTGGAAGTTTCTTCTCCTGGCATTGATCGTCCGCTGGTACGTAAATCCGATTTTGCCAATTGGCAGGGTCATATTGTCAAAGTTAAAACTAAAGCAATGATAAACAATCGGAAAAAGTTCCACGGCTATATTACAAATGTTGACAATGAAGGTTTTAATATCAAAATAGATAGAATTGCTTATTGCGAAACAATGGTGCGTATTCCTTTCATTAATCTTGCTGAAGCACGCCTTATTTTAACGGATAAGCTAATTCGTGACACGCTGCGTTCAAAGACAAGATCCTGTAAGAACACAAGATTGCTGAAAATGACTCAGAAGCAGAAATACATGAAGGAGAAACCCTGATGGCTGTTAGTGCAAACAGGTTGGAACTTCTGCAAATTGCAGATGCTGTCGCGCGTGAAAAATTAATTGATCGAGAGATTGTTATCGCTGCTATGGCTGATGCTATTCAGAAGGCTGCACGTTCTCGCTATGGGCAAGAAACAAATATCCGTGCTGATATCAATGTCAAATCTGGCGATATTAAACTACAACGACTAATGAAGGTTGTTGAAATAGTCGAGGATTATGCCACCGAGATTTCACTCGATGACGCACGTACAAAGAAGCTAGATGCACAGCTTGGCGATTTTCTTTTTGATCTTCTTCCCCCTATGGATTTTAGTCGCATTGCTGCTCAATCTGCTAAACAAGTCATTGTGCAGAAAGTGCGCGAAGCTGAACGCAGCCGACAGTTTGAAGAATACAAGGACCGTGTCGGCGAGATTGTTTCAGGTACAGTAAAGCGGGTTGAATATGGCAACGTGGTTGTTGATTTGGGGCGTAGTGAAGCAATTGCACGTCGTGATGAACTAATCCAGCGTGAAGCGTTCCGTTATGGCGACCGTATTCGTGCCTATATCTATGATGTACGTCGCGAACAACGCGGTCCACAGATATTCTTATCAAGGACGCACCCGCAATTTATGACAAAGCTTTTTACTATGGAAGTGCCTGAAATTTATGATGGTATTATCGAAATTAAGTCTGTTGCTCGTGACCCAGGCTCACGTGCTAAAATTGCTGTTGTCTCACGAGATGCATCAATTGATCCAGTCGGTGCTTGTGTAGGTATGCGTGGCAGTCGTGTACAAGCTGTGGTTGGAGAATTACAAGGTGAAAAGATTGATATTATTCCTTGGGCGCCCGATGTGGCAACATTCATTGTTAATGCCTTGCAGCCAGCAGAGGTTTCCAAAGTCGTTCTTGACGAAGATGCCGAGCGCATCGAGGTTGTAGTACCTGATAATCAGTTAAGTCTTGCTATTGGTCGACGTGGTCAAAATGTTCGTCTTGCCTCACAGCTGACCGGTTGGGATATTGACATTATGACAGAGCAAGAAGAATCGGAACGTCGTCAAAAAGAATTTACTGACCGTTCAAAATTATTTATGGAAGCGCTTAATGTAGATGAAATGGTTGGGCAAGTTCTCGCCTCTGAAGGTTTTATCTTGATTGAAGAGATTGCCTATATCAATGCCAGTGAAATTGCATCAATTGAAGGATTTGACGAAGATACGGCAAGAGAAATTCAGAGCCGAGCTAAAGAATATCTTGAACGAATTGAAGCAAAATTTGACAAGAAACGTAAAGAACTCGGTGTTGCCGATGAACTGCACGCGATCCCAGGCATAACGACAGCTATGATGGTAGCAATCGGTGAAGATGGTGTTAAGACAATTGAAGATTTTGCCGGCTATGCAGTAGACGATCTGACTGGGTGGCGCGAATGCAAAAGCGGGAAAACAGTTAACTATCCCGGTGTGTTGAGTTCATTTAATATAAGCTATACTGATGCGGAGCAGATGATTATGAAGGCTCGTATCAAGGCAGGGTGGCTTACAGAGAAAAATACTGAAAACGAACTTGCTGATAACATGCGAAAAGAAAGTATCTAAAAAATAACAACGGAAGGAATATAGACATAAGATATGACTGAGCGTACCTGTATCATCACACGCACATGCGGTTCACCAAATATGATGATTCGCTTTGTTGCTGATCCTAATGGATTGCTGGTCCCCGATCTAAAAGGCAATCTTCCAGGTCGTGGTGCTTGGTTGCTTACTTCACGCAGACTTATTGAGGAAGCTATTAGACGCAAGGCGTTTGCACGAAGCCTGAAAAAAGATGTGCGTATTGCTGATGATATGCTTCATGTACTCGACTATCTTTTGAAAAAAGCTGCCCTTGAGAGTCTATCTCTAGCGCGGCGTGGTGGTGGAATTATAACCGGGGCATTAAAAATTGCGACTGCAATCCGTGCTGGTGAGGTAAAGATGATATTACATGCTAAAGAAGCGGCAAAAGACGGCAAACGCAAAATTGTACAGGCGATTCATGCCACTAGAAAACAAAGAGTTAAAAAATTATCTGTACTAACTCTTTTCACATCTGAGGAAATGAGTTTGGCATTTGGGGACGATAATGTGGTACATGTTGCTGTAATCAAAAGTTTAGCAGCAGATGGTTTTACCAAAAGGGTAAGACGGCTCATGGCCTACCGTGATGAGAATGCAATGAGCTGGTTTGAAGATACGAAAAAAACCGTACAGGAAGCAGAAATGGAATGAGCGATAAAAAAAACGAAGACAAGACCTCCAGCGTTTCCCATAAAAAAACACTAACGCTCAAACGTTCAAGTGTTGAACATAGCATGGTAAAACAGAACTTTAGCCACGGTCGCGTAAAGGCTGTTGTTGTTGAAACTAAACGTCGTAAAATCACTCGTCCCAACGATAAAGTAGAGTTGTCGACGGTACAACCAGTAACAAAACCGCGTGTTGCTATACATCCAAAAGCACATAAAGAAACGCCTCCTCCCAAAATTGCGCAGAAAGTCAGCAATCTTTCCTCGATCGAGATGAAAGCCCGATTAAAGGCCCTTAAAGATGAAAATATTCGCTTGGAACAAGAGCGCTCACGGATGGAAGAAGATATAAAACAGCGTTCTACAGAAAAAGTCGAGTGCGAGAAAAAACACCAAGAGGTATTAAAAAGACGGATAAAAGAAAACGTACGTCAAAAAAAGGAAGCAAGGAAGTATAAGGAGATTAAAGCTCCCTCAAATATCCCTCTCATAAAGGATAAGAAAGCAACTGTTCAGGATGGAGGAAAACAACGGGCGCTTTCCCAAACAAGCCATTGGCGTGAAAAAAATAAAGAAGAAATCCATAGTATTGGTTTGCGTCGCAGTAATGCAGCTGCATCTGCCAAGCAGGAAGTGCGCGCGCCAAAAGTCATTAAAGGTAGTGAAGAACGCCGACGAAGCAAGCTAACCCTATCATCAGCTCTGGATGACGACAACACTAATTTCCGCGGTCGTTCTATTGCTGCGATGCGCCGACGTCAAGAGAAATTCAAACGTACGCAGGTGCAAGAAATACGTGAAAAAATTTCACGTGAAGTGACTATCCCTGAAACAATTACTATTCAGGAATTAGCACAGCGTATGACAGAGCGTGCCGTAGATGTTATCAAATTCCTAATGAAACAGGGGCAGATGATGAAGCCTGGTGATATTATCGATGGAGATATGGCTCAGCTAATCAGTGAGGAATTTGGTCATACGGTCAAACGTGTTGCAGAATCCGATGTAGAGCTTGGTATATTCAGTCTGCCAGATGACGAAAGTAAAATGCGTTTAAGACCGCCAGTGGTTACCATCATGGGTCATGTTGATCACGGTAAAACATCTTTGCTTGATGCCATCCGTAAAGCTAATGTGGTCTCAGAAGAGGCTGGGGGCATTACCCAACATATCGGCGCCTATCAGGTTGAACAGAGCGGACAAAAAATTACCTTCATCGATACCCCAGGGCATGCTGCCTTTACGGCTATGCGTGCACGAGGTGCGCAAGTTACTGACGTAGCTGTTCTAGTTGTTTCTGCTGATGACAGCGTTATGCCTCAGACGATTGAATCGATCAACCATGCCAAAGCAGCTAATGTACCGATTATTGTTGCCATTAACAAAATTGATAAGCCTGCGGCTAATTCACAGAAGGTGCGAACAGAGCTATCTCTACATGAAGTCCTTGTTGAAAGCCTAGGTGGTGAAGTACTGGAAGTTGAGGTTTCGGCTAAGACAGGTAAGAATATCGATAAACTTCTGGAAGCTATTCTGTTACAGGCAGAAATTCTTGATATAAAGGCTGATCCTGAACGGGCTGTTGAGGGTGTTGTAATTGAAGCCAAGCTTGACCGTGGTTGCGGCTCTGTTGCCACAGTTTTGGTGCAGAAAGGTACTCTTTATCCTGGTGATATTATTGTTGCCGGCGATGAATGGGGGCGTGTACGTGCATTAATTAATGAACGTGGTGAACATATGAAAGAAGCTGGACCTTCAACACCGGTTGAAATTCTTGGTATGCAAGGTACTCCTCGAGCAGGTGATTGTTTTGCTGCAGTTTCTAGTGAATCTCAGGCCCGTGAGATTTCTGAATATCGTCGCCGGCTTTCCCGTGAGAAGGCTATAGCACGTCAAGCAGGTTCTCGCGGCTCGCTCGAGCAGATGATTAGCCAGCTGCAGACTTCAGGTAGCAAGGAGTTTCCATTAATTATTAAAGGTGATGTACAGGGTTCAGTTGAAGCTATCAATGCTGTACTTGAAAAACTTGGCAATGATGAGGTGTGTGTCCGTATTGTGCATGCTGCTGCTGGCGGTATTACCGAAAGCGATGTCTCACTTGCTGCAGCATCAAAGGCCACTATTATCGGTTTTAATGTCCGTGCGAATAAACAGGCTCGAGATGTAATTGAAACTCAGGGCATTGAGATCCGTTATTACAATATCATTTATGATCTTGTTAATGACATAAAAGCAGTCATGTCCGGTATGCTTACACCTGAACGGCGTGAAACTTTCCTTGGTACTGCTCAGATTCTTGAAGTGTTTAATATTTCAAAAGTCGGTAAAGTTTCTGGATGTCGCGTTATTGAAGGTAAGATTGAGCGTGGTGCAGGTGTACGCCTTATACGCGATAATATTGTTATTCATGAAGGTAAACTTAAGACACTTAAACGTTTTAAGGATGAAGTGAATGAGGTATCGATTGGGCAAGAATGCGGAATGGCTTTTGAAAATCACGAAGATATACGTGCCAGCGATATTATTGAAGCTTTCCGTGTTGAACATGTTAGCCGCACTCTCTAAGAGATTATTCATCAATGATAATGTAAAACTATTCAATCCAAACAAAATCTGGCAAAATATTTGAAGTAATGAGATATTCTGGACTTTCGCACCGGCAATTGAGAATTGGAGAGCAAGTTCGCCGTGCTGTTATACACGTATTACAACGAGGAGAGTTGCACGATCCACTTCTGCAGAGTGTTATTTTATCCATATCGGTGGTGCGAATGTCAGCTGATCTTAAGATTGCTACATGTTTTGTTGCGCTACATCAGAATGGCGATGAGGTTGTTACAGCACTTAACCAGCATGCCAGATATATCCGTGGCCAAGCTGCTCATACTCTACGCCAAATAAAATATATGCCGGAATTTCGTTTTCGGCTTGACACGAGCTTTGATAACTTTGCCAAAATTGATGCCTTACTTCGTTCTTCAGAAGTCGCACGTGATCTTGATGATTACAATAAGGGAAATAAGGAATAGGTTAGATGCTAAGACAACGCAGAAAAAAAGGACGACCTATTTCAGGCTGGATTGTTCTTGATAAGCCGAAAGGGCTTGCTTCTACCGAAGCTGTTTCTAAAGCAAGATGGTTTTATAATGCAGAAAAAGCTGGACATGCAGGAACACTCGATCCACTTGCTTCTGGGCTTCTGCCGATTGCCTTTGGAGAAGCAACAAAAACAGTACCGTATATCATGGCAAATAAAAAAATTTATCGTTGTACTATTGCTTGGGGTGAAGAGCGCTCTACGGATGATCTTGAGGGTAAGGTTATCAAATCATCTTGCCTTCGGCCTACAGAAATGGAGATTAAAGCATTTTTGCCTAAATATATCGGCCTTATCTTACAAGTTCCGCCGCAGTTTTCCGCTATCAAGATTGATGGTACTCGCGCTTATGATCTGGCACGTAATGGCAAAAAAATTGATATGCTACCGCGTGAAGTGGAAATTAATAAGTTAGAATTTGTTGAAATAACACCTAATGGCCATGCTATACTTAGAATTAAATGTGGCAAAGGGACTTATATCCGTTCACTTGCGCGTGATCTCGGACGTGATCTAGGATGTTACGGGTATGTTGCTGACTTGCGCCGTACAGAGGTCACTCCGTTTACTGAAGAAAATGTTGTAACTCTTGAAAAACTGGAAGAAGCTTGTTTGCCTTATATTGAATCAGTAGAAGGAAATAAGCCAGTTCCAAGACGAGACTTTTCTAAACTCGATGCTCTTTTAATTGAAACCAGTGCTGCTCTTAAGTGTCTTCCACAATATTCTATATCGAAAGAACAGGTAGTCAATGTTCGTGATGGGAATCCTATTGTTTTGAGAGGATACAATGCACTAGAAGAAACTAATAGAGCCTGTGTTAATTACAAAGGTAGAGTATTGGCAATTGGTTATATTGAAAAAACTGTTTTTAAACCAAAAAAACTGTTTTGTTTATAACAATTCTTTATATAAATGATTTCTTTTTTATATAGCCAATACGTGGAATATCTACGTTGTTATAAGCGAAAAAATGCTCATTTATTTTAATGGATATCTCCGCGATTAGAAATCGGTAAACGTATCGGTCTGCCAATAAGAAATTAAAGAATGAAAAATATGATGAAAGAAAAAGTATCTATCATTGTTCCTTTCTATAATACAGAAAAATATATCGGGATATGTTTGAAATCACTTGTAGAGCAAATCTACTCAAATATTGAAGTCCTTTGTGTCAATGATGGATCAACAGATAATAGCAAAACAATTGTCAAAGAATTTCAAAAAAAAGATAAACGTATTCACTTATTGAATTTTGATAGGTCTGGAGCAGGAATATCTAGAAACCATGGCCTTAAACAGGCTACTGGTAAATATGTCATGTTTTGTGATAGTGATGATTTTTATAAGCCTGAAATGATATCAGGTATGGTCAATCTTATATCAGCTGACGAAGAGGTCGACATAGCTGTATGCAATTGTACATTACAGGATACAAATGGTACACAACGTCGAGATCAGAATTATCTTCAAAATGACAAGAATGGTATTTTTGAACTTACTCAGCCTACTAAAAGAACTGTTAATATAGTTTTATGGAATAAAATTTTTAAGACGGACATTTTAACTAGATTCGGCATTAAATTTATTAACGCAAATTTTCATGAAGATGAGAACTTTGTTTTTAAATATATATCTATCTCTCGAAAATTAAATTCCACTGATAAGGCATTTTATACCTATCTATACAGAGATGGTTCTCTTTCAGAAGAAACATCTAAGGCAAAAGTTCATGTCACTGAATATCTGAAATGCGTCGAGGATTTTTCCATTTTTTTGGAAAAAAATTCCCTATGGGATAGAAATAATCAATATTTTGCAGAAGCGATAATATACGGTTCTTATCTTGCTCACCACAAACACTTAAGCAAAAAAAGTAAACAGATCTTAAGTGCAGGGATTCATTCTTTGTCTCAGAAAATTGACATTCGAAAAATTAATAATAAAAAAATTAGAGAGGATATCTTTAGAATTCAAAAAAGTTATATCGCGTATAGGCAATTTGCCTCTCTTGCTGGAATAAAGCAGACAAAAGAGAGAATCCCGATTGTTTTTGCCTGTGATGACAATTACGTAAAATACCTCTCTGTCACACTGCAATCCATTATTGACAACGCATCACAAAACAAGAGTTATTGTATCATAGTTCTTGACTGTGGTATAAAACAGTGTTTCATCAGCATTATTGAAAAACAAATCTCTAAATATAAGAACTTCTCCCTTCACTTTATATCAATAGAGACCTTCTTGCAAGAAAATAAACAATCTTTTAAAGAAAAAGATTATTTTACGGCTTCCATTTATGGAAGATTACTTATCCCTGAGATATGCAGTACTTTTGATAAAGTAATATATATTGATACTGACATGATTTTTAGACGTGATATTTCTGAATTAATGCTTCTAGATCTTAAAGATGATTATATTGCAGCCGTCATTGACAGCAAAGTTGAGATTGAGCGTAGGGGTGATCCTTGGTGGAGCAATTATTTTAAAAAAAAGCTCTCCTTAGAAACTAGTAATTTTTATGTCAACTCAGGACTTCTCGTATTCAATCTTAAGAAATGGAGAAGCCTTTCGATTCACGAGCAATGCATCGATTTATTGGCAGAATCAACAGGATTTATCCTTCCTGATCAAGATGTCATAAACATGATTTGTAAAAATAGAATCCATTACCTTGATCAGTCTTGGAATTGTATGCAACATACAATGGATATCTTAAATGATAAAACAACTATCAGAGCACTTAGCGAATCACTGTTCTTGGAAAATCTTATTACTGAGTACAATATGGCATATGACAGTTCAAATAGTGTTCTGCATTATACATCCAATAAAAAACCATGGAATAATCCAGTTATGGCAAAAGCTGAAAAATGGTGGATTTATTGTAAAAAAACAGAATTCTATGAGCAAATTCTGTTTCAAAATACTTCTAGACAAATTCAAAATCACTTGATTGATTTTAAGCTTAATAACGGCCAGTTTGAAAGACAAGCAATGGAAATTGCTGATTACACAAAAGTGATGAAAAACTATTGTCTTCTTGGTCTTTCTGTTCTTAAAATAAAAACTACTGCAGAAAATAGAAAATATTATTTTTTGGGTATACGTTTTGCAAAAATTGTTAAAAATGTGCACAGGAAAAAGTATTATATTTTTGGGCTAAGACTCTTCACTCTTAAAATTTGGAAAAGTTAAATTAATATACGAGTCTATGCTTGAGTAATTCTCGTTGAGATACTGCTAGAAATCTAACGTGTTGTTATTGATCCATTTTATAATTTACAACAGCATGTATGTCAGCAAAGACATAGCTATGCTAGATTTTAGATAACTGCGGAGAAGGTAGTTTGAATGTATTATTTAGTGAGTCCAACATCTTAAAAATCTTAACATCTTCTGATGTTAGAAAGATGGATTTTAAGCTCTAGCTAACATACTAATGATCTCTATTATGCTGCAACTTTTTAAATTATTTGAATTCCAGCTGCTCTTTATCGCCAAGATTTGGAATCACGATAAGAACTCTACCGGATTAGGGGCATTAGTTCAAAATTGCAATATAACCTTCTACTTCATTAATATTGGTCCTTCAATACATATAAGAAATATTGTAACATAGATAGAACCAAAATTCTTATAGATTACCTTATAATTAGAAATTTCTAAAAAATCAATACGTCATATCAGATTCAATTAAATAAAAGATGCTCTAAATAGGAATATAAGCCATACAGTTGATGATATTCGGGAGGCTCTTTGTTTTACCGCATTTTATTATGAAAGAAATGATTTTAAGCCTAGCTTTTGCTAGTTATTTGCTTTACACATGTGAGCCATGTTGGCAGACAAGGGGTTTTTTAGTGGTTTATTCCTCTGTTGGACTACGTCCAAGCTGGGGCGTTTTTGTTTTTCATCTTTTGAAAGGAAACAAACGATGTCAATTACAGCAGAGCGCAAACAGGCTCTTATCAAAGAATATGCAACAAAGGTAAATGATACTGGTTCTTCGGAAGTGCAGGTTGCTGTTCTTTCAGAGCGTATAGTCAATCTAACAGATCACTTTAAGACCCACAAAAAGGATAATCATTCTCGACGTGGACTTCTAAAGCTTGTCTCTCAAAGACGAAGCCTTCTTGACTATCTTAGAAGAGTTGATGTGAGACGTTATGAAGTGCTGATCAGCCGTTTAGGGCTGCGTCGTTAAGGAGGAACATTTCCCTTTAGATGCCTGTGTTCATGCAGTTTTCTCAGCAGCAAGCACAGGTTGATTAAATTTCTGAAGTTTTGTTATCGAATTTTATCGTCGTTTTTGCTATTGCAAATAGGGTTTGAGGCGCTATGTAGAGCGGAATTGTAAATCGCTTTTAATAAAAATGGTCATCATAGAATCTTCATTGCTCTATAAAATTTAAGAAGCCATTCCTGTCTTGCCAAGGACTCGTTATATATAGAAATGAAGATATTTTCGCATTGTGAACAAGGACTTAGTATGTTCAATATACATAAAATAGAAATTGATTGGGCAGGTCGCCCATTTATTCTGGAAACTGGTAAAATTGCCCGACAGGCTGACGGTTCTGTTCTTGCAACTTATGGTGGTACTATTGTACTCGCAACTGTCGTATCGGCAAGAGAACCTAATTCTAGTCAAAGCTTCTTCCCACTTACTGTCAATTATCAAGAAAAGGTTTATGCTGCTGGTCGTATCCCCGGCGGCTTTTTCAAAAGGGAAGGGCGTCCGAGTGAAAACGAAACTTTGATTTCACGTCTGATTGATAGGCCGATTCGTCCATTGTTTCCGGAAAATTATAAAAATGATACACAGATAATTGTTACGGTTATGCAACATGATCTTGAAAATAACCCTGATGTCTTATCGATGATTGCTGCTTCAGCAGCTCTAACCCTTTCTGGTATCCCTTTCTTGGGCCCAGTTGCTTGTGCACGCGTCGGTTACATTAATGGCGAATATCTTCTAAACCCTAATATCGATGAAATGCCTGAATCCAGGCTTGACCTTGTTGTCGCTGGCACGTCGGATGCTGTATTGATGGTTGAATCCGAAGCACAGGAACTGACAGAAGAAGTCATGCTCGAAGCTGTTATGTTTGGTCAACTTGGTTTTCAGCCAATTATTGATGCAATCATTAAACTCGCAGAAGTTGCAGCTAAAGAACCAAGAAATCTTGAACTAAAGGATACTTCTGTTCTTGAAGAAAGAATGGTAGCTCTTTCAGAGAAAGACCTGCGCAAAGCTTATCAGATCATAGACAAGCAGACACGTTGTTCTGCAGTTGATAAAGTATACGACGAAGTCAAGGAAAAATTCCTGCCTGAAAATGAACAAGAGCTAGAATTTACAGAAGAACAGGTTAACACAGTGTTCAAACAACTGCAAGCCAATATTGTACGTTGGAATATACTAGATAGCGGAGCTCGTATTGATGGCCGCGATCTCAAAACTATCCGATCAATTGAGGCACAAGTCGGATTTTTACCACGTACGCATGGCTCTTCTCTTTTTACTCGTGGTGAAACGCAAGCGATCGTCGTAGTAACACTTGGCACTGGTGAGGATGAGCAATATATGGATATGCTTACAGGGCTTTTAAAAGAAACTTTTATGCTTCATTATAACTTCCCCCCCTTCTCTGTTGGCGAGATAGGGCGTCTTGCCTCACCTAGCCGGCGAGAAATTGGTCATGGAAAGCTTGCATGGCGTGCAATACACCCGGTTTTGCCAACTAAGGCAAGATTTCCTTACACGATTCGTGCTGTATCGGAAATTACCGAATCCAACGGATCTTCGTCTATGGCTACCGTTTGTGGAACATCTTTAGCACTTATGGATGCTGGCGTGCCCATTGCACGACCAGTTGCAGGTATCGCCATGGGACTTATCAAAGAAGGCAAGCATTTCGCTATTCTTTCCGATATTCTTGGTGATGAAGATCACCTCGGTGATATGGATTTCAAGGTTGCTGGAACAGAAAATGGTATAACCTCTTTACAGATGGATATCAAAATTGACGGTATTACTAAAGAAATTATGCAGATTGCCTTAGAACAGGCAAAAGATGGTCGGATCCATATTCTGAATGAAATGGCTAAAGCTATTTCCAGCTCCCGTTCAGATTTAGCTGAATATGCGCCACGCATTGAAACTATGGAAATTCCAACTGAGAAGATCAGGGATGTTATCGGTTCGGGCGGCAAGGTTATTCGTGAAATTGTTGAGAAAACAGGTGCAAAGATCAATATAGAGGATGATGGAACGGTAAAAATTGCTTCATCAGATGCAAAAACTATTGAAGCAGCGAGATGCTGGATACACTCGATTATTGATGAGCCAGAAATTGGAAAGATCTATGAAGGAACTGTGGTCAAAATAGCTGATTTTGGGGCTTTCGTTAATTTCTTCGGCTCACGAGATGGCCTAGTTCACATTTCACAACTTTCTCCAGAGCGTGTTTCTAAAACCACGGATATCGTAAAAGAAGGTGATCGCGTATGGGTCAAGCTTTTGGGCTTTGATGAACGTGGTAAAGTCCGCCTATCGATGAAAGTCGTTGATCAGAAGACCGGTAAGGAAATCGTAACAAAGGGGAAAAACGAGAAGATAGAAAACCCTTTGGATACTTCTAACAAACCTTCTAGGAGACCTCGCCGTAACAATAAAGAAAACTAATCCTTCCCCCATTCCCATTGGAAAATATTGCCTGCTTTCAGGCGGCAATTTAATGGCTAGCGAAGGGCTATATTTTCCATCGAAAAATTGTCAAACTGTACAACCAAAACTCATCCTCCATGGATCTCGTCGCTCTGCTTTAGTTCTTCTAATATCGGGGTTGATAGAATGTTATAACCGGAATCAACATAGTGAATTTCACCTGTTACTCCAGATGACATATCAGATAGAAGATACAGTGCAGATTTGCCGATTTCATCAATGTCAACTGTGCGACGCAGCGGTGCATTACGACGTTGGTAAGAAAAAATAGCACGCGCTGAACCGATACCATTCCCTGCCAGAGTACGAACAGGACCTGCTGAAATAGCATTAACACGGATTCCTTGTGGTCCGCAGTCATAAGCAAGGTAACGTATCATAGCTTCAAGAGCAGCTTTTGCAATACCCATAACGTTATAATTTGGTACCACTCGTACTGATGCTCCATAGGTTAAGGTGAGGATAGAACCGCCTTTTGGCATCAATTCCTGTACCCGCTGTGCAACCTCCGTGAAGGAATAAGCAGAAATAATCATGGTGCGAGTGAAATTATTGCGTGTTGTTACATCAATATAACGACCTTTTAGCTCTGCCTTATCAGAAAAACCAATCGCGTGAACAACAAAATCAATCGCCCCCCACTCTTGTTTTAGTTGATCAAAAACGGCATCTACCGTTTCAATATTTTCCACATCGCAAGGCAAAAGCATCTTCGCATTCAGTTTATCAGAAAGCGGTTTGACTCTTTTTCCAAAAGCATCTCCCTGATAGGTAAGAGCAAGCTCTGCCCCTTCTGCTGCTAGTTGGCGGGCAATTCCCCAAGCAATTGAATGATCGTTAGCAATTCCCATGATGAGGCCGCGCTTACCTTTCATAAAACCTTTCATTTTTATCTCCGTCGGCCCCCAAAGCATATCCAAAGATACTACTTAGGCATGTTCGATATGCGATTAAATTTAATATTTCTGAAAAACCAGAGTTGCGTTCGTACCACCAAATCCAAACGTATTAGATAACGCCGTTTTTAATTCAATGTTATCAATTCGTTTAGATACAATAGGCATATCTGCGAATAGAGGATCCAATTCTTCAATATGTGCACTCTTGCAGACAAAATTGTTATTCATCATCAAAAGCGTATAAATTGCCTCATGCACACCTGCTGCACCAAGAGAATGTCCTGTCAATGATTTAGTAGCTGAGATCAGAGGACATTTATCACCTGCTCCAAAAACACGCCGAATAGCATCAAGCTCTGGCGGATCTCCTATAAGAGTGGATGTTGCATGCGGATTAATATAATCAATTCCTCTCTGAACACTAGAAATAGCCATGCGCATGCATCGCTCAGCACCCTCACCGCTTGGTGCAACCATATCATATCCATCAGAAGTTGCACAATAACCTATAATTTCTGCATAAATCCTAGCACCTCGAGCTTTGGCAATCTCTAGTTCTTCAAGAACCAAAACACCACCTCCGCCAGCAATAACAAAACCATCTCGATTGGCATCATAGGCCCGTGAAGCCTGTTTTGGTGTATTGTTATATTTAGAAGACATTGCACCCATCGCATCAAAAAGCGACGACAGTGTCCAGTCTAAATCCTCACAGCCACCCGCAAAAACTCTATCTTGCTTGCCATATTGAATCATTTCGTAAGCATTCCCAATACAGTGATTCGATGTTGCGCAAGCAGAAGAAATAGAGTAGTTGGCACCCTTAATTTTGAAAAAAGTCGCAAGTGTTGCTGATGCTGTTGAACTCATTGCCTTGGGTACAGCAAAGGGGCCAATGCGTTTCGGTCCCTTTTCTTTTGTAATAGCAGCAGCTTCAACAATAGTGCGTGTAGAAGGACCCCCAGATCCCATGATGATACCCGTACGTTCATTAGAAACCTCAGTGTCTTCAAGGGCGGCATCAGCAATAGCCTGATCCATGGCGATATGGTTCCAAGCCGTTGCGCGTCCATGAAAACGCATAGTACGACGGTCAATTAATGCTTCAATATCAACAGTTGGCATTCCATAAACTTGGCTGCGAAAACCCAACTCTGCATATTCTGGGGCATATGAAAGACCTGATTTTGCTTCCTTCAGAGAAGTAAGCACTTCTTGTAAGTTATTTCCGATGGAGGAGATAATACCCATCCCGGTCACGACAACTCGACGCATTAATTTCTCCTTAGTCGGCTATTATAGGCCTGACCTTCATCCCTCTGAGCTACCCCCCTAAAATCTTCAAACAATTTTCCGTAATCGCTCAATCATTAATTTTGAAAAAGACAAACTCGTAAATCAGTAGCCGTATAGATAAATTGATTATCTGCTTTTACCCATCCGTCAGCGATTCCTAATACCAAACGTCTGCGCACGATGCGTTTAAAATCAATACCATATTCGACAAGTCTTGTTTTAGGCGTTACCATTCCACTAAATTTAACCTCTCCGGTCGAAATTGCTCGTCCCTTACCGGATTCACGAAGCCATCCAAGAAAAAAACCAGTCATCTGCCACAAAGCATCAAGCCCTAAGCAACCTGGCATGACAGGATCTTTTATAAAATGACAAGAAAAAAACCATAAATCAGGTTTGATATCCAATTCAGCTCGAATTATCCCCTTGCCATATTCACCACCGGTTTCAGATATCTCAGTAATACGATCAAACATCAACATCGGAGGAGTTGGGAGCTGGGCATTACCAGGCCCGAACATTTCACCCCGAGCACAAGTAAGAAGCTCCTCATAGGTATAGCTTGACTTCTGTTCAGCCATTATCACTCCATTTATCCAGCTATTATCATAGTTGCTATTTATTTTAAGCTACATTGGCTAGCCTTCCATTATTTTAACACAACAGAACTGGCTGTAAAACTATTAATACTACAAGATACCATGTTCCAAATTATTGGCTTTTGCAAAATGCCTGAAAGTAGTAACAATTGTCTATTATGATGGTATTCTTGTTAATTTTTTCTGAAAATATCAAAATAGGTCATATGCTTTGCTTGATATTTAAGACATAACTACTATATGCATAGCATCTGCTATCATTGTTCAATGTCTTCCTTATAGATGAGCATTTTACATTCAATATCTCCCCAATCATCGCTATTTTTCTTTGGTAGCCTGAAAAGTTAGGTTCGTTTATATTCTTAAGAATTCTGTAAGCAACCTATTATCAATCTTCTATTAACAACAGACTATCCACTTATAGCCACCTATACTTTAGCAATCAAACGCAGCTTATTTTCATTGCGGAATCCCCCTGTTGATCATTCAATTTTTTCACCTGGATAAACACCCCAGAGCTGGCTTTGCTTTAGCCATCCATGATTTTTCCCAATCTCCAGCTCACACCATTCACCGTTACATCGCTGAATGTTGCCAATAACATTTGGTTCTGCCCGGGCAGTTAATATTGAATTGATATCAGGGTACTTGTGAATACCTTGAAGAGGCTCCTTATCTTTTTGCCAAGGGACTATAATCGCTGTGCGTTTACCTGAAAGCAACGCTTGATTAACCCAACCTTGCTCTCCATCGCTATCGCATATACGGCGCCAGTTATCATATTCCTGAATAATTTCCACTGGCAACCCTTGGCGTCGATAAGTCCACGCAACGGCATATTTATTTTGATCAGGACCTACGCGGACATTGGTTTCATTTGATTTAAGACTTACAAAACGTGGCAAGGGAAGGCCACTGCTCAACCCAACAGAATTTAATTGGTTTTGTATTTCCTGTCGAGCCTGAGATGTGCTATCAAATGAAACAAACACAAGTATATTAAATAAAAGGCAAACTGCTAATCTTGTAATAAATAAAATTCGCTTAGCCATTCTTAAATTTCTCTTTTTGATTCACTATTCCCACCACACAGTAACAAATAAATGGGCCTAGTACCATAACTATAGCCCATAAAACTAACCCCATAATGCGTATTTATAATTTGATTAAAGGGTTTTATGTGATTAAAAGGTATTAGCTGAATGTAAGCTAAAATCTAAAACTGATTACTAATCATCAGAAATGAACTGATAATGTTAACATTTATGCGCCGCGTATATGGTATCTCAGTGATCAATCACATCATAGATTATAATCACCTAAATAAAGGAAGGTCTTGCATTTCTCTTGAAATGAAAGGACCTCGATTGCTCCGCTATAAATTACCTCCTGATACTTGCAATATCAGATCCAATTTTGGTTATCACGGTTGTAAGAATACAAATTACCAGAGACGAATACCCTATCTTTTTATATAGATAGAGTATTAACTCGGATAGCAAGATTCAGGATATTTCCTAAACACGATGCCACTTAATCATAGCCATGCTGACTATTAACTTCCTACTATTTTATTATTGAGCAATAATACCTCAATATCTGTAACAATATTCATATTAGAAGTGCTATTCTTTCATATAAATACAAAATAAATAAAACAACTTGTGATTTACCCCGATATTTAAAGAATATAGCGTGAAAGATCGGTGTCAGAAGCAAGATCACCTACTGATTTTCTAACATACTCAGCGTTAATCGTAACAGTGGCACCACCCTTTTCAGGCGCTGTATAAGAAATTTCATCAAGCACACGCTCCATCACTGTCTGAAGGCGTCGCGCACCGATATTTTCAACGCTTGAATTAAGATCAACTGCAATATCAGCAAGAGCATCAATAGCATCATCGGTGAATTCGAGTTTAATCTCTTCTGTATTCATTAATGCAACATATTGCTTAATAAGACTTGCTTCTGGCTCTGTCAAAATACGACGGAAATCTTCCCGTGTAAGAGCATTAAGTTCAACCCGAATCGGCAAACGCCCTTGGAGTTCAGGTAAAAGATCAGACGGTTTAGAAATATGAAATGCACCGGATGCAATAAATAGAATATGATCTGTTTTTACCTGCCCATATTTTGTTGAAACACTTGTTCCTTCCACAAGCGGGAGTAAATCACGTTGTACACCTTCACGCGGAGTCGTATGATTACTTGACTGTCGGACAGCGATTTTGTCAATTTCATCAATAAAGACGATACCATCATTTTCTGTAGTTTTGAGTGCTTCCTGCACGATCTGCTCTTGATCAAGTAGTTTATCAGATTCATCATCGATCAACGGCTTGAATGCATTGCACACGGATATCCTGCGCGTTCTGGTACGATTGCCAAGTTTACCAAAAATGTCAGAAAAATTCATAATACCCATCTGAGCACCAGGTATACCGGGTATATCAAAGGTCGGAGTTGTAGCACTGTTATCCGTCACTTCAATTTCAATCTCTTTGTTATCAAGTTTACCGTCACGCAAATCTTTTCGAAAAGCTTCACGTGTTGTTGCACTCGCAGTTTTGCCAACCAATGCGTCCAAAACACGTTCCTCAGCGTTGATATTAGCGCGAACACGCACCTCCTCACGTAATTTTTCTTTAACCAAGTTGATAGCAACTTCTGTCAGATCACGAATGATCTGCTCTACATCACGACCAACAAAGCCGATTTCTGTAAACTTAGTTGCTTCTACTTTAACAAAAGGTGCTCCAGAAAGTCTAGCAAGTCGACGAGAAATTTCAGTTTTTCCAACACCTGTTGGTCCAATCATTAGAATATTTTTCGGCATAACCTCTTCACGCATTGGACTTTCAAGTTGTTGGCGACGCCAACGGTTACGCAGCGCAATAGCGACAGCCTTCTTAGCAGCATTTTGTCCGATAATGAAGCGGTCAAGCTCGGATACAATCTCGCGTGGTGAAAATGTGTTACTCATTTATTTAAAGACTTTCCAAAATAATAATGCAGGCTCATTCAGGCATCAAGTGTTTCGACGATAATATGGCTGTTAGTATAGACACAGATATCAGCGGCAATTGCCATCGCTTTACGGGCTATTTCTTCGGCACCCATTTTCGTATCAGCTAATGCACGAGCAGCAGCTAATGCATAATTTCCCCCAGAACCGATTGCCATAATACCACGCTCAGGCTCTAACACATCCCCTTGGCCGGTTAAAACAAGTGTTATATCCCTATTCGCGACCAATATCATCGCTTCAAGTCGGCGCAGATAACGGTCAGTACGCCAATCCTTTGCTAATTCAACGGAAGCTCTCATTAACTGCTCAGTATACTGCTCTAGCTTGCATTCCAACCGCTCAAGCAAAGTAAAAGCGTCAGCTGTTGAACCCGCAAAACCTGCAACAACGTTCCGACTGGCACCAATACGGCGCACTTTGCGTGCATTGTCTTTCATTATTGTCTGACCAAGGGAAACTTGGCCATCTCCGGCAACAACAACCTTTCCGCCTTTTCGTACAGTAACAATTGTCGTACCATACATTACACCAAGCCTATGTCCTATCATAAAAATACTCCTGAATCTACTGCATTTTATCTTCGACGATACGAATTCTTATTTAGATTTAAAGTCTTTGTAAGACTCAATCTTTGCCTATTTTTAGACTTCTTATACTATTTATGGACGCAAAACATAAAATTTATGCTAAACCCGCATGGTAAAATGATTTGGCAATTTTAACTGTTTGCTTTAGAAGCGAAATGGTCGTCGCTTTTTAACTTTCATAAGCGAAAACTGGGAAAACAGATAAAATGACAAGAAGAGCTGTAGTCAACCGTAAAACTAGCGAAACGGAAATTTCTGTTTCACTGGATATAGACGGCAAAGGATTATCTGATGTTAGAACTAGCATCGGTTTTTTAGACCATATGCTCGAACAGCTTTCACGTCATTCCCTAATTGATATGCAGGTATATGCCAAAGGCGATTTATATATTGATGACCATCATACGGTTGAGGATTGTGGCATTTTGCTTGGTCAAGCTCTCTCTAAGGCTCTGGGTGATCGACGCGGAATCACACGTTATGCCTCACTTGATCTTGTTATGAATGAAAGCTGTACAAGAGCTGCAATTGATATATCGGGTCGTCCATTTCTTATTTGGCAGGTTATTTTCCCAACAGCCAAAACAGGTACATTTGATACAGAACTTATTCATGAGTTTTTTCAGTCTTTTGTGCAGAATGCGGGCATTACATTACATGTTATTAATCACTACGGTGTTAATAGCCATCATATTGCTGAAACCTGTTTTAAGGCTGTTGCACGTGTTCTGCGTCAAGCCATTGCAACAGACCCATGGCAAATGGATATTATTCCTTCCACAAAAGGTTTACTTAAAGGATAAATCGGATGCGAATAGCTATTATCGATTACGGTTCCGGGAATTTACGTTCAGTTGCTAAGGCGTTTGAGAGAGCAGCCTATGAAAGAATGATTGTAGCAGAGATTGAAATTACCAATGATGCGGAACGAATAGCTACTGCAGATAAAATTGTTCTTCCCGGCGTTGGAACTTATACCGATTGCCGTAAAGGACTGGAACAGGTTCCTGGAATGATTGCCGTACTTGAAGAAACAGTCTTAAGAGGTGGGAAACCATTTCTCGGCATTTGTGTCGGCATGCAGCTTTTATCAACAAGAGGACTTGAAAAGGAAGTCACTCCTGGCTTAGGGTGGATCAAGGGGAATGTTGTTCGCATGATACCGGGAAAACAAAATCTAAAGGTGCCGCATATCGGTTGGAATACGCTTGAGCTTTTGGTACCGCATGCCCTTTTTAAAGGTATACCAACGGGGCCAAATGGCCTCCATGCTTATTTTGTACATTCTTATCATTTTGACTGCACAAATAAACAGCATAGGCTTGCAATAACAGACTATGGCGGTTCGATAGCGGCCGCTGTTGCGCATAACAACTTAATCGGAACACAATTTCACCCTGAAAAAAGTCAACATCTGGGACTGCGATTCATCGCTAATTTTTTGGAATGGTGTCCATGATCCTCTATCCGGCAATTGATTTAAAGAATGGTCAATGTGTTCGTCTAAAAAAAGGCGATATGGATACTGCAACAGTTTATGCTAGCAATCCAGTAGAACAGGCAAGAAATTTTCAGAAGCAAGGATTTAAATGGCTTCATCTAGTTGACCTCAACGGAGCATTTGCTGGTGAGAGTATCAATAAAACAACTATCGATGCGATTTTGCAGGCTACTTCTAATCCCATTCAACTTGGCGGTGGTGTCCGCTCGCTTGCTCATATTGAAAATTGGCTTGAAAAAGGAATTAGACGTATTGTACTTGGTACTGTGGCAGTCAGTAACCCAAATCTTGTACGAGAGGCGTGTATACTTTTTCCAGAACGTATTGCTGTTAGCATTGATGCACGGAATAACAAGGTTGCCGTGGAAGGTTGGGCAAAAACATCTCAACTTGATGCAGATGAAATGGCTCGCCATTTTGAAGGAGCAGGTGTAGCAGCAATTATCTATACGGATATTGATCGCGATGGAATTCTAAGCGGTATAAATTGGCAGGCCACTATTGAGTTGGCTCGCCAAGTTTCTATTCCTGTTATCGCATCCGGTGGTTTAGCATCGTTTAAAGATATTGAGCGAATGAGCATGCCAGACGTTGCTGTCCTGAATGGTGTTATTACCGGGCGGGCCTTATATGATGGGCGGATTGATGCTGTAAGTGCTCTTGCTGTATTGCATCAAAAAAAGGAATTGCAATCATGACTATAAAAGCACGTATTATTCCATGCTTAGATGTTATGCACGGACGTGTTGTCAAGGGCGTTAACTTTGTTGATTTGATTGATGCAGGTGATCCTATCCAAACTGCACGCGCCTATGATGAAGCTGGTGCAGATGAACTGTGCTTTCTTGATATTACTGCCTCCTCCGATAATCGTGATACGATTTTTGATGTAGTAGCCCGTACAGCAGAATGTTGTTTTATGCCGCTTACCGTTGGTGGTGGAATACGAACGATCGATGATATCCGGAAGCTACTGCTAGCAGGTGCTGACAAGGTGTGTATCAATACAACAGCAGTTAAGAATCCTGATTTTATCGCACAAGCAGCAGATAAATTTGGCGATCAATGCATTGTCGTGGCCATTGATGCTAAAAGAACTTGCGCGGAAAGGAAAAATCCTTATTGGGAAATTTTTACATATGGAGGTAGAGTATCAACCGGTATTGATGCACTTGAGTTCGCACAAAAAGTTGTTGCCCTCGGTGCAGGAGAAATTCTTTTGACATCTATTGATCGAGATGGGACAAATGCAGGTTATAATATTGACCTGACTCGTAAATTAGCTGACAGCATCAGTATCCCGCTTATCGCTTCGGGTGGCGTAGGTACACTAGATCATCTTGTTGAAGGTATTCGGGATGGCCACGCGTCAGCAGTGCTTGCAGCCTCAATTTTTCATTTTGGAAAATATTCTATTTATGAGGCAAAACAGTATATTGCAAAAGCGGGTATTCCCGTTCGATTTGATGGATATGGAAAAGCGGATGAGTGAATTTACTTTTGAAAATCTTGAACAAAGTATTGCAGCACGTGCCAACAGCAAGGATAGCAATTCCTACACAGCTAGTCTCGTAGCTAAAGGTGTGGTGCACGCAACAAAAAAATTTGGGGAAGAAGCATTTGAAACAGTTATTGCTGCATTGCGGGAAGATCGCACTCGTTTAATAAGTGAAAGTGCTGATCTTATTTATCATCTTTTAGTTGTATGGAAGATTAGTGGTGTCACTCTTGCAGATATTTTAACTGAATTGGAAAAGCGGACACTGCAAAGTGGCTTACAGGAAAAAGCAATACGAACTTACAATCAAATTTCTACCCTCAAGGAATTCGAGAGCTTTGACAAATAAAATTCTCTTTGGGAAATGTTCGCCGTTTCATCTGTTTTTAGCTAAAGAATGGGCTTCACTTTCAGACAATAAAGCATTCACTCTTACTTGTGATGAAATTAAACGCCTGAAATCCATAGGCGATCAGGTTGATTTAGAAGAAGTTCAACACATTTATCTTTTACTTTCATATCTTTTATCAAAGCGCGTGGAATCAAATCAGAAATTATTTCAACGACAGCATTGTTTTCTCCAAATGAGAACTGCGGTCAAAACTCCGTTTATTATCGGAATTGCTGGTTCTGTAGCAGTCGGAAAATCAACGACAGCACACATTTTTCAGGAATTGCTCAAGCGTTGGCCGTCAATTTCTAAAGTTGATCTATTGTCAATAGATGGTTTTCTGTATTCCAATGCTGTTCTGCGTGCGCAGAATAAGATGGATCGAAAGGGTTTTCCAGAAAGTTATGATACACGTCTACTGCTGCGCTTCCTTGTTAATATCAAAGCAGGCTTGGGCAACGTTAAGGCACCGCTTTATTCGCATTTATCTTATGATGTATCAAAGGGTAAATATATCACTATCGATAGACCTGATATTTTGATCATTGAAGGAATAAATGTGCTTCAAATGCACGATTTATCGCAAGACGATAAAGAAACTCTATTTGTTTCAGATTTTTTAGATTTTTCTATTTATATTGACGCTAAAACGACAAATATTCGCAGATGGTATCTGGATCGTTTTATGCAATTGCGGGAAGCGTCATTTCAGAACCCAAAGTCTTTTTTCTCTCGTTATGCGAATATGAAAGCAGAAAAAGCTTGCAAGATTGCTGAGGAAGTATGGATCAATGTCAATCTCAAAAACCTTGAAGAAAATATCCTGCCGACCCGATCGCACGCTGATCTTATTCTGTATAAAGGTCCTAAGCATACGATTAAAAAAATCGCTCTACGAAAATTGTAATGCTTTTACTTTGGTCTTGTGAGGGAAACAACAAGGAATATGAGGATAGATTCCTGCGTAGGAATCTATCCCTATAACTCTTTTAAAGGGGGGGGTAAACATGAAAGCCCCAAACTACACTATCAACTCACTTTACTTCATTTATTAAGTAAAGCCAGCCGCTATAGTGATTCCATTGTTTTCTGCTAATGCACATATTTTTGTTTCTTGCAATCTTTAAAAATTTTTCTCCTTAATCTAATAGCCTTTCTTCTCTATTAAGGCTGGATGATAAATTATCACTATCGCGTATTACGCGACCGGAACCACCCATCATGTTATAATTTAAGTGCTGTATTGTCTTCCAGGTACCCGCAATAATAATAAAAACACAGATAATCGCAATCCACATAGTACCAATATTCCATTTAGCGTCCGAATTTTCATTTAGATGAAGAAAAAACATGATCTGTACTGTCATTTGAATAACAGCTAATCCCAATAAGAAAAAAACCTTAGCGCTTATTGACCAATCTTCTATCCAATGTAGCATGACAGAAAAAAACGCTATAAGAGTCAAGATAACTGATAAAACAAAGCCCATTGTATACTTGCTCATATTTGTCTTATGTGTCTGCATGTCCATTACAAAGCTCCTAGAAGATAAACAACAGTAAAAACACCGATCCAAACAATATCAAGAAAGTGCCAAAAAAGAGATAGGCATGCCATACGAATTCTGTTATCGCGGCTCAGTTTATAGCGTGACAAATGTACAAACATGCACATCATCCAGATTAGACCAGCTATAACATGAACGCCATGTGTAGCAACCAATACAAAGAAGGCCGACCAGTAAGTGGAAACCGAAGGAATTACCCCTTGATGAATTAGATGCATGAATTCGTACACCTCCATTCCAACAAAAGCCAAGCCCAAAATGAATGTAATTTGCAATGACAGACGTGTCCCTTGAAGATTATTAGTCTGTAGATTTACCATAGCAAAACCACAACTGATGGATGAAAATAGCAGCAAAAATGTTTCGACCATCACAAACGGTAGATTAATAAAATCTTTTCCTGCAGCACCGCCGTCATATGTAGATGAGAAGACTGCAAAATTCGCAAAAAGCGTAGCAAATAAGAACAAATCCTGAAGAATGTAAATCCAGAACCCAAATACTTGAGTTGAACCATTATCATGGTGATCTTCATTTATGGTTTCGATTCTTACAGATGTATTCATATTTCTTTCCCCCCTGCTTTAAGATATGCAGCAGTAAACGCATCCTCAGTTTTCTGCACTTCCATTGCAGAGAGGTAATAACCGCAGTGATCCCCAATAAAAGAATGTAAGATAATTACAGAAATTACTCCGATAAAGGAAAAAGCAACAAGCCACCAAATATGCCATACAAGCGCAAATCCAAGAATCAAAGCTAGGATACCTACCCAAAAACCTGCTGATGTATTAGATGGCATATGAATTCTAGAAAATCTGGTAGGTTTGCATTGAGTACCCTCTGTTTTCATATGCCAGTAAGCATCAAGCGTTGTCACAGATGGAAGTATAGCAAAGTTATAAGGTGGAGGCGGTGAAGAAATTGACCATTCGAGTGTACGCGTATCACCCCAAGGATCATTTTCGCGCACTGGCAGTCTCCCTTTATGCTTTATACCATACCAAACAACGAGAAGAAGCTGTAGTACAGTAAAGAGAATGCCGAGAGCAATGATAAGCGCCCCAATCATGGCAATAATGAAATATGGTTGCCATGAAGGTTCTATATAATGCTGTAGACGACGAGTTGCTCCCATCAAGCCAAGAATGTACAGTGGGAAAAAAGAAAAATAAAATCCGATAAACCAGCACCAGAAGGAAGCAATTCCCAGTGCGCGATTGAGCTTTATGCCAAAAGCCTTTGGAAACCAGTAAACAAGACCAGCAAGATAAGCGAATACAACACCACCAATGATAGTATGATGAAAATGCGCCACCAGGAACAGCGAATTATGAAATTGCCAATCGGCCGGAGCAATTGAAAGCATGACACCTGTTAAACCACCGCCAACAAATGTAAAAATCATGCCCATACACCAGAGCATTGGCGGTTCCAGCCGAATACGGCCTTTATACATGGTAAAAAGCCAGTTAAAAATTTTCACACCGGTTGGTACAGCAATAACCATTGTTGCAACACTAAAAAATGTATTAACAGAAATACCACCACCCATGGTGAAGAAATGGTGGGCCCAGACTAAAAAGGAAAGAACAAGAATAACAAGGATTGCCCAAATCATTGAAGTATAGCCAAAAAGACATTTACTGGAAAAAGTTGGGACGACCTCCGAAAGGATGCCGAAGGCCGGTAATACAAGAACATAAACTTCTGGATGACCAAATATCCATACATAATTGATCCATACCATCGGATTACCACCACCGTCATTGGTAAAAAAATGCATTCCAAGGTAACGATCACCGATAAGCAATGCCAGAGCAACAGTTAGAACCGGATAAATCATTAGAATGAGAACATTTGCAACAAGTGCAGTCCAACAGAAAACGGGCAGCTTCATCATGGTCATACCTGACACGCGCATTTTGATGATGGTCGCCACGAAGTTAATCGCACTTATTGTTGTCGCAATCCCGGATAATTGTAGAGACCAGAGGTAATAATCGACACCGGTATCAGGGCTCCCACTTAATTCTGATAAAGGTGGGTAAGCAAGCCAACCAACACGTCCAAAGTTGCCGACACCAAGCGAAATATTAATAAGAACAGCTCCAGCAAAAGTAATCCAAAATCCCAGATTATTGAGAAACGGAAATGCTACATCCCGTGCGCCAATTTGCAATGGGAGAATATAATTAAAAAGACCAAATAACAGCGGCGTTGCCATGAAGAAAATCATGATCACCCCATGTGCTGTAAAAATTTGATCATAGTGATCAGGTGGCAAATAACCCGCGCTCTCATTACCCAGAGCCATTGCTTGATGAAGGCGCATCATAAGTGCATCGGCGAAACCACGCACTAACATCACAAGCGCTAACACAACATACATAATACCGATACGTTTATGATCAACAGTTGTAATCCAATTCCGCCATAGTGTTCCCCACCAACCACAAAGCGTAATGACAGTAAACACTAAAATACCAAGAACCATAATCGTTAATACAGTATAGAGAACAATTGGTTCATGCTGCAATGCAGAGAATGCCTCCGCTGTAGGATCTGTAAATCTTCCAAACATTTCTGAACCCAAATTTCAAGAATTTCCATTTGAGTAAAGCGAAAAAATATTTTTCTTACCTTACTCTCGAATATTAACAGGTGCTATACTTTCACGGACATCAAAAACCGAGCAGAGTTCACCCCATAGCGATCGTGCCGCAGCAAGACGCATCAACTCCTCATTACATTTTGAGCCTTCAGCTACACAGCGATTAACGACACGGTAATAAAGATCCCTATCAACTCCCGAAAAATACGTCACAGGATTACTTTTGCTCTTTTTCGTCAATTCAAGATAGGTAACATAATTAAGCTGATTTCCACTTCTGCGAACTCTAGAAACCCAATTATCAAAATCACCATTGGAAACTGAATGCCAAGTAAAATGCATTCCTGCAAAACCATCACCGCTGTAATTTGCTGACATACCGGGAAATCTGCCATTTTCTTCGGAAAGAAGATGCAACTTCGCATTCATCTGCGGCATAGCATACAGAACACTACCAAGCTTTGGTACCCAGAAGGCATTAATCGTATCCTGAGCAGTGAGCTGCAGAGCAACTTGACGACCTGTTGGGGCATAAATTTCATTAATTGTGGCAATACCATACTCAGGATAAATAAATAACCACTTCCATTCGAGCGCAACAGCATTAATCCGTAGCGGATTATTATCGGTTGCAACGGCATAATCTAGCGGTTTAGATGGCTCGTATTTATAGGTAAAATATGCGCTCAGCATTGCAAGAATTGAAACCACGCAAATCGGAATACTCCACATAAAAAACTCAACTTTATGGGATATACCCCAATCTGGAAGGTATTCTGTATCCTTCTTTGAGGCATGGTACTTAATTGCAAAAAAAATTACAGCAAACATGATTGGGATCACAATGCAAAGCATTAGAATTAGCGAAATGATAATCAAATCACGTTGTGCTTTGGCTACTAATCCTGTCGGACTTAAAACGGCTACGTCACAGCCAGATAGCAGTGACATCAACGTCAACACACTCAAAATGCCCAATACTTTTTTTAAATTTTCCATTCGGATCTGTTTCCTCATCTACCTCATTTGAGGATATCTGGTTTTAAACTGTTTATGATCGAAAAAGAACTCAAAAGTATCTCCAGCTTTCTCTAATTTCCTCCGTTGGAGAATGCTACTAAACTACAATTGGCACAATATCAGTCATGCCGGTTGTGTAATATTGCCTTATGGAATAAGCAAATGCGCTACGGAATGCTCCCCAGGCGATTATACATTATCATTAGATTTTTTCAATCTATTAACTAAAAATTCAATTGCAAAGCGGTAACCTATAATACCACATCCAATAATTATGCAATCAGCATGAGAAGAAATATAAGAGTGGTGGCGAAATGATTCGCGCTGGTGAACATTAGATATGTGCACTTCAGCGACAGGGCCAGTGAAACTCTTCAACGCATCAAGAATGGCGATAGATGTATGACTGTAGGCTGCAGGGTTAATAACGATAGCAGATGCTTCCTGCCTAGCATCCTGAATCTGGTCAATCAATACACCCTCAATATTGCTCTGAAAAAAACGAATGGAAAATCCTGCTTCCTTAGCAGTAGAACTACACAAGGTTTTAATATCTTCCAATGTTTGGTATCCATAAATTTCTGGTTCACGTAATCCCATTAAATTAAGATTAGGGCCATTTAGCACATAGATGATTTCTGTCAAAATCAGATTCTCCCGTAACAGCGCAGCGGTATTTTGTATCACCGGCATGAAGGCTGTTCTATATCCTTATCCTTAATGATATATTATTCAACAAACGAATTTGAGAAATATGAATTAGCTATAAAAATCTTTAACATCAGCTTTTGAGATAGATGCGCCCATCTTCTACAAAAAAAAATTCGGCTCGCCCTTCTAGATCAGTGAAAAGAGCTCTATCTGTTCCTGTCATGAAAGCTTGGACACCTAGTGTAGCAAGGATATCAAATAAAACTTTCCGGTGTTTAGCATCCAAATGTGCAGCAATCTCATCCAAAAGCAGAATTGGTGTCATACCTGATAATTGGCCTGTCAAGCAAGCGTGAGAGAGAATAAGCCCTGTCAAGAGGGCCTTTTGTTCACCTGTTGAACACAATCCAGCTGGTATTGATTTTTCTTTATGAATAACAATAAGATCTGCACGATGTGGTCCGACAAGAGTGCGTCCAGTGATGCGATCTGTCGCACGACCTTCTTTCAGTAGGACGCGGAAATTTTCCTCTACATCAATAGTTGGTAATGAAAGTAATATCTTTTCAACTACACCTTCTAGGCTAAGCTCGACTTGTGGGAAACATCCTGTATATAGGCGATTTGTTGTGGTATTTAAAAGCCGAATCATCTCATAGCGAGCAATTGCAATCGCTGTGCCGAGCTTGGCCATTTGGGCTTCAAATGCATCAAGCCATGCCATATCGTGTATATTATCAATCAAAAGACGATTGCGAGATTGCATTGCTTTTTCATAATCAAGGACACGCCGCCCATGCAACGGATCAATAGCTAGAATCATACGATCAAGAAAACGACGCCTATCACCTGCTGCACCACAAAAAAGCCTGTCCATTGCTGGGATTAACCAGATGATCCGACAATACTCTAGCATCATATCAGCAGACCGTGGTATGCCATTTATCCGTATCCGTCGACCCCCTTTATTCTGTCCTGCACCTACAAGCCCAGTACCAATCAAGACTTCACCATAGGTCCTGCAATTAAGTCGCGCATGAATGCCGAATCCAGAAAAATTGTGATGAACAGCATCAAATGAACTAACATCCTGATAGACAGCATGACGCAACCCACGTCCTGGGGAAAGGAGCGAAATCGCCTCAAGTAAATTAGTCTTGCCAGAACCATTATATCCTGTTATCACGACAGACGCACCGGAAAAGTCTAATTTTAATGTTGCGTAATTGCGATATGAGGACAGAGCGATATGCCGCAGCAGAACCTGTCCGATAGTATCCAATCCAAGACAAACAGTCACAATGACTTTATACTCGCATTGGCATCAACACATAAAGCGCATCTGCTGTTTCGCTCTCGCGTATCAACGTTGGCGAACCTGCATCTGCCAACATAAAAACAATATCCTCACCAGATAATTGACTGGTAATATCTAGCAAATAACGTGAATTAAAACCGATTTCTAGTGCCGTATCTTTGTATTCAACGAGCAATTGATCCTCTGCAGTGCCAGAATCAGGACTGCTAACGCTTAAAGTCAGATGATTAGGTATAACTGATAGCTTAACAGCTCGTCCCCGATCAGTAGCGATGGTTGATACTCTATCAACGGATATGGAAAAAGCCGCCCGGTTCAGAACAAGTCTTTTTTCATTGTCGACAGGAATAACTCTCTGATATTCTGGAAAGGTACCATCAATCAATTTTGATGTCAAGACAAGTGAGCCAATATTGAAACGAATTTTGCTGTCTGAAAGCTCAATCAAAACTTGTTTGCCAATTTCCTCTCCTAAAAGCTTGTGTAATTCCCCTACTGTCTTACGAGGAATGATAATGCCAGGCATCCCCTGTGCTCCTTGTGGAGCTTCGATTTCCATCTTAGCTAAGCGATGACCATCCGTTGCAACAGCACATAATTTTGATATTCTTTGATCATCTAAAAGATGTAAATAAATACCGTTCAAATAATAGCGCGTTTCCTCGGTAGAAATAGCAAATTGGGTGGCTTCAATAAGTCTCTTCAAGCCTGAAGCTTCAAATTTAAAAGAATGGCTGAAATCACCTGTACTTAGCTCAGGAAAATCTCTCTTCGGCAAACATTGCAGTCGAAAACTTGAATGACTTGATGTGATAGTGACAAAATTCCCTTGAGGATTCATTTCTATCATAATGCCACTGTTATCAGATAGCTTACGTACAATTTCATAAATCAGATGAGCAGGAATTGTTATCGCACCTGCTTTCTCAACCTTTGCCCCAGTTGTTTCCATTATTTCAAGATCAAGATCCGTTGTTTTAAGCTGTATTTCTTCAGCTTTAGCATCGATTAACACATTGGAAAGAATTGGAATTGTATTACGGCGCTCAACCACACGCTGCACCCTCCCAAGGGATTTCAAAAAATTTGCACGATCCACAGTAATACGCATAACAACATAACTCACTTTCAAAGCAATAAAACTGCCCGCATGTTTAAACATGCTCACAAAAATTTCTATAATTTGAGAACTCCGGTTTATTTTTTCGCAAATTAATAAAAAGCTATTCTAACAACCTTGCCCGAAAAATCATGGAAGTCAGAAAACTGGATCCACTGTCTTTATAAATGGCAGAAAATAAACTACAAAAGCAAGTTGTTCTCTGCACCTCTTGATTTTGCCTGTTGATAAATATAGAGAATAGATATATCTGTAGACCTGTAAATATCAAGAAACTGAAGCAGTTTGATCATTGATAAGACCCTTCAAAAACTCAAGTTCCCAAGCAAGCTTTTGATCACTTCCGGCCAAACCTTCAATTTTGCGAACAGCGTGGAGTACCGTTGTATGATCACGCCCACCAAATTGGCGTCCAATTTCAGGCAAAGAACGTGATGTCATTATTTTTGCCAGATACATAGCAATTTGCCGCGACTTAACAATGGAGCGAATACGGCGATTAGATAAAAGATCCTTCTTTGATATACCGCAATAACGAGCAACAATGCGCTGAATTTCCTCAATCCGGATACGCTTAGTTTTACCATCACGTGTCAAATAGCCGAGTAGCTCGTCAATGCGGGTAAGGGATAAATCCGGCTCAAAAGATTGGCGGAAAATAAGCTGGTTAAAAGCTCCCTCAATATCTCGCCAAGAGCCAGAAATTTTACGTGCAATATGAGATAACACATCTTCCTTAATATCGAGCACCAGTTTTTCTTGACGAGCTAATTTTAGACGACCTCGCAACATTTTCAACCTCATCTCATAATCCGGTGGGCTAATTTCAAGAGAAACGCCGCCCTGTAAACGGGAACGCACACGCAAATCAAGTGATTCAAGCTCTAAAGGAGGACGATCGGCTGCTACTACAACCTGCTTAACACTATCAAGGAGGTTGTTGAGAAGGTGGCAAAATTCATGCTGAATAGACTTTCCCTGTAGGAATTGCATATCATCAATAATTAAAAGCTCAATATCACGCAATTGCTTCTTAAAAGAAAGCGTATCATTATCACGGATAGAAGTTGTGAATCTCCACATAAAATATTCAGCTGTTAGATAAACCACACGAACGGGGATAGAACGCCTCAGTGTCGCTGTGGCAATTGCCTGCAAAAGATGAGTTTTCCCCAATCCTACGGAAGCATATATGAAGAGTGGATTAAAGCGAAGTTCTCCTGTTTTAGACGCAGCAATCGCGCGCGCAGCAGCAAGCGCAACACGATTTGACATGCCTTCAACAAAATTCTCAAAAATATAGCGAGGATCTAGAGGAGAGCCAAAAACAGAGGTGTTTTTGGATGTTGGGTTCTCTGCTTTTACTACAGTTTCTGAAAAATCTATAACAGTTTTCGACTGTATTTCAATATCCGAAAGAGACTGGGAAACTAGCGGTCTTATAACACGACTGACACTGCGTACCACAATATCAATACGCATGATTGACGGATTTTCTTCCTGCCATAATTCTGTAAGCAGTGTTGAATAATGATTATTGATCCATGAGCGTAAAAACGCAGTCGGCACAGAGAGACGAACTTGATTGCAAGTATACTCATCCAGTTTTAAACGTCCAAACCAGCTAGCATAAGCCTCTGTACCAACTCGTGCCTTTAGCTTAGTTGAAACTCGCTCAAAAATCTGTTGATTATTTTTCTCGGAATATCGTTGATCAGTTACAATTTCTTGACCCAAGTTTCTAGACGAAGATGAGACATTCGTAGGTGAATCTTGGCTCAAATAACTATCCGTGTCCGTTCTTAAACTATTCATTGTCTTTTGTCCTTTAACAATCAACTTTTAGATCAATAATATGCAATACCTTAAGAATAACAACATACTCTAAAAATTCGGTCTTTACATTGCCCATTACTTAGTCATTCCCGTAACAATTCTATAAGCCGGTATAACAAAAGAAAATGAATTATCTTTGGCCAATATTGTTAGTTAGAATACAAACAGTGCGCCATTGGTATCTTCTATCCTAAAAACTAAGAGAGCTAAATAGTACTGACTAAAAACATCTTTGCAAAACCTAGGTGCAAATTATATCACTTTCTATGTTTATTAAAGATGCCCAATAACCCCCGAAAGTAGACAATCTCAACACAGCTGCTAACTGAGATCATTAATCACTACTTCTAATAAAAAAACGCCCAACTAGTACATACAAACGTAATCACTTAGTTATCCCTCTTTGATAAATTCCCCCCCTCATTCCAAAAACCGCTGCTACGGTGTTAAAATAATCAAACCATACGACTCTGCTTAACTGCTGCAGAAATAAAGGAAGCAAACAGTGGATGCGGTTCAAATGGACGAGATTTTAGTTCTGGATGATACTGCACACCGATAAACCAAGGGTGATGAATATATTCAATTGTTTCAGGAAGAATACCATCTGGCGACATGCCTGAGAAAAAAAGCCCACACGCCTCGAGTCGATTCTTATAGAAAATATTGACCTCGTAACGGTGTCTGTGTCGTTCAAAAATGTTGTTTTTTCCATAAATTCTAGCAATATGGGAACCTTTTTGTAGATACGCTTCATAAGCACCAAGCCTCATTGTCCCACCAAGATTACATGTCTCACTACGTTTTTCCCGAATATCCCCTTTAATCCATTCCGTCATCAAGCCAACAACAGGTTCTTTTGTTGCACCAAACTCTGAGGAAGAGGCATTTGCAATGCCTGCAAGGTTACGTGCTGCTTCAATACATGCTAGCTGCATACCAAAACAAATGCCAAAAAAAGGTACTCTGTGTTCACGAGCAAAGCGAATCGCAAAAATTTTTCCTTCGGCACCGCGCATACCGAATGCGCCAGGTACTAAAATGCCATGCATTTTTTCCAAATAAGAAACTGGATCTTCTTTCTCGAAGACCTCCGCTTCAATCCATTCTAAATTGACTTGGACTCTATTTGCTAAGCCGCCATGCTCCAGAGCTTGGATCAAAGACTTATAAGCATCTTTTAATCCAGTATACTTGCCAACAATCGCAATATTTACTTCCCCTTCCGGATTATGGACACAACGTGAAATCCCTTTCCAACGCTGCATATCCGGTTTTGACGCTGAATCCATACCAAATGCGATAAGAACTTCTAGATCAAGTCCCGCATGATGATAGGCAATGGGCACATCATAAATGGATGATACATCATGCGCTTGGATTACTGCAGAAAGCCGCACATTACAGAACAATGAGAGCTTTTTACGCTCTGCTTCAGGAATCGAACGATCTGTGCGTACTATAAGAATATCAGGGGAAATTCCAACAGACTGCAATTCCTTGACCGAATGTTGTGTTGGCTTTGTTTTCAATTCACCTGCAGCATGAATATAAGGCATCAATGTAAGATGTATATAAATAGCCCGTCGGCAAGGAAGTTCATTATGCAACTGTCGGATTGCCTCAAGAAAAGGCATAGCTTCAATATCACCGACCGTGCCTCCAATTTCACATAAAACAAAATCATATCCTTCATTACCGTCAGTAATAAAATTTTTGATTTCATCCGTTACATGGGGAATAACTTGAACCGTAGCACCAAGGTAATCTCCACCTCGCTCCCGTTCAATGATATTGCGGTAAATGCGTCCAGCAGTAATATTATCTCGTCGATTTGTAGAATATCCGGTAAATCGCTCATAATGGCCAAGGTCGAGATCTGTTTCCGCGCCATCATCCGTTACAAACACTTCTCCGTGCTGGTATGGCGACATTGTACCTGGATCAACATTAAGATAAGGATCGAGCTTGCGAAGTCGCACTCGAAAGCCACGCTCTTGGAGAATCGCAGCTAGAGCCGCCGCAGCTATACCTTTCCCAAGAGAAGAAACTACACCGCCGGTAATGAAAATATAGCGCACCATGGATTACAATTTATATTTCATAATAATTTGCCAGAAAAACATTAAAAATCATGTTTTTATTAAAATCATGAACTGGATATAACAACGCTGCTGTAATACAAGAAGAAATACTACCAAAAGGCCACAATTCCCCAGAAAAATACAAGACCTCAACAGCAGAAAAATGATGGGCACACAATTAAGTGGATCTTCAAAATCCTCACTCATACTGTTAGCACAATTAAGGCAATGTGTCTAGCCTTGGCATCTTTCTCAAATTTAAATCAATACAACCATTCGCTTGTAATAGATAGGATCCCCCTATTTTTAAAATCCCAATCTCAAAAGGCTGCCTTATCATCAAATAATAAAGATGAACATAGTCAATTGGGTTTACTTTCTGAAGGAACCGCTGGCCTATTTTCATTAGGAGGAATAGCAGGATTGACCTTCTTATCCTGTTCAACAGAAAGATTTCCTAAATGATTAGGAGCATTGCCATTAGCTGATACATCACCGTAACTTGATAGCGGTACCTTATCCAGAATATCTAACCTAGGAACACTCTGAAGCACACTCAGAACGATTGAAGTTAGAAAGAACCCACTTGCTAAAATAGCTGTCAGACGAGTCAGAGCATTCTTTGTGGCACGGATTGTCATAAAACCAGAACCTCCGCCAATGCCAAGCCCACCACCCTCAGAACGCTGAATTAGAATAACCCCAATAAGCGCAACGATAATCAATAAATGAATAACTATAACAAATGTTTGCATTAGCTTTGCTCTATAAATACAGGTCCGTTTCTATAAAATACTAAAAACCTGACCCTCTACTAACCTTTGAAAAATCCCTTCACCTTTTAGAAATATTTTAATTACACTTGAATCTCAAGAGAAGGAGAGGTCTTTTCTATCATAATTTGTCATATGCGTGATGACAAATTTCAAGAAAATCCGCCGCCCTCAGACTTGCTTTACCAATTAATGCTCCATTGACGTGTGGTATCCCTAGAAGAACTGCAGCATTATCTGGATTTACAGAACCACCATAAAGTAACCGAATTTTATTACCTTCATCACCAAAGCGGGTACATAAACTATTACGCAAAAAAGCATGTGCCTTTGCTACATCCTCTTCTGTTGGCGTTATTCCACTTCCTATCGCCCAAACTGGCTCATACGCAATCACTAGCTGTGCCACAGAAACAGCATCAGGTATAGAAGCCTGACATTGGTGAGCAATTACATCTAATGTCCTGTGGCTTTCACGTTCCTGCAATGTTTCTCCTACACAGACAATCGCTGTCAGTCCAGCTCTCCACGCTGCTTTAGTTTTGACTCGCACCACTTCATTTGTTTCATCATGATCAGTACGGCGTTCGGAATGCCCAAGAATTACATAATCCGCTCCAGCATCTTTTAGCATAGGCGCTGATATATCGCCTGTGTGAGCGCCGCTGTCAGCAATATGACAATCTTCAGCACCTAGCATCAAATTTCCGTTTTTCACAACTTCAGTTGCACGGGAAAGAAGTGTAGCAGGCAAGCAGAGCAAAGCGTCAAACGACCGGATAGTCCTTGTTTCCAATCCGGCAACTATCGCACGAATCTCTGAAAGAGTTTCACTTGTTCCATTCATTTTCCAGTTCCCAGCAACAAGTGACTGTACATCTAGGCTCATAAATTTTCTCCTCAATTTAATCCTATAATTGATAGATAGATCTAGGTATTGATCCACTCCTAATTGATCAAGCAATTTTTATAATCAGAACATGGTTTAAGAGACTAAAGAGAGCTAGTTTCTAATCAAATATTTTTCCTGCCTTCATAAATTGCCTATGTTTCTTAAAAATCTTTCAAAATTGTTTTAACTTGCATCTCATGGTAGGTTAGGGCAAAATTTAACACAAAATATGATTGCAACATTACGATTTTACGAACGAAATTACTTATGCTTGACAAATTTCGCGACAATGCCAATTCGTTAACTTTTACTTGCCGGTTTTGTCATTTGGAAAATTCCATATCACAGCAAGGAGGAGCTTTTTGTATCAGGGATAATCGGTTATCACATTACAAGAATATCAGGCTATGTTAAATGATATTATAGATCGAAATTCCTACAGTATTGGACGACATCTGACACAGGAAGAGATAAAGCAATTCCGCACTCCGCAGATTGTATTGCAACGTATGTATACAGATACACCATTAGGTGAAGAGGTCAGACGAATAAAGATTGCTGCATCCAACAATAGCGCCATCAACCTTCTCATCCGGGATCTTTTTTTTAAAGGAACAAATGCCCAATTCAACAAAGAACACTTCCTTACCTATATACAAAAGATGCACCTCGCGAAAAATGATATTTTTGGTGCCCTTAATAGACAAGCAAGACGTAAGCAGCGTGTACCAAGCACTTTAGATTATATTAAGGTACCAAATGCCCTTTGTTTTGCAACTTTGCTTTATCAGAAAAAACCGCATACGATTGATTATTTTAAACTTGCCTCCGTCCTTACAGGAGAAATTGTCGATCTGGAAAAAGTGATTCCAGAAAACTGGTTCGAGAATAATCAAATACCAGAATACAGACAGATTGGTTATATGCCAATGTATATAAAAGATATTACTCGCCCGCAGGATGTGACAGAAGAAGCTACCAAAGCTTTTTACGTACAAAGCAAGAAGCGCTTTACCATCCCAGCAAAGCGTGAAATTGATCTGTTGCGCTTTGGTATTTCTACAGAAGCCGATGATGCAGCAGCCGCAGAGCTTGCGGATGGTGCATCGTTTGAAATGCTACTGACTACCATCAAAAAAAAACAATCGCTGATATTAATTAGAAAAGGGCCAATAACAAAGGCAGAACTGCTGACGCTCATGGCAGAGGACATTTTTGCTCTTCCAAAAGGAAAAGTTAGTGCTGTGATCAACACTCTTGTAGGACCCATCATCATGCGAGTTGTGAGTATCTACATAATGGAAAACAGTTATGCATAATCTTAAATTCTATATAAACAAGATTGCAGATGGTATTCCCTTAAACCGTAAAGAAGCCATGGAAGCTTTCTCAATTATTATATCAGGCGAAGCAACACCTGTGCAGGTTAGTGGTTTTTTAATGGCCTTGCGTGTACGTAAAGAAAGTCTAGACGAAATTTTCGGCGCTATTTCTGCCCTACGACAGAAAATGTTACCTGTGAATATATCCGAGGATGCAATTGATATTGTCGGAACAGGCGGTGATCAATGTGGTTCCTATAATGTTTCGACTGCTAGTGCCTTTGTCGTCGCAGGTACTGGGGTTACCGTCGCGAAACATGGAAATAGAGCACTGTCTTCAAAATCAGGTGCAGCTGACACCCTAAAAGCACTTGGTATTAACATTGATGTAACGCCAGAACTAATAGCATATTGTGTCAGAGAAATTGGCCTTGGCTTTATGTTTGCTCCCTGCCATCATCCAGGTATGCATCATGTCAACTTTATACGGGCAGAGCTTGGAACACGTACAATTTTCAATATTCTTGGACCACTCTCTAACCCTGCCAGAGTTAAACGACAGTTGATCGGTGTTTTTTCTCCTGAATGGATTATTCCTGTCGCACGCTCTCTTCAAGAACTTGGCTCGACTTCGCTTTGGGTTGTGCATGGAGATGGTCTTGATGAATTGACAACTACTGGTAAAACACAAGTCGCTGCTATCAGAAATGGCGAACTGTCAACTTTCACAGTTACGCCTGAGGATGCAAAATTACGAAAGGTGGACATATGTCAATTAAAGGGCGGTACACCTGAAATAAATGCTGTAGCAATACGAGAACTCTTGGATGGAAAGATCGGTGCTTATCGTGATATCGTTCTACTGAATTCAGCAGCAGCCCTTATCATCGCTGATAAGGTAAATGATTTAAAAGAGGGCGTAGCAATGGCAGCAGAAAGCATTGATAGTGGCAAAGCTAAAACTATACTCAACCGCCTTGTTGATGTGTCAAATCACGAGAAGTTTGTATGATGAATAATCTTTTGCAGAAAATTAAAATGTATAAATATAAAGAAATCGCTGCAGCAAAGGCAGCATTTCCTTTGTCTGACCTTAAGGCTCGTATCGCTGATGCTGATCGCCCTCGTGGATTTATTCAAACCCTTAAAACAAAAATCGCAGCGGATAAATTTGGCCTTATTGCAGAAATTAAAAAAGCTAGTCCATCTAAAGGGGTAATTCGTGAAGATTTCAACCCAGTTGAACTCGCACATGCTTTCGAGAAAGGCGGAGCTGCATGCCTTTCAGTACTGACAGATCACATTTCTTTTCAGGGCTTGCCAGAATTCCTGATTCAAGCACGTACTGCCTGCAGTCTACCGGTTTTACGCAAAGATTTTTTGTTTGATGCTTATCAAGTTTATGAAACTCGCTCTTTGGGGGCTGACTGTATTCTTCTTATTCTTGCTGCCATTGATGATCATCTTGCGCAAGAACTGGAAGAGATGGCATTTGACATTGGTATGGATGTATTGATTGAAATTCATAATGAAATTGAACTGGAACGCGCATTAAAACTCCAATCACCACTTATTGGGATTAACAACCGTAATCTGCGCAATTTTACAATTGATCTTTCTAATTCAGAACGTCTTGCTAGCATGCTGCCATTAGATAAGCTTTTGGTTTCAGAAAGTGGTATCTTTGTCTATGAAGATTGTCAAAGATTGCAAAAAAGTGGTATTAACTGCTTTCTGGTCGGAGAAAGCCTTATGCGACAGCCTGATATTACAGCAGCAACTAGAGCAATATTGGGTTTTTAAAGTCCGTGTAGTTTGCGAAAAATCTGAGTCAAGTCCAATTTAACTACCTGAATAAGCGGGAGAAGCGTAAATAGCCCTTCGTTTTAAATAAATTGTTGCGTATTCGTTAATAAATCATAGTAAGGGGATGATAATTCTCCGACCCAATTATTTTAAGATTACCTGAAAGCTGTAACTTTATCTAAAAAATCTACAAATGCACATGAGAGCTTTGATCTTTTCTTATTCATTATAACACTACCACCAGGCACAACAATATCTCATCTACTCACGCAGATAAATATTTGCCCCTAGAAAGTAAAGAATACCGCACGCAGAAGCGTGCTAGATAATATTTTAAATTTTTTCATTCAACTGCCAATAATGCAGCAGCAATAGCACGCTCTTCTCCAAGCAAAACATTAAAGGTACGAACTGCTGCGCCGGTATTCATTGAATTAGCAGCAATGTGATGAGCATGTAATACTTTATGCACATTCTCCGGCAGCAGATACAATTCTCTACCGGTACCGACAAGCAATATCTCGATATCATTTGCTTCTGCGAGAATACGTCCAATATCGCTCAAGAAAGGAACAGGTCCTTTCGGTTGCCAACTATAAACACCTGAAGGTAGACAGAGGATTGATCCACGATGCGATGTATTCGCAAAGCGAAAACCACCATTCCCATAAGCGCTCAAAGATGGCCTCCCTGGGAAATAAGCCTCTCGTATCTCTATCCCTTTTACCACTTCAAACCCCTACTGCCTTATATCATTTCTGTAACTTAATTCCTGAACACAAACCTTCCAATAAAGATAGAAGATACATCCTGACTCCGACAGCCTTTCATCGATTCTTGATAGAAATTTAAAAAACTTTTGACTATTTTAAGTAGAATAGTCAACACTATTAGTATATTAAGCATACACATAGCCCCGATTACCTTATAAAATATGTAAAGAGCCTACTCTAGTGTATTTTAAGCAACATAGAGGTCAGTTCACCTATCATTTAAAATCAATCTATATTTCTTAAAAAACCAAGATTAGCAAGTATTAAAATAGTGGTAAATCTAAATGTTAGTTCTCTTAAGCACACATAATAAATCTATCATAAAGCAATAAACAAACTTCAAACTTTCAACCAGTAGTGCAGTCGCGATAATTATGACTATTATCAGAAACCTACTTCAAGCGTGAAAAGCGTACAAATAAAATACATTTTTTCCTTTTCCTCCTGCTTCTTCTAATTCAAACAGCTTCCCAACTAAATTATTTTCCTAATGTTTAGCATTATCGATCTTCGCTTTACTGATAAGCTTTCCCTCAGTAATCGGTTCTCCTTTGACTCTGACAGTTGAAACCATGCTGCGGACAACACGCACACGGACATCACACGCAATTTCTACCTCTAATTCACCAACATCATCATAAACCTTAGTAACTCTTCCTACCAAACCGCCACCTGTCACGATAGTATCGCCTCTGCGGGTTGAGTTGACCATTTCCTGATGTTTTTTCATCTGAGTGCGTTGTGGACGAATAATCAAGAAATACATAATAAAAAAAATCAGGATAAAAGGGATGAACATGGAAAATTGTCCTGATATCCCGGTATCAGCGATTTGCGCATAAGCTGGTGTGATAAACATGCTGTTCTCCTAAAATAAGATTGCCCTCAAGAAAAAGGCTTATATGGGTATCTGCGCTATATTATTGCTGCCCACTGTTCACTTGCGCAGAATAATGAGTTGCAAAATTCACAATAACCGGCAAATACTGTCAACAAAATTTTTTACGCTTCTAGTGTATAGTTTATAATTATGGTCTAAATATCAGGTCTTTTGAGATGTAGTAATGACAGAAAACAGTATTATCCTCTACAAACTAGATCAGCTTATTGCAATCCTTTCTCGCATGGCTCCGCCTACGCCGATTCCTATTGAGGGAAAAAAAGCTGATTGTTTTATCTGGAACCCCAATCGATTTTCTGCAGATCCTGTTGAAAAAGTTAATCGCATTGACATAAGCTTAATTTCTGGAGTGGATAATGTACGCGACATTCTGCTCAGAAATACAAGATGTTTTGCTAAAGGACTACCGGCTAATAATGCGTTACTGTGGGGTGCGCGCGGCATGGGAAAATCTTCCCTTATCAAGGCAACACAAGCTTTGATTAACAAACAGGAAAAAAATATACTTTCTCTAAAACTTGTTGAAATCCATCGCGAAGACATTCACACGCTACCGATTCTGATAAATGAATTAAAAAAAAATAAATACCGTTTTATTCTTTTTTGTGATGACCTTTCCTTCGAGTGTGAAGATACTTCCTATAAATCTCTTAAAACAATTCTTGACGGTAGTATCGAAGGATTTCCCTCGAATGTGCTATTTTACGCTACATCAAACCGAAAACATCTTATACCACAAGATATGATTGAGAATGAACGCTCAACAGCCATTAGTCCATCCGAAGCTATTGAGGAAAAAAATTCCCTCTCCGATCGTTTTGGCCTATGGCTTGGATTTCATCCTTGCAGCCAGAATGATTATCTTATCATGGTGGAAAATTATGCACGTTACTACCACTTAAGAGAACAAATAGAAAAGCTACACAAAGATGCGCTAGAGTGGGCTGCGACACGTGGCTGCCGCTCCGGCCGTGTTGCTTGGCAATTCATACAAGATATGGCAGGACGTCTTGGTGAAAACCTTGATTAAAAATACAGCCAACAGATCAGTTTTCTAAATACTCAACGGGGTTAACCGGAGCTGAATTCTTACGCACTTCAAAATGCAAGCGTGGTGTAGGAGCATTGCCTGAAGTACCGGACTTCGCAATTTCGTCACCTTGCTGAATCTGCTGACCGCGTTGCACTAGAATCCTACTGTTATGGCCATAAACCGTAACGATATTGTCTGTATGGCGGATTAAAATCGTCTTGCCAAATTCCTTAAGACCATCACTGGCATAAATCACAGTCCCACTTTCTGCAGCTTTCACTGATGTATTTTCTGGAACCATAATATCCATGCCATTATTACTAACAATTCCTTCATGTTGACCATAATTACTCACAATACGCCCGCGAACTGGCCAAACCATTTTTGAAAGAATAGAAGTCTGCGGTGCAGAAGATGCTATATTCTCTGCTTTCTGCGCAATGTCTGTTGTAGAAATTGCATTTCCTTTAGTAAGCAAAACATCATCATCCCTTCTCGGTTGGTCTGTTATTATCTCGGAATTCGACCGGATAGTCGATGTATCCCCCCTCTTCTCTTGAAATGATTTTTCTACTGCTAAACTTGCAAGCTGTGTAGAACTACCTGGAATAATCAACATTTGACCAACACGAATCAAATCCCCGTCTAGTCCATTTTTATACTTCAATTCCTTCACATTTATATCATAGTTACTGGCAATTGCAAAAAGCGTATCACCAGTCTGGACAAGATAAGTTTGTTTCTCAGTTACTTTTTTTGGATGTGATTCTCCAAAAGAAGATAAAACCATTTTTTTCTGAATAAGAGCAGGTGGTGCATGATGTGTATCATGGACTTGCATAGCGATCTTCTGCATTTCCGGTTTGTCAGAATCTGAAAGTGGTATTGGTGCTAAATCATCACTCATGACCACATTATGCTTTTTATCATAAACTGAATATGGCATTTTACGATATTCTTCTGTCACTTTTTTGAGATCAATCTTCGTAGCAGGCACTGATCTGGTATCAGTATCATCTGCAAATCTAGTAAAATCTGAACTGCAACAAGCCAGCGTAAAAATGATGACGGTCAATACTAGCATTTTAATATTGCCATGTAATATTCTAAAAAATACACTTAAGCTCATCTTTTAGTCACCCATTATCCGATAAAGATGTAGCACTATCCTAACCGCATTAATATTACTCAATAATTAAAGCGAAGATTTTTTATTCCTTTCAAATACAAAAAGCAAACGATCAAACTCCCGAAGAGTCGAGAAAGCAATATTCTCCATTAACATTCTTGCAGTATTTTTAAGATTTTCGCCACTGTATTTCTAATGCTAAGGCTGCCGCAATTTTCGAGCGAAAAAATATAATGTGTATTGCACCTTTTCAAGGCAACACAAGTTTTTCTATCACCCTTTCTGTTTTTATTTTATGCTATGTGTGTTAGTTTTGTCTTTTAGATATCTGAATTTATTTTCAGAAGAAAGTATGTTTGTTCTAGTATTATTTGTAGCATTTTATTTTTGTCCGAACTTA
>QENB01000011.1 GCA_003331065.1 Candidatus Tokpelaia sp. JSC188
TAAAAGAAAAATTACCTAAACATCAGCCTTTATTAAAAATCAGCTTTACGCAACATCATAAACTTCCTCAATACGCAACCAGCAGATAGAATATTGGCTAAAATAACTTGAACTCGATCATCAAATAATACCTACTTGCTATCACAACTTATAGAATTACCACTATCAGGTAAGTAGTATTTCTTATTAATCTTTCTATTTCATCTAAGCCATATTGCTTCTTGGCATATGGCTAATGTTTAGAAATCTATAGAACGACCTTTTATTTCCCAGTCACCGTAACGGGTAGGTTCCTTTCCTCTAGGGCCACCGATTTCTACGGACTCTTTCCACTTATGCCGAAGTAAATGTCTTTCTTCAGCTTCAGAAAAGGCTCTTAAAGCTTGGGATGACAATAATATTTTTTTATTGTTCATATTATCGTCTTTTTTAGTCATTTCATGTATTCCTATTTGATTAGAAGAAGTTCTCATTATAATCCAAAAAATAATAAATTTGCTAGGGAGTTTTTTAAAATTATGAATATAATGCGGACTGCTATGCTGTTAGCCTTTATGGTAGCCTTTTTCATGGGTTTTGGTTATCTTATTGGTGGCATCAATGGAGTGATGATTGCTTTTCTCATTGCAATAGGTGTAAATCTGCTTTCCTACTGGAATTCCGATGAGATTGTACTGCGCATGTATAATGCGCAAGAAGTCGAGCGATATGCTTTTCCTGAATATTGCCGTATTGTCGCTACCCTTGCAAAGAAAGCTAAGCTACCTCAGCCGCGCATTTACATTATTAATAGTCCACAGCCAAACGCATTCGCAACGGGACGAAGCCCACACCACGCAGCTATCGCTGTTACAACTGGACTTTTACGACGCTTATCATCAGAAGAGATCGCTGGCGTTATATCACATGAACTAGCCCATGTGCAATATTACGACACACTAACCATGATGATCACTGCAACATTTGCTGGTGCTATCTCTATGCTTGGCAATTTTGCGTTTTTTGAGGACTATGGTCATGATTCCAATGGCAATTCAAACCTAATTGGCACAATTGGTACGCTCATTGCTATCATAATTGCTCCTTTTGCAGCGATGCTAGTGAGAATGATTATAAGCCGAACACGTGAGTACGCAGCAGATCGTAGAGGTGCCGAAATCTGCGGTAACCCATTATGGCTTGCTTCTGCATTAAAGAAAATCACTCAAGAGACACAGAATATTGTCAATAAAGAAGCAGAAAACAACCCAGCTACAACTCATATATTCATCATTAATCCGTTGAGCAATCAGAAGCTGGATGATCTATTTTCGACTCATCCATCAACAGAAAACCGTATTGCAGCACTATATAAGATGGCTCAAGAAATGAATATCGATATCCATCGATTTGAAGGGGGAAAAGTCACAGGAACTATAGAGCAACGACCAGGTTGGATGAAACCGATACGAAAAAGCCATAGAGAAGGCAATTTACTGCAAAAGCGGAAGAATACAAATGCGTCAAGACATTAGCGCAGAGATGTCTAATTACGACGATCTAGTTTCTGGGTTTTATTTTATGGTATCTTAGGAATATTGCCAATTAGCATTAAATTTTACTTTTAGTAAAGATTTTAAAAAAAATTTTCGAAAAAGATCGCATGAATGATTTTTAATCATATAATTCCAATATGGCTCATAATTTAGTTAATTCCGTTGTCTGCAAACCACATTACATCAAAAATAATTGTAATTTTTATGTTATTCTTAACCTTTTATTTTCTTTCGACATCATCTGCCTTAAAAAGTACTATACTAATACGGATTGAATCTCATCTTCTGATTCTAATTCTGATTCTCAGTTTCAAGACTGCGATTGGGGAGAATAAATTTGGCAAGCGCAGTAAATAATCTATCAGTCATCTTGAAATCATCTCTTGTGGATCATATCGGTAGGATTGTGCGTTGGTTGCGTGTAGGACCGCTTTTCCGCTGGAGATTCACGGGTTTTTGTCCTAAGGAGGTTTTTGTTAGCCCCATTGATTTACACCTTGCTAACCCTAACCTTGCCCATGAATTTTATCATGGAAGGTTTCCACTTGCTGGGCAAATTATTCAACTGGGTTCTATGTCCCCTTTTGCTGTTAATTCTCCTATGAACGGATGGCAAGCTGCTCTACAGGATTTCAGTTGGCTGCGTCACATGACTGCAAACAAGACAGAGCTTTCTAATGCCTACGCCCGCTCATTGATATTGGATTGGATTAATATTATTGGCAAGCGTATTTCTGGTAATGGATGGCAGTTGGATGTTACATCCCGCAGAATTATTGCCTGGCTTTCGCACGCAGGTATGCTATTCTATGGCGCCTCTCCTGTCTTTCAAAAACGGTTTTTAAAATCTCTTGGCATCCAGGTTCGATATTTACAAACTGCTGTTAACAGTATTCCGGAGAATGAAACTAAGCTTCAAGTGCATATCGCATTAGCGTATGCCGCCCTTACTCTACCTGTTTCAGCTAGTATGGCTCGTCGTGCTCAGATTAATCTTGAACGTGGGTTAAGTCGGCATATTTTGCCTGACGGAGGTCATATATCTCGCAATCCCGCGATACTGCTTGATTTGCTTATTTACCTCATTCCATTGCGTTATTGTTACGTTGAAAGAAAGAAAACACCACCTCCCGTATTGATTACCACCGTGGATCGAATGTTGCCAGCATTACGATTTTTCCAACATAGGGACGGGACACTTGCCAATTTCAACGGCGTGGGGCCAACATTTGCGGAATGGCTTGATGTTGTATTGGATACAGATGCAACAGCAGGTCTTCCATTTTCCTATGCACCGCATTCGGGATATCAACGTCTGGCGTTTGGAAAAACAATAGTTATCGCTGATACAGGGAAAATAGCACACAGAAAGCTTTCACAAAAGGCAAATGCAGGTTGTCTTTCCTTTGAAATGTCCTCAGGAAAACGACGTTTTATTGTCAATTGCGGTATTAACCCCTCTGGGCATTCTGATTGCAGGTTTTTTGGCCGACTTACGGCAGCGCATTCCACAGCAACAGTCAATGACACATCATCCTGCTGCTTCCATCGACCGTACAAGGCAAATAGTACAATTGTCAAAGGTCCTGCGCAGATTAAAATAAAAAGGATTGAAGCAGATAATTTCCATGGATTCATAGCAATGCATGACGGTTATAAGTCCAATTTTAATCTATTACATCAGCGGAGCATGACATTAAGCCATACGGGTAATGTTCTTACAGGTTCTGACAGTTTCTTTAAAGGACGACAGGAGCGCTCTGCATCGCCAAATCACAAAAATAGTGAGGTAACAGTGCGGTTTCATTTGCATCCCGATGTAGAAGTTAGACAAAATGATGGAAAGACGCTACAACTTGAAGTTCCAGGGGAGGATATTTGGTATTTTTCTACTGATGTTGATATGAATCTTGAAGATTCGATTTATTTTTCTGGTCTTTCTGGCCCTGCAGAAACTCAACAAATTGTGCTGTCCTTTCGACCGCTGGAGAAAAATACTGCAAAGTGGATATTTCGTCGCTTAAAATCGATTAAAAAATAACTTCTTTTGTAACTATATTTAATATCATTTCGGGTATGTTTATGCAGAGATATTGGTTATTCCAATAATGCCATTCAGGAGGAGCTTATGATTGTAACATCTAAATATGCCCATAATATGCAGCAGGTGCAACGTGCACTTATTTCTGTTTTTGACAAGGAAAATTTGATTGATTTTTCTAGACGTCTTATTGAGCATGGAATCATGCTGATTTCAACTGGTGGAACAGCTAAAGTAATTAGACAGGCAGGCCTGCCTATAAGTGATGTTGCACAGGTAACCAACTTTCCTGAAATTATGGATGGTCGTGTTAAAACATTGCATCCGGTGATTCATGGTGCCCTTTTAGGTGTACGAGATAATCCCGACCACATAGCAGACATGCAACAATACGGGATTAGAGGAATTGATCTTTTGGTTGTGAACCTTTACCCATTTGAGAAAATCTCTTTATCGGGAGCAGATATTAACACGATTATTGACAACATTGACATCGGAGGACCGGCAATGATTCGAGCTGCAGCAAAAAATTATGCTTATACAGCTGTTATTACGGATCCTATTGATTATGAACAGGTTTTGACCGAACTAGATCTTTACAATGGTAGCTTATCCCTTGCATTTCGCCGCAAGTTAGCGGCGCAAGCCTATGCTCGGACCGCTGCTTATGATGCTGCTATTTCCAACTGGTTCGCTGATGTTTTTGATGATAACAAAACACCAACATGGCGTTCTATTACAGGAAAGCGCCATTCTATTATGCGATATGGAGAAAATCCGCATCAGAGTGCTGGTTTTTATCGCACAAGTGAAAATCGCTTTGGTGTGGCAACAGCCGAGCTTGTGCAGGGAAAACAACTCTCCTATAACAACATTAATGACACCGATGCAGCATTCGAGCTCGTAGCGGAATTTAATCCAGAAAAGACAGCGGCAGTTGCCATCATCAAGCATGCTAACCCTTGTGGTGTTGCAGAGGGTATATCATTGAAAGAGGCTTATATTCAAGCCTTTTCCTGCGATCCGATTTCAGCTTTTGGTGGAATTATCGCTCTCAACCGTATTCTAGATGCAGATGTAGCGGAAGAAATCGTTAGGATTTTTACTGAAGTGATCATTGCACCAGATGCAACACTGGAAGCACGGAAGATTATAGCAAAGAAGAAAAATATTCGTTTATTGCTGACTGGTGGTATTCCTGACCCACGTGCTGCCGGTTTTATAGTTCGCTCAGTCGCAGGTGGTATGCTTATTCAGACTCGTGATAATAGTATTTTTGAGGAAACGACCTTGAAAGTTGTCACCAGACGCCAACCTACAGAACAGGAACTGGTAAATATGCAATTTGCTTTCTGTGTTGCTAAACATGTTAAATCTAATGCGATTGTTTATGCCAGGAATAGCGCAACGATTGGCATTGGCGCTGGGCAGATGAGTCGTCTTGACAGTGCGCGTATTGCAGCGCAAAAGGCATGTAATACGATTGATTCCGCTAAACTAGCAGATTCTTTGGGTTGCGTTGTCGCATCTGATGCTTTCTTTCCATTTGCAGATGGTCTTTTGTCAGTGATTGAACCGGGGACGACAGCTGTCATCCAACCCGGTGGCTCTATTCGTGATGAAGAGGTGATAGCGGCTGCAGATGAAAAGGGTATCGCTATGATTCTGACAGGAATGCGTCATTTTAAGCATTAACGACCTTCGGGGAACAAAAAGTTAGGTCATTGTTGAATATTTTAGAGATATTGTAACTATTATTACAATGCAATATCGCTGAATTTTTATTCTTTATTTTACAACCGTTGTCTTCCTTCTACACATAGCGTTTATTATCCCTGTGTTTCAGTTAGTATATGGATTTTACTGTTCAAGGAAGACTCTGGTTCTTCTTCATTTTATGACCAATTAATAGTTTGGACCTTTTCTTATTTGGTTTGCCTTATATCAGAGACATGTCTTTACTGCATTGGTAAGGATTAGAGCTTTTATTCTTCATTCTTTTTATTCCTATTCGCGACTTGATTGTATTGCTTTTTTCAGAAATCATAACCCAACTTATATACATTTCTTTCTGATACAGGACAGCAGAAACAAGGTGACTATTTAATCTCGACAAAACTATCATTTTGTGAAATGATCACTTCATGACACTAGATATCAAGATTTGTGGCTTGAAAACACACGAGGCCCTTGACGCAGCGTTAGCGAATAAGGCTACTCATATTGGTTTTGTCTTTTTCGAAAAAAGCCCGCGACATATCAGTTTGCCGCAGGCCGTGTCATTGCGCGATTCTGTGCGCGGACAAGCTCAGGTTGTTACGGTTACTGTTGATGCAGATAATATGCTGCTTGATGAAATTGTTTATCATGTCAAGCCCAATCTACTTCAACTTCATGGTTTGGAAACACCACGCCGTGTTGTAGAAATTAAAAACCGCTACAAGCTACCGATCATGAAGGCATTCGCTATTAGTAACAAATCAAATTTACAAAATATCGTGCCATATCATGGAATTATCGATCGGATTTTATTTGATGCTAAGGCGTCAAAAGGTGCATTTCAGCCAGGAGGTAATGGAGTTGCGTTTAATTGGCAGGTACTCGATACTCTTGACAGAGAAATTAATTACTTTCTCTCAGGAGGCTTGAATGCAAATAATATTGCTGAAGCTTTAAGAACGACTCGTGCGCATGGCGTAGATGTTTCTTCTGGTGTGGAAACAGAACCTGGCGTAAAGGACGTAGATCTAATCAATGCCTTTTTTTCTGCTGTCCAGAAAATCCGTAAAAAAGAAGACGAAGTGTAATGAAGTCTGATGTAAATGAAGAGGTTGAAGTAAGTTCTTATTGGAATGAGCCTGATGCAAAAGGCATGTTTGGTGCATTTGGTGGGCAATTTGTTTCTGAAACCCTGATGCCATTAATTTTTGAATTGCAGGAAGCTTACGCAGCAGCCTGCTCTGATCCGGATTTCAAAGATGAATTTGAAAAACTTTTAACTTACTATGCTGGACGTCCTTCAAAGCTTTATTATGCCGAGAAGCTAAGTGAGTATCTTGGGGGTGCTAGGGTTTATTTGAAACGCGAAGACCTTAATCATACTGGCAGTCATAAGATAAATAATTGCCTTGGCCAAATTCTGCTGGCGCGACGTATGAGAAAAACCCGTGTTATTGCGGAAACAGGTGCCGGTCAACATGGTGTTGCAACAGCAACAGTTTCTGCCAGGTTTGGTTTTCCCTGTGTCATTTATATGGGGGAAAAAGATGTTGAACGGCAAAAAACCAATGTTGTTCGTATGAATCTTCTTGGTGCAACAGTCAAGCCCGTTCTTGCAGGCAATAAAACTCTTAAAGATGCCATGAATGAGGCGCTACGCGACTGGGTTAGCAATGTCAGAAATACCTATTACCTGATTGGTACAGTAGCAGGTCCGCATCCTTATCCAAAGATGGTTCGAGATTTCCAATCTGTTATCGGCAATGAAGTATATAGCCAAATTTTGGAACAAGAGGGCCGCTTGCCTGACATGCTCATCGCTGCGGTAGGCGGTGGTTCTAACGCAATTGGCTTATTTTATCCTTTTCTTAATAAAAAAAATATTGATATTGTCGGTGTCGAGGCTGGAGGTTTAGGATTAGAAACGTTAAAGCATTGCGCTTCCATGACAGCAGGAAATCCCGGTGTTTTGCATGGCAACCGTACATATCTTTTGCAAGATGAAGATGGACAAATCAGGGAAGGCCATTCAGTTTCTGCAGGGCTCGATTACCCTGGTGTTGGGCCAGAGCATTCGTGGCTCAAAAGTATAGGACGCGTACAATATGTGCCCGTTCTTGACCATGAGGCAGTTGAGGCATTTCAGCTTTTGACTCGTATTGAGGGTATTATTCCTGCTCTTGAATCGTCTCATGCGATTGCAGAAGCACTTAAAAGAGCGCCAAAAATGAGTAAAAATGAGATTCTTGTCGTTAATCTTTCCGGGCGTGGTGACAAAGACATACATATAGTCGGAAAACTACTCGACTTGAATGTGTAAGGTGCTTTTTAAGGATATGAAATGACGACACGCATTCAACAGACATTCACTACACTGAAAGCAGAAGGTCGAGCAGCCCTTGTAACCTATATGATGGCAGGGGATCCTAATTATGAAATTGCGCTTGAAATCATGAAAACATTACCACAATCTGGTTCAGATGTTATTGAGCTTGGAATACCTTTTTCTGATCCGATGGCTGATGGTCCGACTATTCAAGCAGCAAACTTACGGGCACTTAGAAATGGGCAGACTCTGCAAAAAACCATAAATATGCTCCGAGAATTCCGTGAAAATAATACTTCAACACCCGTTATCATGATGGGCTATTACAATCCGATATATGTTTATGGAGTTGAGCGGTTTCTGGAGAATGCAAAGGTGGCTGGCGTAGATGGTTTACTTGTAGTGGATCTGCCACCTGAAATGGATCAAGAACTGTGTATACCAGCTAAAAAAGCTGGTATTAATTTTATTCGGCTTGCCACACCAACAACGAACGATAAACGTTTACATACTATTCTTCAGAATGCTTCAGGTTTTATCTATTACATCTCTTTAACAGGCATTACTGGGCAGACTCTGACAAATATGCCAGATGTAATTACATCTGTAAACCGTATAAAAACATACACTAATTTACCAGTTTCTGTAGGATTTGGTGTAAAAACCAAAGCGCAGGTGGAGCAGGTAGGCCAGATAGCTGATGGTGTTATTGTAGGAACTGCGCTTGTCAATGCTATCGCGGAAACGTTCAGCGGTAAGGGAAAGATTAGGAAAAACTCTGTTAAAGCTGTCTATGATTTTGTTCGTGAATTACGATCAGGTCTACAATCTGGAGTATAAAAGATGCAGAACAAGCTTTCTGTGCACAAAATGAAGTAAATATTAATCTGCGTGTATTTGAAAAACCGTTAAATTGCCTACTTGTAATGGATTAGGCTATATAAAAAGAAAAAACGTGAAAAGATGAATTGGATAACGAATTTTGTCCGTCCCAAAATCAATTCCATGTTCGGTCGTCGGGAAATGCCAGAAAACCTCTGGATTAAGAATCCGATCACTGGTGAAATGATTTTTCATAAAGATCTTGAAGAAAATCAGTTTGTTATTCCTACATCAGGATATCATATGCGTATTGGAGGAAAGGATCGCCTACACTACTTCTTTGATGATGGCAAGTACGAACTTATCTCTAATCCGCAGGTGCCAATAGATCCATTAAAATTTCGTGATGAAAAAAGATATATCGACCGTCTCAAGGACTATCGTTCTCGCACAGGCATGGATGATGCAGTTATCAACGCGCGAGGTACTGTACAAGGTTTTCCAATTATTGCAACTGTTCAGGATTTTGCCTTTATGGGTGGATCTCTTGGCATGGGTGCTGGAGAAGCAATTGTCAAAGGATTTCGAGTTGCAATTACTGAAAAACGGCCGATGATTCTATTCACAGCATCGGGGGGTGCACGCATGCAAGAAGGTATTTTATCCCTCATGCAGATGCCAAAAATAACTGTTGCTGTTGAAATGATAAAAGAGGCGGGTCTTCCTTATATTGTAGTTCTGACTAATCCTACAACAGGGGGGGTTTCGGCTTCTTATGCCATGTTAGGTGACGTTCACATTGCTGAACCGGGTGCAACAATTGGCTTTGCTGGGCCACGCGTCATTCAGCAGACAATTCGAGAAACATTGCCGGAAGGTTTCCAGAGTGCCGAATACCTTAAAGATCACGGTATGGTGGATATGGTTGTTTCTCGCTTGAAACTGAAAGAAACAATTGTCCGCTTATTACGGCTTATGACAAAAAAGTCTGCACATGCATCAGATATGCGAAAAAAACAGAAGGTTACGAAGACAAGACGAGAAAATTAATTCATGGCAAAAACAGAAGAACAGCATATTGAAGACTTGTTAAAGTTTCATCCACAGATTATCGATCTATCACTTAAGCGAATAAGACGTCTTTTAGCTGACCTAGATAATCCACATTTGAAAATTCCGCCAGTGATTCATATTGCTGGTACCAATGGCAAGGGCTCAGCCAGTGCATTTTCACGAGCTATTCTTGAAGCAGCCGGTTATCGCGTTCATGTTTATACTTCCCCTCACCTTGTTCACTGGCGTGAACGTTATCGCATCGGATATAGCGATGGTGGACAGTTTGTGACAGATAAAAAACTTGCTGATACAATCGTACGTGTTTCAGCAGCAAATAGAAAAAAATCGATTACGGTTTTTGAAATTTTAACTGCAACAGCATTTTTGCTTTTTTCTGAATATCCAGCAGATGCTACGATCATAGAAGTTGGCCTTGGCGGACGTTTCGATGCTACCAATGTTATTGAAAAACCTGCTGTATCCTTGATTATGCCGATATCCCTTGATCATCAGTCTTTTTTGGGAAAATGTGTAGAAGATATTGCCGTAGAAAAAGCAGGAATCATTAAAAATAGAAAACCGGTTGTTATCGGTTTTCAAGATAGCGAAATTATTCGGAATATTCTCGTCAATAAGGCATTGGAAATGAAAGCGCCAGTTTCGGTTTATGGACAGGATTACACAGCCTGTGAAGAGTTAGGATACATGGTATTCCAAAACCGAAATGGATCTATTAATCTACCATTGCCGCGTCTTTCAGGTAGTTTTCAGATAAGTAATGCAGCAGCAGCGATTGAAGGTATTTCTATTGCTGGATTTCAGATCAAGGACCTAGCCTTTGCTCATGCTATGAACAGCGTTAGTTGGCCTGCCCGTATGCAAAAACTCCAGTACGGAAAGCTTGTTGACTTACTGCCCGCAGATACTGAGCTGTGGCTGGATAGCGGACATAATCCAGCAGCAGCAGTTATAACTGCTCAAGCTGCTAGCCAGATATGCGAAACCAAAAGAAAAAAATTAGTCCTTATCTGTGGCATGCTTAATACTAAGGATGCAACTTGTTATTTGTCGGCATTTAAAGACATTGCGGCTTATGTATATACAGTACCGGTTCATTTTAATAAAAACGGAATACCAGCTGAAAAATTGGCTAAAGTTGCCTGCAGAAATGGACTGAATGCTAGAAGTTCAAACTCTGTTTTTGAGATTCTTGCAGATATTCGCAATATTCCGAAGACTATTGAGCCATTTCTGATTTTAATTTGTGGTTCGATTTATCTTGCAGGTGAAATATTGCGAGAAAACGGTATACCGCCACAATGAGCTTTCGTTTAGAACTTTATTATAATTAAGACTAATTTTTGACAGATGAATTGATCTTTTTAAACGCTATCATTAATTTTCCCGATTTTTTTAACCTGTTTGAATGTTAAGCATTGACGAATATAATAAAGAGAAATATCTGGAGATTAGATCGATCGTTTAGGACCTATTCCCCCCCCCGCAGGTCTATAATGGGATTGATCTAGAGACCTTGTTATGAATTGTATTTTTCAAGCAGGGCCTTTTTAGGTACAGCAGAGTTATGTCCCCCGCCATGGCTCTGCTGTATCTTTGTTCATAACGCAACATACAGCCTATTGCTTCGATATGGTTAACTACTGTTTGCTGTTAATGAAGCTCGCTTAAAAACGAAAACAAGCTTTCAAATTTTCGAGAATGCTAAAATTTAGTGATGAAACACATCCTGCGTTAGTGATAGAAAAATTTGTTCTGCAAGCTCTTCAGCTGCACGTTTTCTTGCATTCTCTTCAGCTGTTAAGTTTGCATATTCTTGCTGTGGACGATCAAATGAGGAGGTGACAGATCGCTTGCGCATCGCCAATGATTTTCCTTCACTGTTTTTTAATATATAATTAGAAATAACTGTAACAGTACCTACTGAAGGACGGCCTATATGCTCTATTCTATCGCCAATATCAATACTGACGGAAGTTTGCACATAAGAACGAATATTCAGAGTCAATTGATAATCAGGTGTTATCGGTTGACCTGAACCGGCTGAAAGAAGAAAGATCAACTGGTTACGAACCAGTTGTGTCATATGATCATTTGGATTATCGATAACGATAGATGATAATCTTTTATGCATATCTGGCGCTATCTGGGCTACCTTAGAAAAATAAAGTGGCTGGATAGAGCAAGCGAGCAGAGTCACCAATAGACTGATAATAATAATACAAGCCATGCTTCTTGTGATATGGTTAAGTAACAATATTAACAATCCGATGCGGTACAATGATAATCTTTTTAGGTTTTTTTCCGTTCAGTCGAGTAACAACAAAATCAAGTGATAGAACCGCTTTCCCAATTTCAGCCTGATTTGCACTACTGGTAATTATCAGCTCCCCTCGTTTCTTTCCATTGATTTGCACAGGAATTGTGATACCATCACGATTTGTAAGCGCGGTATCGAAGGCAGGCCAAGCTGAATTAGCTATTAGCTTTTTCCCACCAAGGATTACGTGGCACTCCTCGGCTAGGTGGGGCATCATAGGCCCGATCATAAAAATAAGAAACTCAAGCGCTTGGCGTAAAGCAGATTTTGTGCCTTCGTCAGTTTGGCTGATTGATTGCAGAGATGGTGATATAATATTTACGAATTCGTAAATTTGAGCAATGGCTCGATTAAAAGCTAATTTTTCGATATCGTCGGCAACAGCCTTGAGAGTGCAGTGCGCTGCTCTAGAAATTTCACCTGCAGCATTACTGTATACCGCTTGAGGTGCAATATCGCGTAATTCACCCGCAGCAACATTAACTAGACGCCAAATACGCTGAACAAAACGATATGCTCCTTCAATACCAACTGCAGACCAAATGACATCACGCTCGGGCGGAGAATCTGACAGCATAAACCAGCGGATTGTATCTGCTCCGTAAGATGCTAGAATATCATCAGGATCAACAACGTTCTTTTTCGATTTAGACATTTTTTCAATGGAGCCAATTGTAATTGGCTTACCAGATGAGAGAAGCATAGCGGTACGGCTACCGTTCTTTTCCACAATACGAATTTTAGATGGCGATACCCAGTTCTGACCATCTCGATAAGTTTCGTGCATAACCATACCTTGGGTAAAAAGGCCCTTGAACGGTTCTTCGATATGGATATGAGTAATTTTTTTCATCACTCGAGTAAAAAAACGCGAATAAAGCAAATGAAGAATCGCATGCTCAATGCCGCCGATGTACTGATCGATCGGTAACCAATGGCTAACTGCCTCAATATCTGTTGGTTCTTTTGCCCACGGTGCGGTAAAACGAGCGTAATACCAAGATGAATCAACAAATGTATCCATAGTATCTGTTTCACGTCGTGCAAACCTGCTGCACTTAGGACACTTTACCTTTTTCCATTTTTCATGACGCTCAAGTGGATTGCCTGGTTGATCAAAATTGACGTTTTCAGGTAACAGAACTGGAAGATCAATTTTAGGTACAAGCACAATGCCGCAATCATCACAATAAATTACCGGGATTGGGCACCCCCAATAGCGTTGACGCGAAATTCCCCAATCGCGCAAGCGGAACTGAATATGCTTCTCAGCCTGAGGTCTACCGTCCAACATGTTTTTTTTAAGGCGATTTTCTACCTCTTTAAAAGCATCCTGCGGTGTCATCCCATCAAGAAAACGCGAATGGATTAGAGTACCATCTTTTGTATGTGCTACTTTAGTAATAGAAAAAATCGTATAATCTTCATTATTTTTCAGCGAAATGACAGGCCGTATGGGCAAACTATAAGCATTGGCAAAATCAAGATCACGTTGATCATGCGCAGGACAACCGAAAACAGCACCAGTACCATAACTCATCACAACAAAATTAGCGACGTAAACTGGCACTTTCCAATTACTATCAAAAGGATGCAATACATTCAGCTCGGTTTTAAAACCTTTTTTCTCAGCTGTTTCAAGGGTTGCTATAGAAGTATCTGATTGGTAACATTCCTTGATAAAAATCTGAAGATCTTTATCTGCTCTTGCTAGTTCCTTAGTTAGTGGATGATCAACTGCAAGCGCGATGAAAGAGACACCAAAAATTGTATCGGGTCTTGTTGTATAAACCTCAATATAAGCACAGCTTTCAGAATTTTTGTTAGCCAATTGCCAACGTATGATCAAGCCTTCAGATTTTCCAATCCAGTTATGCTGCATGGTACGCACTTTAGCTGGCCATTTTTCGAGAAAATTTAGACCTTTAAGCAATTCCTCACTATAATCGCTAATCCTTAAAAACCACTGAGTTAGCTCCCTTTGCTCAACCTGAGCACCAGAACGCCATCCGCGACCGTCTACCACTTGTTCATTGGCAAGCACGGTATGATCTATAGGATCCCAATTTACCTTTGAAGTCTTTCGTATGATAAGTCCTTCTTCATACATATCAAGAAATAGCATCTGCTGACGATGATAATAGTCAACATCACAGGTTGCGAATTCACGAGACCAATCGATTGAAAGTCCTATGGATTTAAGTTGCTCGCGCATGATGGCAATGTTTCTATATGTCCATTCGCGGGGGTGAACCTTGTTTTGCATAGCAGCATTTTCCGCGGGCATACCAAATGCATCCCATCCCATGGGGTGAAGCACATTATATCCCTTCGCGCGTTTGAAGCGAGCAATTACATCTCCCATCGCATAATTGCGTACATGCCCCATATGGATTCGCCCAGAAGGATACGGGAACATTTCAAGAACATAATATTTCTTCCGCGGATCATTATTGTTGGTTTTGAATATCGCATTTTCTTCCCAAATAGCCTGCCATTTTTTTTCTGTAATACTTGGATTATAATATTTGGTTGTCATCCTTGTTATTCTCTTGCAAAAGAATGGATATTTATAGAAGCTTTCACCATCAAATAGTGTATGCGTCAATGGAAATGTTAAAAAGGTTTAAAGCAATATTAGACAATTTAAAGGGATAAAAATGCATGATAGGTCCACAAATAAGTACACACGACAGTGTAAATGCTTTACAGGATGTCTCTATAAAAATCGAAAAAAAGATTGCCGAATTAGGCAAGTCTTTAGATATCACTCTTGTTGCAGTTTCTAAAGCTTTTAATGCGCAGAAAATCATGCCTATTTTAGAGGTAGGGCATCGTGTTTTTGGGGAAAATAGGGTACAAGAAGCAAAAGCTAAATGGCCAATGTTACGGCAGACTTTTTCGGATATTGAACTGCATCTTATTGGCCCTCTTCAATCCAACAAAGCAGCAGAAGCAGTACAGCTGTTTGATGTAATTGAAACAGTTGACCGAGAAAAAATTGCCATGGTTCTAGCACAAGAAATGAAAAAATACGACAAGCATTTAAGACTCTATGTTCAGGTTAATACGGGCTCTGAGTTGCAGAAAGCAGGTATCCCGCCTCAGGATACTATCGCTTTTGTCAAGCGATGCCAGACTTTTCATCATTTGAATATTGAAGGTCTGATGTGTATTCCTCCTACTGACGAAAATCCAGGGCTTCATTTTGCGCTTTTGGAAAAGCTTGGACGAGAAGCAGGATTATCAAAATTTTCAATGGGAATGTCTAAAGATTTTGAAACAGCAATTGCTTTTGGCTCAACTAATATACGTATCGGATCTGCTATTTTTGGTTGTAGATCGGCAATGACATAGATTGGTATATCTAGTTCCTAGTGGCTTTGCCGAATCGGTTTTCTGATTGCAAAGATTGGCAGATGGTGTTTGCATTTGTATTGCAATTATAGAATAAAGTACAACAATGCTCCCATGTTTTGAGGGATAGAATGTCTACTTGGAATATTGTTCCCTTATTGACAGAAATCAAGAAATGGAGAGCTGTTGTATTTCGTAAAGGATGGGGGTTGTTTTCTTTAGGATATACTAATGCGAACTCGATAATTATGAAAGACTTCTTCTCGCAGTTTTCTTGTTGTAAAGCCGCACTTCGAAAGTATAAGCTTCTAAACTGCGGATCGTTCATGTGAATAAAGGGTTGGCAAAAAACTGAATGCATAGAATACTAACTACTAATCCACAGTTACATTCCATGGTAGAAATAACCAAACGACCAGTTTTAAAAAATTCCCTTCTTAAAGCGACTGTTTTGTTTGTTTCTGAAAAATTCGGCGTTTGAGAAGTCGTGCACGCTGCGAAAGTTCTTTGTCAGTAGCTTTCGAAAGAAAAGCATCGAGACCACCACGATGTTCAACCGAACGTAGAGCATGTGCTGAAATGCACAGCCGATAACTCTTATTTAAAACTTCAGAGATCAGCGTAATATTACAGAGATTAGGTAAAAACCGACGGCGTGTCTTGTTGTTAGCATGACTTACACTATTGCCATACTGGACCGATTTTCCGGTTAGTTCGCAAGAACGGGACATGGAAATCACCTCACAAAAATAATTACCTAACGACGACAGAACGACTACCTGCATTGTAATACCGTCTAGACGGGCAGTACAAACAGTTCTCAAGCTTATATCAACTAAAGGTTACTACGCTAAAGGTCAAGGATTTTCCCTATAATTTAGCTTATTTTGATTGCTTCACCTGGATAAAATTTAAAGAAACTTTACCTTTGACAAAAGGATATGATATAAAAGGCGTTATGACAAATTCTTCTAGAATATTTGAAGTTTTGCGGATTAGTTCTGTTTCCTTTGCCATCATCATAATGATTTTTGTTTTGCTATTCTCTTTATTTACCGGCCTTGGTATCTGGCAGGTACGGCGCCTTATTTGGAAAAATGATCTAATTGCTCAGGTCAATAAACAAACACACTTGCCTACTGAATATGTTCCAGCCAAAGTAAGATGGCCCAATGTAACCGCTGCATGTTGTGATTATATGCCTGTTCGTGCAACTGGCCATTATCTTAATAATAAGGAAGTGCTTGTCACAACTGTGACTTCTGAGGGGACAGGATACTGGTTGCTTACACCATTTGAGATGCCAGATGATTCCATAATCTTTATCAATCGTGGTTTTGTCCCAATGGATAGAAAAGAACAGGAGACACGAATAGCTGGACTTATCAACGGTGAAACCACGGTTAATGGTATTTTGCGCATGGGTGAAAAAAATAGCTTCTATCCACGCCGTAATAACCCGAACGCAGATCGTTGGTATACACGAGAACTACCGGCTATGGCAAAAGCACGTAGACTTTCTGAAGTTGCTCCTTACTTTATTGATGCTGATAAAACGCCTAATGTAGGAGGTATTCCGATTGGAGGTTTGACAATTATTAATTTTTCAAACAACCATTTTATTTATGCTTTAACGTGGTTTTTTCTTGCAATTGGGGTTTTCTTGGCAGGAGCCTTTGTTTTTTATCAGCGAATGAAAGAAATATAGGTTATGCATAGCTCCTATGTATTGCGTTTTACTTTGTCGATTATTATAGCTATCTCTGACTATATTTACTATTCCCTTTTTTAGGTAATGATAATATAATAGCACTTCTAATTACAATGGCTTGTATCGGTTAGTACGTGTAAGCCTGAGGTCTGCCTGGTTATAGTAATAAACTTCGTTTATTATCCTATTTATCGGCATTAGCGGTCGTTTAATTGCCGTTCTTTATTTTTTTTGCTTTACGCAATCCGATTGAAGAGTAAGCAGTGAACGGAGTCGATTATTGTATCGTGATTACCGCTGGCCATGAAATGTTTGACCCAAACCAATATAGGATATAAGATCAGGGTAAAGCCTAAAAATGATTGCGATGCAACAAAAAGCAATGATCCAGAGCGCGTAATGGTCAGAGCGCTTCTGTTGGGCCTGCATGTTAGCTAGCCGTTTGATGGTATCGTCATCGAAATGCAATCCATTGATTGAGATATTCTGTAAACCTTCTGTAATTTCATCGAAACGAACTATCAATTCTGGTGTTCTACGAACTAGATCAGAAAATACTTTTATTCCTTCATTTATATCTTTTGCAAAACCACTTGGTCCTTGATTTTTTATAATCCATTCACCGATAACCGGTTCTGCCGCCTTCCACATATTAAATTTTGGATCAAGAGAGCGAGCTACTCCTTCTACTACCATCATAGTCTTTTGTAAAAGAAGGAGCTCAGGTCTTATTTGCATGTCAAAAAGTTCGGTTATCTCAAAAAGCAAAGCAAGAAGGCGTGACATAGAAATGGATTCAACAGACTGACCATGAATAGGTTCACCGATAGCACGATTTGCTTGAGCAAAGCTGGCGATATCATGATAACGAGGTACGTAGCCGGCTTCGAAATGAATTTCCGAGATACGACGGTAATCACGCTGAATAAAACCATACAAAATTTCTGCAAAAAAGCGCTTTTCCTTTTTACCAAGTCGTCCCATGATACCAAAATCAACAGCAACAACAGACCCACCCCTGTCAACAAAAAGATTGCCTGGATGCATATCTGCATGAAAAAAACCATCATGTAGGGTATGGCGTAGAAAAGATTGCATTAATGTTGTGGCAATCTTATTCAAATTATAGCCTGCAATTGTTAGTGCATTTTTGTCCAAAATCTTGATGCCATCAACCCATTCCATAGTTAGGACATTACGGCCTGTATATTCCCAATCTATTTTTGGTACGCGAAAGCCCGGATCACCGGCAGTATTATCAGCCATTTCTGAAAGAGCCGCAGCTTCGAGACGCATATCCATTTCTAAACGGGTGATTTGTTGGAGATTTTCAAGAACATTTACAGGTTGCAAACGTCGCACAGAAGGTACACGTTGTTCTGCTACATTCGCAATGAGAAGAAGACTTTTAAAATCACGAGCAAAAGCCTGTTTCAAACCTGGACGGATTACCTTCACAGCAACCTTACGCATCGAACCATCATCTTTCCGAATCCATGCTGGGTGGACCTGCGCTATGGATGCAGCAGCAATAGGCTCGCCGAATTTAACAAAAAGATCATTTATCCTGTGATTAAGCGAACTTTCAATTTGGGTAATGGCTGCGTATGTTGGGAATGTTTTTATCCGATCCTGCAACATGGAAAGATCGCTTGCAACATCTCGTCCGACAATATCAGGACGAGTTGCAAGGAATTGCCCGAGCTTAACATAGAATGGGCCAAGCTTGTTCATCGCCTGCGATATACGTTCAGAACGATTGGCTTTTCTGCTTTTGCGTCGAGCAACAAGGCCAGCTATCCAATACCCTAGGGAAGGCAATCCTGTCAGTTCTTCAGCAGGAAGCGCACTGATAACCCCCTCGCGCGCCAGAACCCAGCTCGCTCGTATAAATCGTACTGATGATGCAATTTTAATTATCATATTTTCCAACCCGAATGAATGGCAGCAATGCCACCTATCAGATTGCGATAGTTCACTCGTGAAAAACCGATCTTCCTAATCATTGCAGCAAAATCTTTTTGCTGAGGAAACTTACGGATCGATTCCACTAAATAGCGATAAGAACTCGCATCGCCCGCTATTATTTGCCCAATTCGCGGGATAGCGTGAAAAGACCAAAGATCATAAAGCTTGTCAAAGAAGGGTATTTTTACTTCTGAAAATTCAAGACATATAAAGTGACCTCCTGGCTTTAGAACACGCAGAGCTTCTTCAAGCACCTTATTTATATTTGGAATATTGCGGATACCAAAAGCAATAGTGAAAGCATCGAAATGATTATTAGCAAAAGGTAAAAATTCCGCATTAGCTTCAATAAAATCCATACAATGTGTAAGATTTTTTTTAACAGCACGTCCATGGCCAATCTTTAGCATGGAAGTATTGATATCTAGAACTGTGACATGAGCACGACGGCATGAAGTCTCAAGAATACGAAATGCAATATCACCGGTGCCGCCTGCAACATCTAATACCTTCCATGCATTGCCTTGAGGTGGTGATAACCACGCCACCATAGCATCTTTCCATAAATGATGTAAGCCAGCAGACATGACATCGTTCATAATATCGTATCTTTTGGCAACAGAATGAAAAACGTCATTGATAAGACTTTGCTTTTGAAGCGCATCGATCTGTTTAAACCCGAAGGATTTTCTCAAATCATTAACATCTTTGATACGAGAACGATTTTTATTCGAAATTTCGATGGACATATGTGCTATTTCCTTTCAACATCTAAATAAAGCTAATTGGAATCGGAAATATTACCAAATTTTCGAACTCAATACCTAGATCCAAGCACAAGCCATCCTCAGGTTGAATCTAAAAATACACAAAATGCCATTCTACTACACTTCTTAGCATATGTTTGTTTATCATTATAGGCGGAAAAGAACTAATATCCTAGCTTATCAATCAACCTGGTCATATCTTATACTATGCTGCAAAGTGCGGTTTATTAATTATCTATTTATTCAATACAAAATTACTCACATGCATACATCATAGATAATTGATCAGTTATAAAACAAATAAGATCTAAGACTAGATACTGTTTTTCTTAAATCAATAGTTATCTAAAGTAAAATTCTTATTATCTTTATATTAATACTTAAGACAAAAGTTAAACTAAGGTTTTTCTATATAAAATTTATTTATTCAATAAACGTATATATTAAATTGTTTCAAAAATCTTGAGTGATTTTAGTATTGTTGTTTTAAGGGATAATAAGGGTTCCAGCCCCTTTGTCTGTAAAAAGTTCAAGCAGAATGGAATGGGCAATTTTGCCATTGAGGATGACGACACCTTCAACACCATGCCTAATTGCTTTAATGCAGGTTTCAACCTTGGGAATCATGCCACCTGAAATTGTGCCATCGTGGATTAACTCGCGAGCTTCACTAACAGTCAATTCTTTTAAAAATTCTCCGTCTTTGTTAATTACTCCTGCAACATCCGTCAGGAATAAAAGACGCTTTGCTGTTAGTGCGCTGGCAATTGCCCCAGCAAATGTATCAGCATTAATATTATATGTGTGTCCATCATGTCCAGGAGCAACCGGCGCAATAACCGGAATCATCTCTGAATGAGCAAAAAGATCAAGCAACCTGCGGTCAACTTCAATCGGCTCTCCAACGAAACCAAGATCAAGTACCCGTTCTATATTAGAATCTGGATCAATAACAGTTTTTTGCGCCTTTTCAGCAAAAACCATATTGCCATCCTTGCCGCATAGGCCGATTGCCCATTTACCTTCAGCATTGATCATGGCAACAATTTTTTTGTTGATAGAGCCAGCAAGAACCATTTCAACAATTTCAACTGTCTTTGCGTCTGTAACGCGCAACCCTCCTTCAAAGTGTGATTCTAGGCCTACATTCTGAAGCATGGTTGCAATTTGTGGTCCGCCACCATGCACGATAACCGGATTAATGCCTGACTGTTTTAGCAACGCGATATCACGAGCAAAGGCACGACTCAAATCAGAATCACCCATGGCATGACCGCCATATTTGATGACAATAGTCTTATTTTCATAACATTGCATGTAGGGAAGCGCAGCTGACAGCAACTGAGCTTGTTGTGCATGAATATTCATCTGTTCGCTGGTATCTGCCATAAATGACCCTCCTTAACGCCTTTTTTATATGAATCGAGGACCAAAAAATGAAAATAGTTTTGCGTTGTATATATCCAAAAAATACATCTCCTTTACTAGAAAATATAACATCTGGTCAGAAAAAATATTTGCAGAATACAGATAAACTTGCGCATTCTTAGTCATTTTCAAGTGCATATGGAAGCACCCCACGCCGATCATGATCAATGATCAGACGGTATTTAAGCGGGGGCATGGTGCGATTTATGCATTTAGCGCGTGGGCAAATATGGCACGATATACCGATTGGTGTAAAAGAGGATCGATTAAAAAGATCAAGATCGTCAGCGTAAACGAAATGCTGCGCATTCGATATTTCACACCCCAGCGCCAATGCATAACGTGGCCGTTCACTTTGGAAACCGCCTTTGCCTTTGATAATTTGAGTAGCAAGACAAAGATATTGTGTTCCATCTGGGGTTTCGGCAAGCTGACGGATAATTTGTCCAGGCACGCTAAAAGCCTGATGTACATTCCAGACAGGGCAGCTACTGTTGAAGCGTCCGAACTGCAGTTTAGCGGTACCGTACCGTTTTATGATGTTACCTGCTTGGTCAACACGAAAAAAGAAAACCGGTATTCCTTTTAAGCCTGGCCTTTGCAGCGTAGATAAGCGATGGCATACCTGTTCTAGGCTAACATTAAAACGAACAGCTAGCAATTCAATATCATGACGCAAATGTTTTGCTGTCTGCAAAAAAATCTGATAGGGCATAAGAAGCGCGCCGGCAAAGTAATTGTATAATCCGATACGGCAGAGTTCATATGCTTCATTGTTTTTGAAACAAGCAGAAGTGATAATTTCCTCTATAAATTCTGGAACCTCCAAACGGGCAAGCTGCACGGCTATTTGGAAATTGCGTGTAGGTGGCGATACGTAAGGATTAAGTAACAAGACACCAGAGGAAGGATCATAACAGTATATGAGATCATTATTCTCTATTGCTCGTCGGACAATAACATCGTGTTTCTGTTCCAGATATTTGGTAAGGACGCTATAGCTATCATCTTCCGCCAAATTAATCGTTGCTGCAAGGGCCTCAGCAATTTTGTCCAATTTGTGTATGTAGTTGTCCATGGAACAAAAAAAATCCTGTACCTCATTGTAAGGTAACAATTCTGATATTTTACCAGTTCCTAACCTACCATCTGTAGTAGTGAGTTGTTCAGTCGCACGTCGGTAAGCCTGATGACAGGAAATCAAGGCCTGAGCAAATTTTGGAGCATTTTGCATGATAAGTCGCATTTCTTGAAAACTCGGCTGCCCTGCTTTGAAAACGGGATCTGTCAATACATCTGTTAATGTCGACAAAAGTCGACCATCCTCGTTACTTGAAAAGGAGGATATATCGACTTGAAATTTCTCAGCTAATGCTAAAAGAACTGCAGCGGAAACAGATCTTTGATTGTTTTCAATTTGGTTGAGATAGGAAGTTGAAATACCAATCCGTTCAGCAAATCGAGCCTGTGTACTTTTATGTTGTTCACGCAAATTACGGATCTTGTGGCCAATATAAAGTTTTCCAATTGTCATTTCACAAATTCACATTTTACAATTTTCATTTTTATAATATTTACATTTGTGCGTATTCAAGGCTTTTTTTCAAAAAAAAAATCAGATAATACATATCATTGGAAAACAATTCCTGTGGAGGGGGAATAGGTTTCGGAGAGAAGTGTCAGATTTCCATATCAAACGGGTAGCTTCTCTCCGTTTCCTGATAAAACCAGATTGGCTCGGATGAGCATTGATTGTGCAAATTTAACATGGAGAGTAGGTAGAAAAGGTTATTAACAGAAAGACTTTGCTCTTATGGCATTCTTATTTTCATGAGCAAGTGAGGGGGGATCGCGCTTCGCAAAAAGTGCACGAAAATTTGTCTATCGCCTAATAAAAATATAAGAGAAATGAAGCTCTTTACTCTGTTAATCTTCCAAAAGAGCTCAACGCGATTGGGAAAAGGCGTGTAATACTTAGCCACTGCTAATTACTACGTGAAATTCGATGATACCCCATTGACTTTTTACCCTTTTACCTGCCGATTGATAAAATATGTATGGGTCTTTCTTAGAGGGATAGAACTAAATTTTCCTACTTCAGATTGCTCATAGAGCATTTTGATATTATTGAAGTAAAAACGCAAACGATTTGGCTCCTCTCTCTCAACAGGAGCTAAAAATTTTATTACTTTAACCAGTCAGTCAACTAAAAGAGAAAAATAGTTTTTTATTATTGCCATTACTTTAGGCTCTAATTCCTGGAAAATTGACCACACAGGCGGAAACGCCAAAGATAGGAAGCTAGAATCGCATCTAGCCCCTGTGGTTTAATCCCTACACCTCTAAGCGTGCGTCCCTCAGATATAGCGCTATCAGAAATAACGCTATCATATTGCAGCATACTGACCTGCCTTGTAATTACAAATGTTGGTATTAATGATTTTTCTCCGAGAAAGTCAAAAATGCTTCTCAAAAAGCGAATCAGGAAGAAAGGAATAGAAATAAATGCCCGCTGTCGATGGATAATGGATAGAATTTTCTCTATCAGTTTGCGCAATGTCAAAATCGTGGGGCCACCAAGTTCATAAACCTTGCTACTCGGTATCTCGCCACTTACTGCACGCACCACCATCTCAGCTACATCACCGACATAAACCGGCTGGAATTGCGTTCTCCCATCGCCAAACAGCGGTAAAACGGGCAAAAAACGGACCATATCAGAAAATTTATTGAGGGAATTATCATTTGGTCCAAAAATAAGTGACGGGCGAAGAATAATTGCTGTTGGATGTGTACTTTTTACAATCCTTTCTCCTTCATATTTGCTGATAATGTAAGGAATGCAAGATTGCGTTTTTGCATTGAGACTTGAGATATGAACAAGTGGAATACCGAAAGCTGCGGAAAATTCAGCAACATTTCCTGCTCCATTAATCAAAACAGATTCAAAATTATTCTTACCAGCTGAACAAAGACTGCCCGTTAGAAAAACCGCTGCATTTGTATCGACCAAAGCACGTGCCACCGATTCCCGTAGGCAAACATTGGTTTTGAACATCTGCATTTGTCCGACTTCACCGATTTGCCACATGTAACAGGCTTTTTCAGGATGACGCACAGCAACTCTAACACGATAACCGCGCTTTGTGAGGGTTGCTACCACTTGTCTTCCAACAAATCCTGATCCACCGAACACAGTTACCAGTTTTGGATTCTGATAAAGATCAGGTCTAAGGTTCATTTGGAATTCCTATAATCCTTTAATTATTATACCCAGGTTAGCTTATTTTTTCATCTTAAACACAAGAGTACTCTTTATATTATTTCTGATCAATATATAGACTTAATTTTTGCATATAAAATTGAACGTGGAATGGCTAAGATGGAAAGGAAAATTATGTTTTGATGATTTGAAGTATGCGGCTCTTCTTGTATTTAATACTTAATAGCCTGGCAAAATGCTTGGCACTGATATATCTCTGCCACCAGAATTTTCCTGCGTGATATGTGGGTGTTTTTGTTCTCTTGTTTAATATTAAATAATTTTAAACTACTTTCTAGATCATTATCTGATCGTTCCTTTTCTTGCACAAAACCTATCAGAAGATAGGCGTATTGTTGCCTAACACGCATGGTAAACTAAGGATGGCAGGCTGTGAAGAAAGTTTCCTACTAGGATGATGGCTATGTTACAGAAAGGCTTCTAATAATATAATCGAGTAAAATTTGACCTTTTGCTGTTGCTCTAAGGCGCGTATTATCAGTAATCTCAATGAGACCTTGTTCTTGTAGTTCTACTATTCTATTTTTCGGTAATGGCTTTGCCGTAATAAGTTGATAGCGGTCGATGTCAAGTCCTTCACAAAGACGGAGTCCCATAAGCAGCATTTCATCGGCCTGCTGTTCTTGACTAAGATATTCCTCATGAACAATGCCATGCCCTCGACGTTCTACATTTTTAAGCCAGCGCTCCGGCAGGCATTCAGTGATTGTAACAGTACGACAATCAGCTTCAAGAAAACGACCATGAGCACCGGGGCCAAAACCAGCGTATTGATGATAACGCCAATAAAGAAGATTGTGCTGCGATTGTGCACCTGCAGCCGCATGATTTGATATTTCATAAGCAGGCAACCCCCGCGCCTGTGTCACTTCCTGTGTCATCTCATACAAGGATGCAGCCATTTCAGATGTAGGCAATTTAAGTTTACCTGCCATGTAATAACGGTAAAAAGCTGTCTTCTTTTCGAGAGTTAATTGATAAAGGGCAAGATGATCTGCTAGATCAACTGCCTTCTCCAATTCTTTGCGCCATGCTATTTCGTTTTGATTGGGGCGAGCATAGATCAGATCAAAAGAAAGACGTGGAAAAATAGTTCGAGCAAGATCAATAGCGTAAAGCGCTTGAGCAACATTATATAAGCGACCAAGTCGCTTGAGTTCTATATTATCCAAAGCCTGTATGCCAAGGGAAAGGCGATTAACACCGGCAGCCCGGTAATCACGGAAACGATTGACTTCAACACTTGAGGGATTAGCTTCCATTGTTATTTCGGCGTTTGGTAAGACACTCCAAAAAGTGTATACGGCATCTAGCAATGCTGTAATGGTTCGTGGTGCCATCAACGATGGTGTGCCACCACCAATAAAAATACTCACTACATCTCGTTTACCCGTACGTATACGCAGGCTCTCCATTTCTCTTCGGAAGGCTGTAGCAAAACGCAGCTCATCAATGTTAGGACGTATGTAGCTGTTAAAATTACAATAAGGGCATTTTGCGCTACAAAATGGCCAATGAATGTAAATGCCGAACGGTTCATTCATCTTTTTTCCAAAAAACTTACCGAAAAATGCCTAAAAGCGCGCGCACGATGAGAAAGTGCGCTCCTATCGCCTTGTTTCCATCCGTGCTTTTTGTAGGTTTCCATTTCGCCAAAGGTATGCTCATATCCTTTAGGTTGAAAGATTGGATCAAAACCGAAACCATCATTGCCGCGCGGCGGCCAGACGATGGTTCCCTCAACTTCGCCACGAAAATATTCTGCAACCCCGTTCGGCCAAGCAATGCAGATTACAGATACAAAACGACTAGAGCGATTAGCCGCGTCTGTAGCTCCAATTTCCCGCAGTGCGGTTTCAATCTTTTCCATTCCCTTGAAAAAATCACGTGTGCCATCACTCTGTTCAGCCCAGTTTGCCGTATAAATGCCAGGAGCACCGTCCAATGCATCTATTTCAAGTCCTGAGTCATCGGAAAGCGCTAGAAGACCGCTTGCTTTTGCAGCAGAAAATGCCTTGACATAGGCATTTTCCTCAAAACTTGAACCAGTTTCTTCTGGTGCTAACAAACCTAGTGTTTCTACCGATAACGTTTCTAAACCATAAGGATTTATCAAATCAGTTATTTCTCGCAATTTTCCCGCATTATGGCTTGCAATAATAATTTTTTTGCAATTAAACTTGCACATATTAGACTACTGCTAGTTTCTGGAGCTCAACAAGACGATGGATGCCTTTGCGTGCCATGGTGATAAGGACAGACAATTCTTCTTCAGAAAAAGGGGCAGTTTCGGCAGTACCCTGTATTTCAACAATTCCACCTTTGCCGGTCATAACAAAATTGGCGTCTGTCTGTGCAGAGGCGTCTTCTTCATAATTAAGATCAAGAATTGGCATATTTTTTACAATACCACAAGAAATCGCAGCAACATGATCTTTAAGAACTTTATCGCGTAGAATCATTTGCCGCTGCTGCATCCATGACAAGCAATCATAAAGCGCAACCCACGCACCTGTAATAGCTGCGGTCCGCGTTCCTCCGTCTGCTTGGAGCACATCGCAATCAAGTATGATTTGCTTTCCACCAAGAGCCTTGAGATCCACTACTGCACGCAGTGAACGGCCAATGAGACGCTGAATTTCAAGAACACGACCACTCTGTTTTCCTGATACTGCCTCTCGTCGCATACGCTCTCCCGTTGAACGTGGTAGCATACCGTATTCTGCTGTTATCCAACCCTGATTATTGTTACGTTGCCATGCAGGTATCCGTGCTTCAAGACTGGCAGTACATAAAACATGCGTATCACCAAATTTAACAAGGCATGACCCTTCAGCATGTTTAGCAATATTACGCTCAAAAGAAACTGATCGCATTTCATGCGCAGCACGTTTAGATAGACGCATTAATCAATTTTCCCTCTTAATTTAAGTAATTAGCTTGAATGCTAAAGCATTTCTATTGTAATTGGAATTCCTAAATAATAGAAAACTATGAACTTTTAAGAATTTAATGATGGTGACTATCATATAAGAATACTCTAATTAAGCATCTTAATAAAGCTTGTTCTGCTACGAATAATCTCCGATCCGACGATGTTTCAATAGTGTAATCATCCCCTGGACAATATATCAAGTTTTTGGGTTTATTGTTTGATTTTAGCTTCATTTTTAATGAATATTTGCAAGCAGAAACTATATGCGTAGCATTAATAGAAGTTATTGATAAGCGCAAATAGAGCGATCAGTCCAATTGGCTCAATTTATTGGCCTATTAAGCTAGATAAAGTCTTTCTGACTATGATATTTTCTTTTGCTTGACTCTCTAAATCATAGCCTAGAATAGATAGTTCTACAGAATTTTCTAAAGTAATTTGGCTAATTTACGTAAAAACTTATAGTCCAAAGAATGACATTGTTATCAGGTTGCGATTAACAGAGATAAGAGGGAAAATAGTGATAGATCGGGTTATGCGAATTTTTATCGAGATTAGGAAGAACAACCCATTCTCTCAAACGTATCGCTTGTAGTTTTCCATACGGATAGTATGGTTATCCGTATCCAGACTGAGTCCTCATATACGTATCGCGCTGATGGTGTAGGCACACCAGCTACGGAACTGTTACGATAAAATTTAGAAAGCTTATCAAGTCTTGGCTTTTGTAATAGAAGCATTTAAAGGAATCTTTATCGCCAAGACGTAACATATTGGAAGAAATCAATCATGGATTGAACCCTGAACTAAAGGCCCTACAAGATTGCTCTTGATTTTTGCTTTGAAAATCTCAATATCGAGGGCAACTATACTAATTAACAAATGTGAGAATCTCATGTCTGATGAAAATTCACTTGATCAACGTGATCTAAATAATTTGGAAGACCGTAAGGCTTCTGAGTATTCCGAGGATGGATTTTTAGAAAATCACTTGAAGGAGGGAGGGCCTGGGCATGAAAATGTTGACAAGCCTCAAGGATTACCCGATATCGATCCGATAGCTGTCGAAGCGGAAAATACTGAGCTGAAGGACCGCGTTATGCGCCTTTCTGCGGATATGGAGAATTTGCGCCGGCGTACGGCCCGTGATGTGATTGATGCTAAAACCTATTCCATTACAAATTTTGCGCGTGATATGCTTTCTGTATCGGATAATTTAGCTCGTGCTCTTGATGCCATCCCAGAAGGAGCTCGAGAAAGCGATCAAAAACTAAAATCTTTAGCCGAAGGTGTCGAGATGACAGAACGTGCCATGATAACAGCATTGCAATGCTATGGTGTCAAAAAGATCGAAGCTCTGGGACAAAAATTTGATCCCTATCTGCATCAAGCGATTTTTGAAATTGCTGATCCGGGGGTTCCTGCCAGTACTGTTACTCAGATCGTACAAGCGGGGTATATGATTGGTGAACGAGTACTGCGTCCTGCCATGGTTGGAGTGACAAAAGGTGGTGCAAAAACTGACGTTCGGGCGGAGGAATCTGCAGAAGAGGTTATAAAACAGGTAGAAGAATAATTTTGAAAAGAGGTTATGCCCAGGCTTGCAGTATTTGTTTAAAGGCTTCTAAGAATATATTTGAAGCTTTAGAAAAGCTCACTATTAAGTGTATTCTGTATATCCGCTCGCCTTTATTCAGCAAGGATCTGCTTAGCGTCATGCGTTTTTAGGCAATAATAGAGAAAAATGTCTACTGATTATAAAATCATGCTTTTCTAAATTTCCGAATGCAATCGAGCTATATAATTGAAAGCCAATTTATGATTTATGTATTAGCTTAATCTGAACTTATTTCTCTTCTTAACCGGAAATTGCTTGCTGGATAAATACCGACAATACGCAATTCGCTTGAAAAGAATGATAGCTCTTCCAAAGCAAGCTTTACCAGATGATTATCAGGGTGACCTTCAATATCTGCATAAAACTGTGTTGCTTGAAAATCGCCTTCGATTTGATAACTTTCCAGCTTAGTCAAATTAATACCACAGGTAGCAAAACCGCCAAGTGCTTTATAGAGTGCGGCCGGTACATTACATATACGGAAAATTAGGCTGGTAATGATCTCTTTCTCGTTTTGTGAGTTTTCTGCTCCTTTTTTCTCACGCGAAAGAATAATAAAGCGAGTGGTATTATCAGGAGAATCTTCAACATTCTCCTGTATAATATCAAGCCCATAAAGTTTAGCAGCAAGATAAGGAGCTAGGGCTGCCATTGATCTATCGCCAGTATGAGCAATAAGCTTGGCTGCTCCTGCAGTATCTTCTACTGCAATTGTTTTCCAAGCACTTTTACGGATAATTTGTCGGCATTGGCCCAAGGCATGAATATGGCTGCAAACTGCCTTAATTTCTTCCCTTTTAACACCCTTCAGCACCATAAGCTGGAAATGAATGGGGAGAAAATATTCGCCAATAATAAACAAGTTTGCTCGGGGTAAAAGATAATGAATATCAGCAACGCGACCTGCTAGAGTGTTTTCAATGGGAATCATAGCAAGATCCGCTATCCCTGATTGAACAGCTTTGAAAGTATCTTCAAATGTAGTACAGGGAAAAGGTTCCATATCAGGAAACACATCATGGCAGGCTATATCAGAGTTGGCACCATACTCTCCCTGAAATGCAATTTTATTTGTTTTATTCATAGAGGCTTTTGTTTTTTAGAATTGTGCGGATACGGGTGAGATCCTCCTGCGTATCAACATTGAATGGAGCAGTTTTAATAATTGATACATCTATACGCATATTATCTTCTAGGGCACGCAGTTGCTCAAGTTTTTCACGTTTTTCAAGAATGGAGGGACCAAGAGAAACAAAACGTTTAAGTGCCTTTCTGCGATATACATAAAGCCCAATATGATGATAAAACGGTCCGTGGCCATATGGTGCTTTTGCACGCGTGAAGTAAAGAGCACGTAGCCGATTATTATCAAGTGGTGTGCCAACTATCTTTACCACATTTGGGTCATTTTTTTCTTCCTTATAGGTGATTTTAGAACAAAGAGTTGCAATATCAGCAGGGCTCTCTGTAAGCGCATGCACTGTAGAGAGAATACTTTCTGGACTGATAGTTGGAAGATCGCTCTGCAAATTAATAATCACATTAAATCGACCATTGGGATCTATTTTTGCTAAAGCTTCATAAATCCGGTCCGAACCAGATTCGTGATCTTCTCTCGTCATGATGACTTCAAATCCATGAGACTCAGTAGCAGATTTGATATCTGGACTATCAGTTGCAATAACAATACGACCAAGTTTCGCTGCCCTAGCTCGTAGTGCAACATGAACAACCATCGGATAACCAGCAATATCAGCTAATGGTTTGCCCGGCAATCGTGTTGAGGACATGCGTGCAGGAATAATAACAAGGCAGTAAGATGACATAGAAATTTTCCGATACAAATCTATCTTAAAAGGAATTATAAAGATTACTTCTAGGGTAAGTAAAGGCATAGAGAACATTTACATTTAAAATTATTCTATTTGTTGTATTGATGTTTATTTAAATACTAATAATGAATAAGAATCAGCAAATTGCTTCTGTATCTTCTTCGGATAATCCGCTACTGATCAAAAGTTGATAGAAACTGTAAAATAATTTTTTAGAGAAATGAGTTATTGCAGTAAAATATGCATGAAAATAGAAAAACAGCATGGCTGAATAGTTTAATAGGACAGATCATCAAAATATAGCCAAGCATTTAGCCCCTTAGTTTACATTAATCTTGACATACGCATCAAGCAGGCTTGATATCTCTTTGAGATAGTTGTAGTTTCTGGTGGATTCTGTCATTAAGTCTGCATTTCCTTAACTTCAGTTAAAAATTATAAGCGATCTTATTATTTTTCTAAAAGCGTTGCTAAGAAGGGGAATTATCAAAAATGGTGGGAACGCGATATCATTTAACCGAGTGCTGGAAAGTGTCTCTTTCTTCTAATGCTTGACGAGATAAAAATTTCTAGTAGAATATTTGAAAGGGCATCGAAAATGCTTCACAGGGCCTCTAGCCCTTATAATTGACTGCAGTCTTGAAATATCAACAATATTTTTTGTTATCTATGTTTTTTATAATGGATTACTTTGAAATGTGCGCTAAGGCCATCATAAAACAGGATCCGTCCTATAAGAGGATCGCCGATCCCGGTTATCAATTTAATAATTTCCATTGCCTGTAAAGAACCAATAACCCCGGGTAGTGCAGCAACCACACCCGCTTCAGTACAAGTCGGTATAGCACCTTCAGGTGGAGAAACTGGAAAAATATCGCGATAACTTGGGTTATCATTCTCATAAGGTTTCAATACCGTAATTGATCCGTTGAAGCGTCCAATAGCACCGCTTACCAATGGCTTTTTTAATTTTTCAGCCATATCAGCTAACAGATAGCGTGTAGTAAAATTATCCGAGCCGTCAACGATAATATCGTAGAAATTAAGGATATTTTCAGCATTACTTTCACTAAGTCGCAGCATATACTTTTCAACTTTTACATGAGGATTGATTCGTTCAATCGCTTGTTCTGCACTATCTGTTTTTGCTATGCCGATATTCTGTGTATCGTGAATGATCTGTCGCTGTAGATTAGAGAGGGAAACTATATCATTATCAACAATACCAATCGTGCCGATACCTGCTGCTGCAAGATAGCTGAGAACTGGAGCACAAAGTCCACCTGCACCAATGACCAGGATACGTGCAGCTTTGAGCTTTTGCTGACCTGGACCACCAATTTCACGCAAAATGATGTGGCGAGCGTAACGTATCGTTTCCTTATAACTTAATTCGCTTTCCTGTGTGTCCATCATAAATATAATCCTTGCATTTTTTCTATTTCTTCTTTTTATCGAAAATGTTTTAAAAGCTCCTTCTTTTAAGTTTTAAAAGGTTTAAATTACGGTACCCTTCATGAAAATCGCTGTTCAAATGGATCATATCAGAAAAATCCAGATTTCGGGAGATACGACGTTTGCGCTGTGTCTTGAGGCGCAAAAACGTGGCCATGAACTTTTTCATTATACACCAGATCGGTTGTTTATGCGTGATGGCAAAGTTTTTTCAAGACTTGAGTCCCTGGAAGTACGCGATAAAAAAGGTGATCATTATACACTAGGAGATTCGGTTAGAACAAATTTAGCCGAGATGGATATTATCCTTCTGCGTCAGGATCCACCTTTTGATATGAGTTATATTAGCACAACCTATATGCTTGAACGTATTCATCCAAAAACGTTTGTGGTTAATGATCCTGTGTGGGTAAGAAATAACCCTGAAAAAATTTCAGTCACGGAATTTTCTGATTTGATGCCTGAAACACTTATTACCAAAGATATAGAGGAAATAATTGTCTTCCGCCGTGAATTCGGCGACATTATTTTGAAGCCCCTCTACGGAAATGCTGGAGCAGGAGTTTTTTATATTGCCGATAATGACCGCAATCTGAATTCGCTCTTAGAGATGTTCGGACAAACTTTTCGAGAACCTTTTGTTGCTCAGAGATATCTGAAAGGTATACAAGCTGGGGATAAAAGGATTATTCTTATAGACGGAGAACCCGTAGGTGCGATTAATCGCGTGCCAGCTGAATGGGACGTTCGATCTAATATACATGTCGGCGGTCAAGTAGAAAAAACGCAACTCAGCAAACGTGAATATGAAATATGTTCGCGTATCGGACCGTCACTAAGAAAGCATGGTTTTATTCTGGTTGGCATTGATGTAATTGACGGTTATTTAACAGAGATCAATGTAACCTCACCAACTGGTATACGAGAGATAAAATATTCCAGTGGAGTAGATATTGCTCCACTCTTTTGGGCAACTGTTGAAGCAAGAAGGTATAATATGCAAGGAGTTTTATAAATGAACAGAATGATCTGTCCTGTTGGAATGTATCTCTTGAGTAGTATTTTTTTTATCTCGGGAATAGCTTCCGCCCGAGAACAGATACAGATTGGTGGTTCTTCTACAGTTTTTCCTTATGCAAAAATTGTGGCTGAAGCATTTGGTGAAATTTATCCTGAATATAAAATCCCGGTTATTGAATCTGGTGGCACTGGTTCTGGCATTAAACAATTCTGCCATGGTATAGGTGACAATACAATTGATATAGCCAATGCGTCTCGATCTATGAAACAGAGTGAACTGCAGCTTTGTTTTGATTCAGGGGTTAAAAGTGTTGAAGAAGTATGTATTGGTTATGATGGGATTGCTTTTGCAACTAGTATTAAAAGCGCTGACTGGAATTTTACACCGCAGGATATTTACAGAGCTCTTGCTGTCACAGTAATTGTTGATGGAAAAATGCAGCCAAATCTAGTGAAGAAATGGAATGAGGTCAATCCAAATTTACCTGCGTGGGACATTATAGCTTATATTCCAGGTGAAAAACATGGAACTCGTGAGGTATTTGAAGAAAAATTAATGTTAAATGGCTGTAAGGCAAGCGGTGCCTTTGATGCGTTAAAAGCTTTTGGGATGGACGATAAAGCAGCTTTTGCTGCCTGCGTTGCTACACGTAAGGATGGAAAGGCTATTGATGTTGATGGTGATTACCCAGAAACGTTAGCACGACTTGTCGCAAATAGGACTACTATCGGTATTGTTGGTCTTGCATTTTATGAAAATAATGCAGATCTCTTGAAAATTGCTGCAATTAACGATGTACTCCCAAGTGAGCAAACAATTTCTAACGGGAAATATATGCTTTCGCGTCCACTGTTTTTTTATGTCAAAAAATCGCATCTTGATATTATCTCAGGACTAGAGGAGTATGTTGATTTTTTTCTGTCAGACCAAATGATTGGTCCTGATGGGCCACTTGTCGAATATGGTCTTGTTGCTATCTCTAAAGCTGAACGTGACGCACAACGTGCTGCTTTTAAAGAAGGTAGGACGATGGTATTGCGATAAAGCAAAGCATTTTTCGTATCTATTGAAACGCTGCGGTTAATTGCGGAATGTGTTGGAACATTATATCTGTTTTATAAAACACGCGATAAAATGAAAAATCAAATCGTTTTCGATCTGAGTTTAAGATAGTCTTAGCTGAATCAGAGAGTCATGCATAGAGTCTCTATGCTGCTTCTTTTCTTTATGAAGGTATGCATGTCCGTTTCAGGAATTATTATTATTGTTCTGGTTCTGGGTTTTGCTGGGTTTTTTCTGAGCTACGCTCGGGCATGCGCTATTGTGATGCAGGGAACTAAAATGCATTCCCGTCCTCATTATTACGGCTTGTGGACGTTTCTTCTTATTATTGTGCCTTCATTATTTTTTCTATTTTTTTGGAATATTGGTAGCAATATTTATACTGAACGACGAGCCTTAACCCATATTCCCTATGCTGCAGCTGGTGATATAATACATCAGCACAATCTGATTCTGAGCACTATACGTAATTTGGTCAACAGGTTGCCAAAACATAGTAGCAACATGTTAAATCATCAATTAAATAGTTATGCATCCCTGCGTGATATTCTCGGACAAAAAGGGGTTGTTCTTGATGTGCAGGGTAAAAACTATATGGTACCCATTGTGATTGAATGGGTTTCTGGCTTGAAAAAATTGCGACAAACCGGTGTAATTATAACATTTGTCCTTGCTATTATCGGATTTTTAGTCGGTTTTTCGGAAACAAAAGTAAAAAAGCGAGCGCGAAATCGAGTTGAGCGTGTCATCCTCTTAGGACTCTTAGTTTCTTCGACACTTGCTATCCTAACAACAATCGCTATTGTTTCGTCAATGCTACTGCAGACAATCAGCTTTTTTCGTGCAGTGCCTTTATCAAATTTCTTCTTAAGTACTGCATGGAATCCGCGTTTTTCTGTGATGACCTTTGATGAAAGTATAGGAGAGTTTGGGCTTATCCCTCTTCTTGTAGGCACGCTTTATATCGCTTTTGTCGCCATGCTTTTTGCAGTGCCAATTGGCCTTTTTTCCGCCGTTTACACGGCAGAATATGCTACCCCACGCGCGCGGGATGTTATCAAGCCAATGCTTGAAATTCTCGCTGGTATTCCAACGATTGTTTACGGTTTCTTTGCACTAATAGTGGTAGGACCTTTTCTGCGTGATCTTTCAGCAGCTATTATGGGTGGTAATCATGCTTTTATCATGGCACAGAGTGTGCTAACAGCTGGTCTTGTCATGGGTATCATGCTTACCCCTTTTGTCTCCTCATTATCAGATGATATCATAACAGCTGTACCGCGTTCGCTGCGTGACGGATCTCTTGGACTTGGGGCCACACAGTCAGAAACTATTAAACGAGTAGTTCTCCCCGCAGCATTGCCAGGCATTGTCGCTGCATTGCTGCTGACAGCTTCACGTGCAATCGGTGAAACAATGATTGTTGTTCTCGCTGCCGGCGTTACAGTCAATCTGACACTTAATCCCTTTGAAGCAATGACAACAATTACTGTCAAGATTGTTAACCAGTTAACTGGCGATCTTGAGTTCAATTCACCGCAAACGCTTGTTGCTTTTGCTTTGGGCATGACTTTGTTTGTACTGACTCTACTGATGAATGTTTTTGCACTCTATATCGTGCGTAAATACCAGGAGCGTTATGAATGAATTGTTTTTCTAAATCCTATCTGAAGTCTCTGCCTCGCGATATCAGGCTTAAGCAGCGTTATAGGGCTGAGAAACGTTTTCGTGCCTATGGTTATACAGCTATAGGCATAGGCGTTTTTTTTCTGACCGCGTTGCTGTGGTCAATTTTTTCACAAGGGTATACTGCTTTCTGGCAGACATCAATAACTCTGCCTGTTAAGTTGGATGTTGCGGTTATCGATCCACAAAATAGGCGGGATAAAAATCCACAGATATTAATTACAGCAAACTATCCTGTTCTAATCAGAAACGCTCTTGCGGAAAAATTGGGTATTGCGATAGATGACTATATTGGGTTACGCGAGCTTAATCATATGATTTCACCTAGTGCAGGGATAAAACTTCGTAAGATGGTTCTTGATAATCCGCAGATAATTGGTAGCACACAGAGCCTTACAGTATTGGCTGGTGCCGATATTGATTCTGCTTTCAAGGGGAAAATCAACCTTACTGTCTCAGAGATCAGCCGAAAAATTTCTAATCGACAGATAAAGTGGATGTACAAACTTGCAGCGGAGGGTTCGCTTTACAAAGCCTTCAATACTGGTTTGTTTATCTTTGCTTCTTCAAGCCGACCTGAAACATCAGGTCTTGGTGTTGCATTGATTGGTTCCTTCTATATGATATTGATCGTGCTTATGTTTTCTTTACCTATTGGAGTAGCAACTGCCATCTATCTAGAAGAGTATGCGCGCAAGAATAGATTTACTGACCTAATAGAAATCAATATAAACAACCTTGCGGCTGTTCCTTCCATTGTTTTTGGTTTGCTAGGGGTTTCTGTTTTTATCAATTTTTTTGGCTTACCGCGTTCTTCTTCTCTCGTCGGAGGCTTGGTCTTAACATTGATGACATTGCCAATAATTATTATTGCAACTCGTTCGGCTCTACGAGCAGTACCAATTTCAATTCGTTCGGCTGCACTTGGAGTTGGGGCTTCAAAAATTCAAATGGTGTTTCAACACGTATTGCCATTGGCTGCGCCAGGCATTTTGACAGGTACTGTCATCGGTCTTACCCGTGCTTTGGGGGAAACAGCACCTCTTTTACTTATTGGCATGGTTGCGTTCATCGCTAATTATCCGAGGACGCTAATGGATCCAGCAACGGCACTTCCGGTACAAATTTATATGTGGGCAAATGAGTCTGAACGTGCTTTTATAGAACGCACATCAGGTGCTATCATTGTTCTTCTGATGTTTTTAGCCGTAATAAATACTATTGCTGTTTTATTACGTCGCCGGTTCGAACAGCATCGATAAGAGGCAAATACTCATTCGTAGTTCATAAATTAAAAAACAGATGGAGTTTTAAATTTATGCATTCGGGAAAAATGCTCTAAAGATTGGACAAAGAAAGATATGAGCTCTGAGCTGAAAATTAAAATGTGTGGTCTGGATGTAAAGGTTTCTTATGGAAAGAAGAGAGCCTTGCATGGTATCACCCTTAATATTCTCGAAAATAAGGTAACAGCACTTATTGGACCTTCAGGATGCGGTAAATCAACGTTTTTGCGTTGCCTTAATCGTATGAATGATACAATTGAGGGAGCATTGGTTACAGGTAAGATATTGCTTGATGAAGAGGATATTTATGATTCATCTGTTGATGTGGTAGAACTTCGTGCTCGTGTTGGAATGGTTTTTCAAAAGCCGAATCCTTTTCCAAAATCCGTTTATGAAAATGTTGCTTATGGTCCGCGAATTCACGGACTAGCCAAATCACGTGTTGCACTCAATGAGATTGTCGAGCAGAGTTTGGTAAAGGCCGGTCTTTTCAGTGAGGTGAAAGATCGTCTGCACGATGTGGGAACAAGCTTATCTGGTGGTCAGCAACAGCGCCTTTGCATCGCGCGGGCTATTGCAGTCAGCCCTGAAGTTATTTTGATGGATGAACCGTGTTCTGCCCTTGATCCGATTGCAACAGCAAAGATTGAAGAATTGATTGACGATTTGAGACGAAATTATACAATTGCTATTGTTACACATTCCATGCAGCAAGCAGCTCGTGTTTCTCAGTTTACTGCAATGTTCCATCTAGGAAATCTCGTTGAAGTCGGCACTACGGACACGATTTTTACTTCGCCACAGGAACGCCGTACGCAAGATTATATAACAGGTCGCTTTGGTTAATATCATGAATCGAGATAAAGTCCATGTTTACTCAGCATACAGTTCGTTCTTTTGATAAGGAGCTTAACCGTCTTTCAAAGGAAATTGCAGAAATGGGCACTTATGCTGCCCATATAGTTGAACGTTCGATTCTCGCTATTATGCGTGATGACCAAAAACTAGCAAAACAAGTGATTTCCGATGATATCTTTCTCGATGTAGCCGAACGCAAGATCGATGAAGAAGCTATTCTTATTATCGCCAGACGTCAACCTATGGCAGTTGATTTACGCGAGATTATTGGTGCAATTCGCATTTCTGTTGATCTTGAGCGGGTTGGTGATATGGGAAAAAATATTGCTAAGCGAACAGCCGTTCTTTCTGATGTTCGCCAAACTGCCGCCTTTTATCACGGGCTTGAGGATTTTGCTGCCCTGGCATTAAAACAGTTGAATGAAGTACTTGATGCTTATGCGTGTCGTTCTCTTGAGCGGATCGATGCTGTACGTGAGCATGATGATGAAATTGATTCTATGTATACTTCCCTCTTTCGGGATCTTCTAACCTACATGTTGGAGGATCCACGCAATATCACAGTTTGTACGCATCTTCTTTTTTGCGCAAAAAATATTGAAAGAATCGGCGATCATGCTACAAATATTGCTAAAACAGTTCATTATGTTATTACCGGCACTTATCCCGCTTTAGAGCGACCAAAAGATGACCAAACATATAGACTAGAGATTGGGAAATCTAGAAGAATCTTATAACAAACGCAATAGGTATAAAATTTGCTATTTGAAGTAAGATAGTAGGCGATAAAGATGACAATAAAAGTTTAATCTTTCCGCTCTAATACTAGAAAATTTCATAATTTTTGATTGTTATTTGTTTGATAAAAACAATAAGTATTTTCTAATTTTGGTATCGTTCTCTTTCATGCAGGCGCAAAATGTGTTTTACATGTTAGCGGTAGGGCATTAGCTATCTGAAATGACTTTAAATAGAAATTAATTTGGAGAAAAGGTTCATGCAATCTGATTATTCAAAGATAATTGATCCCGTAAAACTTGATCGACTTGCTGAAATAGCTGTCAAGGTTGGTCTTGGACTGAAAATGGGACAAGATCTTGTATTGACGGCTTCGCTTAGCGCATTGCCACTTGTTAGACGTATTGCAGAACAGGCGTATAAAGCTGGAGCAGGACTTATAACTCCGATTTTTAGTGATGAGGAGTTGACTCTTAGCCGTTTTCATCATGCTTATGAGATGAGTTTTGATCGAGCAGCAGATTGGCTTTATGAAGGAATGGCGAAGGCCTATACAAGCGGTGCAGCCCGTCTTGCTGTTGTCAGTGATAACCCCTTGCTTCTTGCTGGACAGGATCAAGCTAAAGTCGCTCGTCTCAATAAGGCCATGTCTATTGCTTATCAGCCAGCTCTGGAGAAAATTGCTGGTTTTTATATAAACTGGAACATTATTTCCTACCCAACTTCTGCATGGGCTTCGCTGGTTTTTCCTGATCTATCGATCGTCGAAGCAACACGCGCATTAGCAGAAGTTATATTTACTGCATCGCGGGTGAATAATGATGACCCCATTACAGCATGGGCTAATCATAATTGGCAATTGAAAAAACGTAGTACATGGCTCAATAATGAACGTTTTTCGGCACTGCATTTTAGTGGTCCAGGGACAAATCTGACAATTGGGCTTGCTGATGATCATGAATGGCAGGGCGGTGCTTCAGTTTCCAGAAACGGTGTTATCTGCAACCCAAATATTCCAACAGAGGAAGTTTTCACCGCACCTCATGCTTATCGTGTGGAAGGTCATGTGCGCAGTACAAAACCATTGTCGCATCAAGGTACGTTGATTGATGGGATTTTTGTAAAATTTGAAAATGGCCAGATTGTCGAAGCTCATGCAGACAAAGGTGAAGTGGTTTTGAATGAATTGCTGGATACTGATAAGGGTGCTCGTCATTTAGGAGAGGTAGCACTTGTTCCTCATTCATCCCCCATATCAGCGAGTGGTTTACTGTTTTACAACACCTTGTTTGATGAAAATGCTGCTTGCCATATCGCACTTGGTCAGTGCTATTCAAAATGTTTCCACAATGGTGAATCTCTTAGAGATGAAGAGATTCTTGTTCGTGGCGGTAACAAAAGTTTGATTCATATAGATTGGATGATTGGTTCTGGAAATATTGATATTGATGGAATTAAGGCTGATGGTAGTCGTGTCTTCGTTTTTCGTAAAGGAGAGTGGGCTATATGAAATATTATCTTTAGACCCATGGCTTATAAGATTTTTAGTAGTTTTAGTATAAATAAGTAATTATAAGTAATTATAAAGGAATCTGCAACGTATTTTTAAGTTTATCAGTTGGTTTAAATTAGATGGCAGCAGGCTATTGGCATGCGAAATGCCTCCTTATTATGGACAAACTATTACTTTAGCCTGTCTGTAATAGTTTCTTTGTATACGCTGGTCAGCGTGTTCTTCTATTTATTAACGATATTACAAGAGTCAATCCAGGCTAGAGAGCCTATACCAATTGAAGTGATATTATAGAATGTACCATGAAAAAGATTTATATCGCAACTGTCTTTGACAGATAGGCTCAGGTTTTTAGATCGAAAAGGAGACATCTTTAGCTCAGTGTGTTTTATTTTTGTACGTACGTACGAAGGATATAAGTTTTTAGGATTTCTTACTCCTAGAAAGTGTTCTCGCTAGAATTAAGGGATGACGTATTCTTTCTGTTAATCTCCTCGTCAAATGTTTTTTGGTTATGGTTAGCAAAGGGTAGATAATTGAAGCAGTATCGCATACTTGTGTGCCGCTGCAGTTTTGTTTTTAAGGTATTAAATGATGCTTTCCAGAGTTCTCGCACGTCTTGATGTCGGCCTTGATCACAGTATTGAGCGATTGTTCGAATTGTTAAAGTATAAATCTGTTTCGACGGATCCTGAATTTCGTGAAAATTGCCGCGAAACAGCAGATTGGCTGGTTAAAGACCTAAAAACGATTGGTTTTGATGCATCACGTCGTGATACAATCGGTCATCCAGTGGTTATAGCTCACCATGATGGCCCGAATGCAGATGCCCTGCATGTTCTTTTTTATGGGCATTATGATGTACAGCCAGTGGATCCACTAGCTCTATGGGAAGACGATCCTTTTAATCCAAAAATCAAAGAGCGCAATGGACATAAAGTTATCAGTGCGCGCGGTGCATCAGATGATAAAGGGCAAATGATGACCTTTATTGAAGCTGTGCGAGCTTATAAACAGGAGACAGGACAATTACCGGTGCGTGTAACTATTCTTCTTGAAGGAGAAGAGGAATCTGGTTCTTCCTCCCTTTACTCCCTTTTTGAGATGTATGGTAATGAACTAAAAGCCGATTATGCATTGGTCTGTGATACATCTATGTGGCATCGCGATACACCGTCGATTTCAGTCAGTTTGCGCGGTCTGCTTGGAGAAGAAGTTATCATCAATGCTGCAAATCGTGATTTGCATTCTGGATACTATGGAGGAGCAGCCGCCAATCCAATTCATATTCTAGCACGTATTCTTGCTGATCTACATGATCAGAATGGACGGGTTACGATCCTAGGTTTTTATGAAGGGGTAGAAGAAATACCGGAACAAATTCTTACTGCCTGGAAAGCATTAAATCTAGAAGCTAGACAATTTTTGAAGCCTATCGGCCTTTCACTTCTTGCAGGTGAAAAAGGACGAGATCTATTTGAACTCGTTTGGACCAGGCCAACGGCTGAGGTAAATGGAATCAGTGGCGGTTATGAGGGCGATGGTTTTAAAACTGTTATTGCAGCTAAAGCATCGGCGAAAGTTTCATTTCGTCTTGTGCACAAACAGAATCCTTTGAAAATCCGCAAGGCTTTTCGTACCTTCGTGCGAAGTCGTATTCCTGCAGACTGCACTGTAGAATTTCTAGATCATGGTGCCTCACCGGCAATTCAGCTTTCTTTTGATTCTCCTCTAATTACCTGTGCAAAAACAGCATTATCAGAAGAATGGCCTAATCCAGCTGTGCTCGTTGCCATGGGTGGTTCTATTCCAGTGGTCAGTAAATTTCGCTCTCTTCTAGGGATGGAATGTTTGCTTGTTGGTTTTGCTCTTGATGATGACTGCATTCATTCACCTAATGAGAAATATGATGTTAATTCTTTTCATAAAGGTCAGCGTTCATGGGCGCGTATTCTGGCTGCGCTATCTACTTAATTAGAGAAATATCTACAGAAGGATCTCTTTACTAGCCTTCTGTTGCATCTTCTATTTCAGATGAAAGGTTAAATATGATGACGACGATACGGGTGCAAAAGGGCGATTTACCTGATCTTTCTCATTATAATGTTGCGTCTGTAGCGATTGATACAGAAACGCTAGGCCTTAATATTTATCGTGATCGACTGTGTGTTATACAACTTTCTCCCGGTGATGGAACAGCAGATGTAATACAGATTGCAGCAGGACAGAAAACAGCTCCTAATATTGTCAAGCTGCTTACAGATAGGGAGATTATCAAAATATTTCATTTTGGTCGATTTGATCTTGCTATTCTTGCACATGCTTTTGGCATAATGCCGAAGCCTGTTTTCTGCACTAAAATTGCTTCAAAATTGACGCGTACTTATACGGATCGGCATGGGTTACGAGAATTATGCAGCGAATTTCTAGGAGTTTTGATTTCAAAACAGCCACAATCATCTGATTGGGGAGGGGATAGTTTAACAAAAGCACAGGTGGAATATGCAGCTTCTGATGTTCTTTATCTGCATCAACTTAGAGAAATCCTAGAAATGCGCTTAAAAAGAGATGGGCGTGCAAAAGTTGCAAGATCATGTTTTGATTTTTTGCCGACAAGAGCAGAACTTGATCTAATGGGCTGGTCTGAACAGAGCATTTTTGCTCATAGTTGAAAGTACATCAAAAGTTCTTAAAATTTTTCGGAAATTTTTTACTTAATTGTCAAATTATCTCATGATTGTTTTTTTCTATAAACTATTTTGCATAGTGGCTCTTACCTTCAAAAGGGGCACAATCAGATGTTCAAATGGCACAGTATCTATATTGAAGAATTGGTTGAGATTAACCTAAATAAGTCTGATACAATGAAGTGCAAAATTTAGCGTCAGTAATTAAGGCAATGACTAGTATAAAGGTAGATTACTAAAAACGTTCGAGTTTAGAGAGATTGACCTTGAGGACTTTTTGTATTAAAGCGAAAAGGAATTGGGATGTGTGGCTTTTTTGTTACAGACATCGAGTAGTTTTTCATATACGTGCAGTAGCAGTATGATTTATTGATTCAAGGAATTGAAAATGAAAATTAAGTATCTTCTTGCTGTATCAACAGCGGCTCTTATTGCAAGTGGTAGTGCACATGCTGCAGATATTGTACATGCTTCAGAGCCTATTGTTTCCGCTTCAGCATTTGACTGGGATGGCTTTTATGCTGGTGGTCAAGTTGGTGGTTCGTGGGCTCGAGTTGAAGGTGATATTGTAGATGGAACATCTGTGAAAGAAAAACTTAATGGCTTTATAGGGGGTCTTTATGCTGGTTATAATTTTGATGCCGGCAATAATGTTATCTTTGGTGCAGATACAGATTTCGCTTGGGGTAATGTAAGAGGTTCTTTTTCTAAAGATGACGTTGAGTACTCTGTTGAGCAGAAGTGGGTTGGTTCAACTCGTTTGCGTGCTGGTTATGCTGTAGATCGCTTCTTGCCATACATCGCAGGCGGTGTTGCCTATGGTAATATCAGCGGTTCTATTCGTGATGTTGATGCAGAAGAAAGTTCTAAAAAAGACAAGACACAAGCTGGTTGGACCCTTGGTGTTGGTGTTGACTATGCAATGACCGATAGCATTTTTCTTCGCGCAGAGTACCGTTATACAGATCTTGGTAAGAAGGTTTACTATATCAGCGATATAGATGCTGATACACGTATCAAGTACAACTCCGACGATTTTCGTATCGGCGTTGCTTACAAATTCTAATCTGGAGTATATCGGTTTTAGCAGGAACCTGCACCTGTATGGTGCAGGGTTTTTGTGAAAGTTGAATTTTTGTGTGATTGTTTCAAAACTGACTATTGGAAGGTTCTTTGATATAACAATCTTGTGTTGTCTTGTATTCAAGGTGGTTAAGTGTTTTTGTAGCAACTTTCTTCCATGCTGTAATTGCAATTTTAACACAAACGGTATGCCGCGCTCCCTGACTGCTTTTGTGTGTGTCCTATGGTTTTGCCTGTAAGCTGTATTGAAGTTCTAGAGCTTTCAGTATGAAACTAGGATAGTGTGGCTATTGGCTATACTCTGCAAGGATGTTTTTTTAAAGTGCTAGATTTTTCGATATATAGCTTATAATGGTCAGTTTACAGGATTCTTTGAAGTTATGACTGAAAAAAGAGCAGTTTTTGATTATTCAAAAACGCTTTATTTACCTAAGACTGATTTTCCTATGCGTGCAAACTTACCGCAGAAAGAGCCCAAGCTGGTGGATTATTGGGAAAGTATGGATCTTTATGCGCAGCTCCGGAAAGATGCACAGTCTCGATCGCTTTATGTGCTACATGATGGACCACCTTATGCCAATGGCAATATTCACATTGGCCATGCACTGAATAAAATTCTCAAAGATGTTATTAACCGTTCCTTTCAAATGCGAGGTTATAATGCCAATTATGTCCCAGGCTGGGATTGCCATGGCTTGCCAATAGAATGGAAGATTGAAGAAAAATATCGCACCTCTGGAAAAAATAAAGATGAAATTCCTATTAATGAGTTTCGTCAGGAATGTCGAGAGTTTGCATCACACTGGATCAGTGTACAGACAGAAGAGTTCAAGAGACTTGGTATTATTGGTGATTTCAAAAATCCATATACAACTATGGATTTTCATATCGAGGCACGGATTGCTAGAGAATTAATGAAGTTTTCTATGTCTGGTCAGCTTTATCGCGGCTCTAAGCCGATTATGTGGTCGGTCGTTGAGCGCACAGCCCTTGCAGAAGCGGAGATTGAATATCGCGAACATGAATCAGATATGATTTGGGTTAAATTTCCGGTCAGGAAAACAGAGAGCAGCGATCTTACTGATGTATTTATCGTAATTTGGACGACGACACCTTGGACAATTCCAGGCAATCGAGCAGTTTCATTCTCTTCGCGTATTGAGTACGGGTTATATCAAGTAATCGAAGTTCAAAATGACTATGCTTCACAGGTTTTGGAAAAACTAATTTTAGCTGACTGTCTTGCGGATGAATGTGCAAAAAAGGCTAAATTAACTCTAAAGCGGATGCGTAGCCTTGAGATAGAAGAGCTTAAAAAAATAGAACTTTCACACCCTTTAAGAGGACTTTCTGGTTGCTATTCTTTTCGCATTCCACTGCTTGACGGTGAGCACGTAACAGATAATATCGGTACCGGCTTTGTACACATCGCACCAAGTCATGGTTTAGATGATTTCGATATTTGGATGTCGTCAGCTAAGAAGTTGCAAGAACGTGGAATTGATACAAAGATTCCTTTTCCAGTCGATGACGCTGGTTTTTACACTCTGGATGTTCCAGGTTTTGGTCCAGATCGAAAAGAGGGAGCTGCTCGTGTTCTTGATGAAAGAGGAAAACCTGGCGATGCCAATAAAGTTGTTATTTCGGCATTGATTGATATGGGTCGGATATTTGCTATCGGAAAGTTAAAACATTCTTATCCACATAGCTGGCGTTCAAAAAAGCCAGTTATTTTCCGCAATACACCACAATGGTTCATTTATATGGATAAAAATCTAGATGATAATACGACGCTTCGTCAGCGGGCCTTAAAGGCCGCTCATGGCACACGTTTCATACCAGAAGGAGGAGAGATACGTTTTTGTTCCATGCTGAAAAATCGCCCCGACTGGGTTCTATCACGCCAGCGCACATGGGGTGTTCCAATTACGGTTTTTGTCAATAAAGAAGGAGAAATTCTTCGTGATAAGGCTGTTAATCAGCGTATTATTGACGCCTTTGAGTTAGAAGGAGCAGATTCTTGGTTTGCCAAAGATGCATATGCGCGTTTTTTGGGCGTACATGTTAACGAACAATGGGAAATGGTACACGATATTCTTGATGTTTGGTTTGATTCCGGTTCAAGCCATGTATTTGCTTTGGAGTGTCGTTCTGATTTGAGGTGGCCTGCGGATGTTTATCTAGAAGGATCTGATCAACATCGAGGCTGGTTTCATTCTTCCATGCTAGAAAGTTGTGGCACGCGGGGGCGTGCTCCTTATGGTACTATAATCACTCATGGCTTTACTCTTGATGAGAATGGTAAGAAGATGTCCAAATCTCTAGGTAATGCTGTACGCCCGCAAGATATTATAAAAACATATGGTGCGGATATTCTTCGGCTTTGGGTTATGACAACTGATTACTGGGAAGATCAGAGGCTTGGGCGCAATATTATTCAAACTAATGTAGAGGCTTATCGTAAATTGCGTAATATTATCCGTTGGATGTTGGGTACTCTTGCGCATGACAAAGGGAAAGTGCTTCCTTATGAAGATATACCCGATCTTGAAAAATATATGCTGCATCGTCTTCATGATCTTGATCAGTTGGTTAGAACAGGATACGATGCCTTTGATTTTAAGCGTATAACTCGTGCGTTGCTTGATTTTGCAATTATTGACCTTTCTGCATTTTATTTTGATATACGCAAAGATGTTCTTTACTGTGATGCTCCTTCTTCAAAAAGGCGGCTTGCTGCTTTGCAGATAATAGGTGAGATTTTCGAGCGGTTTACAACTTGGCTCGCACCGATGCTACCGTTTACGATGGAAGAAGCGTGGATTGAGAAAAATCCAGGCAGTCGGTCTGTGCATCTTGAACAATTTCGTGAAACACCGTATAGATGGAAAAATGACGCTTTAGCTGAGCGTTGGTGCAAAGTGCGTTTAGTGCGTCGTGTTGTTACTGGCGCACTTGAGCTTGAACGTACGGATAAGCGTATCGGTTCTTCATTAGAAGCTGCACCTGTTATTTACATTATGGATCCAGTATTACTTGAGGCAATTGAAAGTGTGGATATGGCTGAAATCTGCATCACTAGCGATATTGAAATCAAAAATACTGAGCCTGTAGCAGATGCTTTTCGCATAAGTGAAATTAGCAGTGTGGCTGTTAAACCGAAAAAGGCAACAGGTCGTAAATGCGCTCGTTCATGGCGTTATACACATGACGTTGGTATAGATCCAGAATTTCCTGATGTTTCAGCGCGTGATGCAGCGGCTTTGCGTGAACTTCGTTCGCTAGGGTTGTTGGAAGAACAGAGCTAAATTAATACCCATAGCTGTAAATGTAGTATTCCAGGGTCGGTATTTCGAATGTTTTTTGCAACGGCATTGAGAAATTCGGTGAGATATGAGCACAGTATAAACCGGTTCTTTCAAATTATTTAGAAAGACAAATTACACATTAAAGAAATCTATAATACCATCGCCTAGGTTACATTCCTTGTGATGTAAGAAGTGTTATTATAGCGTGTTCTGGCATCCTTTTTCTAAACGTTATACCGATGATTATTTAATCAATTCCTCTATTTCATAAGGAATAGAAAATGACTTGGATTCAATAATCCTACTAAGTGTTGCTGATACTATGAATGAGTCGAAGTCAGAGATACTCTAGGTTATAAATGGAGTAAGGAAGCGTTCCCTTGAATGTTTCATAAGCTATTCCTCAATAAATAGGCAAGTTATTTGCAATAGAAATGAGATTGACAATGAACGGTGCTATTAACTGCTTTTTCAGAAATGAAAGAGCTTAATTTTTTGCATAGCAAGGTCGAAACAAATATAATTTTAAAGGCTTGAAGAATCAAGGAAGAATAGGCACTGAGAATCTTAGTGGGCAGAGTGATAATAACCATTCTTCTAGCGGAAAATACTCAAAAATTAGCGTTGCTAATGTGTGACCTTAGTGATTCAGGATAAGACTCAGAAGTTTTTTCGCTTATTATGACACTTCGTTCCCAGTTAGCTGTATTTATACATTTATAATAGATTCAATATTATTGAGAATAAAAAACGTTTCGAGAAAAATATTCTCTTTAATTTATCTTTGTGTATTGTATAGTCTTTATTGTCTATCGATAATACAGTTTGTCAGTTTACAGAATGAATAATGAAGTTTCCTGAAATATTCCAGAATGACATCTATCGAGTGATTGCTACAAGACGGGATATACGTAGTGAGTTTCTGCCACAACCTTTGCCTGAAACAACTATTCGCCGATTACTTGAGGCGGCTCATCATGCGCCTTCTGTTGGTTTTATGCAGCCATGGAATTTCATTTTAATCCGCGATTTCGGGCAACGTAGAAGAGTACAAAAGATTTTTACCCGCGCTTTTAAGGAAGAGGCTCATATTTTTAAAAGGAAACGCCGCAAATTATACCATTCTCTTAAGCTGGAAGGAATTGTCAATGCACCACTCAATATTTGTGTCACCTGTGATAATATGCGCGAGAATCATACAGGACTTGGGCGTTATCACAATCCGCAAATGGCTGTTTACAGCACGGTTTGTGCAGTGCAAAATCTTTTGCTGGCCGCGCGATCGGAAAATATAGGGGTCGGTTGGGTTTCAATTTACCGTGAAGAAGAGCTGCGTGATGTTTTAAATATACCCGCGCGTATAGAAATTATCGCTTATCTTTGTGTAGGCTTTGCTAGTTCTTTTGATAATCAGCCAGAATTACAGAAAAAGGGCTGGCGTAAGCGCTTACCTTTGGATAAACTGGTATTCAACGAGTACTGGCATGGGTGAAATTTTCACTTTGTTTTTGTGAATTTCTCCATCATTTCTTAATAAAAATACTACTCAGTTTTTGGAAGTTCGTTGAATAGTTAATTTTCGTGATCATAATAATCAAAACTGAAAATATTACCTGATCAGCTACGGATTCTGTTCTCCTTGTATTACTGAAAGCCAAATGAGGTAAAGTTAATGCCCACCTATCGTTCGCGAAGGTCAACTCATGGTCGCAATATGGCTGGTGCACGTGCTCTTTGGCGTGCAACCGGAGTAAAGGATGATGATTTTGGAAAACCTATCATTGCTGTTGTCAATTCCTTTACTCAATTTGTACCTGGGCATGTGCATCTGAAAGATCTTGGCCAGCTTGTTGCTCATGAGATTGAGAAAGCGGGTGGACTTGCTAAGGAATTTAATACTATTGCAATTGATGATGGTATTGCTATGGGGCATGATGGTATGCTGTATTCGCTGCCTTCACGTGAGATTATTGCTGATTCCATTGAATACATGATTAATGGCCATTGTGCTGATGCGATGGTCTGCATTTCTAATTGTGATAAGATTACGCCTGGCATGTTGTTGGCTTCTCTTAGGCTAAATATTCCAACAATTTTTGTTTCCGGTGGGCCAATGGAAGCAGGTAAGGTTATGTTGAACGGCAAAGAAGTACCTCTTGACTTGGTGGATGCAATGGTTGCTGCCGCTAATGATCAATGTTCTGATTTAGAGGTGAAAGAAATTGAACAAGCTTCTTGTCCAACCTGCGGCTCTTGCTCAGGTATGTTCACGGCTAATTCCATGAATTGTCTGACTGAGGCTCTTGGGCTTTCTTTGCCGGGTAATGGTTCAATAGTTGCAACTCATACAGATCGTCGCTACCTGTTTGAAAAAGCTGGGCATCTTATTGTTGAATTGGTTAGACGTTATTACGATCAGGATGATAAGAGTGCTTTGCCGCGCTCGATTGTCAATTTTGCTGCATTTGAAAATGCTATGACACTTGATATTGCTATGGGCGGTTCAACTAATACCGTATTGCACCTGCTTGCAGCAGCACAGGAGGGTGAGGTTAATTTTACGATGGATGACATTGACCGACTATCACGTCGAGTGCCGATCTTGTGTAAGGTGTCTCCAGCTATTTCAAATGTACATATGGAGGATCTGCATCGTGCTGGTGGTGTTATGGCTATCTTAGGTGAACTTGATCGTGTTGGGTTGATTGACACTTCAGTCTATACTGTGCATGCGCCGACGCTGAAAGATGCATTACGCGTATGGGATATTTTGAAAACGAACAATAAGGCGGTTCTTGATTTTTATAGAGCTGCTCCAGGTGGAGTAGCAACCCGGATTGCCTTCAGCCAATCTCACCGTTATAAAAATGTCGACTTAGATCGCATAAATGGCGTTATTCGTTCTAAAGAATATGCCTGGTCACAGGATGGTGGCTTAGCTGTTCTTTACGGAAACCTAGCAGAAGATGGCTGTATTGTCAAAACCGCAGGGGTTGACAACTCTATCTTAGTTTTTTCTGGCCCAACTCGTATTTTTGAAAGTCAAAATTCAGCTATGCTTGCTATTCTAAACAATGAGATTAATCCTAGTGATATTGTATTGATTCGCTATGAAGGCCCACGTGGTGGTCCTGGTATGCAAGAGATGCTCTATCCTACAAGCTATTTGAAATCAAAAGGGCTTGACAAGTTATGTGCATTAATAACGGATGGGCGCTTTTCCGGTGGTTCTTCAGGACTTTCCATTGGCCACATTTCACCAGAAGCAGCAGAAGGTGGTACAATCGCTTTGGTGGAGGAAGGAGATATTATTCAAATCAATATTCCAAAGCGCAAGATTCATCTAGCCGTAAATAATATAGAAATTTCCCATCGTCGTGAAAAGATGGAGAAAAAAGGGATTGATGCTTGGATCCCAGTTGAAAATCGAGAACGCAAGATTACCAAGGCATTAAAGGCTTATGCAACTATGACAACATCGGCTTCTAAGGGAGCTGTACGCCAAATTTAATATCTATGAAAGTTAACAACGGATGAAATTCATGAGATAAGAAAAGTTGGCCCGAGCAGATTAGCCTTTATGCAAATAGAAGCATTAGCTCTCCAAGCTTACGATTAAGTGGATAACCGAAATTTTTTGGTTATCCACTTTATTTGGTTGGCACTTATTACCGTGTCAGATGACACCAAGTGCATGCATTGCTTTAGCAACACGTAAAAATCCAGCAATATTAGCACCTTTGACATAATCTCCTGGGACACCATATTCTTCTGCTGTTTCATAGCACAAATCGTGAATACCGTGCATAATTTTAGCAAGACGATTTTCAGTTTCTTCAAATGTCCAGCTATCACGTGAGGCATTTTGTTGCATTTCAAGGGCAGAAGTTGCAACTCCGCCTGCATTGGCAGCTTTGCCAGGAGCAAAAAGAATGCCTGCTTCCTGAAAGATATTGATTGCCTCAGGTGTTGAAGGCATGTTTGCCCCTTCACCAACAGCAATTAATCCATTTTTCACTAAAGTACGAGCATCATCACCTGTTAGCTCATTTTGTATTGCTGATGGCATAGCAATATCACAGGGTATATGCCAAATAGAGCTGTTTTCAACATATCTTACTGACTTGCCCTTCTGTTCGATATATTCTTTAATTCGTCCACGCTGTTTTTCTTTAATTTCTCGAACGAGATCAATATCAATACCATCCTCATCAATTATATAGCCATCTGAATCCGAACACGCGACTACCTTTGCACCAAGAGAAATGAGTTTCTGAATCGTATAGATAGCAACATTACCAGAACCTGAAACCACAGCGCGTCTTCCGTCAAAACCATATCCCTTGGTTGCAAGCATTCGCTCGACAAAATAAACAGCTCCGTATCCTGTCGCTTCTGTACGTACTTGTGATCCACCATAAAGCAATCCTTTACCTGTAATAACACCAGCTCCATAACGGTTTGTCAGCCGCTTGAATTGACCAAACAGATAGCCGATTTCACGTCCGCCAACACCGATATCACCTGCTGGAACGTCGATATATTCACCAATATGACGATGAAGCTCTGTCATAAAAGATTGGCAGAAACGCATGATTTCTCTATCGCTATATCCACGAGGATTGAAGTCAGATCCTCCTTTTCCACCACCTATAGACATGCCAGTTAGAGCATTTTTAAAGGTTTGCTCAAAACCTAAAAATTTGATGATGCCGACATTGACAGTTGGATGAAAGCGCAATCCCCCCTTGTAAGGGCCAAGTGCTGAATTAAATTGGACGCGAAATCCCCGATTAATATGAACATCTCCCTGATCGTCAATCCAGGGAACGCGAAAAATAATTTGTCGTTCAGGTTCGCAAAGGCGTTCAATCAGAGCACTTTCCGCATATTCAGGATGTCTAGAAATTACATGTCCCAAACTTCCTAGTACTTCATGAATTGCCTGATGAAACTCTTTTTCTCCGTTGTTGCGTGCTATAACTTGATTGAGAATAGGAACGAACTTATCATGAATTTTATTCAACATTATTTCCTCCATTATAATATAGCCTATAAATTCTAAAGGAAATATCTTTCCTATGAAGTAGCCTTTATAAGCTACTTTCTGTTATTTGGAAATAGGACAGCATTTTTTACAAGGTATGAAAGTTCAAAATTAACTATGATAAGTCCTGATTATTGTATAATATCTAATAAATTTATACATTATCTTGAATTCAACTGGGTATTCTATACCTTAGATCCGTTTTTCTTTAGAGATGCCTATGCTATATAAGCATACCAGTTGGATTGATACAATCGCAGATTACCTTCTGAGATATTTTTCCTAATATTATGTGGTGCTAGATGTTAAAAGTCTTCATTTAGTTGTGCTGGTGAAGTATGTTGGTCTTAACTTGAAGGCTTCTCATAGATGGTCTGTGACAATAAAATAGTATGGCTAGTTAGTTTTCATACATCCAACTTATTGAATGGAAGATAAAGAAGGCTGTTTTAGAGCATAGCTTTCAGTTTATAAAGTTCATCAAGTGCTTCTCGTGGGGACATGTTATCAGGATTAAGTGCATTGAGTATCTGTAGAATATCAGAAGCCGCAAATGGTACGCTTTTGGAAAATGGTCTTGTGATGTGGAAAAGCGGAGAATCGTCGATTAATTTATCTACCTTGGAAGATATTTCTGTCCATTCCAATTGACGTAATACATCATGCGCACGGCTGATAACAGTCTCAGGGAGACCAGCAAGTTTCGCTACTTGCACTCCGTAAGAACGCTCAGTTACACCGCTGCACACTTCGTGTAGAAGTATTATCTCATTATTCCATTCCCGTACCTTCATTGTATAATTATGTAAACGCAGCATTTTTCCTGAAAGGGCAGTGAGTTCATGAAAATGGGTCGCAAAAATTGCTCGACAATGATTGACTTCATGCAGATATTCTACGGTAGCCCAGGCAATAGAAAGACCATCAAATGTTGAAGTACCGCGCCCAATTTCGTCAAGGATAATAAATGAATGTTTATCTGCCTGATTCAGTATAGCGGCAGTTTCCACCATTTCCATCATGAAGGTAGAGCGCCCGCGGGCAAGGTCGTCAGACGCACCAACGCGGCTAAACAGCCGATTTACTATACCGATATGCACTGATTCCGCGGGTACAAATGATCCCATTTGCGTCATGATGGCAATTAGTGCATTTTGTCTAAGAAAGGTGGATTTCCCCCCCATATTGGGACCCGTTAATAACCAGATTTTGCTATACTTTTCGTTTTTTGTAGGTGAGAGAGTACAATCATTGGCAATAAAGGGATCAGCCATCTGCCGACGTAATGCCTGTTCCACAATTGGATGGCGTCCGCTAACAATATTAAAAGCTAGACTGTTATCAATTTTGGGGCGGCAATAGTTCTGTTCTTGTGCTAAAACTGCTAGAGCGCTTGAGACATCAAGGACATAAAGCGCAACAGCGGCGTTACGCAGTAAATCAGCAGCCACCGTTACTTCATGTGATAATTTGTCAAAAATTTCAAGTTCTATGACAAGCGCTCTTTCAGCGGCATTGGAAATACAACTCTCCATTTCCGCAAGTTCTACCGTCGTAAAGCGCACTGCATTTGCCATGGTTTGGCGATGTATAAAGTGCACTTTTTCCCCCGCTATTTGGGTTAGCGCTTGCGCCTGTGCTGCCGTTACTTCAATGAAGTAACCGAGCATATTGTTATGTTTAATTTTCAAAGTCTTAATATTTGTTTCATCAACGTAGCGAGTTTGTAGTGCTGCAATCAGTCGATGCGATTTATCTTTGATTGCACGCATTTCATCAAGTTCTTTATGATAACCAATCCGTACAAAGCCACCATCGCGTTTCAATAGTGGCAATTCATCAACCAGTGCTTTGGATAAATGTTCTAAAAGGATCCTAGGAAAATGACTAATTGCCTGTATTGCTTGTGTCAATTCGAGTGGTAGGAGTGTCTTTATAAAAAACTTGCTGATAATATGGCACGCTTCTAACCCTCGCAAAATAGCGGCAAAATCACGTGGGTTACCGCGTCCTACTGCAAGGCGCGATAACGCCCTTTGCATATCAGGAAGGTCTTTTAAGGTTAGTCGAATAGTTTCACAAAAACCCGACTCTCGTAAAAAAAATGCGACAGAGTCAAGACGTTCATCAATAATATTTGCATCTGTAAGTGGTGCCACTAGTCGTTCGGCGAGCATGCGTGCGCCCCCAGCAGTTACAGTACGGTCAATAGCTTTTATTAGACTGCCGTCACGATTGCCTGAAAGGGTTCGTAACAACTCCAAATTGATACGTGTTGCAGGATCAATGACAAGCCTTGAACCATCTTCCTCGCGTTCAGGATGCATCAAGGGTGGTCGTTCGGAAATCTGGGTTTTTTCAACATAGGCAATAGCTCCGGCAATAGCAGAAAGTTCAGCTAGAGAAAAGGAAGCAAAGCCATCTAGCGTGGCAACCTGATAATAACGTGCAATACGGCTTTCTGCCGTTGTAGTATCAAAAAAGCTGGCTGGCTGTGGTGTTACCATACAGCCGGTAATATCAAAAATTGAACGTAATTGTTTATCGTAAAACACGATATCAGCAACAATCAGTTCCTGAGGATCAACTCGCATGATATCAGCAAGAAGCTGCTCGATGCTTGTGGATATCACACGAAATATTCCAGTTGAAATATCGATCCATGTAAGGCCAAACTTGGCATCCTCACTTGCTTTTGCATATCCGACGGACATTAGGTAATTGGAGCGGATCGGATCAAGTAGCTTTTCTTCTGTAAGAGTGCCAGGGGTAACGATACGAACGACATCGCGTTGGACAACAGATTTTGCACCGCGCTTTTTTGCTTCTCCAGGATCTTCTATTTGTTCGCATACAGCAACGCGATAACCTGATGCGATAAGTTTTTGCAGATGGTCATCGGCTGCATAAACTGGCATGCCGCACATCGGAATATCTTGCCCCAAATGTTTACCACGTTTGGTTAGCGTAATACCAAGTATTCGTGCTGCCTCTATTGCATCATCAAAAAAAAGTTCGTAAAAATCTCCCATACGATAAAAAAGCAAACTTTCCGGGTTTTCGGCTTTAATTCGCATATATTGCTGCATCATTGGAGTTGATTGTTCAAGTGATATCGTAAATAATTTTTTTTGATGATGCTGATATGATTCTAGTTGAACATCGCATTGAGACATTTTTTCATCCGTATTTGAATAATATTTCTGCTTCACCTCGGCTATAACACAACGCTAAAAAATCATTTTAAATATGGAAAAGCAATCGCTATAAGTATTATAGCCGTAAATCTTAGATTAGCGGTTTTTATTTACATAACAAGATTATTCAAGAATACCATTGAGGTATAAATTGCTGTCCAACTCAAGAGTTATTTATAATTCGATGGATATATAGTATTGGCTAGTAGCAGGTTTTTTTGGATTCCATGTTGACTTAAATGCTATTTTTTGAGGAGTAATGTAATCTGTGGCTAATATGGCCTCAATATCGGTCAATAGAGGTTAGATCGCACTTTTTAAGTGTTCTATATTGTGCCATAGATGGCTTGGAGTGAGCTACTCTTTTTATTTTATCTTTAATCTTTCCAACATTGCCAGTATTGATTCAAAAGATGCCAAGCCAAAATGCTGAATTCTTCCTGACTAAAGTCAGCATGCGTGAAAACACGGAGACTTTCATTTTATAATGATCATTCATGGTTACCAGTAAGTTAAAGGATATGATTTTAATACACTATACCTGATTAAACGTCTTATCAGAGAATACCTGTTTTTGTAGACTTAGAATTGGTTTGATATTTAAGGTCATATAGCTTTAGAGATTTTGTTCTGTATGCTTGAATCATCAAACCATCAATTAATCATATTTAAAATTCGATCCTCCTTGCTCACCAGAAATCTATTGGCATTCATTTCTGAGCATGCATAATTTTGCCATCGATAAGTTTTAGGCATGAAAGGTCTTATGGATAATTGGTGTTAAAATGAATGGTGTGAAACGGAGCACTACTTATCCGCATAAATCCCTCATCAAACATAATACCCTGCTTATGAGATATTTCATACAATAAAGTCAAAGGGAAATCTTAGTGAAAATTTCTGGAATTCAGTACGTCTTGTGGTTTTTTAATAGTCAAGACAAGAATGGTCAAAACAGAGAAAAGAAATGTTAGTAAAAGAAATGCATCACTGAATGCCATGACTGTTGCCTGCTGAGATACTATATTGGTGACAAACTGAAGAACCCTTAGATGAGAATCAACGTTTGGTAAATCAAAGCGAGATGATAACTGAAACATCATATTGCAGACCTCCGCTCGTCCCCAATGAATTGCTTCTGCGATACGTGCATAATGAAAATCAACGCGGTTCATGAGAACAGTATTGATCATAGTCAACCCTACGGCACCACCGAGATTACGCATTAGATTGAATAGGCTGGCTGCATTTTTAATGCATGATAGGGGTAATGTGCATAGAGCAATGTTGTTGATGGGCACCATGCAAAGCATAAGTGAAATACCGCGAAGAATTTGTGCATAAAAAAGTTCCCAAAAATCCCACTCTACTGTCAATCCTGTAACGATCCATGTGCTTATTGCAAATCCGATGAAACCGCTTGCTATCATGAGTCGCAAATCTATGTGATTTGCAAGAAAACCAGCAAGAGGAGCAGATAGAAACATAGTGAACCCGGATATCAGCATCGTTTTACCAATCATTAATGCATCATAATCTCGGATTCTGGAAAGATAGAGCGGATACATATATGTAAGGCCGTAAAGACCAATTCCCATAACAAAAGAAAATAAGGAGCCCATTGCAAAATTCAAATTAGAGAAGATTTTTAAATCGATAATTGGTTCTTTTAATGTAAATGCGCGCCAGAAAAAAACACTCGCCCCAACAAACATTAGAGTTGTAAAGAGACAAATTAGCTTATCATCCATCCATCCATTACGTGGCCCTTCTTCAAGAATATATTCAAGTGAACCTAAAAAAGTAGCCATGGAAATTAATCCCCACCAATCAAATTTTGCCATCAGTGAGGAATCACTTTTGTCAAAATTGATTAATTTCCATGCTGCAATGCTGATAATAATGCCTGGAGGCAAATTAACTAGAAAAAGCCAGTGCCAAGAAAAAACTTGGCTTAGATAGCCGCCAATTGTTGGTCCGATCGTCGGAGCTAATGTCGCAACGAGACCAATGAGTGATGATACAATATTTCGTTTTGATGCAGGAAAGATAGTAAATGCTACAGCAAATACGCTCGGAATCATTCCTCCTCCAATAAATCCTTGTAATGCACGGGCAATAATCATCCCTTCAATGGACGTAGCCGTTGCACAGAGTATGCTAGCAAATGTGAACCCTGCTGCTGAAATTGTAAAAAATACACGAGTCGACATTAGTCTAGTAAGAAAACCTGAAATGGGAATCATAATAACTTCAGCAATTAAATAAGATGTTTGTATCCATGAAATTTCATCCGGACTGGCATTAATACCAGCTTGAATTTCAGCAAGAGATGCCGAAACGATCTGGATATCGAGAATCGCCATAAACATCCCAAAAACCATAGCAGTAAAAGCCATAATATGATAAAAATTTACCGACTTCTCGCTAGATTCTCTAATTTTAGCGTTTACTGTATCTTGCATTTATTTCTGACTAAATGAAATTGTGTTTGCTGGTTTTGTACGTGTATCTACACTGACAACAACACTCATACCAGCGCGGATATAACCGGTTTCTAACGCAGCTGATGGAATTGAAATTCGGACTGGTATACGTCGTACGACTTTTGTGAAATTACCAGTTGCATTTTGTGGTGGTAATATCGAAAATACAGAACTAGAAGCAGGCGCAAGTGACAGAAGTCGCCCCAAATAGTGTTCATTTTTAATGCCGTCAATTGAAATACGCACAACTTCACCAGCATAGATATCAGCTATTTGTGTTTCTTTATAATTAGCATCAATGTAAAGTTTTTTAATAGGGACAATGGCTGCGAGCCCTTGTCCATTCGCAACAAAATCACCTTTTTTCCCGGAAAGATTAGCAATTACACCATCAAATGGTGCTCGTAATATTGTAAAATCAAGATCATGCTGCGCTTTGTCATAGAATAGTTGCAACAATAGAGTTTGACTCTCTATTTCAGCATATTGTGCTTCAAGTACAGCAATATTGGCTTTTGCAGCAACAAACTGTACTTCCGCGTGTGTAACGCTGGCGTTAGCCTGTGTGCTGACTGACTGTGCTTTATCTACTTCGGATTGTGGGAGAAAGTGATTCTTTTCGAGTTTTATTGCGCGATTCAGTGTGAGATCTGCATTGATTTTTACTGCTAATGCTCCTTTTTTTAGGGCGTTAGCTTCATCTAGATTCGTTTGAGATGCCGCAATCTGGGCCTTAATGCGATCAAGCGTAAGCTGTTGTGTGATAAGCCGTACTTTTGCTTCCTGAAGTGCTATCTGATAGTCGCTGTCATCTAAATAAAAAAGGACATCATTTTTTTTTACCATTTGGTTCGCTTTAATCGGCATAAACTTGATATAACCGCTTACTTTCGGTGCAATTGTGGCAATGTCACCTTGTACATAAGCGTCATTTGTAGTGACAAGAAATCTCCATTCAGTTAGCCAACGTAGAGCAGGATAACACAGGCCTAGCATGATGAAAAAAACTATGATGCATAAAACAACTTTCCTGCTCTCAATTGTTGTATACTTCAGTCTAAGTGAAAGTATTTTCTGCATGGGAAGCCACTTCAGATAAGTTTGATTTAAGAAGATGGTTCATTCAAAATTCATTAAACATAATGAGATTATTTTAAAATATGAATCGAGGGCGCAAGAATACATGGATTTAGGCGACTTGTATATCAGCGACTCTATTTTGAAGCAGATTAATAGCTATCTAGCAGCTTTTTGTCATTATAATAATGATTTAATTCCAATTGACTAGTTTGTGATATTCTTAACGGATAATCTAGTGGCAAAATTATCTTGACAATCATTAAATATCTTCGAAGGTAGGGTATTATTTTTGAGATTTTTTTTAAAGATTCGATTAATATTGTTGACATATTGGAAATGGAAATTCTATATAACGGGATGGTAGGAGGCGCGGCGCTGGATGTGGTGCTGTGT
>QENB01000012.1 GCA_003331065.1 Candidatus Tokpelaia sp. JSC188
CGTACGATTTATCATCAGTTTTTCAAGGGCTTCTTGTACCAGCACTTCACTTTCTGCATCAAGAGCAGAGGTAGCTTCGTCCAGAAGAAGGATTGGTGCATTGCGTAAAACCGCACGAGCAATGGCAATACGCTGTTTCTGTCCACCAGACAGTGTGATGCCGCGTTCGCCAACCCATGTATCAAAACCGTTTTTTAATGACATAATAAAATCATAAGCATTGGCTGCATGGGCGGCATTTTCAAGATCGCTTTCTGTCGCATCTTCTTTCCCAAAGATAATATTCTGCCGCAAGGTATCATTGAATATAGCCGTATCTTGAGCAACATAGGCAATATGTGCCCGAATATCATACGGAGAAGCCTGTTGCAGATTAACTCCATTAAGGCATATTTCTCCCTTTTGCGGATCATAAAATCTTAAGAGTAAGTAGAAAATCGTGCTTTTCCCTGCACCTGAGGGGCCAACAATAGCTATGGTTTCACCCGACCTAACAGAAAAGCTCAACTGATTGATAGAAAATACATTGGGGAAAAGATAGGCGAAGCTAACATTATTAAAACTGATACAGCCTCGGAACGGAATCAATAACTTCTGCTCCTTTTTTGGTTCTTGGATATCCGATTTTTCATGTAGCAATTCAGTTAGGCGCTCTGCAGCACCTGCAGCTTGAGCGAATTCTCCGCCCACTTCTGACAATTGTCCGAAGGCACCTGCTGCCAAAACGGCATAGATGATGAATTGTCCAAGCGTTCCAGCTGTCATATAGCCATTTAATACGTCCTGCGAACCAATCCACAAGACAACGATAACACTACCAAATATTGAAAAAATGGCGAATCCTGTTAGAAGTGCGCGAGATAAGACTGACCGCTTTGCCGCTTGAAATGCTGTTGTGACTAAATTTGAAAATCGCGTAACAGCAGAAAGCTGAGCATTAAATGCCTGAACAGTGCGGATTGCAGCAATTTGTTCGGAAGCCAATGCATTGGCATTAGCGAGTTTATCATGTGATATTCGTGTTTGCTTCTTTACTTTCCGGCCCATTCCGATTAATGGGATAAGTACAATTGGGATGGTTGCAAGCGCTGTAATTGATAACCTAGGACTTGTAATTGTCATCATAGCAATAGCACCAATAGCCATAATGACATTACGAAGCATAATTGAAACCGCTGCACCAATCACAGATTTGATCTGCGTTGTATCAGATGATAGTCGAGATATGATTTCCCCAGAATGGGAACGATCATAGAATCTCGGAGAAAGACTGACAAGATGTGCGAACACATCACGGCGTAATTCAGAAATAACTTGTTCACCTAATATAATAACACTGTAGTATCTTATAGCTGAGGCCAGCGCTAACACACCGGCCAGAAGAAGCAGTATAGTAAAATAAGAGTTGACCATAGTATTCTTGAGAGTCGAAAAACCATGATCTATCGTGCGGCGAGTAATCACAGGCAAAAGCAACATAACTAGGGCAGCAACAATTAATGAAATAAAGGCCGATAGTGCTAAATATTTGTGATGCCTGATATAGGGATAAAGTGTGGCTAAAGGCCTTAGGTTGTATTTTTTTGGAGCTATACTATTTTTTGTTTGGTAAAATTTACAAGAATTGGCCATTTGGATATTGTGCTCTTGCTATCTTCATAAAGTTGATGTATTGGATGGCTTTGGAATTCTTTGGGACTTTTTGAGTCGTTGGATTAATGTTAAAAATAACAAAGGATAAATCCAGATGATACCCTTGAATTTTGATATTCGAAGAATAGTAGTGGTGAGTTTAGAGAGTAGGGAAAGTTATGAAGCCCGATATTCATCCTGATTATCATGTTATCAAAGTCGTTATGACCGATGGAAAGGAATATCAGACTCGTTCAACATGGGGAAAGAAAGGGGATAGTCTTAATCTTGACATTGACCCAACTACCCACCCAGCATGGACTGGAGGTTCTCAGACACTTGTTGACCGTGGTGGTCGTGTTTCCAAATTCAAGAGCCGTTTCGGTAATCTCGGATTTTAAGATGTTATGTATAAAGGGCGATAATCCTTTTGCTTTGCCGAAAGGCGTTGCCGTGTAAATTAGTTGCAAAGAAGCGGAGATGTCAAGGGGTAAAAAATCTGTTTTGGTAGCAGTTGTCGGTGCTGCCCATGGTATACAGGGTGGGGTGCGTGTAAAATTCTTTACTACTAATCCATTGAATTTAAGCATGTACGGCCCACTTTGTGATAAAAATGGGAAAAGCTATCAGATAAAGTTACTTAGGCAACAGAAAACACTGATTATTGTTCATTTTGAGGGAATTAATGATCGTACTCAAGCAGAAGAGTTGAATGGGACAAAGTTATTTATTGATTGTATATACCTGCCTAATGATCTTGAGGATGATGAGTTTTATCAGGATGATCTGATTGGTTTTACTGCTTTTGATTCTAATGGCAGAGAAATGGGCTTCGTTTCGGCATTTTTTAATTTCGGAGCAGGGGATATTGTAGAGATCACCATAAAAGGCGGGACAAATCAGCTTATTCCTTTTACGAAGATAGCAATTCCGCATATCGATATGACAGTAAAGCGAATTGTTATTAACCCCATAGCCTCCGGTCTTGAATCGCATTGACTGTGAGGTATGATTATGGGTTTTCATGCGACAATTCTTACTTTGTATCCTGAAATGTTCCCTGGACCACTTGGGAATTCTCTTGCTGGTAAGGCTCTTGAGAAAAAAATATGGTCGCTTAAAACGTACCAGATTCGTAATTTTGCAACAGATCGACATCGTTCCGTTGATGATACACCTGCAGGCGGTGGGGCTGGGATGGTGATGAGGGCGGATATTTTAGCACATGCGATTGACGATATAAGCAGTCTAGAATTCCCGCGTTTTCTGATGAGTCCGCGCGGGTTATGTTTTAATCAGGCCATGGCATATGAGATAGCTAGCCTCGAGAGAGCAACATTTATCTGTAGCCGTTTCGAAGGGGTTGATGAACGCATTATTGAAGCTAGAAATTTAATCGAAATTTCTGTTGGTGATTATATTTTATCGGGAGGAGAAATTGCAGTTCTTGTTATTCTAGATGCCGTTATACGCCTCCTTCATGGGGTGATAGGTAATGTAGAATCGCAGCACAATGAAAGTTTTGAAAACGGGCTTCTGGAGCATCCTCAGTATACAAGACCACAGATTTTTGAAGACCAAGAAATCCCGCAGATTCTTTCTTCTGGAGATCATCGTGCAATACTTGAATGGCGCAAATCTCAAGCCGAAGCTATAACAAAGGTGCGCAGACCTGATCTCTGGTCAACTTATCAAAAGAAACACAGAAAAACTTGATTTGCATTGTACATAGATGTATTGTTCCTTGTGGTGTTAAATCTAAGGAAAATTAAGCTCGCTTCTGCCATAGCACCTGTCTTTTAGACCTGATTTTTGCAGCAAGTGTTGGATATTTCCACTGTTCGAAAAGAATATTAAAGGATAAGGAAATGAATATTATTGCAAAAATTGAAGCAGAACAATGTGCAAAGATTAAAGAAAAACGCGTCCTTCCAGCTTTCCAGCCAGGTGACACACTGCGTGTAATGGTGCGTGTGATGGAAGGTACGCGCACTAGAGTGCAAGCTTATGAAGGTGTCTGCATTGCACGTTCTGGTGGTAGCTTAAATGAGACTTTTACTGTGCGTAAAATTTCTTATGGTGAGGGCGTTGAACGTGTTTTTCCCGTCTATTCCCCGCTAATTGAGAAAGTAGAGCTTCTCCGTCGTGGTAGGGTACGTCGCGCCAAGCTTTACTATCTACGTAGCCTAACAGGCAAAGCCGCCCGTATTCCCGAAAAGAAAGATCTTTACAAGAAAAAATTGAAATTCTAGTAAAACAGCTAACTTAAAGCTTTAATTCTTTTGAGAATGTGTTTTTTTGCTTTCTTTAGGTATGCCTTTGCCAAAATCAATGGAAGGTTATGCATGCTTAGAAACTACTTTAGGTATTCCCCTTGCGCATTTTTTGCAAAGTGGTAGAGTGGTCAGGTTCATGTAAGTTTCGATAGGGAACTTCCCGTTTTATAAAGCACTAAATACTCAATTTGGTGCTTTTATGATTCTTTTGATTCAGCTTTGAAACGATTTATGGATTTTTCATCAGCAGCATGTCATCTTCTTGAACAAATGTTCAGATCTTTAGATTGGAAACGAAATGCGTATGCCACGTACACTCTACGATAAAATTTTTGATAGCCATGTTATTAAACAGCAAAAGGATGGCACTTGCCTTCTCTATATTGACCGCCACTTGGTACATGAGGTAACTAGCCCACAGGCTTTTGAAGGATTGCGTGTGGCACAGCGATGTGTGCGCCACCCTGAAAAGACACTTGCTGTTGTTGATCACAATATCCCAACAACAGCGAATCGTTTTGAAGGGATAAAAAATAAGGAAAGCCGTATTCAGATTGAAGAACTTGCCAGAAATGCACAAGAGTTTGGCATTGAATATTATTCAGAAAAGGATTCTCGGCAAGGTATAGTGCATGTTGTTGGCCCTGAGCAGGGATTTATCTTGCCCGGTATGACGGTTGTTTGCGGTGACAGCCATACATCCACACATGGGGCATTTGGTGTTCTTGCCCATGGCATAGGTACTTCAGAAGTTGAGCATGTGTTAGCGACACAGACGCTTGTCCAGAAAAAAGCAAAAAACATGCTTGTACGCGTTGATGGCAGATTACCGCTCAGCATAGCGGCTAAGGATGTAGTGCTTGCCATCATCGGTAAAATCGGCACTGCTGGTGGAACAGGGTATGTGATTGAATATACGGGAGAGGTTATTAAAGAGCTTTCAATGGAAGGACGCATGACTGTTTGCAATATGTCAATTGAAGGCGGTGCCCGTGCCGGGATGATAACACCTGATGAAAAAACCTTTAAGTATGTTCTAGGACGTCCACGAACACCAAAAGGTGAAGTACTGAAACAGGCGATCCGTTATTGGAAAACGCTGAAGTCTGATGAAGATGCCCGTTATGATAAGGTCGTGACGATTGATGCAGAAAAACTGGCTCCTATATTGACATGGGGTTCTTCTCCAGAAGATATTGTTTCTATTACTGGTGTAGTGCCTAATCCAGAAGAAATTAAAGATGAAACTTTACGTCTTTCAAAGAAGCGCGCGCTTGAATATATGGGGCTTGTACCAGGCATGAAGATGACAGATATCACAATCGATCGTGTATTTATAGGTTCATGTACTAATGGTCGAATTGAAGATTTGCGCATCGCAGCAATGATTGCCAAGGGGCGTCATGTAGCTAAAGGGATCTCAGCCATGGTTGTACCAGGTTCTGGTCTTGTCAAAGGACAGGCCGAAGCTGAAGGATTGGATAAGATTTTTATAGATGCGGGATTTGAGTGGCGCGAACCAGGTTGTTCCATGTGTCTTGCCATGAATGATGACCGTCTACAGCCAGGTGAGAGGTGTGCTTCTACATCGAATCGCAATTTTGAAGGACGGCAAGGCTACAAGGGGCGTACACACCTAGTTTCCCCAGCCATGGCTGCGGCTGCGGCTATTGCCGGTCATTTTGTTGATGTACGAGATTGGTAACAATTCATCTATTTTTCTTGTAATTCTTATCTGTGAATGTCGAAAGTATAGCAAAATAAAAATGAGGTTTCTTTCTAGTCATTGTCTTTTTAAGGTTGATAATTTATCGGGAAGGTACAGACATTAGTTAATTATATTGTATAAAAGCCAAGAAAATAGGTGATATTGTATTGCAGATTATCGACAATAAAAATTATAGCAGACAGGTGATATTGATTTTTAATAATTCTGTATTTACTGAGGATATCGGGCCTTTTTTTTATGAGTAAATTTCGGCTAAATTGATTCAGTAAGATTTGATATCATCTAGTTGAATTATGTCTATGTTATAGTCGTGTTTTTAAAGTATTATGATTTTTTTGATGCAAAATACAAAACTGCAAAAGACCTTTTTTGCCAACAGTCTGCGATTGTGCTAAGTCATCTGCTTGATTAATGATAAAGAGCTAAGACAAAAGAGGAAAACGCCCTTAGTAATGAAATCTCTGCGTGACAGGTTTAAATTTTCTGATTAGTGTTCGCTTAGAGTCAAAAGTTAGATTTTGGGAATATTTATGACAAAGACGACAATTTCTGAACGTCCGGTCTCGCCTCATATCAGCATTTATCGTTGGTCAATTACCATGGCAATGTCGATTGCTCATCGTGTTTCTGGTGGCGCACTTTATATCGGTACTGTTTTTCTTGCGGTATGGCTAGAAAGCATTGCTTATAAAAAGGAAGTATTTGAGACTATCAACACCATTTACAGTTCCTTTCTAGGGAACACAGTGCTATTTTTTTATACCTTTGCCCTTATTCATCACCTTGTTGGCGGGATACGATACTTATTCTGGGATTTTAGCCCAAGTCTTCTTGAAAAGAAGCGTGCCACTCAAATAGCCAAATCAACGGTATTTATTTCAATTTTTTTGACACTTCTTATTTGGTGGTGTGTCTCTGCTATGCTCTAATTGGAGAGAAAATAATGAAAAAAGACTTTAAAACACCTCTTAGTAAGGTAAGAGGTCTTGGATCATCCAAGGATGGAACTCAAGATTTTTGGATGCAGCGTTTCACAGCACTGGCAAATATCCCGCTATTTATTTTCTTCATCATACTTGTTATGGCGCTTGTTGGTAAAGACTATGAGCATGTACATAACATTTTGGCCAATCCAATTGTTGCTCTTATCGTAGGACTAATGATTCTTTCGAGCATTTACCATATGAAACTTGGTATGCAAGTCATCATTGAAGATTATGTTCACAATGATAGGTGCCGTATTTTCATCCTTGCGCTGAATATTTTCTTTTCTTTTGTCATGGGCGGCGCATGTATTTTGGCACTTCTGAAGATCGCGTTGGGGGGATGACTTCATGGCTACGAATAAAAATGCTGCAGCATCAGCTACTGGCAAAAACCTTTATTATTTTATCGATCACAAATTTGATGTCGTTGTTGTCGGTGCTGGTGGCGCTGGCTTACGTGCAACACTTGGTATGGCAGAACAGGGTTTTAAGACTGCCTGTATCACCAAAGTTTTTCCGACACGTTCTCATACTGTTGCTGCGCAAGGTGGAATTGCTGCCTCCCTTTCGAATATGGGGCCCGATAATTGGCAGTGGCATATGTATGATACGATCAAGGGATCGGACTGGCTTGGAGATATAGATGCAACGGAGTATCTAGTACGTGAAGCACCAACTGCTGTCTATGAGCTCGAGCATTATGGTGTGCCATTTTCACGTACTGAAGAAGGTAAGATTTATCAACGCCCTTTTGGTGGTCATACTACCAAGTTTGGAGAAGGCCCTCCTGTGCAGCGTACCTGCGCTGCTGCCGATCGTACAGGACATGCCATTTTACATACGCTTTATGGCCAAAGTTTAAAACATAATGCTCAGTTCTTTATTGAATATTTTGCACTTGACTTAGTTATGACTGATGGTGTTGTAACAGGTATTATTGCTTGGAACCTCGATGATGGCACCATTCACCGTTTTTCAACAAAGATGGTCGTTTTAGCCACTGGCGGCTATGGTCGCGCCTATTTCTCCACTACTTCTGCCCATACCTGCACAGGAGATGGCACTGGCATGGTAGCTCGTGCTGGATTTCCACTACAAGATATGGAATTTATCCAGTTTCACCCAACTGGTATTTATGGATCAGGCTGTCTAATCACTGAAGGTGCACGTGGTGAAGGCGGGTACCTTGTCAATGCGGAAGGGGAACGTTTCATGGAGCGTTACGCCCCTTCGTTCAAAGATCTTGCCTCACGTGATGTGGTTTCGCGTTGTATGACGATTGAAATCCGTGAAGGTCGGGGCGTTGGAGTGAAAAAGGATCACATTCATTTAGTGCTTAACCATATTGATCCTGCGATTCTTCATGATCGTCTTCCTGGAATTTCTGAATCAGCTCACATTTTTGCCGGTGTGGATTTGACAAAAGATCCAATTCCTGTTCTTCCAACAGTTCACTATAATATGGGTGGTATTCCTACCAATTATTGGGGAGAAGTGTTGAATCCAACACCCATTAATCCGGATTGTGTCCAGCCAGGGCTAATAGCTGTTGGAGAAGTTGGTTGTGCTTCTGTTCATGGTGCTAATCGTCTGGGATCAAATTCTCTAATCGATCTTATGGTCTTTGGTCGTGCAGCAGCTATTCGCTCAGGGCAAGTAATTGACCGAAAAAACTCAATTCCTGATATTAACCTCGAAGCCTGTGATAGGATCATGGATCGCTTTGACAAAGTGCGTTTTTCCAATGGATCAATACCAACGGCAGAGCTACGTGATAGAATGCAGCGCACCATGCAAGAAAGTGCAGCTGTTTTCCGTACAGAAGAATCTCTACAAAAAGGTTGCAAGAGTATATCCGCTCTGTGGAAAGAGATATCTGATTTGAAGGTTTTTGACCGTTCCCTGATCTGGAACTCTGATCTTATGGAAGCAATTGAGCTTAAAAACCTAATGGCTAATGCAATTACTAGCGTTTATTCTGCTGAGGCTCGCCGAGAAAGCCGCGGTTCCCATACACGTGAGGATTATCCAGAGCGCGATGACAAGAATTGGCGCAAGCATACGCTGGCGTATTTATCAGATGAGGGCAAAGTCACCCTGGCTTATCGCGATGTTCATTTAGATCCATTGACGATACCAAAAAATGGGGGGATTAATCCAAAAAAAATTGCGCCAAAAAAGCGTATATACTAGAGAAGTAAGTGTAAAATGATTCAGATGATTCTTTCCAGGAATTTGCGGGTTAAACAGGGAAAAATTTGGCCAAAACCACAAAACGTAGCTAAGTTAACAGAGTTTCGTATTTATCGTTGGTCACCCGATGATAATGAGAACCCACGGATTGATACTTATTTTGTTGATCGTGATGCTTGCGGCCCGATGATTCTTGATGGCTTGCTTTATATTAAAAATTATATAGACCAAACATTAGCGCTGCGCCGTTCCTGTCGTGAAGGTATTTGTGGATCTTGTGCCATGAATATTGACGGTTCAAACAGCTTAGCTTGTACCAAAGGCATGGACGAGGTAAAATATCCAATTAGAATATATCCGTTGCCATCTATGCCCGTGATAAAGGATCTTGTGCCTGATTTAACCCACTTCTATGCTCAACACCAGGTTATTGAACCGTGGCTTCAGACTACTTCGCCGATGCCAGAGAAAGAATGGTTGCAAAGCCGGGAAGATCGCCAGAGGCTAAATGGCCTTTACGAATGCATTTTATGTGCTTGTTGTCAAACATCATGCCCAAGCTATTGGTGGAATAGTGACCGCTATCTTGGCCCTGCAGTTCTATTACAGGCGTATCGCTGGATTGCGGATTCGCGCGATGAAGCTAGAGGCGAACGTCTCAACAATTTGGAAGATCCTTTTCGACTCTATCGCTGTCATACAATCATAAATTGTGCACAAACTTGCCCTAAAGGACTTAACCCAGCGAAGGCCATTGCTGAAATTAAAAGCTTGATGATTGAGCGTCGTTTCTGAACTAATTCTGTTAAACGATTAAGACGTTCATAGATTCATCAAGATTTGAATAATATGTTTCCATTATGAGGATATAGCCCTATACCCTCCCCCTATCTCTATTTCCAACATCGGATGATAGAAATAGGAATATGCCGCTATTGTCAAATTACAGTCAAATACTCCCATAAAACATCCGCCAGACCATAACACATATTTATGTATTTTTTGTGAATAGTCGTTAGACTCTGCTTTAAACCTACATAGAGAAATGTCAGAAAATTAGAAACTAAGTTCACAAAAAAAATTGCATAAAATTGGAAAAGACAACAACTATAATTGTTTTAAAGCCAGTTTGGCACCTTATCCAGTCCGATAAGATCTTCATAGGAAGGACGAGGACGTATAACATCGTAACGCCTGCCTTCAACTAAAATTTCCGGCACCAAAAGCCTTGTATTATAAGTATTTGACATGACAGCACCGTAAGCACCTGCATTGGTAATTGCTAAAAGCTCTCCAGGAACAGGTTTTGGTAATCGCCGCGCAAGTCCGAGATAATCTCCTGTTTCGCAGATAGGGCCAACAATATCGGCAAAAATGAGTGTTTTATTCTGTTTTGCTTCATCAACGGGTATTATTGTATGCCACGCATCATAGAGTGTTGGTCGGATGAGATCATTCATACCTGCATCAACAATAATAAAATTTTTATCTGCTCCTTTTTTTACATGAATGACAGATGTCACGAGCATACCAGAATTTCCAACAATCATGCGGCCTGGCTCTGCTATCAGTTTAACATTGAGTGAACCCATGTATTTTTGTACCGTAGCGGCATAATCAGCAGATGATGGCAATGAAGAGCTATCAAAATCATAAGAAATACCAAGGCCACCACCAATATCCACATGGCTGATTGTATGACCCATCTGCCTCAGTTCATCGACAAATCGTGCCATGATGGCAAAGGCAGTTTCAAATGGCAATAATTCACAGATCTGACTGCCGATATGCACGTCAACACCACATATACGGATGCCTGGTAACGAAGCTGCAAGACGATAAGCATCATGTGCTCTAGAAAGTGGTATGCCAAATTTACTTTCTGATCTTCCGGTTAAAATCTTTTTATGGGTTTTAGCATCGACATCTGGATTAATTCGAAGCGAAGTAGGCGCTTTCTTTCCAACCGCTACAGCTTGTTGTGAAAGCTGAATTAACTCCGTTTCTGACTCAACATTAAAGCAGTAGATATTTTGCGATAAGGCGAAATTTATCTCATCAACTGTTTTTCCAACACCAGAATAGACAATTTTTTTTGCCGAAATCTCTGCTGCGAGTGCTCGTCGCATATCTCCTTCAGATACTACATCAGCACCAGCACCCTCTTTCCTTAAAAGAGTTAAGATAGCCTGATTAGAATTTGCCTTGAGTGCATAGGCTATAAATATATCCATACCTTTAAAAGCATCACAGAACACACGGAAATTGTGGCGCAAAGCTTCAGCTGAATAAACATAAAAAGGCGTTCCCTCTGCACAGGCAATAGCTGTCAGGGTGATATCTTCGACGTGTAAAACACCATCACGATACTGAAAATAGCTCACAATTGTCTAACCCGGTTTTGAATATCCGATAAGAGGATTGAGAATAAAAGATCGATTATTTCTGTTTTTTTCCGCTATCTCATTTTTCCGATCTTCGATCAGTAAGGTTGGTGATGGTTCAAGATAACCCCTTCGACCACAACTTGTCGTCATCAAACTAGAAATAACAACGATAACAAAACCGGAAAAAGAATGACTTCTCATATATCTATTCACCAATAATACTTGAATCCACCTTTTGCATCTATATGCATGAATGCATGGTGCTCACTCGAGAGTCAAGCATGCCTTGACTCTTGTATCTTTGCAAGGCGTTTTTTCCAGTAACAGATCTGACGACGCACTTCTTGTGGGGCAGTACCGCCGTACGATTTACGGCTTTTGACAGATTTTTTAGGTGAAAGAAATTTAAAGATATCCTTTGTGATCGCCGGGTGGATTACTTGAAGTTCGGAAAGCGATATCTGTTCGAGATTACATTTTTTACATTCGGCAGTTGCAATAATTTGCCCTGTAATATGATGTGCCTCGCGAAATGGTAAACCTATCATCCTAACTAACCAGTCGGCAAGGTCTGTTGCGGTTGTATAACCTGATCCAGCCGCCTTTTCCATCATTGCAATTTGAATTGTCATATCGCTGATCATTCCCTTCATAGCAGTAAGAGAAAGCTCAAGCGTTGCCACTGCATCAAAAACAGCTTCTTTATCTTCTTGCATATCTTTTGAATAAGCTAACGGTAATCCCTTCATAACAGTGAGCAATGCTACAAGATCACCGTAGATTCTACCCGTTTTAGCCCGTATCAATTCTGCTGCATCGGGATTTTTTTTTTGTGGCATAATGGATGATCCCGTAGAAAAAGCATCTGACAATCGGATAAAGTTGAATTGTGGTGTGGACCAAATAATAATTTCTTCTGAAAGACGGGACAGATGGGTACTGGTAATAGCTGCGTCTGCAAGAAATTCCAAAACAAAATCACGATCAGATACACTGTCAATTGAATTGCGAGTTGGTTCACGAAAGCCAAGTGCTCTAGCCGTCATGAATCTATCTATAGGAAAACTCGTTCCAGCGAGTGCCGCCGCACCAAGAGGCATCTCGTCCATGCGGTGAAGAGTGTCACATAAACGTGATAAGTCACGCCCGAACATTTCTACATAAGCCATTAGATGATGACCGAATGTAACTGGTTGAGCGGTCTGCAAATGAGTAAAACCTGGCATCAGCGTTTCCGCATGCTTTTCTGCTTGTATCAATAGATTAGAAAGAAAATCCTGCAGATTTTTTATTATTTTTTGTATCTGTTCTTTGACCCAAAGGCGGAGATCAAGTGCCACTTGATCATTGCGCGAGCGTGCTGTATGCAACCTGCCGGCTGCAGGGCCAATTAATTCTGTTAGCCTTGCTTCAATATTCATGTGAATATCTTCGAGTTTTCGGGAAAAAGTAAAGATTCCTTCCTCAATTTCCTGCAAGATAATTTTAAGCCCTTTTTCAATCGCCTGATGATCACTTTTAGAGATGATACCCTGTTGGGCAAGCATGGCAGCGTGGACAAGTGAACCGTGGATATCTTGTGCGTAAAGCTTGCAGTCAAAATCAATGGATGCATTGATGTCTTCCATAACTCCGACAGGGCCCGAGGAAAAACGTCCGCCCCACATCTGGTTGCTTTGATTTTTATGATTCATGTATGCTAATCTCCGATAGAAAGGAGTAAAGAAAAATGGCGACCAGAATTCTTCCTGCGGGTGTCGACCACTTTTTCAAGCATCAAAACCTTGATCCGCTGATGAAATTGATCCTTCTTGCAGCCACCTTACTTGCAGTGTATCCGACAATAAGAACAATCTCAACTTTCAAGGAGAAAAGCGATGAGCAATGCAGCATTAGGTCAAATGAGCTTGAGGTTTTGCATAAAACTGCAAAAGGCTTTTTTTCGGCACTGAAGATTATGGATAAATCTTATTACGTAGATAATCTTATTTTCCAAGATTCAATGGGGAAAAATATAAAACTTTCTGATTTCAAAGGAAAAACTTTGCTAGTAAATTTATGGGCTATTTGGTGCATTCCTTGCCAAAATGAAATGGCCGCACTGGCTGAATTAAAAAAAAAGTGGAAGAAAAGCGACTTTGATGTGATTGCGATTAATGTGGGTTTTAGATCGAGTGAGAAGATTAGAAGTTTTCTTCAAGAAGTACATGCTGCAAATCTAGCTGTTTATCGAGATACAAGCATGCAAGCTTTTCAAGCTCTCAAACGTAAGAGGTTTGGGATTGGGTTGCCGATAACTTTGGTGGTTAATCCGGAAAGCTGTGTAGTTGCATCCTTTAATGGTACGGCTCCATGGACAGATCAGAATGGTATTGCTTTTATTGAAGCAGTTATAAACACTGACAGAAGGCACTAGATGACAGTAATCTGACGATTACAAAGCTGAATGTTTTGATAATCAAAAAATCAACCTTGAAAAAGCAAAGTAGAGCATTTTTTCATAGGGCCGCTCATCAAGACAGATAAGATATCACTTAATGGTTCCTTTTATTTTCTTCATATTATGCTAAATCTGTTAGCTGATAGAATTTAAGTACAGAAACATTATTAAAGAGCGTAACAGAAATTGCGATTAAAGAGATAGGAATACTTCTGTCTGTACTTGACTATTCGATGAAATGTTCGCAGTAGAATCATAAAATTAGAGAGAATCGGAATACTAACCCTGTGGTTAAGCTTAATAAAATTTATACTAGAACAGGAGATAATGGCTCAACAGGATTGGTTGATGCTTCACGATGTTTAAAGGATGATTTGCGTGTAGAGGCTTATGGAACTGTGGATGAAACCAATGCAACCATCGGCATAGCACGTCTTTATACAATAAATGCTGCTGGCATACTTGATAGTATGTTGATACGAGTTCAAAATGACTTGTTCGATCTTGGAGCAGACATTGCAACATCCAAGGATAGTGATAAAAAAACAGTTTCTCTACGTGTGACAGAAAAACAGGTACAACGCTTGGAGAATGAGATTGATGATATGAATGCTCATATTCAACCACTAAAATCCTTCGTGTTACCAGGAGGGAGATCGGCTTCTGCATATTTGCATCTTGCACGCACAGTAGCACGTCGCGCGGAGCGTATTATAGTTGCTCTACATAATCGCGAGAAAATCAATCTATTCACTCTCCAGTACATAAACCGTTTGTCTGATTTTCTATTTGTTGCTGCTCGGTTTACTAATGGAAAAGGACAGGGGGATGTGTTATGGGTTCCGGGTGCATTCCATTGATTTTATTTTTCTCTGTCTTCAAGTCTTAGATTTTTGCACACCTTACTGTTATTGAGTTTGTATTTTAGTCTCTTCGATAAGGTTCCTATTTTGCGAGGAGTACGCTAATTTTTATCATTTCGGGGATTATCATTGTATGCGATATTCCCTTTAAAGTTTACCACTCCTAATGGGCCTCTGCATCAGCTATGTTAGTAGCTATATTATATTTTTCACTCTTAACAATAGAGATCTCCAAAAGTGAGAGACACAAAAAATCATAAGGTCTGAAATACAAAATCACTGTTCTGCCCAATAGGAATAAAAACAGTGACTTAATAATGCAATTACTTACTGGCAGTAAAACTGGTATTTCTGGGCCAGTTCTTTTATGTGCCGAGATTATTTATCAAGGATTAATACTAATGAAAGCCCCGGTAAGCATGGCAAAAATGAATGGATCAGGCAATGCAATTATTATTGCTGATATGCGTAGCCGCAATGACAGTATCACTCCCGAAATTGTACGGCAATTGGCTAAGATACGGGAAATTGGGTTTGATCAAATCATGGTCATCCATGATTCTCAACACACCGATGCAGATTATTCCATAGAAATCTGGAATCGAGATGGTTCCAAGGCCAGAGCCTGTGGGAATGGTATGCGCTGCGTGACTGAATGGCTTTACAGAAAGGAATATCACAACTATTTTGTCTTTGATACAATGAGCGGTTTTGTTTATGCACAGAGACTGCAGAACGGTTTTGTATCTGTTGATATGGGGAAACCGCATTTTAACTGGCAAGAAATACCTTTGATCAAAACTGTTGAAGATATAGATCATGTTGCCCTTCGATGCGGACCTCTTAATGACGCATCTGTTCTCTCTATAGGAAATCCTCATGCTATTTTTTTTGTTAAAGACAATGTAGCTGGCTACAAGCTTCTGGAATATGGTCCTAGACTTGAACATAACCTTCTTTTCCCAGAACAGGCTAATATTTCAGTTGCTCAAGTAACATCTGAAACAAGCCTTGATTTACGAACTTGGGAAAGAGGTGCCGGACTAACTCGCGCATGCGGGACTGCAGCCTGTGCCAGTGTGATAGCTGCTTGCCGAAGAGGAATGACGAAAAACGAAGTCCAGGTTACACAACCGGGTGGTATACTTTCTGTTAGATGGGAAAAAAATGGCCACGTAAAGTTGATCGGAGCTACTGAATACGAATTCTCAGCTTTGCTTGACATAGAAAGCAAAACCCTTACAAGGAATCTCATGTAATGGCAACAAAAATTTTTACATTCGGCTGCCGCCTCAACGCTTATGAAACAGAGATTATACGCCGCAAGAGTAAAGCTGCTGGACTGGATACATTACAGAATGGCACGATTATCCTTAATACCTGTTCTGTTACAGCTGAAGCTGTACGACAGGCAAAACAGGCAATACGCAGGGCAAAACAAGAGCACCCGAAAGCTTATATCATCGTGACAGGCTGCGCTGCACAAACTTCGACTCAAGAATTTACCGATATGGATGAAATTGATCTTATTTTAGGAAATGAGGAGAAACTATACTCTTATTCTTATCGTCAGCTAACTGATTTTGGTGTTAATCGGATAAAAAAGGTGCATGTTAATAACATTATGGAGATACGTGCAAATGCATCGCATATGATTCTTCCTATCAAAAACAGAAAACGAGCATTTGTACAAATACAAAATGGATGCGATCATCGTTGCACTTTTTGCATTATTCCTTACGGACGAGGGCCTTCGCGCTCCATAGCCCCGAGTGTGGTAGTGGAGCAGATAAAGCGATTGTGCGATAACGGCTACCATGAGATAGTGCTAACTGGTATTGATTTGACCAGTTATGGCCTCGATCTTTTTGGTAAAATTGCTCTTGGTAAACTTATTTCCTCTATTTTACGTGATATACCAACTCTGATGCGGTTACGTTTATCTTCAATCGATTCTATTGAGATTGACCCAGAATTGCTGGATATTATAGCTTATGAAAAAAGACTGATGCCATATCTGCATCTATCGCTTCAGGCTGGTGACAATATAATTTTAAAACGTATGAAGCGGCGACATTTGCGGGAAGATGCGATCCGTTTTTGCGATGAATTGCGTAAAAAAAGACCAGAAATAGTATTTGGTGCTGATCTCATTGCTGGGTTTCCTACAGAAACCGATGCGATGTTTGAAAGGACACACATTCTTGTTAAAGAATGCGGTCTTGTTCATCTCCATGTTTTTCCTTTCAGCCCACGAGAGGGAACCTCAGCTGCCCTTATGCCTCAAGTAGAACGCCGTATTGTGAAGCAAAGGGCTGCCGTTCTACGCAAAGCAGGAGATAGGGCCTATGCAAATCATTTGCAAAAATTACAGGGAACGGAGCAAACTATTCTAATAGAACGTAATGGCGTTGGCCGTTGCGAAGATTATACTCTGGCAGAAATAAATGGGAGTGTTGACGGAACAATGGTGAGATGCCGTATTACTTCTCATAATCGTGACAGATTGATTGCAACAAAAGTTAATCAGCATGCAGCATGAGAAAAGATAAGATGACTACCGATTTTATAAGAAAAATATTTTCTTCCACTTCTAAGAAAGGGGAAAAATCCCTGATAAAGGAGGTGCTTATACTAGACGATAAATCTTTAAAGTTATCTAGCTTAATTGATAAACCTCATATTTCGAATACGCTAATGGTTAGCGTTGGTAATACAGTCGAGATCATTCGCGAAACAACATCTGCAACAGGAGAAGAAAGCAAGCAAAGTTCGAAGAACCCTTGGTTTTCTCAGTTAAGATCTGGCTTGTCACGTTCGTCACAACAACTTGGCAATTCTATTACCAGAATTTTTACAAATCGCATGTTAGACGAAGAGACATTACAGGAACTCGAAGATATTTTAATTCAGGCAGATCTGGGAGTTGAGACAGCGATTCGGATAACAAATATCCTCCATTCCAGACGCTATGATAAAGATATTTCAATGGATGAAATCCGCGACATAATGGCGCGCGAGATCCAACAGATTTTGCAATCTGTAGCAAAACCACTAAGACTTGATCTTTCCTATAAACCACATGTCATATTGGTAGTTGGCGTTAATGGAACAGGAAAAACAACGACAATTGGAAAACTTGCATCAAAATTAACATCTGCTGGCCTTTCTGTCATGCTTGCAGCAGGAGATACATTTCGAGCTGCAGCAATTGAACAATTGCATATTTGGGGCGCACGGACCCATTCACCAGTTATTTCTTCACAATTAGGCTCAGATGCCGCAACTCTAGTTTTTGATGCTTATAAAGAAGCAAAAGTAGCAGATAGTGATGTGCTAATTATTGATACTGCTGGTCGTCTGGAAAATAAGATGGAATTGATGGATGAGCTTGCAAAAATTGTTCGTGTTCTTGGGAAACATGATCCCAAAGCACCTCATACAGTTTTACAAATTCTTGATTCAACAACCGGGCAGAATGCTCTTAATCAAGTTGACGTTTTTCGTAGTATTGCCGGTGTAAATGGTCTTGTGATGACAAAGCTTGACGGAACAGCTCGTGGTGGTATTCTTGTTGCCATTGCAAACAAGCATAAACTGCCAATTTATTTTGTTGGTATTGGTGAAGATATTGATGATCTTAAGCTTCTTTCACCAAAAGAATTTTCTGAAGGCATTACAGGAAGCTATAAAGCATAAATGAATCTATTTTTGGTTTTAATCCACAGAATATAGAAATTTTAGAGAAAATGTATATGTCTCCAATAGTTAAATTTTCGCTGGAAATAGGGCCACTTCTTATCTTCTTTTTTATTAGTTTCCGTGGGCAATGGTTAATTGATAATATCCCTTTATTTTCTTCTTTTGATAAACCAATTTACCCAGCAACAGCCATCTTCATGACTGCAATTATCGTGGCATTTGTGATTTCATGGTGGATTGTTCGTAAAATCCCTGTGATACCGCTAGTTTCTGGAGTTTTTGTCTTGATTTTCGGTTTTCTCACTTTATGGCTGCATGATGATATTTTTATTAAGATGAAACCAACGTTCATCAATATACTTCTGAGCCTTATTCTGTTTATCGGTCTTTTTTTCAAAAAATCCCTTCTTAGTTATATTATGGATTCAGCAGTAGAACTGGATGCACAAGGCTGGCGTAAGCTAACCTTTCTATGGGCTTGGTTTTTTCTTTTTCTTGCTGTATTGAATGAAATCATCTGGCGCAATTTCAGTAACGAATTCTGGACCACTTTCAAGGTTTTTGGCATAATACCCATCACGCTTATTTTCATGCTCATACAAACTCCAACGCTTATGCGTTATATAACAGAGTTTCCCGAAGATAAAAAATAGAATTTGTAAAAGAGGGATACGCAAAATATAAAGATCGAAGGTAAGTTTAACTTAAACCCCACCGCATAGTCTATAACGGAAATTTCCTCATGTATTTTTTTATACAAATTGCGATCTAAAATAACCCTAGGGTAGATGCGTGATTTATGCTAGTCGAACAGTTTCTTTGTCAAACAGATAATATTTCTATTTTACTTCATAATGAAATAGATAAGACGACTATTGCAATAGATGCACCCGATGGTGCAACAATTGCTTCTAAACTTAATGAGATGAGGTGGAATCTTGATTTTATTCTTATCACACATCATCATAACGATCATACTGAAGGTATATCTGTTCTAAAAGAAAAAACCGGCACACAGATCATTGGTCCTAAAGCTGAAGAAGACAGGATTCAAGGACTTGACTATGCTGTAAATGATACTGATGTCTTTCATATAGGCAGGTGCAAAATTAAAGCAATTACGACCCCAGGTCATACTGCAGGAGCGATATCTTATTATATGCCAGAAGAAAAACTTGTGTTTAGCGGTGATACACTATTTTCTCTTGGATGTGGTCGTCTTTTTGAAGGTACGCCTGCAGCTATGCTTTCTTCACTACAGAAACTGAGTAAATTACCAGACAATACAAAAATATATTGTGGTCATGAATATACAGAAAGAAATGGCCAATTTGCTTTGACAATTGATAAGAATAATCATACCTTACAGCGTCGGATGCACAATGTCGTCACCTTGCGCCGGCAAAGTAGAATAACATTACCTTCAACTATTGCACTTGAACGAGCAACAAATCCATTTTTGCGTTATACAGATATATCTATAAGAAAAAATCTGAATATGGTCGATGCCTCTGATGAAATAGTTTTTGCAGAACTGCGGAAACGAAAAGATAATTTTTGATTATAGTCAAAGCATTTTATCAGCTTTCTCTTTGCTTATACTATACTGTAAAAGCGAATCTGATTGTCATTAACATGTGTAAGAAACGCACTTGTAAGGATATGACGATTATTTTACTTGATGCGGATTCGTGTTTAATTAATCTATTTTAGCATTGCCTACGTATTCGCTTTGATAAAAGGAGAGTTTCTTTACTTTATAGAGAAGTGATCATTGTTCTAACCTTGAAGGCATCGACAAATATAATTAAGTTGATCTAGTGTTTTGTAATGAATACGAATATTGCCACCTTTTGTCTTATATTTGATATGAACTTGCATTCCAAGTTTATCACCTAGGGTCTTTTCTAGCGCCTTTGTACTCATGTCCCTTTTCTTTTGTTTTTTTTTCTTTACTACCTCAAGCAAGGTTTGACTAACAAGGGCCTCAGTTTGCCGAACAGAAAGTCTGTATTTAACAATATGTTCAGCCAAGGCCAATGGATTGTCAGATGTAATAAGACATCGTGCATGCCCAGCAGACAAAACTCCTCTGTTCAGAAGCTGACATACATCATCAGGTAATTTGAGCAAACGAAGTGTATTCGTAACATAGCTCCGGCTTTTCCCAATAATTTGTGCCAAATCTGCCTGCGTATATTCATACTCATCAATAAGCTGTTGGTATCCTAAAGCTTCTTCGATTGGATTGAGATCAGCACGCTGAACATTTTCAATAATTGCTAATTCAAGCGCAGTACGATGATCAACGTTGCGAATAATAACAGGAATCTGGAGAAGACCAGCCCTTTGTGCCGCTCTCCAGCGCCGTTCACCAGCAATCAGTTCATAATGATCAATCTTTATAGAGGATGGGCGGACAAGAACAGGATGAACGATGCCGTGTGCACGAATAGATTGTGCTAGATCATCAATTTCAGAATCAGAAAAACTCCGGCGAGGATTATGAGGATTACGTGTCAGTAGGGTTATCGGTATCTGTTTTTCTGATGTTAAGCTGACGGAAATTCCTAGCTCTTCTTCCTCGATTTGTATACCAATGTCGCCAATAAGCGCTGCTAGGCCGCGGTTGAGTCTTTTTCTTGATTGATTATCGCCCATCATCTTCTCATTTTTTATTATGATTCACCTATGCAGATTCAAACGAAAACACCACACTAATTCTAATAATTACCTTTATCAGACTTGTATTTCCCCTTAGTATATATTTTAATCAACCTAAGCTAGATGAAGACGCTTTTCACGCTGAATAACTTCGGAAGCGAGTTGCAAATAAGCTTGGCTTCCTGCGCAATTTAGATCGTAGAGCAAGGCTGGCTTACCAAAGGATGGTGCTTCTGAAAGACGTACGTTACGTGGTATGACCGTGCGATAAACTTTTTCTCCCATAAAAGAACGAACATCTTCTACTACCTGATTGGCTAGATTATTCCTTCTATCGTACATAGTTAGAATAATTCCCTGAATACTTAATTGTGAATTAAAGCTTTTTCTTACACGTCTAATGGTATCAAGCAATTGGCTAAGACCTTCGAGAGCAAAAAATTCACACTGCAATGGCACTAATACGGAATTAGCAGCTCCCATAGCGTTTAATGTCAAAAGATTAAAAGAAGGCGGACAATCAATCAGGATATACGTGAATCTCGATATAATTTTTATATTCTGATATAGAGCATTTTTTAATCTGTAACTACGATCTGAATGTGCAGCAATCTCCATTTCCACCCCGAGGAGATCAAGTGTTGATGGTACAATAAATAGGTTTGGTATATTTGTTTGAAGTGCGGATTCTGTAATAGATGTACCTTTTATAAGAACATCATAGGATGATAGTCGGCGATTATTACGATCAATACCAAACCCTGTGCTTGCATTTCCCTGCGGATCGATGTCAACAACGAGGACTTTTTCACCAACAGCAGCTAATGCTGTTGCCAAATTTATAGCAGTTGTCGTTTTTCCAACTCCTCCTTTCTGGTTTGCAATAGCAATAATCCGTTCCTGATTTTTCATCACACCAGCCTTTCATTTTTACTTTTTGACCAGAAAATTAACAATTATTCTGAATGATAGGTCTTCATCAATTAATGAAGGACTTAATCAAATCAAAAAAGACCTTCTTCTATTTTTAATGAGCAATGCTCACACAAGAAACCCATTATTCAAGATCCCCTTTATAATTTCTAGACATTCTAAAAATCTGGAGCACTATCGTTGCCATACTTCCTGATCTAATCGAAATCAATCTTACATTTCGTATGTGAAGAATATGCTTCACGTGAAACATCTGCAATAATCGCAAAACACTAATCAATTATGCAATAGTCTCTTGCGAATGGTTAAAACGTCGACTGTGCGTCATAATAAGGAAAAGGGCCGCTGGGGTCATGCCATCAATTTTCTGTGCTTCGGCAATTGTACGTGGTGGTCGCTGCAACAGTTTGTCCTTTAATTCATTAGATAGCCCGGGAATATCATTAAATCGCACATCATTAGAAATCAGCAACCCTTCATCGCGTTCTAAGATTGCTATCTCCTTTTTCTGACGTTGTATATAAACTGCATATTGTGCTTCTATCTCTAAGGCCTCCATAGTTCTGGCGTTGAATTTTCTAAATTCAGGCCAAATTTTAGCAAGTCTTGCACCATTAATTCCCGAGTATGAAAGAAGATCATAAGCCGTACGTCGCACACCATCTTGATTGATTTCAAAGCCATAAACTGTAGCTTCATTCGGTGTAAGGGAAACAGATTCAGCAAATTTTCTGGCTTGTTGCAGCATTTCATTCTGCTGTAAAAACGCTGTTTCTCTTTCCCGACCAATAAAACCCAACTTTATACCAAATGGTGTTAAGCGTTGATCAGCATTGTCCGCACGCAAGGAAAGGCGAAATTCAGAACGCGAAGTAAACATTCGATAGGGTTCAGTGACACCACGTAAAACCAAATCATCAATCATGACACCAATATAAGCCTGTGTACGTTGAACAAAAACAGGCAACAGATTTCCTGCTTTTCTAGCGGCGTTCAATCCAGCAATGAGCCCCTGTGCAGCAGCTTCTTCATAACCAGTTGTACCATTTATCTGACCAGCAAGAAAAAGTCCTGGTATTGAACGTAATTCAAGAGAACGTTCGAGTTGACGTGGATCAACAAAATCATATTCAATAGCATATCCCAGCTGCAATATTGTTGCATGCTGTAGACCTTCAATACTTCTAATTAATACATTTTGCACATCTTCAGGCAATGAAGTAGAAATGCCATTAGGGTAGATTGTATTATCATGAAGACCTTCCGGCTCGAGAAAAATCTGATGCCCATCACGGTCACCAAATTTTACAATTTTATCTTCAATAGCTGGGCAATATCGCGGACCGATACCTTGAATCATACCCGAATACATAGCAGAACGGTGCAGATTATCACGGATAATTCGATGTGTTTCTGTATTTGTTCGCGTAATAGCACAATCAATTTGGGGCTGCTTTATTTTTTCTGTCAAAAATGAAAAAGGCATAGGTTCACTATCTGGCTTTTGCCAATCAAGACCATGCCAATCAATTGTTTTGCCATCAAGGCGTGGAGGAGTCCCTGTTTTAAATCGACCATTCTTGACCTGATAATATGCCAATCGTTTAGCCAGTTTTTGTGCAGGGGATTCTCCCATACGGCCAGCAGGCCAAACTTTGTCACCGATGTAAATAACTCCTCGTAAAAAAGTGCCCGTAGCTAGAACGACACTGCCTGTTTTTACAGCGCCTCCCTTAGTAAGAATAATACCGGCAATATTGCCATTCTCAATAATAAGATCTATCGCTTCATCTTCTACGATAAACAGATTATTCTGCTCATAAATAAGAGTTTGAATAGCTTGGCGGTACAACTTGCGATCAGCTTGTGTTCTTGGAGCACGAACTGCAGGGCCTTTTCTCCGATTTAATACCCGAAACTGAATGCCTCCTTGATCAGCAGCACGTCCCATCAGACCATCAAGAGCATCTATTTCACGGACAAGATGACCTTTTCCCAAACCACCAATTGCTGGATTGCAAGACATTACGCCAATCTTCACGGCTTGATAGGTTACAAGAGCAGTTTTAGCACCTAATCGAGCAGAAGCTGCAGCCGCCTCGCATCCGGCATGTCCACCACCGACGACAATAACATCAAATTGATTCACTTTGTAATTCCTATATTTATTATTTCCATTGCATAATGATAAATAAATTTCCTTTTGTTTTAATTTGTGGATAATTTTTTTACGTAAAGCGTTTTTTACGCACGAATTATCTTCTACTTACCAATACAGAATTCCGAGAATATCACATCAAGCAAGTCCTCGACATTAATATCACCTGTAATACGGCCAAGATAATTTGAAGCAAAACGCAAATGTTCTGATCGAAGTTCAAGTTTAGAATCATCAGCTTTTAATGCCGTGTTCAATTCAGAAAGTCCATTTTCCAAAAGTGCAATTTGTCTTTTGCGGATAGGTACAACATTCCCGATTTCTATAATCTTTTCACGGCAGAACATCGTCAATTGTTCGAGAAAATTATCCCAACCTTCACCCGTCCAGGCAGAAAATTGTATTGGCCATTTGTTATAATCCCCACTGCTTAAATCAAGCTTATTTCCAATATGCCAAACTGTTGCTGATATTTCCGGCAAAGTAACCGTTTGTGGATTATGCATATCATCAAGCAAGAGTACAAGGTTTGCTTCTTTCATACGTGCAATGGCAATGTCGATGCTCATTTTCTCAATGCGATTTTCTGTATCTTGCAAGCCTGCCGTATCTATTATAAGAACAGGTAATGTATCGATAACAAGTCGTATTTCCAAAGCATCACGTGTAGTTCCTGCTTCTTCTGTGACAATAGCGATATCCCGCCCTGCAAGGCGATTCATTACGCTAGATTTTCCAGCATTAGGTGCTCCAGCAATAATAATTTTCAATCCATCACGCATAGCCTCTGTACGTTTGCCATCACGAATGTGCTGTAAGATGCTATCTCTCAAACGAGCTATATTTGCCCAAATATGAGTAGAAACAGAGTTGGGTATGTCCTTTTCATCCGGAAAATCGAACTCTGCCTCAATCAATGCTCGCGCTTTTACAAGTTGATTTCTCCAGTCACGATAAAGTACAGCTAAAGCACCACTTGATCCTATGACAGCGAGTCGACGCTGACTTTCTGTTTCAGCATTAATCATATCAGCTAAGCCTTCTGCCTCCGTCAGATCGAGCTTCCCAGCCAGAAAAGCTCGCTGTACAAACTCTCCTGGTTCTGCTAGCCGAAATCCAGGAATAGTGGCGATTTCCTCGAGGATACGCTTAACAACGGCTTTACCACCATGTAGATGAAATTCAGCACAGTCTTCACCGGTAAAACTTTTTGGTGCGGTAAAGTAAACAATTAACGCTTTATCAAGGGTTTCTCCTGTTGAAGAGCGCAGTGTACAAAAATTCATATAACGTGGTTTAGGAATAAACCCAGCAAATTGTACTAAAGCATTTCTAACACATGGGCCGGATAGGCGAATGATAGCTATTCCTGAAGGAAGAAGTCCGCTTGATAATGCAAATATCGTGTCCATTCAAACCTTGATTATTTATTCTCTGGTAATCTCACATCTAAGTAACATGTTTATTTTATAAATGAAGCAAAAATAAAACAGAAAACATTCTGTAGTGATTTCTTAAGAAAATATTCTTCTAACATCCAAATGTTAAATTAAGTATTCATGGCATCAAAAAACTCGCTGTTCAACTTAGTCTGCTTTAATTTATTAATTAAAAACTCAATAGCATCTGTTGTTCCCATTGGGGCAAGGATGCGTCGTAAGACAAATATTCTTTGTAGATCCTGACGTTGAATAAGCAGATCTTCTTTACGTGTCCCAGATTTTAGGATATCAATTGCTGGGAAAATACGTTTATCAGCAATTTTACGGTCAAGGACAATTTCAGAGTTACCTGTCCCCTTAAATTCTTCGAAGATTACTTCGTCCATACGACTTCCGGTATCAATTAATGCTGTTGCAATAATTGTTAATGACCCGCCTTCCTCAATATTACGAGCAGCACCAAAAAAACGTTTTGGCCGTTGCAATGCATTTGCATCAACACCGCCGGTAAGAACTTTTCCGGATGAAGGAATAACAGTATTATAGGCACGTCCAAGTCGGGTAATTGAATCTAAAAGAATGATAACATCCCTGCCATGTTCAACTAAGCGCTTGGCTTTTTCAATAACCATTTCAGCTACCTGTACATGTCGGGATGCTGGCTCATCAAAAGTGGATGACACTACCTCTCCTTTTACCGAACGTTGCATATCTGTTACTTCTTCCGGTCGTTCATCAATTAATAGAACAATTAAATAACATTCCGAATGATTTAGTGTAATTGAATGAGCAATATTCTGCAACAATACGGTTTTACCTGTGCGTGGTGGTGCAACAATAAGTCCACGTTGCCCCTTGCCGAGTGGAGCAATAAGATCAATTACCCGCGGAGACATGTCTTTATTGCTTGGGATGTCAGATTCCATCCGGAGCCGCTCGTTTGGATAAAGCGGGGTCAAGTTATCAAAATGTATCTTGTGACGAATTGTCTCAGGGTTTTTAAAATTGATGGTATTAACCTTGAGGAGTGCGAAATATCGTTCCCCCTCTTTTGGGCTGCGGATAGGTCCTTCAACTGTATCACCAGTTTTCAGGGAAAACCTTCTGATTTGGGAAGGAGAAAGATAAATATCATCTGGTCCTGGTAGATAATTGGCATCAGCGGATCGCAAAAAGCCAAAACCATCTTGCAAAACTTCAACAACGCCTTCACCTATAATCTCGATATCTTGCACTGCCAAATTCTTTAAAATTGCGAACATAAGCTCCTGTTTACGCATAGAATTAGCATTTTCAACCTCAAGTGTTTCAGCAAAAGCGATAAGTTCCATTGGGGTCTTGCTCTTAAGTTCTTGAAGTTTCATCTCTTGCATAAGAAAATGCTCACAATTTTTACTGGAAAATAGATAACAAATATCCACACAATTTAAATTACTGCAGGAACCCTAATTGCGGGAATTGTTCAATAAGGAAGGAGTATGCTACCTTATACAACCTTGTGCCTGTTTACGCAAGAGTATTATGTGTGTGTGAACAAGGCGTCGTTCGTTTTGGCTTAATCAGGTATCTTAACAATTACTGCAATCACCGCAACAATCATTAGAGCAGTTGGTACTTCATTAAGGATACGCCAGCTTTTCTCTGATAGGCAATTTTTATCCATGGCAAAATAGTAGGTTGCTTGTGCTAAAAATCCGTGAAAAGCAGAAAGTAATATGGCAACTATAAATTTTAAATGAAGCCATCCACCAGAGAAATCATAAATCTTCCAGGAGATCCAAAAACCGGTAAGCCAGGTTAGAAGCATTGCGGGATTAATGATATAAAGCAGCAAGCGTTGTTCCATTAACTTGAAAATTCTATTTTGAGAAAGATCTTCTTTTGCTGCGCAGTGGTAGACAAAAAGTCTTGGCAAATAAAGCAATCCTGCCATCCAGCTAATGACAGCAATAACATGAACTGCTTTTATCCAGAGATAAGCATTGTTAGGATCAAGGTTAAATAACTTCCATGAAGCAATAGAAACAATTAGAAGACTTATAACAATCCTCATTGTGATTGGGTATCCTGTCAAAGAAGAATAATTTTTTAGGTATTGATTTTGTTTTCTTGAACACGTTTTATCATTTGTTCAATGTGTCTGATAGGAGTACTGGGTATAATACCATGCCCTAAATTGAAGATAAGAGGTCCGTTGCCCAAACTATTGAGGATAGCATCTATACCACAATCAAGTGCATCTCCGCCTGCAGCAAGACGTATAGGATCTAAATTTCCCTGTACAGGGAGATCTTTCTGGAGTTGCTTAGCAAAGAATAATGGTACTGAGCAATCGAGTCCCAGTGCAGTAATGCCTGTTTTCTTTGCATAATCTTTGTAAAAAATACCTGCTCCGCGTGGAAAACCAATGATTGGTATTTTGGGATGAATTTGTTTAATCCTTTTTACCATGCGCTGCATCGGTTGAATACACATGGCTTCAAAGGAAGTTTCATCAAGAAAGTATGCTAAGGAGTCAAATATTTGGATTGCATCGACACCAGCACTAATCTGTTTTAGGAGGTAGTCAGCTGAAACATCGGCCAGACATTCAAGAAGTGATTTCATCGCCTTTGGATGAGAATAGGAAAAAAGGCGTGCGGGTGCTTGATTAAAAGTTGCATGACCAGCTATCATGTATGTTGCAACAGTCCATGGAGCACCACTAAATCCTATTAAAGTTGTTTCATCATTGAGTTTAGCTTTAACTCGTTCAATTGTTTCAAAAGGTGCGGAGAGCCGTTCTATAGCATGTGTTATATCAAGTTTTCTTATATCGCTTGCGGTTAAAGGAGTCATAATAGGGCCATGATTTTCTTCAAATCGTAAATCCCTACCTAACGCATGAGGGACGAGAAGAATATCGGAGAACAGTATAGCTGCATCGAGGTTAAAGCGGCGCATGGGCTGTAGTGTTGCTTCTGCAGCAAGTATAGGTGTGTAACAAAGATTGAGAAAATTTCCGGCCGCTTCACGTACATGTCTGTATTCTGGTAGGTAGCGGCCTGCTTGTCGCATCATCCAAATCGGTGGAGGTGAAAGCTTTTCTCCATTTATGACTTTTAGTACTTTTTTGTTCATCAGTGCAAAACTACCTTTTTTATAAAAATTATTCAATAAAATAAAATCCTTAGACTAATAGATTCTATTTTTAATAGCCCTATAATTTTTGTAATCAGTTACCAAATTATTTTAACTATTAAAAAGCTATACTATTCAATAATATAAAAGAAATTTACTTGTGAATAAGATAAGCATATAATGCTGATAATCTCATTTTGTCCTTGTTTTCCAAGAGTTGTCAAAAAAAGTTGATAACAGCTAAGATAAATGTGAGGAAATTTTCCATACTTTAAAGTAATCTTCTATATTTAATGTAATGATAGGCGCAATTGCATACCTGTTGATTAACAGCCCTATAAAAAACACTAAAAAATTCAATTTCTTACTTTCTTTTTTCTGTAATTCCTGAAACTTGCGTATAATTATGCTCATGAAAGAGATATCGCTATAGAATTAATCATTTGAATAAAAATTCGTTCTCATCCCATGTCATGATAGGTAAAGCAGGCATGAGAGGATACTTTAATTTTATAGCGGTGTGATCATCATCCTTCTTCAATTGACATAAGAAAAGCCTCTAGAGTAATACTCTGTACTATTAAAGGTGATATGTTTCTAATGACCGATGAACTTATACTTGCAAGCTCAAGTCCTTTTCGGGCACAGTTGGTAAAAAATGCTGGCCTTTTTATGAAGATAGAAAAGGCAAAAATCGATGAACGCCGTATTGAAAAAGAGCTAGATGATTTTTTGCCCAAAGAGATCGCTCAAAAATTAGCACAAGAAAAAGCTTCTGAAGTTTCAACGCGATTTCCTAATGCTTTAGTAATTGGTTGTGATCAAGTTTTAGAGCTTGAGGGCAGAATTTTGCATAAACCTGCAGATATAGAAGACGCATATCATCGACTATTCGAGTTGTCAGGGAAAACACATCATCTACACAGTGGTGTTGCTATTTTTAAAAATACTCATCTACTGTGGAGTCACGTCGCAGTAGCAAGAATGACAATGAGACCTCTTAATCCTCAGTTCGTTAATTATTATCTTACCCGAGTCGGAAGGAATATATTGTCCAGTGTTGGAGCATATCATATTGAAGATGAGGGAATTCAGCTTTTTGAAAAAATTGAAGGCGATTATTTTACGGTTTTAGGATTGCCACTTTTACCTCTTCTAAATGAATTTCGTAAACTGGAAATTATTGATGGCTAGAATTCCTAAGGCTTTTGTTGCTGGTTATCCGATCTATCATTCTCTTTCCCCAAAAATTCATAGGTATTGGCTTAATTTTTACAGAATTTCCGGCAGTTATGATTCGATCGAGGTAACAACAGAGGATTTTCCTTCCTTTATTCATTCATTAAAAGAATTGGGATTTGCCGGCGGTAACGTTACCTTACCACACAAGGAACAGGCTTATGCACTAGTAAAAAAATGTGATGAAGTAGCTAATTATATCGGTGCGATTAATACCCTATGGTTCGACAATGGTGGTATTCTTCATGGTAGTAATACTGATGCCTACGGTTTTGTCTGTAATCTGGATGATTTTTCTCCAGGATGGGAAAAGGAAACAGCTCTTGTTATCGGAGCAGGAGGGGCAAGCCGTGCTGTTTTGTTTTCTTTGAAAGAACGTGGCTATCAACAAATTATCCTCATCAACCGCACGCGCGCTAGAGCTGATCGCTTGGCTCGCCATTTTGGTCAACAGATAGTTGCTGCTGATTGGCAATATATCAACGATCACATTGGTGAAGCAGACCTTATTGTTAACACAACATCGATAGGAATCGAGAATCATAATCATAATGCTAAAGAGCAAGAATCAGTTATTAATTTTTCTATGGCAAAATCTGATGTAGTAGTGACCGACATTGTTTACACACCGCTTATGACACCTTTTTTAAACCAGGCACAGAAAGCAGGTCTGAAAATTGTTGATGGAATTGGTATGCTCTTTCATCAGGCCACTTTGGGATTTGAACGTTGGTTTGGTATCAAACCACAGGTAACAAAGGCCTTGAGGTCACAGATTCTTACTACCGAAATGAAAGAAAAAGAAACATGATCATCCTTGGTCTTACTGGTTCAATTGGAATGGGGAAATCAACTATTGCCCATCTGCTTTCGGAAGCAGGAATACCAATTTACAGTGCAGATGATGCAATCCATGCGCTTTATCAAGAAAAGTCGGTTGTCAAAGAAATTGACGCGGCTTTTCCCGAGGCTATTGAAAACAATGCTATTGACATTAAAAAATTAAGTACAATAGTTTTTGGTAAACTGGATCTTCTAAATAAATTAGAATCGATTATGCACCCACGCGTTTATAAATTAGAAACAGAGTTTTTACAAAAAGCACAAAAACAAGGGCATGAAGTTGCTGTTCTTGATATTCCCTTGCTTTTTGAAAACGGAAGACAAAGTTTAGTTGATCGTGTTGTGGTTGTTTCTGCTCCTTTTGAAATCCAGCATAAGCGAGTTTTGAGACGTCCTGGTATGACAAACAAAAAATTTTCTGCAATTCTTTCTCGTCAGATACCTGATGAAAAAAAATGCAAACAAGCAGATTTTGTTGTTAGTACTGTAAAAAACATTGATACGATACGTGAAGAAATATACATTATGATAAAAGCACTCATGGTTTCGTAGTTTTTAGCCGCCGAGTGCCTTTAGGTGCTAATCTTAAATTAGATCCCTTACATGCCTAAAATGAACAAAGAGATATGGACGTAATGCGCGAGATTATTTTTGATACGGAGACGACTGGACTCAATAAGAAGGATGATCGCATTATTGAAATTGGCTGTATTGAACTTGATAATCGCTTTCCAACAGGCCGGACATTTCATGTTTATATTAATCCGCAAGGTCGGAAGGTACATCCTGATGCATTAGCAATTCATGGTATTTCTAATGAACAACTTGTAGATAAGCCTGCTTTTTCTGAAATTTCTGGAGAATTTTTGGACTTTGTCGATGCTGCTAAACTGGTTGCGCATAATGCTATGTTTGATTTGAGCTTTATTAATATCGAGCTTGAACGAGTAGGAAAGTTGCCAATCAATCTTGACAGAATTGTTGATACACTTGCGCTTGCACGTCGCAAACACCCAATAGGTTCTAATTCATTAGATGCTTTATGTAAGCGCTATGATATTGATAATAGTAGACGTACACTTCACGGTGCTCTTCTTGATTGTGAAATTCTCGTTGATGTTTATATTGAGCTGATAGGTGGAAAACAAAGTGCATTCGATTTGGGTAGCATGGTCGATGATATCCATGTAAAGGCAACAGAAGGCCATGGTTTTGGTATCAGTGGTGTAAACCCACGTCTTCATCCGCTGTCACCGCGGCTAACTGAGCAAGAGTCGAAGGCACATACTGAATTATTAAGGAAGATTGGTGATAAAGCCCTCTGGTTCAACTATTAATGATGATTAAGATAAAAAAAATTTTATGATAATTATATCGCTATTATAGAAACTTAGAGAAAGTGAATATAATAGGAAAGCGCTTGGATATCTTTGGTAAAGGAAAAATTAACAAAGATAGAAACTTTAAGTCTTCACAATAAATTTGAAAAAGATCAATCAAATTCAGATTTTTGAATTTATCTTTTCTAAGGTGTTTTAGAATTCATGAAACAGGGTGATCATCTTTTTCTTGTTGATGGATCAGCTTATATATTTCGCGCCTATTACGCACTGCCACCGCTGACAAGAAAAAATGACGGTCTTCCTATTGGTGCAGTTTCTGGTTTTTGTAACATGTTATGGAAACTACTTCGTAATATCAATACTACTGCTGGTGTGATTCCTACACATTTTGCAGTGATTTTTGATCATTCTCAAGAAACTTTTCGTAAAACAATCTACCCACAATACAAAGCTAATAGAAAAGAGCCACCCACAGACCTTATTCCACAATTTTCGCTTATCCGTCAGGCAACTTGCGCCTTTAGTTTACCCTGTATCGAAAAAGAAGGCTTTGAAGCGGATGATATTATCGCCACTTATGCCCGACAGGCTACAGAGACAGGTGCAAATGTTACAATTATTTCATCTGATAAAGACCTAATGCAGTTGATTAACGATCGTATATCTATGTATGACAGCGTAAAAGATCAGCAGATTAGCATACCAGAAGTTGTTGAAAAATGGGGCGTTTTCCCAGAGAATATGGTAGATTTTCAGGCAATGACAGGAGATCCAACGGATAACGTGCCAGGTATTCCAGGAATAGGTCCTAAGATAGCAGCTCAGCTTATTGAAAGATTCGGTGATCTTGATACATTGCTTACAAGGGTGGAAGAAGTTTCGCAAAAAAAGCGACGTGAAAATATCATGGCCTACGCTGAACAGGCCAGAATTTCCCGCCAACTTGTGCAATTACATTCAAATGTTCTGCTTGATATTGATATCGATGATTTAGTGCTAAAGCCACAAGATGGACCAAAGCTTATCAGTTTTCTTAAGGCGATGGAATTTGCAAGCCTGATTCATCGTGTTTCTAAAGCAACAGATACAGATCCTTCAATAATTAAGACACAATGTGTTAATGTAGCATGGGGTGAGGAGGAAGCATATGATTTCGATACAGGTATCGGTGATAAAGAGCCTGATAAATTGGATATGTCAGCATCTGATATTGATTTTGCAAAGCCATGTTGTTTAGCAAAATTATGCTGGAAGAAGGCATTACATGAGCCGTTTAATATAGACAATTATAAAACTATTTTTAAAATGGAGGAGTTAACTCAATGGTTGGATGAAGTAGTTGATCAAGGATTTTTTTCATTCGGTATTGAGACGGATTTTCTTAATCCTATGATAGCTAAGCTTCTTGGTTTTTCCATTGGGCTCAAGCCAGGAAAGGCTGCCTATATTCCGCTTCAGTATATTACAGATGGTGAAGATTCTCTGCTAGAAAAGCAGATAAAACTTACCGATGCCCTTTGCTTGTTGAAACCAGTTTTAGAAAATTCAGCAATTCTTAAAATTGCACAAAATATGAAACATGATTGGTTGATCATGCATCGCCATGGTATTGATATTAAAAGTTTTGATGATACAATGTTGATCTCTTATGTCTTGGATGCCGGAGTTTCTAATCATGATATTGGTGTGTTGTCAGAACGCTGGCTTAAACATAAGCCAGCTTCCTGTAGAAAGATAACAAAAAACGGGCAGAGCTCGGTCTCTTTTACACAGCGTGAATTATCTCGGGCGACTGTGTATACAGCAGAGAATGCTGACATTACGCTGCGCCTTTGGCGGCTTTTAAAGCCGCAGCTCATAGTGAAGCGTCTCGTTCGTATCTATGAGCGAACAGAAAGGCTTTTGGTTGAAGTTCTTGCTCGGATGGAAAAACGAGGAATACTTGTTGACCGGAAAATCCTCGCGCAATTATCGGACAAGCTTAGCCAAAATGCCGCTATTATAGAAGATGAAATCTATAAAATAGTTGGCAAAAAATTCAATATTGCTTCACCAAAACAGCTTAGTGATATTTTATTTAGCAAATTGCATTTTCCGAGCGGGTTAAAAACAAAAACCGGTCACTGCTCAACATCAGCAAGAGTGTTGGAAGCATTAGAAGCTAAGGGATACAAGCTATCCCGTAAAATTATTGATTGGCGACAACTGAAAAAATTGCAATCTACATATACGGATGCTTTGCTTTATTGTGTTAACAATGATACGGAACGTGTGCATACTAATTACCTCATGGCAGGGACAACAACCGGTCGATTAGCCTCTTCTTATCCCAATTTGCAGAATATCCCCGTGCGTACTGCCGAAGGACGTCAAATACGTACAGCATTTATTTCTGGGCCAGATAATCTTCTTCTTTCTGCTGATTACAGTCAGATTGAATTGCGAATTTTGGCACATGTTGCTGACGTCACAGAATTAAAAGAAGCCTTTTCTAAGGACTTGGATATTCATGCTATAACAGCATCAGAAATATTTGATATCCCAATCACAGATATGCCAGTGGAAGCCCGTCGCAGGGCAAAAGCTGTCAATTTTGGTATCATTTATGGTATTTCTGCTTTTGGTCTTGCCAGTCAGCTCGGTATTTCTCGCAAAGAAGCAGGAAAATATATTCGTACTTATTTTAAACGTTTTCCTGCTATCCAGCAGTATATAGAAAAGACGAAAGCATTTACCCATGAACATGGTTATGTGGAAACCATTTTTGGACGGCGTGTGCATTATCCGCAAATTAATTCATCCAATTCACACATTCGCGCTTTTAATGAGCGTTCTGCGGTCAATGCATCGTTACAGGGTGCAGCAGCCGATATAATCCGCAGAGCAATGATTAGAATGGATAAGGCATTGAAAGATGCTGGTCTTTCTGCTGTTATATTATTACAGATTCATGATGAATTAATATTTGAATTGCCTGAAAACGAAGTGGAAAGAACAATACAAGTTGTTTGCGATATTATGGAGAAAGCAGCAATGCCTGCTATAAATATCTCCGTTTCGTTAAAGGTAACAGCACAAGTTGCAAAAAACTGGTATAAAGCTCATTGATATGGCGACAATTATTACACAACGTGAGAATTATTTTCAGATTAAAAGAAAAAACAATCTGAAAATAAGGTAAATGGCAGAAAAAATCCTGACAGGAGAGCATACTGATACTATAAAAATATACAATAGAAATAGAATTTGGAAAAATGATTCCAAAGTGGAAAAAGCAATTTTTTGCTATGAATTTTACTTTAAAGTTAGTTTGAATAAATAGACTGCTAAAAAACTACACTCGTAAGAAAACACGAATATAACGCAATCCCTGCTCAAGTAAAAATTTTTGGGAATTCACGCCAAAAATTCCAGAATGTAAGCTGCCTTAACAAAGTTTAGGCATTTTTACTTAAGTAAGCGACCACTTGGAGGATGGAATTTCCATTTCTTATTCCAAAATAAAGGCATAAAATCTGTGTGGTACAAAAATAATGACAAGGTTAACGCTATTCTAACATGATAGTGTGATCCTTTCTTTTTCTGTTTCTAATATTTAACTCATTTTTTAATGATAGGTGACATTATCAGAGAAAATTTCTGTCATGTATAGACATGAATCTTAAAAATACTACAATGTTGCAACTAATTGAAATTTATTGGCCTTATATTCTTGCATTTTTATCTGTTGTGCTTGGTTTTAGCGCAGCAATTCATGCAACTATGACAAAGAAAGAAGTGCGAACGGCCATAGGTTGGGTTGGTATTATCATGCTGACTCCAATTCTTGGAGCTGTTATTTATGGTATTCTTGGCATAAATCGCATCAGGTGCAAAACGATCAATCTTCAGCGCAGGGATACAGGTGATTTCTCGCCGTCTTATCCAATTCATTATGCAGTTTCTGCTGCTATTATCAAAGAAAAATTTGGATGCCGAGGTGCTTCCATGAAGCATTTAGGCGATCAGGTAAGCCGTTGTAATCAAACAAGTGGAAATAGGATTGAAATCTTGAGAGGCGGAGATGAAGTTTATGCAGCGATGCTTCGTTCTATTAGAGAGGCCAAATATAGTATTCTTCTCGAAACGTATATTTTTGATCACGATGTGATCGGTGGGAAATTTGTGAAAGCATTAGCGGATGCTGTAAGACGTGGTGTAGTAGTTCGAGTTCTTATTGATGCAGTTGGTGCACAACATTCTTTCCCTAGTATTGTACATATCTTGAAAAAGAATGATGTTCCTGTTGGGCTATTTAATGGGAATATTATTATTGGTCTTCGTCTTCCTTATGCAAATTTGCGCACACATAGAAAAATCCTTATTATCGATGGAAAATGTGCTTTTACTGGAGGAATGAATATACGGGCTGGTTTCTCATCGAAAATATGTGGGAAAGATGCTTTTTGGGATACACATTTCCGAGTAGAAGGACCTGCTGTTGCAGATCTGTTTCATGCTGCAGCAGAGGATTGGCGTTTTTCTTCGGATGAAAAACTTGACGGAAAAATCTGGTCTATATTTGCACCGGTTTTACGACCTAGTGAAGGAATGAATACTCGGGTGGTGTTATCAGGACCTTATGACCGCAGTATGGAAGCAAATCGACATATGCTTGTTGGCGCGTTTTCAATTGCTGAGCGTAGTATTCTTATTAAAACACCCTATCTTTTGCCTGATAGAGAATTAGTCAGCGCCTTGGTGACAGCAGCTTGGCGTGGAGTCAAAGTTGATATTGCTGTGCCAGATAGCAATAATCTCAAGCTTGTTGATAGAGCCATGCGCGCACAGTTTGATCAGCTTCTGCCTTATAACTGCCGTATCTGGCGGGTGCGCGGACCTTTTGACCATTCAAAGCTTATTTCAATTGATGATTATTGGGCTTATGTCGGTTCATCCAATATGGACCCACGATCATTACGCTTGAACTTTGAAATTGATCTTGAAATCATGGATAGGAAATTTTCGAAAGCGATAGCTGATGAAATTCATAAGACTATTGCAGATGCAAACGAGGTCAAGCTCGCTGATTTAAAAGAACGTCCTTTTATTAACCGTCTTCTAGATCGTGTCATATGGCTTGGCTCGCCCTATCTATAAGATGCTTTTCATATTAAAATGGTTTTTAACATGCATTCTCATAGGAAAATGATCTGATCTTCTTTTTAAAAGGTAGTTTAAGAGTTAAAGGTTTAGAATTTTTTGCTGCCTGATAATATTTAGATCATGGAATAAGAATGCAATAGGCAGTGGGTAAAGCAATGAGGCTAAAAGATGGCAAAAAAGCCTGATATGAGTGCAAATAATTGCATTAAAAACAGAGAAGGATAGGACTCCTGCGAGTTGCATAAATATCAATACAGTTCTCCATAATAGTTTTTATACCTTAGAGCTACTCTATTTAGATAAAACTAACATCCTTGAATAGGCATTCAGCAACAAAAATTCCGATCCTTGAGGAAAAAGCACCCCAAAAAAGTTGAAGCAACGCACAGCTTTTTGGGATGCATGTCAGTTCCTTGAGCAGAATTTGATTGTGCTATCAACCTACTTTTCAGTCGCGATTTCCAAGAAACTGTAACAGAAATACAAACATATTAACAAAATCAAGATAAAGATTCAGTGCGCCCATGACAATTTTACGGTTCATCGTTTCATTTGTATCACTCTCGTAATACATTTCCTTGATCATCTGTGTATCGTAGGCTGTTAAACCAGCGAAAATAAGGACGCCAATGACAGACACAGCAAACTGCAATACACTAGACGCAAGAAAAACATTCACGATGCCAGCAATTAATAAACCCACAAGTCCAATAAACATAAAAGAACCGACTGGTCGCAAGTCACGCTTGGTAGTATATCCATAAAGCGACAATGAGCCAAAAGAAGCCGCTGAGATAAAAAATGTCTGAGTGATACTTGTCATCGTGTAGAATAAAAAAATTGCCGATAAAGAAACGCCAACAAGTGCAGCGTACAGAATGAACAATGTACGTGCAGCATTTGTGCTCAGATTATGAATATTAAAACTGAGAAAGAGAACGGCAATCAGCGGTGCGCACATAATTATGAAGCGTAGCGATGAACCATAAACAAGCTGTGCAAATGCCGGGTTATTAAATGAAAACCATGACATCGCCATGGCTGCAACCGATGTGATGACAAGTCCTATAGCCATTAAGTTATAAACACCGAGCATATAATTGCGCAAACCTAAGTCAATCGACGCATCGGTATGAGAAGCCATTGTTGTACGCATATTTCTGAAATCAGCCATTGATATGTTCCTCTTGCTTTGTTCCGTTAAGTGTAAAGCAGTTTCATGTTTTCAAGAGAAGGATTTTCAAATCAAAGCGGCACCTCCAATGGTTGGCATTACCATTTGAAATTTCAATCCCTTCAAAAGCCACTGGCGAAACTCCAGCATGCTTAAAAGCTTTTGAGATATTATGGGGATTTTAAGTTTTTATACAAGTCCTTGGATAAAATTTATTGTTCTCCTCTTTAATCAAGTTAAAGCCCACAGGAATCGGCTAATATTTTATTATATTCAACAGCTACTGGATGATTTATTAACTGATTAGCCTGTACTATTCTTGCCGTGTTGATGGTTACTGATATATTTAAAGTAGTTGAAATTATACTACTGTCCTTTTCTTAGAGATAGCACTAGTGCAATATTAGTGATATGTAATAAGACGTTTGGAATATATAACGCTTAAGTATAATGATCATTGAAAATGATACTTTTTCGATCTTTGGTTAGAATTTTCTATATGCTTAACAGAAGTGGATCGGACAAAATAGTAGCCGATCATTAAAGTTCTGAATCTCTTAACACTATCTATACACCTGTATACTGGAAGTTAAATAGCGGCAAAAAATACAAAGTCTATCCTAATCAAAGATTATAAAAGTGATCTTTTTTATATCTGCAGGAGTATCTCCTTAGCAAAATCCGCTAAATGATCAATGAACAACCCTCTGCGCTAGTTCCATAGTTCGTTGAGAATTATGCAAACTGCACCGATGGTGATAACGACATCTGCCAAATTAAAAATAGCGAATGACCAGTTACCTATATGAAACAGAGCATAATCTATCACATAATGAAAGCGCAAGCGATCAATTAGGTTGGCTAATGCACCGCCAATAATAAGCAAATAACCAAACTGGAGCAGTTTTTTTTGTTCGGTAGCATTCCACCAAAGCCAGAGTACAAAAATTATAATGCATAGGGTCAGGAAGATAAGACTGATATCATGAAAAGATGACAGCATGGAAAAAGCAATTCCAGTGTTGCGAATATGATACAGCGAAAAGAAAGGTAAAATGTCAACACGTTCACCAAGTGCCATAATTTGTGTAACACAGTATTTAATAGATTGGTCAAGCGCGACTATCGCTGCACCGAGAATCGTTGCAATCACCAGAGAATGGTATTTCATGCTTATGGACTTTTTTTGTAAAATCTAAAAGTTTTGTACCCAATTTCATATAACATAATACCAGTTGCAACAGCCAGATTAAGTGAATCCGCTCGTCCTTTCTGTGGAATTTGCACAAGTTTATTGCAGCAACAAGTAAGGCTTTCCAGTAACCCTTTCTGTTCATTGCCCATGAGCAGAAGAATAGGTTCTTTTGTATAATTGACACTCCGATAATCAAGCTTACCTTCGAGGTGGGTTCCTATAACGAACCCTGGAAATTTCCTCCTCCAATCAAGAAAACGCTTTTCTGAGATACGATAAAGTGGTACAGTGAAGATAGAGCCCATTGTTGCGCGCACTGCTTTAGATGAAAAAGGCGTAGCTGTTTCACCGATCAAAATGATGCCAGATATGCCTGTTGCGTCTGCTGTTCGAATGATTGTTCCAAGATTTCCGGGGTCACGTATTCGGTCTAAGCCAAGAAAAAGTGAATTTTCGTCAAAAATTGTTTTTTCTAATTCGTGCCAGCGTTGTTCAAATACTCCAACAATTGTCTGAGGATTATCACGGTGTGTAATTGTTGCCATAATTTTTTCAGATGTTGCAATGACGAAACCACCTGCTGCGACTGCGCGGGCTGCGGTTTTTTCAAGTAGCATATTACAAAGATTAGACTTTGCGAATACCAATGTATGAATTCTCCAGCCATGATCAAGAGCATCAATAATGAGTTTTAACCCTTCGGCAAGAAACATGCCTCCTCGTTCACGTACTTTCTTAAGCGTAAGCGCTCTCATATTTTTTATGAGAGGATTGGAAAAACTAGTAATTTCTTTGACCTGCCGGCCTTTTTTATGAGAAATCATGGGCCTATCCAACGACTGAAAAGAGAAGTAGATAAAGCTCTTTTTGCTTCTTCTTCCCGCAATATCAATTCTCCTGATTGAACTGTACCGCCAAGGCCAGTAAAAGTATCACGCATAAGTTCATGAATTGTATAAAAAGAAGCTCGAATTGAATAGGCGGTAAGGATAACAGCTAGTGGCTGTGGAGACAAAATAGCGCGACAGAGCGTCATCATTTTTGGAAGACTGTCAAAAAACTGCCATATTTCCCCTTTTGGTCCTCGTCCATAAGATGAAGGGTCAAGTAGAATAATATCATAAGTTTTTCCACGCCGTTCTTCACGAATAACAAATTTCATTGCATCTTCGCAAATCCAGCGGATTGGTTTATCAAGAAGATTAGCAATTTTCTGATTTTCTAGAGCCCAGCCTATAGCTTTTTTCGAAGCATCAATATGTATGACTTCCGCGCCAACACGGGCTGCAATAAGCGAAGCTAAACCTGTATAACCAAAAAGGTTAAGAAGACGTACAGGACGCTTTGCTTTCTCGATCAGCGTTTCGATGAAACGCCAATGCGCACCCTGCTCAGGGAAAACACCGACATGCCGGAAAGAAGTAAAACGACCGAGAAAGGATAGATTATTCCATGAAAGTGGCCAAGTTTCATGGAGCGGACCCCGCGGAAATAACCATCGTCCCATACCTTTTTCCTCAGTATTGCCGATAAATACCGCATCCGCCTTCTGCCATGCGCTTTCATTTAAAGCAGGCTTCCACATAGCTTGTCCTTCAGGTCGGATAATAAGGTAAGGACCATAACGTTCAAATTTTTTATTGTTTCCACTGTCAATTAACGCATAATCTTTATTTGCTCTTGTTTCCAAGATAAGAGGAACTATCTCCCTCGGACTTTTTTCATATAAGTCTTCTTGAAATAACGTCTGTTTCTTTTTGTCATTTTGCTGATGATGATTTGTTCTCTGTCGTGTAGTAAGTGTATGTGTATGTATGTCATTATTTTGGACTTTTCGCTTAGAAGAAGAATAGGCACGACGATATTTCACTGGCTTATGAATCTCCTATAAAATTCGTTCTTCTTAGATGAAAACAGTCAGAAAAAGGTAATCTATCCCGTTTCATGTAATATAGCGGTTGCGTGACATTTTCTAATGCTCCGCTTCTCGATCATAAAGGGTCTTACGGTGTTTACGTTGGGAGAACCACATTATCACGCTGCCAATCATGATACCAATAGCCAAAAAAATGAAAAGCCAAACAAAAAACGGGGCTGTAAAAGCACCTTTATCAGGGCTAAAAGGATTGAAGGTTAATCTTACAAAAATACGGTTTGCAAAAACAAAAGCAGCTAGAAGCCCTACAATAGGAATAAACGTAACAAAAGTAAAAATTCGTTTTATTGTCATCTCTTTTTACTATTCAGACGATCCCGTAGTTCTTTACCAGTTTTAAAGAAAGGAACCCATTTTTCTTCAACAATAACAGCTTCTCCTGTTCTTGGATTACGCCCGACCCGCGTAGGGCGATTTTTAACAGAAAAAGCGCCAAAGCCACGTAACTCTACCCGATTCCCAACGGAAAGTGCGTTCGATATTTCATCAAAGATAACACTCACAATATTTTCAATATCACGCTGAAAAAGATGTGGATTACGATTCGCGATGACCTGTATTAATTCCGACTTAATCACAACCACTCGTCCATTTAAGGCAAACATTTTGTTTTGTTATTTGACCCTTTGAGTATTACTCTTGTGTGATTGTGTTCGTCAACGTCTCAATTAATAAAAAATGATGCTTTTGAATATGAATAATGCAAGGGAATTTTAAATTCATTATTGTTTATAAATAACCTATATGATACTTTAAATTAGCTCTTTATAAAACTGCTGGCAGCAGTGTATAAACAAGGCTGCATGAGTTTCTTCAAAGAGTATAGAAATGAAAGCCTGAATACGAGCAATAAGTCTGTTAAGTATAAATGAAAAAATATGAAATATTTTCAGCATCGCCTAAAGCTATTTCGGTTTTTATGCATGCCTACAGGCATTCAAGGCGTGTGCGTTTTTTAAAGATCGTTTTACCGACGACGGGAATTATCTTAGCTCTTGTTTTTTCTTGGCTTGTCCTTTTTTCTCTTCCAAGATCAACAAATTCTGTTCTTCTAAGCGATGAGGAAAAACAAGACAATAAGCTAGTTATGACAACGCCAAGGATTGAGGGATATACAAGCGATAACAAACTTTATTCCCTAACTGCAGCTAAAGCCATCCAAGATCATGGACGTGCAGAAATTATTGAAATGCAACATATCCGGGCGATACTTCCTTTTGGTGAAGAAGAACAAGCAGCGATCAATGCGCAAACTGGTATTTTTAATAATACCAATGGCCATCTTGAGATTCCTCATCCATTTGTTGTAGAGAACTCAGATGGGATGATAGCCCGTCTTTTATCTGCGGATATCAATATTAGAACTAACCAAATGACAACAAATAACGAAGTTGCGATTAGCCGTGAAAATGATTTTCTAACGGCAAATAGTATGCATGTGTTCGATAATGGTCAGCGGATATTGTTCAATGGCAAGGTAAGACTGGTTGTATCTATAAAGCAATGAAGAATGGAGGAGCAGGATGATTATTTCGAAAGGAGTGTATGGGCTGTGCTGCTCTCCTTCAAAGATAGCTGGATCTGGATAATCCGGTTAGTTTTGAGCATTGCTATTTGGATAGCTTACGATTCTATTTCCCATGCACAGAAGACAAATTTTGAACTCAATCTTTCCAGTGAGAAGGGATCTGTGCAGATTGAGGCCGACAGTATGGAAGTGCAAAATAAGAAAGGGACTGCCCTTTTTCAAGGAAAGGTTTCTATTGCCCAAGGTGAGAGAATTCTATATGCAGAGAAAGTACTGGTTACATATTACAGAAAATCCAATGATACATTTTCCCAAGTAGCTCGTAAACAACCAAAAATTGGCTTTGGATTAGCTGGTATTGATAAAATAGAGGCATCTGGAAAAGTTTACATTAAAGTAGGTAAACAAGCAGCTACTGGTGATTATTGTCTTTTCGATAGTAAATCTAATACTATGGTCCTTACAGGAACAAAAGTTTTCCTGACCGACGGTGATAATGTCGCAATGGGTTGTAGGTTGACAGCGTATATAGATACAGGCAAGGCCTTTCTGGAAAGCTGCCCTTTAACTCACAAAAAGGGGTGGGTTTCCGTTATCATAACACCTCCTCATGAGTAGGATTAATTTTTCATGAAACGACGATGGCAGAAGATGATAAAGAAGGAATATAGAGCTGCGCTATCAAGTAAAGAAATAGCAGCTTTTGCTACCCCAATGCGGTCTGGAACTCTTGTTGCCCGTGAGTTAAGTAAAAATTATCGTGGTAAACAGGTATTGAATGGTGTTTCCTTTTGTATACATTCCGGTGAAGCTGTTGGTATCTTAGGTCCTAATGGTGCAGGAAAGACAACATGTTTTTACATGGTAACTGGGCTTGTATCAGTCGACAGTGGGTTAATAGAGATTGACGGTTTTGATGTAACAAATATGCCGATGTATCGTCGTTCTCGTCTTGGGATCGGTTATCTGCCACAAGAAGCTTCTATTTTCCGTGGACTTTCAGTTGAAAGCAATATTAAAGCTGTCCTTGAAGTGGTTGAAAAAAATCGTCAGCACCGTGATGAACAGCTTGATGCACTTCTTGATGAGTTTAAGATCACCCATCTGCGAAAAGTACCTGCTATTGCTCTTTCAGGCGGGGAAAGACGGCGACTTGAAATTGCGCGAACACTGGCTTCTCGTCCCAATTTCATATTGTTGGACGAACCCTTTGCTGGAATTGATCCCATAGCAATTGCTGATATTCAGCAACTTATTCGACATTTGACAACCCGTGGGATTGGTGTTCTGATCACAGATCATAATGTGCGTGAAACACTTAATTTTGTAGATCGTGCTTATATTATACATGCTGGTCAGGTTCTGACACATGGAAGTCCAAGCGACATCGTGGCTAACATTGATGTCCGTCGGCATTATCTTGGTAACGAGTTTTCATTATAGCTATTTAGCTTTCCGATATAAAGAAGCTTATCAAAGATTAGTTGTATAGCTTTTTTAGGATTTTACAGATCATAAAAAATATATGGAGTATTACTAAGTTAATAAAGGTGGAGTTGAAATGGCTATGCGAGCCAATTTTAATAAATTTTTAATTTCATTAATGTTATCTTAGAAAAACAATTTTTTATTTTATAACATTGGAAATAGGAAAATATTTGGCGATTTTGGAGCAAATCCTATAACATAGAGAAATTATAAAAATCTTTATTAGAAATAATCTAATTATAGATAATTTGACTTATCTTAACTTTATTTTCATGCTGAATTAAGCGGCGTTACGCTATCCGTCATTGAAGAATAAGCAGATGCATATGCTCTTCTTTCGAATAAATATTCAATGCGATGTTTAATCAGTGTATGATGATTGAATTGTCTATCCTTAATTTCTGTGTTTTTTCTGATTGAAATAGAATGAAGATCCATATCTTTTAAAATTGGGACTATCAAAAAAACTATCCTTACCGATAGGTGACAGATGTAGATCCGTGAAAATATCATTCGAATACATATCTGCGCTTATCTTATAGCTGTGTTGTATACAGTATTTCTTGCTGTAATTTGCACGACTCAGAGTATCTCCGAATGCTATTCTGGAATTTCTAAAAGGATAAGACTCTTAAATTCAGCGCAAGCTGGCACAAAAGCGCTGAATCCGGTTGCCTCCTTCTTTAAGTATTTCTTCTGAAGCAGCGTAGGAAATTCGGAAATTCGCTCCTAGGCCAAAAGCTGAGCCGTGAACAACAGCAACACCTTCCGCTTCTAGTAAAGCGGTGACAAAATCCTCATCTGTTTTGATAATCTTACCTTTAGGTGTTTTTTTACCAATCAAGTTTGCACAGGAAGGGTAAACATAAAATGCACCTTCCGGAATTGGACAGGAAATCCCCTGTGCTTGATTAAGTAGGCTAACAATAAGATCACGGCGGTGTTTAAATACCTTTTTATTAGTATGGACAAACTCCTGCGAGCCATTAAGCGCTTCAACTGCTGCCCATTGGGCAATAGAGCAAGCACCAGAGGTTTGCTGTCCTTGCACCATATCCATTGCTTTGATGAGCGGCAAAGGACCTGCAGCATAACCAATGCGCCAGCCTGTCATGGCATAAGCCTTTGAAACACCATTCATTGTCAGGGTCCTATCATAAAGCGCTGGCTCTATCTGGGCTGGTGTAGCATAAGTAAAACCATCATATGTGAGGTGTTCATATATATCATCAGTTAAAATATTAACCTGCGGGTGCCTGATAAGGACATCAGTTAGATTTTTTAGCTCATGACAATTGTAAGTTGCACCTGATGGGTTTGAAGGTGAATTTAACACAAACCATTTTGTTTTCGGTGTAATAGCGGCTTCAAGAGCTTCAGATCGAAGTTTAAACATGTCTTCAAATGATGTTTTAACGAAAACTGGCGTACCACCGGTCAATAACACCATTTCCGGATAACTAACCCAATAAGGAGCAGGAATCACGACTTCATCCCCTGGGTTAAGCGTGGACATGAATGCGTTGAAGAGAATTTGTTTACCACCTGTACCGACGATAGTTTGTTCAGGTTTGTACTCAAGCCCGTTTTCTCGTTTGAATTTGGCTGCAATTGCTTTGCGCAGCTCCAAAATACCTGAAACAGGTGTATATTTAGTTTCGCCACGGTTGATTGCCTCAACTGCAGCATCTTTGATAGTACTCGGCGTATCAAAATCAGGTTCACCAGCGCTGAGAGAAAGTATATCTTTCCCTGCTGCTTTAAGATCACGTGCTTTTTGAGCGATAGCAATAGTTGCAGACGGTTTTATATGCGAAAGAGTCTCAGCGAGGAATGTCATATGTTATCTCCTAAACGATAGAAAAAAGAATGAACTAAAGGTGGTTTTTTTATTTTCTACTAAAAATCTGTACTGCTATGCAGAAAAAACTAACCTGTGTAGCCTTTATCTATAATCACAATTGTGTAAAAAAATACCCTATTTCGTTCCCTCTCTCATCCCTAAAAAATTTTACAGTATCTACCTAAATTATAAAAAATTGCACTTGCAAATACGATAGCAAAATCAAGGCGATCAAGTATTGCATTTAATTCTTCACAATATTTGATTTTGAAAGTAGGAAAACATTCAAAATTTGACGCTGTTATTATGATTTTCATTCACAATAACTCAGTTTATTTTCTGATCAATGGATTTTTTGGAGAAAATAGACATTTTGAAGACTAAATGGTGAAGGATTAAAAATCCACAGAACCTATAACTCGCATATCCCTCCCTGCATAAAATAGAAAATGCTCATAAACCACTTGTGGTAGATGCAAACAGAGCCTTTTGTTCTCTTTTTCACGCAATATAAATTCTTGATGAATTCCCTTTATTATCAATTAAAAAGTTTTAATACTGTTCCTATTGATCGGCATAGCTTAAAGCGCTTGTCAAACACCCTCGTGATAAAATCTGTACTGTACAAGACTATTTTCTGAAAGCCTTACCCAACTTCTTGAGACGGCAAGAATAACTAAATCAATTAGTGGTTCAATAATAATCACACTCATATAGGAAAATATAAATACTAAAACATCATTCAGTAATACAGCATTGAATGCTTTGCCATAAGCAACCCAAAACCCAACCCAAGAAACGATGCCTGCTTGGTAGAGAAGTGAAAGCGTCAACGCCTGCCAGTATTTTACGTCTCTATAGGGAGTTTTTCTCGAGATGATGGATTGTGCAGCATAATTCACTAAATAAAGGGGGATAAGGAGCGTTGTGATGTTCATACCATACTGCGGTAAATCAAAAGGCGCAAAAAACAATCCCTGAATCAATAATCCAAAAATAAAACCGAAAGCCACACTTTCTTCACCGAAAATCAGCAGTAGTGTTGATCCAAAAATGAAATGTACCTCAGAAATACCAGCAGAATAATGCGGGAGTATTTCAAAAAACAATAAAACCAACCCTGTGACTACTACAGAACGAGCGCAAAAAGCGACAAAACTATAAGCATTTCCAATGGCTTTCCAGGCCTTTTCCCCAGCAATACCAAAAGAAACGATAGCTGTGGCATAGCTCAAAAAAATCTTCCCACCTACAACAACACCCGGTTCTATATGCAAACCAAATATCTCCTTCTGCTCTCAAAAGTACTTTGCAAATAAATGTGCATCGAAAACAAATATCACTAATTTCGGTTTCTAAACCTATAATAATGCAAAAATCTAGAGGCCTGACGACTAGTCAAACCTCTATACTTTAAACATTTTAACAACATTAGCGAAGCACAGTCAACTTGTGTGCTCGATAACTTTATTTCCATTATTTTTCGGATTAAGAACGATCCTTTGAGGCTTATCTTGTTCAGGGATATCATAAATGAACCTCAGTATCAACAATCCTTTATCCAAGTCTGCACTCTGAATTTTTATACGATGTTCGAGATTAAAACTTAAAGAGAAGGCATTTTTCGTAATGCCTTGATGCAGCCACCGGACGGAATCCTCTTCCGAGGAAGCTTCACCCTTTTCATCATCACGTTTACCGCTTATACTAAGTTGGTTATTAAGCATTGAAATATCAAGCTCATTCTCAGCATAACCAGGAACGCAAACCGTCAATTCATAACAATCTTTATCTTTCTGTACCAAATTATATGCTGGTATATCAGAAAGCGGCTTCTCTCCTGTCAAACGGCTAAATAAGCGATCCATATTTGTAAACCTGTCGGCTAATGTATTATCACCAAGCATTGGGACAAGAGAAAAAGAATGATAGGCCATTTTACCCTCCTTCATTTTTAAGTGCTTTCACGCTTCTAAGAGACCCTAATTATATAGGTTCTTTTTGATCTTTTTTTCAAGGACATACATTAAAAGTTTTTACAAAAAAATCATGCACAATCATTTAAGGTAAGAATATTTAGCTGTGTACTAAAAAACTTTAAAGAGAAAAATAGTACTGCAAGAATCGATCAACACCCTCCTCAGGTTTAAAACGTCAGTCTTTCTCTTACAAGAAATTTCCCAGAAAATAGTTAGAATTTTCCTGAATGAATATCAACCATCTTTTGAGAAAGATATTATATTCGAAATATTATCCCTTTAAGACTTCTTCTATGACAGCAACCTGAATATTAACTATTTTGACAATAGCCAAGTTGCTAAAAACCTCTACTGAATTGAATGAAGTAAGAATTACCTAATTCACCATTTCATGATGACAAAATTGGCTTTGATAAATCAATCTAACTTTAAATTGATCTCTGATCCTATTTTTACAAAATTCAGTTGCGCTTTTTATCAATTAATGCATGAGATTTAATCCATGGCATCATACTGCGAAGTTTAGCACCAACCTGTTCGATTGGGTGAACATCATTGATCCGGCGTATGCTCTTAAAACGAGCAGAACCAGACTTGTATTCTTGTATCCATTCAGATGTAAACTTTCCAGTTTGGATATCCTTGAGGATTGCTTTCATTGCTGCCTTAGTGGTTGATGTAATTACGCGCGGTCCTGATATATATTCTCCCCACTCGGCTGTATTGGAAATTGAATAATTCATATTAGCAATACCACCCTCGTAGATCAGATCTACAATCAGTTTAACCTCATGCAGACATTCAAAATATGCCATTTCTGGCGCATAACCAGATTCAACTAACGTTTCAAAACCAATACGGATTAATTCAACCAAGCCTCCACAGAGAACAGCTTGCTCTCCGAAAAGATCGGTTTCACATTCTTCCTTAAAAGTGGTTTCAATAACACCGGAACGACCACCTCCCACAGCACAAGCATATGAAAGCGCCATACTGTGCGCGTTGCCTGAAGCATCTTGTTCAATCGCGATAAGGCAAGGAACACCACTACCTTTCTGATATTCGCTTCGTACTGTATGGCCAGGGCCTTTAGGCGCAATCATAACAACATCTACTGTCTTGCGAGGTTCAATAAGGCCGAAATGAACATTCAAGCCATGTGCAAATGCAATAGCTGCACCATTACGCAGATTTTCATGAATATGCATCCTATAAATATCAGCCTGAATCTCATCAGGTATCACCATCATTACTAAGTCCGCCCATTTGGCTGCCTCTGCAATGCCGAAAACCTGAAAACCGTCAGTTTTAGCTTTTTTGGCCGTAGAAGAATTAGAACGTAAGGCAATCCGGATCTCTTGAATGCCTGAATCCTTTAAATTAAGTGCATGGGCACGTCCTTGGCTGCCATAACCGATCATGACCACCTTTTTTGTTCTGATCAAATTTAGATCAGCATCATTGTCGTAATACACGCGCATGTCTAATGTTTCCCTTTCGTCGTTTTTGCATCCTATACACACCTTTTGCTGGATGAGAAATACTCCATTAAAGTGGGCAATAATGTTCTTAAAAATCATGAATAAAACTTCTTTAAATTTTCTTCATAGCTAGAAAGCATAGTGCAAAGACTATCGTCTAGCAAATTATGTGACAGCATTTAAAATAGCCTTTTTGGCATTTTGCTAATCTCTGCCTTCATTTTCCTGATTACACAAATTCGGCAATATATCTGAAGGACAGCTTTATATTTGTTCCAACAAATATCACAAAAACTGAATTTCTTTCTTGCTCGCTACATACCCACCGTGTTCATCCATCTTCAAAAAGTTTAAGGTGCATACTAAACGTTTAACTCAGAAAATTTTTCCATAAAAATTAGAGAACAGCTGACATGGCACTGCTTCTTCTAAATTAGCTGCAATCAGGACACCATTAAGTAGCAATTCAGTCACCAGGCGATACAAATTTTTCGGTCTATCATTAGATGAACGTGGCAATAACACGGCTAAGAATAACATGCTGATCACTATCCATTTAAACTCAATTTATGGGACCCGCTGAGCCATTTGTGTTATGATCTTGCATATTTTAATTAACTTCATTGTTAGCGTGTATTGTGCTCATTGCCAAGACATCAAGAAAATGTTGTACGGTCGTTCTCATGCCATATTCGAGTGCATCTGCAATTAGTCCATGACCAATGGATACTTCTGAGAGAAATGGAAGTTTTTTAATAAGCAACGGTAGGTTAGAAATTATCAGATCATGACCAGCATTGATTTTAAAGCCAAGGATACGAGCATTTTCTGCTGCCTCTTCAAGTTTTGTAAGCTCTTCTTGCTGCTTTGCCATGTCATTCCATGCTTTGCCGTAATGCCCAGTATAAAATTCGATGCGATCAGCACCAAGTGTACGCGCAATTTTCAACCCATAAGAAACAGGATTAGAAAAAAGTGAAACACGCATACCCCCTTTTTTCAAGAACTTAATAATAGGGTCTAGAAATTCGGCGGATTCTTCAAAATTCCATCCATGATCTGATGTTAGTTGCCTTGGATCATCAGGTACTAATGTTACTTGATCGGCTTTGTTTTTTTCGACTAACTCCAAAAAACGTTCTGTCGGATATCCTTCAATGTTAAATTCACAAGTTGAAAACTCATCATTCAGCAATGTTCGAATATCGGCAAGGTCAGTAAAACGTATATGACGCTCATCAGGGCGAGGATGGACGGTAATGCCTGTAGCGCCAGCATCAAGCGCAATACGACTCAGATTGATTAGGTTTGGCCAAGGTAAATTTCTTCGGTTGCGTAGAAACGCAACCGCATTCAGATTAACTGATAGTTTGATTGACATTGAGAAACGAACCTTTTAACGAACTAAATTCCAATTACTAAATAGCAATCGCGTGTTTAGCGTATTATATGATTTTATTTGAGAAATGAAAGGTTGTGTGCATTGTAAGGAATTATTCTAGCCAATTGCATTAATGATAACGCTATGGCCCGATGATGCTTGGATTTAGGCGCGTAGTGGCAATCAGTTTTAAGTTTAGTGCTATGTGTGGCGAGTTGGTTTAGTGTACAGTAATTTTGGGTGTGTTTGATATGTCATGCATACAAGCATCAAACTGACAGCTTGTTCTATGCCTTAACCGAATGTGAGTTTTTGCGAGGAGAGGTGGACGACTTAGCAGGTTTACATTACATTCGACGTAAAGCAGAGCAAGCATGTTTCACATAATGAAGGGGCTTAGAAAGGCCATTAAATTTGCCTTGATTGCTTGGAACAAGCTTTTTATCATAGCCAGCACCTCTGGCACGGTGATCTTTTCTTCGAGACTAACGATTGTATCGTCTATAACTGTGGCTTTTGTAATAAGATTTCTTAGGGAATCGTGTAATCAAGTTATTCTTAGAATGACAACCCGATAGGTTTGGAGATCAATTCGCTTTATGATATTGTATTTTTTATATGATTTTCTTACTAAAATGCTATATGAGTAAAGGTTAATGAGCGCAGAATATGTTCTGAAATTCGGGTTTTAGCACTCTTTTTTGTTAAGCAGATGGCCGGAAAAAGATTTGAATTATCCTGGGTAAAAGAAAAGGATTTAGAACTATGGAAAAAATCCCGATGACAAAAAATGGTTTTGAGAAGCTTAAAAAAGAGCTTCGCTGGCGTCAGCAGGAAGAGCGTCCGCGTATCATCCAAGCAATTGCGGATGCGCGTACCCATGGCGATCTTTCTGAGAACGCTGAATATCATGCTGCTAAAGAAGCACAAAGCCACAATGAAGGCCGTATTAATGAGGTCGAAGATTGTATTGCTCGAGCAGAAGTAATCGATATTGCTAAGCTGTCAGGTGACCGAATAAAATTCGGTGCTACTGTTACCATCCTTGACGAAGGAACAGAGGAAAAACGCATTTATCAGATTGTTGGTGACCAAGAAGCGGATGTAAAAAGTGGTAAAATTTCTGTATCTTCTCCCACTGCACGAGCTCTTATTGGCAAAAATGAAGGAGAGACGATTGAGGTTAATGCACCGGGGGGAGCTCGTTCTTTTAAAATTATCCAATTGGAATTTATTTAACTTGAAATGCTCGTACCTCTTAGTGAAATTATTGTTATTGCACCGAATTTTAAGAAACGTCTTTCAGGTGTAACTTCTACGATTGTGCAGCTTATTCCGTTACAGCAGGCTCAAGGTGTTCGTATTGCTACTCTTGGGCCAGGTTTGCCGGATTATTTGCCGTGGATCGCTTGGAGCTCTCTTGGTCATCTATGGAAACAACCAACAAAGTATCCATTTCGCATCTGGCATGCTCGCCGCAATGTTGAGATGATCGCAGGTATTATCATGCGTGATATTTTGCGCATGAAAATGCGCCTTGTTTTCACATCTGCAGCTCAGCGACATCACAAGCCATTGACAAGATGGCTCATCAGGCGAATGGATAGAGTGATTGCCACAAGTGCCCGTTCGGGTTCCTATCTTAAGGTACCTCATACAGTTATCATGCATGGGGTTGATCTTTCGTGTTTTACACCACCAGTGACAAAAGCGGACAAATTTTCAGCTTCAGGGCTTCCTGGCAAATATGCAATTGGATGTTTTGGTCGTATCCGTCATCAAAAGGGAACAGATCTTTTTGTCGATGCAATGATTGCATTACTGCCTTATTATCCGGAATGGACGGCTATCATCGCAGGTCGGACAACAGTAAGGCATCAAAAGTTTGAAAAGATATTGAAAGAAAAAACTGCGGCTGCTGGCATGAGTACTCGTATCGTTTTTCTTGGTGAACTCCTCAATGTGCATAAATGGTATCGTCGTCTCACGCTTTATGTAGCGCCTTCTCGCAATGAAGGATTCGGTTTAACCCCGCTTGAGGCTATGGCATCACAAACAGCAGTAGTTACAAGTGATGCTGGCGCCTATAGCGAGCTTGTGACACCGGGATCGGGGACGGTTGTCCCTTCCGGTGATGGAAAAGCATTACGAAGAGCAATTGAGCCTTACCTTTCTAATCCCATGAAAACCATTGCTGCAGGCAAGATAGCTCTCGCTCATGTGCATTCAACTTTTCCTCTTATTAAGGAAGTAACTGCTATTGATGCCGTTTACAAGGATCTCTTTATGTTTCACGATAAGTCAGAGGATTGCTAATCCATAAAGCTCCACTTTTTAGCGATTATCAGCATAAATATACATGAATCCAATTTTTTTAGATATTTTATCTCTATTTTTGTGCATCTAATTTCAAAGGCATTATCCAGAAAATCATTTTTAATAAAAATCTGACTAATTCATAAATATTAATTCGTTGGTTGTATGAAGTAAGACGATACAGGATTCTGTAAGAATCCGCTGAATAAAATAACTGTTTGGCGCCTAAGTAAGGTGATTAATGCAAATTAAGATATAAGATCATAATCTAAGCTTACTGGCTATAGTTTCTATAGAGATAAAAATGAAAAAACTAAATATTTCAAATACATGAAACATATCATTTTATCTGCTAAAATATACATCAAGCGGAAAAAAGAAATCTTAGGCTTAAGCACTATTGCTATATTCTGATATTCTGGATAAAAAAGACTTGCCAAATAGTCGATAATGAAGCACTCTAATGCTTGTTTGGGCATTTTTAAGAACATCGGAAGACTGAAATCTGGCGTGCCGGAATCGCCATGGAATCCGGCCAGGTCAGCTCCGGTCAAGAGGGTTATTTCTGAATTCAAAAACTGCCTGCATAATGCCGCTTTGGCACATGGTGTGTCTAGGCGGTTTTACTATTCGACTTTAGTCATTACAAGTAAAGTCGTTTCAATAAAGGAAAGAAGTGAATGGCTCAAACGGGTGAAGTTAAGTTTTTCAATAATGATAAAGGTTTTGGATTCATCAAGCCTGACGATGGTGGTTCTGATATTTTTGTACATATTTCGGCAGTGCAAGCTTCCGGCCTTTCCGGACTTAACGATGCTCAAAAAGTTTCCTTTGACACTGAACCTGATCGGCGTGGCAAAGGCCCAAAGGCAGTTAATATTGCTGTAATTTCGTGATCTCAAAATATGGGGGCATTTGAAAGGCCCCCATATTTTTGAATTACTGAAAACTATTCAGTTTTTAGCCGTATTGCACATTCCAGCGTTCGATGTTTTGAACTCGATTAAGAGATCGCATTGTCGCTTTAATTATTTCTTTGTCTGCAAAAGCTATAGTTATCTTCTAAATAAAATTAAGTCGAAGAGGAAACATCGAAGCAACATCGATGGCATGGCAACAAAGCCATCGGGTAGTAATCATTCCTTAAAGTACCGCTTTGCATGTTTATTTATAATGTTTAGTTCGACTTTCCTTTAGACATGATTAAGGAGGCGTTTTTGATTGCCTTAAGACCTTTATTTTATAAGGTTGTTTAAGTATCTAATTCCCAAGTGCTACTTGTAATCTCACTTTGGCTATGAGGCAAAGAATTTTTGAGTATGCAAAAATATAATGATCGAAAAGGTGGTTGTGCATGTTGGGTAGTCGAAAAATAAAATTTTCTGCCTTATTTTTGATCGTCTTATCCCTATTTATTATCTCTATTGCTACTATCGTACCCCTTCTTGTTTCGAGCGATGCAATTCAGATACGTTTAACCCATGACTTAAGCACATGGACTGGTTACACTGCACAACTACGCGAGCGCCCATATATTTCTATTTTTCCTTCACTGAAGGCATCACTAACAGGTGTTACTTTAATAGATACAAACAATAATGGATTATCACTTATGAATGTTGAGCACATAGAAGTAGATTTATCTCTTTACGAGGCCGTGCTTGGCAAAATCCGTTTTTCAGAAATACGGATTATCAATCCACGTTTTACAATTAACAGCCCTATACAGACTCTTTCCAATTCTGAAGGAATATTTGATACCGTTATTCGTAAAGCCGGAAAATTTGTTAAGCAAAATTCTAAAAAACCAAACTTGCAATTTCTTGATCAACCCTTCGGTCGTATCTTGATTAAAGAAGGAACCCTAGCTTATCGAGCTACACAAAAAAGACAAGAAGAAGAAATCACTCACATTAATGCTATAGTCGATTGGCCTCAATTTACTCGTGCAGCAACTCTCAAAGCGTCAGGATGGTGGCATAAGTCACTAATAAATCTGACCATAAAAACTGATCAAGCGCTTTTGTTGATGACTGGTAAAACTAGTTCAGTTCGCGTTAGCATCAACGCCAACCGAATTGGGCTTACTTTCATTGGAAAAGCCCGATTTTCTGATAAATTTCTGCTTGACGGACATATTGCTTCACGTTTCCTTGCCTGGGATCAAAGTATAGAATGGATCGATAGTATAAATTCTTTTGGCGCATACATAAAGGAACCTATTGTTTGGGAATCATTCTTTAAAGCTCAACCTGATCATATTGAATTCAATGACATTATCTTCACACTTGGTAATGACAATGCACGAGGTGCCCTTGAAATTGCATTTCAAGATAACATACCCATTATTAACGGCTCCCTTGCATTTGAAACCTTAAATCTTAATCAATTTTTTCCTCTTTTCTTTCTAAACAAAAGCATTTTTTCTGATCTTTCTTCCTTTAAGCGTTTTGGGCTTGACATGCGTCTTTCAACATCCGAGACTAGCATTCAAAGTGCCACCGTAAATGATCTTGCTGCCTCGATCCAGATCCGTAATGGTAGGTTGGTTTTTGATATCGGCAACGCACAGATTTTCGGTGGTACCGCTCAAGCCAATGTTCAGCTTCAACACAATAGCCAGTGCGCCATTTTGTTGGAAAGCCGTTTGTCAGCTAGAAATATCAATCTTAAACAATTACTAAAAACATTAGGTAAGAAACCTATACTAGATAGCAATGCCAATTTAACCCTCAGTTTACAATCCACATTTCCGCAGTGGTCTGACTTCCTACAGAATGCTTACGGTAAGCTTGCTTTTGATCTCGGACAGGGCAAGTTAGAAAATTTCGATATGAAAGCTCTTATGCAGCAAATCGATGCAGGAAAAACATTTACGGTTGAAACAACAAATAATACATCTTTCACCTTTGATAAGGTCAATAGCAAAGCTGTTATTAAAAATGAGAAGATAAATTTCGATTTTATCACTTTATATTTCGGCCAGCAGATTATTGACGTTTACGGTAAGATTGACAGCTTTAAAAATAATTTAAAGCTTATAGGAATAATAGACCTTCCAAGAACCATCGATAGTATATGCGCGGACACACAATGCATAGATAAAAGCTTACTACCCATACGTCGATTTACTATCAAGGGTTCTTGGCTAAACCCGCTAATTTCACCCTTAACCGGATGAGCTCATCTACTGTGATATATTTTACTTTACTGCTTGTGCTGAAAATTATTTCAAAATAAAGCTGGATTTCATCCTATTTGTTCATACATGGTATAATTGTCTACCATCTTTAACTTTACATGTAATACCTTGAATATCCACACGCCACATCTAAGCATGTGCGAGATCGCAAGGCATTTCTAAACTTATCCTGAGTAACCCTGGCAGAGAGAATGGGATTCGAACCCATGAGAACTTTTTCGAGCTCTACTCCCTTAGCAGGGGAGCGCCTTCGACCACTCGGCCATCTCTCCGATAAAGGCGGAAATAACGCGTCTTTTATTAGAGTGCAAGCTTTCTCTCAAAATATATCAGTCAAACTGAAAAATATTAATTTTGACAAAGGCAATTCTTTTCTGATCTTTGGTTCTTAGTAAGAAACACTTGAAAATAATCCCTTATTGTACAGCAGTCTAAATCTGAAAAATTGGGGATGATATGTAAATATTAAAAATATTCTTTTTGACTGTAGTAGCAGAAAGAACCAGCTTCAATTTTCAAGTTGGCTACGAGGAAGCAGGGACATTTGCTTCTTCCCTCAACTTGGTACGTGAATTAGCTTCAGGGCTAACCCTTACGCCAGAAGTATCTTATATTGCATGGAACAACAAATACAGCGGATCCTACATAGACTCTGATCTTGGAACTGTTGATGTAGGTACTTCCTTAAAAGGCAGAGACGCTATTCAGGGAATGCTCCGACTGCAATACTCTTTCTGATCTTTTAATAGCGCTGACTCTCTCATTATATTTTTTCAGAAATAATTTGGAATTATAATTCCTAAGGAACGATTTTGTATCTTTTTTGCAACAATACTAAAGTATAGTTTGTAATATTAAGCTAACTAATAATTTCCTAGTTGTGTCTTCAAATGCGATAGCTATGTTGGCAGTATAAAATCGAGGAATCTACCAAAGGTTGCCTCTTATTAGAACGGAGGAGTAAAAAACCTTCTTTGAAAATGTAGTTTGCCCCTCCCCATTAGTATTTTAGAATTTTTGAGCGGAGATTATACATGAATATCAAGAGTCTTCTTTTAGGGTCCACTGCAGCTTTGTTTGCAGTTTCCAGCGTTCGTGCTGCTAGTATTACCGTAGGTGAACCGGAACCCATAAAATATGTGAGTGTCTGTGATACCTATGGTGCTGGTTATTTCTATATCCCAGGAACCGAAACTTGCATGCGCATTTCCGGCGATGTGCATTCAGAAATCAAAGGTGGCGATAATATTGGCGCAAGACAGGTAGGAGATCGAGACCGTGACTCCTATGCATGGCGTAGCCAAGCAACGCTTCGCTCTCACACAGCTTCTGAAACAGATTTTGGTACAATGCGCACCTTTATTGAACTTCGTTCGCAATGGGATAGCGGTGCTGAATTCGGGTCATCAACAGATTCTGCTAGCGGCCAGCTTCGTTTTGCTTTTATTGAGTTTGGCGGCCTACATGTCGGCCTTGATGAATCCATCTTCAGCAATTGGACAGGTTACTTTGGAAATGTTCTCAACGATGATGTTTTAAACCCCATGGCTTACACTCGTACCAATGTTATTAGTTATACCTTCAATACAGGCGACGGTTTTTCTGCCATTCTCGGTTTTGAACAGGGTAACAGCGATGGCGATAATGAAGGATTCCGCTTTAATAGCGCAGGTAATTTGGAACAGCGCAAACTTGGGCAACAGATTGATGGTTATACACCAAATGTCATTGCTGGTGTAAAATATACACAGGGCTGGGGCGATTTATCTGCTGTTGCGGCTTATGACGCTTATTATTCAGAATGGGCTGGAAAAGTACGCTTTGATGTTAATCTAACTGATCAGTTCTCAGTTTGGGCAATGGGCGGTTATAAATCTATGAAAGATTATTACAATGTAGATGACACCTATGGGAAACAAAATATGAATGAAATTCAGGCAGATCCAAACCATTTAGGTATCTACAGAGTAGCCAATTCAATCTATGGAGATTGGGGCGGTGCATGGACTGTTTGGGGCGGAAGTTCATATAAATTCACACCAGAGACCAGCTTCAATTTTCAAGTTGGCTACGAGGAAGCAGGGACATTTGCTTCTTCCCTCAACTTGGTACGTGAATTAGCTTCAGGGCTAACCCTTACGCCAGAAGTATCTTATATTGCATGGAACAACAAATACAGCGGAT